>NZ_QEST01000105.1 GCF_003311645.1 Streptomyces sp. PT12 | reverse complement strand
CCTCACCACCCACCTCGAAACCAAAACCATCTGGCACACCACAGGACCATGAGCCGACCCACCCCGGAAGGGCTCGCGACCCCCCTCACCACGGTGTGGGCCCGCGAGCCCTTCCCCGCGCCGCACTGGCCGTCGTTCGGGCGCGTCGTTAGGGCGCGTCGTTAGGGTGGCGGGTATGCCGCTGAGCCGAGTTGAGCGAGAGCAGTTCCTCGCCGAGCCCCATATCGCCGCGTTGGCCGTGGACGCCGGGGCGGGGCGGGGGCCGCTGACCCTTCCGATCTGGTACGCGTACGAGCCAGGCGGCGAGGTGACCGTCCTGACCGGCGTCGACTCGCGCAAGGCGCGCCTCATCAAGGCCGCGGGCCGGTTCAGCCTCATGGTCGAACGCATCGAGCCCACCATCCGCTATGTCAGCGTCGAGGGCCCGGTCGTCGGGACCACCGAGGGCACGCGCGAGGTCCTGCACGGGCTGGCCGTGCGCTACCTGCCCGCCGAGAAGGTGGACGGCTACGTCGCGTACGCGCTCGCCGACCACGGCGAGCAGATCGTCTTCCACATGCGGCCCGAGCGCTGGTACAGCTCGGACCTCGGCGCGCTCTAGCCCGCGCTATGGCGTGGGCGCCAGCCCCTCGTCATACGCCTTCTGCGCAGGGTGGTACGCGTCGAAGTCCCACGCCGTCGCCCCGTCCTCGCGGGAGGTGATCAGCAGGCCCAGGTAGTACTCCCAGCCGGGGCCGATCTCGCCGATCCCCTCCGCGGAGGGGCGGTGGTGGACCAGCCGCCGCGTCGTTGCGCCGTCCCCGGTCTCGTCGAGCAGCAGCTCCACGGGCCACGCCCCCGACTCGTCGTCCATCGAGACGGCCAGGCGGCGCGGCGGCTCGCAGGCGTCGATGCGCAGCGCGCACCAGGGCGCCTCCGCCTCGAACGCCATCCGCACCTCGATCGTTCTCCCGGGCGCGGCCTCGCCCCGCCACGGGCCGAACCACCGCGCGGTGCGCTCCGGTTCGGTCACGCTGGCCCACACGTCGTCGATCGAGCCGCGGTAGGTGCGGGTGAGGACAGGCCGTACCCCGCGTCCGCGGGAAGCGACTGCCCGGTGGGCGCGGGTGGTTCGGTCGGTGTCATGCGGTGTCCCTCCTTGCCGTGCCGCCGGAGCGGCCCTCCTCGGCCGGTTCGCGATGCCGCCGGTCCCTGCGGGCGCGGGCCACCTCGGTCCCCAGCGCGTCGAACCGCTGGGCCCAGGGCGACGGCTGCTCGAACTGGGCGAGCCAGGCCGTCAGTTGGGCCAGCCTGGACGGATCGAGCGCATAGAGGCGCCGCCGCCCGTCCGCCTCGTCGGTCACCAGCCCGCTCTCCCGCAGCACGCGCAGATGGCGGCTGATGGCGGGCCTGCTGACGGCGAACCGCCCGGCGATCTCGCCCGCGGAGAGCCGGGTGTGGCGCGGCATGACCAGGATCTCCCGGCGAACCGCCCGGCGATCGCGCCCGCCACGCCGTTCAACGCGTCGCTCGGCGCGTCACTGTGTCCATCGCTCGGCTTGTCGTTCCGCTCGTCGTCGGCCACGCAGGAAGCGTGACCCATGGGTTACGCGTTGGCCAGGCGTTCGCGCAGCCGCCGCAGCGCCGGGCCAGGGTCGAGGCCCAACTCCTCGGCCAGCCGCAGCCGTACGCGTTCGAACGACGCAAGCGCCTCCGCGTGCCGCCCCTCCCGGTGCAGGGCCAGGATCAGCTGCCCCGCCATGCGCTCGTCGAGTGGGTGGTCCCCGGCCCTGGCCGCCAACTCCCCGAGCAGCGCGCCCTGTCGGCCCAGCCGCAGCGCCACATCGGCCGCGTCGAGGCGGGCCGCGAGGCGTTCCGCGTCGAGGCGTTCGCGCTGGGCGCGGAACCAGGGGGCGTCCGCCCCCGCGAACGCCTCGCCCCGCCACTGCCCCAGCGCCTCGTCCCACAGCGCGGCGGCCTCCTCGTCGCGCTTCACCGCCCCGGCCCTGACCACCAACGCGCGGAAACGGCACACGTCCACCGCCGCGGGGCCCGCCTCCGCCTCCAGCCGGTAACCCGCCCGGTCGCGCACGATGTCCGCGCCGCCACCGGCCAACGCCCGTCGCAGCCGCGACACATAGCCGTACAGCGCCGATGTGCCGCGCGGCGGGCGCGCGCCCCACACGCGGCGCGCCAACTCCTCGCCGGGGACGGCCGTTCCTGGCTCGAGCAGCAGCGCGCCCAGCACGTGCCGCTGCCGCGCGTGCCCGATGTCCAACGGCTCGGCGCCCCGCCAGGCGGCGATGTCGCCCAGCACGCCGAGCCTCAGGGGGCCCCCGTTCACCAGGATGTGCGGAGGCCTCGGGCGGAGAACGCGAGCGTGGCCTCCCCCGGCCGCCCGCCTCTGTCACTCTCCCTCATGGCCGACACCCTAGAGGTGTTCTGTTACGTCGCCTGGACGACGGCTTCGGAGGGCCCGGTGGTGCGTGCCGCGCGTTCGGCGGCTCTGAGCGGCCGAGGGCCCGAGAAGGAGCCCGCGACGGGACCCCCCGAAGGACCGCCCGAAGGACCCCCGGCGGGGACAACGAGTCCCCGCCGGGAGGCCAAGGCGGCTCAGCCGAGCAGCGTGAGCGCCTTGTTGAACGTGGCCGACGGGCGCATCACGGCGGTCGTCCTCGCCGGGTCGGGGCGGTAGTAGCCGCCGATGTCCGCGGGCGAGCCCTGCACCGCGACCAGCTCGTCCACGATGGTCTGCTCCTGCTCGGCCAGCGTCCTGGCCAGGGGCCCGAACGCCTCGGCGAGCCGCGCGTCCTTCGACTGGCCCGCCAGCTCCCGCGCCCAGTACAGCGCGAGGTAGAAGTGGCTGCCGCGGTTGTCCAGGCCACCGACGCGGCGGCTCGGCGACTTGTTCTCGTTGAGGAACGTCGCCGTCGCGCGGTCCAGGGTGTCGGCGAGGATCTGGGCGCGGGCGTTGCCCGTGGTCTGCGCCAGGTGCTCGAAGCTGACCGCCAGCGCCAGGAACTCGCCCAGGCTGTCCCAGCGCAGGTAGTTCTCCTTGACCAGCTGCTGCACGTGCTTGGGCGCCGAGCCGCCCGCGCCCGTCTCGAACAGCCCGCCGCCGTTGATCAGCGGCACCACCGACAGCATCTTGGCGCTGGTGCCCAGCTCCAGGATCGGGAAGAGGTCGGTCAGATAGTCGCGCAGGACGTTGCCGGTGACGGAGATGGTGTTCTCGCCCCTGCGGATGCGCTCGAGGGAGAACCTGATCGCGTCCACCGGCGACTTGATCTCGATGGTCAGGCCCTCGGTGTCGTGCTCGGGCAGATAGGTGTTGATCTTCTCGATCAGGCTGGCGTCGTGCGCGCGGCCCTCGTCGAGCCAGAAGATCGCCGGGTCGCCCGTGGCGCGGGCGCGGCTGACCGCCAGCTTGATCCAGTCCTGGACCGGGATGTCCTTGGTCTGGCACATGCGCCAGATGTCGCCCGCGCTCACCGCGTGCTCCAGCAGCGCCGTGCCGTTGCCGTCGACCACGCGGACCGTGCCCGTGGCGGGGATCTCGAACGTCTTGTCGTGGCTGCCGTACTCCTCGGCCTTCTGCGCCATCAGGCCGACATTGGGCACCGAGCCCATGGTGGCCGGGTCGTAGGCGCCGTGGGCGCGGCAGTCGTCGATCACGGCCTGGTAGATACCGGCGTAGCTGCTATCGGGAATGACCGCCAGCGTGTCCGCTTCCTGACCGTCCGGGCCCCACATGTGACCGGACGTGCGAATCATCGCGGGCATCGAGGCGTCCACGATGACATCGCTCGGAACGTGCAGGTTGGTGATGCCGCGGTCGGAGTCGACCATCGCGAGCTCCGGGCCATCGGCCAGCTCCGCATCGAACGACGCCTTGATCTCCGCGCCCTCGGGCAGCGCGTCGAGCCCCTTGATGATGCCGCCGAGGCCGTCGTTGGGGGTGAGGCCCGCCGCCGCGAGCGTCGCGCCGTGCGCGGCGAACGTCTTGGGGAAGAACGCGCGCACCACATGACCGAAGATGATCGGGTCCGACACCTTCATCATGGTGGCCTTGAGGTGCACCGAGAACAGCACGCCCTCGCTCTTGGCCCGTGCCACCTGCGCCGCGAGGAACTCCCGCAGCGCGCCCACCCGCAGCACCGCCGCGTCCACGATCTCGCCCGCGAGCACCGGCACCGACTCGCGCAGCACCGTCGTGCTGCCGTCGTCCCCGGCCAGCTCGATGCGGAGCGAGCCCGCCTCGGCGACGATCGCCGACTTCTCCGTGGAGCGGAAGTCGTCGCCCTCCATGTGCGCGACGTTGGTCTTCGAGTCGGCCGACCAGGCGCCCATGCGGTGCGGGTGCGCCTTGGCGTAGTTCTTCACCGACGCGGGCGCGCGGCGGTCGGAGTTGCCCTCGCGCAGCACGGGGTTGACCGCGCTGCCCTTGACCCGGTCGTAACGGGCGCGGATGTCGCGCTCCTCGTCCGTCTTCGGGTCGTCCGGGTAGTCGGGCAGCGCGTAACCCTGCTCGCGCAGCTCGGCGATGGCCGCCTTGAGCTGCGGGATCGAGGCCGAGATGTTGGGCAGCTTGATGATGTTGGCCCCGGGGGTGCGGGCCAGCGCGCCCAGCTCGGCGAGCGCGTCGTCGACGCGCTGGCTCTCCTCCAGGTGCTCGGGGAAGCTGGCGATGATCCGCCCGGCCAGGGAGATGTCACGGCTCTCCACGCCGACACCCGCGGTCGAGGCATACGCCTCGACCACCGGCAGGAACGAATACGTCGCCAGGGCCGGGGCCTCGTCCGTGTGCGTGTAGATGATGGTCGAGTCAGTCACCGCGTTGCTCCGCTCACGTCTCTGCAACCTTGCTTGACATTGCTTGACATCAAGATATCTGGTGCCCCCGGCCCACCGCACGGCGCTCCGCCCCGAGCCATGCCCCCGGGCGTGGCGGCGGCGCGTCGGCGCCAGCCGCCGCCCCCACGACCCGGGCGCGGGGGCGCCGTGGCGTTCCCGCGCGCACAGGTTCTCGTGCGCGCGGCCTTCAGCGCGCTGCCGTGATCAAGTAGGGTTCGCGGGCATTCGTCGGCACCACCGGCGTGCGAAGCCACAACGCTGTGGAGGTAGTTGATGAGCCAAGGTTCGATCTTCCTCTGGGAGCTGCTGGGCACCTCCGTGCTGATCCTGCTGGGCACCGGCGTCGTCGCGAACCATGTGCTGCGCCGCACCAACGGCAACGGCGGGGGCCCCCTCTTCATCAACATCGGCTGGGGATTCGCCGTGTTCACCGGCGCGAGCCTCGCGGCGCCCACCGGCGCCCATCTCAACCCCGCCATCACGCTCAGCCTCGCCATCGCGGACAAGGCCGAGTGGTCGGACGTCCCCGTGTACCTGCTGGCCCAGCTGGCCGGTGGCGTGCTCGGCGCGGTGCTCTGCTGGGCCACTTACAAGCTCCAGTTCGACGACCATCCCGAACCCGGCGGCACGCTCGGCATATTCGCCACCGCGCCCCAGATACCCCACCGGGTCTGGAACGTCGTCTCCGAGGCCATCGGGACCTTCGTCCTGGTGGCCTTCGTGCTGTTCTCGCCGGTCTTCACCGACGAGGGCGGAATCCCCAACTTCGGCAACGCCGCGCTCGGTTACGCCGCCGTCGCCTTCGTGGTGATCGTGATCGGCACATCCCTCGGCGGCCCCACGGGCTATGCCATCAACCCCGCCCGCGACCTCGGACCGCGCCTGGCCTACGCGTTCCTGCTGCCCATCAAGGGCAAGGGCGACGCGCAGTGGGGCTACGCCTGGGTGCCGGTGGCCGGGCCCATCGCGGGCGGCGCGCTCGCGGCCCTCCTCTTCCTCGCCTACCCCTCGGCATGAGTTCATGGACCCCGTGAACACAACGCCGCCGCTGATACCGCGTCCCGAGTCCCTCCGCGTCCTCGACGGCCACTTCCCCATCGGTCCCGACACCGGAGTCCGCGGACCCGACGACATCGCCGAGCTGGCCCGCGAGCTCCTGGGCGCGCACGGCTCGGGCTCCGAGATCGAGCTGACCCTCACCGACGACCCCGCCCTCGGCGCCGAGGGCTACCGCCTGGCGATCACCGAGGACGGCGCCCGCGCCGAGGCCACCGCCCCCGCGGGGCTCCGCTGGGCGGTGCAGACGCTGCGCCAGCTGACCCGCGAAGGGCGCCTGCCCCACGTGGAGATCACCGACCGCCCCAGGTTCGCCTGGCGCGGCTCCCTGCTCGACGTGGCGCGCTGGTGCCACCCGCTGCCGTTCCTCTACAAGTACGTCGACCTGCTGGCCCTCCACAAGCTGAACACCCTGCATCTGCACCTCACCGATGACCAGGGCTGGCGTTTCGAGGTGAAGCGCTATCCAAGGCTGACCGAGTTCGGCGGGTTCAGGACCGGTTCCGTGGTGGGTCACAATCGCGAAGGGCGCGAGAACGACACCCCCCATGGCGGCTTCTACACCCAGGACGAGCTGCGCGACCTCGTCGCCTACGCCGCCCGCCGAGGGGTGCGGATCATGCCGGAGATCGACGCGCCAGGCCATATGCAGGCGGCGATCGCGGCCTACCCCTGGCTGGGCAACGACCCGGACCGGCAGCTGCCGGTGCGCATCCGCTGGGGCATCTCCCAGCACGTCCTCAACACCGCGGACGGCACCGTGGAGTTTGTGCGGCAGGTGCTCGACGAGCTGACCGATGTCTTCCCGTTCGAGTATGTGCACATCGGCGGCGACGAGGTCCCGCCCGACGAGTGGGCCGTCAGCGTCGAGGCCGGGCGGCGGATCGCCACCGAGGGCCTTGACGGGCCCGAGCGCCTGCTCGGCTGGTGGGCCGGGCAGCTGGCCACCCACCTCGGCAAGCTGGGCAGGAGGGCCGCGGTCTGGGACGAGCTGATCGAGCAGGGCGTGCCTGACGACGCCGCGGTCTTCGCTTGGCGTGGCGTGGACCGCGTGGAGCTGGCGACGCGTTCGGGCCTCGACGTGGTCGCCGCGCCCGAGGAGTTCACCTATCTCGACTGGGCCGAGGCGGACGGGCCCGACGAGCCGCTGGCCATCCGGCACGGCCTGCCGCTCGACAAGGTGCACGGCTTCCGCCCGCTTCCCTCCGTGCTCGGCGTCCAGGGCCAGCTGTGGAGCGAGTACCTGCCCACCACCGACCTGGTGGAGTGGCGCGCCTATCCCAGGCTCGCCGCTCTCGCCGAGGTGGGCTGGCGCGCGGGGGAGCGGGACTTCGCCGACTTCCACGCCCGGCTGACGGGCCACCTCCCGCTGCTCGACGCGCTCGGCGTGCGCTACCACCCGCTCGCGTCCCTGGGAACGGCCTGACCTGGGAACGTTCTGACGCCGAACGTTCTGGCAAGGGGGCGGCCAGGGCAGTGAGGGCTGCCCTGGCCAGCGGCCCGTCGGGGAGACGGCCTCGAACGCGGCGCCAGGCCCGCGCGAGCGGGGGAGTGCCGGGCGGGGCGCCGCGGCTTGCGAACGGGGTCAGACGCCGACCGGATCCGCCTTCTCCGTCGTCGCCTTCCCCCGCGCGGGCGCGGCGGCAGGCGCCTCGGGCTCGGGCGGCGCCGCGTGCCCGTGGTCGACGAGCGTCTTCTCGTCGAACGGCACGCGCCCCGCGAGCACCTCCCGCATCCGCTCCTTGTCGACCTCCTTCGTCCAGACGCCGATGACGACCGTGGCCACGGCGTTGCCCGCGAAGTTGGTCAGCGCGCGCGCCTCGCTCATGAAGCGGTCGATGCCGACGATCAGCCCGACCCCGTCGAGCAGTTCGGGCCGGTGCGACTGGAGCCCGCCCGCCAGGGTGGCAAGGCCCGCGCCCGTGACCCCGGCCGCGCCCTTGGAGGCGATGATCATGAAGATCAGCAGCGAGATCTGCTCGCTCAGCGTCAGCGGGTCGCCCATCACCTCGGCGATGAACAGCGACGCCATGGTGAGGTAGATCGCCGTGCCATCCAGGTTGAACGAGTAGCCCGTCGGCACGGTGATGCCGACGACCGGCCTGCTCACGCCGGCGTGCTCCATCTTGGCGATCAGCCGCGGCAGCGCCGACTCCGACGACGACGTGGACAGGATCAGCAGGAACTCCCGGCCCAGGTAGCGCAGCAGGGAGAACAGGTTGACGCCCGTCACCAGGCGCAGCAGCAGGCCGAGGATGCCGATCACAAAGATCAGGCACGTCGCGTAGAAGCCGACCATGATGATGGCGAGCGACCGCAGCGCGTCGACCCCGGTCTCGCCGACCACGGCGGCGATCGCGCCGAACGCGCCCACCGGGGCCAGCCACATGATCATCGCGAGGATCCGGAAGACCAGCCGCTGGATGTGCTCGACGCCGCGCAGCACCGGCGCGCCCGCCGAGCCCATGGCCTGGAGCGCGAAGCCCGCGAGCAGCGCGATCAGCAGCGTCTGGAGCACCTCGCCCTCGGTGAACGCCGAGACAAACGTGGTCGGGATGATGCCGAGCAGGAAGTCCACGGTGGACTCGCTGGCGCCCTCCGCCTGGGCGGCGCCCGCGTCCGCGGTGGCCTCGGTGATGCGCAGCCCCGAGCCGGGCTCGAGGAAGTTGCCCACGAGCAGGCCCACGGCCAGGGCCAGCGTGGACATCACCACGAAGTAGCCGAGGGCAAGGCCGCCGACCGCGCCCACCTTGGCGGCCTTGCGGACCGATCCGATGCCCAGCACGATCGTGCAGAAGATGATCGGGGAGATCATCATCTTGATCAGGTTCACAAAGCCGGTGCCCAGGGGCTTCAGCTCCACGCCGGCGTCGGGGAAGGCGAGGCCCACCACGATGCCCGCGATCACCGCCAGGATGACGGCGATATACAGATAGTGGGTCCGGTCGCGCCGACGGGCGCCCTTCCCGTCCGGCTTGCTTCCCGGTTCCGTCGTCGTGGTGGGGGCCACGGTGGTCTCCTCGTCGTCGTGGAGCGGTGGGTGGAGCGGTGGGTGGAGTGGTGCGTGCGATGTGAGCGGCTCGCGTGGCGCCAAGGCCACGGCGGGGGCCGGGGGCGTGCCGCGCACCCGGCGTCCCGGTGACTCTCCACCCGCCTGTGACCCCCGTCACGGTTGCGTTCATATCGTTCGCCGACCACCGAAACGTGGGTTTCCCCCACGTTGACCGTCCGTGCACACTGTCGACATGCGCCTGCCTCGCCCCCGGAGCCTCGCCGGCCAGCTCTTCGCCCTCCAGGCGGCGCTGGTCGCCGTGCTGGTCGCCGGGTGCGTCGTGTTCGCCTATGTCACCGACCGGGAGCAGGCCGAGGACGCCGCGCTCGACCAGGTGACCGCCGCCGCGCGCGCCATCGCCAGCTCGCCCTATGTGCGCGAGGCCGCCCTCGCGCCCGACCCCTCGCCCGCGCTCCAGCCGTACGCCGAGGGCGTGCGCCGCGACACCGGCATCACCTTTATCACGATCATGGACACCGAAGGGGTCCGCTGGACCCACCCCAACCCCGAGCGGATCGGCGAGCACTTCGTCGGCCACACCAGGCAGGCCGTCGAGGGCGCCACCTTCACCGAGACCTACACCGGCACCCTCGGCCGCTCCGTCCGCGTGGTCACCCCCGTGCGCTCGGGACCCGAGGGCGGGGGCGAGGTGATCGCCCTGGTCAGCGCGGGGCTCACCGTCGAGGCCATCGGCGACCGGCTGGCCGGGCAGGTCACCGCGCTCCTCGTGGTCGCCGCCACCGCGCTCGCGCTCGGCGGGGCCGTCACCTATGTCCTCAGCGCCCGGCTGCGCCGCCACACCCACGGGATGAACGCCGCGGAGCTCGGCCGCATGCACGACTACCACCAGGCGACCCTGCGCGCCGTCCGCGAGGGGCTGCTGCTCGTCGACTCCTCGGGCAGGATCGGGCTGATCAACGACGCGGGCCGCGAACTCCTCGGCCTCACGGGCGACCCGGCGGGGCGGCACATCCGCGACCTGGGCCTGCCCGAGCCCCTGACCGACGCGCTGCTCTCCGCGGGTCCCCGCGTGGACGAGGTGCATGTCACCGAGGACCGGATCGTCGCGCTCAACACCTCGCCCGTCTCGGGCGGCGAGCGCCACGGCTCCGTCGTCACCCTGCGCGACCACACCGAGCTCCAGGCGCTCGCCGGTGAGCTCGACTCGGTGCGCGGCTTCGCCGAGGCCCTGCGCTCCCAGGCGCACGAGGCCGCCAACCGCCTGCACGCCGTCGTCTCGCTGATCGAGCTGGGACGCGCTGACGAGGCCGTGGAGTTCGCCACCGCCGAGCTTGAGCTGGCCCAGGCGCTCACCGACCAGGTGGTGGGCGCGGTCGGCGAGCCGGTGCTCGCCGCGCTGCTGCTCGGCCAGGCCGCCGAGGCGAACGAGCGCGGCGTCGAGCTGGTCCTGGCGCCCGAGAGCCGCATCGACGACGGCGTGCTCCCGCCCACCCTGCCCGCCCGCGACCTGGTGACCATCCTCGGCAACCTGGTCGACAACGCCGTCGACGCCGCCGTCGAGGCCGCGGCCGAGGTCGCCACCGGGCCCACAGGGGCGCGCGTCACCGTGACGGCGCGCGCCGAGGACGGCGAGCTGCTGCTCGCGGTGCGCGACACGGGCCCTGGGCTGACCCCCGAGGCCCTGGACGCCGCGTTCCGCAGGGGCTGGACCACCAAGCCAGCCGAGGCCGAGGGGCCGGGCCACGGCCTCGGCCTCGCCCTGGTCGGCCAGGCCGTCCGGCGCAACGGCGGCACCCTCGCCACCGCCCGACCACCCGAAGGCGGGGCCGAGTTCACCGTTCGGCTGCCCCTGCGCACGGAGGTGCCCGCATGACCCTCACAGGACCTGGCGGCGAACGCGCCACCCGCGTCGCCCTCGACCCGGCCATACGCGTCCTGGTCGTCGAAGACGACCCGCTCGCCGCCGACGCCCACCGCCAGTACGTCGAGCGCGTGCCGGGCTTCACCGTCCGCGGAGCGGCCCACTCCGCCGCCGCGGCCCGCCGCGCCCTCCAGCGCGTCCGCGTGGACCTGCTGCTCCTCGACCTCTACCTGCCCGACGGCCACGGCCTGCGCCTGGTCCGCTCGCTGCGCGCGGCGGGCCACAGCATCGACGTCATCGCGGTGACATCCGCGCGCGACCTGGCCGTGGTCAGGGAGGGCGTCTCGCTCGGCGTGGTCCAGTACGTGCTCAAGCCGTTCACGTTCGCGACCCTGCGCGACCGGCTCGTGCGCTACGCGGAGTTCCGCGCGTCGGCGGGCGAGGCCAGCGGCCAGGAGGAGGTCGACCGCGCCCTCGCCGCGCTGCGCGCCCCCCGCCCCGCCGCGCTGCCCAAGGGCATGAGCGGCCCCACGCTCGAGGCCGTGACCCGGGCGCTGCGCGAGCGTGAGGGCACGGCGACGGCCGCGGAGGCGGCGGCCATCGCGGGCATCTCCCGCATCACCGCCCGCCGCTACCTGGAGCACCTGGTCGCCTCGGGGCTGGCCGAACGCGCCCCCCGCTACGGCCAGGTGGGCCGCCCCGAGCTGCACTACCGCTGGCGGGTCAGGCCGTCCTAGGCAACGGCGGCCGCGACGCCCCGGCGGGGCCCCGGCGAGGTCAGGGCCCCACCCGCGCGCTCAGCAGGTCTCGCGCCAGGCGTCCAGGTCCCATCGCTTGACCAGCGAGCTGAGGCCCAGCGCGGTGGTCTCCGCGCAGAACTCGTCGGCGGCCAGCTCGTACTCGACATGGAAGACGGCCTTGCCCGCCTCGATGAACGGCCGCAGCCGCTCGCACTCGCCGAACGCCGCGCACTCCTCGTTCACCGCGAAGTCGAAGTCGTCGAGCAGCTCGGGGATCTGGTCCAGGTCGTTCTTGAGCCCCACGGAAAGGCCGCGCTCCCTGGCCAGCTCGGACACCATGCGGTTGTAGGCGAGCTGGTCACCGGCGGTGAGTGGGAAGCCGGTGTCGTTGAGGTAGCCGTCGACCAGGTCGGGCTCCACCGCGTCGAAGCCCTTCTCCGCGCACATGTCGAACCGCTCGGCCAGCAGCGGGCGCAGCACGTCGCGCTCCCTGATGTCGAGCCAGCGCTCGCCCTCCCAGCCGTTGCCGAGGCCGCGCAGCTCGCCGGGGAAGTCGGCGGCGTCGGGCCGCCAGTCCTCCCACGCGCCGACGTTGATGTAGCAGATCACCCTGACCCCGCGCCCGTGCAGCGCGTCCACCACGTCGGCGCCGTGGTCGAAGCCGTCGATGTCGTAGACCGGCACGTCGACATCGGGGTCGAGCGTGCCGTTGAGCTGCCACTGCCAGTCGAGGCCGGGCTCGGGCCGCCACAGCTCGGGCGTCTCCGATGGAGGAGGCGCCGGAGGGTCCTGGGCCGACGGCGCGTCATCGGAGCCGCCGCCCGAACAGGCCGTCGCCACCAGGGCGATCAGGGCGATCACGGTGATCAGGGCCAGGAAGGGGGCAGGTGACAGGGCGCGCGGCCGGGACGTCCAACGCGGCACGAGGGGGCGAGCGGGCACAGCGCAGTACACCCCGGCCCGCCGTCACACCGCAAGTCGGGCCGCGCCCCACGGCTCAACGAGCCAGCGCCGCCCGCGCCTTGGCCGCGCGCACCGCCTCGGTCAGGCTGTCGATGTCATAGGCGCCGTGGTGGCGGCGGCCGTTGACAAAGAACGTCGGGGTGCCCGAGACGCCGCTGAGGTCGGCCGACTCGATGTCCTCGGCCACGCGCGTCGCGCCCCGCCGCCGCTGGAGGTGGTCGCGGAAGCGGTCGACGTCGAGGCCCAGCTCCTCGGCGTATCCGACGAGGTCGGGCATGCGCAGCGCGCCCTGGTGGTCGAGCAGCAGGTCGTGCATGCGCCAGAACGCGTCCTGCTCTGCCGCCGCCTCGGCCGCCTCGGCGGCAAGGCGCGCGTTGGGGTGCACATCGTGCAGCGGCAGGTGCCGCCACACGTACCGCAGATTGCCGACCTCGGCGAGCAGCCGCCGCACGACCGGCTCGGCCTGGCCGCAGTACGGGCACTCGAAGTCCCCGTACTCCACGAGCGTCACCAGCGCCTCGGCGGGCCCGCGCACATGGTCGCGCCCCGGGTTTACGTCGGGCGACAGATCGGTGATCAGCTCGGACCGGCCCAGCAGCGCGTCGACCCTGGCCCGGCGCGGCAGCAGCCGCAGCCCCCGCGACACCAGCCACGCGAGCGCGGCCGCGCCGACCACCGAGGAGAGGATCCCGATCTTCGCCTCCTCGAGGCGTTCGCCGCTCAGCGCCTTCGTCGCGATCAGCAGCGACACCGTGAAGCCCGCCGAGGCCATCGTGCCGGAGGCCAGCGTCGAGCCCCAGCCCACGGGCGGGCGCAGCCGCCCCCCGCTCAGCCGGGCCGTCAGCCAGGACGCGCCCGCGATCCCGAGCGGCTTGCCGATGAGAAAGCCCAGCAGGATCCCCAGCGTGACGGGCGAGGCGAACGCGTCGGCCAGCCGCCCGCCGCCCAGCTCCACTCCCGTGTTGGCCAGCGCGAACAGCGGCACGATCACAAAGCTCGACCACGGGTGGAACAGCCGCTGGAGCCGGTCGTTGGGCGAGAGCGCCGACGCGAGACCCGAGCGCACCGACCGCTCGTACTCGGCCGTCGGCTGCTCCCTGAACAGCCGGAACAGGTCGGTGGCGCGCTCCAGATCCCCGCGCGCCGCCGGATAGGCGAACGTGAGCAGCCCCATCACCAGGCCCACCACGATCGGGTCGACGCCCGACTCCAGGAACGCCACCCACGCCGCGATCCCCAGCACCGCGTAGGCCGCGCCCCGGCGCAGGCCCCCGGCGCGCAGCGCCAGGATCAGCGCGAAGACGCCCAGCCCGATCAGCAGCGCCAGCAGGTCGAAGTCCTCGCTGTAGACGAACGCGATCACGCCGAGCGCGGCGAAGTCGTCCACGACCGTCACCGTCAGCAGGAACGTGCGCAGCCCCTTGGGGAAGCGCGAGCGGAAGAGCGCGAGGATCCCCAGGGCGAACGCCGTGTCCGTGGACATCGCCGCCCCCCAGCCACCGGCCGACGAGCCGCCCGCGTTGATCACGAGGAAGATGGCGACCGGCAGCAGCATCCCGCTCAGGCCCGCCGCGAGCAGCGGCACCACCCGCCGCCGCTCGCGCAGCTCGCCCATGTCGAACTCGCGGCGCGTCTCCAGGCCGACGACGAAGAAGAAGAGCGTCATCAGGCCGCTGTTGACCCATTCGCGCAGGTCGAGCGCCACCTCCCAGGCGCCGAGGCGGATCGACAGGTCGGTGTGCCAGACGGAGGCGTACGAGGAGGGCGCCGCGTTGATCCACACGAGCGCCATGACGGCGGCGGCGAGCAGCACGACCGCGCCGCCCGTCTCCGTTTTCAGGAAGAGGCGCAGCGGGGTCCGCGTGTCCTGCTCGTCCGTCGTCTGGCCCGAATAGGGCGGGGATGTCCCGGGTTCGGTCACCCGGCAATTCTGCCCGCGCCCCTCGCGTTCTCCCGGGCGGACGCGGCCCTGCTGCCCCGGGCGCGCGCTGATTACACTGCGGAGCGCGACACCGCAGGGACCGCCGCCGCACGGGAGACGCCATGAGTCAGCTCGCCAAGGGCGCCAACGCGCCACTGACCGACGGCTCGCAGGTCGTCGCCGAACTCCACTGCTCGGGGGCGCCCGTCGACCTGAGCGCGCTGCTGCTCGCCGCCGATGGCAAGGTCAGGTCGGACGCCGACATGGTCTTCTTCAACCAGCCCGAGGCCGAGGAAGGGGCCGTGCGGCACACCCCGACGGGCGGCGCCCAGCTCCCCGAGCGCGTCGTCGTCGAGCCCGCGAGGCTGCCCGCCGACGTCGACCGCGTCGTGCTCGTCGGCAGCTGCGACCCCGAGGACGAGAGCCACACGTTCGCCGAGGTCGGAGGGCTCGCCGTGCGGGTCGCGCACGGGGCGGGCGAGGGCGTCGAGTTCGTCGTCCCGCCGCTCACGGAGGGGGAGCGGGCGGCCGTGCTGGTCGAGCTGTACCGCAGGGGCGGGGGGTGGAAGATCCGCGCCGTCGGGCAGGGGTACGCGGCTGGACTCGCCGGGGTGGCCACGGACTTCGGCATCTCGGTGGACGAGGATCCCGCGCCCGAGCCACCGGTCGCCGCGCCCGCGCCAGCGCCGCCCCTCGCCCCGCCCGTGCCCGCCGCGCCGCCGCCCCCGCCCGCCCCGCTCGGCGCGGTCAGCCTCGACAAGGGCGGGCGCGTCGCCATCGGCCTCGACAAGGGCGACGCCGACCTGGTCGTCACCGCGCGCCTGATCTGGGACGGCGGCAGCGCCCAACGCGTCATCCAGGGCGCCGACCTCGACTTCTACGCCCTCTTCGTCCCCGCGTCCGACGTGCTCCCCGGCGCCCTCGAGCCCGGCACGCTCGTCCGCAAGGACCATGTGCCCGAGGGCGCGCCCCCGCCCGCCGAGGCGGTCAAGAAGCGCGGCCGCTACCGCCGCCCGAGCGGCGAGGCAAGCAAGGACGCCGTCTACTACAGGAACCTGGGCTCGCTCAAGGAGGCCCCGTTCATCTCCCTCGACGGCGACGCCCGCATGCCGGGCAAGGAGACGATCAGGATCACGCGCCCCGCCGACCAGGGCTATGTGCTCTTCTGCGCCTACTCGGCCCTGAGCAACGGCGCGGGCTCGTTCCTCAGCTTCGGCGCCCATGTCGTCGTGAGCGACGGCCGGGGCTCCGAGGTCACGGTGCCGCTCTTCGAGAAGACCAGGACCCGCTACTGGGTCGCCATCGCGCTCGCCGACTTCACCGCCTCCGGGGGTGTGGCCATCAGGCAGATCGAGGCGTACAGCGCGCGGATGACGGAGAAGCGCCCCCTGCTCCACCGCGACGGCACGATCGCGATGAACGCCGGGCCCGTGGAGTTCAAGCACAGGACATGACGCCTCCCGCGGGTTAAGGGCCGGGGGCGGGGGCGCGGCGGGTGTTCACGCACGGTTCCCCTGTTCCCCGGGACGGGTTCAGCGCGGCGCGGTGTCATGCGAGCCGTGCACGAGAAAACTCCAGGTCCCGCGGCCCTCGCCGCGACCCGACGCAGATTCGTGACCGTCACGGGAGCCGCCGCGGCCCTCGCCATGACCGGCGCGCTGACCCGCGGCGACGACGCCACCGCCGCGGCCCGCGCGACCCCTGCGTCCCGCCTGGACCGCGGGCCGCTGTTCACGCTCGGCGTCGCATCGGGCGACCCGCTGCCCGACGCCGTCGTCATCTGGACCCGCCTCGCGCCCGAGCCCCTCGCGCCCTTCGGCGGCATGGACCGCGGCCCCGTCGAGGTGCGCTGGGAGGTATCCGAGACCGAGTCGTTCGCCCGGATCGTGCGCCGCGGCACCGCGACGGCCCGCCCCGAGTACGCGCACACCGTCCATGTCGACGTCCGCGGACTGCGGCCCTGGCGGCGCTACTTCTACCGCTTCCGCGTCGGCGGCCAGCTCAGCCCCGTCGGCCGCACCCGCACCGCCCCCGCGCCCGGGGACCGCCTGTCGTCGATGACGCTGGCGTTCGCCTCGTGCCAGGCGTGGTTCGAGGGCTTCTACACCGCCCACGCCGACCTCGCGCGCCGCGACCACGACGTCGTCCTCTTCCTCGGCGACTACATCTACGAGTTCGGCGCGGACAAGGGCATCAGGCCGGGCTCGGGCGACCTCCACGCGATGCGCCAGACGGTGACGCTCGACGAGTACCGGGAGCGTTACGCCCTCTACAAGCTGGACCCCGACCTGCAGGCCGCCCACGCCTCCGCGCCCTGGATCGTCACCATGGACGACCACGAGGTCGTCGACAACTGGGCCGACGAGTTCCCCCACCCCGGCGGCCCCGCCGACCAGTTCCTGGTGCGCCGCGCCAACGGCTTCCGCGCCTACTGGGAGCACATGCCGCTGCGCCTCGACCAGGCGCCCACGGGCCCCGACATGCGGCTCCACCGGCGACTCCGCTATGGGACGCTCGCGGAGTTCAGCGTGCTCGACACCCGCCAGTACCGCTCCGACCAGGCCATGGGCGACGGCATCAAGCCGCCCAACCCCGGCTCGCTCGACCCGGCCCGCACCCTGACGGGCGACGAGCAGGAGCGCTGGCTGCTCGACGGCCTCGCCACCTCCCGCGCCCGGTGGAACGTCATCGGGCAGCAGAACGCGATGGCGCGCCTCGAAATGGTGCCTGGGCCCGAGCAGGGCGTGCCGATGGACACGTGGGACGGCTACGCCGCCTCGCGCGACCGCGTCATCGGCGGCGCCCACGAGCGCGGCGTGCGCAATCTGATCTCGCTCGGCGGCGACCTCCACCGCAGCGTGGCCTCCGACCTCAAGCTGGACTTCGACGACCCGGGATCGGCCACCGTCGGCACCGAGTTCGTCGGCACGTCCATCAGCTCGGGCATGGACGGCATGGACCACGACGAGGACGGGCTGACCCTGCTCGCCGAGAACCCCCACATCCACTACCACAACGTCCAGCGCGGCTACGTCAGTTGCCGGATCACCCCGGACGAGTGGACCTCCGACTACCGCGTCGCCGACCGGGTCACCACGCCGGGCGGGCGCATGTCCACGCGCGCCAGGCTGGTCGTCGAGGACGGCCGCCCCGGCATCCAGCGCGCCTGACCCCGAGCCCACAGGAAGACGAGCCCATGCCCGAGCGTTCGCGCCCGCACCGCCTGCTGCCCCCGGCCACCGCCGCGGTCGCCGCCCTGCTGGTCGCGGCCCCGTCCAGCGGCGCGCCCCACGCCCCGGGCGCCCCACGGGCCACCGTCGCCCTGACCGCGGAGCCCGGCGCGGTGGAGCTGACCCCGCTGCCCTGCTCCGCCACGGCGTTCCAGGCCGTCATGGCCAACACGGGCGCCGATGACAGGTTCGCCGACATGACGATCGCCTCGCCCGGCCAACTGGCCCTCTCCCGCGACATCTTCTCCAGCTACCTCCCGGCCGCCGAGCCCGACCAGCCGGTCCCCGCCGAGATCGAGGTCACGGCCCCGCGCGACACCGAGCCCGGCACCTATGACATCCGCCTCAAGGTGGAGCGCGAGCGCCTGACCGTCCCCGTCCATGTCCGGCCCGCGCCGCCCAAGGGGCCGGGCGACAACCTGGCCATCGGCGAGGCGGCCTTCGCCTCGTCCACCCATGGCAACTTCGCGGTCTGCGGCGGCGTCGACGGCAACGCCGACCACGCCGACTGGAGCCGCGCCACCGGCTGGAACGACGGCACCTCCCGCGTCTTCCCCGACACCTACGGCGTCCGGCTCGACCGCGCCCACGAGGTCAGCGAGGTCAGCGTCCTGACCCTGGACAGCACGGCCAACCCCGCCGCGCGCTTCGGCATCAGGGACTGGGACGTCCAGGTCATGACCGACGGCACATGGCACACGGTCGCCGAGGTCCGCGGCAACACCCGGGGCCTGGTCACCACGGCGTTCCCCGCGACCGAGGCCGAGGCGGTCCAGCTCCTGATCCACGCGTCGAACGACGCGAACTACTCACGCGTCATGGAACTCGAGGTGCGCTGACCGTCGCGCCGCCCCTCGCGCCGCCCTTCGCGCCCCTTTCGCGTCGACGCTGCCCGGCGCGGGACGGCTCCTCAGGGGGCCGTGCGGCGGGATTCGATCGTTTCCAGCAGGCTCGTGGGGCCCTGCGCGCCTTGGCCATCCGCGGCGCGCCGCTCCAGCAGGGACATCAGGTGGTCGAGGCGGCTGGTGTCGATGCCGCGGGAGCGGCGCAGGGCGATCAACGGGCGGGTCATCGCGGCCAGTTCGGTGACGGAGCCATACGCGGCCGGATCGTAGTCGCCCGTGTCGGCCTGCTGGGCGATCAGCGGCATCAGCGGCGGGATCTGGCCCATCGTGCGGGACACCACGGGGGCGAAGTCGGACGCCGGGACGCCCTCGGCGCGGACCAGGGCCAGGGCGTGCAGATAGCCCACCCAAAACTCGAAGTACAGGCTGTTCATCGCCGCTTCGAAGAGCGGCGCGACCCCCGGGTCCGCGCCGACGTAGCGGGACGCCTTGCCGAGCGCGAGAAGCGTCGGCTCGTGCCGCTCGTACGCCGCGCGCGGGCCCGCGTAGAGGAACTGCGTCTCCGGGCTGCCGATCATCCTGTGGTCCGCCATCGCGGGCGCGGCCAGGTAGTCGGCGCCCCGCTCACCCGCGTACGCGGCGGCGCGGCGCGCCTCGTCGGGGGAGTGCGACGTCACGTTGACCAGCGTGCGGCCCGCCACCGCGCCGCCCGCTTCCGCGATGACCCCGCGGGCCGCCGCGTCGTCCGTCACACACAGGATGACCAGCGGCGCGGCCGCGGCCGCCGTCGCCGCCGTCTCCGCGCGGATCGCGCCGGCGGAGACGAGCGGGTCGACGCGCCCGGGCGAGCGGTTCCACGCGGCGGTCGTGTGCCCCGCGGACAGCAGCGCCCTGACGATCGCGCCACCCATGCGCCCGGTGCCGAGAACGGCCACCTCGGCGGACGGGGGGCGGGCGGACGGGGAGTGAGGGGTGTCGTTCATTTTGCCAGCCTGCCCGGCCGGGGCGCCGGGCGGCGACGGCGGCGGCGAATACCACTCATCCGCGCGGGATGGGGGCGGCGCGGGGCGGTGCGGAGGGGGCATCCGTGCTCCTCAACCCCCCGCTCGCGGCCCCTCGATGCGCGATGTGGCGGCCGGGGCGGCGCACCACACTGGGACGGTCCGTCCGGAGCCGAACTCACGAGGAGTGGGGATGACGACTGCCGCGACGATTCCACTGGCGGGTGACGCGGTCCCGGTCCTGGGCCACGCCCTGCCGCTGCTGCGCGACCCGCTGGCCTTCCTCTCGTCCCTGCCCGACCACGGGGACCTCGTCAGGCTGCGCCTGGGGCCGCTGTCCCTGGTCATGGTCTGCGACCCCGTGCTCACCCGCCATGTCCTGCGGGACGACCGGACGTTCGACATGGGCGGGCCGATCATGGACCGCGCGAGGGAGCTCGCCGACGGCGTCGGCACCTGCCCGCGCGAGCGGCACCGCAGGCAACGGCGGCTGTGCCAGCCCGCGTTCCACCGCGGCCGCATGCCCGCCTACGGGGGCGTGATGGCCGCCTCGTGCGCCGAGGTCGCCGCCTCGTGGCGCGACGGGCAGGAGATCGACATCACCGACGAGATGGGCGCGCTCATCCTGCGGATCGTGGCCACCACCATGTTCTCATCGGCGTCCCCCGAGCTGACCCGCTCCATCTCGGAGGACTTCAAGGCCATCTCGGGCCCGGTCTTCTGGCGCATCGTCATGCCGCCGCGCTTCCGGGGGCTGCCCACCCCAGGGAACCGCCGCTACCGCCGCGCGCACGCCAGGCTGCGCCGCACCGTCGCTGACATGATCGACGCCCACCGCGCCGCGGGGGCCGACCGCGGCGACCTGCTGTCGTCGCTGCTCACCGCGCGGGACCCGGACAGCGAGGTGGAGCGAACGGCGCTGACCGACGAGGAGGTGATCAATCAGGTGATCAACTTCTTCACGGGCGCCGACGCCACAGGGCCCGCCATGGCCTGGGCGCTGTGCCTGGTCGCCGCCCACCCCGACATCGAGCGGCGGCTGGCCGACGAGGTGGACGAGGTGCTTGACGGCGGCCCGCCCTCGTGGCACCACCTGCCCAGGCTCAGGCTCGCCGAGCGCGTCATGACCGAGGCGCTGCGGCTCTACACCCCCACGTGGTTCGGCAGCCGCGTGGTCACCGAGGACACCGACCTGGGCGGCCACCGGCTGCCCGCCGGGACCATGATCGGCTGGAGCCCCTATGTCATCCACCGCCTGCCGCAGCTGTACAAGGAGCCCGAACGCTTCGACCCCGACCGGTGGCTGGACGCCGACGTCGGGCACGAGGCGTACTTCCCGTTCGGCGGCGGGGCCCGCAAGTGCATCGGCCAGCGCTTCGCCCTCTCCACCGCCGTGCTGACGCTGGCCGCCATCACCTCCCGCTGGACGCTGCGGCCCGTGGACGGCGGGCCGATCCGGCCCGTCGCCAAGGTGCTGCTCGCGCCGCACGGCACGCGCATGCGCGCTGTCGCCCGCTGAGCCCCATCCCCCTTCCCGCCCCATCCCCCTTCCCGCCCCATCCCCCTTCCCGCCGCGCGCCTTCCGCGCGGCGGACCCCCGAGAAAGGAAACCGCTGGAGCATGACGGCACACGGCACCACGCCCGTCCCCACGGATGCCCTGGCCGAGCGGTCGCGGACCGTCGGCGCCCTCTTCGACGACGTCGCCGAGGCGCTCACCCGGCTCGGCGACTGGATGAGCGAGGCCCCCGGGCTTCGCGAGTGGCTCGACGCCCGGCTGCCGGGCGGCGCCCGCGCGATCGATGTCGGCTGCGGCACCGGCCGGTTCTGTCCCCGGCTCGCCGAACGGTACGAGGAGGTCGTCGGCGTCGACCCCGCGGGGGCCCTCCTCGACATCGGCCGCAAGACCAACGCCGGGCCCGGCATCCGGTACGAGCGGCGCAGCGCCTATGACGTCACCCCGGAGCGGGACGGGCGGTTCGACCTGGTCTTCTCCTACAGCGCCGTCTTCCACATGCGCCCCTACGAGGCGATCCTGCCGCATCTGATCTCGCTCGTGGCGCCGGGCGGGCGGATGGTGATCTTCGAGCCTGAGCGGACCGCGCTGCACGACCGCAAGGGCAAGGACGCGGACTGGCTGGTCAACGTGGCATTCCAGAGCGCCCAGTTGGCGTACCGGATGGCGGGCGACGTCGGGGCGGCCATCGACGCGCTGCGGCTGTTCTTCCACCCCAGCTGGCAGAAGCTCAGCGAGGGCAGCGCGCTGCCGAGCCGCGAGGAGTTCGGCGAGGTCTTCTCCACCTGGCTGCCCGGCTCCGAGCTGGCCCATGATGTGGTGCCCGGCATGGCCGTCGCCGTCTGGGAGGCCCCGGCCGACTGAAGCCGACTGAAGCCGACCGGAGCCGACCGGAGCCGAACCGGAGCGCGTGGAGCGGCCCGGGGGACATCCCCCGGGCCGCCGCCGCGCCATCCCCGCCGCGCGCCGCTCACCCGCCGCGCGGGTCGAACCCCGTGAAGTAGTCGGCGTAGAAGCGCATCAGCTCGGGCACCCGCTCGGGCACCCCGGGCAGCTCCGCGGCCATCGCCGCCAGATGCGTGAACCGCAGCACGATCGACCGCATCGCCACATCGGGCCTGGCCAGGAACCCCGGCTCCTCCTCGAGCTCGAACGAGGGCCCCGCCGTCCGCCCAGGGCGCCCCGACGGCAGCGTCACCAGGTGCTCGGCCAGCGGCCGCATCATCCCGGTCATCACGTCGATCGCGGCGTTCATCAGCTGGGAGCGGCGCAGGCTCCCGTCCGCGGCGAACCCGAAGTGCTGGATCATCAGCTGGTTCATGAGGAAGTACGACCGGTTGAACACGACCATCGCCGCCCGCGCCGCAGGGTCGGTCACCTGCTCGCGCGCCGGATTGCCGCCGTGCAGCGAGGGGTTGCGCAGCACCGGGTAGGCGGGCGTCCACGGCGGGCGCCGCCGCCCCGGCTCCTTCCGCGCCCGCTCGCGGCTCTCCGCCATCAGCAGGTCCGAGATCCGCAGAAACGTCTCGTAGTGCGACTCCTCGTCGTGCTCCACCGCGGTGAGGACGGCCCCCTCGCCGTGCTCGGTGACGAAGTCGATGGCGAACAGCGCGCTGGAGACATCGTCTACCTCCAACTGGTAGTCGGGATGGGCGGTGTTGACCGACTCGCGCATGAACAGGTGGTGCTCGCCGCCCCCGCGCCCCCGGTCCACCAGGAAGAGGTCGGGCACCGTGCGGATGCCCTCGCGGATCGCCTCGTAGAGGTCGCTCAGCGACTGGTAGGGATAGGGGCTCGCGCCATGCGCATGACCCTCCGCGTCATCCGCCAGCTCGGGCGTCGCCCCGTGCGGCTGCTCGATCGCGATGAAGCGCTGCACGCTGCCGAGCCCGAAGCCCTCCAGGCTCAGATCGAGCGGCACCCGCAACTCGCCGTTGACCGTGCCGAAGTCGATCGCCGGGAGGTGGAACGGCTGGCCCATGGCGGTGATGATGTTGTTGATGACGAGAAAGTGCATCATCTCCTCGCGCGCGACGTTCAGCAGGCTGCCGCGCATCCCGTTGGACAGCGTCTCGCCCCCGTCGCCGCACGCCACGCGCAGCTGCTCCTCGGTCCACTCGCCGCGCCGCACCAGCTCGCGGCCCGCGCCGAGCAGCGGGATCGACCAGGCGGCGTACAGGTACTGGAGCATCACGGCCAGCTCGAGCCGCGCCGCCTCCCGCAGCCCGGCGTAGAGCTGGGCGCGCGTGGTGATCCGGCCGTCCCTCGCGCGCCGGGGCACCAGCAGCGGCGGCGGCCGCCGACCGGCCTCGTCCGCCCGCAGATAGGCCAGCAGCAGCCGCGCCTGCGGCCCGGTCATGTCGCGGGTGGGCGGCATGTAGAACGTCTTGTCCCGGTGCGCCGGGTCGCACATCAGCCAGATCAGCCGCGCGTGCGTGGCGACGCGCGACCGGTCGGCGAGGCTGAAGATCTCGTCCTTCATGAACGAGTACAGCAGCTCGTACGGCGCGAACACCTCGCGGTAGAGCACGTCGAGGGTGACCTGGTCGCGCGGGATGGCGTCCAGGTGCGCGCTGTCGTGCAGGGCGCGCACCTCCACGGTGGCCATGGCGGGCCAGTATCCGAGGGCGTCGTCGTTGTCGTACGCGCGGGCGGCGGAGCCCGGCGCTTCGAGGTCGCACGGCGGCTCGTCGCCCTCGGGCAGGAGCAGCAGCCGGGTGGTGCCCGCCCGCGCCCGCCGCACGCCCAGCGTGGCGCGCCCGTCGGGCCCGGTGGACAGCGCGCAGCCCGCGGCCCAACGGCCCCCCGCGGCGCGCACGTCCACGACGCGGATGTCGCCGCAGCGCGCGTCGGGCGCGCTCGCGCGGGCGTCGCCCGGCAACGCGCGGGGGTTGAAGAACTGGAGCACCCGCAGCCCCTTCACCGCCGCTGGGCGCCCGAGCCGGTGGACCTGGAGGGCGACCTCGGCGGTGCCGTCCCCACCCGCCACCGGGTCGGGCTCCTCGAGGAACAGCGCGGAGTCGTCGATCCGCACGACCGTCTCCTCCTCGGTGAGCAGCACGGTCGGCTCCCTCCCATCGGCCGTGCCGAGCAGCACCAACGGCTCGGCTGGCGACGCCCGTTCGCCCGGCCCGCCCGGCTCCTCGGGCCCGCCCGGCCCGCCCGGCACGGTGGGGACGGTGACCAGTCCGCCCGTCGCGTCGGTGTCGCCGAGGTAGGCCGCCGCGGGGACCCTGGCGACCAGCCGCCCCGAGTCACGCGTGCGCAGCTCCAGGTCGCCCACGTCGAGGCGCGGCCCGAGCCGGTGCAGCGGCCCAGGGCCGGGTTCGGCGGCCCTTGAGACGGCGGGGACCGCGGTGATCAGGTCGAGCGTGGTGTGCTCCGCGGTCACCTCGACCGCGGCGTTCCCGAGCGGGGAGCCGGGCGCCCGGCGCGCGGTCAGCAGCCGCCCGGCAGGGCACGTCCGCGCCTCGCCGCGCCGCCAGGGCGCGATGGTGCCGCGCACCCGCCAGACGTCGGGGGCGTCGTTGGCGCGCGGCGCGGCCATGTCGGTCAGCGCGAACCGCACCACGAGGCCGCCGAACCCGGCGGCCCCGACGCGCTCCCGCAGCAGCCGCGCCGCGCGCGACGCCTCGGCCTCCGCGAGCCACAGCAGCCCGGCCCCCTGGCCTTCGCCCGCGCCCTCGCCGGGGTCGGCCGCCACGGCGAACTGGTGGACCACCGAGCGCCTGAAGTGCGCGGCCAGCGGGTGGTCCCCGGCGTCCAGCACATGGCGCGAGCCCTGCCAGCGCGGTGGCTGGAGCCCGGTGACGGGCCCGGTCGCCATGTATCCGGTGTCGTGCGAGCGGCCCCGCCTGCCGAAGCCGAGCCTGCCGACCATGACGGTGGTGGTCCAGCTCGACGCGGGGTCGATGTCCAGGACCCGGGCGCGGTTGAACGTGGTGCCCAGGTAGTCGTTGTAGTGGCCCCACAGGTCCACATGGCGGCCCACCACGGGGTCGTCGGCCTCGGCCCGGCCCGGGGAGCGCTCCCAGCCGGTGATGCGCGCGTCCACCCAGAAGTGGCCGTTGCCCCCGAAGTTCCACCCCTTGACCGTGGAGAACCGGCCGTCCGGCGTGGTGGTGCCGTCGGGCTCGAACCGCGTGCCGAGCGCGTCGAGATGGGCGTGGTAGTCCGACGCGGGCCCCTCGGGCGGGAACGGGCGCCCGTCGACGGTGAGTGCGCTGTTGCGCGCCAGGTCGTAGAGCCCGGAGCGCGGCCCGGTGGGCAGCCGGGTGACGGCGGTGCCGGCGAAGTGCAGGCGCGGCAGGTCGAAGACGCTCAACGGGCCTCCCTGAGCGCGGAGTCGATCGCGGCGACGGCGCCGAGCGCGGACTCGATGGCGCCGTTGATCCAGGCGGGGGTGGCCGAGCAGTGCTCACCGGCGAAGAACAGCCGCCCCTGCGGCCTGGCGGCGCGCCGCATCTCCTCGGCGTGCGCGGCGGCGTCCTTGCCCCACCGCCAGCGGCGCGATGTGCAGCCCTTGCTCCAACGGTGGCCCGCCCAGGCGACGCTGGCCGCGCCGAGCACGAACCCCGGCTCGGCGAGCGCGGGATGCAGCGGCGCCAGCTCGTCCACGACGGCGGCGTGCCGCGCGTCGGGTGGGTACTGGCCGAGCAGGTCGGCGTCCTCGGCGATGGCGTAGGAGCCGAGCAGAGCCACGCCCTTGGCCGGGTCGCCCTCGCGCGGGGGGTAGTACGTCTGCCGGGTGCGGCCGCCGGTCGCGGACGCGCCCCCGCTGATGCCGTCGCGCTCCCAGAACGCCTCGCGGCAGTGCAGCGCTATCTTGGTGGCCGCGCCGTAGTCCACGCTGTCGATGACGTCGCGCTTGTCGTCGTCCACGCCGGACAGGGCGAGGCCGCGCACCACGGAGAACGGCAACGTGCACAGCGCCAGCGGGTGTTCGCGGCCGATCGCGCGGCGGCGGTGGCGCAGCGCGAGGTGGACCAGGTCGGGCGCGACATGCACCCCGGTGACCTCGCGTCCCAACAGGACGGGCCCGGCCAGGCGTTCGGCGAGGCGGTCGGCCAACTGGCCCATGCCGCCGCTGAGATACATCAGCCCGCCGCCCGACTCGAGCAGCAGGTCGTCGAGGAACCCGTAGAGCCTGGGGCCGCACCCCATGCGCAGCCCCGGGTGGTCGCCGAACACCGCGGCCAGGTCGATCCGCTCGGCGGCTGGCCCGTGCAGATAGGGCGTGAGGTCGAGCTCGTCGGCCAGGCCGAGGAGCGCGGTCAGGTCGACGGCCAGGTGGTCCCTCAGCTCGGCCGGGCCGATCGCGTGCACGACCGCCGCGAGCCAGGCCCCGAACACCACGGTCGCCCGTCCGTAGCCCTCCGTCGGCACCGTGCGCCGCAGATCCTCCACGAGCGGCCGGGACGCGTCCTTCACCTGGACCCAACCGGCCCCGGTGCTCAGGTAGTTGTGGTCGTCGCTCAGGATAGTGCGGAACGGCCGCAGCGCGTGCGAGAGCCCGAGCCTCTCCACGTACCGCAGGGTCAGCGCATGCTCCGCCGGGATCCGCATGGCCCCCAACTCGGCGTAGGGAGCGCCCTCTTCGGGCCCGAAGCGGTGGGTCCAGATCCGGCCCCCGATCCGCTCGCTGCCCTCGATCACCGTCACCCGGTGCCCCAGCGACTCCAGCTCGTGCGCCGCCACCAGGCCCGCGATGCCCGCCCCGAGCACGGCGACGCTTCCGCCGCCGCCCTCGTCGGTCCCTTCCCCCGTGACTGCGGATCGGGTCCGCGTTGTTGCCCACATGGGAGACGACTCTCCGGGATCAGGGGGCCGTGCCACATCCCCCGGTCGATCAGCGGGAAGTGGGGCGCGCCGCGTTTTTCCACCGTTTCCGTACGCTCCTGTCGACGGCCATCCCACGCGATCGCGTAGGTTGCTCGGCCGTTTCCCGCGAAGGCCGCTCGGCCGCTCCTACCATGGGCCCGGATCCGGCACACGGGGCGAACCAGGGAGGAATTCGGCCATGGATCGGCGCATCAAAAAGATCGTGATTCTGGGTGGCGGCACGGCGGGGTGGATGTCCGCCGCCTATTTGGCGAGGGCCCTGGGCGACACGGTGCGGATCACCGTTCTCGAGGCCCCCTCGATTCCGAAGATTGGCGTGGGCGAGGCCACGATTCCCAATCTTCAACGGGTGTTCTTCGACCATCTCGGGCTCTCCGAGGAGGAGTGGATGCCCGAGTGCAACGCCGCCTACAAGGTGGCCGTCAAGTTCGTGAACTGGCGCACGCCGGGCGAGGGTCAGGCCGCCGCGCGCACGATCGACGGGCGGCCCGACCACTTCTACCACCCCTTCGGCCTCCTCCCCGAGCACGACGGGGTGCCGCTCTCGCACTACTGGGTCCACAACCGCCATAGCGGCGTCACCGACGAGCCGTTCGACTACGCCTGCTTCCCCGGGGTGGCGCTCATGGACGCGCTCAAGGCGCCACGTGACCGGGACGGCAGGCCCGTCACGTGGTACGCGTGGCACTTCGACGCCCACCTGGTCGCCGACTTCCTGCGCCGCCACGCCACGTCCAAGCTGGGCGTCGTCCATGTCGAGGACGAGATGACCGAGCCGCGCCTCGACGCCCGCGGGTTCGTCACGGCGCTCGCGACCAGGAGCGGCGCGCTCCTCGACGCCGACCTGTTCATCGACTGCTCGGGCTTCCGCGGCCTGTTGATCAACAAGGCGCTGCACGAGCCGTTCATCGACATGAACGACCACCTGCTGTGCAACAGCGCGGTGGCCTACGCCCTGCCGAACGACGACGAGGCCGTGGGGGTCGAGCCCTACACCTCGGCGATCGCCATGCGGGCGGGCTGGACGTGGAAGATCCCCATGCTTGGCCGCTTCGGCACGGGCTATGTCTACTCGGACGCGTTCTCCACCAGGGACCGGGCCACCGAGGACTTCTGCCGCCTGTGGGGCCTCGACCCCGACGCCTACGCCGACAAGTTCAACCATGTGCGCTTCCGCGTCGGCCGCAACCGCCGCGCCTGGGTGAACAACGTCGTCGGCATCGGCCTCGCGTCCTGTTTCCTCGAGCCGCTCGAGTCCAGTGGCATCTACTTCATCTACGCCGCTCTCTACAACCTCGTGAAGCACTTCCCCGACAAGGGCTTCGACCAGGTATTCACCGACCGGTTCAACGCCGAGATCGAGTGGATGTTTGACGACACCCGTGACTTCATCCAGGCCCATTTCGCCCTCGCGCCACGCGACGACACCCCGTTCTGGCGGGCCAACAAGGAGCTGCGCCTGCCCGACCAGATCAGGGAGAAAATCGCGATGTACCGCGCTGGCCTCCCGATCAACCGGCCTTTCAGCACCGAGGGCGAGTACTACGGCAATTTCGACGTCGAATTCCGCAATTTCTGGACCAACGGCAGCTACTACTCCATCTTCGCGGGCCTCGGCCTGGTGCCCGACCACCCCCTGCCCACCCTGATGCACCGCCAGGACTCCGTCGAGGGGGCCCAGCACCTCTTCGCCCGGGTCAAGGAGGAGCAGCGGGAGCTGGTCGACTCCCTCCCCTCCAACTACGCCCATCTGCGCCGCCTGCACGGCAAATGACGCGGGGAGCGCCAGCGATGGACGTCGAGGGCTACCGTGCGCTGATGAGCGCGTTCCCCACGGGCGTCGCTGTGGTCACGAGCATCGACGAGAACGCCGAGCCCAGGGGCGCCACGTGCTCGTCGCTGTGCAGCGTGACGCTGACCCCGCCCACCCTGCTGGTGTGCCTGACCACGCGCAGCAGCACCCTCGCCGCGATCCGGGACAGCGGCAGATTCGGCGTCAACCTCCTGCACGCCCGCGCGAGGCGCGTCGCGGAGATCTTCTCCACGCCGGTCGACGACCGGTTCGGGCAGGTGCCGTGGAAGCGGCTGGGCCAGGGCGGGGTGCCCTGGCTCATACGCGACGCCTTCGCGGTCGCCGACTGCCGCGTCGCGGGCCTCTCGGCGGTGGGCAGCCACACGATCGTCCTGGGCCGCGTGGCGGGCACCCACTCCTCGCCCGCGGTCCCGCTGCTCTACGGGCTGCGGCAGTTCTCGCGATGGATCCCCGAGGAGGGCGCTTGATGATCTCCACGCGCCGGCGCGCGCCGCCGTTCACCCGCCCACCCTCGTGAGAAGGTGCGATTCCAGGCGTCATTGCTGTAACAGGGGTAACAGCTTGATTATGAGATGAGTCGGAACAATACGCATTCGCTCAGGAAACGCATGCCATCGCGCCATCTCGCCTCGTCCGTTCCCCCGTCCCTCCCCATGCGCCCCAAAGCCCGCCCCGCCCCGCCGCTCCTCGGCAGGGATCGGCAGTGGCAGCGGGTGCAACGCCTCATCGACGCGGCCAGATCCGCGCCGCGCCGCGGCGGCGTGCTCCTGGTGGAGGGCCTGCCGGGGACCGGCAGGAGCAGGCTGCTGAACGACGCGGCGGCCCTGGCGGCACGCGGCGGCTTGTCGGCGGCCCACGCCGCGGCGGACGAGCTGCGCAGGGCGATGCCCCTCGCGCCGCTCGCCGCCGCGTTGGGCCAAGGGCCCGGTGGCGGCTCCCTGACCACGGGTGCCGGGCCCTTGGCCCCCCAGGGCGGCGGCCCCCCGGGGAACGCCGCGCTGATCGAGCGACTGAGCGCCCGCCTCGACGAGTTGCTGCGCGGCGGCCCCGTGGCCGTCGTGCTCGACGACCTCCACTGGGCCGACGCCGTCACCCTGGCCGCGCTGCGCGCCCTGGTGACCCGCTTCGCCGCCCAGCCCGTCGTGTGGCTGCTCGCCCGCTGCACGGGCGAGGGCGGCTCCACGGTCGAGCGGCTCTTCACCGTGCTGCGCGAGTCCGAGGGCGCCGAGCTGCTGTCGCTCACCCCGCTCGCCCCGCTCGCCGTGGGCGAGTTGACGGCCCAGCGGCTGGGGGCCGAGCCCGCCGCCGAGCTGCTCGCCTATGTCGAGGGCGCCGACGGCAACCCCGCCGCTTTGGTCGCCCTGCTCGACGGTCTTGCCGAGGAGCGGCGCGTCCAGGTCGTCGAGGGGCGGGCGCGTCTCGCGCGTTGCCCTTCGGGCGGCAGCCCGCCGCACGGGTTCAGCGCGCTGGTGCGCCGCCGCATGGAGCCGTTCCACCCGACCACCAGGCTGCTGCTCGACGTGGCCGCGGTGCTCGGGCGGGCCTCCACGCCCGACGACATGTCGCGCATGCTGGGCGAGACCCCGGCCGCGGTGCTGCCCGCGCTGCGCGAGGCGCTGGCCTCCCGGATGGTGGTGTGCGAGGAGGACGCCATCGCCTTCCGCCACGAGCTGGTGCGCCAGGCGCTGCTCGCCACCATCCCGGGACCGTTGCGCGGCGCCCTGCACCGCCAGGCCGCCGACATGATCCTGGGCTGCGAGGGGGGCGTGCAGCGCGCCGCGGCCCACCTCGTGCACGGCGCGCGCCGCGGCGACGGGCAGGCGGTCGAGGTGCTGCGCGCCGCCGCGTCCGCCGTCGCGGCGGCCGAGCCCCGCGCCGCGGCCGAGCTGGCCCTGCGCGCCCTGGAGATCAGCCGCCCCGAGGACGCAGCGCGGCCGCCGCTGTTTCGCATCGCCGTCGAGGCCCTGACCCGCGTGGGCCCGCTGTCCCGCGCGGTCGCCCTGGCCCGCGAGGCGCTCGCGGCGCCGCTCCCCGCCGACCAGGCCACCGCGCTGCGCCACGGCCTCTCGCGCGCGCTGCTGCTCGCGGGCCGCGCCGCCGAGACCGCGCCAACGGGTCACCCCCCGGCCGACCTCCCCGAAGAGGCCCTGGTCACCGACCTGCACGGCCTCGCCGCGCTCGACGTGTCCGCGGCCGCGCTGCGGGCCCGCGAGGAGACCGAACGCCGCACCGCCGCCTCATCGGGGCTGCTCGGCGCGCTGGCCACCACCCACTGGTGCGCGGGCCGCGTCGGCGAGGCCCTGCGCGTCGCCCGCGCCGCCGTGGCCCGCGCCGAGGACGAGGCCCCTGGCCCCGGCCCAGGACCCGTGCCTCCCCGGCTGCTCCTGGCGTCGATGCTCACCCAGCTGCGGCAGACCGCGGAGGCCACGGCCACGGTCGAGCTGCTCGCCGCCGAGATCGAGGCCGACGGCACGCCCGTGCTGCGCGGCGCGCCCATGATCCTCAACGCCTGCCTCGCCCTCGCCGGGGGCGCCCTCGACGCCGCGGCCACCGAGGCCACCGCGGGCCTCGCGGCCGCCGAGGAGACGGGCATGGCGCTGCTGTCCGCGCTCGGCGGCCGCGTGCTGGCCGAAGTGGCGCTCAGGCGCGGCGACCTGGCCGCCGCCGAAGGACACGTCGAACGCCTCGCCGGGCTCGTGGCCGAGCAGCGGGCCGAGAGCGACGAGGCCCGCGCGCTCACCGCGTTCCGCGGCTGGCTCGCCGCCAGGCTCGCCGCCGCCCGCGGCGATCTCACCGCCCTGGCCACGGCGTTACGGACCATCCATGGGGACCGGCGCGCCCTGCGCCGCCTCCTGGTCGCCGAGCCCGCCGCCGCAGCCTGGCTGGTGCGCGCCGCCCTCGACGCCGGGGACCGCGAGACGGCGGGGGCCACCGCGGGGCTGGCCCAGCGCCTCGCGTCGGACAACGCCGAGGTCCCCTCGCTCGCCGCCGCCGCCTCGCACGCGTCGGGCCTGTACGAGCGGGACCGCTTGGCGCTGCGGCGCGCGGGGGAGGAGCACCAGGACCCATGGGCGCGGGCCTCGGCCGCCGAGGACCTGGGCAGCCTGCCGGGCGGCGACAGGGAGGCGGCCGTCGACGCCCTCGACCGCGCCATGTCCGGATACGCGAGGCTCGGCGCCGAACGCGACGAGGCCCGCGTGCGCCGCAGGCTGCGGCGCCTCGGCGTGCGGCGGCGGCACTGGAAGCACGCCCACCGGCCCACGTCGGGGTGGGCCAGCCTGACCGCGACGGAGCGGCGCGTGGCCGACCTGGTCGCCCAGGGCATGACCAACCGGCAGGCCGCGGCGCAGCTCTTTCTCTCGCCGCACACCGTCGGCTTCCACCTGCGGCAGATCTTCAGGAAGCTGGGCATCCAGTCCCGCGTCGAGCTGGTGCGCCTGCACGCCGACGCGGTCGAGGACCCCAGGGGCGCCGCCTGACGCGGCGGCTACGTGGACGCGGCCCGCCAGCCCTGCTCGGCGGTGAAGCCGATCAGCTCACGGGCCGTGGACGAGTCGACCGCCGAGCCGAACGTCCCGAGACCGGCCCCGAGTTCGGTCGTGGGGTGGTAGCGCGCGAACGGCTCGGCGGTGGGCACGTCGGACGCCGAGTCGGGCGCGGCCACGTTGAGCGCGTGACACCCGGTCAGGCCCGAGCGCAGCGCGGCGAGCACCGCACCGGCCGCGTCCCTGGTGTGGAGCCAGGCCCACAGCTCGCGGCGGTTCGCGCCGGGGGCGCGCCGCACCCGCTCCAGGTGCGCCGCCAGCCGCTCGCCCTCCCCGACGAACGGGAAGCGCGGCTGCGTGCGGGGCATGCCCCAGCGCCGCCACGCGAACGCCCCCACCTCCTCGCCGAGCACCTTGGAAAGCCCTCATAGGGGGCGACGGCCACGGTCGGCTGCGCCTCGTCCAGCGGCACACGGGGCGGCGAAAGCTCGCGCCCGGCCCACGCGTAGCCGTACCACGACACGCTCGACGCGGCCACCGCCGTGCGCGCCCCCGCGTGCCCGGCCCCTTCGAGGACGAGATACGCGGTGTGCACGTTCTGGATCAGCGTCTGGTCATCGGGCACGATGCCGGGGGCCAGGATGGCCGCCAGGTGCACCACCGCGTCCACCGGGCCGTCGGGCCCGGTCAGCGCCGACGCGGCGAACTCCGGGTCGCGGAGGTCGCCGACGAGCGCCCGCTCGGCGCCCACGCCATCGGCGGGCCGCCGGTCGACCGCCACGACCCGCAGGCCCGCCGCGACCAGCGTCCGCGCCGTGGTGTGCCCGATGCCCCCGGCCGCCCCCGTCACGGCGACCACGTCGCCTGGCCCGACGACGCGCCGTTGATCCCTGCCCATGTGCTGGCTCACCCCTTGACCCCTGCCACGAACAGACCCCTGCCACGAACGGACCATCACCACGAACAGGCCACGACCACGAACAGGCCACGACCACGAACAGGCCACGACCATGAACAGCGCCGCCCGCGCGGGGCGCACGGGCGGCGCTGTCCGTTCGGTGAGGCGGGCGAGCGCCTCGCGCTCTTCGATCAACTGCCTTGGCTCAGGCCCCGGTTCGACCGAGGCCCTGGCCGTGTCTCAGGCCACCTCCACATAGTCGAGCTCGGCCCATCTGCTCTGGAACTGGAGCCGGATCGTGTTCCGCCCCTCGACCAGCTCGACCGGCACCGACACCTCGGTCCAGTTCTCCCAGCCGCGGTCCTGATAGGTCACCGTGCCCGCGGGCGCGCCGTTGACCGAGAGCGCGTGCCGCGCCTCGCCGTACCCTGCCGCGTACCCGATGTGCAGCGTATGGGCGCCCGACCCCGCGGCGAACACCGTGACGTCGACCCAGCTGTCCGCGTAGTCGATCCCCGCGGCCACCGCGCCCTGCGAGGCGCTGCCGGTCTGGCGCACCGACGCGTTGTTGAGCGAGCCCCGCTCCGCCTCGTGCCGCACGCGGCTGCCGCGCACCACGGGGTAGTCGTTGTCCCAGCCCAGCTCGGCGACATACATGCCGCGCCCGCCCTCGGGGCGCCAGCCGTGGAAGAGGATGCGGTCGTCCACGACATCGGCGCCACCGGGGCCTTCGACCGCGTTGTCCAGGGTCGCCGTCGTCATCAGCGGCCGGTAGGCCCGCGTGTACGGGCCGGTCAGCGATGTCGAGACGGCGTAGCTCGTCTGGTAGTTGGACGTCGTGTACACGCCCGCGGAGTAGAACAGCACATAGTGCGAGGCGCGCTTGATCAGCACGGGCGCCTCGATCACGCCGTCCTCGGACGGCAGGTCGTTGCGCAGCAGCTCGGTCCTGCCGCCCACGAACGTGATCCCGTCGGCCTCCGTGCGCTGGAGCCACAGGATCGCTGGCTGGCCCACGGCGTTGCCGTCGTTCTTGTACAGCAGGTAGCGCGTGCCGTCGCTGTCGACAAAGCTCGACGGGTCGATGTCGCCGCCCTCGCCCGCGTTGCACACCAGCGGTTGGTCGGACGTCGCGAGGAACGGCCCCGCCGGGCTGTCGGCGAGCGCCGCGCCCAGGCACATGCGGCCCGAGGCGGTGTCGGGGCCCGTGAAGTACATGAGATAACGCCCGTCCGCGCGCCGCGAGACGTCGGGCGCCCAGAACCCGCCGCTCCCGGTCCACGCGGGCCGGTCCGGCATCACATCCCCCCGCACGGTCCAGGGCCCGTCGGCTGAGGGGGCGGTGGCGTGGGGCACGCGGCCGTGCCGCGAACTCGTCGAGTACGCGTGGTACGTGCCGCCGTCGACGAAGATCTCGGGGTCGGGGAAGTCGTCGTTGATCACCAGACTCGGGGGGACGGAGAGCGGCGCCGGGTCATCGGCGCGCTCGCCCGGCGCGCTCGCGGACGCGGGGGACAGCGGCAGCAGCGTGAGCAGCACCGCGACCGCGCCGAGCAGGGCGCCTGTCGTTCTGCGCATGAACGGCCCTTTCCTCGGGGGGACATGACGAGGGGCGCGCGCGACACACGTCACGCGCGCCCCTCATGTCGGTCTACCTGCCAGCCTGGAGGGCTGTCCAGGTCTGGGGACCGACGAGACCGTCCGCATCGAGCCCCCGTGAGGACTGGTAGTCGGTCACGGCCTGCCGGGTGAGCGGGCCGAACTGCCCGTCGACCGAGACGGTCCTGCCCAGCGCGGCGGTCAGCGCCCGCTGGAGCCTGGAGACCGCCTCACCCGTGCTGCCCTGGCCCAACGACGTTTGCGCGCCCGCAGAGAGCAGCGCGGTCCACGTCTGCCGACCCACGATGCCGTCGGAGCTCAGGCCCTTGGCGGTCTGGAACCCGCGGACCGCCGCCTCGGTGGCGGGCCCGAACTGGCCGTCCACCGTGCCCGCGTCCTGCCCGTTCTGGTTGAGCAGGTACTGGAGCGCGGTCACCTGGGCCCCTGACGATCCTGACCTGAGGGTCGAGTAGGAAGGGAAGTCGAGCTCGGGCGTCCCCGGCTCGCCCGGCTCGCCCGGCTCGCCGCCGACCAGCTCCATGTAGTAGTTCCAGTCCCAGTTCGGGCCCGGGTCGGTGTGGTCGTTCCCCGGCACCTCGGCGTGGCCGACGATGTGCTGCCGGTCGAGCGGGATGCCGTACTCGGCCGCGAGGTGGGCGGTCAGCGCGGCGGACGAGCGGTACATCGAGTCCGTGAACCACTCCGGCTCGTCCACCCAGCCCTCGTGCTCGATGCCGATGCTGTGGGAGTTGGCCGAGCGCGCGTGCCAGGCCGTGTCGCCGTCGCGCACGGTCTGCGTGACCTCGCCGTCCGAGGAGCGGATGACGTAGTGGGCGCTGACCTGCGAGGCGGGGTTCTGGAACCAGCTGATCGAGCCCGCGTAGGAGCCCTGGGTGACATGGATGACGACGGTGTCGATGGCCGCTGAGCGGCCCGCCGCGTAGTTCTCGGCGTGCGCGGGGACCCACAGGGCGGGCGGGTAGTCCTCGCTCGACGCGCCCACGTCGGCGGCGCCGAGGGAGCCGCGGTCGGGGAAGACCGGGCGCGGCGGGACCACCACGGTCTCGCCGCCGTCGACGGCCGCCTCGACGCCGTTCTCCAGCAGGTCGTAGACGGCGTCGGCGTACAGGCGCGCGGCCGCGTCCGACGAGGCGCCGCCGTACTCGACGACCACGTCGTACCAGGCGTCGACGTCGTCGTCCTGGCCTTCGATGTCCGTGCCGAGGTCGTCGGCATACGCGCGTAGAACCGCCGCGGCGCCAAGGATGTTGGCCGGGGTGTTCTCGCGTAGCTCGTCGACGGGGAGGCCGGTCTCGTCGGCCGCCAGGTCGAGCGTGCGGTGGGTGGGGTTGTCGACCAGGTGCATCACGCCGTAGCCGCGGGCCTGACTGGGGAGCCCGTCGTGGCTGTTGAGCCTGGTCTCGCCGTAGCCGACGGCGACCAGCAGGTCGCGGGGGACGTCATAGGCGGCCGCGGCCTCGTCGAACGCGGCGTTGACGCTCGTCGGGACGCGGGGCGACGCTGTGGTGCCTGTGGCCGTCGCGGGCTGGGCCGAGGCGAGCAGGGCCGCGAGGGCCACGCCCGCCAGGGCCGTCGCGGCCAGGCGCCCGGTGGGGGCAGTTCGTCTGAACACGCTTCTCCGTTCGCAGATGCGGTACGCGGCGCCCCGTGGGGTCGGGCGCGCGCCTGATCCACCCTCAGGTCCAGAGCATGGCCATGTCAACGACCCAAGGGGCGATGTAACCGACAAGTAGAATCTCCTTGACATGAAAAGTTGTCGGTGGGAGGGTGGGGGCATGTGGGACGTGACCGTGATCGAGGACGCGTCGGCGGCCGCCGCGACGCTCGACCCCGTGCGGGCCAGGCTGCTGGCCGAGCTCGCGGCGGGCCCGGCGTCGGCGACGATGCTCGCGGGGCGGGTGGGCCTGCCGCGCCAGAAGGTGAACTACCACCTGAAGACCCTGGAGCGGCACGGCCTGGTCGAGCTGGCGGGCGAGCGGCGCAAGGGGAACGTCACCGAGCGGCTGATGCGCGCCTCGGCCGCCTCGTATGTGATCTCGCCGCTCGCGCTCGCGCAGGTGCAGCCCGACCCCGACCGCTTCCGCGACCACCTCTCCGCGCGCTGGATGCTCGCCGTCGCCGCCCGGCTGGTGCGCGACGTCGGGTCGCTGATCACCGGCGCGGCGCGGGCCCGCAAGCGGCTGGCCACCTATGCGCTCGACGGCGAGATCCGCTTCGCCTCGGCGGCGGACCGGGCGGCGTTCGTCGAGGAGTTGACGCGCGGCGTCGGCGCGTTGATCGCCCGATACCACGACGAGCACGGTGAGGGCGGGCGCGCCCACCGGATCGTCCTGGCGCTGCATCCGGCGGTGAAGCCGGAGGGCGCGTCCCCGGGCGTGGACGCGCCCGCGTCCGGCGGGGGTGTGCCTGGGGCGGGTGGGGGCGTGCCCACGCCGGGCGCGGGTGCGCCCGTGCTTGATCGGCCGTCGACCACACCTGACGGAGCCTGACTTTTTCTACCGATAAGGAACTGACCATGTCCGGAGAGTTTGAGATCGCCCGCGAGTTCGAGGTGGCCGCGAAGCCCGAGGAGGTCTGGGACGCGATCACGACCGGCACGGGCGGCTGGCTGTGGCCGTCGGAGTACAAGCCGGGGGAGGACGAGTCGATCACCACATGGGACCCGCCGCACCGGCTGACGGTGCGCGAGGAGATCGCGGACCCGTCGTTCGGCCAGACGCTCAACCAGCTCGACCACGTGATCGACGCGCGCGAGGGCGGCTCCTTCGTGCGATATGTGCACAGCGGGATCTTCGTGGCCGACTGGGAGAACCAGTACGACGGCGCCCAGAAGCACACCACCTTCTACCTGCACACGCTGCGGCAGTACCTGGAGCACTTCGCCGGGCGGCAGGCCGTGTTCACCAGCGTCGAGGGGCCCGCCGCCGCTGGCGCCCCCGACGCCCTGGAGACGGCGGCCCGCGCCCTCTCCCTCCCCGGCGACGCGCCCGTGGGCGGCGCGGTCCGGGTCACCCTGCCCGGTGTGGGCGAGACGGACGCGGTGCTGGACTACCGCGACCGGCACTTCATCGGCCTGCGCACGGACTCCGCGCTCTACCGCCTGTTCGGGCGGAACCACTTCGGGCACGTCGTCGGCGTCAGCGTCCACGATTTCGCGGCCAACGCGGCGCCCGTCGAGGGCGCTTGGCGGGAGTGGGCCGAGGCGGTCTGGGGCTGAGCGGAGTATGGGCGGGGGCGGCTATGGAGGGTCAGGCGGCCTCTGCCGCCTGCCGAGGCGGCGCGCGTCGTGCGGCAGGCGCGCTGGCTCCTGTGCCCCGCCCCGCTCACGGGGGTCGGGTCCTCTTCCGAAACGGGGCACATTCCGTTCCCCGCACGGTGTGCGCCGTGTCAGAAGGCCAACCATCCTGGCGTTGAGCCCGGGCAAACGCCGCGCCGCCGAGACGGCGCACACGGACGACGCCCAAGACCCCGAGGCCACCACCGTTGACGTGCATGTTCTCAACGCCCGCCACGACAACGGTATGCGCGGCGCGCTGGTCGCGATCCCCGAGATCGGCTCCCTGCTCGAGCTGACCTGGGAGCCGGTCACCCGCGCCTACCGCGAACGCGGCTACCGCTGGGCGCTGGACGAGATCCTGCCTCCGAGCGACACGCCGCCCGAGGAGCGCCTCGGCACCGTGCGGTTCGAGATCGACTTCGGGGCGACGCGCCAGGTCGGCGGGCGCACGGTCAGCTTCGCGGAGCTCACGGGGCGCGCCGGTGGGCACCCCGGTGGGCACCCCGCGGCCGCGCTCCGCCTCGGGCAGTGGGCCGAGTTCGTCACCGGGCAGATCGGCCTCGCCGAGATCCGCGGCACCCAGACCCGTCCACGGCCCTGACCCCGGGCCCGCCCGCCGACCCGCCGCCCCGCCCTCGGAGCAGGACCGGGCGGCGGTCAACGGAGGGGAGCGCGAGCCACGTTCGCCCGGCGTCGAACGACCAACGCGTGGAACGACTAACGTGAGCCCGCATGGACGTCGACGAGGCCCTGGTGCGGGCCCTGCTGCGCGAGCAGCACCCGGATCTCGCCGCGCTCGACCTGCGGCCGCCGACGCGGGGCTGGGACCACGAGCTGTGGCGCCTGGGCGACGCGCTCGCCGTGCGCCTGCCGCGCACCCCGCGCGCCCCCGAGCTGCTGCGCAAGGAGCACCGTTGGCTTCCCGGCCTGGGTGCCCGGCGAGCCCGCCGACCGCGTGCCGATCGCCCAAGGGCGTGACGCGGCCGATCGTCTGGCGGCCTTTCTGCGGGCGTTGCACCGCGAAGCGCCCGCCGACGCGCCGGGCAACCCCGATCGCGGCGTGCCGCTCGTGCGGGTCGCCGACGGGGTCGACGAAGGGCTGCGCGCCGCCGTTGACCACGGCCTCCCCGACGGGGTGCGCGACGTGTGGGACGACGCCGTCGCGGCGCCAGAGGCGAAGGGGCCGCCCGTGTGGCTGCACGGCGATCTCCACCCCGCGAACGTCGTCGTCGCGGACGGAACGCTCGTCGGCGTCATCGACTTCGGCGACCTGTGCGCCGGTGACCCGGCGACCGACCTGGCCGCCGCGTGGCTGCTCCTGCCGTCAGGGACGCACACGCGCTTCTTCGACGCCTACGGGGACGCGGACGACGCGGCGATCCGGCGCGCCCGGGGGTGGGCGGTGCGGGCCGCCCTCGGCCTTCTCGCCATCGGCAGGGCCGGGGAACGCGGCCTCCCGGGCGGCAAGCCCACCTGGGGCCCCGCGGGCCGCGCGGCGATCGACCGCGTGCTGGCCTCCTTGTGAAGGTGAGCCCGCCGCTGGCCGACGACGGGCGCGGCAATGTGCTGGTCTCCTTCGAACGCGGGCGCGAGGACGCGCCCCCCGAGGGCGCCCCGACTCCGCTCGCGCTGATCGCCCTGTGGCATGGCCCCCGCGTGCTGCTGGTGCGCGACCGCTTCAGGGACGCATGGGAACTGCCGGGCGGCAGCCGGGAGTCGGGGGAGTCGCCACGCGAGGCGGCGGTGCGGGAGCTGGGTGAGGAGACGGGGCAGCGCGCCGATGAACGGCTCCTGTTCATCGGATGGGCCCGCTTCCTGCTCGCGCCGGACGGCCGATCGGAGCACGGCGCCCTCTACGGCGGCCTGGTCGCCCGCCCCCGGCCGTTCGAGCCCAACGGCGAGATCGCCGCCGTCCACTGGTGGGACCCGCGCGAGCCGCCCCCTGCCCCTGCCCAGCCGCTCGACCTCCACCTGGCCCGCCTCGCCGCCCCGCGACCGGCCCGAAGACACATGCCCCAGTGACACGTGCGTGAGTGACGCGTGCCCGATGACACGTGCCCGATGACACGTGCCTCAGTGCGGCGTCCACATCATGCCGGTCGTCGCGTCGCTGAGCGTGCCGTCGGGGGCGAAGTGGGCCTTCACCTCGGAGAGGCCGAACTCGCCGCTGAGGAAGTCGGGCAGGCCATGGCCGTGCACGGGGCGCCCGAGGCGAGTGAAGTACGCCTCGGCGACCGCCCGCATGACCCGGGGACGTTCATCCGCGGGCGTCTGGCCGTGGAGCCAGCTCGCCCCCGCCTTCACCTCGGCCGCGGCCGCGTCGGGGAACGTCGACGGGCCCAGGTCTCGCCCGGTCACGCGCTCGTCCGTGACCGCGAGAAACTGCCCGCCGAGCGACGTGAACACCAGGCCCGCGCACGTCGCCGCGGCCCGCGTCAGTCCGACGGCCAGCGACTCGGGCGTCAGATAGGGGGTCAATTCCAAGCGGCCACGCCAGTTCGGGAACGTTGGCGTCCTCGGGCAGACCCGCGGCCGCGCGGTACGCGGCCCTGATGTCCTCCGTGCCGGGCGCCCACGCGAACCAGCCCTCGCCCAGGTCGTAGCTCCCCAGGGCGCGCGCCGCCAGCGCCCCACCGGGGAAGCGCAGCTCGCCCGCCGCCGCGTCCCACACCGGAGGCCGCCCCTGGAACCCCAGGTGCTCGCCCGCGTAGTCGACCATCGCCACCGTCTCCCGCAGCGAGTACGCGATGGACCGCGCGGTCGCCATCAGCAGCGGGGCGGAAAGAAACGATCGGCGTGGATCTCGTTCCTCCGCGGATCTATCAACTCCTGTTGAGGAGCGGTCGCCAGGGCCGCGGGGCCGCCGTCCGCGCCCGTCACGGTCACCTCCCGCACCGCGCCCCCGCTCAGCGTCACCGTCACCGTGTCGCCCTCGGGCAGCCGCCCCGCGAACCCGTCCCCCGTCGCCGAAGGCGTCACCCCGTGCCGGGCGAACCACCCCTTGACCGCCACCGACGCGTCGCCGCCGAGCAGCGTCGCCGGACCCGTCCGCAGCGCGTCGACCAGCCGCCAGGGGCGCGGCTCGGCGCGCGGCACGGCCGGGTCGTTGGTGACGAGGAACGCCAGGGCCCGTTCGTTGAGCGCGCACACCGCCGCGCCCCTGGCGTCGAGCAGCCCCATGCAGATCAGCAGCAGATGGTCGGCGGCGCGCCGCGGGTCGGGGAAGCCGCTGAGGTCGAGCGTGCGCCCCGCCAGCTCGGGCACGCCGTCCCACTCGCCGATCTCCCGCAGCGACGCGGAGAGTTCGGCGCCCCGCGTTCCGGCGAACGCGCCGTTGCCCCACGCCCACAGCCATGTGCCGTCCGGCACGTAGGTGCCCAGGACATGGCCGCGGAGCGTGACCCCGCCCCGCCGCAGCGAGGGGGCGTCGAGGTCGATGTGGGTGGTGCCGCGCGGGACGAGCGTGTCGAAGAGGTCGAGCTGCTCGGAGACCCAGGCGAGGCGGGGCCGGGCGAGAGTGAGGAGTGCGTCGCTGAAGGTGCTCATGATCATCAACGACTCCGGCGACGCCCGAACGGTTCCCCGCCCCGCCGCACCGCACCGCGATCCGCCGCACCGCACCGCGATCCGCCCGGCCGCGATCCGCACCCTCGCCAACAACCCCGCGGATCAGCCCTTAGCCGGTGCTGTGACCGGGATGGTCCACCGTGATCGGAAGACGGCTCGCGGGACGAGCGCACGCGCAACGGCTGGTATTACTGGGGCATGGAGGAAGAGACGGCACGCTCCGCGATCGACACGTTCATCTCCGCGTTCAACGCCTCGGACGACAGCTATGTGACTGCCCTGCTCTCCCAGGCCCTGACCTCAGACGTGGTCTTCTGGGGGCCGTTGGGTCGCAGTGAAGGAATCGCGGCGGTTGAGCAGTTCGTGCTGGACATCCGGCGCCACCCGGCGGGGACCGGTACGATGGTGCGCTGCTCGGCGGTGGACATGCCTGACGAGTGGGCCCGGTACCAGTGGGTCTTCACCACGCCTGATGGAGGCCCCCGCCTGGCGGGAACGGACGTCGTCCATCTGCGGCGGAGCCTCATCGACCAGGTCATCGTCTTTGCGGGGGAGATCGAGCCGCCCGCCTCCTGAGTCGTCCTTCTGCCGCTGTCCTTCTCGTGGACGTGTCTCTTTCGGCACTCCGGAGCTGCGGTTCGCGGTCGGTCGGGCTGCGGCGTTGAGGGGGCGCCCGCCCCGGCGGATGTCCTTCTCGCTGCGGATGCGCGCGCGTTCCTTGCGTGGGGCGGCAAGTACGTCGGGGTGGCGGGCGTCGGCGTGGCGCCAGCGCAGGTAGCGGTGCAGTGCCTGGGTTTGCGTGGGGTGGCTGCGGTGGTGGGGGAGTGGGCCAGGGTGAGCTGCCGCAGCGGGCCGAAGTGGGCCTCGATCGGGTTGGCCCAGGATGCGTAGGTCGGGGTGAAGCACGGCTCGACCTTGTTCTCCTCCGCCAGCGGGAGCCCGCGGTGGGCCGGATCCCCAACGGCCCGAACAACCCGGCGAACCCGCGCGGTCACCACATCTGGAGCCAGCCGTGCTCATGCGCCATGCGGAACGCCTCGGCGCGCGACGCGACGCCCAGCTTGCCGACCGCCGCGGCCAGGTGGTTGCGCACCGTGCCGTGGGACGGCTGGGTGCGGCGGGCGATCGACGCCACCGGCGTGTCGTACTCCGCGAGCCGCAGCACCTGAAACTCCCGTGGCGTCAACGGGCACGCGGGCGCGGTCAGCGCGTCGGCGGCGAGCGCGGGGACGGCGAACGGGAGGACGTCAAGACCGTAGCCGCCCTCGCCGCCCACCCGCGCCGCTGCCAGCGCCCGCGCAGCGCCCCCTCAGCGCGTCAACACCACGCTCACCCGGCTGGAAGCCACCGCGCTGGAGCCCACATACACATCCACCCGCCCCGGCTCGAGGCGGAACTCCCCGCGCGAGTCGTTGGCCCAGAAGCCGAAGTCCTCGGCGCCCAGCGTGAAGCGAAGCTCGCGCTCCTCGCCGGGGGCGAGGGTGACCCGCTGGAAGCCGCGCAGGCGGCGGACCGGTTGGACGATGGAGGCCGCCCGGTCGTGCAGGTAGAGCTGGACGACCTCGTCGCCCGCGCGAGCGCCGGTGTTGGTGACGCGGACGGTGACGTGCGCGGCCGCGCCCGCGTGGAGGTCGGCGGTGGAGACGGTGTCCACGTCAAGCACCGGGGCGCCCGTCTCGAACGTCGTATAGCTCAGGCCGTGCCCGAACGGGAACAGCGGCCCCGTCGGCAGGTCGAGGTAGCGGGAGACATACGCGTCGGGCGCGCTGTCGGGCGGCGCGGGGCGCCCCGTGTTCTCGTGCGCGTAGGTGAGGGGCACCTGGCCGACCGAGCGGGGGAAGGTCGCGGGGAGCTTGCCACCGGGGTTGACCGCGCCGAACAGCACGTCGGCGATCGCCCTGCCCCCCTCGATGCCGGGGTGCCACGCGACGACCACGGCGGGCGCCGCGTCGATCCAGTCGCTCACGTCCAAAGGCCGCCCGTTCAGCAGCACAACGGCGAACGGCTTCCCCGTCGCGGCCACCGCGTGGATCAACTCCGGCTGCCCCGAAGGGAGTCGGATGTCGGACCGGGACGACGCCTCGCCGCTGATCGCGGAGGGCTCGCCGACCACCACGACGGCCACGTCGGCGTCGCGCACCGCGGCGAGGGCGGCCTCGCCGTCCGCCGCGTGGGCGATCCGGGCCTCGGGCGCCGCGGCGCGCAGCCCTTCGAGCACGGTGGTCGCGGGAAAGCGGGAGGCGCCGGGGCCCGCCCACGTGCCGTGCAGATCAGCGGAGTTGGCGAACGGCCCGACGACGGCGACGGATCCGCCCGAAGGGCTCAACGGCAGCACAGGCCCCTCGTTCTTCAGCAGTACAAGGGAACGCTCCGCGACCTCGCGCGCGGCCTGCCTCGACTCGGGCGTCGGCGCGGTGAGTTCGGCGCGCTCGTCGGTGTAGGGCCGCTCGAACAGGCCGAGTCGGAGCTTCAGGCGGAGGATCCGCGCGACGGCGTCGTCGAGGCGTTCGGGCGCGATGGCGCCGCTCGCCAGCAACTCCTCGCCGTGGTCGACCAGATGGGTGCTGACCATCTCCATGTCGACACCGGCGGACAGGGCGGCGCCGGCCGCGTCGGCGCCATCCTCGGCGAAGCCGTGCGGCACGAGCTCGGCCACTCCGTTCCAGTCGCTGACGACCGTTCCATCGAAGCCCCACTCCTCCTTGAGGATGTCGGTCAGCAGGTGCGCGTAGGCGTGCGCGGGAACGCCGCTGACGGTGTTGAACGCGGCCATCACCGTGGCGACTCCGGCGTCGACGGCGGCCTTGAAGGGCGGCAGGTAGACGTTGCGCAGCCGCTGCTCCGAGACGTCCACGGTGTTGTAGTCGCGGCCGCCCTCCGCCCCGCCGTAGGCGGCGAGGTGCTTGGCGCACGCCGCGACGCGGTGCGGAAGGGCCAGCTCGGCCGGGTCGCTGCCCTGGTGCCCGCGCACCTTGGCGGCGGCGAACGCGGCGGTCAGATACGGGTCTTCACCGTTGCTCTCGGCGATCCGGCCCCAGCGGGGGTCGCGCGAGACATCCATCATCGGCGCGAACGTCCAGTGCATGCCGAGCGAACGCGCCTCGCGCGCCGCCACCTCGCCATCCCTTTCGGTGACTTCGGGGTCGAAGCTGGCCGCCTGCGCCAGCGGGATGGGGAAGGTGGTCAGGCAGCCGTGGATCACGTCGAAGCCGAACAGCAGCGGGATGCCGAGCCGCGTCTCCTCGACGGCGATGCGCTGGAGGGCGTTGGTGTGCTCGGCGCCGTACAGGTTGAGCACGGAGCCGAGCGTGCCCGCGCGGGCCGCCGACTCCACCAGGTGGTTCTGGCCGCCCCCAGGCCCCGTGTCACCGGTCCACGCCAACTGCTGGAGCTGGCCCAGCTTCTCGGCGACCGTCATCCGGCCGAGCAGGTCGTCGATCCGTCGGTCAAGGGCCCGTTCGTCCTGGGTCGTGCGCGCACCTGAAGTCACGGAAGGCGACGATAATGCGCTTTATTGGTGGGCACAAGACCCCTAGGTGACCGCCCGCCCGGCATCCCGCCCCGGCGAGCGCCCCCCGCGTCGGCCCGCGTCGCGCGGCGGCCCCAGGGTCGGGCCCTCGCGCAGCGCGCAGTCGAGGGTGACGCGCAGCGGCGCCGCGCCGGGGTCGGCAAGCAGCCGCACCAGGGCGCGCACCGCCTCCTGGCCCATCTCCCGGCGCGGGATGCTCATTTCGGCGATATCGGCGACGCCGGGGCGCTCCGGCGCTCCGCTGAGCCCGACGAGCGTCAGGTCGCCGGGGACCGAGCGGCCCGCGCGCTCGGCGGCGTCCTTGACGTGGGTGGCCTGCGTGGAGTCCTCGACCACTAGGGCCGTCGTGCCCCGCTCGGCCGCCCACGCCGCGGCGGCGGTCGCGTCGGCGAGCGTGCCGTCGGAGTCGACGCCTGGCGGCGGCTCGCCCAGGGTGAGCACGGGGGCGTCGGCCGCGCCCAGGCCCAGCTCGGCGCGGGCGCGCCGGAAGCCCGCGCGGCGCCCGGGGATGCCCTCGTGGCCGTGCGCGCTCTGCACCATGGCGATGCGGCGGTGGCCGCGCGCGGCTAGCTCGTGGACGATGGCGGCGGTGCCGCCGAGGTAGTCGGCGGCCACGTAGGACAGCTCGACGCCGGGGATCTCGCGCTGCCCGACGAAGACGAACGGGTAGGAGTCGGCGGCCAGCCTGGCGATCTCCTCGCTGGACTCGTCGGTGCCGACGAGGACCGAACCGTCCGCGAGCTGAAGGCTGTTGATGCCTCCGGCGTAGATCGACCGCTGGCGTCCGGCGTTCTGCGAGCCGGTGAACAGCAGCAGGTGGTACCCCGCGCGCTCGGCCTCCTCCTCGATGCCGACCAGGAACTCGTGGTAGAAGTCCCGGCTCTCCATGGGGAAGAGCGGCTGGTAGGTGAAGACGCCGATCAGGCGGTTGCTGCCGCCGGCCAGGTTGCGGGCGGCGATGTTGGGGACATAGCCAAGCTCCTTGACCGCCCTCCACACCCGGTCCCTGGTGGCCTGGCTGACCCTGATCGAGCCGTAGTCCCGCTCGTTGATCACCGAGGAGACGATCCCGGTGGACACGCCCGCGTGCGCGGCGACATCGGCCTGTGTGACCCGCCGGGCACCGCCCGTCTCGGTCCGGCGCGCTCTTCCCATGAACTTCCCTGCCGTTGGCTGTCTCTGGCCGCCCGTGCGCCCCGCCTGGGTGCCATGCGCGAGGGGTGACGCCCCAGCGTAGCCGGTCCTGCGCTGTGAGCGTATTGCCCGATACGCTTTATCTCTGCGTGGAGCGTCGCCGCGCCTGTCCTGGCGCCCAGGGGCCCACGGCCATGCCGGGCGAGCACGCCCGCACCAGCTGTGGCCATGTGCGGTCAGGTGCGGTCAGGCGCGGTCAGGCGCGGTCGAACGCCATCGACCGGGATCCTTCGCTGTTGAGTTGTTGATCGATATCACCTCCCAGGAGGCATCTTTCGCCACGGGCTCGGAGTTCGTCCTGGACGGGGGCCTGCTGCTCGGCCCTGCACTCCAGCCCGAAGCCGACATCGCAGCTTGAGCTGGCATCGCGGTACGGAGCGTGCAGTCGCGGGCGCCCATCTTGTTCAAGGCGAGGCGATCTTGCCTTGCGATGATGACACGCTGTGGCAGTTGTGATCACGGCGTCCGAGCCGTCCTGGACAGCTCCACTCTCCGGGCTGAGCCCGCGCTGCTTCGGCAGGTTGGTGGCCGGTTGCGACGGCAGGGCGCGGATGCGGTGCGGCGGGGCCCTCCGTGGAGTCTGCCGCTGTAAGACCGCGTGCTGTTCGTGACAGCACGGGACATCCCTTGAGTGGAGGATAAGGACCGGCCCGCTACCTGAGCTCAACGGGTCCGCAGGTCACGACGAGGGCGGCGGCCAGGGCAGGCCCGAAGGGTGCGCCACCGTAAGCGACCACTGGGAAAACGGCCGCCACGTACGGTCGCGGCTGCGTCCGTTCGGCGAACGGTCGGCCAGCGACGAGACCGACCGTTTACCGGGACGGCCGGTCACCCGACGCCCCCCTCCGGTAGGTGCAAGCCCTGACCCGCACCCACCATGAAAGAAGCGGCCGGCGGACGGCGAACGGGAGGACGTCAAGCCATTGGCCGTCGCCCACAGCCCACGCTCACCGAGGCGTCACCGCGCCGCGCCCCACCGCCGCCTCCGGGGGGGCAGGTCGCGATAGCCCAGGATCACGACGCCGACGGCGAGCATGACGGGCCAGCGCCGGTGGAGGGCGGCAAGGACCTTGGGGCTGTGGGGCGTTGTGGTGTGGGTCATGCCGTCAGCGTGCCGCCGCCGCGCGACGTGTCCCACCCTCGCCGTGGCACCGATCGGGGGTGTGGAACGCGTGGGTGACCCATGCGTTCCACACAACCCTCCCGCGCGGCTCAGCCCTTGACCTGCTCAGCCCTTGACCTGCTCAGCCCTTGACCGCGCCGACGAGCACGCCCTTGGCGAAGTGCCGTTGCAGGAACGGGTAGACGAGCAGGATCGGCACGATGCTGATCACCAGGATCGCCATCTGGAGCGACTGCTGCGGGGGCAGCACCTCGGTGGCGCCCGCCTGGTCGCCGCCGAGGTTGGCGCCGTTGACCACATAGGTGCGCAGCACGAGTTGGAGCGGCCACTTGGTGGTGTCGTTCATGTAGAGGAGGGCGGTGAAGAAGCTGTTCCAGTAGGCCACGGCGTAGAAGAGGCCGATGACCGCGAGGACGGCCTTGGACAGCGGGAGAACGATCCGCAGCAGGATCGTCAGCTCGCTCGCGCCGTCGATGCGGGCGGAGTCCATGAGTTCGCCCGGCAGGTCCATGAAGAAGGCGCGCATCACGATGACGTTGAAGCCGTTGATCAGCACCGGGAGGATCAGTGACCAGTACGAGTCGAGCAGGCCGAGCTGCTTGACCACGAGATAGCTGGGGATCATCCCGGGGCTGAACAGCAGCGTGAACAGCACGGTGAGCAGCATGGGCTTGGCGCCGAACGAGCCGGGCCTGGAGAGCGCGTAGGCCAGCATCGCCGTGCAGGTGAGTGACAGCACGGTGCCCACGACGGTGATCCCGGTGGACACCAGCAGCGCCTGGGTGACGGTGTCGCCAGCGAGCACCGCGCGGTACGCCTCCAGCGTCGGGTGCTCGGGCCACAGCACGAACCCGCCTGCCTGGGCCACCTGTTCGGGGTCGGCGAGGCTGGTGGAGACGACAGAGAGGAAGGGCAGCACGACGAGCGCGCACGCGATGAGGAGCACGATGCCCTTGAGGCCGCGGACTGCCGGGTGGGGGGTGGCGATGGCGTTCATCAGGCTTCCTTAGGCTTCCTTCGTGGATACCCTGGCCTTCAGGCTGGGCAGGAAACGAGGCTCCCGCGGAGCAGGGCAGAAAGAACCGGGTCGTCGACCGCCGCCGGGACTTCCTCCACAAGCTGTCGACTCGACTCGTCCACGAGAACCAAGTGGTAGTGATCGATGACCTGTCCTTCCGGACCGTGGTCAAGAACCATTTCCTGGCGCGCGCGATATCCGGCGCGTCGTGGACGAAGATTCGGTGCCTGCGCGTGTGGACGTGCGAGTGCGGCACCACGCATGACCGCGATGTGAACGCGGCACGCACCATCCTGGCCGCCGGGCTGGCGGCGTCTGCCTGTGGAGACGGTGTAAGAGCTCAACGGGAGTCCTCCCGGACGGGGCGGTCGTCGGTGAAGCAGGAACCCCAGCGGGCGACCGCTGGAACCCCCCGCCTTTGAGGCGGGGGAGGAAGTCAAGACTGGTAGACGCCCCTCTCTCCGAAGATATGGGCGATCTTGTTGGCGCCGAGCACGAGGACGACGGCGACCAGCCCCTTGACCAGGCCGACGGCGGCGGCCACGCCCCATTCGCCGCCCAGCACGCCGTGGTTGTAGACATAGGTGTCAAGCACCTCCGAGCCCTCGAGTCCAACGGCCTGCTGCTGGAGGATGATCTGCTCGAACCCCACGGTCAGCGCGTCGCTCAGCCGCAGGATCAGCAGGAGCACGATGACGCCCTTGATGCCGGGGAGCGTGACATGCCACGTCTGCCGCATGCGCCCCGCGCCGTCGACGGCCGCCGCCTCGTAGAGCTGGGCGTCGATGCGGGAGAGCGCGGCGAGGAAGAGGATCATCGCCCAGCCCGCGTCCTTCCACACGACCTGGGAGGTGATGAGCATGGCGAACAGGTCGGGGTTGCCGATGATGTCGAGCGTGCCGTGACCCTGGTCGCGCAGCCAGGTGTTGAGCAGCCCGCCCGCGCCGAGCATGTTCTGGAAGAGCGCGACCACGATCACCCACGACATGAAGTGCGGGAGATAGAGCACGGATTGGACCAGGCGCTTGACCCGCTCGGAGAGCAGGGAGTTGAGCAGCAGGGCCAGCGCGATGGGGATGGGGAAGACGAGGACGATCTGGATGAACGAGATGAGCAGCGTGTTGCGCAGCGCGTTGAGGAACGCCGGGTCGCCGTTGACGATCACCTCGAAGTTCTCGAAGCCGTTCCACGCGGATCCCGAGATGCCGAGGAACGGCTGGTAGTCCTGGAACGCGGTGACGTTGCCGAGCAGCGGCAGGTAGTGGAAGAGGACGATGACGGCCATGCCGGGCGCGGCCAGGAGGAGGAGCAGCCGGTCGCGGCGCATGCGGGCCAGGCGGCCCGCGGGGCGCCCGGCGCGTTCGGTCGGCTTCTGGCCCGCGGTGGGCGGGCCAGGCGGCCGGTTCTTCGGGGTCTTCAGGGTGAGGCTCATGGGGTGCTCCCTGGGGGTGGAGGGGCGACCGTGCCGGTGAGGGTGTGCTCGCAGGGGAGCAGCACCTGGCGGTCGTGGTCGCCCGATGGGTCGCCGAGGAGCTGGACCAGCAGGCGCACGGCGCGGCGGCCCATGGCGTTGCGCGGCACCCGCAGACAGGCCCAGGGGTGCGGCTCGGCCGGGCCGCCCGGGTCGTCGACGAGCAGGACGACGGAGAGGTCGCGGGGGATGGTGACGCCGCGGACGCCGGTCATGACGGCGAGGACGCGCACCAGGTTGACGGACTCGACGAGCACGGCGGTGGTCCCGGCCGCGAGCGCGGTGTCGAGCCACTGGGTGGTCAGGGCGTCGGGCGCGGTGAACGCGGGCTCGGGAACGTCGAGTCCGAAACGGGCCAGGGCCGCCCTGAACCCCTCCCACCGGTCGGTCTGCGGCTCGTCCCGCTTCTCCTCGCCGAGGTAGGCGATCCTGCGGTGGCCCTGGGCGACCAGCTGGTCCACGATGCGCGCGGTGGCGGCGCGGTAGTCGCCGCCGACATAGGCGATGTCGGCGTCGGGCACCTCGCGGCGCCCGATGAAGACGAACGGGTAGCCGTCGCGCGCGAGCCGGGCCAGCTCCCCGTGCCCGGCGTGGTGGCCGAGCAGGACGCTGCCGACGGCGTGGCGCAGCGCGTTGACCCCTTCGGCGTCGTAGATGCGGCGGATGCCGTCCTCGGTCTGGGTGGCCGTGAACAGCACCAGGTTGCACGCCTCGGCGACGGCCTGCTCCTCGATGCCCCGCATGAACTCGAAGTAGTAGTCGCCCGTGCTGGTGGGAAAGACGGGCTCGAACGTGTGCACCCCGAGCAGCAGGCCGCGGGTGGCGCGGGGCGCCGCGGCCGAACGGCCCGCGCCCATGGGGGAGTAGCGCAGCTTGCGCGCCGCCTCCAGGACGCGGCGCCTGGTCTCGGGGGAGATGCGCTGCCGCTCGGCCGCGCCGCCGAGCACCATCGACACGGTGGACTGGGAGACCCCGGCCTCGCGCGCGACATCGGACTGGCGTGGGCCCCTGGCCTGGAGAGATGACACGGTGAACAGGTCCTTCGTTCGTCGTGGGGACGGGCGTTGCGTTGCGTCGCCGCGGGCTACGGGCGTTCGGCCGCGGGCGGTGGCCAGTCGAGGATCGCACCGCCCGCCAGCAGCTCGTGGCGCAGCGCCTCGTAGGGCACCTTCTGCACCGGGCAGCCCTCGGCGTGGGCGAGCGCGGCGGCGGCGCCTGCGGCCTCGCCGAGCATCATGAAGACGGGCTCCATGCGCACGGACGCGTAGGCGACGTGGGAGGCCGAGACGGCGGCCGCGACCAGCAGGTTCTCGCACTCGCCGGGGCGCGGCACGAGCGCGCGGTAGGACAGGCCGAACGGGCGGGTCACGCTCTGCTGCACGTTGCCCTCGTTGCGCGGGGCGCCGTCCACGACGACGCGCTTGGCGTTGTGCGAGTCCATGACGTAGGAGGCGAGCGCGACCGGGTCGGACGCGGACGCGCGGGCCGTGCCGTCGGCCTGGGTGATGACATAACCGGCCACCATGCGGCGGGCCTCGCGGATGTAGAGCTGCGGGGGCCAGTGCGCGGTGTCGGTGAACTCCCGTGGGGACAGGCCGAATCGGCGCGTCTCCTCGTGAACGGCCGCTGGCAGCCCGGGATCGTTGGCCAGGAAGTACAACAGCCCCGCCTGGTAGCGGACATGGTCCTGGAAGATCTCCTCGCGGCGGGCGTGCCCGGCGTCGGGCCAGTCGTAGTTCGCGCCGATGTGGTCGGAGGAGAACGCGCCGTGGTTGTTCATGTCGAACACCTCGCCGTGCGGCCCCGAGTGGACCAGGCATGTGCGCCCGTACAACTCGTAGCCGCCCGCCTCGACATGGCGGCGCAGCAGCTCGTACCTGCCGGGGTCGTAGCCATCGGGCCGCGGGAAGGGCAGCCGGTCGTCCGCGGTGGTGACACACAGGCGGAACGTGTACGCCTGGATGCGGTGGTCGCCCTCGCCGGGCTCGCCGTGCGGGTCGGGTGAGATGCCGGGCAGCAGGCCGCTCGTCGGGTCGCCGGGCGTTCGGTAGGGGTCGACGGGGAAGCGGAACTGGTGGTTGGTGCTCGGCTGGACGCCTGCCAGCGTCTCGCCGTAGGCCGTGGCGGGCTCCCTGCCCGTGGTGTAGGTGACGCCCGCGGCGGCCATCAGGTCGCCCTCGTAGGACGCGTCGACGAACCAGGGCGCGCGGTAGCGGGTGCCGTCGTCGGCGCGCAGCTCCTCGATCCGGCCCTCCGTCAGGGTGATGGCGTCGAGGTGCTGGCGGCGGCGGACCTCGACGCCCGCGTCGGCGAGCCAGCGCTCGTGGATGCCCTCGGCCACGTGCGGCTCGAAGTCCCAGCGCGGCGCGGGTGATCCGTAGTGCCGGGCCACCTGGTCGTAGAAGGCGCGGGCGAGGCCGCCGACGGAGTCGGGGTGGCCGGTGTCGGTGAGGCCGAGGCCGCCCGTGGTCATGCCGCCGACGTGGTCGCCGAAGACGGCGAGCACCACGGACAGGCCCGCGCGAGCGGCGCGCACGGCGGCGGTGACCCCGCCCGACGTACCGCCGTAGACGACGAGATCGGCCTCGACGAGCGGGGATTGTCCGGGCTGTGCGCCCTCGGCGCCCGGCGGGTGCCAGTGGCGGAGTCCTGCGAGCGCTTCCCCTGCGGGCATCGATGTCCCTCCACATGAATGGCTGTTGGGCACGGTCGGCTGATGGGCTGGGGGATATTCATAGCATCGGCATCCTGCCCGCGTCCACCAGTGATATCGCTAATTCCCGATGGCTCGATACCTGAGCGTAATCCCCTGGAAAATCAGGCGGCGCACGCATCTTGACGCATCACCGTGGCCGTCGGCTAGCTTCAACGGCAACCGGCGCCAGATGTGCACCCCATCAAGTCGCGCCCCTATCACCGATATTAGCAATCGCAGGAAGGGGTTCCGCCGTGACCATCGGACCCATGAGCCGCCGCCGTTTCCTCGCGAGTGCCTCGGGGGCGGCACTCGCCACCGCCTCCCTCCCGCTGCTGACGGGCTGCGGTGACGGCGGGGCCGACTCCTCGGCCCAGGGGGCCGCCAACCGCGCGGTCACGCTCCCCGAGCACATCCCCTTCACCGGCGTTACACCCGACCTCCCGGCCTCCCAGGACGGCGTGCTCGCCGGGTACTTCGCCTATCCGACGCCCGTGCGCGGCATCGAGGGCGACCCCGGCAGCGGGGGCGAGGGGATCACCGCGCTTGTCAACATCTTCGACCCCGTGCCGCCCGCCGTGGGGGACAATCCCTTCTGGCAGGCACTCAACGAGCGCCTCGGCACCGAGCTGAGCCTCAACATGGTGCCCGACTCCAGCTACATGCAGCGCCTCTCGGCCGTGCTGGCGGGCGGCGACCTGCCCGACCTGGTGGAGATCCGCCTCGACCAGCCGCAGCGCGCCCAGCTTCTGAAGGCCCAGTTCACCGACCTCACCGAGCACGTGTCCGGCGACGCCGTGCGCAGGTACCCCTTCCTCGCGAACATCCCCACCGAGTCCTGGCGCACCTGCGTCTACAACGGCGGCATCTACGCCCTCCCCACGCCCCGCCCCTCGGTCGGCAACATCATGCTGTGCCGCGCCGACCTCATCGAGGAGCGCGGACTCAACCCCGAGCCCGCCGACTTCGCCGAGTTCGCCGAGCTGTGCGCGGGCCTCACCGACGAGCGCGCGGGCCACTGGGCGCTCGGCTTCGGCTCCGCCGGGCCGCTGTCCACCTGGGCGTTCCTCATGCAGATGCTGGGCGCGCCCAACGAATGGGGCGAGCAGGGCGGGGAGTTCACGTCGTGGTTCGAGACGGAGGAGGCCAAGCAGGCCGCCGACGACCTCGCCCGCCTGGTGCGCGACGGCGTCTTCCACCCCGACTCGTTCGCCGCCACGTCCGACCCGCGCATCTGGTTCGGCACCGGGAAGACCGCGCTGAACCGCGACGGCGCCGCCGCCTGGGACCTGCTCACCCGCACCTACGACATCTCCGTGGGCGCCGTGGTCGCCCCGGCCTACGAAGGCGGCGGCGACGCCGCGCACTTCGCGGGCGGCGCCACCTTCGCCCTCACCGCGCTCAAGAAGACCGACGACGCCCGGCGCGTCGAGCAGCTGCTCTCCCTCGCCAACTGGCTCGCCGCGCCCTTCGGCACGGAGGAACACCTCTTCCGCACCTATGGCGTCGAAGGAGAGCACTTCACCTTCGAGAACGGCGTCCCCACCCTCACAGGCGCGGGCGAGACCCAGACCAGGCTCCCGCTCGAATACCTCACCGACGGGCCGCCGTTCCTCGGCCCCGGCGACGAGACGCGCGTCCGCGCCCAGCACGCCTACCAGGAACGCGTCGTGCCCGGGCTCGTGCGCAGCGCGGGATCCGGCCTCTACTCCGACACCGACACCACCAAGAAGGGCGTCATCCAGCGGCTCATGCAGGACACACTCAACCAGATCATGCGGGGCAACAAGCCCGTGTCCGACTGGGACGACGCCGTGCGCGACTGGCGCAACCAGGGCGGCGATGCCATCCGCTCCGAGTACGAGGCGGAGTTCGCCCGTGCCAACTGACGCCCCCCGCACCGCCGTAGGCCGCCCCGACCTGCTGGTCGCGGGCGGCGGCCTCGGCGGGGTCGCCGCCGCGCTCACCGCCGCGCGCCTCGGCCTCACCGTGGTCATCACCGAGGAGACCGACTGGCTCGGCGGCCAACTCACCGCCCAGGCCGTGCCGTCCGACGAGCACCCCTGGATCGAGACCGAGCACATCGCCCGCGGCTACGCCACGCTCCGCTCCCGCATCCGCGACCACTACCGCCGCAACTACCCCCTCACCGCGCAGGCTTCGGCCGACCCCACCCTCAACCCAGGGCTCGGCATGGTCAGTCGCCTCTGCCACGAGCCGCGCGCCGCCGTCGCTGTCATCGACGAACTCCTCGCCCCCCACCGCTCGTCGGGCCGCGTCACCGTGCTGTACCACCACACGCCGGTCGCCGCGCACACCGAGGGCGACCGCGTGACGGCGGTGACGTTCGAGAACGCGCGCGACGGCCGACGCGTCACGTTCGAGGCGCCGCTGGTCGTCGACGCCACCGAGCTCGGCGATCTCCTCGAACTCGCCGACGCCGAGCACGTCATCGGCGCCGAGTCCCGCGACGACACCGGCGAACCCCATGGCGCCCCCGTCGCCGACCCGCTCGACCAGCAGGCCATCACCTGGTGCTTCCCCCTCGAATACCGGCCCGGCGAGAGCCACATCGTCGAACGCCCGCCCTCCTACGACCACTGGCGCACCCACACCGACCCGTTCTGGCCCGGGCCCCAACTCTCCTGGGACAAGGTCGACATCCACACCATGGGCGCCCGCGAGAACCGCATCTTCGAGGACCCCCAGGACGCCCCCACCTCACGCGACCTGTGGCACTTCCGCCGCATCAGGGCCCTCGCCCCGTTCGAGCCGGGCGCGTTCGACTCCGAGATCACCCTCGTCAACTGGCCCAACACCGACTACTGGGAGGCGCCGTTGATCGGCCCCGGCGTCACCGCGGCCGACCGCGCCCGCGCACTGACCCGCTGCCGCGAGCTCTCCCTGAGCTATCTGCACTGGATGCAGACCGAGCAGGACCTCCCGGGGCTGCGCCTCCGCCCTGACCTCGTGGACACCGACGACGGCCTCGCCAAGTCCGTCTACATCCGCGAAGCCCGGCGCATCCGCGCGAGGTTCACCGTTCTCGAACAGCACGTCGCCGTCGTGGACAGGCCCAACGGCGCGGGCGCCGCCACGTTCCCCGACAGCGTCGGCGTCGGCCACTACAACATCGACCTGCACCCCAGCTCATCCGGCGTCTCCTACGTCAACCTGGAGTGCTACCCGTTCCAGATCCCGCTGGGCGCCCTCATCCCCGTGCGGCTGCGCAACCTCCTGCCCGCCGCCAAGAACATCGGCACCACCCACCTCACCAACGGCTGCTACCGCCTGCACCCGGTGGAGTGGTCCATCGGCGAGGCGGTGGGCGCCCTCGCCGCCCACTGCGCCGCCGAACGCACCGAGCCGCACGCCGTCGCCGACTCCCCGCGCGCCACCGAGGACCTGCAACGACTGCTCACCGGCACCCTCGGCGCCCCCGTCACCTGGCCCGACTCCATCCGCACCACCCGGCCCTCCCAGGCCCGCCGAAACGCCACCCCGCTCTACGCCCGCCCCGAGCGGCGGGCCTGACCAGGAAGGCAGGACCCCCACCCATGGAGCGACGACGCTTCCTGGCGGCGGCGGCCACCGCCGCCACCGCCACCGCAGGAACCCTGGCCGCGGCCCCCGCCGCGAAAGCCGGGGCCACCGCGGCCCCGCGCGCCGAGACCTACGACGCCGTCGTGTATGGCGCGACCCTGGCCGGGATCATGGCCGCCCTGCGCCTGAGCAAGCGCGGCTACACCACCTGCGTCCTCGAACCCACCAACCACATCGGGGGAGTTGTCAGCGGCGGCCTGGTCAAGACCGACATCCCCAACACCATCGGCGCCCTCGCCGGACTCACCCGCACGTCGTTCTTCGACGCCATCGGCGCCCACTACGGCGTCGGCTCCCCGGCCCAGTACCGCTTCGAGCCCAAGGTGGCCAGGCTCATCGCGCGCCGCCTCCTCGACGAGGCGGGCGCCGTCATCCGCAAGAACCAGCGCATCAACGGCCCCGCCGACCTGACCATGAACGGGCGCCGCATCGAGTCCGTGCGGTCATCCGCCGGATGGGTCAACGCCCGGTTCTTCATCGACGCCTCCTACGAGGGCGACCTGATGGCCGCCGCGGGCGTCCCCTACCACGTGGGCCGCGAGTCCTCCGCCACCTACGACGAGTCCTACGCGGGCTTCCGCCCCAACTCCGTGCTGCGCCGCGGCCTTTTCAGCCCCAACACGGGCTACCCCGTGGGGCCCGTGCCCACGGGCGCGGAGGGCGACGCGGACGAGAAGGTGCAGGCGTACAACTTCCGCGGCGTGCTCACCCAGGCCGCCGACCGGCTGCCGTTCCCGCGCCCCGAGGGCTACGACCCCGCCGACTACGTCCATCTGCGGTCGCTGCTGGAATACCGCGGCATCACCGGCATGACCCAGATGGTCGGCACCACCGCGGCCATCCCCGGCGGCAAGCACCAGACGAACCAGGGCCTCTTCATCGGGTACGACCTGCCCGGCGCCAGCTGGGAGTACCCGGACGGCAGTTGGGCCAGGCGCGAGGAGATCATCGCCCAACAGGTGCGCTGGCACCAGGGGATGCAGTACTGGCTGGCCAACGACCCTTCCCTGCCCGAGTCGTTCCGCGCGGACACCGCCACCTGGGGCCTGCCAGCCGACGAGTTCACGGACAGCCCGCACGGCGCGGGCTTCCCCCACCAGCTCTACATCCGCGAGGGGCGACGCATGCAGGGCGCCCATGTCCTCACGCAGCACGACCTGTTCGCGCCGAACAACACCAAGTCCACGTCCGTCGCCTGCTGGCAGTACGGCCTTGACTGCCACACCGTGCAGCTCTACCCCGACGGGACCCGCTATCTCATCGGCGAGGGCTCGCTCACGGGCGAGGAGGGCAACGTGCTGGTGGACCTCTACCAGATCCCCGCCGAATCCCTCTTCCCCTCCTCCGGCTCCATCGACAACCTCACCGTGCCGATCTGCTTCTCCGCGAGCCATGTCGCCTATCTCTCCCCGCGGATGGAACCCAACTACGGCATGCTCGGCGAGGCCGCGGGCGAGCTGGCGGCCCAGTCGATCGCCAGAAACCAGCCCGTGCAGTCGTACCGCTACGCGGATCTGGCGGCGGCGCTCGAGGAGTTCGGCAGCGTTCTCGCGACGTAGCGCGCTGAGCCGTTGTCGGGTGCGGGTGGTGGGGGTGCGGGTGGGCCGCCAGGGGCGGCGGGCCCCGTCGCGCAGAGCGCGACGAACGCCGCCGCCCTGGCGGCGTGGCGGCCTGGCGGCGTGGCGGCCTGCGGCCTGGCGGCCGATCGCTCGCGCCGGGGCGGTCGTCCAAGGGCGAGCCGGACCGCCCCGGCCCCTCGGGGCCACCCCCATCGCTCCATCCCCTCATCGCTCCACCACACGTCCGTTCGGCGAACCGAGCGGAGCTCACATCGCGGAGCTCACATCCCGGAGCAAGCGTTCACCTGACCGGAGGTCGTCTGTGTCTGTTCAGCCCGTGCCGCTCTGGCGCATCGGGGTGCCCGAAAGTGTCAGTCGGGCCTCGGAGTTCGGCGGGGAGTGGCCCCCGGGCGACGAGCCCGCGCTGCGGTATCGCGTCGGGGTGTCGTCGCCCGAGCGGGACTGGCCCCTCTTCCATCCCAGCCCCCTCAACGCGAGCACCGGGTGGCGCCAGCACCGGATGGAGGTCGCCTTCGACGTCGCCGAGGGACAGGTGCCGGGCGACGGGTGTGTCCTGCGGCTGCGGTTCGCCGGGTCGCACGGGCCCTGCCCCGACCTGGCCGTGGACCTCGACGGCGCGCACCGTGGCCTCTTTCACCCCCACGTCGTGCGCGACGACCGCGCCGAGGTCGACCGGCAGGGGCCCATCGCGGGGGAGTGCGCCCTCGACATCCACCTGCCCGCCGCCTGGCTCGCGCCCGGCGCCCATGTCCTCACCCTCACCACCACCGTGGACCGGGCCGCCGCCACCGGGCTCGAAGGGGCCGCGCTGGACGCGCTCGACAACGAACTCCCGCGCCACCGCGAGCAGTACGGCAACTGGTTCGGCGCGGGCATCACATGGCGCGGCCTCGGCCTGTGGCCCGCCGCCGCGCCCGCCGCGCAGAGCGCCGATGTCGCCCTCGCCCCCACCCCCCTGTATCTCCAACGCGCCACCGGGCTCGACGCGTTGATCGATCTCACCGTGCGCGTGCCCGCGGGCGCGCCCTGGCCGCCGACCGCCGACGTCCACGTGGCGGGCAGGGCGCACCGCCTCGAACTCGGCAGGGCGGGAAGGGACTTCGGCGATGTGCGGGTCCGTTTCCCGGTGCCGGAGTTCGACGGGGACACCGAGGCCACCGTCCTGCTGGCCGAACATGGCGGCGAGCCGGTCGCGTTCACGCTCCACCCGGCCCGCAAGTGGACCCTGCACCTCATCCCGCATGTCCACCTCGACGTCGGCTACACCGACGCCCAGGGCAAGGTCCTCGAACTGCACAGCCGCAACCTCGACCGCGCCATCGCCGCCCTTGAGCGCGACGACGGCTTCCGCTTCTCGCTCGACGGCTCGCTCATCCTCGACGAGTACCTGGCCACCCGCGCCCCAGGGCGCGCCGAGCGCGTGCTGGCCGCGCTGCGCGAACGCCGTCTGGCCGTCAACGCGTTCCACAGCCTCTTCCTGTCCGGCGTCGCCAGCCTGGAGGAGACCTACCGGGCCGCGTATGCCGCCGTGCGGCTCCGCGATGAGTACGGCGTCCCCGTCGAGTACGCCAATCTCACCGACGTCCCCTCCTACAGCTCCGCCCTGCCCGCCGTCCTCACCTCGCTCGGCATCACCGCGTTCGTCGGCATCGAGAACCACAGCAGGGGCGCCAACGCGGACAGCGACGCCCAGCACCTCGCCACCCCCGTGCGCTGGCAGGGCGTGGACGGCAGCACCGTGCTGACGCACTTCGCCGACGCGTATTCCCAGCTCCGGTTCATGGTCGCCGACCCGCAGACCGTCACGGGCGGGGCCCAGTCGCTGCCCCGCTATGTGGCCCGTTATGAACGCCCCGACTACGCGCCCCACGACCTCGCGCTGATCGGCACCCACGCCGACAACGAGGACCTGGCCGACGGCGACGCCGGGTTCGCCGCCCGCTGGAACGCCGTCTACGCCCACCCCAGGCTGCGCATGTCCACCCTCGCCGACTACCTGGACGCCGTCCGCCCCCTGGCCGACCGGCTGCCGCTGTGGCGCGGCGACGGCGGCAGCTACTGGGAGGACGGCGTGGGAACGGGCGCCGCCGTGGTCGCCGAGCACCGCGCGGCGCAGTCCGCGCTGCCAGCCGCCGAGGGGCTGGCCGCCCTGGTGGCCCGCGCCGACCCCGGATACCGGCCCAACAGGGAGGCGCTTGACCGGGGTTGGGAGGGCGCGCTCTACGGGTGCGAGCACACGTGGACATGGTCGCACAGCGTCGGGCACCCGCACGGGGACCAGGTCGGCGACCAGCTCGACTGGAAGCGGCACCGCGTGCACACCGCGCACCGCACGGCCATCGACGAGGCGCGGCGCGCGCTGAGCCAGCTGGGCGAGCTGGTCAGCACCGATGGGCCCACCCTGCTGGTGCACAATCCCCTCGGCTGGGCGCGCGCCGTCACCGTCGAGGCCGAGGTCCCCGCGGGCACCCCGATCGGGGATCCCGCGCTGCCGTACGAGGTGCTCGAGGACTGCGACGGGCTGCACCGCGTGCGGCTCACCGTGCCCGATGTGCCGGGGTTCGGCTACCGGGCCCTGCCGCTCGGCGCCGCCCACAGGGTGAACCCCAACGGCGACGAGGGCGACCCCACCGCCGACGCGGCCCGCCCCGCCGCACCCGCCGCACCCGCCGCGGCCTTCGCGCCGCCGCAGTGGCGGCCCGTTCCCGGGCAACTCACCACCGCCCGCTGGGAGATGGATCTTGACCCGGCGACCGGCGCCGTCGTCGGCCTCGTCCACCGCGCCACCGGGCGGCGCCTTCTCGATCCCGTGTCGCCCTACCGGCTCGGGCAGGTGCTCCATGTCATCAACGGGCCCGACGCGCTCACGCGGGGCGACCGCCCCGCGCACACCGGCGTCCCGCACCGCCACGCCCGCGCGCCCCGCAGCTCGTTGCTGACCCGCCGCCCCTCCAGCGCGCCACCCGAACTCACCGTCGCCACCGCCGCGTTGACCCCGGTCGGGCTCGCCCGCACCCATGACGGCTGGCGGCTGCGGGCCGTGGGCACCGGGCCCAGCCTGCCGTTCGTCCAGACGGACCTGCTGCTGCGCGACGACGACGACCGCGTGGAGCTGACCGTGCGCCTGGAGAAGGAGCGCGTCCTGGCCAAGGAGTCCGTCTATGTCCCCTTCCCCTTCCTCGCGGCGGCCGCGGACGGCTCGGGGCCCCGCGTCCGCTACGACCGCCAGCAGGGCTGGGTCGATCCGGCGACCGACCACGCCCCCGGCGCGTGCAACGAGTGGTTCACCACCCACCATGGCGTCGCCGTCGACGACATCGCGTGGTGCTCGGCCGACGCCCCGCTGTTCACGGTCGGCGACGTGGTGCGCGGCACGTGGGCCGAGACGTTCGAGGCGGCCAACGGCACGGTCCTGTCCTGGGTCATGAACAACTACTGGCCCACCAACACCCCACCGGAGCAGGAGGGTTCGCTGACGCTGCGGTACGCGTTCACCCCGCTCGGCGCGTTCGACCCGGCCGCGGCCTCCCGCTTCGGCCTCGAAACGCGCGCCGCCCCGATGGTCTCCGAGGTCACGCGCCTCGACAAGCACGACATCGAGCCCCGCCAACTCCCAGCCGACAGCGGCACATTGCTCGATCTCGGGCTTCCAGGCGACTGCCATGCCACCGTGGCCGAGCCCCGCGACCGGCGCGGGCTGCTGCTCCGCGTGCAGAACCTCACCCCCGAGCCCCGCACCCTGGGGCTGCGCCACACCGGTGACGCGGCCGTCCTGTGCCGCGCCGACGAGCACGAGCTCCACGAACTCCCCCTGAACGACCAGCGCTTCACCCTCGACCTGACCGCATGGCAGGTCGTCACCGTCAAGCTGCGATAGGAGCCGCACCGCATGCACCTCGACCGAAGGGCCTTCCTCGGCACCGCCGCGGCGGCCGGAGCGGCGATCCCGCTGCTCGGCACGGCCACCGCCCACGCCGCGCCCGCCCCGGCGCCCGCCACCGTGCCCGCCGCCGCGGCGGGCGCGGCGGCGGGCGGCGTGAGTGCCGCGGGCATCAGCTGGCCAGGGGCCCAGGCCCTGCCGCGCTTCGCCGCCCCCACGAGCCTGCTCACCGCCGACCTCTCGGGGCGCACGCCCTCGGAACAGCTCACGCTGATCAGCCTCCAGGGCATCGTCAACCGCACCGTCCCCCGCGTCTACCTGCTGGCCAACGTCGGCGAGGGCAAGACCACATGGCTGCCCCAGACCGGCGTTCCCCATGGCGGCCCGCTGCCGCTGCGCGAGCTGGTCGAGCGGTTCCGCGGTGAGATCACCGGGGCGATCATCCCCGACCCCGAGCTGCCGGGGACCATCAGCGTGGCCACCACCCTCGCGGGCCTTGAGGACGCCGTGATCGCCAGCGCCACGACCGCGGCCAACCTCGGGCTGCCGGTGGTCGAGGACCTGCGGGGCCGGTTCGCCGATGAACTCGAAGCCTCCACCTGGCAGATCGACCACCTGTGGCCACGCACCGAGCGCCGGATGGTGTGCAGCATGAACACCTCCCTCACCGCCTATCTGCGCGACTACTCCATCGCCAACCGGGCGCTGATGGTGTGGCTCGACTACCACGACCCGGCGCAGCGTTCCCTTGTCGTGCGGCTCGCCGACGAACTCCCCACCCACGCCCCGTACATCGGCTGGCTGCGCGGCGACACCGCGGGCGTCCCCTATGAGAGCCCCATGGTCGAGCTGCTGTCCCGGCGCAGCGTGCACGTGCTGGCCGCCGACACCGCGCAGAACCTCACCGTGTGGGGCGGGGTGCGGACGCCCGTGGACAACTCCCCGCCCCGGCCGCCCACTCCGGCCCTGGAGAACAAGATCTATGTCACCCTCGTCTACAGCGACGGCGACAACCTCCAGTACGCGCAGCACAAGATGCGGCAGCTGTGGGACGACCCGGCCAGGGGCGAGATCCCGATCAACTGGCCCGTGCCGCCCGAGATCCTGGACGCCGCGCCCGCGCTGTACTCCTGGTACCAGTCGACCGCCACCCCCAACGACTATCTGCTGAGCGGCCCTTCCGGCCTCGGCTATGTCTTCCCCAGCGCCTACCCGACCGCGACGTTCGACGGCTTCGCGCAGCGCACGGCCCGCTACTGCGCCGCCCTCGGCATCGACTCCACCGCGATCATCAACCGCCTCGACAGCGTCTACGAGCCGCTGACCGAGGCGTCGGTGCGCTCCTACGCCGACGGCATGGACCCCGTCGGCCTCTTCCAGAACTGGTCGGGCTGGACGACCGAGCAGCCGATCATCGCCGGGGTGCCCATAGGCCGCTCGCGCATGGCGCTCAACCAGGGCGAGCTGAGCGCAGGACTCGACCTGGCCGCTGCCGAGTTCGACGAGGCGGGGGGTCAACGCCCGGTGTTCGCCACGATCTTCCTCGCCGCGTGGGACATGACGCCGACCCTGGCCGCGCCGGTGATCGCGGGGCTCGACGACCGGTTCAGGGCCGTGCGCGGCGACCACTTCTTCCACCTCGTCAGGCAGGCCGCCGCCTGAGGCCGCCCCGCCGACTCGCCGCCCTGGCCCCCGGGTCGCGCTCAGCGCGCCACCCGGGGGTCGGCCATGCCCTGGAGGACGTCGGCCGCCGTGTTGGCCACGATGGAGATCGCGCCGAGCACGAGCGTCACGCCCGCGACGGCGGGGAAGTCGGAGACCGGGATGCTGGCTCCCAGATAGCTGCCGAGCCCGGCGCGTTCCGCCGCGATGGCCTCGGGCGAGGCGTTGGCGCCGAGCGTGGCGGCAACCGCGTCGGTGTGGGAGATCTCCTGGAGCACGAAGAGCACCAGGGACAGCGCGAGCAGCAGGCCGAGCAGCGACGCGGCCCGTGCGGCGAGGAAGCGCGGAGTCATCGGGGGAACCGTTCGTGTCAACGACCGTCGCGGGCCAGCAGGTTGCGCACCGCGTTCCCGGCGAGGTTCGCCACGAGACTCAGCGCCATGACGGCGAGGCCTGGGATCGCCGGGATCCACCAGTGGGCCGCCAGCTCGGGCAGAGCCCTCGCCGTGTCGGCGCCCAACCCCTGTGCGGGGGCCGACTGTCCGAGGCCAAGGAACGACAGGCTCGCCAGCACGAGCACCACGCTGCCCACGTCAAGGCTCGCGGTGATCACGGCCGAGGGCACCACGCCACCACGCCGGGCAGCAGGTGCGGCACGATCAGGCGCGTGCGCCCGACCCCCGCCATCCTGGCCGCCTCCACATGCGGCCTGGCCGCCAGCACCCGCACCTCGCCGCGCACGATGCGGGCGTAGAAGGGCCACCACACCACCGAGATGGCGAGGAACGTGTTCCCGAGCCCCGAACCCAGCGCCGCGGCCACCGCGATGGCGACCAGCGTGCCCGGCAGGGCGAGGAACAGGTCGGTGATCCGCATCAGCACCGCGTCGGCCCAGCCGCCGAACGCCCCGGCCACCAGGCCGGTCAGGCCGCCAGCCAGCAGCCCGAGCGCCACGATGGCCAGCGCCATCAGCCAGCTGGTGCGCAGGCCGGGCAGCGTGCGCGACAGCAGGTCGCGGCCGATGCCGTCCGTGCCGAGCAGGTGGCCGCCCGGGCCGACGGGCGCGTACAACTCCCCCGCGGACTGCACCGGATCGTGCGGTGCCAGTCAGGGCGCGAGCAGCGCCACCACGGTCACCACGCCCGCCAGGGCAGCGGACCTCGGACGACTTCAACGCGATCGACCCGAACCTCGTCGTCGACGGGCAGGGCCGCTGGTGGCTGTCGTTCGGGTCGTTCTGGTCCGGGCTCAAGATGATCCAGATCGACCCGGCGACCGGCAAGCGCACGGGCGGCGCGTTCCACTCGAGCGCCGGGCGCGGCGGCGGCGCGATCGAGGCCCCGACGATCTTTCAACGGTGCGCGCACTACTACCTGTTCGTGTCGTTCGACCTGTGCTGCCGGGGCGCGGACAGCATCTACCGCGTCATGGTGGGCCGCTCCACCAGCGTCACGGGGCCGTATGTCGACCGGAACGGCGTGGCGATGACGGCGGGCGGCGGCACCGAGGTGCTCGCGGGCCACGGAAGCGTCAACGGGCCTGGCCACCAGGATGTGTTCGCCGACACGGACAACGACATCCTCGCCTATCACTACTACGCCGACGACGGCAGGTCGCTGCTCGGCATCAACTGGCTCGGCTGGGACTCCTCGGGCTGGCCGTACGTGCACTGAGCGCGCCTGCCGCCTCGCGTCTCCCGTCTCCCGCCTCCTCCGGGCCGGGGTCCGCCGCGGTCCGCCGCGGCCCGGAGGGGGCGGGGGCCGAGGGTGGCGTGGAACGCGCCCGCGCCCTCGACACGGCGGAGAGCCCTTTGTTCACTCTCCGTATGGGAAACGGGAAACAGTCTCCATCGCCTTGTTCCGCCCCCATCCGGTGCCGCAGGCTGACTGCCGGTGGCCGACACCCGATCGGGAAGGTCGGCCACGGGGGTTCGGATGCCTGAGATCTCGCGACCGTTCGGCCCCGAACTCCGCAGGCTGCGCCTGGCGGCCGGGCTAACGCTCGACCGCCTGGCCGCCTCGGTGCACTACAGCAAGAGCTTCCTCAGCAAGGTGGAGAACGGGCACAAGCGCCCCACGCCCGAGCTCGCCCGGCTCTGCGACACCGCGCTCGACGCGGGCGGCGCCCTCGCCGCCCTCGTGCCCGACCCCGCGGTGCCCACGAAGCTCTCCCCGACGGGTCACGACGGCGAAGTGTGGTTGTTACGCATGAACAAGGACGGCTCGGGCCGGTTCGAGGCCATGGACCGGCGGCAGGTGACCGCGGCGGGCGCGGGCTCGGCGCTCGCCTTCGGCCTGGGCGGCCCGCGCTCGACCGCGGACGCGGGAGGAACGAGCCTCATCGAAGCATCCCGCTCGCTCTTCGGCCAGTTCCGCCGACTTGGGCAGGCGTCGGACCCCGGGATGCTGCTGCCGTCGCTGATCGCCCAGACCCACGGCCTGGAGCAGGCGGCGCTGCGCTCCGGCCCGCGAACGCGGCGCGACATGCTGGTCGTGGCGTCACGATTCGCCGAGTACACCGGCTGGATGGCCCAGGAATCGGGGAACGACGAGGCCGCCCTCTGGTGGACCGACCGGGCCGTGGAGCTGGCGGCCGCTGGCGACGACCCGCATCTCGCGGTGTACGGACTGGTCCGACGCGGCCTGGTGAGCCTGCTGCGCGGCGACATCGCGCAGGCGGTCGGCCTCGCGGAGCACGCCGTCAACGCCGGTGCGCCGCCCCGGATCAGAGGGCTCGCCGCACAGCAGCAGGCCCAGGCGTACGCGCTGAGCGGCGACTACGGGGCCTGTATGCGCAGCCTCGACCGGGCGCGCGAACTCCTGGCCCTCGACCGGCCGGATCCCGGCGCGCCCGTCATCGGCGCCTCGCACGTTCCCGATGTGGTCTCCATGTACACCGGCTGGTGCCTGCACCACCTCGGGCACCCGGGGCGCGCCGCCGAAGTGCTCGCCAGGGAAACGGCCAGGGTTCCGGCCCATGCCCTGCGGACCCGCACCCGCTATGGGGTCCGCCTGGCCCTGGCCCACGCGGCGGCGGGGGAGATCGAGCAGGCGTGCGAGGTCCTTCGTCCGCTGCTCGGCCAGGCGAGCGCCGTGCACTCCGCCACCATCGTGGCCGATCTCCGCCGCACAGCCCGCGTCCTGGCCCGTCATCAGCGCAACGCCGCCGTGCGCTCCCTGAGCCCTGACCTGGCCGCAGCCCTGAGCGGCCCCTCGTCTTCCCCCTTCAAGTGATTCGGATCCGACCGAGAAAGGGCCGTTTTCGTGCCTGAAGTGTTCATCAACTACCGCACCATCGACGGCAAGGAGGCCGCGTACACGTTCTACAACGAGCTCACGCGCCGATTTGGCGAGGGCAAGATCTTCCTGGCTGCCCCGTCCATCGAGGCGGGGGCCGACTACAGCGACGCGTTGCACAAGGGCGTGCGCCGAAGCAGCGTGCTCCTGGCGTTGATCGGCGACCGCTGGCTCGACGCCCCGGACAAGGACCGGCCGGAGACGAGGGCGCTCGACAACGAGAAGGACTGGGTCCGCCGGGAGATCGAGGACGCGTTCGAGTACGGGGTCGAGGTCATCCCGATCCTCCTCGGCCGGAAGACCGAACAGCTCGATCCCGGGCGCCTCCCCGGCTCGCTCGCCCGGCTCGCGGAGCACCAGTACATGCGGTACACGCTGCGCTCCGCCCAGCACGACCTGGCGCTCATAGGGGACCAGCTCGCCAAGCGGGTGCCGGAGCTGGGCGCCGCCGACGAGGGCCCGCCTGACGGCGCCGCCCCGGCCAGGGAGCCGGACTCCGACGAGCCGGACGCACCGGAGAGCGGCGCCATGCGCACCTCGCACCAGCGCGGCGGCATCGGCAACATCAGCGGTTTCAGTGGCAATGTCGGAAACATCATCGCGGAGTCACACGGTCCCCTGCACACCGGCTCAGGGAACATCTTCGGTGCCCACAGCAGCGACGACGCCGACCACGGCGACTCCTTCCGCCGACCGAGGGGCGAGAGGTGACGACGTTCACGACGTCCGTCCTCAGCGCGGACGCCCCGATGCACTCGGGGACGGGAGACCAGCACGTCCACTACTACTACGACATGAAGGACGCGACCCGGCGCCTCCGCGCGCAGGACCGCGATCCGCGGAACGTCGCCGAGCGCGACCTGAACTGGCTGTACCAGCGATTCGTCCCACCGGGAGGATTCGGTCGGGCCCGCGGTCTGCTGCGGGGTCACGGCTCCGTGGTGCTCTCGGGGGCGGCGGGCAGCGGCAGGCGCACGGCGGCGTTGATGCTGCTCTTCGAGTCGGGTGCGGACGGGGCGGGCATCCACGAGATCGACCCCGGCCACGGCGAGGACGAGGCCACGCTGGACCGCGGCTCGATCGGCGACGGCGACCGCGTGGTGCTGGACCTGTCCACCAGCGATACGACGCGCTACCTCAGGGTCCAGACGGAGCTCGCCGGTTTCAGGGCCGTGGCGGAGAAGCGCCGTGCCCGCCTGGTCGTCGTGATCTCGCCGCACCTCAAGGGCTCGCTCGCCCCGGAGCTGCGCCACCTGATCGCGGATGTGGAACGCCCGCCTGCGGATGAGCTGATGATGCGCTATCTGCGGCGGCAAGGGATCGCTCTGTCCCCGGTCGAGCTGAGAGAGACCGCGGTGGCCGACCACCTGGCCAAGGCGCCCCTGCGCGACGTGGCGTGGCTCGCCCACCTCATCGGCGTCGCGCGGGAGCGTGACCCCCGCGGGCGCTTCCCCGAGTGGTGGGCCGAGGCCCTGGCCCAGGTCATGGACCATGGGACACGGACGGCGCGGTTCATCGCCGGTCTCGAGGACGGAAGGCAGCGGGCGCTCGCCCTGACGGTGGCGATGCTGCACGGCTCCCCGCCGGACACCATCCACCAGGCGTCGGTCGACCTCCTGAATCGCGTGGGTCATCCCGAGGACGAGCGGCCGCGGCTTGACCGGGCCGATCTCACCAGCGAGCTGGCGAAGATCTCGGCCCCCGTCGAGACCGGGGATGGCGTTCGCTTTCGGGACCTGGGGCGCGACCGGGCGGTCCTGAGCCACTTCTGGACCTACTTTCCCGATCTGCGCCCCGACTTCCGCGTCTGGGTGGAGAACTGTCTGCGCACGCTCCGGCTCGACGGCGAGGCGCGCCGGTCCCTCGTCGCGCGCTTCGCCGAACAGGCCCTGCGCGTCGGCCAGCCCGAAGACCTGCTGGGACTGGCCCGCGCCTGGACCGAACGCGGGGACGGGCGGCGTCTCCTGCCGGACGCGGCCGAGCTCCTGGCGCATGGACTCCGCCATGGCGTTCACGGGCACGCGCTGCGGCGGCAGATCCTCGACTGCGTGAGCAGACCGGCTCTGCCCACGGCGTTCCGCCTCGCCATCGTCGTCGTGTGCGAGGAGGTGATGGCCCTGCGCCACCCTGACCAGGCCCTGGTCAGGCTGCATCATCTGGCCCGCGCCGAGGGCTCGTCGGACAGGCGCCCGGCGTGCGACGCGCTGACCGCCCTGGCGATCCGCGAGCGCCGCCTGTGCGCCTACCTTCTGCGCCGCCTCGTCCCCCACAGCGAGGAAGCCCCCCGGTTCCCGACCGCGGACGGCCGGATCTTCCTCGCCCTCGCGGACGAGGTGTCCGGCAGCCACGCCTCCCTGATGGGCCCCGTCGTCGTGGAGAGACTGAGCGCGGGCTGGGCCGCCGTCCTCCGGCAGCTCGCCCAGGAGGTGTGGGCTCCCCATGTCGAGCGGTGGCTTGACGCCGCGCTGGCCGCCGACCAGGGGCATCGCGCGCTGCTTCTCGCCACGCTCGCCGACTCCGGCGCCGACCAGCCATCCGCGGTCAGCCGCATGTATGTGGTCTCGCGGCGGTGGGCCCACGCCAGGGTGAGCGACCGCGTGGAGGCGGGCGCCGTCGCCGCCCACTTCCGGCGGTGCCTCGACGCCGCCCAGGGCCTCGCGCCACTGGCGTTCGCCACGTCCGCGCCGCACACCTCGGAGATGCCATGAGCTCCGAACGCCGCGTCCTGACGGTGTTCCTCACCATCATCTGCGGCCTCGTCCTCGGAATCGCCGGGCTGAGCACCGGCTGGCCGTCGTGGCTGTGGCCCGCGCTGGGCGGCGTGCTCGCGGTCGGCGGGTTCATCGCGTTCAGGGGCGATGACCAGCCATACGGGTACATCCCGCCCGAGAGCACGCTGGAGCCCGATCTGCCGATCGCCCCTCCGCCGCGCCAGGAGCACCGGGTGACCAACGTCGTCCTGCCGAGCGCCGCTCCCGACTACCACTTCCTCTTCTCAGCCACCGTGCGGTGGATCCCCCAGGAAGCGGAGGTTCCGGCCTACTTCGACCCCTGCGGCCTCGCCGTGCAGGCGGTCCTGCTGCGGGCCCGGGCGTTCGCGGCACGCCAGCACCCCGCGAACAGCACGATGGCCCAGCATCAACTCAACGGTGTGCTTGGCGTGATGGAGCTCGACACGTCGGGCCGTGTGCTCGCGATGGCGAAGAGCGTCACCCTGAGCCTCACGGAGACGGACCATGAGCGCCTGACCAAGCTGTCGAATGTGCGCAAGGACGAGGAGGTCTGGGAGCACGAGCGCAACTACGAGCGCAACAAGCGGGCGTATCTGACGGACGACGTGCTCAAGGACCCGGGCAGCACGGTCGTGTGGTGGCTGGCCAGAAACGGCGAGCAGGTGGAGCAGACGGTCGAGCGCATCGGCCTGCTGGCCCAGCTCTCGGCCGCGGCGAACAACAGCGAGGTCGCCCCGCCGTTCCGCGAGCTGCTGGACCGGATGCCCGAGGAACAGGCGGTCGAGCGCGGGCCGTTGCCGGAGGAGCCGCCGGGGCGGGCGGCCGAGGTGGCGGCCGAGGCCCTGATGCGATGGCTCGGCCTCGCACGGGACGACCCCGACATGCGGCTCATCGCCGACCGGCTCGCCGACGATCTGCGGGCCACGGGGCGGAAGGAGGAGGGCGACGACCTCTCCCACCTCTTCACCTTCCCCGACGAGTCACCGGGCCCCGGGCCGAGCGAAGAGGGCGAGAACGCCCCCCGCTCCGAGGACCCGCGCCCGCCGTACGGCGTCTGACGCCGGGCCCGTGAGGGCGGCGGTGGAGGCCCGTGCCAAGCCCTGCCAAGCCTGCCATGGCCTCAGCGTTCCGGCGTGTGACCCGTGTCGCGGGGGTGGATCAGCAGGCGGGCCGTCTTCTCCGGGAAGCGGATCGTGCCGCTCGGGCGGTAGCCCGCGGCGGTGAAGGCCCGGGTGGAGGGGATGTTGCGCTCGTCCGGCTCAGCCACCACCCTGGCGCAGTCGGGGTCGGCCTCGAAGAGGCCGCGGGCCAGCGCGGCCAGGAGCGCGCGGCCCAGGCCGCGGCCGAGGCGGTCGCGGTCGCCGATCGCGATGTGCACGCCCAGGTCGTGGGGGTGACACGGGTAGTGCGCGGCCAGGCGGTCGCGGGCCACCCGGTAGATCTCGACATAGGCGAGCGGCGTTCCCCCGCGGTCGATCAGGCAGGGCAGCGAGTGGGATCCGGCGCGTTGGGCGGCCAGCTCGTCCGCCCACGCGGCGCGGGTCCACGCCTGGTTCCAGAACGCCGCCACGTGCGGGCGCGCCATCCAGCGGTGCACCAGGTCCAGGTCCGTCCCGCGGGCCGCGGCCACCCTGGCCGACCACGGGTGGCCGAGGCGGGGCAGTGGCGGCCCGGGGATCTCGTCGTTCTCGCACGCGGCGTCCGTCCGCGGTGCGGTCACCTGGCCTCCGCCGTCAGGGGATTGGGGGCGTCGAAGTAGACGGACTGGGCGTCGAGCGGGGCCAGCACCTCGTCGATGCCGTGGAGGCGCGTGAACAGGTTGCTCTTGCACGGCAGCGTCGGCGCCGAGAGCCAGCGCCGCGCCAGCCGGTCGCCGCCAGGGCCCGCGTCGGCGAGGGCGGGCAGCGCGGCGGCGAGCCGCGCGCGCAGCGCGTCGATCAGGTCGCCCTCGCGGGCCAGGCCCTCCGCGGCCAGGCAACCCACCGGCGCGAGTGCCTGATTGCGCAACAGGTAGTAGGACAGGCGGTCGTCGGCGAGCGCGTCGTCCACGACGGCGAGCGTCGAGGAGTCGGCGCCGGACGCGGCCAGCAGCCGGGGGAGGTGGGAACGCGCCAGGTAGTAGCCCTGGTTGTCGCGGAACGCGCCCCCCGTCACGCGGCCATCGGCGTCCAGGCGGACCAGAGTGTTCTGCTGGTGGCCCTCAAGACCGATGCCGGTGGCGGCGTAGAGGTGCAGCATGGGCACGAGGACGCGGTCGGTGTAGTCGGCCACCCAGCGCTCGGCCGCGCCGGTGCCCTGCGCGGACACCGCGGCGCCGAGCGCGCTGCGCCCGAGCCCGGGGCGCGGGGCCACCAGGCCCGCCAGGCACCGCAGTTGGCCCACGCCGGGCGGCACCTCGCGCACCGCGACATCGAGGCCCGTGACCTCGGGACCCCCGGGGCGGCCAGGCTCGTCTACCGCGATCCAGGCGGGGTCGCGGGTGATGGCGAAGCCGGGGTGCGCCGCGAACGTCGCTGCGCCATAGCCCGCGTCCAGCAGGCGGTTGATCTCGAGTCCCCTGATCAGCTCCGTACGCGTGGACTCCCTGCGGGAGTTGGTCAGCCGCAGGCCGAGGGAGAGCTTGAGCATCACGGGCGCGCCGGGCCGGTAGACGGTGCGCAGGCTGGACGTCGGCCACCAGTGGGGGCCGAGCTCGCCCAGCGGCTGAAGCGCGCCCGACGCGACGAGGGCGGCGATCCTCGGCCGCTGCGGCAGGTCGTGGGCCTGCCACGGGTGGGCGGGGATCAGCAACCGCCCGTCGGGGGCGGGGTGTTCGGCCAGGTCGGCCATGAGGCGAACGGTGTCGCGCCCGGCGAGCGAGGGCGCGCCCGCCACGGCGTCGTGCGAGACGACCGAGGGGTCGGCGGCGAACCAGTGCAGCCGGAACGAGCCCCGCAGCTCGGGAGAGTAGCGCGCCGCGTCGCGCTCCGAGATGCCATCCCTGCTCTTGGGCGCGGGATGGAGCAAGTGGCCAAGCAGCAAAGCCTGTTCGGCGTCGAGGAAGCCGTCGACCCCGGGCGGGGGTGCGGGGGCGGCGCGGCGCGCGGCGACGAAGGCGGTGACGCGGCGGACGGACTCGGCGGTGCGCTCGACCAGGTCGGCCGCCTCCCCGGGGGGAACGCCGCCCGCGCGCCGCCCGCCCTCGACCGTGGCCTCGGCGGCCAGCAGCGCCACCGCGGTGACGGGGTCGGCGTGGGCGCCGAGCGGCCCGCCGGGGCCGCGCAGGGTGATGGGGCCGAAGCGGTGCCAGCCGGTCGCCGACCAGTGCGTCAGCTCGGCGACCAGGGTCAGGCCCGATGTGGGCAGCGCGATGTGGACGGGGCCCGAGGTGCGCGTGGGCGCGTTCTCCTGGAGCCAGCAGCGCAACACGGCCTCGAGGTGGGCGTGTTCGGCCGCGGCGCGCGGATCGGCCGAGTCGAGCAGGTCGGTGGGCCGCGCCGCGGTCGTGGGGGATGGGCTCATCGGGCACTCTCCTGGCGGGGCCGAGCGGCGGCGAGCGGGTTGGGGTGGGTGCCGTTGGGGTGCAGCGCGTGGCGCAGCGCCCGGTCGGTGTAGCGGGTGACGACGAGCCGGTCGCGGTTGAGGCCGTAGCGGGGGATGTGCGGGATGAGCAGGTCGTATGCGGCGAAGCGCTCGGCCAGCTCGGGGAAGCGGGCCTGGAAGGCGAGGATGGTCTCGCGGGCCATGGCCCAGAACGTCTCCTCGGGAACGCCGAGTTGGTCGGCGCACAGCGGGGCCAGATAGCGGAAGTGGCCCACGAAGACCTGATCCATCACATGCTGGCGGATGATCGAGGGGTGCTTGCGCGGCAGGATGTGGCCGTGGCTGTCGGGCTCGGGGCCGCGCTCGGGCACGTCGTCGAAGGACACGCAGACGTCGTCGACGAAGTCCTTGAGGAACAGGCGGCGTGGGACGTCGCGTTCGTCGTAGCCCAACAGGGTGTTCTGGCCATGGGGGTTGAAGGTCACCCCGTAGCGGTAGAGCACATGGAGCAGCGGGTCGAGCAGCGTGCCGAAGAGGTGCCTCAGCCACTGCTCGGGCGGCAGCCCCGAGGCGCGCACCAGCGCGGCGACGAACGCGTCGCCCGCGCTGTCCACGTGCAGCAGCGAGGCGAACGTCCGCACCCGCTCGGTGGGTTCGGCGCGCGAGGAGACCGACTCGCGCCATATGCAGCCCAGCGTCTCCAGGTGCTGGTAGGGCACATCGGGGAACGCGTCCAGGTAGGGGTGGCGCACCGTGACCGAGGCGACCTCGCCGAGGAAGACCGTCCTTGTCTCATCCGCGAGCAGCCTGTCGCGGTCGAGGAGGCCGCGCAGCCACTGGGTGACGGCGGGCGCCCCCGACGTGCAGTGCGGCGGAATCCCGCGCCACACCAGGGTGTTGAGGATCTTCAGCGGCAGCTTGACGTCATAGCGCCTGGGGTTGCTGACGTTGGCCATGGTGCGGATGGACTGCCCTGGCAGATAGGCGTCGGGGCTCTCGCCGAGCGGCACGATGCGGCGCTGGGCGATGTCCGCGGCGTGCAGGATCTGGATGGCGTGGTCCCACTGCCAGGGGTGCGCGGGCATCCACACGAAGCTCTCGGGCGCGAGCCCCGCGCGTTCGAGCACGGCGGTGAACCGTGCGCGGGTCTCCTCGTCCAACTCCCGGGAGAGCACGTCGCGTTCGGACAGCTCCGGGGTGGCGCGGAACTCCGCGAGGCCCCGGTGGACGGCCAGCCAGCGCAGATGGACGGGCTGCGCCGACTCGGGGGCGTAGGCGCGGACATGGGAGGCGGAGAAGCCGATGCGCCCCTTGTTCGCCACCAGAAGGTTGTGCCCGGTCATGCGGCACTCCAACTCGGCGTGTCCCAGGGCCAGTAGCTCGCTCGCGCGCTCCCCTCCCCGGGTGGCGCGCGCGGCGTCGACGGCCTGGGTGGCGGCCAGCTCGGTGAAGTAGGTGGCGATGGTGGACGCGTCGGTGCCCAGCGTGGAGGCGGCGTCCAGCAGGAAGCGCTGCGCGTCCCAGGCGGGCTCGGCGATGGAGTTCCCCAGCATGCCCGTGGCGGTGCGGGTGATGGAGTCCGGGTCGACGCGCAGCCAGCCGAACGCGCCGGGCGCGGCGGAGAATACATAGGTCGTGCCGCTGTCGAGGTCGACCCGGTAGCGGCCGGGCTCCGTCTCGACCGCCTTGAGCATGTCCTCGAAGCACCACTCGCCCAGGGCCTTGGCGAGCAGCCGACGGCCCGACTCCCGCCAGGCCGCGGGGGTGACCTCGGGCAGCTCGGGGACGGGGTGGCCCGACGCCGTCAGCTCATCGGCCGTCAGGTCGTCGGCGGTGGGGTGGCGCTGGGGCATCGAGCGGCTCCGGGGGAGGGTGGGGCAGGGGCGAACGGGCTCCGCGCCCGAGACCCGCCCAAGATTAGGTTAGCCTTGCCTTATGGGCAACGGTGCCCCTGACGCCCCCTCAACAGCACTTTCCTGACCGAGACTTGACCCTCGAGCGCGGCCTCCACCTCGCCGCGCCACGCGGCCAGCTCGTCGAGGGCGCGCCGCCCTCCCCGGCGCGGCCCGTGCCCGCCCCCGGGGTGAGCCGCCACACCGCCGCAACCGTCGCGGCGGCGATCAGCGGGAGGCACAGCACGACTCCCAGGGTGGGGCTCACCGAGACCGGGGAGGGCGCGCCGTTCGTCACCCGCCCACTGTAGAAGCGGCGCGCCGGGGCGCGCACGGGCGGCGAACGCCATGGCCCAGGCGGCAGGCTAACGTTCGCATGCGCGTATCCCGGGGTCATGGGCCGACGGGTGGCGCGCCCGGGCTGGGGTGTCGGCCAGGGGTGGTCCCGGGTCCGCCGAAAGGCGGCCGCGCAGAAGAATCCCCTGCATGACCTGGTGAGAAGACTCGTGGAGACCCACACGGCACGCGCGGAGCACGGTCTTTCGCCCGCACCCGACGCCTGTCTCGTCACCGATGGAGTGAACCCAGATGAGCCTTCCCGAACCGAATGTGATTCTGCGCGGCGGGCCCCTCGAGAGGGCCGATCCACAGCGCCTAAGGCATGTCCGCGACACCGAGATGACGCTCAAGATCCCGGTCGGCAACGCCTACGAGCACTTCCATCCCACGCCCGAGACGGTCCTGCACGACGGAAGCGAGCTGCGCGTCTTCGAGTGGGCGCGCCGCACCTACGTCGCCGAGTGACCGTGCCCCGACCGGGGCGGTAGCCGGGCAGTCCCTCTCGACGACGCCGCCTACTGGGTCGCCAACCTGCGTCGCACCGTCAGGTTCGCGGACGCCGTGCGCGCCCTGGTGGAGCGGGGAGACACCACGTTCATCGGGGTCGGCCCGCACCCCGTGCTGTGCTCCAGCGTCGTCGAGACCGCCGACGCCATCGGCGTCGAGGCCACCGCGACCGGCAGCCTCCGCCGCGACGACGGCGGCCCCCGGCGCTTCCTCACCGGCGTGGGGCAGGCGTGGGCATGGGGCGTCCCGGTCGCGTGGGGCGCGCGGCACACGCCCGAGCAGCGCCGCCGCCGCGTCCTCGACCTGGTGAGCCGCCACACCGCCGCCGTCCTCGGCCACTCGTGGACGACGCGATGTTCGCCCTGATCGAGGAGGAGCTGCGCACGGAGTAGCCCCTGCCGGGCCCGTTCAGGCGCCCGCGGCCAGCTTCTCCAGGCTGTCGGCGGCGGCCCCCGCCCCGCCCGCCGCGCGGAACGACGCGGCCACCCGCCGCGCCCCGGCCGCGAGCCCCGGGTCGCCGAGCGCCGCGTCGATTGCCGCGCCGATCCGCTCCCTGTCCACGCGCCCGAAGCGCAGCCGCACCCCGGCGCCCGCCTCGGTGACCTGGCCCGCGACCACCGGCTGGTCGTCGCGGATGGGCGCCACCACGAGCGGCAGCCCGTGCCACAGGGCCTCGGTGACGGTGTTGTGCCCCGCGTGGCACACCACCGCCCGCACCCGCCCGAGCAGTTGGGTCTGCGGCACGGACCGCAGGACCAGCACATCGGGGCCCGGCTCCTCGCCGTCGAGCACGCCAGCGGGGTCGGCGAACACGGCACGCACCGCGCCCGCCCTGGCCCGCACCGCCGCGACGCACTCGGCCAGAAAACGCGCCCCCGCGCCGCCGTTGACCGTCCCCAGGCTCACCAGCACCACGGGAACGTCCTCCGCAAGCCACTCCCAGGGGAAGTCATCCGCCCCGGGCCGGTCGCCGAACGCCGGGCCCACAAAGCTCAGCGGGCTCTCCCGCGCCGGGTGCGCGCCGACCAGCTCGGGCGTCGAGTAGACCAGCGTCAGCCACGGCGAGAACCGCGGATCGTGGCGCGCCGCGGGGTCGCCGAACCGCGCGCGCAGCCCGTTCAGCAGCTCCAGGATCCACTCCTCGACCTTGGGCAGCCCCGCGGCGCCGAGCAGTTCGCCCGTCGTGGTGCACGACGTGGCGTACGGCAGCCCGAGGCGTTCGGCCACCAGCGCGCCCGCCACCGTCTGCTGGTCCGCCACGACCACATCGGGGCGGAACGCGCGCACCGCCGCCTCCACATCCGGCGCCATCGCCTCGGCCAGCGGCCCGAAGCCCGCCTCCCACAGGAACTTCAGCGCCTCCAACCCCCTTATGCCGGGCGGCCGTTCACCGGGCACATCGGGACCGGCGCACGCGTGCACGGGAAAGGCGCCACCGGTCAGCCGGTCGATCAGCGCGGGCCGCCCGGCCCAGGCGACGCCGTGCCCCCGCGCGCCGAGCTCCGCGGCCACCGCGGCGGCGGGGTTGATGTGCCCGGCGAGCGGCGGCACGGTGAACAGGAAACGGCTCATGGCGCGACCCCCACCCGTTGCCCGGGCTCCAACGGAGCCCCCGAGACCTCAGGCGCACCCGACACACCCGACACACCCGACGCTTCCGACACGCGCGACGCCTGGGCGTCGACCCAGGCGAGCGCGAGGCGCCCCACCTCCTCGGGCGCCTCGACCAGCACCGAGTGCTTCTGCCCCGGCACCTCGGCCACCCGCACATCGGGCAGCAACGCCCGTGCGTGCGCGGCCTGTTCGGCGACGAGCCCGTCGCCGCCGTTCACCAGGTACACCGGGCAGCGCAGCGACCTGATCCGCTCGTCGCTCAGCACCTCGCTGTCCGGTATGTCGCGCACTATCGTCGTCTCGTCCATCAGCCGCCCCGCCGACGCGCCGAGCCGCGCGAGGTGCGCGTCGTACCGGCCGATCTCGCGGGTGGACGACATCGTCCGGTACTGCTCGACGAACCACACGAGCGCCCGGTCGGGCGACAGCTCCGACGATGTCGCCTGCGCGAGCGCCGCCCGCATGATCTCCGCCCACGCCCTGGTCGGCGGCCCCGACTCGATCACCAGCGCCGAAGCGGCGCGCTCGGGGTGGCGCGCCGCGAAGTCCAACGCCACCGTTCCGCCGAAGGAGTTGCCCACGAGGTGGACGGGCCGCTCGATGCCGAGCGCGTCGAGCAGCGCGTCCAGGTCGGCCGTGAAGTCCCCGACCCGGTAGCCCGTCGGCGGCCGCTCCGAACGGCCGTGCCCGCGCTGGTCGTAGAGCACCACGTCATAGCCCGCCTCGGCGAACGCGGGGGCGAGCGTGAAGTAGAAGCTGGCCAGGCTGTCGATGAACGCGCCGTGCAGGAACACCACGACGGGCGCGGGCCCAGGCCCGGCCGCGCCGCCGCGCGGCGGCAGCCGCCGCACGTTGAGGTCGACGCCGTTCGCCCTGACCCTCGCCATGGCTCAGCCCTCCGCGGTCGCGGCGCTCAGGCGGCCCGCCACATGGTCGACCAGGCGGCCCACGGTCAGCGCGATGATCTCGTCGAGGTCGAGATCCGCAAGGAACTCCGCGAAGTTGACCCGGTCGCCGTACCGCTCCTCCAGGCGCTCGGCCAGCGCCACCAGGTCGATGCTCTCCAGCTCAAGGTCGTCGGCGAACCTGCTGTCCATCCCGATCACCGCCTCGGGGTCGAGACCGGCCCCCGCGTCGTCGAGGACGGCCTCGATCATCTCGGCGATCTCCGCCAGCACCGCTGCCGTGGGCGCCGCGTCCGCGGGCGCGGCCTCCTGGGCCGGTCGTACGGGGTTCACGTGCCGCTCTCCTCATCATCGTTGCTCTCGTCAGCGCTGTTGTCGTGAGCGCTGTTCTCGTCAGTGCTGTTGTCGTGAGCGCTGCTCTCGTCAGCGCTGTTCTCGTCCACGTCCGTGGTCCAGGCCACGACATAGGTGCTGCTTCCTTCGGCCATCGGGGCGTATGCGACCCGGTGCGCGCGGCCGTCGACCGCGACGCGCAGCGCGGAAGGGCCCGCCGCCACCACCGCGAAGTCCCGTGGGCGGCCCCGCAGTCCGGTGCCCCTGGCCTTGGCCACCGCCTCCTTGGCCGCCCAGAATCGGGTGAACCACAGCGCCACGGGCTCGCCCGTGGCCGCGCACCGCTCCGCGAGCAGGTCGCGTTCCCCCGCGCCGAGCGCGATGGCGATCGTGCCATCGGGCCGGTCGACGACCTCCTCGACGTCGATCCCCGCCCCGCGCCCGCGCTCCGCGACGATCGCCACCGCCACCCGCCCGCGGTGCGCCAACGACACGTCGAGCGGCGGCAGTTCACGGCCGTGCACGCCCTCGGCCCAGGGCCGCCCGCTGGCGTCGTTGCGGATGCGGACCTCGGCGGGGAACACCGGGCCCTCGCCGCGCTCCCACAGCCAGCGGCGCACCGCGTCCTTGGCGGCGATCCGGCCCAGCAGCCACTGGCGGCGGCCGCGCGGGGGGCGCTCGTCGTAGGCGCGGCGTTCCGCGCTGCCCAGCTGGGTCCTTATCACCAGGTCGCGCGACGCCAGGTCGGGCCAGCGGTCGACGAGCAGCGACCAGCCGCCGGGGCGGGCCTCGGACAGCGCGCGCCGCTCGGGGTAGCCGCTCGTGCGGCGCGCGTCGGGCGCCGCGAACCTGTGGTCGCGCCACCCGGCGATCTCCGCCCACACCGCGCCGTCCACCGTCAGCTGCGCCTCCGCCTCCACGGCCGCGTCGCTCACCGACACGACCCTGATGTGGCACCCGACGCGCGCCCCGGTGGGCGGGTGGGGCCCGAAGAAGCGGATCTCGCGCATGGACACGGGGAACACCACGACCCGCTCGGCCAGGCTCACCATGATCCAGTAGCCGAGCAGCTGGCCGACGTTGTCGAGCAGCGCGCCGGGCGCGGGCGGCGCGGTCAGCACGCCGCGCACGTGCCGCTCGCCGATGGCGGTCAGCTCCGCCATGCCACGGAACGCGGGCCCGTGGAACATCCAGCGGTCCCGGTACAGCTCATCGGCCGTGTGGGCGCAGGGGCGTTCGGCCTGGGCGTCGACCGGCCAGGGCGCGGGCGGGCGGGCGGGGAACGCGTCGCCCACCTCGACCGTGGCGCGCGCGTGGCGGCCGAAGGCGAGGGCGGTGTGGTCGGGGCCGCTTCGGGTGCCGGTGATCTCCACGTCGACGGGCGGCGCCGCGTCCACCCACTGTTCGAGGCGCACGTCGTGCACCGCGACCGCGCGGCGGCCTGGCGCGCGCCACTCCGCGGCGTCCATCAGGTGCCGCACTATGGTCGTCGCCGGAACGACGGGCCGCAGGTCCTCGGCGTCGGGCCAGCCCGTGCGCTGGGGGAAGAAGCAGTGGTCGAGCAGGTAGGGCATCGCCTCCGTCGACACCCGCAGGCGGACCGTGCCGTCGGGCGCTGGCCTCGGGGGCCCTTCGCCGCGCCCGCGCCTCGGCGGCCCGGGGGCGGCGCGGCCCGTGGCGCGCGCGGTGAGGACGGCCGCCGCCGTGGTGGCGGTCTCCGCGAGCGCGGCGCGCAGCTCGGCGGCGACGGGGTGGGCGGCGGCGAGGGCGTCGAGGCCGCTGGTGGCGCCTCCTCCGACGGGCGCGACGAGGGTGTCACCGGCGCCCAACGCCGCCCGCACGCCGGTGCGTAGCTCCTCGCGCGCGGGCTCGCCGAGCGAGACCAGCGGCGCGCCCAGGTCCAGGGCCACCGTGGGCCCCCGGCGCGCGGGCGCGGCGGTGGGGCGCAGGGTGTCGGGGTCGAGCGCGGCGCCCTCGGCCCACAGCGCGGTCGCGACCCTGCGCAGCTGGGCGAGGCCAGGGCGGTGCGGGGAGTGGGCGGCGACGGTCAGGTGGTCGCGGCCCTGGAGCGTGTCGTCCACGAGCGAGCCGAGCTGGCCCACGCCCGCCTGCACGAACACCCGGAAGCCCGCCGCGTACATGGCCTCGATCAGCGGCCCGAACCTGACGGGTTCGAGCAGGTGCCGCACGAACAGCGCGCGCACGCCGTCGGGTTCGGCGGGGAACGGCCGAGCGGTCGTGCCCGACCACACCGGCACCTCGGGCGTCCGCAGCGGCAACCGGCCCGCGCCCTCGGTGAGTTGGCCGAGGTAGGGGGCGAGCATCGGGGTGTGGAAGCCCGACTGGAACGGCAGCACCTGGCACAGCACCCGCCGCGAGCGGAAGAGGGCCACCAGCGCGTCGACGGACTCCCGAGGGCCGCAGATCATCGACTGGCGCGGGGAGTTCTCGTGCGAGAGCACCACGTCGCCGCGGCCCCGCTCGGCCAGCGTGGCGGTGACGCGCTCGGCCGACGCGCCCACGGTCGCGAAGACCACCCCGGGCACGCGCAGCGACCCCGGGCCGAACGACGCCAGTATCGCGTCGGCCTCCTCAGGCGGATACATCCCGCCCGCGCGCATCGCCGCCCACTCGCCGACGCTGTGCCCCGCCACGCCGTCGGGGGCGACGCCCATGCGCCGCAGCGCGGCGTCGAGCAGCCGCGCCACGGTGAGCACGCCCTTGCCATGGGTGACCAGGTCATCGGGGTCGGCCGCGGCCCACGCGCCGGGCGCGGGGAGGGAGAAGCGCGCGGCGATGTCGTCGAGGCCACCGGGGGCGAACTCCGCCTCAAGGCCGGGGAAGAGGAACGCGACCCTGCCCCGGTGGCCTTGGTCGGCGAGCAGCGGGGCTGGGGAGAACCAGACGTCGTTGCGGCCTCGCCAGGCCCCGCCCTTGGCCACGACCCTGCGGGCCAGCGCCAGCCGCTTGGCCGTCGGGTCGACGATGCCCAGGCGGCAGCCGCCCCCCGCGCTCTCGGGCGCGGCGCGGCGCAGCGCGGCGTCGTCGGCAGCGAGGCGTTCGGCGAGCGCCCCCGGGTCGGCGGCGGTCAGCCGCACCACCAGCTCGGGCTCGCGCACGGTGAACGGCGCGGCGAACGCCGGGGCCGACGGGGCGCGTTCGAGCACTACATGGGCGTTGATGCCGCCGAAGCCGAACGCGTTCACCGCCGCGCGGGGCGGCCTGCCGTCCCAGGGCAGCGCGTGGGACGCCGGGCGGAACCTGGTGCGGGCGAGCGCGGCGCGCGGCTCGTCGCAGTGCAGCGTGGGCGGCAGCGTGCCGTGGTGCAGCGCGAGGGCCGCCTTGATGAGCCCGGCCGCGCCCGCCGCTGGCATGGCGTGCCCGATCATCGACTTGACCGAGCCGATCACGGGCGCCCGGTCACCGCCCCCGCTCGGCGGCCCGAACACCTCCGTGAGCGTGGCGAGTTCGGCGGCGTCCCCGGCGGGCGTCCCGGTGCCGTGCGCCTCAAGCAGCCCCAACGCGTCGGCCGCGCGCGGGTCGAGCCCCGCGGTCCGCCACGCCCTGGCGACCGCCCGCGTCTGCCCTCCCTGGTCGGGGGCCGCCAGGCTCCCGGCGCGCCCGTCGCCCGCCACCCCGGTGCCGCGGATGACGGCGTAGACGCGGTCGCCGTCGCGCTCGGCGTCGGCCAGCCGCTTGAGCACCACGATGCCGGTGCCCTCGCCGATGAGCACCCCGTCGGCGCCCGCGTGGAACGGGCGGCTGCGCCCGCTCGGCGACAGCGCCCCGAGCCGCGCGAACACGCTCCACAGCGTGACGTCGTGCGCGTGGTGCACGCCACCGGCCAGCATCGCGTCGCACTCGCCGGAGGCCAGGCGGGCGATGGCGTGCTCCACCGCGATGAGCGACGAGGCGCACGCGGCGTCGAGCGTGTAGGCGGGGCCGCGCAGATCGAGGCGGTTGGCCAGCCGCGAGGCGGCCAGGTTGGGCACGAGGCCGATCGCGGCCTCGGGCCGCTCGGGCCCGAGGCGTTCGCCGAACGCCTCGCGCACCCTGGCCAGTTGCTCGCCCGTCAGCTCGGGCAGCACCTCGCCGAGGGTGCGGGTGAGCTGGTGGGCCGAACGCAGCCGCTGGTCGAGGCGGGCGAGCGCGGGCGTGAGATAGCCGCCGCGCCCCAAAACCACCCCGACCCGGTCGCGGTCGGGCAGCCGCTCCTGGCCACCGGCGTCGTCGATGGCGTCGGCGGCCACCGAGAGCGCGATCAGCTGGTCGGGCTCGGTGCCCGCCACCGAGGCTGGCATGATCCCGAACCGCGCGGGGTCGATCTCCGCGAGGCCGTCCACGAAGCCGCCCCTGCGGCAGTAGACGGGGTCGGGGAAGAACTCCTCGTCCCAACGCCAGGGCGGGACATCGGAGATGGCGTCAACCCCGGCCACCAGGTTGTCCCAGTACGCCGCCAGGTTCCGCGCCCCCGGCAGCAGCACCGCCATCCCGGTGATCGCGACCGGCACGCTCGCCCTCGGTGCCATCCTCACCAGCCCGAAGCGGTCAGGACGACGGAGCCACCGGCCGGGACATCGCCCCACGCCAGCTCGCGCAGCAGCGCCTGGGCGCCCTCGTGCGGGGCGATCAGCTCGATGCCGCGCCTGGCGTAGTCGCGCCCCAACTCGGGGGTGACCATGCCGGGATGGGCGCCAGCCGGGGCCCAGGGGCCCCAGTGCACGGTCAGCGCGCGCCGCCCGGTGCGCGCCGCCCACTCGGCGCCGACGCCCTCCAACGCGTCGTTGGCCGCGGCGTAGTCGCACTGGCCTCGATTGCCGAGCACGGCCGAGATGCTGCCGAACAGCACCGCGAACGAGGGCCCGTTGAAGCCGGCGCCGACCGCGTCGAGCAGCGTCCGCGCGCCGTCCACCTTGGTGCCGAACACCCGGCGGAACGCGCCCTCGTCCTTTTCGGCGATCAGCCGGTCCTCGATCACCCCCGCGGCGTAGACGACGCCGTCGACGCGGTCGAACCGCGCCCTTATGTCCTTGACCGCCTGCGTGACCGACTCGTGGTCGCGCATGTCCACGGCCTGGTAGTGGGCGGGGCTGCCAAGTCGCCGCAGCTCGCCCAGCGTTCCCTCGATCTCGCGCTGGGCGAGGATCAGCCCGGCCCGTCGGTCGACCTCGGCGGGGGAGAGCCCGCCGCGCGCCGCGAGCGCCGCGCGCAGCGCCGCCCGGTCGCCAGCGCCCGCGGTGTCGGCGTCCTCGGGCCCGCTGAACGGCCGTGTCCTGCCGAGCAGTTCGATCCGGCAGCCGCACGCGGCCGCGAGCGCGGCGGCGATGTGCGCGGCGATGCCGCGGGCCCCACCGGCCAGGACCACCACCGACTCACGGTCGAGTCCGAGGGCCGCGGCCTCGGCCGCCCCCTCGCCCGCGGGTCCCGCGCCCCGCCCCGCCGAGGCGCCGAGCCCCGCCTCGGCCAGCTCGAAGCCGGTGCGCGCCGCGCCGGAGCGCAGTACGACGGGCGAACGGTCGGGCGCGGTCAGCTCGTCGAGCAACGCCTCGGCCGCGGCGGCGGGTTCGGCGGGGTCGAGGGCCACGACGCGGGCCAGGGTGTCCGGGTACTCCCTCGCCACGGTGCGGAACAGGCCGTGCAGGCCGTGGGGTTGGGCGCCGGAAGGCCGCGCGCACAGCAGCCAGCGCGGCGAGCGCGCGAGCGCGGCCTTGAGCGCGCCGAACGACTCGGGCAGCGCCGAGGCGTCGCGGCGGTCGGTGAGCGGGCCGAGCAGGACCACGCCGTCGACGGGCCCTTCCGCGTCGGACAGCGCGTGGGCGGCGCCATGGCGGGTGACCCGCGCCCCGTGCCGTTCGAGCCCTTCGGCCAGGGCGTCGGCCACCGCGTCGCCGCCGAGTAGCGCGAACCGCTTCCCGGCGAACGCGCCACCCGACCCACCGGCCTCGCCCGACTCCGCGTCGGCGAGCGGCACTTCGCGCAGCACCAGGCGCCTGGGTGCCACCCCGGCCAGCCCATCGGGCCCTTCGGCGGCGGCGGGCTCGTTCTGGCCGCCGGTGCGCTGGGCGGGGATGTGCGCCTCCCCCGGGGGCGCGGTCCGGCCCTGGCCGGGGCCGGTCAGCCTGGTGGAGAGCCAGTCGGCGATGGACGCCACGGTGCGGGACCTGGACAGCTCCTCAAGATCCGCCTCCGCGACGTCGGAAGCGGAGGCGGAGCCGCCGAGCGCGGTCACCAGCTCCCCGGCGATCTCGGTGCGTTTGATGGAGTCGATGCTGAGGTCGGCCTCCAGGTCGAGGTCGGGGTCGAGCATGTCCACGGGGTAGCCGGTGCGTTCGCTGATGACGCGCAGCACGGTGCCGGTGACATCGGTGGCCTTCGCCTCGTGGGCCTGCGCTTCGGGGGTGCCCGTTCCGCCCGCGGCCGGTATCGAGGCGTGGGCCGGTGCGTGGCCGCCCGCGTCGGCCACGGCGGCGGGCAGCTCGGGAAGCCCGGGCAGCTCGGGCAGCCGCGCCGGGGCGGCGGGCGCGGCCTGGGCGGGCGCGCCGCCCAGGTAGGTGAGGAGCACATCCCGCTGAGCGGCGACCAACTCCCGTGTGCTGCGGAGGTATTCGACCAGGAGGGCATCCGGGTCCTGCTGGGGCATCGCGTTGTTCTCCAGGGGGGTGAGCGGTACTCGTCTGGCCGGGCGCAGGCCGCCCGGCAGCGGGTCGCCCGCCGCGGTGCGGACGAGGTGGCCGTCGACGGTCCAACCGGCGGGGCGTGTGGGCGAGGGGACGGCTGGCCTGCCGTGGTGGAGCCAGGCGGTGCGCACGGGCACGCCCGCGACGGCGAGGCGGGCGAGCGTTTCGAGGAAGCCGCGCAGCCCGGCGCCTGGCCGTGGCTCGCACGCCACGGCGTGGTGGGGGCGGTCGCCGAGGACCGCGCCGACCAGGCCGGTGAGCGCCGCCCCGGGACCGGCCTCCACGAACACCCGGGCGCCCGCGGCGTACATGGCCTCGATCTGCGCCACGAAGCGGACCTCGGCGCCGAGTTGGGCGGCGAGCTCGGCGCGGATCGCGTCGGGCCCCGTGGGGTAGGGGGCCGCGGTGCGGTTGGCCCAGACGGGGAACTCAGGTGCGCGCAGGGGGTGGTGGGCCAGCGCGGCGGCGAAGCGCTCGCCCGCCCCTTCGAGCAGCGGGCTGTGGAACGCGCAGGCCACCGGGAGCCGCTTGGGCCGGTGTCCGGCGTCGGTGAGCAGCCGCACGGCCTCGTCGACCGCGTCGGTGGCCCCGGAAATCACGGTCTGCGTAGGGGAGTTGTGGTTGGCCGCGGTCACCCGCCCGTCGAGCTTGCCCAGGCGCAGCACCTCTTCCACGGTCCCCGCGTCGGCGGGCACCGCGGCCATGGTGCCGGGGTCGTCGCCGACGGACGACAGGATCGCCTCGGCCCGGTCGGCGCTGAGCGCGAGAAGCGCGTCGGGCGTCAGGGCCCCGGCGGCGCAGAGCGCGGCGAGCTCGCCGTAGGAGTGGCCGCCCGCCATGGCGGGGCGCACCCCGGCGCGGGTGAGCAGGTCGTGGGCGGCCAGGGCGGTCAGCCCAAGCGCGGGCTGCGCGACGCGCGTGTCGGTGACCGCGGCCCTTCGGCGTTCACGGGTCGCGTCGTCGAACGACGCGGGCGGGAAGACGGCGTCCACGGGGGCGGCGTCCAGCTCAAGATAGCGGTGCAGCTCGGGGAAGGCGGTGAACAGCTCGGCGAACATCCCGGGGCGCTGGCTGCCCTGCCCGGGGAAGAGGAACGCCACATCCCCCGGGCCGCCTTCCCGCTCCCCGTCCTGCGTGGCCACGAAGACGCCGGAGCCGGGGTCGCTCTCGCCCGCGATCGCCCGGCGCAGCTGGCCGGGCAGGGCGTCGAGGCTCTCGGCGACCACGGCGACGGCGACGCGCCCGGGCCTGGCGTCGGCCTCGACGGCGGCCGAACGGGCCAGCTCCCGCAGGGGAGTCGAGGCCGCCTCCCCGCTCTCGACGAAGCGCAGCATCTCCTCGGCCGCCCGCGCCGTGCGGAAGGTGAGGAGCTCGGCGGGCCACACGGCGCGGCTCGTGGCCGGTGGGGGCCCGGCCGGGTGGGCGGTGAGGACGGCGTGGAAGTTGGTGCCGCCGAAGCCGAACGCACTGACCCCGGCGACGCGTTCCTCCGCGGGCGCGGCCCAGGGGCGGGGGCTGGTGTGGAAGGCGAAGGGGCTGGTCTCCTGGTCCCAGGCGGGGTTGGGGCGCACCAGGTTCCCCGTGGGCGGCAGGACCCCGGTGTGCAGGGCGAGGGCGGCCTTGATGAGCCCGGCGAGCCCAGCGGCGCACTTGGTGTGCCCGATCTGGGACTTGACCGAGCCGAGCGCGCACGCGCCGGGCTCGGCGCCCGCGTCGATGAACATCTCGGTGAGCACGGTGAGTTCGGTGCGGTCCCCGACGACGGTGCCGGTGCCGTGCGCCTCGACGAGCCGCACCTCGGCGGGCGCGATCCCGGCCTGGTGATAGGCGCGTTCGAGGGCGGCGCGCTGGCCCTCGGCGCGTGGCGCGGTCAGCCCGAGGTGGCGCCCGTCGCTCGCGGCGCCGACGCCCTGGATGACGGCGTAGACGCGGTCGCCGTCGCGCCGCGCGTCGGCGAGCCGCTTGAGGACCACGCAGGCGACGCCCTCGCCCAGCGCGATCCCGTCCGCGTCCGCGTCGAACGTGCGGGAGCGGCCCGTGGGGGACAGGGCGTGCACGGAGGAGAAGAGGACGTAGTCGTGGATGCCGTTGTGCAGGTCGGCGCCGCCGCACAGCGCCACGTCGGCCGCGCCCGTGGCCAGGTCCTTGCACGCGGCGTCGAGGGCGGCGAGCGACGAGGCGCAGGCGGCGTCCACGGTGTAGTTGGCGCCGCCGAGGTCGAGGCGGTTGGCGACGCGGCCCGCGATGACGTTGGCCAGCATGCCGGGGAAGGAGTCCTCGGTGAGCATGGGCAGTTGGTCGCCGAGGGCGTCGGGGAGCGGCCCGGTCCAGCCGGGCAGGACGGTCCGCAGGGTCAGGGCCGTGGACAGGTCGCTCCCGGCCTCGGCGCCGAAGATGACGGATGTGCGGGCGCGGGGGAAGGGGCGCCGGTCGTAGCCCGCGTCCGCGAGCGCCCGCCTGGTGGCCTCAAGCGCGAGCAGCTGGACGGGCTCGATGCCCGCGAGCGAGGCCGGGGGGATGCCGTAGGCCAGCGGGTCGAACGGGATCCGCGGCAGGAACCCTCCCCACTTGGAGACGGTGGTCGCCCCTTCGCCGCCTTCGGGCGCGTAGTAGAGCCGTGGGTCCCAGCGTTCGGCCGGGACCTCGGTGACCGCGTCCACGCCGTCCAGGACGTTCGCCCAGAACTCGTCGAGGTCGCGCGCCCCCGGGAACATGCCCGCCATGCCCACGATGGCGATCTCGAGCGGCTCGGGCTCGGGGGCCTCGGCCGCGTGCGGGCGCCCGCGCAGCGTGGTGGCGCGCCCGGCCAGGAAGTCGGCCGCCGCCGGCCCCACGGCGTGGTGCAGCTCGGCGACCGTGGTGGTGGCCGAGCGCAGCACGGCGACGTCCCCGGCCATGAACATCCCGGCCGCGCGCTGCCGCCCGCCGTCCACCGCGACCAGCTGGTCCCCGACGCGCTCAACGCCCTTGCTGGCGATGCGCAGCCGCCCGAGGTTCAGCCGTTCGAGCCGTTCCCACGCCTCGCGCTCGGGCACGTCAAGGGCCCGCAGCTCGGCCTCGGCGGCCCTGAACTCCGCGGTGAACGGGCTCTCGACGCACCGCGTGGCGTGCCCGGGCGCCGTGACCAGCAGCTCCGTCGCCCCCGCGGCCACCACGCTGCGCTGGAACTCGGGGCCGATCGCGCCGTGCGCCACCGCCTCGGCGGTGAACAGGTAGGCGGTGCCCATCAGCACGCCCACCGCCACCCCGCGCCGGGTCAGCGGGGCGGCCATGGCGGCCACCATCGCCGCGGAGCGCGCGTCGTGGACGCCGCCCGCGAACAGCACCTGAAGCCCGTCGGCCGCCGAGCCCTCATCGGCGGCGAACGCGTCGAGCACCGCGAGCTGCGCCTGCCACAGCGGGAAGCTGGCGCGCGGGCCCACATGGCCGCCGCACTCCGAGCCCTCGAAGACGAAACGCCGCGCCCCCGCGGCGAGGAACTGCCGCAGCAGCCCGGGCGAGGGAACGTGCAGGAACGTCGCGATCCCCGCCTCCTCCAGGGCCGTGGCCTGCGAAGGGCGGCCCCCCGCGATGACCGCGTGCGTGGGGCGTTGGTCGAGCACGGCTTCCAACTGGGCGGCCCGCACGCTCTCCTGGGCGAACCCGAGCAGCCCCACGCCCCACGGCGCGTCGCCCACCGCCGCGCGCGTGCTCTCAAGCAGCGCCCTCGTCTGCGCCCCGTCGGCCAGCGCGAGCGCGAGCACCGGGAGGCCCCCGGCCTCCGCGACCGAGGCGGCGAACCCGGGTTGGTCGCTCACCCGGGTCATCGGCCCCTGGACGACGGGGAGTCGGGTGCCCAGCGCCAGGGCGGCCGGGGACCCGGGCCGCAGCGCCTCGCCCGCCGCGTCGTCGTGGAACGCCTCCGCGATCGCCGCGCGCACCGCGCCCACGGCCTCGGCCACGGTGCCGTGGCGCTCGGCGAACTCGGCGGCGAGAAAGCCGTCCTGGCCCACCGGAAGCAGCTGCCGCCGCGGGTCGTCCACGCCGAGCCGCCCGATGACGTCCTCGTCCGCGCCGTCGAGCGATGGCGCGTCGGGCCCGCGCCGCCGCAGCACCCGGTGGCCGCCGATGACCACGGTCTCGGTGCCGTCCATGCGCCGCAGCAGCGCCGCCGCGCCCTCGGGGAGCGCGCTCTCCTCAAGCAGCGCCAACTGCGCGTCGAGCACCACCCCGGCCGCGCCCCCCGCCACGGCCGCCGCCGCGGTGTGCTCGCCGATGCCGCCGCACGCCCACACGGGAAGCCCGGGACCCTCGTCGCCGAGGAGCCGCTGGAGCAGCACGAATGTGCTCAACGCGCCCACGCGGCCTCCGCATTCGTGCCCGCGGGCGATAAGCCCGTGCGCTCCCGCGGCCCTCGCCTCGTGTGCCTCGTCCAGGTCGGTCACCTCGCGCAGCACGCGGCACGACGCCGGAGCGCCGCTCCACCGCGCGCCCGCGCCGAGCACCACGGTGGCGACCCCCGCCAGCTCGTCGCGCTCCATGGCGCACTCCGTTCCCACCCGCACCCCGAAGGAGCCGGGAGCCCAGCGCCGCAGCCGCGCCAGCGCCTCGCGCGCCGCCGAGTCCCCCCGCCCCAGATCCAGGATGCCGAGCCCCCCGGCCCGGGAGACGGCCGCAGCGAGCCGGGCGTCGGGAACGCCGAATGGTGTGATGCCGATGACAATGTCGGGATTCTGCGAGACGGGGGTCACGACACTCCGAGTCAATGTCTGCGCTGCGTCACAGCGTGGGGATGCGGACCTGCGCGAAAGTACGTGCCACTAATGCGACGGGTCAAATTATCAAAGCGCTCAAATTCTCGTCACACATGTGGGCGGACGGTGAGGGCCAAGCTGTGGCCGACCATATGACCCACAAGGGGTGACGGCCGTGTATGCCCATGTCGTGACGGGTGCGACCTTGGCGTTTCATGGCGATGGGTGGTCGCCGAACTTCTTCCGCACGCCCTATGGATGCCCGGCATGGGCGGGGGCGAACCGCTCATGGGAGACGGCAATCAGAGAAGTGCGCCTGGGGTCATACGCCCGTAATGGTCGCGATACATATGCGTCGTTCCGAATCTCGTTCGAATTTCGCCCGCGGCCTTCACGTTTTTTGGCGGCGCTTCGCTTCGCGGGCTTCACCGTTCACCTTCCGGCCGCCCGGGGCGCGCCGGAACGCGCCCCGATGTGGCGCGCTTCACATCACCGGATCGAGCGAGCGGACGCGCGCCGCGCGAGTACGCAGTCCCCACATACCGGGCCGCGGCGCTCCGGCGCCGCGCGGTAGACGAGGCAGCAGCTGTGCCGCAAGAAGCGCCCACCCGCGGTCACCTCGGCCGTGCCCCGCAGCGGGGCCCTGGCCAGCAGCGCGCCAAGGACCGCCCCCGCCTCGCCCGCGACGCCGGGGCGGGCCCGGGCCAGCTGGGCCGCGGCGCCGTGCACGGCGGAGGCCACATTGCCCCACAGGATCAGGGGCGAGAGCGACAACGTTCGGAAGACGGCCGTCAGTTCGGCTACCGGCCCCCGGTCCAGACACGGGTGCAGCACATCGGCGGCGTCGGCCGAAGCATCGCGGGGGGCGCCCCGGCCGCCCTCGACGGCGACCGAGAGCGGGACGGGGCCGCCGAGCACGGGCCGCCACCACAGCGCCCCGAGCGACGCGGCGAAGGGCGCGCGCCGCAGCACGGCCAGCGCGAGCGCGGGTGAGACCAGCCGCGCGGCCAGCCCCAGATGGGCCACCGACGCGGCCACGCGCGGCTCGACCCGTTCGGGGGCGGTACCGTGCGACGCGGCGAGCGAGGCCCGCACCGCCGCCACCCTCGCCCTCAACGCCGTTGGATCCTCGGCAAGTTCGGCCAGGGGGCGCCACCGTGCGCCCGGCAGGGCCCCCACGGGGTGCCGCTCCACGGCGAAGAAGGGGCCGAGTGCGGCCAGGACATCCGACGGCGTGGGCGAACCCGCGGTCGCATCAGCGCACATCGCCCCATCATGCACGGCCCCATCATGCACGGCCCCGCGGCGCACGCCGGGGGCGTGCGGCCAAGGTGCGCGATACGGTCGGCGCATGGTGTTCGACCCCCGTGACCCGGCCTTTCTCGCCGACCCCTACCCGGCGTTCGCCGCGCTGCGCGAGCGCGCCCCCGTGCACCGGCACGAGGGGCTCGGCCTGCCGGTCGCCGTCTCGCACGCCGCGTGCTCCCAGGTGCTGCGCGAGCGCGCCGCGGGCCGCCTGTGGACCGATCGCGCCCCTGCCGAGGCGTTCCCGGCGTTCAACCTGCTGCACCGCAACTCGCTCCTTGAGACCGAGCCGCCCCGGCACACCCGCCTGCGCCGCCTGATCTCGGCGGCGTTCGCCCGCGGGCACATCCGCAGGCTGGAGCCGTGGGTCGCCTCCGTCGCCGGTGCCATGGTCGACCGGCTCGCCGCGGCCATCGCCGAGGACGGCTCGGCCGACCTGCTCACCCACCTCGCCGCGCCGCTCCCCGTCGAGGTGATCGCCGAGCTGCTCGGCGTCCCCGAGGCCGACCGCCCCAGGCTCCAGCCGTGGTCCAACGCCATCGTGAAGATGTACGAGTACGGCCTGCCGCCCGAGGGCGAGGCGGCGGCCGAGCGGGCCGCCGCCGAGTTCGTGGCCCATCTGCGCGGCCTCGCCGACGCCCGCGCGCGCGACCCGCGCGACGACCTGATCAGCGACCTGGTCTCGGTGCGCGACGGCGGCGACCGGCTCACCGGCGACGAACTGGTCGGCACCGCCGTCCTGTTGCTGATGGCCGGGCACGAGGCCACCGTCAACGTCATCGGCAACGGCGTGGGCGCCCTGCTGCGCCACCGCGACCAGTGGGAGCGGCTTGTGGCCGACCCCGCGCTGCTGCCGACCGCGGTGGAGGAGCTGATCCGCTATGACGCGCCCCTCCAGCTCTTCGAGCGCACCGCCACGGCGCCGACGGCGGTCGGGGGCTTCGATCTCGCGCCAGGCGACCGGATCGCCGCCCTGCTCGGCGCGGCGGCCCGCGACCCGGCCGTCTTCGACGACCCCGACACGCTCGACATCGGCCGCTCGCCCAACCCGCACCTGGGCTTCGGCGCGGGCATCCACTACTGCGTGGGCGCGCCCCTGGCCCGCGTCGAGATCGCCGCGGCCCTCCACGCCCTGACCACGCGCCTGCCGGGCCTTCGCCTCGCCGGAACGCCCGAGCGCCGCCCCGAGTTTGTGATCCGCGGCCTGCGGGCGCTCCCCGTCACCGCCTGAGCCCTCAGGGGCGGCGGACTCAGCCCAGCTCGAATGAGCGCCTGGCAAGACCCATCATGTAGCCGTCGATCACCGTGCGGGCCGGGCGTTCCGCGTCATCCGCGCTGCCCAGCGTGACAAAGACCGGCAGGAAGTGATCGGGCGTGGGGTGGGCGTACGGCATGCCCGGCGCGCGCTGGGCGTACGCCGCCAGCTCCTCCACATCGCCACGCTCCAACGCGTCGGCCGCCCACGCGTCGAAGTCGGACGACCAGCCGGGGACGACCCCCTCGGTGATCATCTCCCGCGTGGTGAACGGCAGTCCATGCGTCATAAAGCCCGACCCCACCACCAGCACCCCCTCCCGGCGCAGCGGCGCGAGCCTGCGGCCCAGGTCCATCAGGCGCCCCGGCTCGTGCGTGGGCAGGGACAGCTGGAGCACCGGGATGTCGCCCAGCGGGTACATCGCCATCAGCGGCACCCACGCGCCATGGTCCAGGCCCCGCTCGCCGTGCTGGTGCGGTGCCTGCCCCCGGGGCATCATCGCCGCGACGCGCCGCGCCAGGTGCCCGGCGTCCGGGGTGTCGTAGCGCATCTGGTAGTAGCGCGGGTGGAAGCCGCCGAAGTCGTACACCAGCGGCGTGTGCGCGGCGGGCGCGGACAGGGCGAGCGGCGCGTTCTCCCAGTGCGCCGAGACGATCAGGATCGCCCGGGGGCGCGGCAGCGCCTGCGCCCAGGCGAACAGCTCGCGGATCCACGGCCCGTCGTCGAACAACGGCGGCGCGCCATGGCTGATGTACAGCGCGGGCAGCGCCCCGTCGGCGGGCGTCCAGTCCCGCTGGGCGCGGGCGCGGGGCAGGGCGTCGGGGATGAAGGCGTCGTAGGCGGCGGCGGGTCTCTCGGGGTGGAACAGTCCGTGCACGGCGTTCTCCGAAGTCGGTGAGGGGGCCGGTCAGGCCCTGGCCAGCGCGGCGAGGGTGTCGCGCAGCGGGGTGGTGGGGCGGCCCGCGAGGCGCGCGAGGTCGCCCGAGGTGTGGGCGAGGGTGCCATCGGCGATGTCGGCCTCCAGCCGGGCCAGATAGGCCGCGACCTCGTCGGGCACGCCGTTGCCGACCAGGGCGGCGCGGTACGCGTCGGCCGGCAGGTCGCGGTACTCGACCTTGGTGCCCGACACCTCGGTGAGGGTGGCCGCGAACTCGGCCATCGACCACGCGGTGTCGCCCGACAGCTCGTACACGGTGTTCTCGTGGCCCTCGCCCGTCAGGACGGCCGCGGCGGCGGCCGCGTAGTCGGCGCGGGCCGCCGAGGCCACAAGCCCCTCGCCCGCCGCGCCCGGCAGCACGCCGGTGGCCAGCGCCTGGGCGACGGTCGCCGCGTAGTTCTCGGTGTACCAGCCGTTGCGCAGCAGGCTGCACGGCAGCCCCGAGGCCAGCAGATACGCCTCGGTCTCCTTGTGCTCGGGCGCGACCGCGATGGTCGTGGTGTCGGCGTGCAGCACGCTCGTGTACGCCAGCAGCCCGGCGCCCGCGGCCTTGGCGGCGTCGATGACGGCCCGGTGCTGGGGAACGCGCCGCCCGATCTCGTTCCCCGATATCAGCAGCACCCTCTCCGCGCCGTCGAGCGCGGTGGCGAGCGTCGCGGGCCTGTCGTAGTCGGCCTCGCGGACGGCGACGCCCGACGCGGCCAGGTCGGCGGCCTTCTCGGGCGAGCGCACGGCGGCGACGATCCGGTCGGCGGCCACGCCGCGCTCGCGCAGCTCGGCGATGACCAGGCGGCCGAGGGGGCCGGTGGCCCCGGTGACGACGATCATGAACGTTCTCCTTGGGTGAGGGGCGGCGCGAGCGCGCCTTCGGGGGCGAGCGAGGCGTTGACCGAGGCGTTGATCAGGTGGCCGATCTCCCGCAGCCGCCGCTGCTGCTCCCGCGTGAGCGGGTCGAACACCAGCCGCCGCACCTCCGCCACATGGCCTGGCGCGGTGGCGACGACCTTCTCCCACCCGGCCTCGGTGAGGGTCGCCAGGGTGCAGCGCCCATCGGCCGGGTCGGGGCGGCGGGTGACCCAGCCGCGCCGCTCCAGGCGCGCGGCGACGTGCGAGAGGCGCGAGAGCGACCCCTCGGTGAACGTCGCCAGCTCGCTCATGCGCAGCGTGCGCCCCGGCGCCGACGAGAGCCCCGCGAGCACCTGGTAGGCGAAGTGGCTGATGCCCGCGTCGCGTTGGAGCTGGGCGTCCAGCGCGGCGGGGAGCCGCACCAGGGTGCCGATCAGCGCCATCCAGGTCGCGCGCTCCTCGTCGTCCAGCCACCGTGGCTCATCCGCGCTCATACCCCCACCATAACTTGAAGCGTCAACCAAACGCGCCCGGCCAGCTCGTCGACGGGCAGCCGCAGCGACGCGTCGGCGGGCAGCACGACGAGCTGCTCGCGGTGGAACCCCAGGATGTGCGGGGCGCGGGCGACCGAGGGGTGCGCCTGGCCGGAGCAGTAGGCGCGGCCAGCCGCGCCAGGGCGCGCTCGACGGCGCGGCGCCCCGCGCGTTCCATGTCCGCCGCGGGCAGCGTTAAGGGCGCCCGCCACCGGGACGTTACCCGCTCACCGGGCGCCCGCCGCCGCCAGCGCCGCCACCCACGCCCTGGCCCCGGGCAGTAGCGCCCGGCTCCTCGCGGTGGCGGCGGGCCTGGTCACCGGTTCGGCCAGCTGCGCCAGCAGCAGCTCGTCGCCCGGCGCGACCTGGCCACCGGGGCGGCTCTGCCACCACACCAGAGCCTCGCCGGGCGCGAGGTCCGCGAGGCCGTCGCCGCCCGGCTCGGGGCCCCGTGCCGACCCGTCGTCGGCCAGCCGGTAACGCCCGGGCGCGGGAAGGGAGTCGACCACCTCAAGGCCGCCGCCGTGCCCGGCGCAGCTCACCAGCTGGGCCAGCGACGGCATCGCGACGGACGCGGTGCGCACGGGAACGGAGGGCAGCAGGCACGCGAGCACGTGCAGCGCGAGGCTCGGCAGTAGCCCCGCGGCCCGCTCGGCGCGCTGGACCAGCGAAACCACCGTCTGGAAGCGGGGGTTGATCTCCACGGCCAGCACCAGGCCATCGCTTTCCATGACCAGGTCGAGGCCGAACACCCCCCGGTAGCCCCGAAGACGCAGCTCCTCGCCGACCCCGCGGGCCGCCTCCCGCGCCCGCTCGTATGCTGCGCCCGGCAGATCGCCCGCGCCCAGCAGCTGGTTGCCGCAGTGGCCGCCCCAGTGGGGCGTCAACTCCGGTACGCCCACGAGCTGTCGTGACACCGCGGAGACCGCGACCCGGTCCCCGGCGACGCAGGCGCTGACGGTGAGCGAGGGGCCGTCGACCAGGCGCGAGACCCGCAGCTCCTCGCCGGGCAGCCGCGCTAGGAGGCGGGCCAGCTCGTCGCGGTCGCGCGCGGGCCATGTGCCGCGCCCGGTCAGGTTGTTGGCGCGGCGCTGCACGACGGCCGCGGGCCAGTGCGCGGGCCAGTAGGACGCGGCGGGCGCCCGCCCATCGGCCGGGACCACCACCGTCTCGGGCGTGGGCACGCCCGCCGCGCGGAAGATGCCCGCCGCGTGGATCTTGTCCCCGGCCAGCGCGGTCACCGCGGGGTCGGCGGCCAGCAGGGGCAGCCCACGGCCCGCGGCCCAGTCGCGCGCCGCCGTCCCGTGCTCGGGGGCGAAGGCGACCCCGACGCGGCGCGCCCCGCCCCTGCGGCCCACCGGGTCGCCGGAGAGCGCGGGCGTCGTGGGCAGCACCGGCGGCAGCCCTGGCGCTGCGGCCGAGGCGCTGAGGAACGGCGACCGGTCGAACCAGTGGATCTCGTCCACCAGTTCGCGCAGCAGCTTGGCCCCCTCGTCGTGCGCCACCCCCTCGATGCGGGTCGGCACCTGCTCGCTCAACGTCGGCTCCCCTCGCGCACGGTGGTCGTCACGGACCACTAACCGCCCGCGGGCCCGGGAGGTCACGGCCACCCGTTCCGGCAAATCCCACGAGCGGCACGCGACTTGGCGACCGGACCGTCGTTTGGGTGTGTGCCGCTTTCGCCGACCCGAGGGAAGCCACGATGCCCACGCTCCCGCCCTCGCCGCGCCCCCGTTTCCTTACCCTGGCCGCGCTGACGGCCGCCGCCGCGCTCCTCGCGCTCGCCACCCCGGCCCACCGCCAACACGAATCAGACGACCCAGGACCCGATCACGCTGTGCAACGTCGCGCCGCTCTCGCCAGGCGCCCGCGTGGACGGCGCGTGCGAGGCCGTCCAGACCGCCGTCCAGACCGCCGTCCAGATCGCCGTCCAGATCGCCGATGGGCTGTTGCGGGCAGGCCAAGGGCTGCCCGGTTCGCGGCCGGCGTGCGGCCCCGCTCCCTCAGGCCAAACCGGCCGCCGCCCACCACCCGCACGCCACCCGCGACCGCACCCGACCCACCCACCTAAGGTCACGCTCCCCCAACGGGCTCAGCGACCCGTAAAGCTGCGGGTCAGAGGCCACCCGTGGGGGCCGAAGATGCGACCCACCAGGCACCGTGGGGCACGCCGTGCCGGGGTAGGCCGAAGGGGCCGTTCGTCACCACCGCGGTGACGAACGGCCCCCGGGTCGTGCGGGTCAGGCAGCTCAGCCGTTCAGCTCGGCGATCCACTGCTTGATGAACTGGCCCTGGTACTCGCCACCGAGCAGGTTCCAGTCGTGGTCGTACATCTGCGGCTTCCAGTAGTTGTCGAACGCCCACGCCGTCCAGCTGATGTGCGGACGGGCGTCGAGGTAGGCGCGCAGCGGGGCGCCCCACTCCGAAGTGGTGCCCTCGGTCACCGGATCCGACCACTCACCCGCCGGGTTCCAGCCGAACTCCGTGAGCATCACCGGGATCTGCTCGGCCGCGTTGCCGAACTTCGGGTCCAGGATCGCCTCGGTGGCCGCGCCCTGGTTCGGGTAGAGGTGGTAGACGTACACGATGTTGCCGCCCGCGATGGGGTCGTTGACCGCGCCGTTCAACCGGGTTGACCACTGCGGGCTGCCCATGAGGATCAGGTTGTCCGGGGCCAGAGCGCGGACCCGGTCGACGACGGGCTGGATGTAGCTCTTCCACTGCGCCCACGAGTCGGGGTTGATCGGCTCGTTGTAGACCTCGTACAGGACGTTGGGGATGTCGGCGTAGCGCGGCGCGACATACTCCCAGAACTCCCTGACGAGATCCTGCGGAACGCCTCCGCTGCCGTAGTCCTGCACCCGGTGGAAGTCGACGATGATGTACACGCCGAGGTCCACCGCCTGCTGCACGTACGGGTCGACGTGCTGGGCGATGTTGTCCGCCAGGGACAGGCTGTCGTTCGGCGCCCACTCGGTGACGGGCAGCCGGACGACGTTGGAGTGCCAGCCGCGCGCCGGGTCGGTCGCGCGGGCGATGTGGTCGGCCATCGGCTGGGGGTTGCACTCGGCGCACTCGTTGTTGTGCCGGGGGCCGATCATCGAGACGCCCCTGAGGGTGACGGGGTTGCCCGACGAGTCGACGATGCGGTTCCCCTCGGTGGACAGCCACGGCACCGCGGCGGACGCCTCGGGGGGTGAGGCGGGCGCCTCGTCGGCCGAAGCGGGCCCCGGCAGCGCGAGGGCGGCGGTCACCGCGGCCAGCGCGGCCACGGTGGTGAGGAGCTTTCTCACGGATGTCTTCATGGACCTGAGCATGCGGCTCTCTCCGTTTCTTGTGTGGGGGGGTGGAGCTTGGGTGGTGCGGGGCCTCCTTCCGGTCGGGGACGGGGGACGCTGTGGGGGGATGGGCGGTCGGGGGAACGCGTTCGGCTCAGGCCCCCTCCGCGGCGGGGCCGAGCGCGGGAACGCCCGTGAGGGTCAGATCGGCCGCGCGGTGGCACGCGGTCATGCGGCCTTCCCCGGCCGCCGCGAGCTCGGGCGGGCTGCCCGGCACGTCGCACACGCCGTCGAGGGCGGCCTGGCAGCGGGTGTGGAACGAGCAGCCCGCGGGCGGCCTCGCCGGGTCGGGCAGGTCGTCGGCCAGCCGGACGCGGCGGCCCGCGCCGCGCAGCCGCGGGTCGGGCCTGGGCACCGCGGAGAGCAGCGCCTCGGTGTAGGGGTGGCGCGGCTGGGCGTAGAGCGGGGTGGTGGGGCCCGTCTCCACGACTTTCCCGAGGTACATCACCGCCACCCGGTCGCAGACGCTCTCGACGACGGACAGGTCGTGGGAGATGAACAGATAGGTCAGGCTGAGCTGTTCGCGCAGCTCGAGCAGCAGGTTGAGGATCTGGGCGCGCACCGAGACGTCGAGCGCGGACACCGGCTCGTCCGCGATGACCAGGCGCGGGCCGAGGATCAGCGCGCGGGCGATGCTGATCCGCTGCCGCTCGCCGCCGGAGAACGCGTGGGGGTAGCGGCGCATGTACCGCGAGGAGAGGCCGACGCGGGTGAGCATGTCGGCCACCCGGTCCTCGAGCTCGGAGCCGCTGGCCAGGCCGTGGGCCTTGAGCGGGTCCCCGACGATGCGCAGCAGCGTCATCCTGGGGTTGAGGGAGGAGAACGGGTCCTGGAAGACGACGCGCACCTGCCGCTGGTACGCGCGCAGCCCGCGCCGGGACAGCGCCCCGACGTCCCACGGGTCGCCGCCGTCGCCCGGGTCGTAGAGCACGCGCCCCGCGCTCGGCTCGACGGCGCGGGCCAGCGCGCGGCCCAGCGTGGTCTTGCCGCAGCCCGACTCGCCGACCAGGCCGAGCGTTTCGCCGGGGCGCAGCGTGAGGCTGACCCCGTCGACGGCGCGGACACGCCCGGTCACGCGCCCGAACGGGCCGCGCCTGACGGGGAAGTGGACCTTGAGGCCGCGCACATCGAGGAGAGGCGTGGCCGAGGCGTCGTTGAGGGGGCGGTCGTTCACGGGGTGCTCGGTCATCAGGCGTTCCCCTCCGCGTCGGCGTGCACGCAGCGCACGCCCCGGCTCGTGTCGAGCGCGACCTCGACGGGCCCCTCGCCCCGGTCGCACACGCCCGCCACCGCGACGTCGCAGCGGGGGTGGAACGGGCAGCCCTCGGGCCGTTCCGAGGGGTGCGGGACCGTGCCGCGGATGGTGTCGAGGCGCTGGCGCGGGCCCGTGCCAAGGCGCGGCACCGAGCCCAGCAGGGCGCGGGTATAGGGGTGTTGGGGATGGTGGAAGATGTCGTCCACGGGGCCGTGCTCGACCACGGTGCCCAGGTACATCACCACCACCTCGTCGGCGATCTCGGCGACCACGCCCAGGTCGTGGGTGATGAACAGCACGGACATCCCGGTATCGGCCTGGAGGTCCCTCAGGAGGTCGAGGATGCGGGCCTGGGTGGTGACGTCGAGCGCGGTGGTCGGCTCGTCGGCGATGAGCAGGGCGGGCTCGCACGCCAGCGCGATGGCGATCATGACGCGCTGGCACATGCCGCCGGAGAGCTGGAAGGAGTAGGACCGCAGGCGCTCGGCGGCGCGCGGGATGCCGACGCGGGTGAGCAGCCGCACCGCGCGCTCCTCGGCCTCCTCGCGGCTGAGCGGGAGGTGGAGCCTGATGGCCTCGACCACCTGGTCGCCGATGGTGTGCAGGGCGGAGAGCGCGGCCATGGGCTCCTGGAAGACCATGGCGATCTCCCGCCCGCGCACGGTGCGCATCTCCTCGCTCTTGGGGTCGAGCGCGGCCAGGTCGACGCTCTCTCCGCCGTCGCGGTGCCAGCGGATGGCGCCTTCGACGATGCGGCTTGGCGGCTCGACCAGGCCGAGCACGGACCTGGCGGTCATGCTCTTGCCGCAGCCCGACTCGCCCACCAGGCAGACGATCTTGCCCCGGGGAACGCTGAACCCCGCGCCGTCCACCGCGCGGACGATCCCCTCCGGGGTGTCCACATGGGTCTTGAGGCCCTCGATCTCCAGCAGCGGGGCGTGGTCGGGCGCCGCGGGCCGTGGCGCGGCCGGGGCGGTCGTGAGGTCGGGTGGCATGGCACAGTCCCCTTCGTTACCTTCGGTACGGGTCGGCGGCGTCGCGCAGGCCGTCGCCCGCGAAGTTGAGGGCGAGCACCGCGACGACCACGGCGAGCCCAGGGATCATGAGCCAGGGCGCGGTCTCAAGCACGCGGACGTTCTGCGCGTCCTGGAGCAGCACCCCCCAGCTGACGACGGGCGCCTGGAGCCCCAGGCCGAGGAAGCTCAGCGCGGTCTCGGCCAGGATCATCGCCGGGACCGACAGGGAGAGCTGGGCGATGAGATGGCTGCTGACCGAGGGCAGCATGTGCCCGAAGATCACTCTTCGCCGCCCGCACCCGTCGAGGCGGGCCGCGGTCACGAACTGCTCCTCGCGCAGCGCGAGGAAGCGCCCGCGCACCTCGCGCGCCAGATGGGTCCAGCCGATCAGGGCGAGCACCACCGAGATCGCGAAGTACCGTTGCAGCGGCCCCCATTCGGGTGGCAGCGCGGCGGCGAGGCCGAGCCACAGCGGCAGGCTGGGCAGCGACATGAAGAACTCGACCACGCGCTGGATCACGGTGTCGGCGCGGCCCGCGAGATAGCCGGAGAGCCCGCCGAGGACGACGCCGAGCACGAACGCCACGACGACGCCGATCAGTCCGATCGTCATCGAGACCCGGGTGCCGTGGATGAGCTGGGACAGCAGGTCGTGGCCCGTGCGGTCGGCGCCGAGCAGGTACATGGGCGCGCCCGGCTCGGTGGGCCCGAACAGGTGCCGGTCCCACGGGATCAGGCCGAGCAGCCGGTACTCCTCGCCCCGCACGAAGAAGCCCACGCCGATCCGCTGGGACGGGTCGGTGGTGAAGGTCTGCTCATAGGTCTCGTTGTCGACGGTCGTGGTGTAGCCGTCGACGTGGAGGCCGCCGTCGAACTGGATGGTCTGGGGCGGGGCGTAGGGGTAGTTCTCGTCGAAGTGCTCGGTGCCGAACGGCGCGAGGAAGTCCGCGAAGATCGCCACCAGGTAGAGCGCGGCGGTCACGGCGAGGCCCAGCATGGCGAGCCGGTGGCGGCGGAACCTCCGCCAGACCAGGCGCCACTGGGACGCGGAGTCCCTGGGCGGCGCCCCGCCCTTCTTCTCCGCGGGGGGTCCTTCGGGCGTCTGTGTCGTTCCGGCGGCGCCGGGCGCCGCCGCGAGGCCGGTCATGGCCCCCCTCCTATCCCCGGTCCAGCCGGACCCGCGGGTCCAGCCAGGCCAGCAGTACGTCCGACAGCAGGGTGCCGATGACGGTCAGCACGCTGACGATGAGAATGACCGAGCTGGCCAGGTACATGTCCTGGCTGCGCAGGGCGTTGAGCAGCAGCGGCCCCGTGGTCGGCAGGGACAGCACCTGCGCGACGACGACCTCGCCCGAGACCAGCGCGGGCAGAACGTAGCCGACGGTGGAGACGAACGGGTTGAGCGCGGCCCGCAGCGGATAGCGCACGAGCAGCTTGCGTTCGGGCATGCCCCTGGCGCGCGCCGCGACCACATAGGGGCGGTGCAGCTCGTCGAGCAGGTTGGCCCGCAGGACGCGGATCAGCCCGGCCGTGCCCGCCGTGGCCAGCACGAGCACCGGCACCCACAGGTGGCCGAGCAGGTCGATGACCTTGCCGAGGTTCCACGCGGCGTCTTCGAACTCCGGTGAGAACAGCCCCCCGACGCTCATCCCGAACACCGTCTGGCCGATGTACATCAGCAGCAGCGCGATCATGAAGTTGGGGATGGCCAGGCCGAGGAAGCCCACGACGGTGGCGAGGTAGTCGCCGGGGGAGTACTGGCGGACCGCCGAGTACAGGCCGATGGGGAACGCCAGCAGCCACGTCGTCAGCAGCGTGGTCACCGCGAGCACCACCGTGAGCGGCAGCCGGTCGGCGACCAGGTCGGCCACGGGGCGGCTGTACTCGAAGGACTGCCCGAAGTCGCCGTGGAAGAGGATGGAGGACATCCAGGTGACGTACTGGGAGGCCAGCGGGTCGCCCAGGCCGTATCGCTCGCGCAGCGACTCCAGTTGGGCCCGGTCGACCGACTCGCCCTGGTTCTCCAGGCGCGACACCAGCGTCGTCAGGTAGTCGCCCGGCGGGAGTTGGATGATCGCGAAGGCGACCACCGATATCCCGAAGAGCGTGGGAATCATGTAGAGGCACCGGCGTGCCACATAGCTCAGCACCGCGAGTCCGTCCCGTCGGCTGGTGGTTGATTCGGTCGATCGGCTCGGTGAGCCGGGCGCGCGGTCAGCGCTCGATGAAGAACTGCTCGGGGTGCACGCCGCCGGGATAGGGGTAGGTCGCGGCGAAGAAGGTGCGCTCCGGCATGTTGCGCAGGGCGTTGCCCACGACTCCGTAGCCGGGCAGCGCGGTGCTGATCCCGATCGTCCAGAACTGCTCCTTGGCGATCTCGAGGATCCGTCGCATCCCGTCGGCCCTGCCCTCGGCGTCGGTCTCGGAGGTCAGCTCCTCCGTGTAGATCCGGTACTGCTCCTTGGCGGGCTCGGGCGGCTCCATGCCCTCATCGCCACCGGTCTCCAGCCATGTGAACCACTCGGGGCAGAAGGCGTTGTTCTCGCCCCACTGCGGCATATACATCCCGGGCCCCGCCATGGGGTTGAGGCCGCCGTCGCCGTCCCACACCAGCGCGTCGTGCTCGTTGGCCTGGATGAGCTGGGTGCGCAGCGTCAGGTCCTCGCTCTGGATCCGGGCCTCGACGCCGACCTCGCGCCACATCGGCAGCAGGATCTCCAGCGCGTCGAGCAGCTCGGGCTTGGCGGCGCCCGCGCCGACCAGGACGCGGAACGATATCGGCTCGCCGTCGGGGCCGAGCCGCGGCCCGTCACCTCCGCGCCGCGTGAAGCCCGCGCGGTCCAGGTGCTCCTCGGCCGCGGCCACGTCGTACTCCGTGAACTGCGTGGCCATCTCCTCGTCGAAGAAGTCGGAGGCGCGGGAGGGCGCCACCTGCCAGGGCTCGCCCTGCCTGGCGTGCACGGCGTTGATGATCCGCTGCCGGTCGATCGCGTAGGACAGGCCGATCCTGAAGTCCCTGTTGCCGAAGATCTCCCGCTTGACCTCGTCCTGGCTCGTGAGGTTGAGCATGATCGAGAGGGTGTTGACCTTGTCGGTCTCCAGGTCGTAGAAGCCGTAGCCGCCGTCCTCGCGGCCCTCGGCGAGCACCGGCTTGTTCTGCGTCGTGGTCACATGGCGGTCCATCAGGTCCACCTCGCCGCCCAGCACGCGCAGCAGCACGACCTCCGCGTCCTGCGCCATGGTGAAGTCGACGCCGTTGAGGTAGGGCAGCTGGTTCCCCTCGGGGTCGACCTTCCAGTAGTAGGGGTTGCGGGTGAAACGCATCCGTGTGCCGTCGCCGATGGCGTCCTGCGGCAGCCACGCGTGCAGGCGCGGCAGCTCGGGGTCCGTCCACAGCATGCCGCCGTAGACGGCGTCCTGGAGCAGCTCGACCGGGCCCGTGTAGCCCCGGTCCTGGGCGGCCCGTTCGGCGTCGGGGGACAGGCGCGGGTGGAAGCGTTCGAGGAAGTGCTTGGGCAGCCGGGTCAGCATGTCGCCCGCCTCGCTCGCCATCTCCTCCAGATAGCGGGCGCGGGGACCGGCGAACACGATGTCGAACGAGTGCTCCCCGGTCCGCTCCAGGGTCGCGGCCTGCCCGCCCGCGAGGTACTGGCCCGGGGTGTCGGGCACGATCTCCGTGTCGGTGATCAGGTCGCGGTAGGCGAACTCCACGTCGTCGACCGTGAACGGCGTCCCGTCCGACCAGCGAAGCCCCGCGCGCAGCGTGAACGACACCCTGGTGGCGTCCTCGCTCATCTCGAACGACTCGGCGACGCACGGGACGACATCGCGCCACTCCGCGTCCCACGTCACCAGGTTCTCGTAGCCGATCCCGTGGTTGAGCCGGAACGAGTCACCCGCGCCGATGAGCGCGCTGCGCCAGGTCTCGCCATAGGTGCCGGGCCCGTCCACGGGCTGCACGACCAGGGGCCGCTGGGGCAACCGCTCGCTCAGCGGCGGGAGTTCGCCGCTGTCCACCAGGGCTTGGAGCTCGGGCGCCTGGCCGTTGCCTGTCACGGTCCCGCCGCCTCCACCACCCGATGGGCTGGTGGACAGGTCACAGCCGCGCAGCCCCAGCACGCCCAGGGCTCCCGCCGCGGTGACACCCCCGGCCAGGAGAAAGCCTCTCCGTCCGATCCGCCTGGTCATCGTTGACTCCCTTGTCGTCACAACCGTCTTCGAGGTCTTCGAGTTCTTCGGGTCCCGCGGTCGCCGCGGCTTCCGTCTCTTCGTCGGGCACCGGGTCGTCGGGCACCGGGTAACGCCGCCTGCCCGCTCACCAGCCGTGCACCTCGGGCCAGGACAGCTCGACGCCCTCGGCTGCCAGCTCCCGCCTGAAGTCGTCGAGGCGCCGGTCGTCGGCGCGCACCTGGTGCGGGGTGACGCCATGGGCCAGGCAGTGGGCGGCCAGCAGGGCGGCCGCCTCGCCGACGTTCCACTCGACGGGGTGCAGCCGGTAGCACCCGTTGGTGATGTGGGTCGTTCCGATGTTCTTGGCCGCGGGCAGCAGGTTCCGCGTGCGCCGGGGCAGCAGCGCGCCCAGCGGGATCTGGAACGGGGCGGCGGCGACATCGATGTAGTTGTCGCCCCCGGTCGAGGGGTGCAGGTCGATGCGGTAGGAGCCGATGCCGATCGAGTCGGGGTGGCGCACGGCGCCGCGCTCGCCCCGCACCGCGAGCGAGACCTCCTGCTCGGTGATGGTGTGCTCGGCCAGGATGCGCCGCGACTCCCTGATGTAGGGCGCCTGGCACAGCCCGTCCGCGGTGCCCACCACATCGGGCCTCGGCCGCAGCCCTGGCCAGCCCGTTCCGCCGTCGGGCCGTGGCATCTCGGTCTGCATCCAGTACAGGAAGGACCGGCTCATCCGCCGCGCGCCGTCCCTGTGGCGGGCCGCCTCCTCCTCGTCCACCTCGAAGAGCGGGCCCTCGACATAGTCGATCATCGGCCAGTTGACGATGATCACATCGCTGGCGAGCGCGCCGGGCGCGAAGGTGTCGCGGGCCAGGATCCTGCGGAACGCCCACAGGTCGAGGTCCCCCGCCAGGCCGCGCGTGGCGGGCTCGTCGGGGCCCGGGTTGGGCAGCAGCACCCTGGCGGTGGTGGCCAGGGTCTGCGGCTTGGGCGCGAGCAGGCCGAACATCCGGTCGGGCCAGTAGTCGGGCCGGTAGTCACGCCAGAACGCGTAGTCCTCCGGCTTGTCCACCGTGTGGTCCTCGCCCGCCAGGTGCTCGACGGCGAAACACCACGACACCGCCTGCATGTTGAGCGGCTGCCGTTCATCGGGGGCGCTGGGCTCGCCGGTGTCCTCGTGGGACTCGAAGCCCGTGACATACTCGGTCCCGGTCAACGGCAGCAGCGCGCCGGTCTCCGTGGCGTCCAGGACATAGGGCGCGGTCACCGTGAGGCGTTCGCCGCTGTCCCGGTGGGCCAGGGTCACGCCGGTGACGCGGTCGCCCTCGGTCGTGGCCGCCACGGGGTGGTAGGGCAGCCGCAGGTCAAGGCGCCCGAGGGCGCGGTGCGGCGCGAGCATCGCCATCAGCACGGCGTGCGAGGCGCTTGGCTCGGCGCACAGCGCGCTCACGCGACCCTTGCCCGGGTTGAGCCTGCGGTCGGCCGCCGCGGCGCGGGTCAGCGGGTACCAGCGGCGGTAGTACGCGCGGATCCCCTCGCGCAGCGCGCGATAGCTCGCGGTGCAGCCGAACTGCTCGATCCACGGGTGCTCGTCGGGGGGCGTGCCCTGACTGGTGAGCTGGCCGCCCACCCAGTCGTTCTCCTCGGTGAGCACCACCCGAAGTCCCCTGCGGGCGGCGGCGAGCGCGGCGGCGACGCCCCCGAGCCCTCCGCCGATGACGGCGATGTCCGCGGTGATCTCGCTCATCGGGCGCCTCCGTCGGCGTCGGCGGGAACGGCGGCCACGGTGGTGGCCTCCGGGGGTGAACAGGGCAGCAGCACCTGGTCGTCGCGGTGGGCGGCGGGCCCCGAGAGGGTCTGCACCAGGAGCCGCACCGCCTCGCGCCCGATCTCGCGCCTGGGGATGCCCACGCAGCTCCACGGCACCCCTGGCCTGGGGCCGCCCGCCGCGTCGCGCAGCACCACGACCGAGACATGCTCGGGGATGGCGAGGCCGCGCTCGGTGGCGAACCCCTCAAGGCGCCCGGCGAACGACTCGTCCTCGGCGAGGAACGCGGTCATCCCGTGCGCGAGGGCGTGGTCGAACCACTCGACGGTGAGCTCGTGGGCGTTCATCATCACCGGAAGCGCGGGGATGCCCAGCTCGGCGCAGGCGGCGCGATAGCCCGACTCCCGGTCGGCGACCGCCTCCACGCGGTGGGTGATGCCGAGGTAGCCGACGCGCCGGTGACCGAGCTCCACGAGGCGCGCCACCGCGTCGCGCGTGGCGGCGGCGTAGTCGGCGCTCACCCACGCGATCTCGGCCCCCGGCACCTCGCGGCGGCCTATGTGGACGAACGGGTAGCCCTCCCGGCTCAGCCGGGCCAGGTCCGAGTGGTCGTGGGCCACGCCGAGCAGCACGCTGCCGTCGGCGACGTTGAGGCGGTTGGAGCCGTCGCTGTACAACTGCCGCTGCCCGTCGGGGCGTTCCGTCGAGGTGAAGAGCAGCAGGTCGTACCCCTCCGCGACGGCCTGCTCCTCGACCCCGATCAGGAACTCGTGGTAGAAGTCGCGGCTCGCTATGGGGAAGACGGCCTCGAAGGTGTGGACCCCGAGGATCCGGTTGCGCTTGCCCTTCAGGCTGCGCGCCGCGGGGTTGGCGGCGTACCCCAGATCGCGGACCGCGTCGCGCACCATGCGCTCGGTCTCCGGCGGAATCCGGTGGCTCGCGGCCCGCCCGTTGACGACCGCGGACACCGTTGCCTGTGACACTCCCGCACGCCGGGCGACGTCTGCCTGGGTCGGTGCCCCGAGGCGGCGTTTGGCTGCCAAGATAACCCCTTGCTGTTTCGTATCAGCAATGCACGAGATGGACATGAGTGAGAGTTGCTGATTCGTTGCAGCACTGTAGGAGCGACCCGTGAGGGCGTCAACGGATCGGACAAGAATCGTCAGTTGGGCGTCGCGCGGGCGCGGCCGTGGCCGCGGCGGGGGCCGCTCGGGAGGGGGGTGACACCTCAGGGCGGGCCGTGGCGCGGTGCCAGCGGCCGCGCCACGGCCCTGGCCGCCATGGGGGGTGTCGTGGAGCCGATGCGACCCCAGGGCGACACCTAGATGATAATCGTTTTCGTTAGTGTCGCGGGGGTGATCCCGCTGTGTCTCCGGTCACGGCGCCGCCGCGTCATGCGGCCAAGGGCGAACGGCGGCGCCGCCATAGGCGGCTGAGCAGGCCATGGCGCGGGGCGAGGGTCCAGGCCAGCAGGAAGAGCCCTGTGGCGACCAGGACGATCGTGCCGCCGGTCGGCAGGTCGAGGCTCCACGACAGATAGAGCCCGGTGACGGCGGAGAGCCCGCCGAGCAGCGGGGCGATCAGCATCATGGCGGCGAGGCGGTCCGTGAGCAGCCTGGCCGTGGCGGCGGGGGTGACGAGCAGCGCCAGGACGAGGATGTTGCCGATGGTCTGCACGGAGATCACCACGGCGATGGACACCATGACATAGAGCGCCAGGTCGAGGGCGAAGACGGGCAGGCCGAGCGCCCGCGCCGACTCGCGGTCAAGGGTGACGGCGACGAACTCCTTGTGCAGCAGGAACGCCAGGACGAGCAGCGCCGCCGTCGAGACGCCGACCACCTGGATGTCCTCGTCGGGGATGCCGGTGATGGAGCCGAAGAGGAACTGCTGGAGGGAGCCCGAGTAGCCGGGGGAGCGGCTGATGACGACGATGCCGAGGGCGAAGGCGCCGACGAAGAACACGCCGATGACGCTGTCCTCGCGCAGCCTGCGGTTCTGGGAGAAGACGGCGACGGCGACGGCGGTGAGCACCCCGGCGATCGCGCCGCCGAGCACGAGGTTGCCCTGGACGACGAACGCGATGGCCAGCCCGGGGAAGACGGCGTGGGCGACGGCGTCGCCGATGAACGCCATGCCGCGCAGCACCACGTAGCAGCCGATGACGCCGCAGACGGCCGACGACATCAGCGCGACGAACAGCGCCTTGGGCAGGAAGGAGAGCGCGGGGTTGGCCAAGTCGGCGACGAACTCCTGTGGCGTGAGCATCACTTCACCCCCAGCGCGGCCAGCAGAGGGCTGCCTTCGCTGATGCCGAAGGCGGCCCGCCACAGCGCGGCGTCGCGCAGCGCCCCGGGGGTGCCCGTGGCGATGACCGTGCCGTTGACCAGGCAGATCGTCGAGCAGGTGTGCACGGCGGCGACCAGGTCGTGGGTGGTCATCAGCACCGCGCGGCCCTCCCCGCTCAGCTCGGTGAAGAGGTCGGTCAGCAGCTCCTGGGTGGGCACGTCGAGCCCGGTGAACGGCTCGTCAAGCAGCAGCACACTCGGGCGCAGCGCCAACGCCCGTGCCACCAGGACGCGTTGGCGCTGCCCTCCGGAGAGCTGGCCCACGGGGCGGCGGCGCAGCGCGGTCATGCCGACGCGGGCCATGGCCTCGTTGACGGCGCGGTGGTCGTCGATGCCGGGGCGGTGTATCCAGCCGACACGCCGCACCCGCCCCGCCAGCACGGCGTCCTCCACCGAGATGGGGAAGTCCCAGGCGAACTCGTGGCGTTGGGGCACATAGCCGATGCGCTGGCGTGCCCGCGCGACCGGGGCGCCCTCGACCTCGACCGTGCCGCGGGAGCGCTTGACCAGGCCGAGCACGGATCTCAGCAGGGTGGTCTTGCCCGCGCCATTGGGGCCGATGAGCCCCATGAAGTCGCCCGCCTCGACCGTGAGATCGACGTCGCGCAGCACCGGGCGGCCGCCGAGCGCGACGGTCAGGCCCTTCACGGACAGCGCGGTCATGACGCGGCCCCGCCCTCGCCCGCTTCCGCGTCCTGGCGTTCGGCGAGGCGGCGCGCCCTTCGGCCGCGCAGGGTGAGCGCCGCGGCGGCCACGAGCAGGGCGAGCAGCACGCCGCCCACGGCGGCGAGCGTGGCGGGCAGCGCCGAGCCTTCCGCGTCGTCGGCGCTCCCGTCGTCGGGCGCGGCGGTGTCGTCGGCGCCGTCGGCGTCGGGGGGTGCCGACTCCCGTTCCCCCGCGGGCTCGTCGGCGGGGTCCGCCGCGGCGAACGCCTCCCTGACGTCGGTCTCCTCGCCCACGGCGAAGCGCAGCGGGGCGCGGTCCCTGACGCGCTCGCCGGTGATCAGGTCGGCGGATATCTCGAAGTCCACGACGTAGACGCCGGGTTCGGTGAACACCCAGTTGGCGTGGGTGTGCGTGTTGAGGTCGACCCACAGCTCTTGGGGGCCGGGATCGTCGCCGTCCCAGAGCACATCGGGGGCGCCGAGGTCGCCGTTCTGGAGGAAGACGGCGAAGTGCCCGGGGCCGTCGACGCCATGCATGGTGAGGGTCACACCGCGGTTGACACGCTCCATGACCTCGGGGTCCTGGGTGTTCCAGCCGAGCCAGATGACCTCGGGCGCCTGGGTCTGCGGGATCACATGGAGGTCGCTGCCGGGCTCGGCGTCGAGGAAGGCGAAGTCCGGGTCGTCGGGCGCCTGTTGGACCGCGGCGTCGACGACCTGGGTGACCACGTCGGTCAACGGGCGCCACACCGGGGGCGACTGGGAGTCGTCGCGGCCGTGCACGCGCCACTCGCCGTCGGCGAAGCGTGGCCCGATGTCCACATGGCCGACGTTGAGCACCGCCTCGCCCGTGGCGTCGGCCTCGTCGGGCGCGATGGTCTGGCCCAGGTCGTCGTCGCCCTCCTGGGCGTGGGCGCCGGGAGCGGTCGTGCCCAGGAGGGCCACGGCGAGCAGGGCCGCGGCGGGGCGGGCGGCCTGGGCGGCCTTGGGGAGGTGAGCGTGCATGGTGTCGCGGCCATCCTTGGTCGAAGGGGTGGGTGAAGGGGCGGGCGAGCGGGGGAGTTCAGGCCAGGCAGTCGCGCAGCGACTCGGCGTTGGCGCGCATCATCGCGGCATAGCTCGTGACCTCTTCGTCGAACGCGTCGCCGTAGATCGCGCAGACCTCGATGCCCTGCTCCTCGGCGACCTGGACGAGGGTGCTCGACCGGCCGCGGAGGTTGGGTTCGAGGAAGACGGCGGGGACCGACAGGTTGGCGATGGTCTCGGAGAGCCTGCGGCGCTCGGCGAGGCTGGGCTCGGTCGCGGGGTTGGGGGTGACAAAGCCCGCGATCGAGACGTCGTAGGCCGCGCCGAGATAGCCGAACGCGTCGTGCGTGGTGACCAGATGGCGGCGCGAGGGCGGTATCTCGGCGATCGTGGCGGCGACATACGCGTCGAGCTCGTCCAACTCGCGCAGATACGCGGCGGCGTTGGCGCGGTAGTCGGCGGCGTGCTCGGGGTCGATCTCGGTGAGCGTGTCGCGGATGATCTTGACGTAGGCCATGGCGTTGCGGACGTTCTGCCACAGGTGGGGGTCGATCTCCCCGTGCACATGGCGGCCGAGTACCGCCTGGGGCAGCTGGTGGATGTCCTCGCCCGCGCGGCCGAGGAAGCGGAACCTCGGGTCCCCCGGCACCTCGGTGAGCGCCTTGTTGGGCACCTCGATCACAGTGTCCGACGCCGGGTGGCTCTCGGGGCGCCCGCCGTCGCCATGGGGGTCGGCGAGCAGGTGGACGCTTCCGCCCGTGCCGTCGGCGGCGCGGTCCACATCCACGGTGACATCGGCGTGCCCGGCGCCCAGCACGGTGGCGCCCGCCATGCCGGGCACCGAGTGGGGGTCGACCCCGACGGCGAAGGTGATCGCGGAGCTGCCGAGGCCGACCGGGCGGCTCTCCTGGGTGGCGGCTAGCTCGGCGGCCAACTCCAGGCGGTAGACGCCGGGTTCGGTGAACGCCCAGCTCATGTGCGTGTGCGCGTCCGGGGGCAGCGACGCGGTGTCGTCCCGGTAGCCTTCGCCCGCGTCGAAGCCGTCGGAGGAGTCGAAGAAGACGGTGGGGTCCCCGAATGTCTCGGTGAGATAGCCGATCAGGTCCCCAGGACCCGTCAACCCGGTGGCCTTGAGCCGCACTTCGGACGAACGCGTCGCGCCAGCCGCCTCGCCGGTGCCGCGCACGCGCAGGCCGAGCCACACGGTGTCGAGGTTGACGTTCTCCACCAGCGGGATGATCTCGGCGGCGTAGGTGATCGCGCGCTCGGCCAGCGGGACGTTGGGCACGCCGTCGGGGAGGTTGGCGTCGAGGGCGCGGATGACGCTCTGCTTCTCCAGGAGCAGATAGTTGCTGAACGCCGCGTCGGCGTACACGATGTCGCGGATGTCGCGCAGCGACGGCTCGTAGCTGTGCGGGTCGCCGCCCTCGGGCACCAGGGACTCGACGTCCACCAGGTCGCCCCCGACGTGGCGGGCCAGGTCGGCGAGGATCCCGGTCGTGGTGACGACGCTCGTTCTCCCGTCGTCCGGTGGGGTGGCCACCCCACCGCAGGCGCTCGCGGTCATGGCGAGCGCGGCCGCCAGGCACAGGCGCCCCGCGGCCCTGTGCCGTCCGTATGGTCTGTCCCCGGTCATCTGCCTTCCAGACAAGGTGGGTTGGGGTGGTTGTCGTCGGGGTCCGCGTGGGGCCGTGGGAGGGGGCGGTCGACCCCCTCCCACGGGGTCTCAGGCGCTCACGCGCGCGCCGTCAGGCGCCTTCGGCGCAGGGCGACCGCGGCGCCCCCGGTGGCGACCAGGGCCGCGCCGATCCCCAGCAGCAGCGGGGGCGGCGCGGTCCCGGTTGACGCGAGGTTGCCACCGGCGAGCTGGTCGCCCGGCAGCGCGCAGTCGTCGCCGTCCGCCGTCCTGCCGACCGTCACCGTCTCGGTCGTGGTGCCGCCCTGCGCCCCGAGACCGCTCGGCGCGTCCCCGACGGCGAAGGTGTAGGTCTCCGCGTCGCTGGTGATCGACGCGCCCGAGCCGGGGTCGGTCGCGGTGGCCCGGACGGTCAGCGTGTACTGGCCGGGCTCGGTGAACGTCCATTGCGCGTGGGTGTGCGCGGGGCTCTCCTCCCGCACGGTGCCTGGCAGGTCGTGACCGCCGTCATCGAGGAGCGAGACGACGCCGCCGAAGGTGTTGGTGGAGTAGAGGTGGACCGCCCCGGGCCCTTCCACCGCGGAGATGTCGATGGAGACATCGGTGTAGCCGCTGCCCGCCACGCCGCCTGTGTCCCAGCCTGGCCAGATCAGGTCGGGGTCCTGGGTGAGCGGCAGCAGGTAGCCCGAGGGGCTGCCCGGGTAGTCGGCGGGGATGTCGTCGGCGAACGCCTCGGGCTTGACATGCAGGATCACATCCTCGGGGGCGTGCCGAACATGGCTGCCGGTGACGTCCTCCCTGAGGTCGAGGAGCAGGTCGCCGCCCTCGGCCGTGACGTTGAACGTGTCGATGTGGCCGTGGTCGAGCACCAGCGCGTCGCGCGGGGCCGCGGGGACCTCGCGCTCCTCCTCGGTCGGGAGGCACAGGGGTGCTTCGTCCCCGCCGCCCGCCGAGCCGCCGCCCGCCCCGCCCGAGGTGTCACCCGCGGGCGCTTCGGACGGCTCCTCCGAGGGGGCGCCGGGGTCCGCGCCCGGCTCGTCGTGCGTGGTCACCCTGATGGTGACGGGCTCGGACTCGGCGACGACCGCGTGGTCGTGGTCGTAGAGCCGCGCCAGCACCTGGAGCCCGTCGGCCTCGTCGGCCGCCTCGAACGCGTAGCTCGCCCCGGTCCCTGCGTCACCGGCCAGCGCCCACTCGGCGTCGGCCGAGGCGCGGGTGAACCAGTGGTAGTGGTCGAGATCCGTCTCCGGATCCTGACGCGCCGTCAACTCAACGGTGTCGCCCGGGTGGTAGTGATCCGCCACGCCCTCGACGGTCAGCGTGGTCGCGCCTGGCTCCTCGCCCCCGTGGTCGTCGATGTGCACGGTCACGGGCTGGGACTCGGCGACGACCGCGTGGTCGGCGTCCAGCAGCTCGGCCTTGATCTGCTGCCCGTCGATCTCGGCCGTGCCGGTGTAGGCGTCGCCTTCGCCGCCCTCGGCGGCCTCCCATTCGGCCCGCGCCGAGTCCCTGGTGTACCAGTGGTAGTGGTCCAGGTCCGTCTCGACGTTGGGCACCGCCGTCAACTCGACGGCGTCGCCGGTGTGGTAGTGGTCGGCGAGCCCTTCGATCGCCAGGCTCGTCGGACCGGGCGGCGGCTCCTCCTGGTCGCCGACGGAGAACGCGTATGCCGCGGCGTCGCTGGTGAGCGACTGGCCCGTGTCGGGGTTGGTCGCGGTGGCGCGGGCGGTGAGGGTGTACTGGCCGGGCTCGGCGAACGTCCACTGCGCGTGGGTGTGCGCGGGCGTCTCCTCCCGCAGGGTGCCGGGGAGTTGATGGCCCCCGTCCTCGAGCAGGGAGGTCACCGTGCCGAAGCCGCTGAGCGTGTAGAGGTACACCGGGCCAGGGCCGTTGACCTCGGTGATCTCGATCTCGACGTCGGTGTAGCCGCTGCCCGCGACGCCGCCGGTGTTCCAGCCGGGCCAGATGAGGTTCTGGTCCTGCGTGAGCGGCAGCACATAGCCCGCGGGGGATCCCGGGTACTGCTCGGGGATGCCGTCGATCCAGGCGTCCTCCTTGACGTGCAGCAGCACGTCCTCGGGGGCGTGCCTGACGTGCGACCCGGTGACGTCCTCGGCCAGGTCGAGGACCAGCTCGCCGTCCTCGGCCGTGACGTTGAACGCGTCTATGTGGCCATGGTCGAGCACGAGCGGATCGGCCGCGTGCGCGGTGCCGTGGGCGCCTGCCGCCAGCGTCACCGCCAGCAGGCCCGTGACGGCTGGACGCCATCGCTGGCGTATGGATGCGGTCATGTCGGTCAACTGCTCCTTTTCCCGGGCGCGTTCGGCGCCCGCGAGACGAGGGGTGGACCGCGCGCCGCCCATGTGCTGGCCCAGGGGCGCGGCGGAGTGGAGAAAGCGGGGAGGTGCCTCCTCCGCGGAGAGCCTATGTAACGACAATCGTTTTCATCAAGGGGATACGGTGTGACCCTCTCGACGGTGGCTCACCGCGCTCCCGCGCTGTCGTCGACGCGGGTGCGCGGCCGTCCTCACCAGCTGGACTTGGTGACGCCTGGCAGCTCCCCGGCGTGCGCCATGCGGCGGACGTTGATGCGCGAGAGGCCGAAGGTCCGCAGGTGGCCTCGGGGGCGGCCGTCGACGCTGTCCCTGTTGCGGACGCGGGTCGCGCTGGCGTCGCGCGGCTGACGGCGCAACTCCCGCTGTGCCGCGTCCCGTTCCTCGGGCGTGCTGCCGGGGGCGCGGATGATCCGCTTCAGCTCGGCCCGGCGCTCGGCGTAACGGGCCACGATCTCCTTGCGCTTGTCGTTCTTGGCGATCTTGCTGGCCTTGGCCATCGGGGTGCTCCTCTCCTCAGACCTTCTCGCCGCGGGCGCGGATGCGGGCGACGGCGGCCTCGACGCCGATGGCGTCGACGGTCTTGATGCCCTTGGCGCTCAGCCGGAGCCGCACAAAGCGGTTCTCGCTGGGCAGCCAGTAGCGCTTGGACTGGATGTTGGGGTCGAACCGGCGCCTGGTGCGCCGGTGGGAGTGCGAGATCTGGTTGCCGAACCGCGGTGCGCGGCCGGTGAGTTGGCAGTGGGCGGACATCGGGGTCTCCTTTGCGGGGCGGGCGCTCGTGGTCGGTGCCTGTGGTCGGCGTCAGGGGGTGAGCAGGCCGCGCTGGTAGGCGCGGACCAGGCTGCGGGGGACCAGGTGCTCGCGGCCCTCGATCGTGATCGGCACCAGGTCGGGCCCGCTCGCCTTCCACTGGGCGCGCCGATGGCGGGTGTTGCTGCGGGACACGCGTCGCTTGGGGACGGCCATGGGACTCCTCCACTTATTGGAAACGATTGCCGTTTCCGTATAGTAGCGGTCCTGTGGTGTGGGCCACTCGGCTGAGGTAGCGCGCACCCTTCGGGCCTGCCCTGGCCGAACGTGGCGTTGTCAAGCCTGGCGCACGTTGAGCTCAGGGAGCATGCCGGTACTTATCCGCGGCTTAGGCCGGGGCGGGGTCTCTCCGGCAACAGGGCACACTCTGTGGTGAACAGAACGTGCCGCGTTTGAGAAGAGCACCCGGCCTCGCGTAAGCGGGGCATAAGCGCGAATGGGCCCGCTGAACGACGCGCGCGCCCGCCCAGGACCGGCCCGCTCCATAAGCTCAATGCGCGCGCGGTGAACGACGAGAGCGCAGCCGAACCGCTGGCCGACCGTTCCGGTGTGCAAGGCGGCGATCGAGGCGCCGAGATCGTCCCAGAAGACCGGGTCGTCGCGGCGGGGGCGCTGAGGGCGCAGCATCAGCACATGGGGCGAGGCATGGACGATCTCCGGGGTTCTGACATGGCCGGTCGCGCGGAGGCTCATCAGTCCGGCCGCTTCCACGGCGAAGGCACCGGAGGCCGTGTCCGGCAGGCACGTGGCGAAGACCCGCGTGCCGTCGCCCAGGGTGACGAGTCTCGCGACGGCGACGACACCGCCGGTGCGCCCCTCCACCGACCGCACGTCGAATCCGGCGTCCCTGATCCGTTGTGCGAGGAGTTCGGATCTCCGCACGCGCGTATCCCAACAGGCCGCCGATCACGGTGCGTTCGGCGCCCTCTTTCCTGAGGGCGCGCCACCGTGAGCGGCCACCACCGCGCCCCCACGACACCGGTACCCCGGCAGGCGGCGAGCGGGAGGGTGTCCGCGCTCAGCCGTCGTCGTGGCCGCCCGCAGGGCTCATCACCTCGCTCGTCCACGAGGCGCCCGCGATCGGCGGGCGCCTCTCGCCCAGCGCGCTGGCCCACGGAGGCGAGGGGCGAGGGGCGAGTTGACGCCCGTCCACGCGGACTCGCGCAGCAGGCGGAGGCCGTTGAGGCCGACGATCACCGTCGAGCCCTCGTGGCCCGCGACGCCGAGGGGGAGGGGGAGCGTGCCCGCGAGGTCCCAGGTGACCAGGACGGCGATGAACGTGCCCGCGATGACGAGGTTCTGGATCACCAGGCGCCTCGCGGTGCGCGAGAGGGTGACGACGGCGGGGATGGTGGCCAGCTCGTCGCGGACCACGATGGCGTCGGCGGTCTCCAGGGCGAGGTCGGAGCCCGCCTTGCCCATCGCGACGCCGCAGTGCGCGGCGGCGAGGGCGGGGGCGTCGTTGACGCCGTCGCCGACCACCAGGACGTGCCTGCCCTCCCGCTCCCACGCGCGGACGGCGGCCACCTTGTCCTGGGGGAGCAGCCCCGCGCGGACATCGGTGATGCCGACCTCGGCGGCCAGGTGGCGCGCGGCGCGCTCGTTGTCGCCGGTGAGCAACACCGGGGTGCTCCCCGTGAGGTGGGTGAGCGCCGCGACGGTGGCCGCGGCGTCGGGGCGCAGCCGGTCGGCGACGCCGAGCACGCCGACCGCGGCCCCGTCGCGCAGCACGACGACGGCGGTGCGCCCGGCGTTCTCCAACTCCCGTGCCACCGCGTGCGCGTGGCCGTCGTCCGCGGGCAACAGACGGGCCGGGGAGCCGACGTCGGTCAGGTGACCATCGACCATGGCGCGCACGCCACGGCCCGGCGCCGAGGCGAAGTCCTCCGCGGCGGCGATGACAAGGCCGCGCTCGTGGGCGGCCTCGACCACCGCGCGGGCAAGCGGGTGCTCGCTCGGGTGCTCGGCCGATGCGGCAAGCGCCAGCAACTCCCGTTCGTCCAGGCCGCCTTCGGCCAGCGGGCGCACATCGGTGACGCGCGGGGTGCCCTCGGTGAGCGTTCCGGTCTTGTCGAGCGCGACGGCGTCGACCTGCGCGAGGCGTTCCATGACGACGGCGGACTTGGCGAGCACGCCGTGGCGGCCCGCGTTGGCGATGGCCGAGAGCAGCGGGGGCATCGTGGAGAGCACCACCGCGCACGGCGAGGCGACGATCATGAACGTCATCGCGCGCAGCAGCGCCGACTGCAACGTCGCCCCGAACGCCAGCGGGATCGCGAAGACGGCGAGGGTCGCGACGACCATGCCGAGCGAGTAGCGCTGTTCGACCTTCTCGATGAACAGTTGCGTCGGGGCCTTGGTCTCCGACGCCTCCTCGACCATGCGCACGATGCGGGCGATCACCGAGTCCGCGGGGTCGCGTTCGACGCGCACGCGCAGGGCGCCCGTGCCGTTGACGGTGCCAGCGAACACCTCGTCCCCCAGCTTCTTGGTGACCGGCAGGGGTTCGCCCGTGATCGTGGCCTGGTCGACGTCGCTCGCCCCGTCGAGCACGCGCCCGTCGGCGCCGATCCGCTCCCCTGGCCGCACCAGGATCGTGTCGCCCACGGCCAGCGCCCCGGCCGCGACCGTCTCCTCACCGCCGTCGGGCAGCAGCCGTGTCGCGGTGGAGGGGGCGAGGTCGAGCAGGCCCCGCACGGAGTCGGCGGTGCGGGCGGTCGCCACGGCCTCAAGGGCGCCCGAGGTCGCGAAGATGACGATCAGCAGCGCCCCGTCGAGCACTTGGCCGATGGCGGCGGCGCCGAGCGCGGCCACCACCATGAGCAGGTCCACGTCCAGGGTCTTCTCCCTGAGGGCCATCAGGCCAGCCCACCCCGGCTCCCAGCCGCCGGTGACATAGACGGCGGCATACAGCGGGCCCCACAGCCACCACGGGGCGCCGAGCAGGTGCAGCGGGAGCGCGACCAGGAAGAGCGCGAGGGCGGCCAGCGCCCAGCGGGCCTCGGGCAGCGCGAGCAGGCGGGTCCTTCGGCGGCGCGCCGCGGGCGGGGCCGCGGGCGGCGGGGCCTTCGCGGTCAGGGTGGAGGACATGGCGCGGCGAGCCCTTCCCGAGGGGGACGATCGGACCGCACCACCATACAGGAATCATTGAACATCCATTCATGTATCGATGTCCGTAGGATGGCGCCATGGGCCACAGAGGAAAGACCCCCCGCGACGGCGCGGCGCCGCGCACCCGGCTCACCGCGGAGAACGCCTCCCAGGTGGCCACCACCCTCCAGGCGCTCTCCACCCCCTCGCGGCTGCTCATCCTGGCCCGCCTGCGCGAGGGCCCGTGCGCCGCGACCGAGCTCGCCGCCGCGGTCGGCATGGAACAGTCCGCGTGCTCCCACCAGTTGAGGCTGCTGCGCAACCTCGGCCTGGTCACGGGGACGCGCCAGGGCCGTTCGGTCGTCTACGCTCTCCACGACGACCACGTCGCCGAGCTGCTGGACCAGGCCGTCCACCATGTCGAGCACCTGAGGTTCGGCATGACCGACTCCGCCCCGGGGCGGGTGAGCGTTCGGGCCGAGGCGCGCCCCACGCGTTGAGCCGGGCGCGGTCGCGCGGGTGCGGGGGAGGGGTCCCGGCCGGGGCGTGGTTCGATGGCGGCCATGATGCGTAGGACGCCAACCACCGCCGCCGTCGCCGCCGTTGTCGCCGCTGTCGTGTGCGCCGCTGTCACGTCGTGCTCCTCGGAGTCCCCGGACTCCCAGGAATCCTCGGATTCTCCCGACGGGTCCGCGGCCGGGGACAAGGCCAGCGGGTCGGGCTCCGATGAGCCCGCGTCCGACCCCGCGTCCGACCCCGCGGCCACGCCCACCGAGGAGGCCACGCCCGCGCCCTCGCCGACCGGGCCGTGCGCCGACGGGACGTGCGAGATCGAGGTCGCCGTGGGCGATGTCGTGACCGTGCCGCAGGCGTACGGCCTCGGACCCATCGAGGTGATGGCGATCAGCGGCGACACGGTCGAGATGGTCGCGCCGCTCACGGGCTCGGGCTTCAGCGTCGCGGGCTGCGCGGGGGGCGGCAGCACGTCGTCGGACGGCGGCGGCGGCGTCGGCCTGAACTGCGGCGTGGGAACGGTCGCGACCGTCAATGACGTCATGAGCCTCGAGGTCGTCGAGATCGTCGACACCGCGGCCGTCCTCCGCATCGAACCCGCGGGGTGACACACGCCCCAGCGGCGCGGGCATGAGGAGTCAACGGCGTTCTCCCCCTCGCCTCACGCACCAGGCCGAGCAGCCGGGGCAGCCCCCGGCCGCTGGAACACCGCGTCCCGCCCCCGGCCAGGTCGAACGACAGGTCACGCGCCACCGCGACCTCGCCCCGCGCCGTGGGGAACGCCACCGTCAGGTCATTGACCCGAGTGGCGGCTGCCGGGGCAGGCCCGAGGGGCGCGCGCCACCCCCGGCGGGCGGCGCGCGGGAGGGCGTCCAGCCGTCAGCCGCCGTGCTCGGCCCCCCGCAGGGGAAGCCGTGCCTCGATCGCCGCCACCAGATCCTGGTCCTCCGGCTCGGTGCGCGGCCTGAATCGGCCCACGACCTCGCCCTCGGGGGACACCAGGAACTTCTCGAAGTTCCACTGGACATCGCCCGCCTCCCCCGAGCCGTCAGGCGTGCGCGTCAGCTCGGCGTAGAGCGGGTGCCGCCCCGGGCCGTTGACCTCGATCCGCTCGAACATCGGGAACGTCACGCCGTACGTCGCGGAGCAGAACTCCCTGATCTCCTCCGACGACCCAGGCTCCTGCCCGGCGAACTGGTTGCACGGGAAGCCGAGGACGGCGAAGCCGCGCTCGCCGTACTGCCTCTGGAGCCGTTCAAGTCCCGCGTACTGCGGGGTCAGCCCGCAGCGCGACGCCACGTTGACCACCAGGACCGCCTTGCCGCGGAAGGCGCCGAGCGAGGTGTCCTCGCCGTCGAGCGTGCGCAGGGGGGTGTCGTACAGGGTCGCCATGATGTGATGTCTCCCTTTCGCCGGTTCGTGGACACAGCGTGTCACGCGCGGCGCGTCCTAGGCGCGCCGCGCCGACGTCGGCAGGGTCAGGATCTCGGCTGCGTCGTCGGTGATGGCGATCGTGTGCTCGCTGTGCGCCGTCCGGCAGCCCGTCGCGCTCCTGAGCGTCCACCCGTCGGCATCGGTGACGAGCGTGGCGGTGTCCGCCATGACCCATGGCTCGAGCGCCAGCAGCAGCCCGGGGCGCAACGCGTATCCACGGCCTGGCCGCCCGGTGTTCGGCACGTGCGGGTCCTGGTGCATCGTCGACCCGATGCCATGGCCCCCGAACTCGGTGTTGATCGCGTAGCCCGCCTCGCCGAGCACCGTGCCGATGGCGTGGGAGATGTCGCCGATGCGGGCCCCGGGCCTGGCGGCGGCGATCCCCGAGGCGAGCGCGCGCTCGGTCGCGTCGATCATCGCGACGCTCTCCTTGGGCTCCGTGTCGCCGACGATGAAGCTGATGGCGGCGTCCGCGGCGACCCCTCCGCGCGAGACGGCGAGGTCGAGCGTCAGCAGATCGCCGTCGGCGAGCGTGCGGTCATGGGGCCGCCCATGGAGCACCGCGTCGTTGACGGCCGTGCAGATGTGGTGCCCGAACGGGCCGCGTCCAAAGGACGGCGCGTAGTCGACGTAGCAGGACTGCGCCCTCGCCTCGACGATCATCGTCTCGGCCCAGCGGTCGATGTCGAGGAGGTTGGTGCCGACCGTGGTGCGGGCCTTGAGCGCCTGGAGGATGTCGGCGACCAGGGCGCCGGTGTCCCGTGCGCGGGCCAGCAGGGTGGGGTTCAGGATCTCGATCACGTGGCGCCCTTCTCATGCGACCAATAACTATACCGGCCATACTATACCGGTACTAGAATTGGGTCCATGGTCAGACTTCCGCTCACTCCCGCGGAGGTCGAGCGCGGACGGCGCCTCGGCGCCCTGCTCCGTCGAGCCAGGGGAGAGCGCTCGATCCTGGAGACCGCGCTCGACGCACGCGTTTCGCCCGAGACCCTCAGAAAGATCGAGTCGGGCCGCGTGGCCACCCCGGCCTTTCCGACCATCGCGGCGATCGCCGATGTCCTCGGCCTCTCCCTCGACGCGCTGTGGGCCGAGATCAGCCAGCCCGACGCCGACGCCGACGGGAGGGAAGGCGCGCCCGGTCAGCGCGGCGGGCGCAGCGCCAGCAGGCGGCGTTCGCTCTCGCTGCCCGGCTCGGCCTGGTAGGCGACCAGCTCGTGGCCCGGTGAGCCGCCGATCGCGAACGTCTGGAAGTCCAGCTCCAGCTCGCCCACCTCGCCATGGAGGAAGACCTTGCGCTCCCGCGTCTTGGGCTCCACGTCGTAACGGGCCCAGAGCGCGGCGAAGCGCGCGTCCTCGCCCAGCGTGGCCAGCAGCCCGGCCAGCCTGGCCCGGTCCCCGAGGTGCCGCGTCGCCCGCAGCGCGGCCACGCAGGACGCCGCCGCGCGGTCCCAGTCGGCGTGGAACGTCTTGCCCGCCTCGTCGAGAAAGGTCATCTCGGCGAGGTTCCTGGTGTGCGCAAAGGCCGAGAACAGCGCCCGCGCGAGGGGGTTGAGGGTGACGATGTCGGTCTCCCACTGGATGACGGCTCAGGGGCCGCGGCGGACGAGCGCGGTGTGCATGCCTGCTGCCCGCGCCGGTGCGA
>NZ_QEST01000032.1 GCF_003311645.1 Streptomyces sp. PT12 | reverse complement strand
GCCTCCTGGGCTTGGGCGATGCGATGGCGGGCCTCGTTGGCGAGGCTGCCGCGCGCCGCCGACACAGCGGCCCGCAGGTGCAGGGATCCCCAGACCCGCACGGCCGCCGGGTCCCCACGGGCATACAGCGGCTCGATTGCCCGCAGCGCTTTGTCCGACAGCGCCGTGGCGTCGAGCCAGTCGGCCGTGGCCCACATGTCCCACACCCGCATCCAGTGCGCGATCGCGGGCATCAGCTCGTCCCCGCTGCGTTCGGCCGCCCACGCGGCGCGTTCACACGTCATCGCCACCAGCTCGGGATGCCCCAACGCGTGTGCCGAGGTGTGGCCGAACTTGCAGCAGATGGTGTAGATAGCGAACGCCTCCTCGCGCTCCCTGCCGCTCGACACCTCGGCCAGGGCCCGCGACTCGCGCAGCAGGTCCGGCAGCACCGCCAGGATGCTGGTGTTCTTGGCGTTGTCCCGCAGCGTGTGCAGCTTCGCTGTCTCGGCCCACAGCGCCGCGGCTGGCCGCGGCTGGCCGTCGAACACGGGCGTCAGGTCGTAGCGCCGCAGCTCTCTTATGATCGACGCCGCGCTGACCTGCCACTGGTTCGCCGCTGCGGTCTGGTTGTACGGGCGCTCGATCAGCTCGTTGGGATGGACGTGCAGTACGGCGGCGATCGCGTTGATGACGCTGGTGCGGTCGAGTTCGAGTCGGCCCTTCTCGGCCTTGGACACCCAGCTCTGCGTGTAGCCCAGGGCGGCAGCGACATCGGCCTGTGTGTAGCCCAGGCGGAGCCGCGCGTCTCGCATGCGCCT
>NZ_QEST01000293.1 GCF_003311645.1 Streptomyces sp. PT12 | reverse complement strand
CTTGCCGACGAGGGGCACTCCACGTTCATCGAGGTCAGCACCCACCCCGTCCTGATCCACAGCATTCAGGACGCCACCCCGGATGCCACGGTTACGGGGACGCTGCGTCGTGACGAGGGCGGGTATCGGCGTTTCCTTGCCTCCCTGGCGGCCCTGCACGTTCATGGCGGATCCCTTGACTGGCGCGTTCCGCACACTCCCGCCCGGGCCGACCTGCCGACCTACCCCTTTGAGCACCAGCGTTACTGGCTGGAGCCGATGGGTTCGGCGGTGGGTGATGTGTCGTCTGCCGGGCTCGCGGTCGCGGATCATCCGTTGGTGGGGGCGGTCGTGTCGGTGGCGGGTGATGACGTGACCGTGTTGACCAGCAGGGTTTCGCTGCGGAGTCATCCGTGGCTGGCGGATCACGCGGTGTTCGGCACGGTTCTCCTCCCGGGTGCCGCTCTCGTCGAACTCGCCATCCGGGCCGGGGATGAGGTCGGGGCGGGGACGCTGGACGAGCTGGTCATTCACGCGCCGTTGACCCTGCCCGAGGCCGAGGCCGTTCTTCTTCAGGTCACGGTCAGGGCGCCCGATGAGACGGGTCGTCGTCCGGTGACCGTTCACTCCAGGGCCGCCGATGCGGATTCCCAGGCCGCGTGGACTCTGCATGCCAGTGGCCATCTCGCCGCCGATCCCGCCGAGGCCGCCGATCCCGTCGAGGCCGAGGGTTCCGCGTTTGCCCAGTGGCCGCCTGCCGGTGCGACTGCCGTTGATCTGGATCGCTTCTACTCGCGCCAGTTCGAGGCGGGTTATGAGTACGGTC
>NZ_QEST01000193.1 GCF_003311645.1 Streptomyces sp. PT12 | reverse complement strand
AGTCGGAGGGGCCGCGTCGGGCGGGTGTGTCCTCGTTCGGGATGAGCGGCACCAACGCCCACACCATCATCGAACAAGCCCCCCAGCCCCCGCTCCCCGAGTCAACGCCCTCCGCTCAGCCCCACGTTGCGCTCCCCCTTGTCCCGATCACCCTCTCCGGCGCCAGCCCGGAGGCGCTGCGCGCCCAGGCCGCTCGCCTGCGGGCGATGACCCAGGCCCGCCCGCTCGACCTCGGCTACTCCACCGCCACCAGCCGAACACCCCTCGACCACCGGGCCGTTGTGCTGGCCGGGGACCAGGAGTCGCTGCACTCCGGCCTCGACGCGCTGATCGAGAACCGCACGGCCCACGGACTGGTCATGGCCACCACGGAGGATCGCTCCCTGGCGTTCCTCTTCTCGGGGCAGGGCAGTCAACGGCTTGGCATGGGCCGGGAGTTGTATGAGGCGTTTCCTGTGTACGCGGACGCGTTCGACGCCGTGTGCGCGCGCCTGGACCGCGAACTGACCCGCCCGCTGCGCGATGTGGTGTTCGGTGGGGACGCGGACCTGCTCAGTCGCACCGAGTTCGCGCAGGTGGCGTTGTTCGCTGTTGAGGTGGCGCTGTTCCGGCTGGTCGAGTCGTGGGGGATCACGCCAGACTTCCTTGCGGGTCACTCGATCGGCGAGATCGGGGCGGCGCATGTCGCGGGGGTGCTGTCTCTGGACGACGCGTGCGTTCTGGTGGCGGCCCGTGGTCGTCTGATGGGTGCGCTGCCGGAGGGTGGTGCGATGGTGGCGGTGCAGGCGTCGGAGTCGGAGGTGCTGCCGCTGC
>NZ_QEST01000121.1 GCF_003311645.1 Streptomyces sp. PT12 | reverse complement strand
CACGGGCAACGCGGCGAGTGTGGTGTCGGGTCGGTTGTCGTATGCGTTTGGGCTTGAGGGTCCTGCGGTGACGGTGGATACGGCGTGTTCGTCGTCGTTGGTGGCGTTGCATTGGGCGGTGCAGGCGTTGCGGCAGGGTGAGTGCTCGTTGGCGCTTGCGGGTGGTGTGACCGTGATGTCTACTCCGGGGACGTTTATCGAGTTTTCGCGTCAGGGTGGTCTTGCCTCGGATGGGCGGTGCAAGGCGTTCGCTGCTGCTGCTGATGGCACGGGGTGGGGTGAGGGCGTCGGGCTTGTGCTGGTGGAACGCCTCTCCGACGCCCGTCGCAACGGCCACCCCGTCCTGGCCGTGGTGCGTGGTTCTGCTGTGAATCAGGATGGTGCGTCGAATGGGTTGACGGCGCCGAATGGTCCGTCGCAGCAGCGGGTGATTCGTCAGGCGTTGGCGTCGGCGGGTTTGTCGGTTGTGGATGTGGATCTGGTGGAGGCGCATGGGACGGGGACGCGTCTGGGTGATCCGATCGAGGCTCAGGCTGTTGTCGCCACGTATGGTCAGGGGCGTGAACGGCCTGTGTGGCTTGGGTCGTTGAAGTCGAACATTGGTCATACGCAGTCGGCTTCGGGTGTCGCTGGTGTGATCAAGGTGGTCATGGCGATGCGGCATGGGGTGTTGCCCAGGACGCTTCATGTCGATGAGCCCACGCCGCATGTGGACTGGTCGGCGGGCGCGGTCGAGCTGCTGACCGAGGCGCGGGTGTGGGAGTCGGAGGGGCCGCGTCGGGCGGGTGTGTCCTCGTTCGGGATGAGCGGCACCAA
>NZ_QEST01000132.1 GCF_003311645.1 Streptomyces sp. PT12 | reverse complement strand
AGTCGGAGGGGCCGCGTCGGGCGGGTGTGTCCTCGTTCGGGATGAGCGGCACCAATGCCCACACCATCATCGAACAAGCACCGACCACCGACCCCGCCGAGCCCACCCCGCCGAGCGCACCGACCCTCCCCCTCGTCCCCGTGCGGCTCTCCGGGCGCGGCGACGCCGCCCTGCGCGACCAGGCCGCCGCCCTACGTTCCCACCTCGCTGTCCACCCCGAACTCCGCCCGCTCGACCTGGCGTTCACCACGGCCACCAGCCGCGCGGCACTCGACAGTCGCGCCATCGTCCTCGCCGGTGACCTCGACACGCTGACCACCGGCCTCGACGCCCTCACCGAGAACCGCTCGGCCGCCCACCTCATCACCGGATCGAGGACCAGCGGCTCGCTCGCCTTCCTGTTCTCGGGGCAGGGCAGTCAACGGCTTGGCATGGGGCGGGAGTTGTATGAGGCGTTTCCTGTGTACGCGGACGCGTTCGACGCCGTGTGCGCGCGCCTGGACCGCGAACTGACCCGCCCCCTGCGCGATGTGACCTTCGGTGGGGCCGCGGACCTGCTCAGTCGCACCGAGTTCGCGCAGGTGGCGTTGTTCGCGGTTGAGGTGGCGCTGTTCCGGCTGGTCGAGTCGTGGGGTGTCAGCCCTGACTTTCTCGCCGGTCACTCGATCGGCGAGATCGGGGCGGCGCATGTCGCGGGGGTGTTGTCTCTGGACGACGCGTGCGCTCTGGTGGCGGCCCGTGGTCGTCTGATGGGTGCGCTGCCGGAGGGTGGTGCGATGGTGGCGGTGCAGGCGTCGGAGTCGGAGGTGCTGCCGCTGC
>NZ_QEST01000172.1 GCF_003311645.1 Streptomyces sp. PT12 | reverse complement strand
GCGCTGGGTCTTGAGGGTCCTGCGGTGACGGTGGACACGGCGTGTTCGTCGTCGTTGGTGGCGCTGCACCTGGCGTGCGAGGCGCTGCGGGCCGGGGACTGCGACCTGGCGCTCGCGGGCGGGGTGACGGTGATGTCCGGCCTCGGCCCGCTCACCGAGTTCTCGCGGCAGGGAGCCCTCGCGCCGGACGGCCGGTGTCGGGCGTATGCGGCCGACGCCGACGGCTTCGGCTTGGCGGAGGGTGTGGGGTTGGTGGTGTTGGAGCGGTTGTCGGATGCGGTGCGGTGGGGGCGTCGGGTGTGGGGTGTGGTGCGGGGTTCTGCGGTGAATCAGGATGGTGCGTCGAATGGGTTGTCTGCGCCGTCGGGGGTGGCGCAGGGGCGGGTGGTGTGGGAGGCGTTGGGTCGGGCTGGGGTGGGTGTGGGTGGGGTGGATGTGGTGGAGGGTCATGGGACGGGGACGCGGTTGGGTGATCCGGTTGAGGTGGGGGCGTTGGTGGGGGTGTATGGGCGGGGTGGTGGTGGGGGTGGGGTGTGGTTGGGGTCGTTGAAGTCGAATGTGGGGCATGCGCAGGCGGCTGCGGGGGTGGGTGGGGTGATCAAGATGGTGATGGCGTTGCGGTGTGGGGTGTTGCCTCGGACGTTGTGGGTGGGTGGGGGAGGGTCGGGTGCTGGTTCTGGTGCTGGTGCTGGTGCTGGTTCGGGGTTGGTGGAGTGGTCGGGGTCGGGTGTGCGGTTGTTGGAGGAGTCGGTGGTGTGGCCTGAGGTGGGGCGTCCTCGGCGTGCGGGGGTGTCCTCGTTCGGGATCTCCGGCACCAACGCCCACCTCATCCTCGA
>NZ_QEST01000295.1 GCF_003311645.1 Streptomyces sp. PT12 | reverse complement strand
GCGCTTCAAGGGTCAGCTCCTCGACCAGCTCACAGCCCACCTGGTCACCCGCGCGGACGGCGAGTTCCACCATGGCGGCGCCGGGCAGCAGAACCGTTCCCGAGATCGTGTGATCGGCCAGCCAGGGGTGTGTCTCGATGGAGACCCGGCCGGTGAACAGCACCGCTTCACCGCTGGCGAGGCTGGTGGCGGCGCTCAGCAGCGGGTGGTCGGTGGCGCCCATGCCGATGGCGGTCACGCTGCCGGTCCACCCCGACGCACGGGGCCAGAAGCGCTGGTGCTGGAAGGCATAGGTCGGCAGGTCGACGCGGACCGCGCCCGTTCCGGCGAAGAACGCGCGCCAGTCAACGGCGGCTCCCTCGACGAACCCGTGCGCCACCGCGTTGAGCAGCGTGCGGATGTCGGAACGCCCGGAGCGGAGCAGCGGAACGCCGTCGACCATGGCGGAGAGCACGCCGTCGGGGCCGATCTCAAGGAACGTGCCGACGCCATCGGCGCGCAGCTGCTCGGTGGCGTCATGGAAGCGGACCGCCTCGCGGACGTGCCGCACCCAGTACTCGGCGTCAACGCTCTCCGGCTGCCCCGCGATGGGCAGGCGCGCCGGGTGATAGGTCAACGTCTCGGCGACCGCACGGAACGCCTCCAGCATCGGGTCCATCAGATGCGAGTGGAACGCATGGCTCACCGCGAGCCGCTTGTGCTTCCACCGCCCGGCCAGCGCCACCACGGCCTGCTCGTCACCGGAAAGCACCACGGAATCCGGGCCGTTGACCGCCGCGATATCCACCCCGTCGGTCAGCAGCGGCAGCACCTCCGACTCAGGCGCCCGCACCGCCA
>NZ_QEST01000013.1 GCF_003311645.1 Streptomyces sp. PT12 | reverse complement strand
TGAGCTCTTTCAGCGTGGCCACTGATCGGGTGACGGGATCGATGCCCGCAACGCACGAGGCTCCCGTGACGTTGGGGGAGGTGTTCGAAGTCTCAACCCACAGGCACAGGAGCCGCGTTGGTTCCGTATTCTGCCGCACTCGACCTTCCCCACGCCCTGGTCGAGTGGGTCACGATGCTCATCGTCACCCGCGAGGGTGACCGCCGCTGCAAGCTCCCACCGCACCAGCGTGCCCTGGTCGGCCTTGTGTACCTGCGCCGGCACGACACCCTCGCCCAGCTTGCTGCCGGGTTCGGCATCTCCGTCGGCACCGCCCACGCCTACACGTCAGCCGTCGTCGACCTGCTCGCCGACCGGGCACCTGGCCTGCTGCGCGCCCTGCGCGAGGCAAACCCGGACTACGTCCTGCTCGACGGCACCCTCGCGGAGTGCGACCGGGTTGGCGACAGCCGGGCCGACTTCTCCCACAAGCACCGCCGACACGGGGTGAACGTACAGGTGGTGACCGACCCCGTCGGGAAGCTGCTGTGGATCTCGCCGACGCTGCCCGGCCGCGCGCACGATCTCACCGCGGCCCGCACGCACCGGATCTTCCGGATCTGCGAACGCCAGGGCGTTCCTGTCCTCGCCGACCGCGCCTATATGGGAGCCGGACCGTGGGTGACGACGCCCCTCAGACGCCCGCCAGGCCGTGACCTCACGCCGACCCAGCAAACCGTCAACCGCGCGCTGTCCGCAGCGCGGGCGCCGGTCGAGCGCGGCGTCGCACGACTGAAGTCATGGCGGATCTTCCGCAAGTCCCGATGCAGTCCGAATCGAATGTCGTCAATCTCCGCGGCGGTCCTCACTCTGGAGCGGCAGTACTGAAAGAGCTCA
>NZ_QEST01000100.1 GCF_003311645.1 Streptomyces sp. PT12 | reverse complement strand
TCGGCCTTGAGCAGCCGGGGCGTTGGGGCGGGCTGGTCGATCTGCCCGCCGAGCTGGACGACCGGGCGCTGACCCGACTTGCCAGTGTGCTGAACGGCATTGAGGATCAGGTGGCTATTCGGCCTTCTGGTGTTTTTGCTCGGCGTCTGGTGCGTGCGCCGTTTGGTGTGGTGCGGGGTAGGTGGTTGCCGCGGGGGACGGTGTTGGTGACGGGTGGTACGGGTGCGTTGGGGCGGCGTGTGGGTGAGTGGTTGTTGGGTTTGGGTGCGGAGGAGGTGGTTTTGGCTAGTCGGAGTGGTGGTGTGGTTGGTGGTCTTCCTGCGGGTGTGCGGGTGGTGGCGTGTGATGTTGCGGATCGTGCGTCGGTGGCGGCGTTGCTGGATGGGCTTCCGGGTCTTACGGCGGTGGTGCATGCGGCTGGGGTGAGTCGGAGTACGGTGCTTGCCGATCTTTCGGCGGAGGAGTTGTCGGAGGTGATGGCGGCGAAGGCGGCTGGTGCTGCGCATCTTGATGAGTTGTTGGGTGAGCGGGAGTTGGATGCGTTTGTGTTGTTTTCCTCGGTGGCGGGTGTGTGGGGGAGTGGTGCGGGTGGTGCGTATTCGGCGGCGAATGCGTTTTTGGATGGTGTGGCGGAGCGTCGTCGGGCTCGTGGTTTGAGGGCGACGTCGATTGCCTGGGGTCCGTGGGGTGGGGGTGGTATGGCTGAGGTCGAGGGGGATGGGCTGCGCAGGCGTGGTTTGCGTTCTCTGGCTCCTGAGGTGGCTATCGCGGCGCTTCAGCGGGCGTTGGATGAGGACCTGACGTGTCTGACCGTCGCTGATGTCGACTGGTCCGTCTTCGCCCCGGCCTTCACCGCCGCCAGGCCACGCCCCCTGATCAGCGAACT
>NZ_QEST01000189.1 GCF_003311645.1 Streptomyces sp. PT12 | reverse complement strand
CCGATCATCCCCGCCCCACTGATCAACACCGTCCCCTCCGGATCCAACCGACGAGAACCCACCCCCGGCGAACCAACCCTCACCACACGCGGCACCGTCAACCCACCGCTGCGCACCGCCACTTGCGGCTCACCCGCACTGAGCGCCGTAGCAAGAGCAGCACGACTGGAAGACTCATCATCAAGATCGACCAGCACCAGACAGCCAGGATGCTCAGCCTGCGCGGAACGGATGAGGCCCCAGACGGCAGCAGCCGCAGGACTGGTCACCTCGGCGGACGAAACGGCAGCCACGGCACCACGCGTAAGAACCGCCAGGCGCGCGCCATCCGGACGGTCCTCATCCGCCAGATACTCCTGAACAGCCCGCAGCACACGCCCCGTCAGATCACGCACATCACCGCTCACCCCGGTGAGATTGAGCAGTTCAACACCCTCGGGAATCTCGACGGCGGTCTCCCTCGGGGTAAGCGGGACCCATTCCACCCGGAACAACGACTCCCCCACCGCCGAGCCCTCGGAGCCCTTCGCCAGCTGGTCCGCCGCGATCGACCGCAGCGCGAGGGAGCCCACCGTGGCCACGGGGCGACCTGACGGGTCGGCCAGCTCGATCGACACGCTGTCGCTCCCCGTGGCAACCGTTCGCACCCGGAGAGCCGTGGCCCCCGAGGCGTGCAGGCTGACCCCGTTCCAGGCGAACGGCAGCGCCACCTGGCCCTCATCCGCCGCGCCGTGTCCCTCGGCGAAGTTGTTCGCGTGCAGCGCGGCGTCCAGCAGGGCCGGGTGGAGGCCGAAGTGGGCCGCGGTGTGCGCCTGGTCCTCGGGGAGGGCGATCTCGGCGAAGACTTCGCCGTCGCGGCTCCAGGCCCGGCGCAGGCCCTGGAAGGTCGGACCGTACTCATAACCCGCCTCGAACTGGC
>NZ_QEST01000280.1 GCF_003311645.1 Streptomyces sp. PT12 | reverse complement strand
TACTAATAGGCCGAGGGCTTGTCCGCAGATGCTCGCGTCCACTGTGAATTCTTGATCGACCTATTCCAAGTGAAGAGTGTGCTTGTTCGCTTGGAGCACTTCCAAAGTGTTCCGGTGGTCATGGCGAGAGGGAAACGCCCGGTTACATTCCGAACCCGGAAGCTAAGCCTCTCTGCGCCGATGGTACTGCATGGGGGACCGTGTGGGAGAGTAGGACACCGCCGGACAATTTTTATGGGGCCTCTGGTTTCTCAGCGTACATGCTGGGGAGCCAGGGGTTCTTTTTTGTTTTCGTCTTTGTTTGTGAATTGTGTGGGAAAGGCGGGACCGCGTCGATGTCGAATGCGGAGGACGGACGGCCCCAGAGGCCGCAACGGGAGCCGCGCCGTGAATTCCGCGGGCGTCGGGACGGCACGGGCCGCCCGGCCGGATACCGGCGCGACGACAGGCGTGATGAGAGGCGCGACGACCGTCGCGGGGAATGGCGCCGTGATGATCGGCGGGACGATCGCGACAGCCGGGACCGCGGTCGGGATGCGGATCGGGATCGTCGGCCGTATGGCGGTGGGCGCGAGGTCCGTGGCGAGCGTCGTGACGTTCGCAGAGACGACCGGCGTGATGAACGGGCGGGTGGCAGGGCGCCGTTCCGCCGTGACGACAGGCGCGATGAGCGACGGGACTACCGTCGTGACGACCGGCGTGATGAACGGGCGGGTGGCAGGCCGCCGTTCCGCCGTGACGACAGGCGTGACGAGAGGCGTGACGAGAGGCCGGGGCAGCGGCGGGAGTTCCGGCGTGACGACCGCAGGGACGACCGGCGTGATGACCGGCGCGATGGGCCTCGGGGGCGGGACTTCCGGGGGCGGCGTGACGATCGTGGCGGGCCGCGGGCCGGGTATCGCAGGGACGGGCGCGGGCGCGTTCCCGACCAGGGCACGCGGGGCGGCAGGGACCGGGAGTCGGCGCGGCGGCTGCCCATCCCCGACGAGGTCACCGGCGAGGAGATCGACCGCTCCGTGCGGCAGGAGCTGCTGAGCCTGCCCAAGACGCTGGCCACCGATGTGGCGCGCAACCTCGTCATGGTCGCCAAGCTCCTGGACGAGGACCCCGAGCGGGCCTACGCGTACTCGAGGGTCGCGCTGCGGCTCGCCTCGCGCGTGGGGGCCGTGCGCGAGGCCGCGGGCTTCGCCGCCTATGCCGTGGAGAAGTACGCGGAGGCCCTGACGGAGTTCAGGGCGGCGCGGCGCATGTCGGGTTCCGATCACCTGTGGCCCATCATGGCCGACTGCGAGCGCGGGATCGGGCGCCCCGAGCGCGCGCTCGCCATGGCGGGGGAGCCCGAGGTGCGGCGGCTCGACAGGGCCGGGCAGGTGGAGATGCGGCTCGTCGCCGCGGGCGCCAGGCGGGATCTGGGCCAGCCCGACGCGGCCGTGGTGACCCTCCAGAGCCCCGAGCTGGCCTCGACCGCCGTCCACCCGTGGACCGCGCGGCTGCGCTACACCTATGCCGACGCGCTGCTCGCCGTCGGGCGGGACGGCGAGGCGCGCGACTGGTTCGCCAAGGCAGTCGAGGCCGACAGCGGAGGGACGACCGACGCGGCGGACCGCCTCGCCGAGCTCGACGGCGTCGCGTTCACCGACGCCCTCGACCCCGACCTGGACGACGAGGGCGCCGACGGCTGATCAGCAGGGGCCGGAGGGTCAGGCGTAAGGGGCCAGCGGGTTGTCCAGGGTGCCGACCACCGCGAGGTTGGCGTCGGGGTCGCCGAGCAGGTCCACCATCTGCTGGTTGTTGCGCAGCTGAAGGCGGTTCAGGCAGGACCGGTCGAAGCGCGGCTGGAACAGGTCGAACCGCTTGTGCCGCTCGGCCAGGTGCGGCGTGGCCTTCTGGTAGTCGGTGACGCACGCCGCCACCGTCGACCAGAAGGCGTCCTCCGTCAGCAGGCCGTCCGACGCGAGGATGGCGTTGAGAAAGCGGAAGAAGCAGTCGAACACGTCCGTGAACAGGGTCAGCGTCCACAGGTCGTCCGCTATGTCGATGCGGATCCGCTCGACCTCGGGCGGCAGCGGGGTCTCCGTGTTCATGACGGCGATCTCCTCGGCGATGTCCTTCATGAAGACGCGCCGGGGAACGCCGTTCCGCAGCACCATGATGACGTTCTCGCCGTGCGGCATGAACGCCACGTCGTGCGCGTACAGGCAGTGCAGCAGCGGGGTCAGATAGGCGTCGAGGTACTGGCGCAGCCACGTCGCGGGTGGCAGGCCCGACTCGGCGATCAGGGCGGCGGCCACGGAGTTCCCCTCGCGGTCCACGTGCAGCAGCGACGCCATCGTGGCCAGGCGCTCGCCGGGGGCCAGCAGGGGCACGGGGCTCTCGCGCCACAGGGCGGCCAGCATCTTGAGGTAGGGCGAGCCCTTGGCGGCGACCGCCTCGTACTGCTTGTGGTGGTAGCCGATGGCGGCGCGCTCGCGCAGGATCCGAAAGCCGTGCGAGGCCAGCAGCTCGTCGCCGTGGACCAGGTCGGCGAGCCAGTCGTTGATGGCCGGGGTCGGCTTCATGTAAGCGGCGGAGAGGCCGCGGACAAAGCCCATGTTGAGGACCGAGAGCGCCGTCTTCACATAGTGCTTGTGCGGGGCGGCGGCGTTGAAGAACGTCCTGATCGACTGCTGGGCGCGGTAGTGGTCGTCGCTTCGGCCGAGCGGGACGAGGTGGCGGCGGGCGACCTCGGAGGCGAACGTCACGGCCAGCTTGCTGTACCACTGCCACGGGTGGACGGGGAACAGGTGGTAGGCGTCGGGGTCGAGGCCGAGGTCCCTCATGCGGTCGGCGAAGCGGACCAGGGTCTCGGGGGCCAGCTCCCCCGCGATCAGGGTGTCGTAGTCGAGGCCCGCGCCCGAGGTGAACGTGGTCAGGTCGCGGCGCGCGGCCAGCCAGAGCAGCCGCACCGGGCTGCCCGTCTCGGGGGCGTAGGCGTGGTACTCGGCGGCGTCGAAGCCGAGGCGGCCGTTGTTCGCGACGAAGCACGGGTGGCCCTCGGTCATGCCCGCCTCGATCGCCTGGAAGTCCGCGCGGGCCAGCTCGGCCGCCGTGCGGTAGGGGGCGGCGAGCTTGTAGGCGGTGCCCGCGAGGGTGGAGCTGATCTCCTCGAGATAGACGGGCAGGATGTCGTCGCCCAGGCCCAGGGACGCGCGCAGCTCGACGACGAAGTCCAGGGCGTCGAGCGGGAGTCGGGTGCCCGTCCTGGCGTGCTCGCGGACCACGCTTTCGGCGTCCACCGCCCAGTGGTCGAGGGCCAGCACGTCGGCGGAGAAGCGGTAGACGACGTCGCCGTCGTCGCTCGGCACCGCCCAGCGCCCGTCGGAGCAGCGCTCGGGGGTGAGCAGGAGCTCGTGGGAGAACTCGGCGAGTGCCTTGCGGATCAGCAGCCGGTTGGCGCGTTCCCAGCGGTCGGGGGTGAGGTGGGCGACGACCTCGTGGGGTGCGGTGGGCGCCTTTGCCGCGGCGTACTGCTCGCGCGTGCACATGCTGAGGAGGGCGTCCTTGGCCGGGAGCGTGACGGTGCGTTCGGCGCGGAAGCCGACGGCGGCGTTGAGGGCGTGGACGCGGGTGTTGCGGACGTCGGGCTCGACCACGACGCGCTGGGTCGCGGGGTCGGCGAACAGCAGCTCCATGACCGTGGTGAGCACGGCGCGCGTGAAGCCGTGGACGGGGGACGCGGTGGGGGCGACGAGGAAGTGCATGCCGATGTCGCCGGGCCTGACGTCGTACGCGGCGCCGACCGGCTCGGCGGCGGGGTCGTAGCGTTCGACGAGGAACGCGGGGCGCCCCTCGTGCAGGCCGAGCAGGGCCTCGTGCGAGTCGCCCGCCTCGATGGCGCGGAACTCGGCCGCCACGTCGTCGACGCTGGCCTCCGTCATCAGCCAGAAGGCCGACTTCTCGTGGGTGAGCCAGCCGTGCAGCAACTCGGCGTCGGCGGTGGGGTCGACCGGGCGGAGGGTGAACTCCCCGAGCCGGTCGTCCCGTCGGGAGAAGACAGTGGTGCTCATAGGGCGCGGTCGCTCCAAGTCACGGCGGGGCGGGACGAGGAGTTAGGTTAGCCTAACCTAAATTCGGTCGCCAGGGGTGAGGTCGCGAAGCAGCAGGCCCGTGGCCGGTTTCGGGCCGAAGGACGTGGACTTCTGCGGCATGGTGACGCCCTGTTCGGCCAGGGCCCTGACCGTGGCCTCGGACACGGCGCGCAGCAGGATCGCGGTGCCGCCGCCCCGCCCGGCCTGAGATACGGCGGTGGCGGCGTCGTGGAGATGGCGGATCGCGGACGGCGGGGGCGCGTTCTCGCCCAGGGCGGGCAGCAGCGCCTCGTGCAGCACCGTGGCGTCAAGGGAGCGCCAGGCGGCCGGGCGGTCGCCGCGCACCGCGCGCGTCAGCAGGGCCGGGTCGGGGCGGTCGACGAGGTGGAACGCGCCCTCTCCGGCCAGCAGGAACGCGTTGCCCTCGGCCCGGTCGAGGGCGGCGAGGGCCTGGGGCAGCGCGCCGGGCAGCGGCGTGACGCGGCTGACCGCGCCGAGCGCGGCCAGGGCGGTGGCGGGCGCGAGCCCCGGCAGCACCCGGTGGATGGCCCCCACGCGCAGCGGATGGCGGTCGGTGTCCACCAGCAGGACCAGGCCGCGGTCCCACGGCGGGCGCCCGCCGTGCTCGGCGGCGAGCCGCAGGCACGTCGCCCAGCGGTGGTGCCCGTCCGCGATCAGCGCCCTGTGCCCGGCCAGGTCCGCCCTGATGGCGGCGATCTCGGCGGGCTCGGTGAGGGACCAGACGCGGTGGCGGACGCCGTCGGCCGTCGTGGTGGCGAGCAACGGCGGGCGCGCGGCGGCCCGTTCGGCCAGGGACGCGGTGGCGCCCGAGGGGCCGCCGCGGTAGGAGAGCAGCAGGGGCTCGAGGTTGGCGGCGGTGGCGCGCATCAGGTCGGCGCGCTCGGCGACGACCTCGGGCAGCACGTCCTCGTGCGGCAGGACGACGCCCTCCTCGGGCCCGGTCAGCCGCAGGGCGCCGATCACCCCGCGCTGGAGCGTTGCCCCGGTGCGCTGCTCGTAGACGTACAGCGCGGGGCGCGGCTCCTCGGTGAGCACGCCGTCGGCGCGCCAGCGGCGCAGCGTCTCGGCCGCGCCGCGGTGCGCGGCGCCCTGGTCGGCGGCCCGGGGGAGGATGAGGCGGACGATGTTGAACGGGTCGGCGGTCTCGAGCGCGTCCTGCCCGTCGGGGCGCACCACCACGTCGTACGGGGGAGAGGTGACCGCCGCGAGGCTGGCGACGCGCTCGGGCGCGTAACGGAGCGCGCGGAACGGCGCGAGATCCAGCCCTGCGGCATGCATCCCCGCATCGTATGTCCTGGGGCCATGGGGGATGATCGTGCGGACATGGCTGAACTGACAGGAAGCGCGCGGGCGCTGCACGAGGTGTACGACACGGCGCTGCTCGACCTCGACGGGGTCGTCTACGCGGGAGGCGAGGCGCTGCCGCACGCGGTCGCGTCGCTGGCGGCGGCGCGGGACGCCGGGATGCGCCTCGCCTATGTGACCAACAACGCGGCCCGCACTCCCGAGACGGTCGCAGGCCACCTGACGGCGCTCGGCGTTCCCGCGGAGCCCGATGAGGTCGTCACCTCCGCGCAGGCCGTCGCGCGGCTGATCGCCGAGTCGGTGCCGCCGGGCTCCGCGGTGCTGTGCGCGGGCGGCGAGGGGCTGCGCGTGGCGCTGAGGGAACGCGGCCTGCGCCCCGTGGCGTCCGCGGACGACGACCCAGCGGCCGTGGTGCAGGGCTACGGCGGCCCCGACCTGACCTGGGGGACGCTGAGCGAGGCGGCGCTCGCGGTGAACCGGGGCGTGCCGTGGTTCGCCTCCAACCTCGACGCCACGATCCCGGGCGGGCGCGGCATCACCCCGGGCAACGGCGCCGCCGTCGAGGTCGTGCGGATCGCCACGCGGCACAGCAGGGAGCCGAGGGTGGCGGGGAAGCCGCGGCCGCCCATGCACCGGGAGAGCATCCTGCGGACCGGGGCGCGGCGGCCCCTGGTGATCGGGGACCGGCTCGACACGGACATCGAGGGCGCGCACGTGGGCAGCGTGGACTCGTTGCTGGTGCTGAGCGGGGTGACCGACGCGGCGGGTCTCGTGGCGGCGCGGGCCGAGCACCGGCCGACGTATGTGGCCCTGGACCTGCGGGGGTTGCTCGTGGGGCATCCCGGCCCTTCGCCCGAGGGGGACGGCGTCTTCGGGTGCGGGGGATGGCGCGCCTCGGTGTCGGGGGGCGGCCTGGTGGTCGAGGGGCGGGGCGAGCCGCTCGACGGGCTGCGGGCGCTGTGCGCCGCGGCGTGGGCCGCGGCGGACGCCGGGATCCCCGCGGGGGCGGAACGAGCGCTGGCGCGGCTGGGCTGGTGACCCGCGCCGCCGCGCCCGCCGCCCCGGGCGGGGGGCGCGGGGCCTGGTCAGGCCGCCTCTGCGGCGATGGCCTCGTTGATCAGGTCCTCCTCGGAGACGCCGCGGCGCCAGTAGCCGGTGAACGTGACGCGCTTGCGGTCGAAGCCGCGGTCGTTGACCAGATGGCGGCGCAGGGCGCGGACCGTGGCCGCCTCGCCGCCGAGCCACGCGTAGGGCGAGCCGTCGGGGAGGTCGGCCGCGCGGATCGCCTCGGGGGCCGTGGTGCGGTGCTCCGGAAGCAGCCAGGTGATCTCGGCCTCGGCCTTGGTGGGCAGCTCCTGGACGTCGTCGGCGTGGTCGACCTCGATCCACACGCGGGTCCTGGTGCCGGGCGGGAGCCAGGCCAGGATGCCCGCCACCGCGGGCAGCGCGGTCGGGTCGCCGGTGATCAGCACCCAGTCGGCGTCGGCGGGCGGGCGGAAGTCGACGCCGCCGTTGTCCTCCTCCACGGGCCCGAGGATGGTCACCGGGTCGCCGGGAACGGCGCGGCGCGCCCAGCGGCACGCCACGCCCGTGTCGCCGTGCAGGGCGAAGTCGATGTCCAGCTCGTCGGGTTCGCGGCGCTGCTCGCGCACGGTGTAGGTGCGCATCGTGGCGCGCTCGCCCGGATCGAGCCGCTGCCAGGCGGGCCACCAGTTCAGGCCCTCGTCGCGCGGGACCAGCACCTCGCGCTGGCCCGGGTGCGGCAGGAACAGCTTGACCCGCTGGTCACGGCCGCCGCACGCGAAGTGGGAGAGCCGCTCGCCGCCCAGGGTGACCCGGATGAAGCCGGGGCTGATAGCGGCGGCGCGCAGCACGCGCAGGTCGAAGAATGCGAAGGGGGCGGTGGTCATGGTCGTCCTCTCGGTCACTCCGGCACGGCCGTCGGCTGCGGCTCGGCGGTCAGGCGGTCAGGCGGGCTGATGGGCGGGCGGGTGAACGCGGGCTTCTCGCCGGGCTGTTCGGAGGTCATGATTCCGCTCGGGGCGTGCGGGCGGCGTCGCGGATGGCCTCGGCGAGACCTTCGACGATCGGGGCGCAGCGGGCGTAGCTGCTCGCCGGTTCGGGGATCCAGCTGACGATCTGCCCGGCGCGGACGGCGGGGAGGCCGTTCCATGTGGGCTTGGCGTCGGCGAGCTGGTCCGGCTGGAGGTTCCCGGTGCGGCTGTCGACCAGGATCAGGTCGGCGGGGAAGAGGTCGGCGTTCTCCCAGCTGACGGACTGCCAGACGCCGCCGGGGTCGGGGCTGTCGGGGGTGACGAACTCCACGCCCAACTCGGCGAAGTACGCCAGGTCGGGGAGGTCGGCCGGGATGGCGAACCACACCTTGTCGTCGGTCGCGCTCAGCGCGAGGACCCTGATGCCGGGGTTGTCCGCGGTGGCGCGGCGCAGCGCCGCGGCGGCGGTGTCGAAGCGCGCCCTGGCCTCGGTGACCGGCGCGGACTCCAGGTCGGCGCCCAGGGCGGCGGCCAGCTCGGCGTAGCGCTCGAGCATCGTGCGCAGCGTGGTGTCGGCGCCGAGGATCCCGACGCTCGGCGCGAGGCCGAGGATGGCGTCGGCGCTGTCCTCGGGGATGTACCACAGGTCGGGGTGCTGGCGGATGTCGCTGATCAGCAGGTCGGGTTCGAGCCTGGCGTAGGTCTCGACGTTGAACTCGCCCCAGGCGTTGCCGATGACGGTCAGGGCGCCGACGTCCAGGTTGGCGGCCTGGACGTCGGGCTCGCCGTCGGCCAGGAGCGTGGGGCCGAAGACCCCGGCGCAGCTGATGCCGTAGTCGGCCAGGGCGGAGGCTGAGCCGACGTAGGCGACCAGCGTCTGGGGCCTGGCGTCGAGGGTGACGGTCTCGTCGCGGTCGTCGGTGAACGTCCAGCCGCCGGAACCCCCGTCCCCGCCACCGCCGTTGCCGCTGCCCGGTCGTTCGTCCGCGTCGCCGCCGCCCTCGCCGCCGCAGGCGGCCAGCGTGGCGGCGGCGCCGAGCGCTCCCCCCGCGGCCAGCAGGCGTCGGCGGGTCAGGGCGGCGGCGCGCATCAGGAGACCTTCCGCGCGGTGCGGATCGCCTCGGCGAGCGTCTCGATCAGGGGGGCGCACGCGGCGTGGGAGAAGATCGGCTCGCTGTTCCAGCCGGTGATCTGCTCGCCGGTGACGGCGGGCAGGCGCGTCCAGGTGGGCTTGTCGGTGAGCGCGTCGGGCTGGAGCGCGACCGTGCGGGCGTCGAGCAGCAGCACGTCGGCGGCGTACTTGTCGGCGTTCTCCCAGCTCAGCGGCTCGAAGAAGCCGCCGTCGTCGACCGCGTCCGGCTCGATGAGCTCGACGCCAAGCTGCTGGAACCACTGGAGGTCGGCATAGGAGGACGGGGTGGAGACATAGAAGAGGTCGGCCGCGGCCGAGCACGCGAGCACCCGTATCCCGGGGTTGTCGGCGGCGGCGCGGCGCAGGTCCTCGGCGGCGGCCTCGAAGCGGGCGGTGGCCTCGGTGACCCCCGTGGAGCCCAGGTCGGCGCCCAGGGCCTCGGCCAGCTCGGTGTGGCGGGCGATGACGTCGGGCAGCGTCAGGTCGGGGCGGTCCTGGGAGGGGGAGTTGATCAGGGCGGCGCTGGGGGCGAGGGCCAGGATCTCGTCGGCGCTCTCCTCCGGCACGTACCACAGCGTGCTGCCGTCATAGCTGGTGCTGACGAGCAGCTGCGGCTCGAGCCCGGCGTACTCCTCGACGTTGAACTCGCCCCACGCGTTGCCAAGAACGGTCAGCCCCGCCACGTCGAGGCTGCCCGCCTGGCTGTCGGGCTGGCCGTCGGGCAGGGTCGTCGGGCCGAAGACGGCGGCGGTCTCCACGCCGTAGTCGTGCAGGGCGGCGGCGACGCCGACGAACGCCACGACGCGCTCGGGCACGCCGTCGAGCTCGATCGTCTCGCCGCGGTCGTCGGTGAAGCTGAACGCGCCTCCCGCGGGGGCCGAACCGCCCTCGCCCGAGGGCTCGTCGGAGTCGTCCGAGCCGCCGCAGGCGGCGAGCAGGGTGCCTGCGCCCAACGCTCCCCCCGTGGTCAGCAGGGTGCGGCGGGACAGGAAGCGGGCATGGGAACGAGTCATCATGGTCGCCTTGGTCTCTCGATGGCCGTAAGCGAGGTTAGGCTAACCTAACCCTATGCCGCTCCAGTTCACTAGCGCGGGGAGCTTCGTGTGACCCTGCTCAAGCCCGGCGCCGCGTCGCACGCGCCGGCGCCCGAGGCCGCGCCCGCGCCCCGGCGCACCACCCGGCGGGCCCTCGGCCTGCTCGCCGCCGTGGGCGCGCTGGTGTGCGTCACCGCGGCCAGCATCGCGCTGGGCGCCAGGTCCGTTCCGCTGGGCGACGTATGGCACGCCCTCTTCCAGTACTCCGGCACGGACAACGACGTGGTGGTCCGCGACGTGCGGCTGCCGCGGACGCTCCTCGGGCTGCTGTGCGGGGGCGCGTTGGGGCTCGCCGGTGCCGTGATGCAGGCGCTCACGCGCAACCCCCTGGCCGACCCCGGGCTCCTCGGGGTCAACGCCGGGGCGTCGGCCGCCGTGGTCTCCGCCATCAGCTTCCTGGGCGTCACCTCGCTGACCGGCTATGTCTGGTTCGCGTTCCTCGGCGCGGCCCTGGTCTCGGTGCTGGTGTACGCGCTGGGCGGCACGCGTTCGGCCACGCCCGTGCGGCTCGCCCTCGCGGGCACCGCGGTCACCGCCGCGCTCTTCGGCTACATCAACGCCGTTCAGCTCCTGGACACCGCGGCGCTCGACCGGATGCGGTTCTGGTCGGTCGGCTCGCTCGCCTCGGCGAACCCCGAGGTCATCCGGCAGGTGCTGCCGTTCATCGCCACCGGCGTGCTGCTGGCCCTCGCCCTGGCCAGGCCGCTCAACGCCATCGCGCTCGGCGAGGACACCGCGCGGGCACTCGGCACCCGCGTCAACCACACCCGGGTGCTCGCCATGCTCGCGGTCACCCTGCTCTGCGGCGCTGCCACCGCCGCCTGCGGGCCCATCGTCTTCGTCGGGCTGATGGTGCCGCACATCGTGCGGGCCATCACCGGGCCCGACGCGCGGTGGATCCTCCCGTACGCGACCGTGCTCTCCCCGGTGCTGCTGCTCGGCGCCGACGTGATCGGCAGGCTGGTCACCCGGCCCGCCGAGCTCCAGGTCGGCATCGTCACCAGCCTCATCGGAGGCCCGGTCTTCATCTACCTCGTCCGCCGGCGGAAGATGGCCCAGCTGTGACGACTCCACGACCCCTCGCCGGGGACACCCGCACCACCCGCGCCCGCGACCTCGTGCTGCGCACGCGCGGCGGCCTGTCCGTGCGCGCCGACCTGCGCTCGGCCGCCGTCGTCCTCGCGCTGGTCCTGCTGGCGCTCGCCATGGGCGTCGTCCTCGTCGGCACGGGCGACTTCCCCATGACGCCCACCGAAGTGCTCTCCACCCTGGCGGGGAACGGCAGCGTCGCCCAGGAGTTCATCGTGCGCGACCTGCGGCTGCCGCGCGTGCTCGTCGCCCTGCTCGTCGGCGTCGCGCTCGGCCTCGCGGGGGCCGTCTTCCAGGCCGTCTCCCGCAATCCCCTGGGCAGCCCCGACATCATCGGCTTCGGCCAGGGCTCGGCGGCTGGCGCGCTCACCGTCATCGTCCTCTTCCAGGGCGGCAGCTTCGCCGTGGCGGGGGGCGCGGTGGTCGGCGGCCTGCTCACCGGCGTCGGCGTCTACCTGCTCGCGTGGCGCGGCGGCATCCACGGCTACCGCCTCGTCCTGGTCGGCATCGGCGCCGCGGCCGTGCTCAGCGCGGTCAACGGCTACCTGCTCACGCGCGCCGACATCGTGGACGCCGCCCGCGCCGTGCTGTGGCTCACCGGCTCGCTTGGCGGCCGCGGCTGGGACGAGTTCTGGCCGCTGCTCGTCGCGTGCGCCGCGCTGCTCCCGCTGACGCTCGCGCACGCCAGGCCGCTGCGGATGCTGGAGATGGGCGACGAGGCGGCGGGCGCCCTCGGCGTCAGGGTGGAGCGCACCCGGCTCGCGCTGGTGCTCTCCGCGACGCTGCTGACCGCGTCGGCGACCGCCGCGGCCGGGCCCATCGCGTTCGTCGCGCTCACCGCGCCGCAGCTGGCCCGCCGCCTCACCCGCGCCGCCGGGCCCAACCTGCTGCCCGCCGCCGGGATGGGCGCCCTGCTCATGGTGGTCTCCGACTTCCTGGCCCAGTGGGCGTTCGGCGACCGCCAGCTCCCCGTCGGCGCGGTCACCGGGGTCCTGGGCGGCTGCTATCTGCTGTGGCTGCTCTTCACCGAGCGCAAGGCGGGACGGATATGACCGGCGCGCGGACACGGCGCGGACGAACGGAACGCGGACGAACGCCCTACGGACGAACGGCGCGCGGTGGAACGCCGCGCGCGACGCACACCACCGAGCACGGAGGAGACACGGTGCACGGACGAGAAGCGGTGCACGACGTCGAGGGGGCGGGCGGCGCCCGGCTGCTGACCGACGACGTCACCCTCGCCTACGACCAGCGGGTCATCGCCGAGCACCTGTCGGTCGCCATCCCCGACCGGTCGTTCACGGTCATCGTCGGGCCCAACGCCTGCGGCAAGTCCACGCTGCTGCGCGCCCTCTCACGCATGCTCAGGCCCACCGCGGGGTCCGTGCTGCTCGACGGGCAGGCCATCGCCGCCCTCCCCGCCCGCGAGCTCGCCCGCACCCTCGGCCTGCTCCCGCAGTCGCCCATCGCCCCCGACGGCATCACCGTCGCCGACCTCGTCGCCCGCGGCCGCTACCCCCACCAGGGCCTGCTGCGGCAGTGGTCACGCGAGGACGAGCGCGTCGTCGTCGATTCGCTCGCCGCGACCGGCGTCACCGAGCTGGCGGATCGCTATGTCGACGAACTCTCGGGCGGTCAGCGCCAACGCGTCTGGATCGCCATGGCCCTGGCCCAGCAGACGCCGCTGCTGCTGCTCGACGAGCCCACGACGTTCCTCGACATCGCCCACCAGATCGAGGTCCTCGACCTGTGCGCCCACCTCCACGAGGAGCAGGGCCGCACCCTCGTCGCCGTCCTCCACGACCTCAACCACGCCGCCCGCTACGCCACCCACCTCATCGCCCTGCGCGAGGGGCGCGTGGTGGCCGAGGGCGTGCCCGGCGACGTGGTAACCGCCGAGCTCGTCGAGGAGGTCTTCGGCCTGCCCTGCCGCGTCATCGACGACCCCGAGACCGGCACCCCCCTCGTCGTCCCTGCGGCGCGGCGCCCGGCCGAGGTGCCCACCCGGTAGCGTCGGGGCCATGCACGAGCCCCACGACGGCCACGACGCGAACGACCCGCTCGCCCCGGAGGCCCCGCACGGCGAGGGCGGCGCGCACGGGGAAGCCCCGCGCCCTCTCGGCATCGGCACAAGCCCCACGGGCCACCCGGGCGTCGACCACCGGCTGCGGCGCCTCGCCGACGCCGACCAGCTGCCCGTCGAGAGCCACCCCGAGGTCTACGAGGACGTGCACCGCGGCCTGCGCGAGACCCTTGACGCCCTCGACAGGCCCGCCCCAGGGCCCGTCCCCGGCCCGGCGAACGGGAGTTGAGCCGCCCGTGGCAGCAGCGACACAGCGCCGCCTCGCCCGGCTCGACGCCGAGCTCGTCCGCCGCGGGATGGCCCGCTCCCGCGACCACGCGAGGGCCCTCATCGAGGCGGGCCGGGTGACCGTCAACGGCGCCACCGCCGCCAAGCCCGCCACCCAGGTCGCCACGAGCGCCGCCCTGGTGGTCACCGACGACGGCGACGACCCCGGCTATGTCTCGCGCGGCGGCCACAAGCTCGCCGGCGCGCTGGCCGCGTTCACGCCCCTCGGGCTGCGCGTCGCGGGCCGCCACGCGCTCGACGCCGGGGCCTCCACCGGCGGCTTCACCGACGTGCTGCTGCGCGCGGGCGCCGCCTCCGTCATCGCCGTCGACGTCGGCTACGGCCAGCTCGCCTGGTCGCTGCGCGCCGACGAACGCGTCACCGTCAAGGACCGCACCAACGTCCGCGAGCTGACCCCCGAGACCATCGAGGGGCGCACGGTCGACCTGGTCGTCGGCGACCTGTCGTTCATCCCCCTCGGCCTGGTCATCCCCGCCCTCGTCCGCTGCGCGGCCCGCGACGCCGACCTCGTCCTCATGGTCAAGCCGCAGTTCGAGGTCGGCCGCGAACGCCTCGGCAGCGGCGGCGTCGTCCGCAGCCCCGCGCTGCGCGCCGAGGCCGTCACCGGCGTCGCCACCGCCGCGGCCGGTCACGGGCTCGGCGTGGCGGGGGTGACCGCGAGCCCACTGCCCGGACCCTCGGGCAATGTTGAATACTTCCTGTGGTTGCGCGCCGGGGCACCAGCGGTCGACCCGGCCGCTGTCGAACGCGCCGTGACGGAGGGGCCACAGTGACCACGGGGACCACCACAAGCACGGGGACCACCACAAGCACCGGGCCCGCCCCGGGCGAGGAGCCGCGCACCGTCTTCCTCCTCGCGCACACCGGGCGCCCCGCCGCCATCCGCAGCGCCGAGCTCGTCGTGCAGGGCCTGCTCGCCCATGGGCTCGGCGTCCGCGTGCTCGCCAAGGAGGCCAACGACCTCCCGCTGCCCCCCGAGGTCGAACGCGTCGAGAAGGACGCCCCCGAGGGCGGCCCCATGGACGGCTGCGAGCTGCTCGTGGTCCTCGGCGGCGACGGCACCCTGCTGCGCGGCGCCGAGTTCTCCCGCGCATCGGGCGTGCCCATGCTCGGCGTCAACCTCGGCCGCATCGGCTTCCTCGCCGAGGCCGAACGCGACGACCTGGAGAAGGTCGTGGACCGCGTCGTCGGCCGCGCCTACGAGGTCGAGGAGCGCATGACCCTCGACATCGTCGTCCGCGACGACGGCCGCGTCGTCCACACCGACTGGGCCCTCAACGAGGCATCCGTCGAGAAGGCCGCCAGGGAACGTCTGCTCGAAGTGGTCATCGAGGTGGACGGCCGTCCCGTCTCCGGATTCGGCGGCGACGGCGTCGTCTGCGCGACCCCCACAGGCTCCACCGCGTACGCGTTCTCCGCCGGGGGGCCCATCGTCTGGCCCGACGTCGAGGCCCTGCTGATGGTGCCGATCAGCGCGCACGCCCTGTTCGCCAAGCCCCTGGTCACCGCGCCCGACTCGGTGCTCGCCGTCGAGATCAGGCACCACGCGCAGCCCGGCGTCCTGTGGTGCGACGGGCGGCGCACCGCCGCGCTGCCGCCGGGCGCCAGGGTCGAGGTGCGAAGGGGCACGGTGCCGGTCAGGCTCGCGCGGCTGCACCACGCCCCGTTCACCGACCGTCTCGTCGCCAAGTTCGCGCTGCCGGTGGCGGGTTGGCGCGGCGCGGCGCACTGAGGTGGGCGGCGGGGCGGCCCGCGGCGGAACGTTTCACGGCTCCCGCGCGGTGACCGTCGTCGCCAGCCGCCCGGATAACCTCGTATGGTCGTACCCGTGTTGGAGGAGATGCGGATCAAGGACCTGGGCGTGATCGACGACGCCGTCGTCGAGTTGTCGTCCGGCTTCACCGCGGTGACGGGTGAGACCGGCGCGGGCAAGACGATGGTCGTCACCAGCCTCGGGCTGCTGCTCGGCGGCCGCGCGGACGCCGGATACGTGCGCGCCGGGGCCTCCGCCGCCGTCGTCGAGGGCCGCATCGCCGTCGCACCGGACTCCGCGGCCGCCCTGCGCGCGGCCGAGGCAGGGGCCGAGCTCGACGACGGGGCGCTGCTCGTCAGCCGCACCATCTCGGCCGAGGGCCGCTCGCGCGCCCACGTCGGCGGACGCTCGGTGCCCGCGGGGCTGCTCGGCGAGCTGGGCGATGACCTGGTCGCCGTGCACGGCCAGACCGACCAGCAGGGGCTGCTGCGCCCGGCCAGGCAACGCCGCGCCCTCGACCGTTACGCGGGCGATGCCGTCGCCGGGCCGCTGGCCGCGTACCAGGAGACCTACGCACGCCTGCGCGCGGTCGCCGCCCGGCTGACCGAGCTGACCACGCGCGCCCGCGAACGCGCGCAGGAAGCCGACCTGTTGCGCTTCGGCCTCGACGAGATCGCCGCCGTCGAGCCACGCCCTGGCGAGGAGGCCGAGCTGGCCGCCGAGGCGGGCCGCCTCGGCCACGCCGAGGCGCTGGCCGCCGCCGCGGCCACCGCGCACGGCGCGCTCGCGGGCGACCCGGCCGACCCCGAGGGCATCGACGCCGTCACCCTGGTCGGTGCCGCGCACCGCGCGCTCCAGGGCGTGCGCGGCCATGACCCGGCGCTCGCCGACCTCGCCGACCGGCTTGACGAGGTCGGCATCCTGCTGACCGACGTGGCGGGGGACCTCGCCGGGTACTCCGCGGGGCTCGACGCCGACCCGCTGCGGCTTGCCGCCGTCGAGGAGCGCCGCGCCACCCTGGCCCACCTCATCCGCAAGTACGGCGAGAGGTACGGCGAGCGCGACGACGAGACCGACGGCTCCACCGCCCTGCTCGCCTGGGCCGAGCGCGGCGCGGCCCGCCTCGCCGAGCTGGAAGGGGACGACGAGCGGATCGGCGTGCTCACCGAGGAGCGCGACGCGTTGCGCGCCCGCCTCACCGAGCTCGCCGCGGCGCTGGGTGAGGCACGGCGCGAGGCGGCCAAGCGGTTCGCCGACGCCGTCACCGACGAGCTCACCCAACTCGCCATGCCGCACGCCCGCGTCCAGGTCGAGGTGCGGCAGCACGACGCCGCAGCCGACGACGAGGACGCCATCGACCTCGACGGCAGAAGGGTCACATGCGGGCCGCACGGCGCCGACGAGGTGGAGCTGCTGCTCGCCCCGCACCCGGGCGCCCCCGCCAGGCCCATCGCCAAGGGCGCGTCCGGCGGCGAGCTGTCCCGCGTCATGCTGGCCGTCGAGGTGGTCTTCGCGGACGCGGCGCCCGTTCCCACCTATCTGTTCGACGAGGTCGACGCGGGCGTCGGCGGCAAGGCGGCCGTCGAGGTCGGCAGGCGCCTCGCCAAGCTCGCCGACTCCGCGCAGGTGGTGGTCGTCACCCACCTCCCGCAGGTCGCGGCGTTCGCCGACCGGCACCTGGTGGTCGAGAAGACCAGCGACGGATCGGTGACCTCGAGCGGCGTCCGCTCCGTGCACGGCGAGGGCCGGGTGCGGGAGCTCTCGCGCATGCTCGCGGGCCAGGAGGACTCCGACCTGGCGCGCGCCCACGCCGAGGAACTGCTCGCCACCGCCGCCACATTGGGGCGCGCGGCACGGGAGCGTTCCTAGGCCGAGCGGGTGGTGGGCGCTACCGCTGGACCGAGCGCCCTGGCATTCTGGACGCCGTTCCACTCCCAGCGAACGGGGGATCGCCGAGCGCGACGTACGCTGGCGCATGGATGATCCGCCACCGCAGCCAGGAGAGACCGGAGAGAATGGCGCCCCGCAGCCCGTCCGCACCCTCGCACAGCGCCGCGCCGCTGCACGTCGTGCAGCTGCTCGGCGGCGGCAGCGCGGGCACGGGGGCGCATGTGCGCTCGCTCTCCGCGGGGTTGGTCGCCCGGGGCGTGCGGGTCACCGTGGGCGCCGCCCCGAGCGCCGAGCGCCGGTACGGGTTCACGGCCGCCGGTGCGCGCTTCGTTCCCGTTCCCGTGAAGACGACGCCCCCCGCGGTCGGGGTCATCGGCGCGATGTGTGCGGACGCCGACCTGGTCCACGCGCACGGCATGCGCGCCGGGCTGCTCGCCGCGTTGACCCTGCGCCGCCGCCCCGTGCCGCTCGTGGTGACATGGCACACCCGCTCCACCGCGCCAGGGCTGCGCTCGCGGCTGCGCGGCCTGACCGAGCACTGCGTCGCGCGGTCCGCGACCGTGGTGCTCGGCACGACGTCCGACCTGGTGGACCGGGCGCGCGCCCATGGCGCGCGCGACGCCCGCCTCGCGCCGGTCGCGCTCCCCGCGGCCCGGCGCCGTGACGAGGCCGAGCCGGACAAGATCAGGGCCGAGCTCGGCGCCGTGGACCGGCCATTGCTCGTCACCGAGGCCAGGCTGGTCCGCTCGGGAAGCCTCGACGTGCTGCTGACCGCGGCCCGCGCCTGGGGGCGCCTGACGCCCCAGCCGGTGCTCGCGGTCGCGGGGGACGGCCCCGAACGCGCCGCGCTCCAGCGGCGGATCGACCGCGAGGCGCTGCCGGTCAGGCTGCTTGGCCGCGGCACCGACGCGGCAACGCTCCTGCGGGACGCGGACGTCGCGCTGCTCGTGGCCCGCTGGGCGGGCAGGGCGCCGCTCGCCGAGGAGGCGCTGCGGCGCGGTGTCCCGCTGGTGGCCACGGCGGTCGGCGGCGTGCCCGAGGTGGTGGGCGACGCGGCGGTGCTGGTGCCCTATGGCGACCCCGGCGCCCTGGGCACGGCGGTCAGCGGCCTCCTCGCCGACGCCCCACGCCGCGCACGCCTGTCCGAGGCGGGCCGAGGCAGGGCGGGCAGCTGGCCGACGGAGGACACGACGGTGGCCCAGGTCCTGGCGGTCTACGACGAGTTGGCGCTGCGCGGCTGATCCACGGCGCTGCGCGCCGGGTTCTTTCGCCCGCCCACCCGCCCTTTTCCGCCGGTGGGGGCAGGGGCACGTGGTCGGGTGCGGGGCGTTGAACCGCGCTGTTACCCTGGATGGTGCAGCGGCGACTGGGGTCGCTCTGGAGATCGAGGGAGGTGAGTTGATGACTGTCGTGGAGATCACCGCCGTGTGCGGTGCCCGGATCATCCTCACTTCCCGGGCCTCGTCCTGACCCGCATCTGCCGTTCGGACGGGCCCCTTACCCAAGGGTCTCCACGTTGTTTGATCCATCTGCTCTTCCTCCCGCGCGCGTCCTGACTCCGGCCGAAGCCCACGCCGCCCAGCCGGAGCGGCGGCCCACGCAGGACATCGCGCGCTCGCGACGCGCCGTCAACCGCCCTTCGCACCCCAAGGCATGACGGAGAGGAACCCGGTCATGGACCTTCCCCGCATCTTCACCATCCGCGAAAGCGGCCACCGCATCCACAACCCGCTGACCCCGGTCAAGCTCGCCGCCCTGGGCGAAGCGCTCCATCTCGCCCCCGGAACACGGGTGCTCGACCTGGCCAGCGGCTCGGGCGAGATGCTGTGCACCTGGGCGCGCGATCTGGGCTTCACCGGCACGGGCGTGGACATCAGCACCCTCTTCACCGAGCAGGCACGGGCCCGCGCCGCCGAACTCGGCGTCGCCGACCGGGTCGAGTTCGTCCACGGCGACGCTTCCTGCCATGTCGCGGACCAGCCGGTCGATCTCGCCACCTGCGTCGGCGCCACATGGATCGGGAACGGCGTCGCGGGAACGGCCGAACTGCTCAGCCGCAGCCTCCGCCCCGGAGGTCTGATGCTGATCGGCGAGCCGTACTGGCGGCTGACCCCACCGGACGAGGAAACCGCCAAGGCGTGCAACGCCACCGGCATCGCCGACTTCCTGCGACTCCCGGACCTGATCGAGCAGTTCCAGGATCTCGGGTACGACGTCGTCGAAATGATGCTGGCCGACCAGGACAGCTGGGACCGTTACGCCGCGGCACAGTGGCTCACCATGCGCCGCTGGCTCGACCTGAACCCGGACGACGAACTGGCCCCCGAGGTACGGGAGCAACTCTCCACCGAGCCCGCACGGTACGTGAGTCGCACGCGTGAGTACCTTGGCTGGGGAGTCTTCGCCCTGATGAAGCGCTGAGCGCCAGACCCGCGCGGGGGCGGCACCCGCCCCCGCGCGCCTCAAGACGAATCCGCACTCGACCACGCCCTCGGCCCCTCCACCGGTGGAAAAGGGACGGGTGGGCAGCCACAAGCCCCCGGCGCGCGGCGCCGTGGTGCGGCGCCCCGCAGGCGGCTACGTTTCCCCCGACCCTGGGCCCGGCGCGTAGCGCCGTGGTGCGACGGGCCGCTGGCGGTCACGTTCCCCTGCCCCGCGACCGGCCGCCGTGCGCGCCGCAGGCGACCCGCAGGCGACCCGCACCTGACCACGCGCCCCTCGCCCAGGTACCCGGCGCGCGCCGCAGGCGAATCCGCAGGCGGCAGCGCGCCCCCGCCACAGGAACCCGGCGCGCGCCGGGCGGCCAAGCCCCGCAGGGCACAAGCGGGGGACTATGCCGAGCCCCGCACCACCAGCTCCGCAGGAGTGATCACCGGCTCCAGCCGCTCCTCGGGCCGGTCGAGGCGCCGCAGCAGCAGGCGGGCCATGATCTCGCCCATGCCCGCGACATCCTGGCGCACCGTCGTCAGCGCGGGCTCCGACCACGCGGCGGGCTCCAGGTCGTCGTAGCCGACCACCGCCACGTCGTCGGGCACCCGAAGACCCCGCGCGCGCAGCGTGCGCAGGACGCCCGTGGCCATCAGGTCGTTCCCCGCGAACACCGCGTCGGGCGCGGGCGACGGGCCGTCGAGCAGGGCCTCCATCGCGCGCGCCCCGCCCTCCACCGTGAAGTCGCCCCGCGCGAGCAGCGCGGGGTCGGGCTCGGTGAGGCCCAGCGCGTCCAGATAGCCGTCAAGGCGGTCCACCGCCGACGTCTGGTCGAGCGGCCCGCTGATCACCGCGATCCGCTCGCGCCCGCGCGCCACGAGATGGTGAACGGCCTGGCGCGCGCCGTCGCGATTGTCCGTGTCGACATACAGCAGCTGCGCGTCGTTCTCCGCGCCCGCCCAGCCCGGTCTGCCGCCGAAGACCGTCGGCAGGCCCGAGGCAGCCGCGATCGCGGGCAGCGGGTCGTCGATGTGCAGCGAGAACATCAGCGTCCCGTCCACATGACCGCCGCTCAGATAGCGGCCTATACGGTCGTAGTCGGCGCGTTGCTCCAGCAGCATCAGCAACAACTGCGTGTCGTGACCGGCCAGTTCGCGGCCGATGCCGCGCAGCTGCTGTGCGAAGAACGGGTCGGCGAAGACCCGTGTCTCCGGCTCGGCGATCACCACGGCCACGGCCCCCGTGCGGCGGGTGACGAGGCTGCGCGCCGCGCTGTTGGGCACGTAACCCAGCGCGGCCACCGAGAGCTTGACCCGTTCCCGCAGCTCGGGCCGCACGCCTGGCGTGCCGTTGACGACACGGGACACCGTGGCGCGGGACACGCCCGCGTGGGCGGCGACGGCCTCGAGAGTGGGGTGGGGTCCGTGCACTTTTCCGTCCTCTTCGTTCGCGGGCTCTTGACGCTACCGGCAACCGGCGGCAGTGTGCAGGGGCACGACATGAGAGCGCTCTCACCCTCCCCATGCGGGGAGGTGCTCATTCCCCCACACCGGAAGAGTGCAGTGTCATGAGCATGGAAAAAACTAAGTGGGCCATCGCCCTCGCCGCGGGCGCGGCGAGCATGGCCGCCCTGATGGCCGTCTCGCTTCCCACCGCGGGAGCCGCCGACGCGACGGCCGACGCCACCGCCGCCGACGCGACCGCCGACCAGCCCGGCGCGATGGCCGAGGTCTGGCGCGCGGACTTCGACGGCGCGGCCGGGACCCTGCCGTCGAGCGAGGACTGGATCATCGACACCGGCACCGGCTATCCCGGTGGCCCGCCCAACTGGGGCACCGGCGAGATCCAGACATACACCGACGACCCGGCCAACGTCTCGCTCGACGGCGAGGGCCACCTCACGATCACGGCGCTGCGCGAGGGCGACACCTGGACCTCGTCGCGCATCGAGACCCGGCGCAGCGACTTCGCCGCCCCCGACGGCGGCAAGCTGCGCATCGAGGCGTCGCTCCAGCTGCCTGACCTCGAAGGCGAGGCCGGGCTCGGCTACTGGCCCGCGTTTTGGACCCTGGGCGGCGACTACCGCGGCAACTACTGGAACTGGCCCGGCGTGGGCGAGTTCGACATCATGGAGAACGTCAACGGCGTCGAGCAGGTCTGGGGCGTCCTCCACTGCGGCGTCAGCCCCGGCGGCCCGTGCGACGAGACGAACGGCCGCGGCGCCAGCACCCCGTGCGACACGTGCGACAGCCAGTTCCACGAGTACGCCCTGGAGCTCGACCGCACCGGCGAGACGGAGTATCTGCGCTGGTACCTGGACGGCCAGCTGTTCCACACGGTCAGCTCGGCCGACATGGACGCGGCGACCTGGGCGAACGCCACCGACCACGGCCACTTCATCCTGCTCAACCTCGCGATGGGCGGCGCCTTCCCCAACGGCGTCGCGGGCCAGACCACACCCACCCCGGCCACCGTGCCCGGCGGTTCGCTCACCGTCGACTACGTGTCCGTGTCCGTCGAGCAGGGAGCTGAGTGATCGCCATGGTCAACCGCAGGACGTTCAACCGCAGGACGCTGCTGCGCGGCGCCGCCGCCACCGCGGGTGCCGCCGCGGCCATCCCGATGCTCACGGGCCGGGCGGCCGTCGCCCGGAAGGCCAGCCCCACCGCCGCCCAGGGCCTGCCGCTGACCGTGGTCAACAGCACGGGTCAGTTCGACAACGCGTCGATCCACCTCTACATCGTCGGCAACGACGGCCAGCGCCAGGTCAGGGTCACCCCCGAGGGCGAGCTGCTGCCGGTCTCGATCGACGACAACGGCCCCGACGGCTACACCGACTACGCCATCCCCCTGTCCGCGAGCGGCGACACCACCCTCACGCTGCCGCACATGTCGGGCCGCATCTACGCCGCGCTCGGCGGCAAGCTCAGCTTCCGCGCCCTCCAGGACGGCAACGGCAACCCCGCGCTCGCCTACCCCGCGGGCTGGGTGTCGTCCGACCCCAACTACCCGGTGCTGCACGACTGCGCGGAGTTCACGTACAACGCGTCGGGCATGTTCTGTAACACCACCATGGTGGACATGTTCAGCGTGCCCATGTCGATCCACCTCACGGGCAACGGCGACCAGACCGCGGGCCTGCTGCGCGACGGCGCCAGGGACCGGATCTTCTCGGCGCTCGCGGGGAACGACACGTTCGCGCCGCTCGTGGTCGACGAGACGCGGATCATCGCCCCGGGCCACGGCCTGGACGCGGGCCTGTTCCCCGATGACTACTTCGCGCCCTATGTCGACCGGGTCTGGAGCCACCTGGCCTCGAACGACATGGTCGTGACCACCAACGCGGGCGCGTTCACGGGCCGGGTCAGCGGTGAACAGCTCTCGTTCACCGGCCCTGGCACGGTGTCGTTCGACCGGCCGCCCACGCGCGACGTGCTGTTCTGCGACGGCACGCTCGCGGCGCCCAACGACGGGATCCTCGGGCCCGTCGCCGCGGTGCTGGCCGCGGCGCTCAACCGCACCACGGCCCTCAGCCACCGCGACCAGCCCGCCACCGACCCGGCGGCGTTCTACCAGGAGGAGCCCGCGCACCACTACGCGCGGATCCTGCACGAGGAGAGCGTCGACGGACGGGCGTACGGGTTCGCGTTCGACGACGTGGCGGGCTTCGCCTCGTACATCGAGGACGGCGCGCCGTCGGCGATCACGCTGACGCTCACGCCGTTCTGACGCCTCGCCGCCCGCCCTGCCGGGCCAGGCGTGCGGCGGCTGACCGCGAGCCTCGCGTCAGCCGCCGTACGCCCCCGAGGCGGTCAGGCGCAGCGCCGTGTCGATCAGCGGCACATGGCTGAACGCCTGGGGGAAGTTGCCCACCTGGCGCATGCGGCGCGGGTCCCACTCCTCGGCGAGCAGCCCCAGGTCGTTGCGGAGCGCGAGCAGCTTCTCGAACAGCTTGCGCGCCTCGTCCACTCGCCCGATCATCGCCAGGTCGTCGGCCAGCCAGAACGAGCAGGCGAGGAACGCGCCTTCGTCGCCCTCCAGGCCGTCCACGCCCGCCTGGTCGCCCGCGGTCGGGTAGCGCAGGATGAAGCCGTCGAGCGTGGACAGCTCCCGCTGGATCGCCTCGATCGTGCCGATCACGCGCTTGTCGTCCGGCGGCAGGAAGCCCATCTGCGGGATCAGCAGGAGCGAGGCGTCGAGCTCGCGCGAGCCGTAGGACTGGGTGAAGGTGTTGCGCTCCTTGTCGTACCCGTACTCGCACACCGACCTGTGGATCTCGTCGCGCAGCTCGCGCCAGCGCTCCAGCGGCCCGTCGACCTCGCCGCCCTCGATCAGCTTGACCGTGCGGTCGACGGCGACCCAGGCCATCACCTTGGAGTGCACGAAGTGCCGCCGAGGGCCCCGCACCTCCCAGATGCCCTCGTCGGGCTCGTCCCAGTGCTCCTCGAGGTAGCGGATCAGCTTGAGCTGGAGGAGGTTGGCGTGGTCGTTGCGCGCCAGGCCCGTCATGTGCGCCAGGTGCAGCGCCTCGGTCACCTCGCCGTAGACGTCGAGCTGGAGCTGGCCCGCGGCGCCGTTGCCGACCCGGACCGGCTGGGAGTTCTCGTAGCCGGGCAGCCAGCTCAGCTCCGCCTCGGCCAGCTCGCGCTCGCCCGCGATGCCGTACATGATCTGGAGGTTCTGCGGGTCGCCCGCCACCGCGCGCAGCAGCCACTCGCGCCACGCCTTCGCCTCGTCGCGGTAGCCGGTGCGCAGCAGCGAGGAGAGCGTGATGGCCGCGTCGCGCAGCCATGTGAACCGGTAGTCCCAGTTCCGCGAGCCGCCGATCTCCTCGGGCAGCGACGTGGTCGGCGCCGCGACGATCCCGCCGGTCGGCGCGTAGGTCAGCGCCTTGAGCGTGATCAGCGAACGGACCACCGCCTCCCGGTAGGGGCCGTGGTAGGTGCACTGGGCGACCCAGTCGCGCCAGAAGTCCTCGGTCGCGCGCAGCTCGCGCTCGGGCACGGGGACGGGCGGCGGCTCCTTGTGCGAGGGCTGCCAGCTGATGGTGAACGCGACCCGGTCGCCGGGCGCGACGGTGAAGTCGGCGTAGGTGGTCAGATCCTTGCCATAGGTGTCAACGGAGGTGTCGAGCCAGACCGAGTCCGGTCCCGCGACGGCCACCGTGCGGTCGTCGACCTTGCGCACCCACGGCACGACCCAGCCGTAGGAGAAGCGCATCCGCAGCGCCGAACGCATCGGCACCCGGCCGCTGACGCCCTCCACGATCCGCACCAGCTGCGGGGCGTCCGAGCCGCGCGGCGGCATGAAGTCGATCACGCGGACCGTGCCGCGCGAGGTGTCCCACTCGGACTCAAGGACCAGCGAGTCCCCCTGGTACCGCCTGCGGCTCGCGGGCGGCGGGGGCGCGTCCTTGCCATGGGCCGGGCCGAGCCGCCAGAAGCCGTGCTCCTCGGTGCCGAGCAGCGAGGCGAACACGGCGTGCGAATCGAAGCGGGGCAGGCAGAGCCAGTCGACCGAGCCGTCCCGCCCGACGAGCGCGGCGGTCTGCATGTCCCCGACGAGTGCGTAATCCTCGATGCGCCCGGCCACTTGCCACTCCCGTAAACGTGCTTCGCCCCCGTGGGACGTGCTCCTTTGCGTCGCCCATTCGAGCGTCTGAGCAGCTTACGACGCGGCGCGGCCGCACGCGGCCCGTCCTATGCGGTCTCGGGGAAACAGGGGGTGACCTTGTTCACTTTCGATCTGAAATGTCAAGGCGATCGAGGGGAAACACTTAGGCGACACCTTAGGTTCGCTCCACTGATACCCTGGTAGCCCGTGGACCGGAGGGCAGCGTTCCCCCCGCACCCCAGCGACGTCGATCCCGCCTTCCGACGCGGGTGCGTCGCGCATCCGACCTCACGACCACGGGAGCCCCGAGTTGGCCATGCCGCCCAGTAGTACGACGACCAAGCACATCTTCGTCACAGGCGGGGTCGCCTCCTCGCTCGGCAAGGGGCTCACCGCGTCGAGTCTCGGCGCCCTGCTCAAGGCGCGCGGCCTGCGCGTGACCATGCAGAAGCTCGACCCCTACCTGAACGTCGACCCCGGCACGATGAACCCCTTCCAGCACGGAGAGGTGTTCGTCACCAACGACGGCGCCGAGACCGACCTGGACATCGGGCACTACGAACGCTTCCTCGACGTCGACCTCGACGGCAGCGCCAACGTCACCACGGGGCAGATCTACTCCACGGTGATCGCCAAGGAGCGGCGCGGCGAGTACCTCGGCGACACCGTCCAGGTCATCCCGCACATCACCAACGAGATCAAGCACCGCATCCGCCGTATGGCCACCGACGACGTCGACGTCGTGATCACCGAGGTCGGCGGCACCGTCGGGGACATCGAGTCGCTGCCGTTCCTCGAGGCCGTGCGCCAGGTGCGCCACGAGGTCGGCAGGGACAACGTGTTCGTGATCCACATCTCCCTGCTGCCCTATATCGGCCCCTCGGGCGAGCTGAAGACCAAGCCCACCCAGCACTCGGTCGCCGCGCTGCGCAGCATCGGCATCCAGCCCGACGCGATCGTGCTGCGCGCCGACCGCGAGGTGCCCACCGCGATCAAGCGGAAGATCTCGCTCATGTGCGACGTCGAGGAGGCCGCGGTCGTGGCCGCCATCGACGCGCCCTCCATCTACGACATCCCCAAGGTCCTGCATGGCGAGGGTCTTGACGCGTATGTCGTGCGCCGCCTCGACCTGCCGTTCAGGGACGTCAACTGGACGCAGTGGAACGACCTGCTGCGCCGCGTCCACCACCCCGAGCACGAGGTGACGGTGGCGCTGGTCGGCAAGTACATTGACCTGCCCGACGCGTATCTCTCGGTCACCGAGGCGTTGCGCGCTGGCGGCTTCGCCAACAACGCCCGCGTGCGCATCAAGTGGGTCACCTCCGACGACTGCCGCCCCCCTGGCGGCGCCGCCGAGCAGCTCGCCGACTGCGACGCGGTGTGCATCCCCGGCGGCTTCGGCGACCGCGGCGTCCCCGGCAAGATCGCGGCCATCACCTACGCGAGGGAGCGGCGCATCCCGCTGCTTGGCCTGTGCCTCGGCCTCCAGTGCATCGTGATCGAGGCGGCCAGGAGCCTCGCGGGCATCGAGGGCGCCGACTCCACCGAGTTCGACCAGGGCGCCGCCCACCCGGTGATCTCCACGATGGAGGAGCAGCTCGACATCGTAGCGGGCGACGGCGACATGGGCGGCACGATGCGGCTCGGGCTCTACCCCGCCAAGCTCGCCGAGGGCTCCATCGTGCGGGAGGTCTACGGCGGCGAGCCCTATGTCGAGGAGCGGCACCGGCACCGTTACGAGGTGAACAACGCCTACCGCGGCGAGCTGGAGAAGAAGGCGGGGCTCGTCTTCTCCGGCACCTCACCCGACAACAAGCTGGTGGAGTACGTCGAGTACCCCCGCGAGATCCACCCCTATCTGGTCGCCACCCAGGCCCACCCCGAGCTGCGCTCGCGCCCCACCCGCCCGCACCCGCTGTTCGCCGGGCTCGTCGCCGCCGCCGTGCGCCGCCGCGACGGCGCCGCGGACTGACCGCGGTGCAGACTGGGGCCATGACCGAGCAGCAGCCGCGCGACTTCCTCGCCGACACCCCGGAGCAGTGGTCCGTCACCGCCACGGCCACCCCGTTCACCGGAAACAAGACCAGCGTCAGGGCCGACGACGTCGTGATGCCCGACGGCAGCACCGCACGCCGCGACTACCAGGTGCACCCCGGGTCGGTGGCCGTGGTCGCCCTCGACGAGCGGGACCGCGCCGTCGTCATCGAGCAGTACCGCCACCCGGTCCGCCACAGGCTGTGGGAGATCCCGGCCGGGCTGCTCGACATCCCCGGCGAGAATCCCCTGCACGCCGCCCAGCGCGAGCTGTACGAGGAGGCGCACATCAAGGCCGAGGACTGGCGGGTGCTGACCGACATCTACACCACCCCGGGCGGCAGCGACGAGGCCGTGCGGATCTTCCTGGCCCGCGAGCTGTCCGAGGCCGACGGCGAACGGTACGCCGCCGACGGCGAGGAGCTCGACATGCGGCTCGCCCGCGTCCCGGTCGACGACCTGGTCCGCGCGGTGCTCGCGGGCCGCCTGCACAACACGTGCCTCACCGTCGGCGTGCTCGCCCTCCAGGCGGCCCGCGCGGGCGAAGGGATCGACGCGCTGCGCCCGGCCTCCGCGCCCTGGCCCGCCCGCCCGTTCCCGGCCTGACGTGTCTGACCGGCCCCCGCGGAGGCCGTGGCATACGCTCGGCCCGTGACGGATGTGACCGAACAGACAGTCACCGGCGGCCCCGGGTCACCCCGCTTCCTCGGCCGCCTCCGCGAGCGGGCCGAGCTGCGCTCCGACGTCGAAAGGGCCGGGCTCGACACCCTGGCGGGCCGCCCCGCCGCCCGCGGGCGGGTCCTGCTGATCGCGGGCAGACCCGGCACCGGAAGGACCGCGCTCGCCGAGGAGTTCACCACCGAGCTGCTCGATGTCGGCGACTACCCCGACGGCGTCCTGCGCGCCCGGCTGACCGACCCGGGCGGCGTGCCGGTGCCCGTGGAACGCGCCGCGCGCGACCTGCTGGACGAGTTGGGCGTCGCCGCCCCGGCCGGGGCCGACCAGGACGAGCTGACGGAGATCCTGCGCGACACCCTCGACGAGCGGCGCGCGGTGCTGCTCCTCGACGACGTGGCGAGCGCCGAACAGCTCGCCGAGCTGATCCCCGACAGCCGCCACTGCCTCGTACTCGCCGTCGCCAGGGGCCCGTTGACCGGAGTGCCCGACGTGCGGCCCTGCGCGCTCGGCGGCCTCGACCGGCTCTCCGCGGTCCGCCTCATCGAGACCGGCGCGGGCGATGTCCGCGTCACCGTCGACCCCGGCGCCGCCGACACCCTGGCCGAGTCCTGCGGCTATCTGCCCGCCGCCCTCGTGCTGGCCGCCGGCTGGCTTGCCGCCCACCCCGAGGCCACCGTCGTCGAGGCGGTCCACCGCATGGCCGCGGCCGACGAGGACCCCGACGGGGACGAGGCGGAGGACGAGGCGGCCCTGGCCGGGGCCGCCGAGCCCGCCGATGGCACCGCGCCGGGCACCGAGGACGCCGAACGCGCCGCCCCCGCGCCGCCCGACACCGCCGACGAGCCGTTGCGGCGCGCGTTCCGCATGGCCCACCGGGACCTCCCCGCCCCCGTCGCGCGCCTGTACCGGCTGCTCGCCCTCGCGCCAGGCGGCGTCGTCGACGCCCACACCGCCGCCGCGCTCGCGGGCTGCCCCGTCACCACCGCGCGCTCCGCGCTCGCCGCGCTCGCCGCCGCGGGGCTGCTGCGCCCCGTCCCAGGGCCAGGGGGCGCCGACGCGCGCCACGCCGTCCCCGGCTGCCTCGCCCCGCTGCTGCGGGCGCTGTTGCGGCGCAGGGAGCGCCCCTCCGAGATCCTGCTCGCGCGCGCCCGCATGCTGGAGCGGACCGTTCGCCTGCTGCGCGCCTGCCACGCCGTCACCGAGCCGCACGGCACCCCGGCCCGCGAGTGGCTGGCCGGGCTGCCGGGGTCGCTCCGCTTCGAGAGCCGCACCGCCGCGGGCACCTGGCTCGCGGCACGGCGCGCCCCGCTGCTCGCCGCCGCCCGCCTCGCCGTGTCCGACGGCCAGCTCGACACCCTCGCCCGCAGGCTCGTCGCCGCGCTCAGCCGCGCCCTGATCGCCCACCGGGGCGCCGAGGCCGCGGCCCCCGAGCTGTACCGGCTGCACGAGCTGGTCCTCGGCGTCGCCGAGCGCCAGGGCCTCGCCAGGGAACGCGCCGCCGCCCATCTCAACCTCGGCGACATCGACGCGCGCACGGGCCGCCTGCCCGAGGCCCTTGAGCGTTACCGCGCCGCCCTCGAGGCGGCGAGGAGCGAGCGCGATCAGGCCGACCCCCTGGCCGTCGGGCGGGCGCTCGAGTCCATCGCGGGGACCTATGCCGAGCTGGGCGACTGGCGCCGCGCCGCCGACTGGTACGGCAGGGCCGTCGGGCTTGCCCAGTCCCGCGCCGACGTGCCGTCCCAGGCCCGCCTGCACGGCCGCATCGGCGCCGCCCTCACCTACACGGGCCAGTGGGACGAGGCGCTGCGCGCCTGGCGGGCCGCCGCGGCCGCCCACCGCAGGGTGGGTGACCGCCGCGCCCACGCCCGTTCCATCGCCGAGGCCGCGCGCGTCCAGGAGTACGCGGGGCGGCCCGCCGATTCGCTGCGCACGGGGGAGGAGGCGCTGCGGCTGGCCGAGCGGATCGGGGACCGCCGCCTCCAGGCCGCGCTGCGCGTGCGGCTCGCGGACTGCGCCGACCGCCTGGGCCTCGCCTCGCTCTCCGACAGCCACCGCGAGGCCGCCGATCGCCTGCTCGCCCACCTCAGGCCCCCCGCGGCACCACCGGCCGAATCCTCTGGAACTACAGAGGGACATGCTTACGAAACACAGCTGGAACCCCGTCAAGAATGACCGAAAGCAAGGATGGACAACGGTCCACCCTTCATTAAAATGGTGAAGGTAACCCTACGTAACGCAAGGACCGTGATCGAACGTGAAGGTCGGCATCCCCCGCGAGGTCAAGAACAACGAGTTCCGCGTGGCCATCACCCCGGCCGGAGTGCATGAGCTCGTCACCGGCGGACACCAGGTCCACATCGAGCGCGGCGCCGGACTCGGCTCCGCCATCCCCGACGAGGAGTACACCAGGGCGGGCGCCAGGATCCTGGACGACGCCGACGCGGTGTGGGCCGAGGCCGACCTGCTGCTGAAGGTCAAGGAGCCGGTGGCCGAGGAGTTCCACCGGCTGCGCAAGGGGCTGGTCCTCTTCACCTATCTCCACCTGGCCGCCTCGGCCGAGTGCACCGACGCGCTGCTGCACTCGGGCACCACGGCCGTCGCGTACGAGACCGTCGAGACGCCGGGGCGCGTGCTGCCGCTGCTCGCGCCCATGTCCGAGGTCGCGGGCCGCATCGCGCCCCAGGTCGGCGCGTACCACCTGATGCGCTCCGCGGGCGGGCGCGGCGTGCTGCCGGGCGGCGTGCCCGGCACCCCGGCCGCCAGGGCCGTCGTCATCGGGGCCGGGGTCTCGGGGTGGAACGCCACCCAGATCGCGGTCGGCATGGGCTTCCATGTCACCGTCCTCGACAAGGACATCAACAAGCTCCGCGAGGCCGACAAGGTCTTCGGCACCCGCGTGACCACCGTTGCCTCCAACGCCTTCGCGCTCGAACGCGCCGTGCTGGACGCGGACCTGGTCGTCGGCGCCGTCCTGGTCCCAGGGGCCAGGGCGCCCCAGCTCATCAGCGACGAGCTGGTGTCCCGCATGAAGCCCGGCAGTGTCCTTGTCGACATCGCGATCGACCAGGGTGGCTGCTTCGAGGGATCGCTGCCGACGACGCACGCGGCCCCCACGTTCCGGGTCCACGACTCGGTCTTCTACTGCGTCGCCAACATGCCGGGCGTCGTGCCGAGTACGTCCACGCACGCGCTCACCAACGCCACGCTGCCGTACATCGTGGAGCTGGCCGAGCACGGGTGGCGTGCGGCGTTCCGCCGCGACCCCGCCCTGGCCCTGGGGCTCAACATCCATGAGGGGCAGGTCGTCTACGGCCCGGTCGCCGAGGCCCACGGGCTCCCGCGCACCGAGCTGCGCGCCGTGCTCGCCTGATCGCGCCACCCCGCGCGGGGTCAACTCCCCGCGTCAACATCGGGAATGTCACACCACGCCACGCGCGTGACACGCCCGCGCCCACGGAAATCGCGCCCCGCCGCGCCGCCCCGCGGCGGTCAACTCGTCGCGAACATAGCGCTTTAGCCGATTCGTACGCGGCGGAATCGCCCCGCTGGTGCGGCTTATGGCCTTGACAAGTGAATGTTCGACGGCCGACACATCCGTGCCGGTCCGGCGGATTGTGTTGCTGCGGACCGCCGACACGCCATAGAGTCGCCAAACGTCGGCATGGTGCCACGCTGACCCTGTCTAGAAGTTACCTGGTCCCCAAGGAGGTAAGACGACTTGTGAATGAGTCGACAATTACTCCCGGGGGAGGACGACCAGGGATCCCGGAGCGGCGCGAGGACGCCGCGGATCTGACGGGCGTGGGCTCCGTCGCTGTCCAGACCTTCGCAACCCACCAGAGCCAACCGAGCATGACAGCGCATCAGAGCACGGACAGCCATGACGCCAACGCCATGGCAGGTAAGCGAACGGACGGCGACGCCGACCGTTTCCCCGACTACGACGACATCCCGGACGGGCAGTTCTACGACCCGGACGCGGAGTACGAGCCCGACCCGGAGTACGCGGCCACCATCGCGCCCGACGCGGCGCGCCAGCGTCGCGAGCGCATCGGCCCCACGGGCCGCCCGCTGCCGTACTTCCCCATCCCGGGACCGCTCACCGAGCGCGGTCCCGCCAAGATCATCGCGATGTGCAACCAGAAGGGCGGCGTCGGCAAGACGACCTCCGCCATCAACCTGGGCGCCGCGCTCGCGGAGTACGGACGCCGCGTGCTGCTGGTCGACTTCGACCCGCAGGGCGCGCTGTCGGTCGGCCTCGGCGTCAACCCCATGGAGCTCGACCTCACCATCTACAACCTGCTCATGGAGCGGGGGATGGCGCCCGACGAGGTGCTGCTGAAGACCGCGGTCGCCGGCATGGACCTGCTCCCGAGCAACATTGACCTGTCGGCCGCCGAGGTGCAGCTCGTCAGCGAGGTGGCCCGCGAGTCCACCCTCCAGCGCGCGCTGCAACCGCTCACCGCCGACTACGACTTCGTCATCATCGACTGCCAGCCCTCGCTCGGCCTGCTCACGGTCAACGCGCTCACGGCCGCCCACAAGGTGATCGTGCCGCTGGAGTGCGAGTTCTTCGCGCTGCGCGGCGTCGCGCTGCTGACCGAGACGATCGAGAAGGTCCAGGAGCGGCTCAACCCCGACCTGCGCCTCGACGGCATCCTGGCGACGATGTACGACTCCCGCACCGTGCACAGCCGTGAGGTCCTGGCCCGCGTGGTCGAGGCGTTCGACGACAACGTGTACCACACGGTGATCGGCCGCACGGTCAGGTTCCCCGAGACCACGGTCGCGGGCGAGCCGATCACCACCTACGCCTCCAACTCGGTGGGGGCAGCGGCCTATCGCCAGCTCGCCAGGGAGGTGCTCGCCCGGTGCCACGCCGAGTGAGCCTTCCGGCGGCCGACGAGCTGTTCCGTAGTACCGGGGGGGCCGCGGTCCAGCCCTCGACCCCTCAGGAGAGCGCGAGCGGCGCCGCGGACGGCTCGGCGGGCTCCCCCGGCGCGACGCCCAAGGTGCCGTCGCCCGCGGGCGAGCCCTCGCCCTCGGGCGACGAGTCCGAAGACCGGGTGTTCGCACCACGGGCGGGCACCACGCCCCCCCAGCAGAAGCGCGAGACGGCCGGTCGGGCGACACAGCCCGCCGGCCGCTCCGGCGCCGGGAGCGGGGCCGCCGGCGCCAAGGCGCAGCGCCGCTCGGGGCGTCAGGGCCGCCGCCCCAGCGGGCGCGAGCGCCACGACGAGAAGATCACGGTCTATGTCTCCGCCGAGGAGCTGATGGACCTCGAGCACGCCAGGCTCGTCCTGCGCGGCGAGCACGGCCTCGCCGTGGACCGCGGCCGGATCGTCAGGGAGGCCGTCGCCGTCGTCCTGGCCGACCTCGAGTCCCGCGGCGAGGCGAGCATCCTCGTCCGCCGCCTGCGCGGCCGCTGACCCGGGGATGAGCACCACCCCGCCTCCCCGCCGCCGCAGGCAGCTGGGCAGGGGCCCTGGCGACCCCGCCCCCGGTGGGGCGGAGGGGACCGCGGACGCCGCGGAGGACGTCTCCGGGGAGGACGCGGTGGATGTCGCCGACGACAGCGTCGCACCGCCCGAGGCCAAGCCCGATGCCGAGCCCGAAGAGGCGGTGGACGACGGGCGTTTCAAGGTCGTCCTCGAGAACTTCGAGGGCCCCTTCGACCTGCTCCTCCAGCTCATCTCCCGCCACAAGCTCGATGTCACCGAGGTCGCGCTCTCCCGCGTCACCGACGACTTCATGGCGCACATCAGGGCCATGGGCCCCGACTGGGACCTCGACCAGACCACGGAATTCCTTGTGGTCGCCGCCACCCTCCTCGACCTCAAGGCCGCCAGGCTGCTGCCCACCGCCGAGGTCGAGGACGAGGCCGACCTCGCGCTGTTGGAGGCGCGCGACCTGCTCTTCGCGCGCCTCCTCCAGTACCGCGCGTACAAGCGGGTCGCGGACATCTTCAGCGACCGCCTCGCCGCCGAGTCCCTGCGCCACCCCCGCACCGTCGGCCTCGAACCCCACCACGCCGAGCTGCTGCCCGACGTGGTGATCAGCGTCGGGCCCGAGGGGTTCGCCAGGCTCGCCGTCAAGGCGATGCAGCCCAAGCCCAAGCCGCGGGTCTATGTCGACCACATCCACGCGCCCCTGGTCAGCGTGCGCGAGCAGGCCGACATCGTCATCGCTCGGCTGCGGGAGCGCGGACTCGCGACGTTCGCTGAGCTGACCGACGACGCCCCCGACACCCTCACGGTGGTCGCCCGCTTCCTGGCGCTGCTCGAGCTGTACCGCGAACGGGCGGTGGCCCTCGACCAGGACGAGGCGCTGGGCCCGCTGGTCATCCGCTGGAGCGGCGGCGACGAGGGAACGGTGCGGGTCACCGACGAGTTCGACACCGACGAGTTCGACACCGACGAGTTCGACACCGACGAGTCCGATACCGAGGCGAAGCCGGACGAGAGCGCCAAGGGCGCCAGGCAAGGAGCGCGCCCATGAGCACGACAGAAGCGACCCAGACCGGAGAAGCGGCGGAAGCGGCGGAAGCGACGGGCGAGGCGCCCCTGGAGCTCAAGCCCGCCCTCGAAGCCGTCCTCATGGTGGTCGACGAGCCCGCGACCGAGGAACACCTCGCCAAGGTCCTCGGCCGCCCCCGCCGCGCCGTCGCCGGCGCGCTGCGCGAGCTGGCCGACGAGTACACCAGGCAGGGCCGCGGCTTCGAGCTGCGCCTGGTCGCCGGGGGCTGGCGCTACTACACCAGGCCCGAATTCGCCTCGGCCGTCGAGGACTTCGTGCTCGACGGCCAGCACGCCAGGCTCACCCAGGCCGCCCTCGAGACGCTCGCGGTGGTCGCCTACCGGCAGCCCGTGAGCCGTTCCCGGGTCTCCGCGATCCGCGGGGTCAACTGCGACGGCGTCATGCGGACCCTGCTCCAGCGAGGGCTGGTGGGAGAGGCGGGCACCGAACCCGAAACAGGTGCGATCCTGTATGTGACGACGCACTACTTCCTGGAGCGGATGGGCCTGCGCGGCCTGGACGAGCTTCCCGAGCTCGCGCCCTTCCTGCCCGAGGCCGACCAGGTCGAGGGCGAGAGCCAGGAGGGGGTGCCGTCGTTCGACGTAGCCGACCTCGACGCTGACGACAGCGGCGACTCCCCAACGGATCATTGATGCGAAGCAGTGGCAGGAACAGCAACCGGAACCACCGGGGCGCGGGCAACCAACGCGACGAGAAGCGGCAGCGCGCCGGCCGGCCCCGCCCTGAGGAGCGCGCGTACGGCGGCAAGGGCGGCGGTCCCGCGCGCCCGAAGCGGACCAAGCCCGCCCGTTCCCGCGAGTACGACGCGCAGATCGAGGAGCGGAACCGAGAGCGCCACGACCGCAAGTCCTCCGCGGGCGGCGCGGCGGGCGACGGCGAGGGCGAGCGCCTCCAGAAGGTGCTGGCCCGCGCGGGGCTCGGCTCCCGCAGGTCCTGCGAGGAGCTGATCGACCAGGCCAGGGTCGAGGTCAACGGGCGGATCGTCACCTCGCAGGGGCGCCGCGTCGACCCGGAGAAGGACGAGATCAAGGTGGACGGGCTGACGATCGCGGCCCAGTCGTACCTGTTCTTCGCCCTCAACAAGCCCGCCGGCGTCGTCTCGTCGATGGAGGACCCCGACGGCCGCCAGTGCCTGGGCGACTACGTGCAGAACCGCGAGACGCGGCTCTTCCACGTCGGGCGCCTCGACACCGAGACCGAGGGCCTGATCCTGCTGACCAACCACGGCGAGCTGGCCCACCGGCTCACCCACCCCAAGTACGGCGTCACCAAGAGCTACCTCGCCGCGATCCAGGGCCCGATTCCGCGCGACCTCGGCAAGCGCCTCAAGGACGGCGTGCAGCTCGACGACGGCTGGGCCCGCGCCGACCACTTCCGCGTCGTGCAGAACACCGGAAAGAACTACCTGGTCGAGGTCTCCCTGCACGAGGGCCGCAAGCACATCGTGCGCCGCATGCTCGCCGAGTCGGGATTCCCCGTGGACAAGCTGGTGCGCACGCGGTTCGGCCCGATCGTGCTCGGCGACCAGAAGTCCGGCTGGCTGCGCCGCATGACCCACACCGAGGTCGGCCAGCTGATGCGCGAGGTCGGTCTCTAGGCTTCGGCGGTCATCGGCCAGGCGACCGGGGCGGCCGCCGCGGGGCCCCGCGGCGGCATTACGCTGGAACGATGCGCAGCGCCCTCGTCCTCGGCACCGGACTGATCGGCACCTCCATCGCCCTGGCGCTCTCAGGGCGTGGCGTGCGGGTGCACCTCGCCGACCGCGACCCCGACCAGCGCCGCACGGCCGCGGCCCTGGGCGCGGGCACCGAGGAGCCGCCCGAAGGCCCCGTCGACCTCGCGGTGGCCGCGGTGCCCCCGGCCCAGGTGGCCGCGGCGCTCGGCGGCCTCCAGGCGCGCGGCGCCGCCCGCGGATACATGGACGTCGCCAGCGTCAAGGGCGGTCCGCGCCGCGAGCTGACCGCGGCGGGCGGCGACCTTTGCGCCTACCTCGGCACGCACCCCATGGCGGGCCGTGAGCGCTCGGGGCCGCTGGCCGCCACGGCCGACCTGTTCGAGGGCAGGCCCTGGGTGCTCACCCCGACCCCGGAGACCGACACCGAGGTGCTCAACCAGGTGCTGGAGCTGGTCTCGCTGTGCCGCGCCGTGCCCGTGGTGATGGACGCGGACGCCCACGACCGGGCCGTCGGCCTGGTCTCGCACACCCCGCAGCTGGTCTCCAGCCTGCTGGCCGCGCGGCTCGCCTCGGCCGAGGAGACGGCCGTGCGGCTCAGCGGCCAGGGCATCAGGGACGTCACGCGAATCGCCGCCTCCGACCCGGGGATGTGGATCGACATCCTTTCCGCGAACCCCGGGCCCGTCGCCGACATCCTGTCCGAATTCGCCGTCGACCTGGACGAGACCGTTCGCGCCCTGCGCGCACTCGAATCCGCCGACGAGGACAAGCGGGCCGAGGGCGCGGCGGGCGTGGCGGCCGTTCTGCGCAGGGGGAACGCAGGGCGCGAGCGCGTTCCCGGCAAGCACGGGGCGGCCCCCGCCGCCTATGAGACCGTGGCGGTGCTCATCAGCGACCGCCCCGGCGAGCTCGCCCGCATCTTCGCCGACGCGGGCCGGGCCGGGGTCAACGTCGAGGACGTCCGCATCGAGCACGCCACCGGCCAGCAGGCGGGCCTCGTGCAGCTCATGGTGCAGCCCGCGTCCGCGCCCATGCTCACCGCGGCGCTGCGTGAACGCGGCTGGTCCATCCGCCAGTAGGGCCGCTCCCGGCTGCCGGTACGCTTCTTCCCCGGAAGGGCGTGGCCCCTTCCCCAGGGGGCGTGGGCTCCCGTTTCCCCCGGTGCGCCGTCCGGCGCGCGGACACGTCTGAGAAAGGTGCGCAACGCCGTGGCTGAAACCCCCGTCATCGTCGCCATCGATGGCCCCTCCGGCACGGGCAAGTCAAGCACCTCCAAGGCCGTGGCCGAGCGGACCGGCTTCGGCTACCTCGACACCGGCGCCCAGTACCGGGCGATGACCTGGTGGATGCTGGGCAACGGCGTGGACATCGCCGACCCCGCCGCCGTGGCAGCCGCCGCGGACAAGCCCGTCATCGTCTCGGGCACCGACCCCACGGCGCCCACGATCACCGTCGACGGCACCGATGTCTCGGTGCCCATCAGGGGCCGGGTGGTGACGGAGGCGGTGAGCGCGGTCAGCGCCGTTCCCGAGGTGAGGACCCTGATCACCGAGCTCCAGCGGTCGATCGCCGCCCAGGCGGGGGCGGGCATCGTCGTGGAGGGCAGGGACATCGGCACCACCGTGCTCCCCGGCGCCGACGTCAAGATCTTCCTCACCGCATCGCCCGAGGTCAGGGCCGCCCGCCGCAGCGCCGAGCTGATCGGCCAGGAGGCCGCGGGGGTCGCCGCCACCCAGGCCGCGCTCGCCCGGCGCGACGCCGCCGACTCGGGCCGCAAGGCGTCCCCGCTGGCCAAGGCGGACGACGCCGTCGAGGTCGACACGAGCGAGCTGACCCTGCCGCAGGTCATCGAGTGTGTGGTGTCGCTCATCGAGGCGCGCAAGCGTTCCGAGCGGTGACGCCATGACGCCCCCGCGCGACCTGGCCGCGCGGGCGGGGCACCGGCTCGCGACCGGCGTGATCCACACCGTGTGGCGCCCGCGGGTCCTGGGCGCCTGGCGCGTCCCCGCCACGGGCCCGGCGATCCTGGCCGTCAACCACACGCACAACGTCGACGGCCCCGTGCTGTTCGGCACCGCGCCGAGGCCGGTGCGCTTTCTGGTCAAACGGGAGGCGTTCGTGGGCCCGCTCGGCGCGTTCCTGAACGTCATCGGGCAGCTGAGCGTGGACCGTTCGGGCCCTGACCGCGCGGCCGTCACCGCGGCGCTCGCCGTGCTCGACGGCGGCGAGGTGCTCGGGATATTCCCCGAGGGAACGCGCACCACGGGCGACTTCGCCGCGCTCAGGGCGGGGCTCGCGTACTTCGCGGTGCGCTCGGGCGCCCCGATCGTGCCCGTGGCCGTGCTGGGCAGCGGCGGGCGCGGAGGCCGCGCGGTGCGCGCGCTGCCGCCGCCGCGCGTCCGGATCGACGTCGTCTTCGGCGAGCCGTTCCACGCCGGTGACAGCTCGGGGCGGCGCACCCGCGCGGCGCTCGACGCGGCGACCAGGGGCATACAGGAGCGCCTGACGGACCACCTCAAGGACGCCAGGCGCCGCACCGGCCGCTGACGCGCGACACTGGAGAGCCAGCGGCACCGCACTCACGACGACGGACGAGGTACGAGACCCCATGAACGACCAGAACCATTCGGGCACCGCCGAGGCGCACGGCGCGCTGGGGGACGCCGAGTACGCGGAGTTCATGGAGCTCGCCGCCGAGCAGGGCTTCGACCCCGACGAGATCGACGGCGACCTCGCCGCGGCGGCCGGTGGCCCGTTGCCCGTGCTCGCCGTCGTCGGCCGCCCCAATGTCGGCAAGTCGACCCTGGTGAACAGGATCCTGGGCCGCCGCGAGGCCGTCGTCGAGGACCGCCCAGGCGTGACCAGGGACCGGGTGACCTACGAGGCGGAGTGGGCGGGGCGCCGCTTCAAGGTGGTGGACACCGGCGGCTGGGAGCAGGACGTGCTCGGCATCCAGGCGTCCGTGGCCGCGCAGGCGGAGTTCGCCATCGAGGCGGCCGACGCCGTGGTCCTGGTGGTGGACGCCACGGTCGGCGCCACCGACACCGACGAGGCCGTGGTCAAGCTGCTGCGCCGGGCGGGCAAGCCGGTCGTCCTGTGCGCCAACAAGGTGGACGGCTTCTCGATGGAGGCCGAGGCGGCCTATCTGTGGTCGCTCGGCCTCGGCGAGCCCCACCCGGTCTCCGCGCTGCACGGCCGCGGCACGGGCGACATGCTGGACGCCGTGCTCGAGGTGCTGCCCGACGCCCCGGCCGAGACGTTCGGCACAACGGTGGGCGGGCCCCGGCGCATCGCGCTCATCGGCCGCCCCAATGTCGGCAAGTCGTCGCTGCTCAACAAGGTCGCGGGCGAGGACCGCGTCGTCGTCGACCCGATGGCGGGCACCACGAGGGACCCGGTGGACGAGCTGATCGACCTGGGCGGGAAGACCTGGCGCTTTGTCGACACCGCGGGCATCAGGCGCCGCGTCCACCTCCAGGACGGCGCCGACTTCTACGCCTCGCTGCGCACGGCGGCGGCGCTCGAGAAGGCCGAGGCCGCGGTGGTTCTCATCGATGTCTCCGAGCCCATCAGCGTCCAGGACACCCGCATCATCACCATGGCCGTGGACGCGGGCCGCGCCCTTGTCATCGCCTACAACAAGTGGGACGTCATGGACGAGGAGCGGCGCTTCTACCTGGAGCGGGAGATCGAGCAGGAGCTCGTGCAGGTCCAGTGGGCGCCCCGGGTCAACATCTCGGCGCGCACCGGGCGGCACATGGAGAAGCTGGTGCCCGCGATCGAGACCGCGCTGGCCAGCTGGGAGAGCCGGGTGCCGACCGGCAAGCTCAACGGATTCCTCGGCCAGCTGGTCGCCTCGCACCCGCACCCGGTGCGCGGTGGCAAGCAGCCCCGCATCCTCTTCGGCACCCAGGCGGGCACGAGGCCGCCGCGCTTCGTGCTCTTCGCCTCCGGCTTCCTCGAGGCGGGCTACCGGCGCTTCATCGAGCGGCGGCTGCGTGAGGAGTTCGGCTTCGAGGGGACCCCGATCCAGCTGTCGGTGCGGGTGCGTGAGAAGCGCGGCCGCAAGAAGTGACCGACGCGAGAAGTGACCGACGCGAGAAGTGACCGACGCCGCCGGGGCCCTTCACCCTGGGCCCCGGCGGCGTCAGCGCCCGTCGGCGGGGTCGGTTGAGTGGCGGGCGGGGGGCAGGGCGGCGGCGTTCAGCCGCGCGTGTCCGCCGCCCACGGCGCCGTAGCCCGCGTACGCGGGCTCGTGCCACTCACGCCAGCTGCCCGCGCCGACGCCATAGCTCGTGGAGAAGCCCACGAAGCGCAGGTCCTCCTCGCCCGAGCGGTCCCCGGGCAGCGCCCGGAACAGCCTGCGGTACTCGGCGCACAGGGAGTCGTAGATCGGCGTGGGCGAGCAGGTGACCCGCTCGTACGGCGTCCGCATGCCGGGGATGCCGGTGGCATGCCCGGCGCGGTGCTGGGTCCTGGGCGGTTCATAAGCGTGCACGCCCGTCCAACGATCAGGGGCGGCTTCGGATGCGCCCTGGCCCGCCGCCGTACCTGAACGTTGGAGGCCCCCGCGATCGCTCATGTGCCGGTCAGCGGCATCGCGGCGGCCACCAGAACCCCGCCCGCCGCTGCCTTCTCCAGGGCGTCCCGCATGAGGTCCTCGCGCGGCTGCTGGCCGATGGAGCCCGCGGGGGCGGCGTAGACGAGCACCTGGTGGCGCTGGTTGGCGCTGGCCCGCCAGCCGTCGGTGAGCGGCAGCGGCTGGTGCGCCTGCCACCAGGCGCTGGGGCGGCCTCCCGCGGAGGCGCCCTGGAGCACGGCGTGCAGCTGGCCCATGGCGACGAGCACGGACCAGCCCGGCAGCCGCGCAGGAACGTTTCCCACGTCGGTCACCGGCATAAAGCCCGCCTCGATCAGCAGCGGCAGGAAATCGTCGCCCGGGCCCGTGGAGCCGGGGCGCACGACGGGGCCCGTGGGCTCGACCACGATCGCCGGGTGCAGTTCCTCGCCGATGAGGATCTGCCCACAGGTCACGCCGAGGACGGCCTGCTCGGGCGCGGGCCGGTCGGGGGAGGGCGCGGCGGGAGCGGGAGCGGGAGCGGCGGGAGCGGGGACGGGGGCCGCGGGGGCGGCGGGAACCGTCTCGCCGGTGATGGACCGCACGGCGCCCTGGAGTTGCTCCTCGGAGACCGAGACCACCTGGGAGGGGATGCAGGAGGCGTGGGCGAACGCCAGGACCGCCGTGTCCCCGCCCACGAAGAGGACGGTGCTCGTGCGCTCCTGCTCGGGGTAGCCGGGGGTGCGGCACGAGGTGCAGTCGTAGCTGCCGGGTGCGTTCTGGCCGGCGAGCAGCCGATCGGCTTCTTCGTCGCCGATCTCGGCGCGTACGGCGTCGCTGACGTCGAGCAAGGGGGACACGGTCGCTCCTCGGTTGATGGGTCACGGCCCGCCCTCCGCGGCGGGTGCCCCGTGCACAACGGGCGAGCCGCGCCTGGGTCACGCCCCCCGCCCCGGGAATCGCCCCCGCGACGCCGGGGAGAGGGGGGCCCGACCGTACGCGTGAGCGATGGTGTAGGGGGGTGGCGGTTATCAACCAAAAGTTCACCGTGTTCACATGAAAAGTGAATTCCCGGTGATTCCCAAACATGCTCAAGGGGCTCTCATAACGCCCTTGCATTCCCGTTGCTGAGGGGTCCCCTGTGAATTCTGGGCGCCCGGCAATTGCGTCGGCGACGCGTTCGCCCGAACGGGGACGCGCGGGGGGCGCTGTGACACAAGCGTGACAGTCCCCTGATCTTCGCGGTACTTCGGGGTGGTTGACGGGGGGCGTGCGGCGGGTCGTACGGTGGCGGCATGGCTCCCCTCCCGCGCCCCGCGCAGACCCCCGACGACAGCCCCGACGCCTATGTCGGCATGGACGCCGACGCCGCGGAGGAGCGGGCCACGGGCCGGGGCTGGCGCCCCGTCCGCCGCCTTCCGCCCGATGCGATCATCACCATGGAGCACATGCCGGGACGGCTCAATCTCGCCGTGAGCGACGGCGTGGTCGTCCGCTGCTGGCAGGGCTGAGCCCGCGCCCTCCGCTCCTCAGCGGCTGCTGACGGGCCGGATCGGCCGGTCGGGGCGGCCGGTGTGCGCCCGCCCGCCCGGCTGCCGCACACGGACGTTCGCCGCCATCGCGTGCGCCGCCGTCCCCGGCCGCCCGGTGGCCACCGCGGGCTCGCCGTGGGGGCAGGGCTCGTCGCCCTGGCGCAGCGCGGGCACCGGGTGCGGGCCGCGGTCGAGCGCGGGCGCCGACTCGTGGGGCGCGGTCAGGCCGAGCACCCGGTCCCTCATCAGGAACACCTGCCGCTCCACCGCGGCGATCAGCGGCTCGCACCAGGGCAGCGCCAGCAGGACCAGGAGGCCGGCGGCCCAGCCGAGCAGCACGTCGCTCACCCAGTGGGTGCCGAGGTAGACGGTCGTGGTGCCGACGCCGAGCGCGAAGACCGCGGCGATGACCGACAGGGTGCGTCTCGCCCGCGGCGTGGTGGCCAGATAGGCCAGGATCCCCCAGGTCACGACGGCGTTCGCGGTGTGGCCCGAAGGGAATATATCGCCGGTCAGGAACATCTCGTTCGACCCGATGACGTTGGCGTAGTGCGGGCCCTCGCGGCCCATGCCCAGCTTGGCGGCGCCCACCGTCACGTTGAGCAGGAGGAGGGCGCTGGCCATCACGAGCAGGGGGCGCAGGGTCCGCTGGCGCCAGCAGCGCCAGCTGAGCCACGCGGCGATCAGCACCGCCGTCGGGCCGCGCTGGCCGAGGACGACGAAATAGTCCAGAAACGCGTGCAACTCCGGCCACTGCTTATACGGGCGGAACAGCATGAGCTGCCAGTCGAGACGGACGAGCCAGGACGTGCTCAGCACCGCAGCCACGATGGCCGCATAGAACCCGAGGGTGGCCCACAGGAGAGCCATGCGGGTGCGGCTCATTACAGGAGGCGGCACGTTCGGCGGCTGCTGCTCCTGTTCGAGGCGGGCTAGGAAGCGGTCGGTTCGCACACTCGCAAGATTACAGCCCGTGATAGCGAGCTTCCTGCCGTGGCCCGCCTTCGTAATGGCGATGTGATGTTGGGCAAATATTTTCCGCCATCGTATTTCACGGCTTTAGGAATTCCCCGGACTCCTCATATGTCGGCCCGGCGGTCAGGTCACGGTCCCACCGTCCGCGTCGCCGAGGCAAATCCGTAGGTGAACGGCGTGCGGCGCTCGTGTGGGGCGCTGACGGGTCCCGGCGGCCACCGGGGCGGGGCGGGCCCGGGCGGGGGCTGCCGTAGTCTGTGTGCCCATCTGCCCCGCCACCACGCCCGGTGACCGCCCGGCCGGGATTCCCCCGTGGTGGTGACGACGAGGAACGGCGCGACACAGGAGGTGCGTTGATGTCGGGGCCGCCCCACCCCGGAACCCCCACCGCCGACCGAAGCCGCTGGACGGTGCTCGCCGTGCTCTGCGCGAGCCTGCTGCTCGTGGCCATCGACGCCACCGTTCTGCACGTGGCCGTGCCCGCCGTGAGCGAGGAGTTGCGACCTTCGGGCGTCGAACTCCTGTGGATCGTCGACAGCTACCCCCTGGTGTGCGCCGCGCTGCTGATCCTCTTCGGCACGCTCGGCGACCGCGTCGGGCGCCGCAGGGTCCTGCTGCTCGGCTACGCCTGCTTCGGCGTGGCCTCCGCGGTGGCCGCGTATGCCCCGGGGCCCGAAGTCCTCGTCGTGGGCCGGGCGTTGCTCGGCGTGGGCGGGGCCATGATCATGCCGGCCACGCTTTCGATCCTGCGGCACGTCTTCCCCGACCGGCGTGAACGGGCCCTGGCCATCGGCATCTGGAGCGCCGTGGCCGCGGTCGGCGCGGCGACGGGCCCGCTGGTGGGCGGGGTGCTGCTCGAACACTTCTGGTGGGGCTCCGTCTTCCTCGTCAACATCCCGCTGATGGCGGTCTGCCTGCCGGTCGGCGCCGCGCTGCTGCCCGAGTCCACGGGGGAGGGCTCGGGCCCCTGGGACGTGGGGGGCGCCCTGCTGGGCGCTGCGGGTCTCTTCTCCGCGATCCTGGCGGTGAAACGGTCGGGTGGCGGCGACATGTTCACGCCGGGGACGGCGCTCGCGGCCGGTCTCGGGGTGGCGCTGCTCGCGCTGTTCGTGCGCAGGCAGCGGGCGCGGCCCGATCCGCTGATCGACCTTTCGGCGTTCGCCAGGCCCGCGTTCGGCACGTCGGTGGGGTGCATCGTGCTGACGGTGCTCGCGCTGGTGGGCCTAGCGCTCGTCGCGGCGCAGTATCTGCAACTGGTGCTCGGACTCTCCCCCTTGGAGACCGGGCTGCGGCTGCTTCCGCTGAGCGTGGCGGCGATCGGTGCAGGGCTGGCGGGGAGTTGGCTGCTGCACCGGCTTGGTCCCCGCGCGATGGTCGCCGCGGGCTTCGGGCTGACGGCCGGGGCGGTGCTGCTGCTGATGTCCCTGGGCGCGACGGACCGGCCCGTGCTGATGGTGCTCGGCTTCGTGCTGCTCGGCTTCGGCCTCGAGACCACGCTGTTCGCGTCGTACGAGTCGATGCTGGGCGACGTCCCCGTGGCGGAGGCCGGGGGAGCGGCGGCGATCGGGGAGACGGCGTACCAGTTCGGCGGGGGCATCGGGATCGCGCTGCTCGGGAGCGTGATGAACGCGGTGTACTCGTCCGGCGTGCGCGACGTCGCCGGGGTCGAGCGGGCGGACGCCGAGGAGGCGGGGCACTCGCTGGGGGGCGCGCACACGGTCGCGGTCCGGCTGGGCGGGGAGCAGGGGAAGGCGCTCGAGGAGGCGGCGCGTGAGGCGTTCGTCCGCGGGATGCATGTGACGTTGCTGGTCAGCGCGTTGATGCTGGTGGTCGGCGCGGTGGCGGCGCTTCGGCTGCCGCGCGCGCTGGTCCGGTGCACCACGCGCCCCTCGGAGGAGGGGCGAACGCTCTTGCCCAGCCCGGTTACCCGTCGGTAACATTGCGTCATGGCACCCGATACACCCCCGCGTCGGCCCATGAGGCCGCCCTTCGACCCCGCCGACCCGCTCGGCCTCGACGAGCTGCTCGACGAGGCGGACCTGGACATACGGCGCACCGTCCGCGAGTGGGCCGCGAAGCGCGTGGCCCCGCACGTCGCGGAGTGGTTCGAGCGCGGCGAGGTGCCCGAGGTGCGCGAGCTGGCCAGGGAGTTGGGCGCGCTCGGCGCGCTCGGCATGACGCTGGAGGGCCATGGCTGCGCGGGCGCGTCGGCCGTGCAGTACGGGCTGGTGTGCCTGGAGCTGGAGGCGGTGGACTCCGGGATCCGCTCCCTGGTCTCGGTGCAGGGCTCCCTGGCGATGTACGCGATCCACCGCTTCGGATCCGATGAGCAGAAGCGGCGCTGGCTGCCGGGGATGGCCGCGGGCGAGGCCATCGGCTGCTTCGGGCTGACCGAGCCCGACCACGGCTCCGACCCTGCGGGGCTGCGCACGGGCGCCGTGCGGGACGGCGGCGACTGGGTGCTGACCGGGCGCAAGATGTGGATCACCAATGGCTCGGTGGCCGATGTCGCGGTGATATGGGCCCGCACCGAGGACGGCATCCAGGGCTTTCTCGTCCCCACGGACACCCCGGGATTCACGGCGACCCCGGTCGCGCACAAGGGCTCGCTGCGCGCCTCGGTCACCAGCGAGTTGGTGCTCGACGGGGTGCGGCTGCCCGCCGACGCCGCGCTGCCGGGCGGCACCGGGCTGCGCGCGCCGCTGGCGTGCCTGAGCTACGCGCGCTACGGCATCGTGTGGGGCGCGATGGGCGCGGCCCGCAGCTGCTTCGACGCCGCGCTTGAATACGCGGGGACGCGCGAGCAGTTCGGCAGGCCGATCGCGGGCTTCCAGCTCACCCAGGCGAAGCTCGCCGACATGGCGGTCGAGCTGCACAAGGGGCTGCTGCTCGCCTGGCACCTGGGGCGGCGGCTCGACGCCGGGCGGCTGCGGCCCGAGCAGGTCAGCCTCGGCAAGCTGAACAACGTCAGGGAGGCGCTGGAGATCTGCCGCACGGCCCGCACGATCCTCGGGGCGAACGGGATCTCGTTCGCGTACCCGGTGATGCGGCACATGGCGAACCTGGAGTCGGTGCTCACCTACGAGGGCACGAGCGAGATGCATCAGCTGGTGCTGGGAAAGGCGCTCACCGGCCTCGACGCGTTCCGCGGCTGACGGGGGAGAGTGGCCGCCCCTGGTCCGCGCGGCCTTCGGGCATCGCGAATAATCAGGGGGGTGACCGACCTCGCCGGACCGGACGTGCCCTCCCGAGCCCTGGGACCGGGGAGTCGGCTCCGGCTCCCGGTGCTGGCGTCGTTCCTCCAGAGGGCCGGACCCGCGCTGCTTGGGTTCGCGGCGATCCGGCTGCTCGGGGTGGTCGTCCTCGAGCTGTGGGACGGTGACGAGCGGAAGGACGCGCTCCATCTGCTCTCCGGGCGCTGGGACTCCGTGTGGTACGCCAGCATCGCCGAGCACGGCTATGGCCGCACGGTGGTGGCCGAGGACGGCGGGGTCCACTCGGACCTGGCGTTCTTCCCGCTGCTGCCCTGGCTGGAGCGGGCGGTCTCCGCGGTCTCGCCGCTCTCGGCGGGCGAGGCGGGCGAGGCGGGCCTCGTGGTCGGCGCGGTCGCCTCGCTGGCCGCGGCGGCGGGCCTGTTCGCCCTCGGGGACCTGCTGCACGGCCGCAGGGCCGGGACGCTGCTCGCGCTGCTGTGGGCGGCGGTGCCGATCGGGATCGTGCAGTCGATGGCGTACACCGAGTCGCTGTTCACCGCGCTCGCCGCCTGGGCGCTGTACGCGCTGCTGACGGGCCGGTGGGTGGCGGCGGGCGTGCTGTCGGCGGCCTCGGGCCTGAGCCGCCCGGCCGGGCTCGCGGTGGCGGCGGCCATCGCGGTGGCGGCGGTGGCGGACCGGCTCGCCGACCCTGAGCGGCGCCGGATACCGCCGGGGCCGCTGTGGGGGGTGGTGCTCGCGCCGTCGGGCTGGGCCGCCTATGTGCTGTGGGTAGGGGCGAAATCCGGCCAGCCGCTTGGCTATCTCGACGTGCAGGCGGGCTGGGGGAACGGCTTTGACGGGGGCTTGGGATTCGCCAGGTTCATCGCCGAGAGGTTCACGGACGGTGCGCCCCTGGCCGGGGTCGGGCTGTGCGCGGGGCTGGCGTTGCTCGCCTGGGTCTGTGTGCTGCTCGTGCGGCTGCGCCCGCCGCTGCCCCTGCTGGTCTACACGGCCGTGCTGGTGCTGCTCGCGGTCTGCGCCGCCGGGTACTTCGGGTCGAAGCCCCGGCTGCTGCTTCCGGCGTTCCCGCTGCTGCTTCCGGCCGCCGTGGCGCTGGCCAGGGCGCGGCTGCCCGCCGCCGCGGTCACGGTGGGCGTGGCGGCGGTCGGCGCCTCGGCGTACGGCGCCGTGTGGCTGACCGGCTCGGGGCCTCCCTGACGGGAAGGGCCCCGGGCCTGGTCAGCTCTGGTTGTAGAAGCCGCCCTCGGAGGAGTGGCGGTCGCCGGTCACCACCTGATAGTCGGCGGGGGTCAGCAGGAAGACCCGGGTGGCCACGCGCTCGATGTCGCCGCGCAGCCCGAAGATGAGGCCGGCCGCAAAGTCCACCACGCGCTTGGCGTCCGCGCCCTCGAGCGCCGTGAGGTTGATGACGACCGGGATGCCGTCACGGAACAGCTCGCCGATCCGGCGGGCGTCCTTGAAGCTTCCCGGGGTGACCGTGGCGATCCGCCCGCCCTGCTCGTTGGCGGACTCGGTGGCCAGCCGCAGCCGGGGGTCCGTGGTCCACGCCGCGGCGCCTTCACCGGGCTCGGGACCCTCGGCGTACTCATCGTCGTAGTCACGCATGTCGCGGTCGTCGACGAGGCCCAGCCAGGCGCTCGCCCTCCGTACCGATCCCATGGACGCCTCCTCTCTGCTCACGCGGTCCATACCCCGTTCGCGCCTCTATGGTCGACCATGACGCCGACAATGCGCCAAGTGGATAGCCGCTCTTACCGGGTTTCGTAACGGTTCTGGTGCATACGATGTGCCCCTTCATCAGGGGCGTTGCGGTATCCGGGCGCTGACGGAGAGTAAGATGCGCACGCCCCGCCATCCGGGTGACACGCCCCGTGGCCCGTAGTGGCCGAAAGGTGTTCTTGGCAACGGGCCTGACGGAGGACAGGATTCCGGCAGCGCTTGTCAGGGGCATGCCGACAACGGGTGTCTCGGGCCACGCCTCACGGGTCCGCTACCCAACGGACCCCGTTCCTTATGGAGGAAAGAAGAGTGAGTATGAAGCGCACCAACCCCCACAGACGCTTCTCCCGACGCCTCGGGCTGACCGCCGCCGCCTCAGGTCTGGTGGCCATCGCGGCGTTCGTCCTGCCGAACTCCGCCCAGGCGGAGCCCGTCCAGACGTTCAGCACCGCCCAGCTGTCGACCGTGAGCGACGCGGTGCTCACGGCGGACATCGGCGGAACCGCGTGGGGTATCGACAAGGCGACCAACAGCGTCGTCGTGTCGGTCGACGAGACCGTGACGGAGGCCGAGATCGCGCGGATCGAGGCGAGCGCTGGCCGCCTGGCCGACGCGCTGACGATCGAGCGGCTCGACGGGAAGTTGCAGCGGTTCCTCGCGGGTGGCGACGCCATCTACGCGGACGCGGGCTGGCGCTGTTCGGCCGGGTTCAACGTGACGAACGGCAGCAGGGACTTCTTCATCACCGCGGGCCACTGCACCGATGGCTTCCCCGACTGGTACACCAACTCGTCGCTGAGCACCTACATCGGTCCCACGACCGGCTCCAGCTTCCCCGGGAACGACTACGGGATCGTGCGCTACGACAGCTCGGTCTCCCGTCCTGGCGTGGTGAACCTCTACAACGGCTCCACGCGTAACATCACCAGCTTCGCCAACGCGAGCGTCGGCCAGTCCGTGCAGCGCAGCGGCAGCACGACCGGTCTGCGCAGCGGCACGGTGACCGCGCTCAACCAGACGGTCAACTACGGCGGCGGCGACATCGTCTCCGGCCTGACCAGGACCAACGCCTGCGCCGAGCCCGGCGACAGCGGTGGCCCGTTCTTCTCGGGCAGCGTCGGCCTCGGCCTGACCTCGGGCGGCAGCGGCAACTGCTCGATCGGCGGCACGACGTTCTACCAGCCCATCGTCGAGGCGGCGAACGCCTACGGCGTGCGCGTGCTCTGACGCGCCCCCGGGGTGCCTCCATCCCTGGCGCCCCATCAGCTCCATCCGCCCCCACCCGTCACCGCGGGTGGGGGCTTCTCCATGGGCTGTTCCCGGGCGATGGGCGTTTTCGGTCAGGTATGGACCTGGGCGGCCGCGGACCCGGTCGCCTCAAGACGTGAACTCGTCCGGTCGGGGGGATCGCCGCCCTGTGGACTCCCGGCAGGAAAACCCGAAGTCTTCTGGATGGTTTACGCGCATAACCCCAACCTGTGTGTTCGTATGTCTGGGGCAAGAACTCGGTCTTGCGTGAACCCGGGTGGGCTGGGAATACTCGCCTGCACCGCTTGGCATGGACGCGGCCGGCCCCCAACTGGCTCATCTCCGTGCTCTCTCCGGAGCCACAGGGCTCCAACCCCCACAGGAGGAAACGAGCGTGACACACCGACGTACCTCATATCGGCGCCTCGCGGCCGCAGCCACCGGAGTCGCCGCCCTGCTCGCCGGCACGTTCGCCGTCTCGCAGGCGAACGCCGCCCCCACCCCCACACCGGACGTTCTCACCTCGGCCCAGGCCGGGGAGCTGGCGACCACCCTGACCGACACGCTGGGCGCCGAGGGCGCGGGCACGTACTTCGACGACGCCACGGGCACCCTCGTGGTCAACGTCGTGGACGAGTCCGCGGTCTCCGTCGTCCAGGAGGCGGGCGCCGAGGCGAGGCTCGTGGAGCGGAGCCTGGCCGAGCTCAACGAAGTCAAGGCGCAGGTCGAGGAGTTCGCTGTCCCTGGCACCTCATGGACGGCCGACCCGCTGACCAACACCGTCAAGGTGACGGTCGACAGCACGGTCACAGGCGGCGAGCTCGCCGAGGTCCGTGACGCGGTCGAGGCGCTGGGCAGCGCGGCGACCTTCGAGCAGCGCGCCGGCGCGTACGAGCCGTACATCGCCGGTGGCGACGCGATCTACTCGTCGGGCGCCCGCTGCTCGCTCGGCTTCAACGTCTCGGTCGGCGGCGCCCCGGCGTTCCTGACCGCGGGTCACTGCGGCTCGGTCGGCAGCACGTGGTCGGACTCCTCGGGCGGCGGCGCGATCGGCACGCTGACCGAGGGCGAGTTCCCTGGTGGCGACTACGCGCTGGTGCAGTACACCGCGAGCGTGGACAACCCCAGCGTGGTCAACCGCTACGACGGCACCACCACCGCCATCTCGGGCGCGGGCGAGGCGACGGTCGGCCAGCTGGTCGAGCGCAGCGGCAGCACCACCGGGCTGCACGGCGGCCAGGTCACCGGCACCGACGTGAGCGTCAGCTACCCGCAGGGCACCGTGCACGGCACGATCGAGACGACCGTGTGCGCCGAGCCCGGCGACAGCGGCGGCTCGCTCTTCGCGGGCAGCACCGCCCTCGGCATCACCTCGGGCGGCAGCGGCAACTGCTCCTCCGGCGGCGTGACGTTCTTCTACCCGGTCGTGGACGCCCTGGCGGCCACGGGCGCGTCGCTCCCCTGACGATGATGTCGGGGCGGCGGCTCGGGTAGCGCCTGAAGCGCTCGGGGAAGCATCGCACCACGCGTGAAGCGGGGGCGGGGCGGCGATCGCCGCCCCGCCCCCGTCGCGTTCCCCTTGTCGTTGTCGCGTTCCCCTTGTCGTTCCCCCGTCACTCCGCGGCGATCAGCTCCGCGATCTGCACGGTGTTGAGGGCGGCGCCCTTGCGGAGGTTGTCGTTGGAGACGAAGAGAGCGAGGCCGTTCTCCACCGTCTCGTCGCGGCGGACGCGGCCGACGTAGCTGTCGTCGCGGCCCGCGGCCTGGAGGGGGGTGGGGATGTCGGAGAGCTGGACGCCCTCCGCGTCCGCGAGCAGCTCCCTGGCCCGCTCGGGGGTCAGCTCGCGCTCGAAGCGGGCGTTGATCTGGAGCGAGTGCCCGGTGAAGACGGGGACCCTGACGCATGTGCCGGAGACGGCGAGCCCGGGGATCGACAGGATCTTGCGGCTCTCGTTCCGCAGCTTCTGCTCCTCGTCGGTCTCGTCCGAGCCGTCGTCCTGGATCGAGCCGGCGAGCGGGAGGACGTTGAACGCGATGGGCCTGGCGTAGACGTCGGGCGCGGGGAGGTCCACGGCCGTGCCGTCGAACGCCAGCCGCGCCACGTCCTGCTGCACCGCCGCGCGGACCTGCCGGTCGAGCTCGGCGACCCCGGCGAGGCCGCTGCCGGAGACCGCCTGGTACGTCGCGACCACCAGCGCCTTGAGACCGGCCTCGGCGTGCAGCGGGCGGAGCACGGGCATGGCGGCCATGGTGGTGCAGTTGGGGTTGGCGATGATGCCCTTGGGGCGGTCGGCCACGGCGTGGGGGTTGACCTCGGAGACCACGAGCGGGACGTCGGGGTCCATGCGCCACGCGGATGAGTTGTCGATCACGACGGCCCCGGCCGCGGCCACCTTCTCGGCCAGCGCGCGCGAGGTGGCCTTGCCCGCGGAGAACAGCACGACGTCGAGGCCCGCGTAGTCGGCCGTGGCCGCGTCCTCGACCGTGACGACGCCGTCCTGCCACGGCAGCGTGCTGCCCGCCGACCTGGCCGAGGCGAACAGCCGCAGCTGGTCGACCGGGAACTTCCGCTCGGCCAGCACCTGCCGCATCACGCCACCGACCTGCCCGGTGGCCCCGACGATCCCGATCTTCATGAGGCTCCTCACGTCCGCTGCGTCCCTGACGTCGCTGCTCCTACCCTGCACCGTCCGGCCCAACGACGGCCAATTCTTTGACGCCGGTCACACCCGGTGAGCCGCCCTGCGTTGATACTTCTGAATGAAAGTAACGCCGCCGTAACGCATGCGAACTAGCGTCAGCACCGGCGGCTTCGCAACGGACACGGTGAGGTGGGAACGCGTGCAACTGACCCCGCGCGAGCAGGAGCGACTGCTGATCCACGTGGCGGCCGACGTGGCCACCCGACGGCGCGCCCGCGGGCTGAGGCTCAACCACCCCGAGGCGGTGGCCGTCATCACCGCCCATGTCCTGGAGGGCGCGCGCGACGGGCGCACCGTCGCCGAGCTGATGGACTCGGGCCGCCGCGTCCTGGCCCGCGCCGACGTGATGGAGGGGGTTCCCGAGATGATCCCCGACGTGCAGGTCGAGGCGACCTTCCCCGACGGCACCAAGCTGGTCACCGTCCACGAGCCGATCGCCTGAGGGGGCAGCGCCCGTGATTCCCGGAGAGATCCTGTTCGCCGCCGACCCCGTGCCGCTCAACGAGGGCGCGCCCGTGGTCAGGCTGACCGTGGTCAACACCGCCGACCGCCCCGTGCAGGTCGGCTCGCACTACCACTTCGCCGAGGCCAATCCCGGGCTCGACTTCGACCGCGCGGCGGCGCGCGGCAGGCGGCTCGCCGTCCCGGCGGGCACGGCCGTGCGCTTCGAGCCCGGCGTGCCGGTCGAGGTGGGCCTCGTGGAGCTCGCCGGGCGCCGGGTCGTCCCGGGGCTGCGCGGGGAGACGGGGGGAGCGCTCGATGACTGAGCGGACGGGGCACCAGAGTGGGCGCGGCGCGCCGGAAGGGGGCGGGACGCGGCTGAGCCGGGCGCGTTACGCCGACCTCTACGGGCCCACCGCGGGCGACCGGGTGCGGCTTGGCGACACGGACCTGCTGATCGAGATCGAGCGCGACCTCGCGGGCGGGCCCGGGCTCGCGGGGAACGAGGCGGTGTTCGGCGGCGGCAAGGTGATCCGCGAGTCGATGGGCCAGTCGGTCGCCACGCGCGCCGACGGCGCCCCCGACACCGTCATCACCGGCGCCGTCGTGCTCGACCACACCGGGGTCGTCAAGGCCGACATCGGCATCCGCGACGGGCGGATCACGGCGCTGGGCAAGGCGGGGAACCCCGACACGATGGACGGCGTCCACCCCGACCTGGTGATCGGCCCCGAGACCGAGATCATCGCGGGCAACGGCCGGATCCTCACCGCGGGCGGCGTCGACGCCCATGTGCACTTCATCACCCCCGGCATCGTCGACGAGGCGCTGGCCAGCGGGATCACCACGCTCGTCGGCGGCGGAACGGGTCCGGCCGAGGGCACCAAGGCCACCACCGTCTCGCCGGGGCCCTGGCACCTGGCGAGGATGCTGGAGGCGCTGGACGGCAGCCCGGTCAACATCGGGCTGCTCGGCAAGGGCAACACCGTCTCCCGCGAGGCGCTGCTCAGCCAGCTGCGCGGCGGCGCCGTCGGCCTGAAGCTCCACGAGGACTGGGGCTCGACCCCGGCCGCGATCGACGCGTGCCTGACGGTGTGCGACGAGACCGGCGCGCAGGTGGCGATCCACACGGACACGCTCAACGAGGCGGGCTTCGTCGCCGACACCCTGGCCGCCATCGGGGGCCGGACGATCCACGCGTACCACACCGAGGGTGCGGGCGGCGGGCACGCCCCCGACATCATCACCGTGGTCTCCGAGCCGCACATCCTGCCGAGCTCGACCAACCCCACCAGGCCGCACACCGTCAACACCGTCGAGGAGCACCTCGACATGCTGATGGTCTGCCACCACCTCAACCCGGCCGTTCCCGAGGACCTGGCGTTCGCCGAGTCCCGCATCAGGCCGTCGACGATCGCCGCCGAGGATGTGCTGCACGACCTGGGCGCCATCTCGATCATCTCGTCCGACTCGCAGGCCATGGGCCGCGTGGGCGAGGTGATCATCCGCACCTGGCAGACGGCGCACGTGATGAAGCGGCGCCGGGGCGCGCTGCCGGGCGACGGGGCGGCGGACAACGTCAGGGCCCGTCGCTATGTCGCCAAATACACGATCAACCCCGCGCTCGCCCAGGGCATGGCGGGCGAGATCGGCTCCGTCGAGCCGGGGAAGCTGGCGGATCTGGTGCTGTGGCAGCCCGCGTTCTTCGGGGTGAAGCCACTCCTGGTGCTCAAGGGCGGGCAGATCGCCTACGCGCAGATGGGCGACGCCAACGCCTCCATCCCGACGCCGCAGCCGGTGATGCCGCGGCCGATGTTCGGGGCGATCGGGCGGGCCCCCGCGGCCAACTCCGTCAACTTCGTCGCGCCCGTGGCCATCGACGACGGGCTGCCGGAGCGGCTGGGGCTGGGGAAACGGTTCGCCGCGATCGCGTCCACGCGCGGCGTGACCAAGGCGGACATGCGGCTCAACGACGCGTGCCCCCGCGTCACCGTGGATCCCGACAGCTTCACGGTGACCGTCGACGGCGAGCCGGTCGTTCCCGAACCCGCCGCCGAACTTCCCCTGGCCCAGCGGTACTTCCTCTTCTGAGGGGCGTGCGCTCCATGAGCCTGGGCCTTCGATGACCGCCGCGGCGCTGCTGCTCCTGGCGGACGGCCGGTTTCCCGCGGGCGCGCACGCCCACTCCGGGGGCGCGGAGGAGGCGGTGCGCGCCGGGCGCATCACGGGACCCGAGACGCTGGCGGCGTTCTGCCTCGGGCGGCTGCACACCGCGGGGCTCACCGCGGCCGCGCTCGCCGCGGCGGCGTGCGCCGGGGCGGCGCCCCCCGGCGCGCTGGACGCCGCCGCCGATGCCCGCACGCCATCGCCCGCCCTGCGCGCCACCGCGCGCCGGCTCGGCAGGCAGCTGCTGCGCGCCGCCCGCGCCACCTGGCCAGCTCCCGAGCTCGACGCCGTGGCGCGCGAGCACCCCGGGGGCCTGCACCAGCCCGTCGTGCTCGGGCTCGCCGCGCGCGCCGCCGGGCTCGCGCCGCGCGACGCCGCGCTCGCCGCCGCCTATGAGTCGGTCGGCGGCCCCGCGACGGCGACCGTTCGGCTGCTCGGGCTCGACCCGTTCGACGCCACCGCGGTCACCGCTAGGCTCGCCGGGGACCTCGACCGCGTCGCCGACCTGGCCGCGGCGGCGGCCGACGCCGCGGCCGCGCGCGGCACCGACGCCCTGCCCGCCGCATCGGCGCCCCTCATCGACATCGCCGCCGAGGCGCACGCGGCCAGGCCCGTGCGCCTGTTCGCCTCCTGAAGGGACCCCCGCCATGCACCTCGACCACCGCGAGACCTACCCCCCGCGCCACACGAGCCGACTGCGCGACGATGGCACGCGCCGCGCCCTGCGCATCGGCCTTGGCGGGCCCGTTGGCTCGGGCAAGACCGCGACGGTCGCCGCGCTGTGCGCCACCCTCCGCGACCGGCTGTCGATCGCCGTGGTCACCAACGACATCTACACGCGCGAGGACGCGGAGTTCCTGCTGCGCAACGCCGTGCTGCCCGCCGAGCGCATCACCGCGGTGGAGACCGGCGCCTGCCCGCACACCGCGATCAGGGACGACATCTCCGCCAACCTGGAGGCGGTCGAGGAGCTGGAGCGCGCCACGGGGCCGCTCGACCTGATCCTGGTCGAGTCCGGCGGCGACAACCTCACGGCCACCTTCTCCTCGGGCCTGGTCGACGCGCAGATCTTCGTCATCGACGTGGCGGCGGGCGACGACATCCCCCGCAAGGGCGGCCCCGGCATCACCGCGGCCGACCTGCTCGTGGTCAACAAGACCGACCTTGCCCCGCACGTCGGCTCCGACCTGGAGGCCATGGCCCGCGACGCCAAGGCCCAACGCGGCGACCTGCCCGTGGCGTTCACCTCGCTCCGCGCGCCGGACGGCGTGCGCCCCGTGGCCGACTGGGTGGGCGAACGCCTCGCCGCCTGGCGCGCCGTCGCGTGAACGGTCGCCTGAACACGGGGCGCGTGAACGGGGGCTTCGCGTGAACGGGGGCGCGCGGGTCAGTGCGCACGCCCGCGTGACGGCGGCCCCCGGGGGCGCGTTGCCGATGCTGCGCGGGGAGGGCGCGCTGGCGTTGCGCCGCACGCGGGGCGAGCCGGGGCGCGCGCAGGTCACCGTCGTCGGCGCGATGAGCGTTCCGCTGACCGGGGACTCCCTGCGGCTGACCGCCGTGGTGGAGCCTGGCGCCGCGCTGTCCGTGACATCGGCCGCGGCCACCCTGGCCCTCCCCGGCCAGGGCGCGCGGGAGCCCGCCACCTATGACACGGAGCTGACCGTCGGCGAGGGCGGCGAGCTGCGCTGGCTGCCCGAGCCGGTGATCTCCGTGCGCGGCAGCGCCCTGCGCATGACCACCCGCGTCACCCTGGCCGCCACCGCCAGGCTGGTGCTGCGCGAGCAGCAGGTGCTCGGCCGCGCGGGGGAGGAGCCAGGGTCCCTGACCACGCGCCTGGTGGTCGCGCACGGAGGGCGCGCGCTGCTCGACCAGGAGCTGGCCTGTGGCCCTGGCGCCCCCGGCTGGGACGGCGGCGCGGTCATCGGTGGCCACCGGGCGGTGGGCCAGCTGCTCGTGGTGGACCCGGCGCTGGCCGAGAAGCCCGCCGAGCCGCTGGCGCTCGGCCCGACGGCGGTGCTCACGCCGCTCGCGGGACCGGCCGCGCTGGTCACCGCGGTGGCGCCCGACGCGTTGGCGCTGCGTGACCTGCTCGACCGGGGCGCGGCGGCGCTCGGCGCCGCCTGACGCGCCGCCGTGCCCCGCGGCGTCATCCGGCCGCGCGGCGGTAGGCGCCGGGCGGCACGCCGTAGCGCTCCTTGAAGACGCGGCTGAAGTGGAACGCGCTGGCGAACCCCGAGGCCGCCGCGACCCGCGCGACCGGCAGCTCCGTGGCCTCGAGCAGCCGGGCGGCGTGCCGCAGCCTGGCGTCGCGCAGCGCCCGCATCGGGGGGTGGCCGAGCTGTTCGGAGAACAGGTGGGCCAGCCGCGACGGCGAGAGCGACACCTGAGTGGCCAGTGACTCCACGGTGTGCGGGGCGCCGGGGTCGGCCGCGATCAGCGCCTCGGCCCGGCGCACGCGCGGGTCCGCGCCCGCGCCCCCGCCGCCCGCCGCGGTGGAGGCGGCGAGCAGCACCGCCTCCTCAAGGCCGTTGAGCGCGAGTTCCCTGGCCGCGGCCGTGTGTGCCACCGCGACCCGGCCCGGCTCGGGCGCCGGATCCGGCGCGGGCGGCGCGCCGTCCCCCGACCACCGCGCGTCGGCGTGCACGCGGGCGAACGCCGCGGCGACGCGCTCGCGCGCCGCCCTCCGCACGGGCGGCACGGCGTACAGGCGCCCGCCGCCCAGGTGCGGCCGCAGCCACGCGCCCCACGCGGTCCTCGCCTGGCAGTGCGCCCACCAGAACGCCCAGCGCTCCGCGCCATCGGCCACCCCGTACCGGTGCGGCACCCCGGGGCCGAGCGCCACCAGGGCGCCTGGGCCCGCGACGACCTCGGCGTCGCCCTGCCGCAGCAGGCCGCTGCCCGCCGCGGTCCAGGTGAACAGCCAGCTGTCCGCGCCGCGCGGGCGGCGCACGGCATAGCCGGGGCGTTCGTCGAAGTACGCCACGGTGACAAGGCCGGGGGGCGGGGCAGCAGGCTCGGAAATGTCATCAGCGCTCATGGATATCCCCAGGGAGGTGCGGCGGGCCTAGCGTCAGTGGGAGAGCAGGGGGAGAACAGCGGGGGATCAGCGGAGACAGCACGGGAAGGGGCGTTCTCGATGACGACCGACACGGCCATCGACGACAGTGTGAGGCAATTCCACGACGAGGGCTTCCTGGTGGCGCGCGGCCTGTTCTCCCCCGCGGAGATCGAGGAGCTGCGCGGGGAGTTCATGACGATGCACGCGGCGGGGCCGATCCCCGGCCACTTCGAGCCGCGCGGCCGGGAGAGCGAAGGGCCGACCGACCCGCTGCACAGCTATCCGCGGGTGATGCACCCGCACCGGATCAACGACGTGGCGCTGCGCTACCTGCTGGACGCGCGGCTGCGGCGGATCCTGGAGCGGCTGCTGGGGGAGGAGGTGCTGGCGGCGCAGAGCATGTTCTACTTCAAGCCGCCCGGGGCGCGCGGGCAGGCGCTGCACCAGGACAACTTCTATCTGCGCGTCGAGCCGGGCACGTGCGTCGCGGCATGGGTGGCGTGCGACGAGATCGACCGGGCGAACGGCGGGCTCGAGGTGGTGCCGGGGACGCACGCGATGGACCTGTTCTGCCCCGAGGAGGCGGATCCTGAGCTGTCGTTCGTGCGGGAGTATGTGCCGCCGCCGCCCGGTCTCGCGGCGGTGCCGGTCGACATGGCGCCTGGGGACGTGCTGTTCTTCAACGGCAGCCTGGTGCACGGCTCGCAGCCCAACACGACGGCCGACCGCTTCCGCCGCTCGTTCATCGGCCACTACGTGGGGGCCTCGACGGAGCGGATCGGGCACTGGTACCGGTGCCTCTCGATGCGCGGGGACGCGGTGTCCCTGCCGGAGAGCGAGGGGGCGGGCCCGTGCGGCACGGAGTTCGACGGGGAGCCGCACTAGGCCCTGACCGGGCGGTTCTCGAGGACCACGCGTGATTCGGCAACGCGGCGAGGGCCCCGGTCAGGGCGGCCTGGGCGGTGCAGCACGGTGCTGCGACCGCCGACGGCGGCGGGCTGGCCGTCACTCACCTGCGCCCGATCGTGGGCGGTGAGCGGATCGCACGTGCCTATGCCGGGATTGCCCGTGTGCCGGGCGACCGCACGACGCCCTTGAGCGCACGGTCAACGGCCTGCCCGGCGTGGCGGCGCAGCGGAACGGCAACATCGTGACGGTGTTCGGGTTCCGGATCGCGGGCGACCGGGTCAGGCGTATCCGGGCGGTGCGAAACCCCGAGAAGCTCCGTCCCCGGCGGATCAGCTGAGGAGCGATCCGAGCCACTGCGGCGATCGGATCGGTGTCGGTACCAACCCGTTAGGCCCCGACCTGGCGGTTTTCGAGGAGCGAGCCGCGTGCTCGTCGGCTTCCAGACCTTGCCAGGGCAGGCGCGTCGCCCCGGGCCCGGTCGGCCGACCGCCGCCTCCTGCGACCCGCGCTCACGTGACAGCGGAAGTCGGCCGACGGCGGGCGGAAGGGCTCCGTCCTCAGCCACCCGCCGAGAGAAGAGCGGGCAGCTTGCGCATGTCGTCGAACACCACGGTGTTCTCGCCCTCAAGCCATGCGGCCGGGGTCAGGCCACCCGCGTAGCCGAACGCGTGCATCCCGGCCGCGCGGGCCGCGCGGACGCCGTACTGGCTGTCCTCGACCACGGCGCAGCGCGCGGGCTCCGCGCCCATCCGGGACGCGGCGTGCAGGAAGAGGTCGGGCTCGGGCTTGCCGCGCTCCACCTCGCTCGCGCTGAAGATGCGCCCGGCGAACCGCTCGTAGAGCCCCGTGCGGCCCAGGGTCCGCCGCATCTTGGCGTGCAGGCCGCTCGACGCGATGCACTGCGGGACGGTGATCGCGTCCAGCGCCTCGACGATGCCGTCGACCGCCGTCAGCTCCGTGTCGATCGCGGCGTCGAGGCGTTCGCGGTACAGCGTGCCCCACTGGCCCGCGGCCTCATCGCCGAGCCGTTCGGCGATCTGCCCGCGGACCGCGCGCTCGGAGCGGCCGAGGAAGCGGTGGATGATCTCCTCCTCGGTGAGCGGCCAGCCCAGCTCGGCGCCGAGGTCCACGCAGACGCGCAGGGCGAGGGGCTCGCTGTCCACCAGCACGCCGTCGCAGTCGAAGATGATCAGGTCGAAGGGACCGAGGGATCCCCGGCTGTCACGGGATGCGCTGGGAGGTGCCACCCGGGCAGCCTAACCTGTCCCGATGGCGACATCAGGAGAGGTCATCGTGGTGACGGGTCCGCCAGGCGCGGGCAAGAGCACCGTGGCGCGGCTGCTGGCGGACGACGAGCCGGGGCCAGGGGTCCATCTGCACACCGATGACTTCTGGGCGTTCATCCGGCGCGGGGCCGTTCCGCCGTACCTGCCGGAGGCCAGGCGGCAGAACGAGACCGTGATCGGGGTGCTCGCGCGGGCCGCGGCGGGCTACGCGGCCGGTGGGTACCGGGTGATCGTGGACGGCGTCGTCGGCCCGTGGTTTGTCGCCCCCTTCCGCGCGGCGGCGCGGGAGGCCGGGGTGGGGCTGCACTACGCGGTGCTGCGGCCCGACGAGGAGACGACCCTCGCGCGGGGCACCGCGAGGGCGGGGCACCCCCTCACAGAGCCGGGGCCGATCCGGCTGATGCACGCGCAGTTCGCCGATCTGGGCCGCTACGAACGCCACGCCTTCGACACCACGGGCCAGACGCCGGGGGAGTCCGCTGACCTCGTGCGGGGCGCCGTGGCGGGGGGCGCCCTGCGGCTGTGAACGCTGGGATGAACGCTGGGATGAACGCCGGGATGAACGCGGGCGCGAACGCCGGGGCGAACGCTGTGACCACCGCTGTGACCACCGTTCCTTTTCGGCCAGTCGCGGGGGCCGCTTCTCGGGTGTGACCTGCTCGTTCGTCAGATTCGCACACGCGTTCGATGGCTGGTTTATGGTGGAGGCGGACAGCGACGAGGCAGGGGGGCCGGGTGTGACAGGAGGTGCGGATGCCGGGCTTCGCACACCTGCATGTGGCGTCCGGGTTCTCCCAGCGGTACGGCGCCTCGCACCCCGAGCGGCTGGCCGAGCGGGCCGGTGAGCGCGGGATGGACGCCATGGCGCTGACCGACCGCGACACCCTCGCCGGGGCGGTGCGGTTCAGCAAGGCGTGCGTGCGCGCGGGCGTGCGCCCGGTGTACGGGGTCGATCTCGCCGTGGCGCCCCAGCGCGCCCCCGAGCCCGCGCGCCGTCCGCGAACGCCCGTGCGCGGGGGCGCCCACGCCGACGAGTCCGCGCCGCGCGCCGTCTTCCTCGCCGCGGACGGCGCGGCGGGCTGGGCGCGGCTGTGCCACCTGGTCACCGCGGCCCACGCCGCGGGGGAGCGCGGCGAACGCCCCGTGCTGCCCTGGTCCGAGACCGCGGGCGACGGCCTGATCGTGCTGCTCGGCGCCGCGTCGGAGCCGGGGCGCGCGCTGGCCGCGGGGCGCCCCGACCTCGCCGCCGCGCTGCTCGCGCCCTGGCGGGAGCGGTTCGGCGACGCGCTGCGCGTCGAGGTCGACGCCGCGGGCCCGCTGCGCACCGCCGCCCGCGCCCTCGGCCTGGCCGCCGAGCAGGGCGTGACCCCGGTGCTCGCCAACGCCGTGCGCTACGCCGACCCGGGCCAGGGCCGGGTCGCCGACGTGCTGGACGCCGCGCGCCGCCTCGTCCCCATCGATCCGCGCCGCGGCCTGGACAACGGCGAGCGCTGGCTCAAGGGCCCCGACGCCATGGCGCGGGCCGCCCGGCGCATCGCCGAAGCGGCCGGATACCGCCGGTCCGCGGCCCACCGCTTGCTCGACCTCACCGAGCGCACCGCCGCGGCCTGCCGCGTCGACCCGGCCCGCGACCTGGGCATCGGCGGCGTGTACTTCCCCGAGCCCGGGCTGGTCGGCGCGGCCGGGCGCACCGCCGACCGCGTGCTGCGCTCCCGCTGCGCCGCTGGCATGGTGCTGCGCGGCTACGACGGGGACGCGAAGCGCTGGGCCCGCCTGGACGAGGAGCTTGGCATCGTCCGACGGCTCGGCTTCGCCTCGTACTTCCTCACCGTCGCCCAGGTCGTCGACGACATCCGAGGGCTGGGGATCCGGGTGGCGGCGCGCGGCTCGGGCGCGGGCGCCCTGGTGAACCACCTGCTCGGCATCGCCCAGGCCGACCCCGTGGAGCACGGGCTGCTGATGGAGCGGTTCCTCTCGCCGCGCCGCGGCGCGCTGCCCGACATCGACATCGACGTGGAGTCCGCCCGCCGCATCGAGGCATACCGGGCGATCTTCGAGCGGTTCGGGGAGGAGCGCGTGGCCACCGTCGCCATGCCCGAGACCTACCGGGTGCGGCACGCCGTCCGCGATGTCGGCCTGGCGCTCGGCCTCGACCCGGCCGAGGTCGGGCGGCTGGCCAAGGCGTTCCCGCACATCAGGGCAAGGGACGCGCGCGCCGCGCTCGCGGAGCTGCCCGAGCTGCGCGGCATCGACCCCGACGCCCACCCGCCGCGGATGTGGGACCTGGTCGAGGCGCTGGACGGGCTGCCGCGCGGGGTCGCCATGCACCCGTGCGGCGTCCTGCTCTCCGACGCGACGCTGCGCGCGCGCACGCCCGTGGTGCCCACGAGCGGCGAGGGGTTCGCCATGTCGCAGTTCGACAAGGAGGATGTCGAGGACCTCGGGCTGCTCAAGCTCGACGTGCTGGGGGTGCGGATGCAGTCGGCCATGGCGCACGCGCTCGACGAGGTCGAACGGGTCACGGGGGAGCGCGTCGACCTGGATGACCCCGCCGCGGTGCCGCCCGACGACCCGGCGGCGTTCGCCCTGATCCGCTCGGCCGAGACGCTCGGCTGCTTCCAGATCGAGTCGCCGGGCCAGCGCGACCTCATCGGGAGGCTCCAGCCCGAGACCTTCCACGACCTCGTCGTCGACATATCGCTGTTTCGGCCGGGGCCCGTCGGCGCCGACATGGTGCGCCCCTTCATCGAGGCCAGGCGGGGCAGGCGCGCGCCGCGCTACCCCCATCAGGACCTGGAGGAGGTGCTGAGCGAGACCCATGGCGTGGTGATCTTCCACGAGCAGGTCATCGGCGTGCTGTCCCGGCTGACCGGCTGCGACCGCGCGCTGGCCGACGAGGCGCGGCGCGCGCTCTCGGACGGCGAACGGCAGCCGCGCGTGCGCGAGTGGTTCACCAGGGAGTGCGCTGCGCGCGGCTACGCGCCCGAGGCGGTCGCCCGGGCCTGGGAGATCCTTGAGGCGTTCGGCAGCTTCGGCTTCTGCAAGGCGCACGCCGTCGCCTTCGCCGTCCCGACCTACCAGTCCGCCTGGCTCAAGGCGCACCACCCGGCCGCGTTCTACGCGGGGCTGCTCGCGCACGACCCCGGCATGTACCCCAAGCGGCTGCTGCTCGCCGACGCCAGGAGGCGCGGGGTGCCGGTGCTGCCGCTCGATGTGAACCGTTCGGACGCCACCTATCGAATCGAACTGGAGTCTGAATCTGGCCGGTTGGGGCTGCGGCTCGCCCTCGGCGAGGTGCGGGGCATCGGCGAGGACGAGGCGGCGCGGATCGCGGCGGGGCGGCCCTATGCCTCCCTCGATGACCTGATGACCCGGGCCGCCCCCTCCCGCCCCGTGGCCGAACGGCTCGCGAAGGTCGGCGCGTTGGACGCGTTCGGGCCCAACCGCCGCGACCTGCTGCTGCGCGTCGCCGAGCTGCACCGGCAGCGGCGCGGCGCGGGGGCGCTCGGCGGCTCGCCCCTGCCCCTCGACGGCGAGGGCGGTGGCGACGGTGGCCATGGCGACGGTGGCCATGGCGAGGGTGGCGGTGGCGAGGGTGGCCATGGCGAGGGCGGCGGTGGCGAGGGGGCCGCGCCCTCCGCCGAGCCCCCCGCCTGGCTGCCCGACCTCGACGCGGACGAGCGGCTGGGCGCCGAGCTCGGGGTGCTCGGCATGGAGACCTCGCGCCATCTGCTGGCCGATCATCACGCGTTCCTCGAGGAGTTGGGCGCGCTCTCGGCCCGCCGCCTGCGCGAGGCGGGGCACGGCGAGACCGTGCTGGTCGCCGGGGCCAAGGTGGCGACCCAGACGCCGCCGATCCGCTCGGGGAAGCGGGTGATCTTTGTCACCCTTGACGACGCGACGGGCCTGGTCGACCTGGCGTTCTTCGAGGACAGCCACGCCGCGTGCGCCCACACCGTCTTTCACGCGTGGCTGCTGCTGGTGCGCGGCACCGTGCAGCGGCGCGGCCCCCGCACCCTGAGCGTGGTCGGCCACGCCGCCTGGGATCTCGCCGAGCTGGCCGAGCTCCGCCGCGCCGGCGGCCTCGACGCCGTGGCGGAACGCCTCGCGGGCGGCGAGCCTGGGGAGTCCGGGGAGCCCGGCGAGCCCGGCGAGCCCGGGGAGCCCGGCGAGCCCGGGGAGTCCGGCGAGCCCGGGGAGTCCGGCGAGTCCGGGGAGTCCGGGGGGAACGGCGGCGGCGATGACCGCGGCGGGGATCCTGTGGACCGCAGGATCGAGCTGTCTACCGGCTACTCGCTGCACCCCTGGGCCGACCTCAGGCCACCGGGCGACTCGCCCAAGGCCCCCCGCAAGCTGTGGCACGCCAGCCCGGGGAGCGCGGGATGAACGAGAGCCCCCGGGGGAGCGCGCCGGGGCGCCGGGTGCTCTTCGTGCGGTTCCTTGACCGCGGTGTCACCGACCGCGGTGTCACCGACCGCGGTGTCACCGACCGCGGTGCCACCGGGGCCTACCCCGGGCTGCTGCGGCTGCTGCACGGCATCACCCCCGTCGTCCAGGCCCTGCCGCCCGACGCCGCGCTCGCCGATGTCGGGGGCGCCCTGCGGTACTTCGGCCGCGACGCCGCCCGGCTCGCCCGGCTGGTGCGGGTGCGGGCGCTGGCCCTGCACCGCACGGACTGCGCCATCGGGGTCGCCGCCAACCCCCTGCTCGCGCGGATGGCCGCGGCGGCCGTGGCCGCGGCAGAGCCCGAACGCCCCACCGCGGGCGGGGTGTTCGAGGTGCCGGACGAGGAGGGCGCGGTCGCCGCGTTCCTCGGCGACCGGCCCGCGAACGCGCTGCACGGCGTCGGCGCGGCCACGGCCCGCGCGCTGTCCTCCTACGGCCTGACCACCGTCGGCCGGATCGCCGCCGTGCCGCCCGCCACCCTTCAGCGCATCCTGGGCGCCGCCCCCGCGCGCCGCGTGCACGCCCTGGCGCGCGGCATCGACCCCACGCCGGTCATCCCGGGGGCACCGGCCCGTTCGGCGTCGGCGGAGCTGAGATTCGGCCATGACGAGCTGGACGCGGCCACCCGGCGCCGCGCCCTGCTCACCCTCGCCGACGACCTCGGGTACCGGCTGCGGGATGAGGCCCTGACCGCCCGCGCCCTGACCCTCACCGTCCGCTACGCCGACCGCTCCGCCACGACCCGCAGCAGGACCCTGCCCGAACCGACCGCGCACACCCCGGCGTTGGCCGGGACCGCCTACGCGCTGCACGACGCGCTCGGCCTCCAGCGGGCCCGGGTCAGATCGGTGACGCTGCGCGCCGAGCAGCTGACCGAGGCGGAGCACGCCACGCGCCAGCTCTCCCTCGACCCGGCCGACGAACGCCGCCGCCGCGCCGAGGCGGCCGCCGACCGCGCCCGGCGCCGCTTCGGCGCGGGGGCCGTCGGTTACGCGGCGCGCCTGGTGGGGAACGGCGGGGCACATGGACCCGGTTGACAAACTTAGGTATGCCTAACCTAAATTGTCACCCGTCCATCAGCCGCGCCCGACCAGCCGAAGTCGAGACCGAGACAAGGGACACCCTAAGAACCCATGAGCATGCCCGGTCATGCACCACCCGTACCCGCGCCCCCCACCCTCCTGGAGCCCGATCTGCTCGCCGCCGACCCCGCGGGTCTCGCTGATGTCGGACGCCTCGTCACCGAGCTGACCAGGGAGGCCGCGAGCGCCCTGCGCCGCCGCAGCGGCCCGCTGCCCGCCCTCACCCCCGCCGAGCTGTCCCGCCTGGTGGACGCCCAGCTCCCCGAGGGTCCGCTGCCCCGTACCGGTGGCGGCCGTTCCGCCATTCTCGCCCTCGCCCGCTCCTTCGCCGCCCACACCGTCGACCTCGCCGACCCCAGGGCCGCCGCCCACCTCCAGCCCCCCTCGCTGAGCGTGGCCGCCGCGGCCGATGTCCTCGCCTCGGTCTTCAACCCCTCGCTCGACACCTGGGACAGCGGCCCCTATGCGGTCGAGATAGAACGCCGCGTGCTCCGCTCCCTCGCCGACCTCGCCGGATACGGGCCCGAGGCCGACGGCGTCCTGACCCCCGGCGGCACCGCGTCCAACCTCCAGGCCCTGCTGATCGCCCGCGACACCGCGCTCGGCGGCCGGGCCGACGTCAGGGGCGCGGGGCTGACCGGGCTCACCGTCACCCCGGTCGTGTACTGCTCCGAGCTCGCCCACTTCTCCGTCGCCCGCGCCTGCGCCGTTCTCGGGCTTGGCGAGGACGCCGTCCGCACCGTGCCCGCCGACGCCGAACACCGCATGATCCCGGCGGAGTTGGCTCGTTCCCTGGCCAACAGGGCCTCGGGCGAGCTGCCCATCGCCGTCGTCGCCACCGCGGGCACCACCGACTACGGCTCCATCGACCCGCTGCCCGAGATCGCCGCCGTCGCCGCCCGGCACGGGGTGCGGCTGCACGTGGACGCGGCCTACGGGGGCGGCGCGCTCTTCTCCGACCGGCTGCGCCCGCTGCTCGAAGGGCTCGACGCGGCCGACTCGGTCACGATCGACCTGCACAAGACCGCCTGGCAGCCCGCGGCCGCCAGCGCCCTGCTGGTCCGCGAGCGCCGCGACCTCGTCGCCTCGACCGGCCTCAGGGTGGCCTACCTCAACCCCGACGACGACGGCGCCGAGGGCTACGACGGGCTGCTCGGGCACTCGTTGCAGACGACGCGCAGGGCGGACGCGTTCAAGGTGGCCGCCACCTTCCTCGCGCTCGGGCGCGAGGGCATCGGCGCGATGCTCGACGCGTGCCACGACCTGGCCAGGCACGCCGCCCGCACCGTCGAGGCCCACCCCAGGCTCGAGCTGGCCGCCGAACCCGTGCTCACCACCGTCGTGTTCCGCTACCTCCCGCACCGGGCCGCCGACGCCGCGGCGGACCCCGCGGGGATCGACGCGGTCAACGGCGCGCTGCGCCGCCGCCTGCTGCGCGAGGGCGCCGCGCTCATCGGCCGCACCGACGTCGCGGGCTCGGTCCGGCTCAAGCTGACCCTGCTCAATCCCCAGGCCACCACGACCGACATCGACGAGCTGCTCACCGCGGTCGCGCGGGCGGGCATGAGCGAGGAGACCTCATGACCGCGCGCGTGGACGAGAGCGCCGACGAAGACGCGAACGAGAACGCGAGCGCCGAGGCCGTCCTCGACCTGGCCGCCATCGGCATCGGCCCGTTCAACCTCTCCCTCTCGGCCCTCGCCGACGAGGTGGCGGGGCTCTCCTACGCCGCCTACGACCGCCGCCCGGCCTACGACTGGCACCCCGGGCTGATGTTCGACTGGGCCAGGCTCCAGGTCGGCTTCCTCGCCGACCTGGTCACCCTGGTCAGGCCCACGAGCCGCTGGTCGTTCCTCAACTACCTGGCCGAGCACGACCGGATGTACCCCTTCTACGTCGCCGAGCGCTTCCACGTCCCACGGCGCGAGTACGCCGACTACTGCGCGTGGGCCGCCGCCCGGCTGCCGGGGCTCCACTTCGGCACCTCGGTCGACGCCCTCCACTGGAACGCCGCGGGCGACCTGTGGGAGCTGACCCTGCGCGACACCGCCACGGGCGCGACCCGCGTCCGGCGCGCGCGCAACGTCGTGCTCGGCGTCGGCACCGAGCCCGTGCTCCCCGCCCCGCTCGCCGCCGCGTCCCGCGCGCTCGGCGACCGCGTCTTCCACTCAGGAACGTTCCTGCACAGGATCGACGCGCTCGCCGCGGCGGGGGTGCGGGACATCACCGTGGTCGGCGGCGGCCAGTCGGGCGCCGAGGTCTTCCTCGACCTGCTGCGCCGCCAGCGCTCCGCGGGCTGGGCCCTCACCTGGCTGACCCGCTCATGGGGCTTCGCCCCGCTCGACTACTCCAAGCTGGTCCTCGAGTACACCACCCCCGCCTACATGCGGTACTTCAACGGGCTCGCCCCCGACGTCCGCGACCGGCTCGTGGCCTCGCAGTGGCAGCTCTACAAGGGCATCGACAGCGAGACCATCGACCTCATCCACGGCGAGCTGTACGACCACATGCTCGACGGCGACCGGCCCCCGGTGACCCTGCTCCCCGCCACCGCCGTGGTCGACGCCGAGCCGGGTCCCGGCGGCGAGGGGATCCGGCTGACCACCGCGCACGCCGACACCGGGGAGCAGTCCACGCTGACCACGGGCGCGATCGTCGCGGCCACCGGCTATGCCCCGCGCCGCCCCGACTGCGTGGCCCCGGTCGACAAGCTCATCGCCTGGGACGACCAGGGGCGTTACGCCGTGGACGCGGACCACAGGATCGCCACGGTCCCCGAGGTCGGCGCCGGGCTGTGGGTGCAGAACGCGGAGCTGCACACCCATGGCGCCGCCGCCCCCGACCTGGGCATCGGCGCCTACCGAGGCGCCGTGATCCTCAACGGGGTCATGGGCAGCGAGGTCTTCAGGGTCCCGCGCCGCACCGCGTTCCAGACGTTCGGAGCCCCTGCGGCACAATCGCTGGAGTGAAGGTCACCATCGATCCGGCGGCGACCGCCGCCCCCTACGAGCAGCTGCGCGCCCAGATCGCCGACCAGGCGCGATCCGGGCGCCTGCCCGTGGGCTACCGACTGCCCACCGTCCGCGGCCTCGCCGACGACCTCGGCCTAGCCGCCAACACCGTGGCCAAGGCGTATCGCGCCCTTGAGGCCGACGGCGTCGTCGAGACCAGGGGCCGCAACGGCACGTTCGTCGCCGCGGCCGGGGACGCCGCCGCGCGGGAGGCGGCGGCGGCGGCCCTGGCGTACGCGGAGCGCGCGCGGCGGCTCGGCCTCGACCGGGCCGCGGCGCGGGCCGCGGTCGAGGACGCGATCCGCGCCGCCTACGCCGCTCCTTGACGGCCATGTGACGGGCACCGGCGCAATGGGCTCAGGCGCGGCGCCTCTCAGCGCCGCGCGGCGCCCCCGCCCCACAGCCACACCGTGGTGTCCGCGGGCAGCATGCCGCCGGGGATCCGGTCGCTGGCCAGCAGCACGCCCCAGTTCTTCGGGAGCGGCAGCGGATCCGCCGAGAAGTTCACCAGGCAGCGCAGCACCGGCGACCGCTCGAAGCCCAGCACCCCGTCGGGGGTGTCGAGCCACGTCAGCGACTCACCGCGGAACCCCGGCTGCTCCTGCCGCAGCCGCAGCGCCGTCCGGTACAGCTCCAGCATCGACCCCGGCGTCCCCGACTGCGCCTGCGCCGACGCCCCGGCCCAGTCGGCGGGCTGCGGCAGCCAGGGCTCGCTGCCCTTGGGCCCGAAGCCGAACGGCGCGTCCATGCCCGACCACGGCAGCGGCACCCGGCAGCCGTCCCGGCCGCGCACCGTGTGGCCCGAACGCCGCCACGTGGGGTCCTGCAACGACTCCTCGGGCAGGTCCTCCACCTCCCACAGGCCCAGCTCCTCGCCCTGGTAGACATAGGCGCTGCCCGGCAGCGCCATCGTCAGCAGCGCCGCCGCCCGCGCCCGCCGCGTCCCCAGCGTCCGGTCGCTCGGCCCCGGCTCGACGTCGTGCTCCAGCGTGCGGGTGCAGTCGCGGCCGTAGCGGGTCACATGCCGCGGCACGTCGTGATTGGAGAGCACCCAGGTCGGAGGGGCCCCCACGAGGGCGAGGGCGCAGATGCTCTGATCGATCACCGCGCGTAGCTCCTTCGCCTCCCAAGGGGCCTTGAGAAAGGGGAAGTTGAACGCGGTGTGCAGCTCGTCCTGGCGCACGTACAGCGGCAGGCGTTCCTCGTGCACATGCGCCTCGGCCACGAACACCCGCTCGTCCGCGTACGAGTCCGCGATCTTCCGCCACGTCTGGTAGATCTCGTGGACGCTGTCGACGTCCCAGTGCGGATGGTTGGGCCGCCGCCGCTCCTCGTCGAACAGCGCCTCGTCGGGCAGCCCGATGTCCGGCAGCCCCGGCTGCTTGACCAGGCCGTGCGCCACGTCGACGCGGAAGCCGTCGACGCCCCGGTCGAACCAGAACCGCAGGATCGACTCGAACTCCGCCCGCACCTCGCGGCTGTTCCAGTTGAGGTCGGGCTGCTCGGCGGCGAAGAGGTGCAGATACCACTGGCCCGGGGTGCCGTCGGGCTCGGTGATCCGGGTCCAGGCGCGCCCGCCGAAGCGGCTGCGCCAGTCGTTGGGCGGCAGCGAGCCGTCGGGGCCCTTGCCGTCCCTGAAGACATAACGCTCTCGCTCGGGTGAGCCGGGGGCCGAGGCGAGGGCTTCGGCGAACCAGCGGTGCTGGTCCGATGTGTGGTTCGGCACGATGTCGAGCACGACGCGGATCCCGAGGGCGTGCGCCTCGGCGATCATCTCCTCGGCCTCGGCCAGGGTGCCGAACGACGGGTCGATGCCGCGGTAGTCGGAGACGTCGTAGCCCCCGTCCGCCATCGGCGACGGGTACCACGGGTTGATCCAGACGGCGTCGACGCCGAGCTCCCTCAGATAGGGCATCCTGGCGCGCAGTCCGGCGATGTCTCCGATGCCGTCGCCGTTGCCGTCGGCGAAGCTGCGGATGTAGACCTGATACACGACGGCAGTGCGCCACCAGGGTGCGGCCGTGGTGTCATCAATACGAGTGCGGGGCACGTATCTTCCATTCCTCTTGCGAGTTGACCCTGGAAAATGCGCGGATCGAGCGGCTCACCGCGCACTGGTGCGGCTGTGCTGGTCCGGTTCAGGTCCCGGCCGGGGTGAGGAGTGATCTTTACGGGGGCGCGCTGCCCGTGCCGCGCCCGTGGTGCCGCGGACGATCAGACGTGTGGGCACCACCACCCGGGTCGGTTCCTCGCTCGCCCCGGACAGCGCGTCCAGAATCTGGCGGGCAAGCAACTCCCCCTGGTGAGCTACTGGTTGGGCAACAGTGGTGAGATCAAGCAGCTCCGCGGTCTCGTGGTCGTCGAACCCGACGACGGACACGTCGTCGGGGGCCCGCAGTCCCATGCGGTTGAGCGTCCGGAGCGCGCCGAACGCCATCTGGTCCGACTCGGCGAAGACCGCGGTGGGCGGGTCCGGCAGGCTCAGGAGCCGCGCCATCGCGGACGCGCCCTCCTCGATGCCGAAGTGCCCCGGGGCCTCGAGATCCGGGTCGTACGGGATACCCGCCTGGGCCAGCACCGCGCGGTAGGCGTGCTGGCGGACTATGGGCGTGGTGAAGCCCCTGGGATCCCCAAGTGCGCCGGTGATCATACCGATCCGGCGGTGTCCCAGGTTGATGAGGTGGCGGATGGCCGTGCTCGTGCCCTCCGCGTTGTCGATGGAGACGTGCCAGCAGCCGGGAATGCGGGTGCCGAGCACGGAGATCGGCACCTCCATCGACACCAGCGCCTCGCACTCGGCCGCGGACAGCGGGAGGTTGAGCACGATCAGCGCGTCGACGCGGCGGCGCAACGGCATCCTGGCGAAGAAGCGCTCGTGGACCCGCTCGTCGCCGAGGTTGTAGAGCAGCAGGTCCAGGTCGTTGGCGCGCAGCACGGAGTCGATGCCCGCGACGACCTGGCTGTAGAACCACCGGTTGACGAACGGCAGGACGACGCCCACCGTGCCGGTCCTGCCCGAGGCGAGGGATGAGGCGTGCGGGGAGATCGCGTAGCTCAGCTCCTCCGCGGCGCGCAGCACGCGCTCACGGGTCGCCTCCGAGACGTTCGGCAGTCCGCGCAGTGCGCGGGAGACGGTCGCGGTGGACACCTCCGCGCGCCTGGCGACGTCGATGATGCTGGCGGCCATAACCCTCCGATCACGGCAGTGTGCCGAACGTACTGCCGATCCCTGAGGTAATGCAATCGTTTACATGAAAAGATCTTGGCTTGCCGCCGAATTTCCCTGCCGCGCCGTCAAGTTGACGATAATCGCAGGTGAAACGCCTGAAACGGATGATGTAAACGTGTACATCAAAGGGGACTTCGGTGGACCGTTCCGGCGCCTGCCCGCCCCCGTACGGGCAGGCGCCGGAACGATGGTGACGGGCTCAGGCTCCCAGCTTCCCGAGTGCCGCGGCGAGGGTTGTCGAGAAATCGCCCACCGGGGCGTGCTCCAGCGTGCCCATCTGGCCCCAGTCGACGAGCGTCACGCGCGTCCCGTCCCGCCCGACGCCGAACAGCCGCACGCCGTGCCCGGCTTGGGGCGGCGCGGTGTGCACGCCGTAGATGTGGCCGCCGTCCGCGGCCACGACCGACCCGTAGTCGTCCCACGCCGCGGTCGAACCCGGGTTCTCCCGCAGCCAGTCGGCCGCGCAGTCCGCCGCGGCCGCCTCGAGCGCGGTGGCCAGCTCGGCCGCCTCGTCCTCGTCGCCGGTCTCCACGATCACCTGGAGGCCGTTGGTGTCGAGCTCCGTCCAGAACGACGTGTGGCTCGCGCCCTCGGTGGGCAGCACGCCGTCGAAGCAGAACACCGGGGATTCGGGCAGTCCTTCGACCGGCCCGTACGCGTACCAGCCGTCGGGGTGGTACGGCATCTCACCCCCGTCGAGGAACGCGGCGTCCCCGACCGGCTCGACGGCCGCCTGCGCGGTCGGGGACGAGGCGACGGCCAGCAGGCACGCGGCCGCCAGGGAACCGGCCACCGCGTAACGGCGCCCGGATACAGCAAGGTTCACGGATCCCCCAAGGATTCGGTCATGCGGATGCGTCTGCCAGGGCAGCCTGGGGGCGGGCCCGTTCCCCGGGCAACGTTTGGGCGCCGATCGGGGACGCGGGAACGCGCACGGCTACGCTGACGTGCGACGATGAACCCCTCCTGGAACGGCCGCGCGGGACGCGCAGGGCATGGGAAGGGCCAGGGAAGGGGGGGACGGGGATGGAAGAGACATGACCGGGAAGCAGGCCGCGGAGGAGTTCGCCGCCCGGCTGCGCGAGCTCAAGGACCGCTCGGGCCACAGCTTCGGCACGCTGGCCAGGCGGCTGCACACCAGCACGTCGACGCTGCACCGCTACTGCTCGGGCACCGTGGTCCCGGCCGACTACGCGCCGGTGGAGCGGCTGGCCCGGCTGTGCGGGGCGACGGCGGACGAGCTGGTGGAGCTGCACCGGCTGTGGGTGCGCGCCGAGGCGCTGCGCCCCGTGGCCCGGCAGGGCGGCAGGGCGGCGGCCGGGGCCACGGAGTCAGCCGCGCCCGCGCCGGTGGCCGCCCCCGAGCCCGGGCCTGAACCGCCCCCCGAGCCCGGGCCTGAACCGCCCGCCGAGCCCGGGCCTGAACCGCCCGCCGAGCCCGAGGCGTTGCCCCCGTCGGGCGACGGCTCCGCGGCGGCCACCGCCCTCGACATCGGCGGACCGGTCAGCGCCCCCGAGCGCTCCTCGTGGCGCTCCTCCCGCGGCCCCTGGTGGCTCCTGGTCGCCGGGGTCGCCGTGCTCGCCGTCCTCGTGGCCACCCTGGTGAACGCCACCACATCCGGCGGCACCCACCGCGACGGCACCACCGTCGCCGACGGCGGCACCTCGGGCGGCGCCCCCGCCGCCGACGGCGCCCCGGACGAGGAGCCCATACCCGAGGCCAGCCCCGAGGGGGACGCCCCCGCGGAGGAGGGCGACGAGGGCGACGCGCACACGCCGGAGGGCTCCTCGTCCGAGAGCACCACGGGGAACGACACCGAGGCGCCGCCGTCCGACGAGCCATCGCGTTCCCCCGAGGCCCCGCTCACCTGGACGGCCAGGTCCCATGTGTGGGAGGGCGGTTGCGGCCACCGCTACCTGGTCGACAGGCCAGCGGCCGAGGTGCCGCCACCCCCGATCCAGCAGGACGCCGAGCCCTGGGCCGAGCGCCTGGGCGCGGTGCACGGCGGCTCCACGATCGTCGAGGCCACCGTCCGCCCGTCGGGCGACGCCCCCGTCGTGGTCGAATCCCTCCACGTCCGCGTTACCGAGCGGAGCGCCCCGCTGGACTGGCCCGCGTTCGACATGTCGCTCGGCTGCGGCGGCGCCCTCACCCCGGCCGCGTTCGCCGTCGACCTGGACGAGCAACGCCCCATCGCCCGCCCGGTCGACGGCTTCGACGGGGACAGCGGGCAGACGCTGCGCAACCCGGGGCTGCCCTACTCCGTCACCGACGACGAGCCGCTGGCCCTGCGCGTCTTTGCGTCCGCCTCGGCGTGTGACTGCTCGTGGTACGTCGAGCTGGTGTGGAGCAGCGGCGACGAACGCGGCACCCTGCGCGTCGACGACGACGGCCGCGCGTTCCGCACGAGCGGCGGCGGCGAGGGCACGGTGTACAGCTTCCCCCACGAGACGGAGAAGTGGACGGCGGAGTGAGGCGGGATCGGGGGCATGAGCAACCTCGACCTCAGGCCCGCCGCCGCCGAGTGTGCCGCGGCCCCCTCGGGACCGGCCCGTGAGCTCCAGCGTGGCCGGGAGGTCCCGCTGGGCGAGAGCACCGTCGTGCGGCGGCCGCTGCCGACGCTGGGGCGCCGCATGGTCGGCGCCTGGTGCTTCGTCGACCACTACGGCCCCGACGACCTTCGCTGCGCTGGCTTCGCGGGGCGGCTACGGGAGGGACGCCTAGCCATGAGCCGCCCCCGCACCCTCCGCGGCCGCGGGTCGCCTCACCACAACACCCGCCGCAGCCGCGCGTCGAGCATCAGCGCGCGTGCCGACCCCTGCGGCAACGCGTCGCGCGCGGCCTGAAGCATCTCCACGTCGTCGGCGTACTCGGGCCTCGCGGTCCACTCCACCAGGAGGTCGGCGCCGCCCCGTTCGCGGAGCACGGCGCGCAGCGCGCACTCGAGATCCACCCGGGCCTCGACCACCCCAGGCGCCTCGGAGCGCGGCAGCAGCGGGCCGCGGTAGCGGCTCATCGCGTGCCGCAGCGCACCCCCCGCGATCAGCTCGCGCACCTCGTCCGCGTCCACCGCGACCGGCGCCGTCAGCCGGTAGGGCCGCGACGCCAGCAGCCCGGGCCCCAACAGCCGCCGCAGCCGCGACATTTCCGCCCGCACGGTCACCGGAGCCGCCTCGCCCGTCCGCAGCAGCGCCTCAAGCGCCTCGGCCGTCAGCCCGCGCGGGCGCCGGGAGAGCAGATACAGGATCTCCGAGTGCCGGGGACTCAGCTCGACCCGCCCTCCGGCCCAGGTGAACGCGGCCCGGTCGCGCCCCAGCACCTCGAGCCGCGCGGCCCCGGCCACCGGGGAACGGGCCGACCCGCCGCCCACCCTCAGCAGCCGCAGCTCCGCCTCCACCGCGGCGACCGTGGCCCGCACCAGCGAGAGCGCGTGGGGCGCGGCGATGTGGTCCCCGCCCGTCAGGTCGAGCACGCCGAGCACCGCGCCGCTGCCCGGGTCGCGCACCGGCGCCGCCGCACAGCTCCACGGCTGAACGGGTCGGCTGAAGTGCTCGCTCGCATAGATCTGGACCGGCTGGCCGAGCGCGAGCGCGGTGCCTGGCGCGTTGGTGCCCGCGGCGTGCTCGGCCCAGTTGGCGCCCTCGGCGAAGCCGATCCGCTCCGCGCGCGACAGCAGCGAGGGGGAGCCCTCGACCCACAGCAGCCGACCCGCGCCGTCGCCCACGGCCGCGACCTGGTCATCGTCGCGCGCCGTCTCCACCAGCAGGCTGCGGATCACGGGCAGCACCGCGGCCAGCGGGTGCTCGCGCCGGTAGCCGCGCAGCTCGGCCTCGGGCAGGGGATCGGGAGGCGTGGCCGCGTCGGGGTCGACGCCCAGGCTCCGCGAGCGCTGCCACGATTCGCGCACCACGCCGCGCAGCGGGCCTGAGGGCCAGCCGGTCGCAAGGAACTCCTCGTGCGCCCTCGCCACCGCACGCCGCAGCCCCGCCGGGTCCGTGCCCGGCGGCAGCGCCACGTGCCCGGCAGTCATCGCCGACCCCCGCGTTCAAGCCGTTCAAGCCGTACAAGCCGTGCGAGCGGGGCGCCGCGGGTCGCGCGCCCTCCGCTCCAATGTAGGGGCGCGGGGCGGGTCGCGCGAGGGAGGCGACGGCGGATCGTCCGCCGCAACGTCGCCGCAACGTTCCCCTCCCTAGGGTGCGCCCATCCCCGCTCAGCGGCGAGCGCGGGAACGAGCGAGAGGGGCACGGCCATGACCCGCTATGCCAACCCGGGAGCCGAAGGCGCGCTCATGGGGTACCAGGCGCGTTACGACCACTGGATCGGTGGCGCCTATGTCCCGCCCGCGCGCGGCCGGTACTTCGAGAACCCGAGCCCGGTGACGGGCAAGCCGTTCACGGAGGTCGCCAGGGGCACCGCCGAGGACGTCGAGGCGGCGCTCGACGCGGCGCACGCGGCGGCGCCCGCCTGGGGGCGCACCCCACCGGCCGAACGCGCCCTGCTGCTCCACCGGATCGCCGACCGCATGGAGGAGCACCTCTCCGATCTCGCCGTCGCGGAGACCTGGGACAACGGCAAGCCGGTCCGCGAGACCCTGGCCGCCGACATCCCGCTGGCGATCGACCACTTCCGCTACTTCGCCGGGGCCATCCGCGCCCAGGAGGGCAGCCTGGCCGAGCTGGACGACGACACCGTCGCCTACCACTTCCACGAGCCGCTCGGCGTCGTCGGGCAGATCATCCCCTGGAACTTCCCCATCCTGATGGCCACATGGAAGCTGGCCCCCGCCCTGGCCGCGGGCAACGCCGTCGTCCTCAAGCCCGCCGAGCAGACGCCCGCCTCGATCCACTACTGGCTGAGCCTGGTCGCCGACCTGATCCCGCCCGGCGTGCTCAACATCGTCAACGGCTTCGGCGTCGAGGCGGGCAAGCCGCTGGCCAGCAGCCCCAGGGTGGCGAAGGTGGCGTTCACGGGCGAGACCACCACGGGCCGCCTGATCATGCAGTACGCGAGCGACAACCTCATCCCCGTCACCCTCGAACTCGGCGGCAAGAGCCCCAACCTGTTCTTCGACGACGTCTCCGCCGCGCACGACGACTTCTACGACAAGGCCCTCGAGGGCTTCACGCTCTTCGCCCTCAACCAGGGCGAGGTCTGCACGTGCCCCTCGCGCGCGCTGATCGGGAGCGGCCACTACAGGGAGTTCCTCGACGCGGCCGTGGAGCGCACCGGGCGGATCGTCCAGGGGCACCCGCTCGACACCGACACGATGATCGGCGCGCAGGCGTCCAACGACCAGCTGGAGAAGATCCTCTCCTACCTCGACATCGGCAGACAGGAGGGCGCCAAGGTCCTCATCGGCGGCGAACGCGCCCGGCTTGACGGCGAGTTGGCCGACGGGTATTACGTGCTTCCCACCATCCTTGAGGGCCACAACGCGATGCGCGTCTTCCAGGAGGAGATCTTCGGCCCCGTCGTCGCCGTCACGTCGTTCGACGGCTTCGACGACGCCGTCAAGATCGCCAACGACACCCTCTACGGCCTCGGCGCGGGCGTGTGGACCCGCGACGGCGCCACCGCCTACCGCGCGGGGCGCGCCATCCAGGCCGGGCGCGTATGGACCAACTGCTACCACGCCTACCCCGCCCACGCGGCCTTCGGCGGCTACAAGCAGTCGGGCATCGGCAGGGAGAACCACAAGATGATGCTCGACCACTACCAGCAGACCAAGAACCTGCTGGTCAGCTATGCCCCGAAGGCCCTGGGCCTGTTCTGATGGGCGCGGAGGACGAGCCGGGGGGCGGCAGCGGCGGGCCGCCCCCGGCGCGGGTGGCCGTGACGCCAGCCGCGGCCGAGCTGCTGCGCCGACTCGGCCTGGATCACGGCGCGTTGATGTTCCACCAGTCGGGAGGCTGCTGCGACGGCAGCGCGCCGATGTGCTTCCCCGCGGGGGAGTTTCGGACCGGCGCGTCCGATGTGCTGGTCGGGACGCTGGAGATCCCCGGCGTTCCGCGGCCCGTGGAGTTCTGGATGGCCGCCGCCCAGTTCGAACGGTGGCGGCACACCCATCTCACGGTGGACGTCGTGCCGGGCCGGGGCAGCGGCTTCTCGCTGGAGGCGCCCGAGGGGGTGCGGTTCCTCATCAGGTCCCGGCTGCTCGACGAGCAGGAGCTGCGCCGCCTCGACGGCGCGGCACCGCGGAGCTCGCGTGCCGGGTGACCGTGGACGGCGAGGTCGTCGGCGAGCGGGCCAACGCCGTTCAGGCCACGCGCGCGGCGCCCCACACCCTGATGGCGCCCCCCGGCGGCTGAACGCCCTTGCGCCGCCCGGCACGTGGAGGCGATCCCGAGGGTTGTCCGACACCCGTGGGGCTTGTACGGTACTGGCGTACCGGGCCGCTGTTGGGGCCTGGGGGCAGCTTCGACACGAATGTGGTCCGGCGCACTTCCCTCATCCGGTGTGCGTCGGCGAGTGTGTGGCCTCCGTGTGTGCGGCAGGGGGTCGCGCTGGTCGGCCGTGCGCCTTCCTCCTTCCCGGAAGGTCCCCCATGCGCTTCCCCCGATGCCGCTCCAGGGCGTGGTCTGCCGCCGTCTTCGTGGCCCTGACCAGTCTGGGCGCCTCCGCGCTCGCCCCTCAGGCGGCCGCCACCCCCACCCCCGCCCAGGTCGTTCTCGCGGACGAGGACGAGGGCGCCGACTGCCCGGTGCCTGAGCCGCCCTCGACGTCCACGCCACGGCTGCCCGACCCGTTCACGCGGATCGACGGCACGCGGATCACCAGCCGGGAGGACTGGCGGTGCCGACGCGCGGAGATCAAGGAGCTGGCCGAGCGGTCGATCTACGGCCAGAAGCCCGCCCCGCCGCAGAGCGTCAGCGGCACCGTGTCGTCGACGAGCATCACGGTGAACGTGTCGGACCAGGGCAGGAGCGCCAGCTTCTCGGCCTCGGTGAGCCTGCCAAGCGGCTCGGGCCCGTTCCCCGCGGTCGTGGTGCTCGGCGGCTTCGGCGCCGACACCACCACGATCCGGGACTCCGGCGCGGCGGTGATCAGCTTCGACCCGCTCTCGGTGGGCCGCGAGGGAACGCCGCGGAACAACAAGCAGGGCGCGTTCTACAGCCTCTACGGGGCGCAGAGCGGCACGGGCCTGCTGGTGGCGTGGTCGTGGGGGGTGAGCCGCATCATCGATGTGATCGAGCAGTCGGGCGGGAACGTCCTGCGGGCGGACGCCACGGGCGTGACGGGCTGTTCGCGGTATGGGAAGGGCGCGCTGGCCGCGGGGGCGTTCGACCAGCGGATCGCGTTGACGATGCCGATCGAGTCGGGCACGGCGGGCGTGCCGATCCTGCGCGGGGTCGCGGGCGAGAGCGGCGCGCAGCCGCCGAGCAGCGCATACGGCGAGCAGCCGTGGCTCGGGGACGCGTTCAGCGCGTACCAGGGGAACACGGGCGGGCTCCCCGTTGACATGCACGAGGTGGTCGCGATGGTGGCGCCGCGTGGCTTGTTCATCATGGAGAACCCGCATGTCGACTGGCTGGGCGCGCGGTCGGGCAGCGTGGCGGCGCTCGGCGGCGCCGAGGTGTACAAGGCGCTGGGCGAGGGCGGCAACATCAGCTACTGGTCCGACGTCAGTGACGGCACCCACTGCGCGGTGCGCGACGAGTGGCGGGCGCCGCTCCAGCAGCACATCCAGGAGTTCCTGCACGGGAGCGGTGAGGCGCAGGGCACGTTCAGGATCGCCCCGAGCAAGGCGGGCGACCTCGCCGAGTGGCGCGACTGGGGGACCCCGACGCTGACCTAGGGCGACCCCGGCGACCTGGGCGTCCCCGGCGCGTGGGGCGCCCGGGCCCGCGCTCGGAGTCCTCCCGGCCCCGCGCGGGCCCGGCCCTGTCCTGTGCCGTCTCGGCGGCCACGTGGTGGACGATGCCTTCATGGCCGCCATGGAACAAGCGCCGCAGCACGCGTTCGTCGGGTATCTGGTCTGGGCGGTGCTGTTCGCCGCGATCTTCGCCTGGGAGGGCGTCGGGCTGCTCCACCCGACCGACTCGGTGCCCACGCTCAGCCAGGCCATCGACGCCGTGTCCCGGTACCAGGTGGGGCGCTGGGCGCTGTTCGCGCTGTGGCTGTGGTTCGGCTGGCACGCGTTCGTCCGCGGCTGGCACTTCCTGCTGCGCGACCCGGCGGGGGAGTAGCCGCCACATGTCGCCCGTGCTCGACCTGGTGGTCATGCTGACCGCGTATCTGCTGGTCATGGGCTATCTCGCCATCGGCCTTCGCGCCCTGCTGCGCGATCCGGGCGGCGGCCCGCGCCGCCGCTCGGATCGCCGCGGCTGGGCCGAGCTGCTGCGGCAGGTCGCCCTGACCGCCATCGGCGGCCATGCGCTGCTGCTCGTCGTGGTCGCCGCGTACTACGTGGCGGTGGCCCACCACGACAGGGAGTTCGTCCTCGGCGCCCTCACCGGCACCGCGTCCCTGACGGGCGTCGCCCTCCCCGTTCTCCTCGCCCTCACGTGGCTCACCCACCACCGCGGGTGACAGGCCAGAAGGGCCCGAAGTGCCAGAAGGGCCCGAAGACACCTCACCCCCGAGAGCCCGCGCGGGGCTTTCGGGGGTGAGGCTCGTGCGGAGCCGGTCTCAGTGCACGATGACGTTGTTGTAGATGTCGCCGACCGAGAAGTGGATCAGGCTGCCGCAGACGAGGAGGCAGAAGTCGGGCGCCGGGGGAGCGGGCGGCGTCGGGGTGTCGGTCACCACGACCGTCGTCTCGTCGTTCGAGGCGCCGCATTCGGTGTTGCCGTTGTAGGCGGCGGTGATGGTGTGGGTCCCCTCGGTGGCGAAGGTCGCCGTGTAGGTCGCCACCCCGTCGGCGCCGACCGGCACGGTGTCGAGGACGTCACCGCCGTCGAAGAAGGTGACGCCCAGGCCACCGCTGGGGTCCTCGGAGCAGGTGACCGTCGCGGTCAGCTGCACGGGCTCCCCGACCTCCACCGACGAGGGCACCGCCTCGACCGTGGTGGTGGAGAGCACCTGGGCCGATGCCGGGGCCCCAAAGGCCAGCACCGCGGCCAGTGCCGCGAAGACGGCCGTTTTCCACGAAGTGAATTCTTTCCAACGCCTCACTGATACGACTCCTGTCAGGCTATTGCGGAGTGATGCACCCCACTGGACAAGAACGTGACCCTAGTCGGCGTTCCTCGGAAATCCCGGAAGATTCTCTGGTGATCACCCCGCATGGATCAGAGTGAATCGTCGGGTCGTGACAAAGGCCCCATTTTCCGGGCGCGTTCCCGCCTTCATCCTGGCCTCGTCCGCGGCGTGCGCGAGGCGTGTCGGCGGCTCGTTGGTCCGCCGCCCATCGGGGCCTCGATCGAGGGGAGGGGCGCACGCCGGCGCATACCGCGCACGTAAGGAGCGGCAGGTAGAAAGCGTGCGCCGGGAGGTGAGGCGCACGGACGGCGCACGGCTCGTCCGTGAAGAGGCGACGGAGCGGGCACGCCCGCCGCCGCACTCCGCAACTTCCGTGCACAAATGGTGAGTTGACGCGATGCGCCCCTGTCCGCGACCATCGGAGCAATTTTCTGGCGCGTGGAGACCCCACCCGATCGCAGAGCAAGGATTTGATTTCCGCGGCGTCCCGGTATCCCCCGCTCCCTTCACCGGGCCAAGAGGCTCAGTGCCCCTACGTCCGCACCCCACCGCGGCCTTCCCACCATCCGTAAAATAACTGACTTCCCGTCAGATGCCTTGCCGCTGGCCTATTCGGATGAGTCACTTGAGGTAACCGTTTCGGCGGGCGCAGAATCTCGGAAAAGAGGCGAAACCGGCTCGATGGACGGGCGGGAAATCACCGTCTCGCATGTGTGTTCTCGATCGAATTCACGCGGGCGACGGGCAGCGGGAGCCACCGTTCGCCGCCGCCGCGGCCATCGAGACGCCACCTGGCCAGTGGGCTCGAGAGCCGGTCACCACGGCCCGGGATCCCTGCGCACGAGAAACACCTGGAACACGCCCGGCGATGCGCCGCATCCCGGGCGGGGAGGGATTGCTCATGCCCATCAGTCCGAACCAGGGCTCCAGTGGCGGTGGAACGCTCGTCACCATCACGGGGACGAACCTCAGCGGCACCACCGCCGTGAACTTCGGTACCCGGCCCGCCACCTCTGTCACCAATGTCTCGCCCACGCAGGTCACCGCCGTCTCCCCCTCGGGGAACGGCGTTGTGGGAGTCACCGTCCGAACGCCGGGCGGCACAAGCAACCCCGTGCCGTTCTTCTATGTGGGGCCGCCGTTCAAGCAGACGCTCAGCCCCACCACCGGCTCGACGGCGGGCGGCCAGACGGTGACCATCACCGGCACCGGCCTCTCCACCGCCACCAGCGTCGCCTTCGGCGCCAACTCCGCCGTGCCGACGGTGGTGACGGACAGCCAGATCACGGTCGTCACGCCCGCGGGCGCCGCGGGCGCGGTGGGCGTCACCGTCACCACGGCGGGCGGCAGCAGCAACGGCCTGTCGTACACCTATGTCGCGCCCCCGACCGTGACGACCATCACCCCCGACGAGGGCCCGACCGCGGGGGGCACCGCGGTCACCATCACCGGCACCGCCCTCACCAGCACCACCTCGGTCACCTTCGGAGGCACCCCGGCGCCGTTCACCGTGATCTCCGACACCTCGGTGTCGGCCGTCACGCCCGCGGGCGCCGCCGGTGACGTCGACGTCGTCGTGTCCAACGACGCCGGAAGCGACACCCTCGCGGACGGCTTCACGTATATCGCGGGTCCGGGTATCTGACCCCCCATCGGGGCGCGGCCCTTCGGGGCGCCACCCCCGCCCCCGGGCGTACGCGGCCACCCGCCCTTGTGGCCGCGTACGCCCTCCCCGCCCTCGGCGCAGGGCGTTCCAACGCAAGGGAGAAACCGTGGGAAACAGCGACCCCGTGGCGGGCACGGCCCGGCCGACCGCCGTCATCGCCGCCGCGCCCGTCCTCAGCTCGGTCGTGCCCAACGTGGGGCCATCGGCCGGCAGCAACGTCGTCAGCCTGGGCGGCAGCGGCTTCACGGGGGTGACCGGCGTCAGCTTCGGCGCGGCCCCCGCCCTCGTCTACACCGTCAACTCGACGGTCCTGATCACCGCGACGGTCCCGCCAGGAACGGGCACGGTGGCCGTCACCGTGCGCAACCCGTCGGGCACGAGCAACTCCGTCCCCTACACCTACGCGGCGACCCCGACCCTCACGGGCATCTCGCCCAACCAGGGCCCGACCTCGGGCGGCACCTCGGTGACCCTGACCGGCACGGGGCTCTTTGGCGCCTCGGCCGTCAGCTTCGGCGGCACGCCCGCGACGAGCTTCATCGTCAACTCGGCCACCAGCGTCACCGCCGTCGCCCCCGCGGGCACCGGCGCGGTGCCCGTCACCGTCACCACACCCGGCGGCACATCGGGGGCCGTCTTCTTCTACTACAGCAACGCCCCCGCCCTCATCAGCGCGTCGCCGAGCCAGGGGCCGACGGCGGGCGGGACCTCCGTGACCCTGACGGGCACCGGGCTCGGCGGGGCCACCGCCGTCAGCTTCGGCGGCACCCCGGCGACGGGCTTCGTCGTCAACTCGGCGACCAGCGTCACCGCCGTCGCCCCCGCGGGCACGGGCTCCGTGGCCGTCACCGTCACCACCCCAGGCGGCACAAGCAACTCCGTCACCTACACCTATGTGCCCGCCCCCGTCCTCGTCACCCTGGCCCCGGCCCAGGGACCCACGGGCGCGGGAGCCGTCGTCACCCTCACCGGCAGCTCCCTGACGACCGCGCTCGCCGTCCTGTTCGGCGGCACGCCCGCCGCGTTTGACGTCCTGTCGGACACCACCGTCACCGCGATCGCCCCCGCTGGCCCCGCCGGTTCGACCCCGGTCACCGTCACGACGGCGGGCGGCACGAGCAACGCCCTCACCTACACGCGGGTGCCGCCCCCGCAGATCTGACGCTCCGCTGGGTACGCCGCCCCGCGGTCACACTGGCGGCGTGGACGGGTGGGCAGCGGGGCTGACGGGGTTGACGGGGCTGACGGGGTTGACGGCCGGGGCGGTGGCGGGGCTGGCTGTCGCGGTGGTCGTCGACCTCCGCGCCCGCGTCCGCTTCTACCACGACTTCACCCCCGGCCCATCGGGAACGCTGGACGCGGCCGATGTCGAACGTCAACTCCCGCGAGTCCGCGCCAAGTTCGCCTTCCTGGCCGACCGGTGGCGCGCGCTCGCCGCCTCGTCGCGCCGCGTCCTGTACGTGCACCAGGACATCTACGACGAGGCCACCCCGGCCGACCTCGCCAGGCGGCGCGAGGCGATCGAGGGCTGCCACCCACGGCACCGGTTCGCGGTGCTGTGGCTGCGGCGCGCCCGCGACCCCGACGGGCCGCCGCCCCCCGGCGTCGTCGTGGCGCGCGTCGGGCCGCGCCAGGGGCGCTGGCAGGGCGACGACGCCGCGTGGGACGGGGTGTTCGCCGCGCTCGACGCGCGCGCCCTGTGGCCAGCGCCCCGCGGCCCTGGCGCCCTCAGACCGCGTAGCGGCGGAAGTCCCGGCTCGTCGCCGCGATCAGCAGCATGAGGACCACGACAAGCAGCCCGCCCGCCGTGACCGCGACCCGCGTGCCGAGGGCCGAGCCCGCCATCCCGTGCAGCAGGTCGGCCAGCCGCGGGCCGCCCGCCACCACGACCGTGAACACCCCCTGCATCCGCCCCCGCATGTCGTCCGTGACCGCCGACTGGAGGATCGCCGAGCGGAACACCATCGACACCATGTCGGCGAAGCCCGCCGCGGCCAGGAACACCACCGCCCACCACAGGCTGCCGCTCAGCCCGAACCCCGCGATCGCCAGACCCCACGCCACCACCGCCGCGATGACCAGGAGGCCGTGGCGGCGCGCGCGGGAGAACGTTCCCGACATCAGCCCGCCGAGCACCGCGCCCAGCGGGATCGCCGCGAACAGCAGCCCGAGCGCGAAGCCCTCGCCCCACGGCGCATAGGTCGTCGAGGCCAGCTGCGGGAACAGCGCGCGCGGCATCCCGAAGACCATCGCGATCACATCGGCGAGAAAGCTCAGCAGCAGGATGTGCCGCGTGGCGATGTAGCGGAACCCCGCCACGATCTCCCCCCACCCCGCCCGGCGCCGCGCGGCCGCGTCAAGCGGCGGAAGCGCGGGCAGCAGCCACACCGCCCACAGCGCGGCCAGCAGCACGATCGCGTCGAGCAGGTACAGCACGGGCAGCCCGAGGACCGGGATCAGCGCCCCCGCGAGCAGCGGCCCGACGATCAGCCCGGTCTGGGTGACGGTCGACTGGAGGGCGTTGGCCGCCGGCAGCTCCTCCCCCGGCACGAGCCTGGCTAGGGACGCGGTGCGCGCCGGGGCGTTCATCCCGAAGAACGCCTGCTGCACCGCGAGCAGCACCATCAGCAGCGCCGTCGAGTCGAGCCCCGCGAAGGACTGCACCCAAAACAGCAGCGACGTCGCGGCGATGCCCGCGTTGGTCACCAGCATGAGCGTGCGCCGGTCCACGCTGTCGGCGACCGCGCCGCCCCACAGCGCGAACAGGATCAGCGGGGCGAGGCCAGCGAAGCTCGCGTAGCCGACCCAGGCCGACGAGCCGGTGATGTCGTAGATCTGCGTGGGCACGGCCACCGCGGTCAGCTGGCTGCCCACGGCCGTGACGATGGTGGAGGACCACAGGCGCCGGAACGGGCGGTGCCGCAGCGGCGTGGTGTCCATCATCCAGCGCCGCCAGAGGGCCCGTTTGTCCCCCGCGTCGCCGGACCGGCTCCGCACGTCCCCCGCCACCGTCGCCCCCCTCTGTCGCGGACACGTCGTCCGCACAGTAGACGACCCCCCCGAAACCCCCGCCGCGGGGCGTACGTCGCGCTCGCGAGACGAACGACGCGCCCGCCCGCTCAGGGGGAGGCGAACGGCGGCGCGGGCCTGACCTTCCACGACGAGCGGTCGGCCGACTCGTCCCAGTAGGGCACGTCCCCGTAGTACAGGCCGTACGCCCAGTGCTCGGGCAGCTCATGCCCCAGCAGGTCGGGGCAGGAGCCCGACTCCGCGTCGTCGAACGCCTCGTTCACACGGGCGGCCGCCTCGCGGTGGCTGATGCCGAACTCCTCCACCATGAACGCCGCGATCTCGCGCACCGACACCCGCATGTCAGGGCGCCGGGGTGAGGTGGGACGCGAGCAGGGCCAGGTCGGCCTCGCTCAGCCGCTCGCTCGCCAGGCGCAGCTGGTGCCAGTGGGGATAGATCAGCTCGGGGGCGCTGATCTCGTCCAGGTCGGCCATCTCCGTGTCGCTCAGGACCAGGTCGGCCGCCGCGAGGTTGTCGCCGAGCTGGTCGTCGCGGCGGGCGCCGATCACCACCGAGGTCACTCCGGGCTTGCGCAGCAGATACGCCAGGGCCACCTGGGCGGGCGTGACGTCGTGGCCCTCGGCGATGCGCACCAGCACCTCGACCGTGTCGTACAGCTTCTCCCGGTCGCGCACGGGCGGCTCGTTCCACCGCTCGTCGACCTGGCGGGTGCCCTCGGGCGCGCCCCGGCCGCGGCGGTACTTCCCCGAGAGCAGGCCCCCGGCCAGCGGGCTCCACACCATGATGCCAAGGCCCTGGTCGAGGGAGAGCGGCACCAGCTCGTACTCCGCGTCGCGGGACTCGAGGGAGTAGTAGATCTGGTTGCTCACGAAGCGCTCCCAGCCGTGGGCGTCCGAGACGGCCAGGGCCTTCATCAGCTGCCAGCCCGCGTAGTTGGAGACGCCAAGGTAGCGGACCTTGCCGTCGCGCACCGCCGCGTCGAGCGTCCCCAGCGTCTCCTCCAGCGGCGTCTGCCCGTCCCACTCGTGGATGTGGTAGATGTCCACGTGGTCGGTGCGCAGGCGGCGCAGGCTGCTCTCCAGCTGGCGCAGGATGTGGTGCCGGGACGCGCCGCCGTCGTTGGGCCCCTCGCCCAGCACCATGCGCACCTTGGTCGAGATCAGCACGTCGTCCCTGCGGCCCTTGAGCGCCTCGCCCAGGATCTCCTCCGCGCCGCCGTGGGAGTACATGTCGGCGGTGTCCACGCAGTTCACCCCGGCGTCGAGCGCCATGCCGAGCTGGCGCCGCGCGCCCTTCACATCCGTGGCGCCGAGCGCGCCGAACAGCTCCTTCCCACCGAACGTCATGGTGCCCATGGTCAGGGCCGACACCCGAAGACCCGATCGCCCCAACTGGCGGTACTCCACTGGTCAACTCCCCTTCGTCGGCCCGTGTCGTCCCCGGGCAGGTAGGCGTAGGGGAAGTGTCCAACGGCCCGCGGGGGACGGCATCCGGTCGCGCGCGAAGGGGTGGCGCCAGCCTGGCGCGCGCCTCCGTCGGCGCGACCCCGGGAGGCTGAGGCCCGGCCAGCGCTCCGGGTCCGCCGCGGCGCGTGTCCCCTCGCCCAGGTGGCCGGGTCTCGCGGCCCCCACGGGCCGTCCCCCTCCGTTCACAGGTACAGACCCGCGTCCGTGCCCCTGGCCCGCGCCGGGACGGACTCCGGGCCCGAGCCCCTGCGCAGCGCGTACAGCTCGGCCAGCGTCGCCCCTTCGCGGCCCACGCCCTCGTCGGTGCCGAGCCAGCGCGCCGCCTCCTGGCGCGTCAGCGGGCCCACCTCGATCCTGGCCAGGCAGCGCCCGGGGCGCACCACCGCGGGGTGCAGCCGCTCCAGGTCCTCGTTGGTGGTCACGCCCACCAGCACCTTGCGGCCCTGCCCGAGCAGGCCGTCCGTCAGGTTGAGCAGCCGTGAGAGCGCCTGCCCCGCCGCGCTCTTGGCGCCGCCGCGGATCAGCTCGTCGCAGTCCTCGAGGAGCAGCAGCCGCCACCGGTCCTTCTCCTGGTCCTCGTCCCGCCCCATCGCGACGTCCATGAGGTAGCCCACGTCGTTGAACAGGCGCTCGGGGTCGAGCACGCAGTCCACCTGGCACCACGGGCGCCAGGCGCGCGCCAGGGCGCGCAGCGCCGAGGTCTTGCCCGTGCCGGGCGGGCCGTGCAGCAGGAGCAGCCGCCCCGCGACGTCATCGGGCGTCAGCGCCATCAGCCGACCCAGCGCGTCGGCCACGGGCGCGGAGTACCCGGACGCGATCGCGTCCCAGCTGTCCGCCTCGATCCGGCGCGTCATGCGGGCCGGGCGGCGGTTGCCGGGGGAAAGGTGCCAGAAGCCCATCGTGACGCTCGACGGCTCGTTGTCCGGCTCCTCCTCGGCGCCGTCGAGCGCCTCCTTGAGGACGCGCTGCGCGAGCTCGTCGCTCTCGGCGATCACCAGTACGTGCGCGGCGCGCGTCCAGCGGTGCGCGCGCAGCAGCCACCCCTCGCCCGCCGCGAGCACGCTGTCGACGTTGCTGTCGTGGGTCATGAGCCTGACCTCGCAGCCGTCGGGCATGAGCGGGTGGTGCCGCTTGACGTTCTCCACGCGGTGGCCCCGCGCGAACGGCAGCGCGCCCGAGGTGAAGTCCCTCAGGAGCAGCACGTCCATGGCGTCCTCGGGCGAGTCGGCCTGGTCGACGGTGAACCGGATCGGGGATTCCAGGGATTCCTCCTTGGGGGTGGATGGTGTCGTCGGCCTCATGCCCGTCATGATCCGGCACCCCGCGCGCCGGCGCACGGGGGTTTTCGCGACGAACGGGTGTCTCGCCGTGTTCGTCAACCCCGTTGCCGGGAAAGGTGAATCGTGGGACCGGGATACCCATGCGTCCTTGTGGGGCGTTAGGGTTACCCTGCCCGGACCGGGTGCCGTTGTACGGGTGGGAGAGTCATGAAGCAGATAACAGTTCGCAGCAGACCGCCGCGGGTGCCTGCCATCAACGGCGGGAGCAGCGCGAACAGCGCGCGCCTCGACCGTCACCTGAGCGTTCTCTCCGGCCCCGCGGTGCCGCAGCGCGAGGCCGAGGAGGCCACCACGCTGATGCGCGAGCTGACCCGCAGGGACGCCGCGAAGGCGCACACGAGCCGGGGCGCCCGGGTGTCGCTGTTCGCGCCCCTGCGTCGGCTGCGGCGCACGCTGTTCGGCGGTCGCGGCTGAGAGGGCCGCCGGGCAGGGCCCGGCGGCCACCGCGGTCCGGGCGGGTGAGGCGGCGCGCGCCCCTCACTCGCCGGTGGCATCCATCGTGACGGCGAACGAGAACCGGTCACCGCGGTAGTGGATGCGCGCCACGTCGACGGCGCGTTCGCGTTCGTCGTACTCCACGCCCGTGATGTGCAGGATGGGGCTCAGCAACGGCACGCCGAGCAGCCGCGCCACGGGGGGATCGGCCAGGCGCGCCTGCACGGTGTTGGCGATCCGGCTCACCGCCACCCCGGCGATGTCGCGCAACACCTTGGTCATGGGCCAGCGTTCGAGCGCGGCCGGGTCGATCCGATCGGCGATCTCCGGATGCACCAGGTTCTCCGCGTAGTTGGCGGGCTCCCCGCTGACCGGGTCGTGGCGCACCCGGCGGAAGCGCACCACCTCGGCGAGCCCGGGGAAGTGCTCGGCCAGATCGCTTGGCACGGGCACGGGGCCGTGGTCGAGCAGCTTGACCGTTTCTCCCGACTGCTGAGCGACGATCGTGTCCACCGAGCCGAGCAGCCGCACCGGGGCGCCGTGCCGCGCGGCCGGATTGATGAACGTGCCCCTGCGCCGGTGCCGCGTGATCAGCCCCTCGACCTCCAGCTCCTTGAGCGCCTGCCGCATCGTCAGGACGCTCACCCCGTAGTGGCCCGCCAGCTGCTCCTCGGTGGGCAGCCGCAGGGGGGCCTCGGGGGAGCGCCCGAGGATCGAGGCCCGCAGCGACTGCGAGACCTGGTACCACAGCGGCAGCTTTCGGTTCAGCTCGAGCGAGTCGGGGGCGAAGACGGTCACGGGGCGCGCTCCGGGTCGACGATGTTATGAAGGGAAGGTCTGATTCAGACCTTCCCATACGTCGTCATACCCGCGTTGCCGATGCTCGGCGTTGAGCGCCTGATCGGTAACGGTCACAGGCCAGGGCGTTTCGAACATGAACGCAAGGCCATCGTCGACCTTCTGGGGCCGGAGCTCGGCCTTGCTGGCGCGCTCGAAGGTCTCCCTGTCGGGGCCGTGCGCGGACATCATGTTGTGCAACGAGCCGCCGCCCGGCACGAATCCCTCGGCCTTGGCGTCGTACGCGCCCTCGATCAGGCCCATGTACTCGCTCATCACATTGCGGTGGAAGTACGGCGGCCTGAAGGTGTCCTCGCCGACGAGCCAGCGGGGCGCGAAGACCACGAAGTCGGCCGCGGGGGAGGTCAGCACGGTGAAGATCGAGGGGTCGGGGTGATCGAAGCTGATCGAGCCAAGGACGTTGAACCGGCGCAGGTCATAGAGGTAGGGCACATGCGTGCCATGCCAGGCGACCACGTCGAGCGGCGAGTGGTCATAGGTGGCGGCCCAGAGGTTCCCGCAGAACTTGTTGATGACCTCGAAGGGCCGCTCCTCGTCCTCGTAGGCGGCCGAGGGGACCTGGAAGTCCCGGGCCGCGGCGAGGCCGTTGGCGCCGATCGGGCCGAGCTCGGGCAGCGCGAAGGGCGCGTCGTAGTTCTCGCACACATAGCCGCGCGCCGCCCCTTCGGGTAGCTCCACGCGGAAGCGCACCCCGCGCGGGATCAGCGCGATGGACCCCGGCTCGGCGCGCAGCGGGCCGAATTCCGTGCGCAGCAGCAGCGCGCCCGACTCGGGAACGATCAGCAGCTCGCCGTCCGCGTCGCCGAACACCCGGTCGGTCATGGGGGAGTTGGCGCGGTAGAGGTGCACGGCCATCCCGGTGCGGCGGCGGGCGTCACCGTTGCCGCCCAGGGTCCACAGGCCCGCGACGAAGTCGGTGCCTGGCGGCGGCTCGGGCAGCGGGCTCCACCGCATGCGGTTGGGGTCGGGGGCGGGCTCGCCTGGGCCGTCCCCGAACGGCGCGGTGCGCAGCGTCCCGTTGGCCACGCGGGTGAACGGCGGGTGCGCGGCGGACGGCCTGATCCGATAGAGCCATGACCTGCGGTTGGTGGCCCTGGGCTCGGTGAACGCGGTGCCGCTGAGCTGCTCGGCGTAGAGGCCGAGGGGGGCGCGCTGCGGGGAGTTCCGGCCGAGGGGGAGCGCCCCGGGGACCGCCTCGCCGCTGTGCTCGTTCCCGAAACCGCCCGAGTGGAGCGTCAGTCCGCCCGTTTCCATCGCACACTCCCAGCAGCGCGGCCGTTCCCGGCCTCCCACCATTCCTTTGTTCGACCATAGGAATGCGGGGGTGGCAAGTCAACGACCGTGCACGGTCCGTGCGAGAAGCTCGGCCGCGGGCTTGCGGTTCCTGTGGGGCGCGAGGGCCCGGCGCATGTCGCGCACCGCACGCTCCGCGTCGCCCGAGCGCAGGCGTTCCCGCGCGGTCAGGAAGGCGTCCCACGCCGCGCACGCCTCGTCCAGGTGACCAGTGTGCAGCAGGAGTTGACCGAAACGCGCCTGGGTCAGGGCGCGCCCGCGCACATCGGTGGCCGAGCGCTCGCCCGCCGACCGGCGCAGCGAGGCCAGCGCGCCCTGCAGGTCGCCAAGCGACTCAAGCGCCACCGACGTCTGGAAGTGCAGCGCCGCCCTGGGGTAGCTGTCGAACGGCGCGGCGGGGCTCGTCGCCCGCTCGGCGGCCCGTTCCGCCCGGGCCAGTGCCTCAAGCGCCCCGCGCCGGTCGCCCGTCTGCGCCAGCGCCACCGCCAACTGCGCCTGAACGTACGCCTGCTGGGCCGGAGCCGCGGAGCGCGCGCCGTGGTGGGCCGCCTCGGCCAGCTGGAGCGCGGACGGCAGGTGCCCGAGCCGCTGCGCCTGGGCGCTCATCGCCCGCACCACGATGCTCCACGAGGCCCGGTCGCCCGCCTCGGCCGCCAGCCGGTGGGCGCCCGTGTAGTACCGCTGCGCGACGCCGTGCAGCAGCCCGTCCTCGTACATCCGCGCCAGCAGGAACGCCAGGCGCGAGGCGGCCACCAGCACCTCGCCGCGCGCCCGGCGCGCGAGCCCCGAGTGCAGCAACGGCACGACGTCGTCGGCGAGATAGGCCGCGAGCGCGCTGCGCGCGTGCCGCCCGCCGTGGGTGTCGATCGAGCCCGCGAAGAACGCCACGGCGTCGTGCAACGCCATGGTCTCCTCGGTCCGCCCGCCGAGCGGGCGCCGGTGCCCGTGCGCCTCTGGCGGGCTCGGCAGCACCGTGTCGGCCACCCGGTAGGGGCGCTGGTGCAGCGGCGGGCGGCGGCCCGCGTCCGCGTCGGCGCGGGCGAGCGCGGCGAAGCCCGCCACCGGGTCGACCGGCGCGGCCCGGCGCGCCGCGGTGGTGAACCCGGCCGCCTCGGGGCTCACCGAGCGGGCCAGGCGCCGGGTCAGCGCCTCGGCGACCAGCTGCGGAACGGGGTGTCTGGGGCGCGTCCCGGCGAGCCAGTGCGCCACGGCCGTGCGGTCGTAGCGCAGCGCGGCGCCGATCTCCGCGCCCAGCGCGTTGACGGCGCGGGCCAGCGCCTCCTGGGTCCATCCGGCCTCGGTGAGCAGCGCCCGCAACTCGTAGTTCGGCACGCGCCGGTTCTTCATGGTCCCGTGTTCTCCCACGCCGCCGCGCACGCGGGCAGGGCGCACGGTGGCACGGAACGCCCCCGGGCCTGCCTCACGATCACACCATCGGGTGGGGTTTCCCGCTCGTTCGCCGAACGCCATGTGGCCGGAAGTGTGCGCCCGGTTGTAGCAGTGATGCCATGAATGACCCGCATGCCTACTCCGCGGTCGTGGCGCCGCCCGCGTCCCCGGAACGGCCCGCGTCCCCGGAACGGCCCGCGTCCTTTGGCCGTGCCTCGTTCACCAGAGGTAGCGGACGACCGTCTCGGCGACGCACACGGGCTTGGTGCCGCCCTCGCGCTCCACGGTGGCCGCCAGCGCCAGCTGGGCTCCGCCCTCGACCTCGGTGACGTCGTCGATCCTGCCGGTCGCCCGCACCCGTGAGCCCGAGGGCAGGGGGGAGGGGAAACGCACCCGGTTGACGCCGTAGTTGATGGCCATCCGCGCGCCTTCGACGCGCAGCAGCCGGGGCACGAGCACCGGGAGCAGCGCCAGGGTCAGATAGCCGTGGGCGATCGTTGTGCCGAAGGGGCCCTCGGTCGCCCGCTCGGGGTCGGTGTGGATCCACTGGTGGTCGCCCGTCGCCTCCGCGAACAGGTCGATCCTCCGCTGATCCACGTCGAGCCAGTCGCTGACGCCCAACTGCTCGCCCCGCGCCGCGAGAAGGGCGTCGGCCGAGGTGAAGATCAGCGGATCGGTCATCCGGCCAGCATACGTTCGAGCCCCGGCCCTGGGTCACCCCCTGACGGCGACGAGCGCGACCGCGAGCAGTGCCGCGATGGCCACCGCGCCCGCCGCCCCGAGCACCGTCGCCGCGTCGGCGACGGCGGGGCGCGGGGCGGTGAGATCCCTCAGCCGCCGGTGCGCGAGCGCCAGGAACCCCACCCACAGCAGCGCGACGAGCGCGAGCGCGACGCCGCCGACCGCGCGGCCCCGCGCCTCACCCACCACCAGGCCGCGCCCCGCGAGCACGACCACCAGCGCGAACGACAGGGTGGTGCGCCGCCAGGCAAGCCGCGTGCGCTCCGGCTGTGCGCCGGGGTCGCGGGCGCGGTGCGCGTCCGCGGGGTGCGGGGCGCCGCTCATGTCCCGGCCCACCCGGCCACCACGGCGACGAGCACCAGCGTCGCGGTCGCGGCCGTGCCGAGCGCGAGCAGGGTGGGAAAGCGGCTGGCCGGAAGGTCGTCGCCGCGGCGCATGGCGCGTTCAGAGCGCACCCAGTGGTTGACCGCCCTGATCGCGCACAGGGCGCCGCCCGCGAGCAGCGCGACCGCGATCGCGGTGCGCACCGCCCAGCGCATGCCGGTGAGGAACTGGTCCACGGCGATCCCGCCCGCGAGCAGCGCGAGTGCCGTACGCAACCAGGCGAGAAACGTTCGCTCGTTCGCCAGCGAGAACCGGTAGTCGGGCGTCGTGCCCTCCGCCCTCAGCCGCTCGGGCGAGAACCACAGCCGCACCGCCCGCACCGTTCGTCGCACCATACGACCGAGCCTAGGCGCTCCCTCGTGGAGGGCGCCCGCTCAGCCGATCTGGCGCTCGTAGGCGTCGGCCACCTGGCTGCGCGAGTCGTCCAGGTAGCGGGCGAGCAGCCGCTCCGCGTGGGGCGCGTCGCCCGCGACGAGCGACTGGAGGATCTCGCCGTTCCTCGGCAGATACGGCTCGTGGAAGCGGCGCGGGTCGGCCATCACATGGAAGGCGAGCCGGAGTTCGGCGAGGATCCGCCGCATCAGCTCGTCGGTGCGCGGGCTGCCGCCGAGCGCCACCAGGTGCTCGTGGAAGCGGATGTTGGCGGTGCCGAGCTCCCGCCACCGCTCCTCCTTCGCCGCCCGCTCGCCGAGCGCCACGGCGTCCTTGAGGCCGTCCAGGTCGTAGGGCGGGGCGCCGAGGCCCCTGAGCGTGGCGCACTCCACCAGGCGCCGCACGCGGTAGATGTCGTGCAGGTCGTCGACGGTCAGCCGCCGCACGAACACGCCGCGGTTGAGCGCGTGCTCGAGCAGCCGCTCGTGGGTGAGCAGCCGGAACGCCTCGCGCAGCGTGTTGCGCGAGACGCCGAGCCGCTCGCTGATCGCCTTCTCCGACAGCTGGGTGCCGGGCGGGAAGTGGCCCTCGGCCACACGGCTGCGAAGGATCTCGGCGACCCGCTCGGCCGTGCCCGTCCGGTCGAGCAGCGCGCGGTCGTCCGCGAGTGCGGCCAGCGAGTCCTGGGTGTCTGTCACGTCTCCTCTTTCCGCGCGGCCCTCCCCCCGGGGCGCCATCGTGCCCCCCGCAGTCAATCGCGGAAACGAGAATGAGACAACGTGAGGATCGTTCCCCTGATCCCTTGCTCTCTTGTTGAACAATCCCCTAGCTTGAGGGAGGGCGGCCCTGCCGCCCTCGCACACCCGCGGCACGGCACGGCAACGCACGGCACGGCAACGCACGGCATGGCACAGCACAGCAGGACACGGCACAGCACCCGACTCATCCGAACCCGATCGCGGTTCCCGCTTCCGTGAGGTGCACATGAGCTCGCACGCAACGCCCCCCGCCCCGCCAGGACTTGGCCCCTCCCACCCCGGATCCCCACCCGGATCCGACCCCCAGGACGCGGGCGAGACCGGCTCGTTCGCCTGGTTCCGCTCCCTCGGCCCCCGCGGCCGCCGCGCCTTCGCCGGCGCGTTCGGCGGCTATGGCCTCGACTCCTACGACTTCTTCACGCTCCCGCTGAGCATGGTCGCCATCGAGGCGTACTTCCTCCTGAACTCTGGCCAGACCGGCCTGCTGACCACGGTCACGCTCCTGTTCTCCGCGCTCGGCGGCGCCGCGGCCGGAGTGCTCGCCGACCGCATCGGCAGGGTCAGGGCGCTGATGATCACCGTCGTCACCTACGCGTTCTTCACCCTGCTGTGCGGCCTCGCCCCCAGCTACGAGCTGCTGCTGGTCTTCCGCGCGCTCCAGGGCCTCGGCTTCGGCGGCGAGTGGGCGGTCGGCGCCGTCCTGGTCGCCGAGTACGCCAGCGACCGGCACCGGGGCCGCACCCTCGCCTGGATCCAGAGCTCATGGGCGGTCGGCTGGGGCCTCGCCGTGGTCGTCAACACCGTGATCTTCTCGGTCTTCCCCGAGGACACCGCCTGGCGCGTGATGTTCCTCACCGGCGCGCTCCCCGCCCTGCTCGTCCTCTATGTCCGCCGCAGCGTCACCGACGCCCCCGCGGTGACCGAACGCCGCCTGCGCAGCGCCGAACGCGGCTCGCTGCGGGCCATCTTCCGCGGCCCGCTGCTGCGCCCCACCCTGTTCGCGGTCCTGCTCTCCACCGGCGTCCAGGGCGGCTACTACACGCTCGCCACATGGGTGCCCTCCTATCTGCGCGACGAGCGCGGCCTCTCGGTCGTGAACACCGGGGGCTATCTCACGTTCCTCATCTCGGGCGCGTTCGCCGGGTATCTCACCGGCGGCTACATCACCGACCGGCTCGGCAGGCGGCACAACATCGCGCTGTTCGCCGTCCTGTCCGCCCTGTCCATCGGCGCCTACAGCGCCGTCCCCGAGGGCGCCAACACCCTGGTCATGGTGCTCGGACTGCCGCTCGGCTTCTGCTCGTCGGCCATCTTCAGCTCGTTCGGCTCGCTGCTCGCCGAGCTCTACCCCACGGCCCTGCGCGGCACGGGCCAGGGCTTCACCTACAACACCGGACGGGCCGTCGGCGCCGTCTTCCCCACCACCGTCGGCTTCATGGCCGACCGGCTCGGCGTCGGCGGCGCCCTGGTCTTCGGCGCGGCCGCCTACGCCCTCGCCCTGCTGGCCCTGCTCGGCCTGCCCGAGACGAAAGGACGCGCCCTGTGAATCCGCGAGCACCCCAGGGACCCCCGCGAGCACCCCAGGGACCCCCGCACACGCCCCCCGGCCCCCCGCGGCCCCCCGGACCTGCCGAGCTCCGCGCCCGCTTCCGCGCCGGGCACGCCGCCCCCACCGCGGGCCTGGCCCCCGGCCGCACCCAGGCCAACCTCGTCGCCGTGCCCGCCGACTGGGCGCGGGACGTCGAGGAGTTCTGCGGGCGCAACCCCCAGCCCTGCCCGGTCCTCGACACCACCGCGGCCGGATCCTGGACGACCCGGCTCGCCCCAGGCGCCGACCTCCGCACCGACCTGCCGCGCTACCGCGTCTGGGAGAACGGCGTCCTCGTCGACGAGCCACGGGACGCGAGCGCGCACTGGAGGGACGACCTGGTGGCGTTCCTCATCGGGTGCAGCTTCACCTTCGAAACGGCCCTGGCCCTGGCGGGCGTTCCGCTGCGCCACACCGAGCAGGGCCGCAACGTCCCCATGTATGTCACCAACCGCGCCTGCCGCCCCGCGCGGCGGCTCAGCGGCCCCCTGGTCGTCTCGATGCGGCCCGTGCCCGCGCCCCTGGTGCGCAGGGCGCGCCTGATCACCGCCACGATGCCGGGGATGCACGGCGGCCCCGTCCACACGGGCGACCCGATGGCCCTGGGCATCAGGTCCATCGACCGGCCCGACTTCGGTGAGGCCGTCACCCCCGAGCCGGGCGATGTCCCGGTCTTCTGGGCCTGCGGCGTCACGGCCCAGGCCGCGCTGATGGCATCGCGCCCACCGTTCGCGATCACCCACGCGCCGGGCTATATGTTCATCACCGACGCGCGGGACAAGGAGTTTCAGGTCGCATGTTGAGCACAGGGAGAGCGTCGATCGATCTCAACGCCGATCTCGGCGAGGGGTTCGGACGGTGGCGGCTGACCGACGACGAAACGCTGCTGTCCGTCGTGACGAGCGCCAACGTGGCGTGCGGCTATCACGCGGGCGACGCCTCCACCATGCGCCGGGTCTGCGCCCTGGCAGCCGAGCGCGGCGTGGCCATCGGGGCGCAGGTCTCCTACCGGGACCTGGCGGGCTTCGGCCGCCGGGCGATGGATGTCGAGCCGGGCGAGTTGGCGGCCGACGTCGCCTACCAGATCGGCGCCCTCGAGGTCTTCGCCCGCGCTGCCGGGTCCCGCGTCTCCTACGTCAAGCCGCACGGCGCCCTCTACAACCGCGCCGTCACCGACGAGGCCCAGGCCGCGGCCGTGGCCGAGGGCGCCGCCCTGGCCGGGGCCCGGCTGTCCGTGCTCGGACTGCCGGGCTCGGCGCTGCACCGGGCCGCGGCCGCCGCGGGACTTCCCGTGGTGAACGAGGCGTTCGCCGACCGGGCCTACACCGACGGCGGCGCGCTGGTGCCCCGGCGCGAGCCGGGCGCGGTGGTCGTCGACCCCGACGCGGTGGTGCGGCGCTCGGTCGGGATCGCCACCGAGGGCAGGGTGACCACCCACGGGGGCGGCACCCTCGCCATCAGGGCGCGTTCGCTGTGCGTGCACGGCGACACCGAGGGCGCCGCCGCGCTGGCCCGCAGGGTCCGCGAAGGGCTCGAGGCCGCGCGGGTCGCCGTGGAGCCCTTCGCATGAGGGCCATCCCCGTGGGCGACCACGCGCTGCTCGTCGAACTCCCGGACGGCGACGCCGCGTTGGCCCTGCACGCCGAGCTGCTGCGGCGCCGGGACGCGGGGGCGCTCGGGCCCGTGACCGACATCGTGCCCGCCGCCCGCACCGTGCTCGTCGACGGCGTCGCCGACCCGGCGCGCCTTGCCGCGGCTCTCCCCACGTGGGAGATCCCGCCCACCGCGCCCGAGGCGGGCGACACCGTCACCCTGCCCGTGCGCTACACGGGGCCCGACCTCGCCGAAGTCGCCCGCCACTGGGGCGTGAAGCCCGATGACGTCGCGGGGATCCACGCGGGAACGGCGTTCCGGGTGGCGTTCTGCGGCTTCGCGCCGGGGTTCGGCTACCTCACGGGCCTGCCGGAACGGTACGCCGTGCCGCGCAGGGCCACCCCGAGGACCCGCGTCCCCGTCGGCTCCGTCGCCCTCGCCGGGCCCTACACGGGCGTCTATCCGCATGCCTCGCCCGGGGGCTGGCAGCTCATCGGCACCACCGACGCGGTGCTGTGGGATCCGGAACGCGCCCCCGCGGCGCTCCTCACGCCCGGCACGCGCGTCCGCTTCGTCCCCCTCGCTCCCGAGGCCGCCTCCGGGTCCGCCGGATGAGCGCGCGCCCCACCCTCACGGTGGTGGCCCCTGGGCCGCTGACCACCGTTCAGGACCTCGGGCGGCCCGGCCTCGCACACCTCGGCGTGCCGCGCTCGGGAGCGCTCGACCGGCCCGCGCACCTGCTCGCGAACCGCCTCGTGGGCAACGACCCCAGCGCCGCCACCCTGGAGACAACCCTCGGCGGCTGCGCGGTCCGCCCGAGCCACCCCGTCACCGCGGCGGTGACCGGGGCGTTCTGCGCCGTCACCGTCGACGGGACGCCCGCGCCCTGGGGCGCGCCGGTGCGCGTGCCCGCGGGGGCCGTGCTCGCCCTCGGGCCCGCGGGGAGCGGGGTGCGCTGCCATGTGGCGTTCGCGGGGGGCGTCGCCGTCGCCCCCGTGCTGGGCAGCCGCGCCACCGACCTGCTCTCGGGCCTCGGCCCCCCGCCGCTGGCCGAGGGCGCGGAACTCCCGCTCGGCGCCCCTGGGCCGCCCCCCGCGCCCGCCGACGCGATCCCGCACCCGGCGCCCCCCGCCACCCTCGTGCTGCGCGTGCGCCCCGGGCCGCGCGACGACTGGTTCGCGCCGGGGGCGCTCGCCACCCTGGCCAGCGCCCGCTACGTGGTATCGCCCGCCGCCAACCGCATCGGCCTGCGCACCGAGGGCCCACCGCTCGCGCGCGCCAGGGACGGCGAGCTGCCGAGCGAGGGCACGGTGCTCGGCGCCGTCCAGGTGCCGCCCGACGGCCTGCCCGTGGTGTTCCTCGCCGACCACCCGCCCACCGGCGGCTACCCCGTGATCGGCGTCGTGGCCGAGCCCGACCTCGCCGCGGCGGCCCAGGCCAGGCCCGGCACCCCGGTGCGTTTCCTGGTGCGCGGCGGGGCGATGCGCGGCGGGGCGATCCACCGGGCCGCGCCGGGGCGTTGATGCCCTCGGCGCCGCCGTTGATGCCGGGCGTCGGCGCCGCCGTTGACGCCGTACCGCCCGTGGCCCAGGATGCGGGGATGGCCTATGACGCCGACGTCATCGTGATCGGGGCCGGGCTCGCCGGTCTGACCGCCACCGCCGAGCTGGCCGACACCGGGCGGAAGGTGATCCTGCTCGACCAGGAGCCCGAGGCGTCCATCGGCGGGCAGGCGCACTGGTCGTTCGGCGGCCTCTTCCTGGTCGGCTCGCCCGAGCAGCGGCGGCTGCGCGTGCGCGACAGCAGGGACCTGGCGTGGCAGGACTGGCTCGGCACGGCCGCGTTCGACAGGCCGGAGGACCACTGGCCGCGCCGCTGGGCCGAGTCCTATGTCGACTTCGCCGCGGGGGAGAAGCGGGCGTGGCTGCGCGGCCACGGCATACGGTTCTTCCCCGTCGTCGGCTGGGCCGAGCGCGGCGGCTACGCGGCGGGCGGCCACGGGAACTCCGTGCCCCGCTTCCACATCACCTGGGGAACGGGCCCCGGCCTCGTCGAGCCGTTCGAACGCCGCGTGCGCGCCGCGGCCGAACGCGGCCTGGTCGACCTGAGGTTCCGCCACCGCGTGGCCGGGCTCGGGCGCAGCGCGGGCGCGCTCGACACCGTCACGGGCGAGGTGCTCGCGCCGAGCGCCGCGCGGCGCGGCACGGCGAGCAGCCGCGAGGTGATCGGCCTGTTCGAGCTGCGCGCCCAGGCCGTGATCGTCACCTCGGGCGGCATCGGCGGGAACCACGACCTAGTCCGCGAGCACTGGCCGGAACGCCTGGGCGCGCCCCCCGCGCACCTGCTCAGCGGCGTTCCCGCGCACGTGGACGGGCGGCTGCTCGGGATCGCCGAACGCGCCGGCGCGCGGCTGGTCAACCGCGACCGGATGTGGCACTACACCGAGGGCATCACCAACTGGGACCCCATCTGGTCCCGGCACGGCATCCGGATCCTGCCGGGGCCCTCGTCGCTGTGGCTCGACGCCACGGGGCGGCGGCTGCCCGTGCCGCTCTTCCCCGGCTTCGACACGCTCGGCACCCTTGAGCACATCACGCGCGGCGGGCACGGGCACACGTGGTTCGTGCTCACCAGGAAGATCATCGAGAAGGAGTTCGCGCTCTCGGGCTCCGAGCAGAACCCCGACCTCACGGGGCGCAGCGTGCGCGGCGTCCTGGCCAGGGCCCGCTCGGGGGCGCCGGGACCCGTGCGGGCGTTCATGGAGCACGGCCCCGACTTCGTGGTGGAGCGCGACCTCGGCGCGCTCGTGAAGGGGATGAACGAGCTGACCGGCGAGCGGCTGGTCGACGAGCGCGCCCTGCGCCGCGACATCGAGGCGCGCGACCGCGAGGTGGGCCACCGCTTCACCAAGGACCTCCAGCTCACGGCCGTGCGCGGGGCGCGCGCCTACCTCGGCGACCGGCTGGTCCGCGTCGCGGCGCCGCACCGCTTCCTCGACCCGGACGCGGGGCCGCTGATCGCCGTGCGGCTGCACATCCTGACCCGCAAGACGCTGGGCGGCCTTGAGACGGACCTCTCCGCGCGCGTGCTCGCCGAGGGCGGCGACCCCGTGCCCGGGCTCTACGCGGCGGGCGAGGCGGCGGGCTTCGGCGGCGGCGGGATGCACGGCTACCGCTCGCTCGAAGGCACGTTCCTCGGCGGATGCCTCTTCTCCGGGCGAACGGCGGGGCGCGCCGCGGCCCGCGCGCTGTAGGACATCGAGTCCTGTAGGCCGCCGTTCCCGGCGCGGCCACGCGCGGAAGAGGAGCGAGCCGAGCGGGGCCCAGGTCCAGGTTCAGCTCATCGGGCGCGATGCCGTCCTTCGCGCCGTCAGGCGCGGTCGGCCCGGCCCCGCTCGTAGCGGCGGACCCGCCGACAGCCGGTCACGGCGCCGTCCGCGCCCGTGGTGACCTCGTAGGTGGCCATCAGGCTCATCGTGTCGGGCACGCGCGCCAGCTCGGTCACCTCGGCCTCGACCGCCCAGCCGCCGTCGACCCGTTCGAAACGGGTGACCGCCTCGGCCCTCAGGCCGGTCAGCTCCTGGAACTCCGCGCCCGCCCGCCGCATCACGTCGAGGACGGAACGCGGGCTCCCGGCACCGCCGTTGGCCTTGTCCGCCTGCCGTCCGCCTGCCGTCCGCCTGCCGTCCGCCTGCCGTCCGCCGCGCCGTCCGGCTCGTTGGCTTCTCTTGCCCGGTCTCTGTTCGCCATGGCGAAGACCGGGTTCCTTGCCGGGGTCGCCACCAAACGTCCGCGGCGCCCCCGCGCCGGAACCGCGGCGCCTTCCGGGCCGTCCCCACGGGAGATGAGCATCCGACGAAACGCGGCGACGACCGTTCTCCTGCTGCTGCTCGCGCAGTTCGCGGCGGTGGCCTGGCCCGCCTACGCGTGCGGCTGCGGCGGCATGGTGACCGACCCCGACGACACGATCGCCGTCGAGCGTGAGACCTCGGTGGTGACCTGGGACGGCGCCACCGAGCGGATCGTCATGAGCCTCACGGTGGGCGGGGACGCCACCGAGGCCGCCTGGATCATGCCGGTGCCCGACCGCGCCGAAGTGGCGCTCGCCGAGCGGGAGTTGTTCGACGACCTGCGCGCAGCGACCGCGCCGGAGCGGCGCACCAGGCACTACTTCTGGCCGCGCGATGGCGACTGGCCGCGGGGCGATGGCGACGGCGCGGGCGATGGGGCGGGCGATGGGGCGGGCGCGCCGCCGATGGACGGCGCCCCTCCGGTGGACATCATCAGCCGCGACCGGCTCGGCCCGTTCGACGTGGCGCGGCTCGCGGCCACCGACCCCGGCGCGCTCGACTCCTGGCTCGGCGACAACGGCTTCGCGCTCCCCGAGGACCTGGCGGCCGGTCTCGCGCCCTATGTCGAGCAGGGCTGGGAGTATGTCGCGATCCGCCTCGCGCCCGCGGGCGCCGAGGGGGACGGCGACGCCGAGGGCGCCGAACCAGCCGTGCTCGGCGGCACGTTGGACCCGATCTCGCTCACCTTCGCCGCCGACGAGCCCGTCTATCCGATGCGGCTCTCGGCCAACGCCGACACCGAGCAGTCGCTCACGCTCTATGTCCTGGGCCCCGGCCGCATGGAGCCCGTCGACGCCATCGGAGGCTCGCCGCCCGAGGTGACCTTCGCCGCACGGCTCCCGGTCGACGAGCAGCCCGAGGGCCCGCTGCGCGACCTCGCGGCGGGCGACACGTTCCTCACCGTCGTCGAACAGTCATTTCCCGAACCCTCGGCGATCAACGGCGATCACACGCTCAGCCGTTCCGCTCAGGACACCGAGGTCAGGCCGGTCGCGTACGAGGACGAGCTGCTCACCTGGGCGGGCGTCCCCGCGTGGCTCGTCACCGTGCTCGGCGCCGCGCTCCTGCTGGGCGCGGGCGGCGGGTTCGGCGTCCACCGCGTCAGGCGCCACCGGCGGGCGGCGCGCCTGCTCGGGGTGCACAGGCCCTGACCGCCGAGGGACCCGCCACGCCCGCCACGCCCCCCAAATCGTTTGCGGGGCCCGGCTGATCACGCCTACGGTCGCACGCGTGAACGACGACTGGCTGCGGCGCAACCGCGAGAACTGGGACGATCGCGTGGCCGTGCACGCCGCGAGCGACTTCTACGACCTGCCGGGCTTTCGTGAGGGAGCCGACACGCTGCGGCCCTTCGAGATCGACGAGCTCGGCGATGTGAAGGGCAGGAGCCTGCTCCATCTCCAGTGCCACATGGGCCAGGACACCCTCTCGTGGGCGCGCCGGGGCGCGCGCGTGACCGGCCTCGACTTCTCCGCGCCCGCCGTGGAGACCGCGCGGGGCCTGGCGGCGGACATCGGGCTCGCCGACCGGGCCCGCTTCGTGGTCGCCGACGTCCACGACGCCGCGGAGGCGCTGGGCGGCGAGCGGTTCGACATCGTCTACACCGGCGTCGGCGCCCTGGTGTGGCTGCCCGACGTCGAGCGCTGGGCGCGGGTGGCCGCGTCGCTCGTGGCCGAGGGAGGGGTGCTCTACCTCGCGGAGTTCCACCCGTTCACCGAGGTGCTAGGCGAGCAGGGCACCGCGGTCGTGCGGGACTACTTCTTCACCGAGGGGGAGAGGTTCGACTTCCCGCACTCCTACACGGGCGACGGCGAGCTGGCCCACACGGTGCAGGTGCAATGGCACCACACGCTGGGCGAGATCGTCACGGCGCTGGCCAGGGCCGGTCTGGTGATCGAGCTGCTGAACGAGCACGACTACACCCTCTGGACGCGCTTCCCCGAGCTCGAACGGGTGCCAGGGCAGCCCGGATACCGCTACCCGGCCGGGCGGCCGCGTGTCCCGCTGATGTTCTCGATCCGCGCGCGCCGCCCGGCAGGCGTAGCCCGCTAGCGCAGCGTCAGCCAAGGTTCGCCCCGTCGCGACGCCCGGCACGGCACCTCGCTGCGTTGCCGAAGCACCCAAGTGCCCCCAGACTTCGTCCGGGTGGGCCCCCGAGCACGAGGGCGATCCGGCGCCTGATGGGGTACCTCCCAGGCCCTCGCGGGCCTGGGGGACCACCGCACCGGACGCCGCTCCTGTACGGGCGAACCCCGACGGACGCGCCGCTAGTGATTCCGCTTCTCGGTGACGACGACGTCTATGCCGACGTCGACACCGGTGTCGCCGTTGCGGTCGCCGGGGCCGATGCGCAGCTCGAAGTCGCCGTCGTAGCGCTCGTGACCGGCGATGACCGCCATCTCCACGGCCTCCTCGCCCCGTTCACCGCGCAGGATGAGCGGGTCCTGGCGCAGGTCGCGCATCAACGCCGCACACAGCCCGATCATTACGAGCGTGAACGGCACGGCCGCCAGAATGGTCAGATTCTGCAAGCCATCCAACGCGTTCGATCCCTCGTCGCTCATCAGCAGCATGATCGCCGCGACCGCTCCGGTCAGAACGCCCCAGAAGATGACCAGGATCCGGCTGGGTTCGAGCGTGCCGCGCTGCGACAGCGTGCCCATCACGATCGACGCCGCGTCGGCGCCCGAGACGAAGAAGATGCCCACCAGGACCATCACGAGGATCGACGTCAGGGTGGCCAGCGGGTAGTCGCGCAGCACCGCGAACAACTGCCCCTCGGGCGTGGCCTCGTCGGTGATCCGCGCGCCCTCCTCCTCAAGGCGCATTCCGGTCCCGCCGAAGATCGCGAACCAGACCAGGCTGACCGTGCTCGGCACCAGGATCACGCCGCCCACGAACTGCCGGATCGTGCGCCCCCGGCTGATCCGGGCGATGAACATGCCGACAAACGGCGTCCACGAGATCCACCACGCCCAGTAGAAGACCGTCCAGCCCGAGAGCCAGCCCCCGATGTCCTCGCCGCCGCTCGCCTCGGTGCGCGCGGCCATCCCCGGCAGCTCGCCGACGAAGGAGCCGACGGACGTCGGCAGCAGGTCCAGGATCAGCACGGTCGGCCCGACGACGAACAGGAAGAGCGCGAGCACCCCGGCGAGCACCATGTTGGTGTTGGACAGCCACTGGATGCCCTTGGCGACCCCGGAGACCGCCGACAGCACGAACGCCAGCGTCAGGGCCGCGATGATCAGCACGAGCAGCGTGTCGCTCACCTCGTCAAGCCAGTCGAGCTCCATGAAGCCGCTGCCGATCTGGAGGGCGCCGAGGCCGAGCGAGGCGGCCGAGCCGAAGAGGGTGGCGATGATGGCCAGGATGTCTATGATCCGCCCCGCCGTGCCGTTGGCCCGCTTCTCGCCGATCAGCGGCGTGAACACCGCGCTGATCGTCTGCCTGCGCCGCATCCGGAACGTGCTGTAGGCGATCGCCATGCCCGCCACCGCGTAGATGGCCCAGGGGTGCACCGTCCAGTGGAAGAGCGTGGTCGCCATCGCGGTCGACATCGCCTCGCCCGAGTCCGCGGGGTCGGTGCCGGGCGGCGGGGAGACGAAGTGCGTCAATGGCTCGTTGACCCCGAAGAACATCAGCCCGATGCCCATGCCCGCGCTGAACATCATCGCGATCCACGAGATCGTCCTGAACTCCGGCTCCTCGCCCTCCTTGCCCAGCGTGATCCGCCCGTAGCGGCTGATCGCGAGCCACAGCGCGAACACCACGAACCCCGAGGCGACCAGCACGAAGCCCCAGCCGCCATTCTGGATCACGGCGTCGAGCATGTCGCCGGACGCGTCCGCGAGCGACCCCGATGACACCGCGCCCCACAGTACGAACGCCAGCGTCACCACCGCGGCGACTCCGAAGACGATCGGATCCGTTCGCGATCTGATCAGTGACGGCCCTCTGCTGCTTGTGCTCGCATCTTCAGAGCCCCGTTTCTCGCCTGGCACGCTGTGTCCTGCCTTTCGTTCAAGCCCTGGACGGGGTGGTCACCCCGCCGGGCCGCCTTTCACATGGGCGGGCGGCTACCCCGGATCCCCGGGACCATGCGTACCGATTTCGATCAAGGGCAGTGGTATCGCGCCCGGTGAGCGCCACGATGCACACCGTAGTCGCCGGTGCCCGGCACATCAGCAGAGAGAAGGGCAAAGGGCCCGCCCGTGTTCAGGTCTCGAACGGGCGACGGGAGTTCCGTCTCGCGCCGGTGGTGCCGCGCTACTCGCCCTCGGCGGGGCGGCAGATGACCTCGTCGCGGGGGACATAGCTCGTGGAGAACGTCTCGCGGCCCGCCTCGGCGCCGCCGTCGACGAACACCCGGTCCACCTCGATGTCGAAGCCTTCGAGCGGCGGCTGCGGCACGCAGTCCTCGCCCTCGCCCTCGCGGCGCCCCGGCTCCGTCACGTTCTCCCTCGGGCCCTCCTCGGCGCGCACCTCGTCGTACCGCTTGGTGCCGAGGAACGTCACGGTCACCGACGTGTCCGTCGCGCTGGCCATGATGTAGATCGCGTTCCCCGAGTCGTTGAGGAAGCGCAGGTCGAGGCTGCCCCACGCCACCGTCGCCTCGCGCCCCGCGGGGTAGCGCTCGATGTAGAACGAGTGCGCGCCGTACTCCACGGGGTCGACGCCCGCGAAGAAGACCGCGTTGAACATCGTGGTGGCCACGGCCGAGACGCCGCCGCCCTGCGCCTGCTGGTACTGGTCGTCCAGGATGATGACGCCCTCGACGAACCCGTTCTCCTCGGTGCGCTCGCCGACGGTCTCGTTGAAGCTCCACGTCTCGTCGGGCAGCACGAGCGAGCCGTTGATCAGCTCGGCGGCCCTGCCGATGTTGGTGGTGCGGTAGGGCGCGGGCTCGAAGTTCACGGTGAACGACGACATCTCCTCCACGAGCCCCAGGTCCCGGTAGGTGTCCGCGCTCAGCGTCGGCTCCACCTCGGCGGTGTCCACGGGGGCCGTGCGCGCCGCGTCGCCCACGCCGGTGAGCAGCGGCATCACGGTCTCGCCCAGGGAGTCGGTGACCACGCGCGTGCCGGGGGAGCCGCCGGAGGCCATGACCTGGCCGCCGGACAGCGAGAGCGTCGCGTCCACGGGCTCCACCTCGGCCGCGGCGATCGGCTCGGCCAGCCGCTCGTCCTCGGCCAGGCCCGCCCCGTCGAGCCGGGGTTCGAGGCGGCCGCGGTCGTCGGCCTGGAGCGTCAGATGGTCGCCGATGACGCCGGGCGGGATCGAGATCACCGCGTCGCCCGCGGTCAGCAGCACGGGGGCCGACATCGCCGGATCGGCGAACTCCTCGACGGCGCGCCCGACTTCGTCCGCGTCGACGACGGGCTCGGCCTGGGTCACGGGCAGCTCGACCGGATCGATGTCCCCGCCAGCCCCGGCCCCGCCGTCCTCGCGCCGCAGAAAGCCCTCGCGCAGCAGCTCGATGGACGCCCGCACGTCCAGCGCCGTGCCCGCGCGCGGCTCGGTGACGACCACCTGGCCGCTCTCGAACGCGATGGCGCCCTCCTGGACCGCCGTGTCCGACTCCTCGGCGAGCGCCGTGAGCGCGGCGCCGCTCGCGTCCTCGTCCTGCACGACCACGGGGTCGATCTCGTCGCCCCCCATGCCGAAGAGCCGTCCGAAGAGGCCGGGCCGGTCGGCCTTGTCGACGGTCGCCGCCACGTCGACCGAGAGCCCCGCGTCGGCGGGCTCCACGACGTGCGGCTCGTCCTCGCTCTCGAGCAGTACGGGGATGTCGCGGTCGAGCGGCAGCTCGGCGGCCAGCCGCTCACGGGCCTGCTCGGGCGAGAGGCCGCCGATGTCGACGCCGCGCACGGTCGTGCCGGGCGCGATCTCCCCGCCGAGCGCGAGCGATCCGACCAGGTAGAGCCCGGCGACCCCCACGGCGACCCCGCCGCCGACCAGGGCCGGAACCGGGACGCGGCGCAGGGAGTCGGAGAGCCGGGAGACGCGGCCAGGACCGGGAACGCGGGGCGGCTCGGCCGGGGGCGGCGGTATGAAGGCCACGGAACTCCCTCGGGGCGGCGCACAAGGCGGCGGACGCCGGAAGCTTAGCAAAGGCCACCCGGGCGACGGAAACGGAGGGTTGCCGGATGATCACAAGGGTGGGCGATCAACGCCCCCTGCCGGGCCCGGGGTCGGGCCCCGGGTCAGGAGGTGATCTCCGCCCACACCGTGCAGCCGCCGTGCTCGAAGGAGATGACCCCCCATTGGCTCGCGAGCGCGTCGAGCAGCATCAGCCCCCTGCCGTGCTCGGCCCCGGGGTCGGGGCTGCGCGGCTCGGGGCGGGCCGGGCCCGCCCCCTCGTCGGCCACCTCGATGCGCAGCAGCGCCCCGGCGCATTCGAGGCGGCAGATCACCTGGTGACTGTCGGTGTGCAGAAGGGCGTTGGTGAACAACTCGGAGACGATGAGCTGTGCGGTGTCACGCACCGTGTCGGGCAGCCCCCACGCGTTGGTGTGGCTTCCGACCCGGCCGCGCGCGACGGCCACCGAGGAGGCGAGCGCGGGGAGCTCGAACCTCTCGCCCCGCCTCTGGGAACGCGGCCCGACCGGGGCGGGGAACGGGAGCGGCGTCGTGCCGTGAAGTGGGGACACGGTCTTGGTCGCCTTCCGTTGTGCCGGGACAGCCGTGAGCTGAGTCGCGTGTTAACTATGCGCAGCCATAGGCACATTGCGCAAGGGGAGTTCTGCGATTCGCAGAAAGCGAAGCGACGTCTGTCGATGCCACTACCGGGTGTGGCAAACTTCTCCCTGACGTCGGTAGAGGCGAAGTCGGCGGAAGCGACGTCGGCGGAAGTGACGTCGGCGGAAGCGAAGTCCACGGAAGTGAAGTCCACGGAAGTGAAGTCAGCGGCACGGGAGGCGACGTGGCAGAGGCGCGGTCGGGGCCGACCGTCGGGCAGATCGTCCTCGGGCTCCGTCTGAGGGATCTGCGCGAGCGCGCCGGCTGCTCCTTCGCCGACGCCGCCAAGGCGCTCAGCGTCAACACCACCACGGTACGCCGCATGGAGAAGGCCGAGGTCGGCCTCAAGCCGCTGTATGTCAAGGCCCTGCTGGAGCGCTACGGTGTGCCGCCGGTGGAGGCCGAATCGTTCCTCCAGCTCGTCGACGAGGCCAACAGGCCCGGCTGGTGGCACCGTTTCCGCGATGTGCTGCCCGACTGGTTCTCCCTCTATGTGAGTCTGGAGGGCGAGGCCAGCCTCATCAGGGCCTATGAGCCCCACTGCGTCCCCGGGCTGCTCCAGACCGAGGACTACGCGCGCGTCCTGTTCAGGACCGGCTTTCCCGGCGCCTCCGTGAAGGAGATCGAGCGCCGGGTCGCCCTGCGCATGGAACGTCAGGAGCTCCTGTCCCGGTCACGCGCCCCGCTGCTGTGGGCCGTGATCGAGGAGCAGGTGCTGCGCCGCCGCGTCGGACCCCCGTCCGTCATGCGCGCGCAGATCGACCGGCTGATCGAGGCGACGTCGATGCCCAACGTCACGTTGCAGATCATGCCGTTCAGTGCCGGTCCGCATCCCGGCATGTTCGGGCCGTTCCAGCTCTTCCGGTTCGAGATCCCTGAGCTGCCCGACATCATCTACGCCGAGAGCTTGACCGGCGCGGTCTACCACGACGAGCGGCCGGACACGGTCGCGTACCTCGAAGTGCTGGACCGCATGGGTGCGCAGGCCGCACCGGTTCACGACACCGAGGCGATCCTCGGTGCGATTCGCAAGGAGCTCTGACCGCATGAGTGACCACCCGCGTCGTACGACTCACTCCATGGGACCCATATACAACGGCATGCCCGCCCGCGAGCTGGGCAGCGAGGGATGGAGCAAGCCATGGAGCGGAACCAACGGGGGGAACTGCGTCGAGGCGCTGAAGCTGGCCGACGGACGGGTGGCGCTGCGGCAGTCCACCGACCCGGACGGGCCCGCGCTCATTTACACCCCCCACGAGATCGAGACCTTCATCCGGGGCGCGAAGCGCGGCGAGGCGGACTTCCTCCTCGCCTAGCCTCGCCCCGAGGGCATGACCGGCCGCGGAGCAGCGCACCAGCGCCGCTCAGCGGCCTTATCCATGCCCGTTCCCTCGTGCGTTCCCGTGCCGTTCTCAGGCCCGCTTCTCGCCGCCGCCCGTGCGGGTCCGCAAGGCGGTCTCCTCGATGAACAGCGTGAACACCAGCGCGAGCAGCGCGCACGGCGCCGCGTACAGGAAGATGTCGGCCACCCCGTGCCCGTACGCGCCCTCGACGACCGTGCGCAAAGGGCCTGGCAGCGCGTCCAGATCGGGGATGCCGCCCCCGCCGCCGACCGTGGCCGAGCCCTCGACCCCCGCGCCGAGCCGGTGCAGGCCGTCCTCGGCGTAGCCGGTGACGCGCGTGGCGAGCACCGCGCCGAGCACCGAGACGCCGATCGCGCCGCCGAAGGACCGGAAGAACGTCACGACCGAGCTGGCCACGCCCAGGTCCTCGGGCCGCACCTGGTTCTGGGTGGCGAGCACGAGGTTCTGCATGAGCATCCCCAGGCCCAGGCCGAGGAGCGCCATGAACGCCGCGACCCGCGCGTAGGGCGTGTCGTACCGCATCGTGCCCAGCAGGCCGAGGCCCGCCGTGGTCAGCACGCCGCCGGTCACCAGCCAGTGCTTCCACCGGCCCGTGCGCGTGATCAGCTGCCCGGAGAGGGTGGAGGAGACGAACAGGCCCGCGATCAGCGGGATGGTCATGACGCCCGACATCGTCGCGCTCTCCCCGCGCGCCAGCTGGAAGTACTGGCTGAAGAAGACCGTTCCGCTGAACATCGCGATGCCCACGAGGAGCGACGCGACCGACGTCAGCGTGATCGTCCTGTCGCGGAAGAGGCGCAGCGGGATGATCGGGTCGCTCGCCCTGGACTCGACGAGCACGAAGAGCGCGCCGAGCGCCACCGAGCCGCCGACCATGAGCGCGCTCTGCCACGACAGCCAGGCGTAGCGCTCGCCCGCGAGGGTCACCCAGATCAGCAGCAGCGAGACCGACGCGCTCACCAGCAGCGCGCCCGCCCAGTCGATGCGCACCTCGCGCCGCGTCAGCGGCAGCCGCAGCGTCCGCTGGAGCACGACGAGGGCGGCGAGCGCGACCGGCACGCCGATGTAGAAGCACCAGCGCCAGCCGAGCCCCGGGGTGTCGGTGATGACGCCGCCGATCAACGGCCCTCCCACGGTGGCCACCGCAAACGTCGCGCCGAGGTAGCCGCTGTACCGGCCGCGTTCGCGCGGGGGGATCATCGCGGCCAGGATGATCTGGGACAGGCCCATCAGGCCACCGACGCCGAGGCCCTGGACGACGCGGACGGCGATCAGCATCTCCGGGCTCCGCGACAGGCCCGCGACGAGCGAGCCGCCGACGTAGATCAGCAGCGAGGTCTGGATGAGCAGCTTCTTGCTGAAGAGGTCGGCCAGCTTCCCCCACAGCGGCATCGAGGCCGTCATCGAGAGCAGCGTGCCGGTGACGACCCAGGTGAACGCGGACTGGCCGCCGCCGAGGTCGCCGACGATCTGGGGGAGGGCGTTGGTGACGATGGTGGACGACAGGATCGCGGCGAACATGCCGAGCAGCAGCCCCGAGAGGGCGCGCATGATCTCCGGGTGCGTCATCGCGACGGCGCCCTGGTCCGGGGGAGCGGTGGTGGGGGGTGCGGGGGCGGACGTCGTCGATTCCTCACTGTGCGTGGTCAAGCAGGCTCCCTGGGCTAGATATCCGCTAGCGACCATACGACAAGATGCTTAGTACATGTAAAGAATTGGCGAAAGCTTTAGGTCCGTTCGGAGTGCGCCGGGGGCGCGGGCGCGGTGGCCGCGCCGGGGGCGCGATTGGGTAGCGTGGGGAGATCGTCGGCCGCCCGAAGGGACCCTCGCCCTGATGAACTTCCCCTGGCCGCGCCGTTTTCGCCCCGGCGGCGCCCCGCGCGGCGCCCCACGCCGCAGGCGCCTGGTCGCGGCCGTCGCGGCCCTCGCCGCGCTCGCCGCGGCGGGCACCTGGGCCGTGGCGGGCGGGGACGAGGCCGAAGTGCACCGCGAGGACCGGGTGTTCGACATGCCGGAGGCCCCGGGGAGCGACGGCACCGTGGCCATCGACACGTCGTGGTTCACCTCGGGCCCCGAGGGCGGACGCCGCCCCGCCGTCCTCGTCGGCCACGGCTTCGGCGGCAGCAAGGACGACGTCCGCGCCCAGGCCGAGGAGCTCGCCCGCTCCGGCTACGCCGTCATGACCTGGTCGGCCCGCGGCTTCGGCACATCCACCGGGCGGATCGGGCTCAACGACCCGGACGCCGAGGTCGCAGACGTGCGCCGCCTCGTCGACTGGATCGCCGAGCGCCCCGAGGTCGCCCTCGACGCCGACGGTGACCCCCGCGTGGGCGTCACCGGCGCCTCCTACGGCGGCGCCATCGCCCTCCTCGCCGCGGGCCACGACCCGCGCGTGGACGCGATCGCGCCCCTCATCACCTACTGGGACCTCGGCCGGGCGCTGTTCCCCGACGGCGTCTTCAAGCGGCTGTGGGCCGGGATCCTGTTCACCACCGGATCCACCAGGGCCGGATACGTCGAGCAGTCCACCGACACGTTGACCGACCCGGGCTGCGGCCGTTTCACCACCGAGCTGTGCGACCTCTACGAGCGCGTCGCCGTCTCGGGCGAGCCCGACCCCGAGGCCGAGCGCCTGCTGGCCGAACGCAGCCCCTCCGCCGTCGCCGAGAGCATCGACGTGCCCACCCTGATCGTCCAGGGCCAGCACGACTCCCTCTTCCCCCTCGACCACGCCGACGCGATGGCCCGCGCGATCACGGCCAACGGCGCGCCCGTCTCGCTCGACTGGATCTGGGCGGGCCACGACGGCGGCGTCTCCGAGCAGGGCCGCGTCGACCGCCGCGTCACCGCGTGGTTCGACCGCCACCTCAAGGGCGAGGCGGACGCCGACACGGGCCCCGCCTTCCGCGCCACCCGCATCACCGGCTTCGACTCCACCGACGGCGCCACCCTGCTGCGCGGCGCCGAAGGCAGCGCCTACCCCGGGCTCGAAGGCGAGGCCCGCGAGGTCGAACTCACCGGCGACCCCCAGACGTTCGTCAACCCCGCGGGCGGCTCACCGCCCGCCGTCTCCACCGTTCCCGGGCTCGGCTCGCTCGGCGATCTTGGCGCCCTCGGCCTTGGCCTGTCCCTCGACTTCCCCGGCCAGTACGCCAGGTTCGAGTCGGCGCCCCTGGACGAGACCGTCCGCGTCACCGGCTCGCCCACCGTCCGGCTGACCGTGGAGTCCGACGCGCCCGAGGCCGTGCTCTTCGCCAAGGTCTACGACGTCTCGCCCGACGGCTCCCAGCAGTCGCTCCCGGCCCAGCTCGTCGCGCCCGTGCGGATCGACGGCACCGACGAGGGCCGCACGGTCGACGTCCGGCTGCCCGTCGTCGACTACCCCTTCGAGGCGGGCCACCGCATGCGGCTGGTCATCTCCACCACCGACCTCGGCTTCGCCTCGCCCGACGAGCCCGCCACCCACACCGTCGCCCTCGCCGGTGACGGGCTGACCGTCCCCACCGCGCCCGGCGTCGCCACCGGCGCGACGCCGCTGCCCTGGTGGACCTGGGGCCTGCCGCTCGCCGCCGCCGCGCTCGCCACCGCCCTCCTGCTCACCGGGCGACCGCGCGCCGCCGACGCCGCGCCCGACCCCCAGCTCGCCGACGTCCCCCTGCGGATCACCGGGCTCACCAAGCGCTACAAGGGCGCCGTCGACCGCTACGCCGTCCATGACCTCTCCTTCCAGGTCGCCCGCGGCCAGGTTCTCGGCCTCCTCGGGCCCAACGGCGCGGGCAAGACCACCACGCTGAGGATGCTGATGGGCCTGATCGCCCCCGACGCCGGGGAGATCCGCGTCTTCGGCCACCCGATCCGCCCGGGGGCGCCCGTGCTCTCCCGGGTGGGCGCGTTCGTCGAGGGCGCGGGCTTCCTGCCGCACCTCACCGGGCGCACCAACCTGCAGCTGTACTGGCGCGCCACCGGGCGCCCCGCCGATGACGCCCACCTGGACGAGGCGCTGGAGATCGCCGGGCTCGGCGACGCCGTCCACCGCGCCGTGCGCACCTACTCCCAGGGCATGCGCCAACGCCTGGCCATCGCCCAGGCCATGCTCGGCCTGCCCGAGCTGCTGATCCTCGACGAGCCGACCAACGGGCTCGACCCGCCGCAGATCCGCGCGATGCGGGACGTGATGATCCGTTACGCCGCCGAGGGCCGCACCGTGATCGTCTCGAGCCACCTGCTGGCCGAGGTGGAGCAGACGTGCACCCACCTCGTCGTCATGGCCAACGGGCGGCTGGTCAGCGCGGGCCCCGTCGCCGACATCGTCGGGCGCGGCGAGACCCTGCTCGTCGGCACGCCCGCGCCCCTCACCGACGAGCTGCTGGAGAGGGTGTCCGCGCTGCCGGGCGTCGCCGCCGCGGCCCGCGCCGATGGCGGGCTGCTGATCCGCCTCGACGCGGGCGACGAGGGCCGGGGCGAGGGGGACGCGGGCGACGGCACCGTTGACGCCGCGCGGCTGCTCACCGAGCTGGTCGCGCTCGGCGTCCCTGTCCACAGCATGGGGCCCCAACGCCGCCTCGAGGACGCGTTCCTGACCCTGATCGGAGGTGCCTGATGACCACGGCACTCGACGCGGCCCCCGGCTACAGCCCCCGCCGCACCCTGCCGCTGCGCGTGGAGGCCGTGCGCCAGCTCCGCAGACGCCGCACCCAGGTGGTCTTCGGCCTGCTGATCGCGCTGCCGTTCGTGGTGGCCGCCGCCTTCGCCGTGGGTGGGGAGCCGGGCGGCGGCGACGAGGCGGGGACCCTGCTGGACACCGCCACCGCCTCGGGCGCCAACTTCGCCGCCACATGCCTCTTCCTCGGGACGGGCTTCCTGCTCGTGGTGCCGGTCGCGCTGTTCTTCGGCGACACCGTCGCCTCGGAGGCGGGCTGGTCCTCGCTGCGCTACCTGCTGGCCGCGCCCGTGCCGCGCGCCCGGCTGCTCGTCGCCAAGCTGGCCGTCGCGCTGGCGTTCAGCGCCGCCGCGATCGCCGTGCTGCCGCTGGTCGCGCTCGGCGTGGGCGCCGCCGCCTACGGCTGGGGCCCGCTTGAGCTGCCCACGGGCGGCACCCTGCCCGCGGGCGATGCGGCGGGCAGGCTCGCCGTCGCGACCGCCTTCGTGATGGTCAGCCAACTCGTCGTGGCAGGGCTGGCGTTCTGGCTCTCCACGGTCACCGACGCCCCGCTCGGCGCGGTCGGCGGGGCGCTCGGGCTGACCATCGTGGGCAGCATCCTCGACGCCATCACCGCGCTCGGCGACTGGCGCGACTTCCTGCCCGCGCACTGGCTGTACGCGTGGGCCGACGCGCTCCAGCCCGAGGCCGAGTGGGGCGGTATGATCCGCGGCGCCTCGGTCTCGGTGTCCTACGCGCTGGTGCTGTTCGCCCTGGCGTTCCGCGGCTTCCGCACCAAGGACATCGTGTCCTGAACTCCGTGCCCGTCAACGCCGTGCCCGTCAACGCCTGCCCGTCAACGCCGCCCCGACGCGTCAGGAACGGCCCGCGCCGAGGCCCGCCCTGACGCGTTCCATCAGGATCGGCAGCTCCCGCACCCGCACGCCCGTCGCGTGGTGGACGGCGTTGCCGATGGCCGCCGCCGCGCCGACGATGCCGAGCTCGCCGATCCCCTTGGTGCCCAGGGGGTTGACGCGCTCGTCCTCCTCGGGGAGCACATGCGCCTCGATCCCGCGGACGTCGGCGTGCGCCGCGATGTGGTAGGTCGCCAGGTCGTGGTTGGCGAAGTCCCCGAAGCGCGGGTCGAGTTCAAGGACCTCGTGCAACGCAGTGGACAGGCCCATGATCATCGCGCCGACGAGCTGCGAACGCGCCGTGCGGGCGTTGACGACCCGGCCCGCCGCGAAGACGCCGAGCAGCCGCTCCACCCGCACCTGGCCCGTGACCGCGTCCACCCGCACCTCGGCGAACTGCGCGCCGAACGCGTGCCGCGCCAGGTCGGGCAGCGCCGCCACGTCATCGGCGGTGTCCGCGGCCACCTCCACGCCATCGGGGCCCACCGCGCCGCCCCGCCGCCCCAGCTCGGCGGTCAGCGCCCTGCACGCCTTGTCCACCGCCCAGCCCCACGAGTTGATACCCGCGGAGCCGCCCGCGAACTCGGCGCACCCGTAGGCGCTGCGGCCCAGTTCGAGCGTCACCCGGTCGAAGGGCGCGCCCAGCGCCTCGGCCGCGAGCTGCGTCAGGGCCGTTCGCGCTCCCGTGCCGATGTCGACCGCGGCGATCCGCACCGTGAACCGCCCCTCGGGCTCGGCCCGCGCGCTGGCCGTTGACGGCATGATGTGCACCGGGTACCTGGCGGCCGCGACGCCGGTCCCGACCAGCCATGGCCCCTCGCGCCGCGCCCCTGGCGTGCGGTCACGCGTCGCGTCCCAGCCGAAGCGGCGGGCGCCGTCCCGCAGGCACGCCACCAGGTTCCTGCTGCTGAACGCGCGCCCCGAGTCGGGCTCCACCTCGGGCTCGTTGCGCACCCGCAGCTCGATGGGGTCGAGGTCGAGCGCGTACGCCAGCTCGTCCATCGCCGACTCAAGCGCGAACATCCCCGGCGCCTCGCCCGGCGCCCGCACCCAGCCGGGCGTCGGCACGTCGAGGCGCGCGAGCCTGTGGGTGGTGCGCAGCGCGGGCGTCGCGTACATGGCGCGGGTGGGCGTCGTGGTCTGCTCGCAGTACTCGGTCAGCCGCGACGACCGCTGCAACGCGTCGTGCCACAGCGCCCGCAGGCGCCCGTCCCGCTCGGCGCCGATCCGCACCCGCTGCACGGTCGGCGTCCGGTGGGACACCAGCGTGAACATCTGCTGCCGCGTCAACGCCACCTTGACGGGGCGCCCGACCGCGCGAGCGGCCAGCGCCGCGAGCACCGTCGGCGGCCTGACCAGGGCCTTGGAGCCGAAGCCGCCGCCGATGTGGTCGGAGATCACCCGGATGTTCTCCACCGGCACATCGAAGAGCGCCGCCATCCGCTGCGCCGCGCGGAAGGGCCCCTGGTTGCTGTCGTGGAGGGTGAGCACGTCGCCGTCCCAGGCCGCGACGGCGGCGTGCGGCTCCATCGGCGCGGCGTGCTCGGGCGGCGTGGCATAGGTGACGTCGATGCGGACGGGCGCCTCGGCGAGGCCCGCGTCCACGTCGCCCTTCTCGCGGCGCCCGGGGAAGCCGCCGTTGACCGAATCGGGCTCGTAGATCCCCGGCGCGTCCTCGCGCAGCAGCGCGTCGTGCTCCTCCTCCTGGTAGGCCACGCGCACCAGGGCGGCGGCCTCGCGCGCCGCCTCGGACGTCTCGGCGACGACGGCCGCGACGATCTGCCCGTGGAAGGCGACCCTTGGGGACTGGAGAACGGCCAGGTCCCCGTCCCGCTCTGCGATTGGGGGCACGTTGTCGCTCGTCAGCACCGCGATCACGCCCGCCTGTGCGAGCGCGTCCGCGTCGTCCACCCGTGTCACCCTGCCCCGCGCGATGTCCGAGGTGACAGCCCAGGCGTGGACCGCGCCCGCCACCTGATACTCGTGGCTGTAGCGCGCCGCCCCTGTCACCTTGTCGACACCTTCGATGCGGGCGATCCCCGCGCCCACGGCCGACTCGGCGCCCGCCCTCATCGCCCGCCTCCCGCGGGGGCCGCGAGGGACAGGACCGTCTCGGCGAGCACGTCGGCCGCGAGGCCCACCTTGAAGGCGTTGTGCGGCAGCGGGCGCGCCGCGGCGAACTCCGCCTCGGCCGCCGCACGTACCAGGTCCCGCGTCGGGCGCCGCCCCGTGAGCATCCGTTCCGCCTCCCTGGCCCGCCAGGGCAGCGGCGCGACGCCGCCGAGCGCGAGCCGCACGCCGCGCAGCGCGCCGTCCTCGTCGAGCGCGACCAGGGCCGCGACCGAGACCACGGCGAACGCGAACGACCAGCGGTCGCGGACCTTGCGGTAGCGCATCGCGGCGCCCACGGGCGGCGGCGGCACCTCGACGCCGGTGACCAGGTCGCCGCGGCGCAGCACCGTCTCGCGGTCCGGGGTGTCGCCGGGCAGCCGGTAGAAGTCGGTCAGCGGGATCCGGCTCGGCCCCTGGCCGTCCCCGATGGGCCGCACCAGGACGGTGGCGTCGAGGGCGGCGAGGGCGACGGCCATGTCGGAGGGGTGGCTGGCGACGCAGGCGTCGGACGTGCCGAGCACGGCGAGGTCGCGGTGGCTGCCGTCGACGGCGGCGCAACCGGTGCCGGGCGCCCGCTTGTTGCAGGGTTTGCCGATGTCCTGGAAATAGACGCAGCGGGTGCGTTGCAGCAGGTTCCCCGCCGTGGTGGCTCGGGCCCTCAGCTGGCCGGAGGCCCCGGCAAGCAGGGCCTGGGACAGTAGCGGGAAACGGCGGCGGACGCCGGGGTCGCCCGCCAGGTCGCTGTTGCGGACGGTCGCGCCGACGACGAGTGAGCCGTCGGGGCGGTGGTCGACGCGGTCGTAGGGCAGGCCGTTGATGTCGACCACCAGGGATGGCCTGGCCACGCCGAGCTTCATCAGGTCGACGAGGTTGGTGCCGCCCGCGAGGAGCGTCGCCTCGCGGTCGCTCGACAGCAGGGCGGCGGCGTGCTCGGGCCCCGTGGCGCGCTCGTAGACGAAGGGCCTCATCGCGCGCCCGCCACGGCGAGGACGGCCTCCACGATGCGGGGGTAGGCGGCGCAGCGGCACAGGTTGCCGCTCATGCGCTCGCCGATCTCGTCCGCGTCCAGGTCGCGCGCGGAGCGCGGGCCCTCCGCGACATCGGGGGTGACATGGCTGGGCCAGCCGCGGTCCGCCTCGGCGAGCGCGCCGATCGCCGAGCAGATCTGGCCCGGCGTGCAGTATCCGCACTGGAGGCCGTCGTGGTCGATGAACGCCCGCTGGATGGGGGCGAGCCCGTCGCCGTCGGCGCCGCCTTCGAGCGCGGCGACGCCCTCGATGGTGACGATGTCGCAGCCCTGGGCGGATGCGGCGAGCAGGAGGCAGCTGTTCACGCGCCGCCCGTCCATCAGCACGGTGCACGCGCCGCACTGCCCGTGGTCGCAGCCCTTCTTGGTGCCCGTGAGTCCGAGGTGCTCGCGCAGGGCGTCGAGCACCGTGGTGCGGTTGTCGAGGGTGAGGCGGTGGTCGCCGCCGTTGATGCGGAGGGTGAGCTCGCTGGTCGGTGCTCCGGTCGTTGCCATGGGGCAAATCCTGGCATTAACGGGCGAATCGCCCGGCGCAACACGCGTTCGCCGCCCGTCAACCAGTCGTCAACCCGCCTGGGTGCGCTCCGGTGGGCGCGCCTCCGCGAGCAGGCCGTTGAACAACGCGGTCCACTGCTCGCGGATCGCCTCGGGGGAGTAGCGCTGAACGGTGGCCAGGCCCGCGTCGCCCATCTCGGCGCGCAGCGCCTCGTCGCCCATCAGCCTGCGCATCGCGGCGGCCAGCGCCTTGACGTCCTCGGGGGGCACGAGCAGCCCCTCCTTGCCGTCGGTGATGACGTCGGCGGGCCCGGTGGGGCAGTCGAAGCTCACCACGGGCAGGCCGTGCGAAAGCGCCTCGATCAGCACCATGGGCAGCCCCTCGTACCGCGAACTCATCACGAACATCGACGCCTTGGCCATCTCGTCGTCCAGCCGGTCGGTGCTGCCCATGAGGAAGACATGGTTGTAGAGGTGGTGCTTGTCGATCAGCTTTCTGAGCTGGGGGCGCTTGTCGCCCTCGCCGTAGATGCGCAGCTGCCAGTCGGGGAAGTCGTCGACCGTCTGCCGGTAGGCCGCGATCATGAGGTCGAACGCCTTCTGGTGGCGCAGCCGCCCGGCCGCGACGGCGATCCTCGAGGCGCACGTGGCGGGCTTCTGGCGCAGCGAGTGCACGGCGTTGGGGATGCGGACGACCTTGGTGCCTGGCGCCTTGCGCGCGTACTCGTCGCGGTCCCTGCTGGTGAGCACGGCGACCGCGTCGAGGCGCGGGTAGTAGCGAATGATCGCGGCGCGCAGATCGGGCTTGTGGGTGCTGAGGTTGACGTGCTCCTGGCCCACCCGGACGACGCCCTCGGTGGCGAACCCCGCGGAGAGGAGGTTGAGCGCGGGGCGCGTGGTGACCAGGACGCCGTCGGTCAGCGTGGCCATCCAGCCGGTGACGGCCCGTTCGACGCGGCGGTTCATGGCCTTGTACCCGGCCTCGCTGACCGGGATGTGGCGCGGCGGGCGGGCGTCGAGGCGGTCGGCGCGGCGGGCCCGCAGCCGCGCGAGCAGGCCGCGCGGGGGCGGGGGCGCGGCGGACGGCCTGGCGTCGGTGAGGGAGCTGAGCCGCACGCGCGGGTCGACGTCGAAATAGGGCTCGTCCTTGCGCCGCAGCACGCTGACCAGCTCGACGTCGTGGCCCGCCGCGGCCATGGCGTTGGCCTGAGTGATCACCGTGCGGATGGTGCCGCCCATTCCATAGGCGTGGAGCAGCAGATAACGGATCTTCATGGGGTCGCGGTCACCCCAACCGAGAGGTTGTCCTTGATCGTGAAATAGGGCCGCACCCTGGCCGTTCCGCCCGGCCTGGTGAGGGGCTGCGCGGGGTAGACCATGATCTTCTTCTTGCCGCTGATGTCGTCGAGCACCTTGCCGACGCGCAGCGCGTCGGCCGGGTCAGCGGCCGGGTCGGGGGCGAGGTAGAGGTCCCACACGGCGGGCAGGGGCAGGTCGTCGGGGGCGAGGTCGGCCACGGGGCAGGAGACGTCGAACGCCGTGCCCTTGAGCCCACCGGGGTAGTGCAGCCGCCGCTCGGGCGCCTCCCGGTGCACCAGCAGGAGGCCATAGGCGCGGGCGTTCCGGCCCGGGTCGTGGTCGTGGAGCGCGCCGACCAGGCGGAGCCGCCTGTCGCGCGGCCACACCCGCGACAGCTCGGCGTGGCCCCTCATGACGCCCGCCGCTTCGCGGGCCCGCCCGCGGGATAGCCCCAGGCGGCGCAGACGCGGTGCAGCGCGGGGTGGACATCGGCCGGGTGCGGCGGCTCGCGGCCAGGGAGCACGGTGCCGGAGCGGATCTTGTCCCGCCAGTCGCCCAGCCCTTTGGTCAGCTCGCCCTCGGGGCGGGGGCCGTAGTCGGTCATGCCGGGCTCGAAGTCCACGTCGAGGAACGCGCACACGCCCTTGAGCGCGGTCGCCGGGTCCTCGGTCAGCTCCTCGTAGCGCACGGTGTGGCCCGGCAGGGCGGCGCGGGCGCGTTCGACGGCGTTCATGTAGCGCAGGGCGTCGGTGGCGGCCTGGTCGGGGTTCCGCTTGAGCGGGTCGGCCTCGTGCCACGACCTGGCGATCGACCCGGGGTGGCGCAGCAGGAAGACAAAGCGGGCGTCGGGCCAGCAGGCGGCGATGCGGCGGAAGGAGAACGCGTTGCCCGGGGTCTTCTCCACCAGGAACTCCTTGCCGGAGCGGGCCAGTTCGCGGTGGAGCAGCCGGTCCCAGAGCAGGTGCTCGGCGTCGGCGCGGTCGAGCCCGAGCGCCCCGAGGGACATCCGGGCGAGGCCGGTGGAGAAGCGGACCTCAAGGCGCCTGAAGTGCACCTCGTGCGGCGCGTGCAGGCGGCTGTGGCCGCCGAGCATGAGCCGCAGCAGGGTCGATCCGGAGCGGACCGGCGCGATGACGAACACCGGCCGCTTCAGCAGCCGGTCGAGCCCCGGGTCGGCGGGCGGGCCCCACTCTCCCGGCGTGCGCGGGGGCGTAGCGTGCGGCGGCGGGGTGGCCACGGGCGGGCGCGCGGCCGAGCGCGCGGTGGGGACGGGGTGGGCCCTGCGGACCTGGAACCCGGTCGCTGAGCCGAGCGCGGCATTGATTTTCCGAAGGAGAGTCATGGCGTTGAGGGGTGGAGACCAACCGGGAAGGGAAGAGAGGATGTCGATTCACGGTCGTTCATACACCAGCAAGACAACGGCCGGAAATGCCGTGCCCGCCATGCGGGTTGATCGGCCAGCGGTATTCCACGTTCATGGAATACCGCGTGTCACACGGAGGGGTGAACGCCTTTCCTCTTCCCCGCTGACGGGACCGCCCGCGGCGGTCGGGAACGGCCGCGGGCGGTCGGCCGGTCAGGGCCGCGTCCCTCAGTACCCGGTCCCTCAGTACCCGGTCCCTCAGTGCCCGCGGCGGGCGGCGAGCTGGCCGATCCAGGACTCGACCTCGGCGGTCCAGTTGTAGCCGGGGACCTGGTTGTGGCTGACGGTGAAGCGCAGCAGCGCGTCGCCGCCCCCGGTGAAGAACCCGCCGCGCTTGTCGGCCTCGAGCACCACCTCGACGCCCGCGGGCGAGGCGAGGAACGTCAGCTCCACCTCGCGCATCACAGGGGACCACTGCGCCGAGGGGATCAGCTCGATCTCCTGGTAGAACGGCAGCTGCTGCCCTGTGCCCCCGATGCGGCCCAGTTCGAGGTCGGCCGACTTAAAGCCGAAGCCCAGCTGCCCGAACGCCTCGAGCACCGCCTCCTGCACGGGCATCGGCCGCACCAGCAGCGGGTCGAGGTCGCCGGTGTCCACCGCGCCCGCGACGGCCAGCTCGGTCTTGACCCCGAGCACGATGCCGAGCGGCTGCCCGTACAGCTCGGTGATCGGCGTCTCCCAAGGCACCCCCACGGAGAACGGCACGCTGAACTGCTGCCCCTCCTGGAGGCGGAAGCCGCCGCCTATCGTCTCGCGGTGGAAGACGACCTGCCCCTGGCTCTCCCCCTCCTCGTGCTCGGCCTCGACGCGCGCCACGAAGTGCAGCGTGAGATGCGTGATCTCCGCGTCCATCGAGCCGCCCCGCACATGGACCTGGCCGGTCAGCGGCATCCCCGGGGTGACGGCGCCCCCGCCGAGCACCGTGTCCACCGAGGGGCCGCCTACCCCGAGTGAGTTGAGCAACCGTTTGAACACCATCGCGGTGCTCTCCTTTTCTGCTGTGTCGACAAGTCTTCGTCTTTGTGGAAACCGCCGCCGTGGCCGAACGACCGGCCTGGTCACGGCCGTTGCTCACGTTACCCCGCGCCTTCCGCGGCCGGGGCGGAACGTTCGGACCCGCTGGAGGGTTCGGACCCGGCGAATCGGTCGGTCGCGGCCACCAGCGCCTCGGCCGTGCCGGGGGCCGCCGAGCTGTGCCCGGCGTCGTTCAGCACGGTCAACTCGCTGCCTGGCCACGCGTGGTGGAGCAGCCAGGGCGTTCCCACCAGGTTCCCCGGATCGAGCGCGCCCTGGACGAGGACGCCGGGGATCCCCGCGAGCCGTCCCGCGTCCCGCAGCACCTGGCCCTCCTCCAGCCACGAGCCATGGCTCCAGTAGTGCGTGACGAGCCGGGTGAAGCCGAGGCGGAAGCGCGCCGACGCATACCGGGAGCCCGAGTGGCCCGCCGCGACATCGATCGCCTCCTCCCACGCGCACCAGTCGCGCGCGGCCCGCTCCCGCACGGCCGGGTCGGGGTCGGCGAGCAGCCGGGCGTAGGCCGCGGCGAGGTCGCCGTCCCGCTCGCCCTCGGGGACGCCCCCGGCGAAGCGCGCCCACGCCTCGGGGAAGTAGGCGCCGAGGCCGCGCGTGAGCAGGTCGGTCTCGGCCCGCCGCCCGGTGGCGAGCCCGGACAGCACGATCTCGGTGACGCGCTCGGGGTGCCGGATCGCGTAGGACAGGCCGAGCACCGCGCCCCACGATCCGCCGAACAGCAGCCACCGTTCGATCCCGAGGTGGGTGCGCAGCCGCTCCATGTCGCCGAGCAGGTGCTCGGTGGTGTTGGCGGCGAGCAGCGGCTCGGGATCCGCGGCGTGCGGGGTGCTGCGCCCGCTGCCGCGCTGGTCGAACAGCACGATCCGGTACGCGGCCGGGTCGAACCACCGGCGCATCCCCGGGGAGCAGCCCGAGCCCGGGCCGCCGTGCACCACGAGGGCGGGCTTGCCCCCGGGATTCCCGCAGACCTCCCAGTACACGTGGTGGCCCTCGCCCACGTCGAGCATCCCGTGCTCGTACGGCTCGATCGCCGGATACCGCGCGTCCATTGTCCCGCTCCCCTTCCCCTGTCTCTCACGCGCCCCGCGGGGCGCCGGTTCCCCGGAAATGCAACAGCGCTGTTATATTAACGGCATGGCTTCCCCAGCTGCGGCTTCCGGTCTCGGCACGCGTCTGCGCCACCTGCTCGACCAGCTCGAGGGGGACATCGCCTCCCTCTATCCGGCCCTCGGCCTCGACGACTACCGGCCGAGGTTCACGCCGGTCGTGCGCGCCCTGGTGGCGGGCGGGCCCAGCTCGATCAGGGATCTCGCCCTCGCGATGGGCGTGACGCACTCGGCGGCCAGCCAGACCGTGGCCCAGATGAGCGCGCGCGGGCTGGTCACGCTGGAGGTGGGCAGCGCGGACGCGCGGCGGCGCGTCGTCCATCTGACCTCACGCGCACGGGAGTTGCTGCCGGTCCTGGCCTGGGAGTGGGAGGTGGTGGAGTCGGCGCGCGCGGATCTGGAGGCCGAGCTGCCCTATTCGCTCGGCGAGCTGCTCACCGCGCTCGAGGCCGCGCTCGAACGGCGTCCGTTCCGTGACCGCATCGCCGACGCCATAGCGCGACGGGATGAGTACGATGACGGACGATGATACGACCATACGGCTACCGGTCGGGCGGGCCCAGAGCAACCGCCCTGGTCAGCTGTGTGCTTGCCGTCACCGCCCTGCTGTGTGTCGTGGGGATGGGGGTCCCGGGGGCCGCCTCCGTTGATCACGCCGAGGAGCGGGCGTTCACCGAGCTGCGACCCTCGATGGACCTCAAGGAGCCGGGCGACGCCTGCCGCGGTGGCCATGGCTTCGTCGGCCACCTGCGTCTCGCCGACACCCGTGCCGCTCCACGTCCCGGCGTCCGACCCGGGCCCGCCCACCTTCCGCCCCTGCGGCCCGCTCGCCATCGGCGGCCCCACCGACGACGGCGCCTCGGCCGTCGACCTCCACCGTCCCGAGATCCAGCGCACCTAGGGCGAGTCCTACCGCGGCAACCGCGACACCCGAAACCAACCCGTCGAGGACCTGAGGACGACTCCCCACCATGGCGAACAAGCAGACCAAGAAGGCGGCCGCGGGCCGTCGCGCCAAGATAGAGGCGGCTCGCAACGCGGAGCGCGCGCGGCAGGCGCGCAACCGCACGTTCATCATCATCGGCAGCGCCCTGGCCCTGGCCGCCCTGGTCATCGGCGTGGCCTTCCTGATAGCCGAGGCCGAGAACGGCGACGGCGAGGGCGGCACCGTCTCGGCGACCGGCGAGCCCGGCGCCATCGAGGGCGCCCGCACCTGGGAGGACCTGAGCCGGAACCACGTCGAGACGGACATCGACTACGCGATGACCCCGCCCGCGGGCGGCGACCACGCGGCCGCGTGGCTCAACTGCGACGTCTACGAGGACGAGGTCCCCGAGGAGAACGCCGTCCACTCGCTGGAACACGGCGCGGTCTGGGTCACCTACAACGACAGCGCGTCCGACGCCGATGTCGAGGCGCTGACCGAGCGCGTCTCCAGCACCCCCTACTCGCTCATGAGCCCGCTGGCCGACCAGGAGTCCCCGATCGTGCTGACCGCGTGGGGCAACCAGCTGCCGCTCGACACCGCGGACGACCCGCGGGTCGACGAGTTCTTCGAGACGTTCGTGCAGGGCGAGCAGACCCCCGAGCCGGGTGCCGCCTGCACCGGCGGGGTCTCCGAGTGACCGGGAGGCGCTGGCTGCTGTCGGCCAGCGCGGCGCTCGGCGTGGTCGCCGCGTTCCTGGTCGCCGTGGTGGTGATGTCGCCCGAGGGCTCGTCCGCTTCGTCGTCGACGCCGGAGCGGGACTCGGTGGACGTGGGGTTCGCCCGCGACATGTCCGTGCACCACCAGCAGGCCGTGCAGATGGCGTTCCTGGTGCGCGACAACACCGACGACGAGGACGTGCGGCGGCTGGCGTTCGACATCATCAACACCCAGGCCAACCAGCGCGGCATGATGCTGGGCTGGCTGGAGATGTGGGACATGCCCAAGAGCACGTCGACGCCCATGGACTGGATGCCGGACCACTCCACGCCCGACGACGAGGGCCCCGACGACGAGGGCCCCGACGACGAGGGCCCCGACGACGAGGGCTCCGACGACGAGGGCCCCGACCACGAGGGCCCCGACCACGAGGGCATGGACGGCATGGAAGACACGGAGGGCGGCGGCGCCCTGATGCCGGGTATGGCGACCGACGAGCAGATCGAGGAGCTGACCGCCGCCGAGGGGCGCGCGGCCGAGGTCCTCTTCCTCCAGCTGATGATCGTGCACCACCAGGGCGGCGTGGACATGGCCCGCGCCGCGGCGGACGCGGCGTCCACCGAGGAGGTCGAACGCCTCGCCAGCGGCATGGTGGAGGCCCAGGCGTCCGAGATCGACCTGATGAACGACATGCTGGAGGCCCGCGGCGCCTGACCCGGACCGTTCCGCCCGCGACCGTTCCGCCCGGGGGCCTTTTCCCCGGCTCGTTCCCCCGCCCACCCGGTGGCCACCACCGGGTGGGCGGGGGCGTTCGCGGCGGGCTCACATGCCGCGCAGCCGGTCCATCTCGCGGCGGTCCCGCTTGGTGGGGCGCCCCGCGCCCCGGTCCCGCTGCGGAAGCGCGGGCAGCAGCTCGCGCGGCGGCCTGGGCGGGCTGTTGTCGACATAGCACTCCACGGCGACGGCCGCGCCGACCCGCTTCCTGATCACCCGGCTCACCACCACGACCCGCTCCCAGCCCGGCTGCCTGACCCTGACCTCGTCCCCGGCCCGCACCGCGTGCGCGGGCTTGACCCGCTCCCCGTTGACCCGGACATGCCCCGCCCGGCAGGCGGCCGCGGCGCTCGACCTGGTCTTGGCCAGCCGCACCGACCAGACCCAGCTGTCCACCCGCACACTGCCCTCGTCTTCGGCCATGGCTCCGATTATCCTCCGGGCAGTCACTCGCGTGTACGGCCCAGGGAAGCCGGTGGGAATCCGGCGCTGACCTGCAACCGTGTGCGGCCCTGCGCATCCCGCGTGGACCGCGAGTCGGGCTACTCGACCGTACAGCGGATCCGCTTCTCACTGTCACGGTTCGCGGCGCGGAGCACGGCCACCCGGCTCGTCGGGTCGCCACGTCTGTCTTCGACGAGAAGGGATGTGCTCGCACCCGATGTCCCTCTCCCCGCGCCGTGCCGCGGCGCTGCTCGCGATGCCCGCGCTCGCGGGCGCGGCCATCCATCTGATCGCCGCCACCGCGGGGAACGGCACACGCCGTCCTGAGCGCGGGCGCCCCGGCGACGGGCCGGGGCGCCCGCCTCTCAGGGGACGAGCACGATCTTGCCGAGCGTGTGCCGCTGCTCCAGCTCCCGGTAGGCGTCGCGGACCTCGTCGAGGGGGTAGGCCGCCGCGATCGGGATCTCCAGCGCCCCCCGGTCCACGAGCGCCGCGAGCTCGGCCAGCACCTCCGCCTCCGCCGCGTCGCTGTTGCCCGCCGTCCGCGTGCCGAGGGCTTCCGCGCCGGGGTAGTTGATGATCGTGTTGATCCGCTCGTGCGGGATGCCGAGGCGGTCGGCGAGGTTCAGGTAGTCGTCGCCGAACGTGTCGATGAACGCCGCGGGGCGCTCGCCCTCCGTCGCCGCCAGGATCCGCTCGCCCGTGTCGTCAATGCCGTCGCCGTAGGGGACCGGGACCACGCCGTGGGCCGTCAGCCAGTCATGGTGCCGCTCGCTCGCGAGGCCGATCACCGTGGCGCCGGTGTTCCGCGCCAGCTGCGCGGCGATCGAGCCGACCCCGCCCGCGGCGCCCGAGACGACGACCGTGTCCCCGCGTTCGGCGCCCACGGCCCTGACCGACGCGTAGGCCGTGGTCCCGACGACGAACAACGCGCCCGCCGCCAGCCAGGGAACGCCCACGGGGCGCCGCACCAGCCGGTCCGCCTCGGTGACCACATAGTCCGCCTGGCTCGCCCGCCCTTCGGTCCAGCCAAGCACCTCGTCGCCGGTCTCCACCCAGCTCACACCGGGCCCGCGCCCCTCCACGACCCCCGCGAGGTCGCTGCCCTGCCCCGAGGGGAACATCGCGGGCCACCGCTCGCGCAGCGCGCCGTTCCTGATGGCCGACTCACCGGGGTTGATCCCGGCCGCCTTCACCCGCACCAGGACCTGCCCGGGCCCGGGCTCGGGCCGGTCCACCTCCTCGACGCGGAGGACATCGACATCGCCGTACTCGTGAAACCTGACAGCCCGGGGCATCGCGGGTCCCTTTCTGTTCCGGGGAGAAGGCCCCCATAACGGGGCATACCCCGCAGGATGGCATGCCTGGCCACCGTCGACGGCGGGGACACCGCGACCGCCGCCCGTGGCTCACGGAACCTTTGCGACGGCGTCACCCCACCGCACTCGCCGATCTGACAGAGTGGCCCGCACCGAGCGCACGACCGGACGGCGGAGGGAACAAATGACGGCTCGGGCAAGGGCGTTGGGGCTTGTTGCCCTCGCGGTGCTCGCCGTGCCCGCGTGTGGCTTCGACGAGGGCGCGCCGCCCGAAGGCGACGCGCCGGGGCCGGTGCGGGCCAGCTCGGACGAGGCCACGCCGCCCGCCCCCGAGGTGGACCTGACCGACCCGTCGCCCAGCGAAGACCTCACCGAACCCCTCGCGCCACCCGAGCCCACCGGCCCCCGCCCCCGCCCCCGCCCCCGCCCCCGACGCCGACCGTCACGCCGGATCGCCCGGAGGATCAGTTCCCCGACATCGAGATCTCTCCGCTACCCCCCGATGTCACGTTCGACCGGGATCCCGAGGACTGCGAGATCGGCGACGACCAGTGGGACGACTACCTGCGCGACTGGTGCGAGAACGCCTTTGGCGACCCACGCTGAGGTGTCTCGGCATACGCCGAGGCACCGGCCACCGCGCGGCCGCCACGAGCGGCGGGGCGTCGCCGCTTCCGGGTGCGGGCGGTGTGGCTCGGGGGCGTCGGGTCGGTGGTCGCGGCTTGGGCCCTGGCGGGCCCGGGCGCCCGGCCCCGTGGTGGGGCCACCCCCGTTCGGCGAGCGGCGGGGCGTCGCCGCTGTGGGGGTCGGGCCCGGTCGCGGGTGACGCGCCGTGGTCGGGCGCGGGCGGCGGCGGCCAACGGGCCGTCCGTCGGCGGCCGCCGCCGCGTGCTACCCCCGGAGGGGCCGTGCTACCCCCGGAGGGTTTCGAGCAAGCGCAGCCAGATCTCGCTCACCGTCGGGAAGCACGGGACCGCGTGCCACAGGCGGGCGATCGGGACCTCGCCCGTGACCGCGATCGTCGCCGCGTGCAGCAGGTCGCCCGCCTGGGGGCCCACGAACGTCGCGCCCACCAGCACCTCGCGGTCCAGGTCCACCACGATGCGCGCCTTGCCCCGGTAGTCGTCCGAGAACAGCGCGGCGCCCGCGACGTTGCCCAGGTCGTAGTCGACCGCGCGCACGCGGCGGCCCGAGCGTTCCGCCTCCTGGGCCGTCAGGCCCACCGAGGCCGCCTCGGGCTCGGTGAACACCACCTGTGGCGCCCCCACCGTGTCCGCCGTCGCCGCGTGTTCGCCCCACGGCCGGTCGTCGATGGGCCCGCCCGCCGCGCGCGCCACGATCGCCGCCCCCGCCACGCGCGCCTGGTACTTGCCCTGGTGGGTCAGCAGCGCGCGGCGGTTGGTGTCGCCCGCGCAGTACAGCCAGCCGCCGTCCACGCCCCGCACCCGCAGCGTCTCGTCCACGTCGAGCCATGAGCCGGGCCGCAGGCCCACCGTTTCCAGACCCATGTCCTCCGTGCGCGGCTTGCGGCCCGTGGCGAACAGCACCTCGTCGGCCTCCAGCGTCTCCCCGCCCCCCAGCGTGAGTGTCACCGGGCCCGTCGCGTGCGCCCGGCGCAACTCCGCCACCGACGCGCCGGGGCGCACATCCACGCCGCGCGCCGCCAGGCCCTCGGCCACCAGGTCGCCAGCGAACGCCTCCATCCTCGGCAGCGGCCGTTCCCCGCGCATCAGCAGCGTCACCTTCGAGCCCAGCGCGCTCCACGCCGCCGCCATCTCCGCGCCGACCACGCCCCCGCCCACGATCGCGAGGCGGTCGGGCGCCTTGCGTGCCGCCGTCGCCTCGCGCGGCGTCCAGGGCCGCGCCTCCGCGACGCCGGGCAGCCCGGGAACGGCCGCCGCGCTGCCCGTGCACACCGCCACCGCGTGGGTCGCGGTCAGCTCCACCGTCGCGCCGTCGGGCGCCGCGACCGTCACCCTGCGTTCCCCGGCCAGCCGCCCATGGCCACGGATCAGCTCGATCCCCGCCGACTCCAGCCACGACACCTGCCCGTCGTCCTGCCAGTCCGACACGAACCCGTTCCGCCGCGCGAGCACCGCCGCCACGTCGAGCCGCCCGCCCGCCGCCTGCCGCGCCCCCGCCACCGCCCTCGCCGCCGCGAGCGCGGCGGGCGGGCGCAGCAGCGCCTTGCTGGGGATGCACGCCCAGTACGAGCAGTCCCCGCCGACGAGTTCGCTCTCGACGATCGCCGTCCGAAGGCCCGCGGCGGCGGTCCGGTCCGCCACGTTCTCGCCCGTGGGTCCCGCGCCGATGACGATGACGTCGAACTCCCTGGACTCCCTGGACTCCCTGGACTCGCTGGACTCCCTGGGCTCGCTCATGGGGTGCTCCTCACGGTGTGACAGGAGGGGTGACGGTGGAACGGGTCCCACCGTAGGCCGACCCCACACCTTCCCCCGCGTGGCCACCGCCGGGGGTGTCGGCGCGCCGTTCCCGGGTACCCGGCGGCGATGGCGGATCCCACGGCGGACTCGGCGACGGCTTCCACGACGGGGTCCAGGCGGGCGAACGGGCGCGCGGGGCGGCGGCCGGGTGCGAGGGGGGCTCGCTGTGCCGCGGCACCACGGGGACCGTCTTCAGGGCGGGGAACGCGGCCGCCCGCGTGCTGCTGGTCGGCGAGGAGCCGGGCGACCGGGAGGACAGGCGCGGCGAGCCGTTCGTCGGGCCAGCGGGGCGGCTGCTGACGCGGGCGATGGACGAGGCGGGCATCGACCCGGACGACACGTATGTGACCAACGCGGTCAAGCACTTCACGTTCACGCGCTCGGGCGGGGGCAGGCGGCGCATCCACAGGCCGCCGAGCCTGCGGGAGTTGACGGCGTGCGGCCCGTGGCTTGAGGCGGAGCCGCGCGAGGTGGACCCCGATGTGGTGGTGGCGCTGGGCGCGAGCGCGGGCAAGGCGCCGCTTGGCTCGTCGTTCCGCGTGACCCGCGAGCGCGGGTACCGGCGCGGCCTGCCGGGCCGGGAAGGAACGGCGCTCGTGGCGACCGTCCACCCCTCGGCCGTGCTGCGCGCGGGCGAGGACCGCGACGCGGTGTACCCGGGGCTGGTCGCCGATCCGCGGGTGGCGGCCGAGGCGTTGAACGACTGAGCCGCCGCGCCCCGGGGGCGCGGGTCACGCGCCGGGCAGGCGCCCGCCCGCGGGGGCCGTGAGCAGCTCGGGCACCGCGCGCCAGGCCGCCGCGCGCAGGGCGGGGATCGACGCGTCCGGCACGGACCGGTGCGGCCAGCGCACCCGCGTGCCGACCGTCGACCAGTCGCCCACCGCGCACAGCGTCTTGTCGAGCGCCGGGTCGCAGTAGCCCGCGGCGGCGAGCGGCGCGATGTGCTCGTCGAGGAACGCGCCAAGCCGCGCCTCCAGTGCGGCCGCGGCCGCCGGGTCGGTGGTCATCTGCTCGTACCAGCGGACCGCGCCCGCGGGGCTCATGCAGGAGACGTTGGAGTAGGAGCCCGCCGCGCCCTCGCGGTGCGCGCTCGCGAGCGTGTGCCCGGCGACGAACACCGCGAACCGCTCGGTCAGCCCCTTCGCCACCGCGATCCCCGGCACCTTGAGCCCGATCACCGCGGGCAGCGCGTCGGCGATGCGGGCCAGCAGCTCGGGGCCCACCTGGGTCTTGGCGTACGGGGGGTTGTACAGCACCAGCGGCACCCCGTCGGCGGCCTGGGCCATCCGGTCGAGCGCGGCGAGCACTTCGGGCGGGCGCAGCGGAAGCCAGTCGGGCAGCACGACCTGGATGGCGCCGGGGCGCAGGCGGGCGGCGCGGGCGATGCGGCCGAGCGAGATCTGGCCGCTCGGGTGGCTGGCACCGAGCTGGAACGGCATCCCCGCGGCCGAGCACCGCTCCGCGACCAGCTCGTGCAGCCGGTCGTACTCGTCCTCGGTGAGCGTGTGGAACTCACTCGCGGTGCCATTGGTATACACCCCGTTGACGCCCGTGCCGAGCACGGTTTCCAACGTGCTGTCGAGGCGATCGAAGTCGATGGCCTCGCTCATGGTGACCGGCAGCAGCAGCGGGGACCAGATCCCCCGCAGGCCGCGAGATGTCAGTGCCCGCATCGTCGTCTCCCGGGAGGGATTCCTCGGCCGCAACGTCGGACATGGTATGTCGGGAGGGGGCGCCGTGGACCGCTGCGGCGTCCGCTGACGAGTGACGAAGGAGGGGGGCCGTGGTGGAGGGTGTTCGGCACGAGTGGGCGCGCGAGTTGATGGCGCGGCATCTGGCGCGGATCGCGGCCCACCGGCCCGAGTTCGTGGCGCGGCCCGCGTGGCGCGCGCCTCGGTGGCCCCGACGTGGCGCACTGGCTCCTCGGCCACGGCGGGGACGGCCGCACGGTGGCGCACCTGGCGTTCGTCCCCGCCCCTAGCCGCCGCCCCCGAGCCGCCGCACCCCCGAGAGAAACGTCAGGCCCACCCCCACCGCGAACAGCGCGAGTCCGAGGATCGCGATCCGCCCCCCGGGCGCGAACCCATCGAGGGCGATCTTCGCCAGGCCCGCCGCCGTCGCGCCGATCCCGGCGACCAGCGGGACCGGGGCCCGGCGCCCCGCCACGTTCGCGCCCAACGGCAGCCTCCGCAGGGGACGTTCGGCCCACATCACGCCAAGCACCAGCGGCGCGAGCACCAGGGCGAGCACCGCGACCCACGCCACGCGCAGGGCCACCCAGGGGCCCGAGCCGATGTCGGGCTGGGGCGCCACGCCCGTGGGATAGAGCGTCAGGGCGATCAGGACCACCGGGACCATGTGCCACAGGTACACGGTCAGCACCGCGCCGTTGACACGTGCCAACCGCCGTAGCCTCGCGGGCCGTTCGAGCCGGGGCGCCACCCGGGGCTCGGCCGTCAGCAGCAGTCCGACCTGCGTCGCCGCGAACGCCAGCAGCGCGATGGACGGCGGCGCTGTGTTGTTGACGCGCAGCCCCGCGCCGATCATGTCCACGGGGAAGGGCCCGGGCCACAGCAGCAGCGTCAGCAGCACGGCGCTGACCGCGGCCAGCGCGGCGGGCAGCCAACGGGGCCGCGTCAGCCGCCCGTCGAGCCACGAGAACCCCCACTGGTGCATCGCCCCCCACACCAGCAGGTAGTTGGCGTCGCCGATCACCGGGACGCCGCCGCCCACCCGCGCCAGGTCGATGGCCCCGACGAGCGCCGCCATCACCGCGGGCACGGCGAGCCCCCATCTGCGGTGCGCGGCCAGGAACAGCGGCGTCAGCAGGATCAGCGTCAGATAGACCGGCAGGAACCACAGGTGCAGCGCGACAAACCAGCCCGCCCGGTCCAGTTCGCGCGCGGGCGCCCCCGCGATCAGCGCGACCGTGACGCCAAGCGCCGCGACCACCACATAGACCGCGACGGGCCACAGCAGCGCCATCGCCCGCGCCGCGACCCACACGTGCCACGGCGTTCCGCGCGCGTGGTGCGACGTCCAGGAGACGGCGTTGACATAGCCGCCCACGGTGAAGAACACCGGCAGCACCTGGAGCACCAGCGTCACCCAGCGGCCCCAGCCCACGTACTCGACGGAGTTCCTGCCGCCCAGGTGCCCGTCGTGGTAGGTGATGTCGGTCAGCAGCCAGTGCCCGACCACCACCGCCGCGATCGCGCACACGCGCAGCAGGTCCGCGTAGCGGTTGCGGCCGGGGCCGCGCGTCGGGGGGCGGGGCGGCATGCGGTGTTCGGGGGCGTTGTCCACCCGTTCAGCGTCGGGGGCGGCGCGTGGCGCGGGAGCGGGGCGCGCCGCCCGCCCGGTGCGGGTGATCCGGATGGAAGACACGTCGGGCCCGGGCGCCCGTTGCGGTGGTCCTTCGGCGGCGCGAGCCCGGCCACCGTCCAACGACCCGCGCGCCGTTGGACGGTGGCAGCGCCCGTGTCCCGCCCTCGCCAGCCGCGACCACCGGCGTCCGCGGCAGCGCCGCGAGCAGCCGCTCGCCCACCCCAGCCCAGCCCACCCCGCCGCGCCGCTCAGCCGACGATCCGGTACCGCACATGCGTGGCGGCGGGCGTGGTCACCGACTCCACCGGCTCCAGGTGCACATGCCCGCCGTCGAGCGGCCCGAACAGCCGCGTCCCGCCGCCGAACACCACCGGCACCAGGTGGATCGACACCTCGTCCGCCAGCCCTCCGGCCAGCACCTGGCGCACGATGTCCGCGCCGCCCATCACCGAGACGTCCCCGCCGCCCGCCGCCCCCCGCGCCCGCTCCACCGCGGCCTCGATCCCGTCCGTGACAAACGTGTACACGCCGCCGTCGGGCAGCCGCTCCGGCACGGAGTGCGAGACGACGAACACCGGAACGCGCGCGGCGCCCGAAGGACCGTCCGCGCCCCACCAGGGGAGCGAATAGTCGAACGTGCGCCGCCCCGCCACCACCGCGCCCGTTCCCGCGCTCCCGCGCTCCAGGACGTCGCGGTCGCGCGAGTCCGCCCCGAACGCCCACGTGTGCAGCCGCTCCCCGCCGTCCCCAAGCGGCTCGTCGGGGCGCACCCCCGAGGCGGTCACGAAACCGTCGAGGGACATGCTGATGTCGATCGCTACGTTGCTCATACGAGGGCGGACCCGGCGCGTTCGCCGAACTCATCGCCCCCGTCCGGCGATCGGGCGAGCCCGTCGAACAGCACGGTCGTCAGCCGGTCTCCGGGGCGCACGCCGGGGCGGCAGGCCGCCGTGCGCAGCATCGCGAGCGCGTCGCCTGGCGCGATGTCCGCCGCGCGGCGGCCCTTCAACAGGCTCGCCCGCACCGCCTCCGGGGTCATGCCCAGCTCCTTGGCGATCTCCGTCGGCGTGTATCCGCTGAGCGTCCAGGCCATCACCTGCCGCTGCCGGTAGGGGAGTTGGGCTAGCGCCCGCAGGATGTCGTGGCGCGTCTCCCACTCGGCAGCCGCGTCGGGGCGGGGGAGCAGCGGCGTCGGCTCGGGAACGCGCTCCACCGGCTCCTCGTGGACCTCGGCGATCCGACGGATCAGCGCCCGTGACGCCACGCGGTGCACCCAGGCGCGCGGGTTGTCGAGGTCGGACCAGCGCTGGTACGCCTTGATCAGCGTCTCCTGCGCAACGTCCGCCGCCACGGGGAGCGTCGCGCCCTGGTTCACCAGGAACCCCACGAGGCGCGGGGCCGTCGCCCGGTAGAACGCGGAGAACTCCTCGACCAGCGCCGCGCGTTGGGCCTCGCGTAACGCCGTGTCCTGGGCAGGCCGTTCATGCTCGGTCATCGCGCGACGCCGCCCCTCCCGCCCCGGCACGGGTGATCCGCAGCCGCAGCGCGTCGTCGTCCAGCTCCAACTCCTGCCCGTCCCCGAGCCCTTGGGCGATGCGGACGACGTAGCGGCGGCGGGCCCTCTCGTGGCGCAGCCGCAGCAGGAGCGCGAGCAGCGCGCATCCCTTGGCGACGATGACCGCGCCGACGGTAAGCGCGGCCGTTGCCGGGTCCATGAGCGTCCCCCTTCTCGAAGTCCGCACGTCCTTCGAGGAGTAGAGACCGTGGGGCGCCTCAGCGTGAACCCGCCGCCGCGACTTTCTCCAGCAGCTCCGCCGTGATCCCGGCCAGGCGCCCCGCGGCGGCGCGCTGGAACAGCTCGTCGTCGACCGCGAGTTGAGTGCTGCGGATCGGGGGCGGCGCCGGAGGCCCTTGACTTCAAGCCGCCTTGAAGTTCCAGGCTGGTCCCCATGACCACAGACATCGACACACGGACACGCGAGGCCGAGATCGAGGCGATCCTGCGGGTCGTCGCCACGGTCGAGCACGCCCAGAACAACGAGCGGCCCGACGCGTTCATCGAACTGTTCCGCGCCGACGCGATCTGGACGACGGGCGGCGGGCGGCGCCTCTTCGGCCGCGACGCGATCGCCACGTTCACGCGCCAGGTGCTTCCCGGCGGGATGCGGGGCATGTCGGTCACGTTCGAGCTCGAACACGTCCTGTTCATCCGCCCCGACGTCGCCGCGGTCAAGCTGCGCCAGCTCTACCGGACGTCGGAGGGCACGGACGTGGGCACCCCCCTGTGGGTCCTGGCGAAGGAGGACGGGCGCTGGCGCCTGGCCGCCTGCCAGAACATGGCCGCGCCGGACGACGAGACGGAAGGGGAGGCCCGCCCGGTCTTCGGCCCGGCCACCTGAGCACGCCGCGAGCACACCCCGCCACCGGGTCAGAGCGCGCTCGCCACGCGCGACCGCAGCGCCACCGCTCTCGGGTCGTCGAACGCCGCGACCAGGCGCAGCACATCGCGCCGCAACCGCCGTGCCTCCTCGGGGCGTTCGGCCTGGAGCGAGGCGGCAAGCCCGTCCAGCGCGACGGCTTCGCTCCAGGCGTCCCCCAACTCCCGGTGAACAGCCGCCGCTTGCCGGTGGAACGCCGCCGCCTCCCCGTGCCGCCCGAGCCGCGCGTACACCGTCCCCGCCCCGTGCCACGCCCGCGCCTCACGGCCGCGGTCCCCGAGGCGGCGATGCAGGGCGGCCGAGCGTTGATAGGACTCCTGCGCCGCCCCGAGGTCACCGCTCGCCCGCTGCGCGGCCCCCAACGCCAGGAGCCAGTAGCCCTCGAGCGTGTGATCGCGCAGCTCGAGCGCGATGTCCAGCGCCTCACGGGCCGCGCCGAGCCCCGCCTCCGGCTCGCCGCGGTCGACGTGCACCGCGCTGAGGATCGACAGCGCGTCACCCACGCTCGCGCGCTCCCCGCGGTCACGGTGGATGGCCAGGGCGTTCCCGGCGTCGTCCGCCGCCGCGTCGAGCAGCCCGGCCTCGTGGCGGACCCGGCCCCGGTTGGCGAGGACGACGGCCTGCCACGCGATGTCGCCGCGTTCCACGAAGGCGTCCATGGCCTGGCCGAACAGGCCCTCGGCCGCCGCGAGCCGCCTGCCGCGCAGCTCCAGCAGGCCGAGGGCGTTGAGCGAGACCGCCTCGCCACGGCGGTCGCCGAGCTCCCGCCAGATCTCCCGCGCGCCCCTGTGGTGGTCGCGGCTCTCCGTCAGCCGGTCGAGCCGCCGGTGGACGATGCCGAGACCGTCGAGCAGCCGGGCCACTCCCGCGCGGTCACCGGCCCGTCGCGCGGCGCGCAGGCCGATCGTCCCGATGGGCAGCCACTCGGCGGCCGGGGCGGACGGCGGCTGCCCGTACCGCCACACGAGGGCCAGCCGCCAGGCGTGGCCGTCGAGGCCCGCGGCCTCGGCGGCCCGCACGGCAGGCAGCACGCCCGCCCGCTCGCGCTCCGACCACTCGACGGCCCTGTCATAGTCGGCGAAGGTCAACGGCCGTACCGCGTCGGCGTGTTGCTCCAACGGCACCCGGTCCTCCTCCGGCTCCACCCACGCCTGCGCGGCGTCCGCCGTGTGCAGATACCAGTCAAGCAGCCGACGCAGGGCCTCGCCGTGCGCGGCGCCGCTCTCCTCCTCGCGGACCAGATCCGCCGCGTAGACGCGCAGCAGATCGTGGAACTCGTAGCGGTCGGGCCCGGTCTGCTCCACGAGGTGCGCGCCGACCAGCACATCGAGCAGCTGCCGGGTGCGGCGCACCGGTGTGCCGACCAGCGCCGAGATCGCCTCGGCCCCGAAGTCGGGGCCCGGGTGGAGACCGAGGAGACGGAAGACACGGGACGCCTCGCCTGGCAGCGCCCGATAGGACCAGGCGAAAACGGTCCGCACGGCCTCGGCCTCCTCCTCGTCCCCGGAACTGAGGGCGTCCCAGAGCGCCGACTCGTCGCGCAGATCGGCGATCAACTCCTCGAGCCGCATGTGCGGATGGCTCGCCGCCCTCTCGGCCGCGATCCGCAGTGCCAGCGGCAACCTCGCGCACAGGCGTGAGAGTTCGACTAGATTCTCCTCGCCCTCCTGCGGCCTGAAGCCCGCTGTCACGACCCGGAGCAGCGCAACGGCCTCCGCCTCGGCCAGCGTTCCCAGGGTGAGGCGCTGCGCCCCGTCCCTTATGGCAAGGCCCGAAAGGCGGTTGCGGCTCGTCACGATCGTCAGGCATCGGTCACCGCCGGGTAGCAGTGGGCGCACCTGGCCGACCGATGAGGCATTGTCCAGGACGATGAGCATCCGGCGATCGGCGACCACGGACCGGTAGAGCGCCGCCGCGTCGTCGATGTCGTGCGGCACGGCGTCGGAGGGGATCCCGAGCGCGGAGAGAAAACGTCGCAGCGCCACCTGCGCGGGCACCGGCTCCTGGGGGTCGTAGCCGCGCAGGTTGATGTAGAGTTGCCCGTCGGGGAAACGCTCCTTGATCCGGTGGGCCCAGTGCAGGGCCAGCGAGGTCTTTCCCGCGCCCGCGGTGCCCGCGATCACACAGATGGAGACGACGAGGGGTTCGCCGTCCCGTCCCGGCAGCACCGCGTTCAGCTGTTCAAGCTCGTCCGCGCGGTTGACGAAGCCCCTGGTGTCGCGGAGGAGTTGGCGCGGCGCTGGCCTGTTCCGCTCGCGGCCCCCGTGCTCGCGCCCTCCGTGGTCGTGGAAGTGGACGCCGCCGCTCACGCTCCCCGCCTGCACCACATCACGGGAGGAGCCCGACATCTCCGACCTGGTGCCGCCGTGGACCTCCCCGTCCCGGTCGCCTCCCCCGGTCGTCACTCCACGCCCTGCCCGGGGAACGGCGAGGGCAGCCGCGCCACATACCGGCCCACGTAGGAGAGCACGTCCTCGCCGGACGCGTAAAGGCTCTCGATCGCCTGTTCCCAGGCCCGGGTGAGCCCGGGATCGGTGAAACGCCTGCCCCCTGCCAGCACACCCGCCTCGGTGTACAGGACCTCGTAGAGCACCCGCCCCCCGAGCACGACCACTTCAGGCAGCGGCCCGGACTCCTCCCACCCGCGGATCCGCTCGGCCTCGACGACCCGGATCCCCAAACCCGCCTCCGCCTGCACCCGCAGGGCGTGCAACTCCCACTGCATGTACGGCGTCAGCGGCGTCTCCACCACCCGCACGCGGCGGAACGGCGTACCACGCTTCTCGTCCTCCCGCGCGATGCCGAGCCAGTGGTCCCGCTCGCCCTCCAGAAGCCTCAGGGCCTCGTCCCAGCGGCCCCGGCTCAGCGCGTCGCGGCTGGGGTCGCCCTGCTCCTCGAAGTGCTGGCGGCGCTCGAACTTCCAGGAGACGTGATCGCGCGTGGCGTTCTCGCGCTCCGCGAAGTCGCTGGTGTAGGCGTCCAGCGGGAGATGGGTGCCCTGCGCCGGATCGAGGCGCAGGGCGTGCACATCAAGCATCGGGAATGTCCGGCTTCGCCAGCCGCAGCATGCGGCCAGGAATGATCACGAGGCGTTCGTCGGGTGCGACGGCCACTCCCGAGGGGAGGCGTGAGTGGTACGTCTCCGTGTGATCACGACCGATCACCGCCACATCCCCGTTGTCCAGCTCCCAGATGTCGGGACAGCCGTTCCTGTCCTTCGAATCTCCCGACTCCTCGGCCGACTTCCCCAGCCGCCGCGCGAACGCGGCCGAGGGGTCGGCTTCCCACCCACGGTCCATGACCGCCTCCCTATCCGATTTGGCCCGGTTGGCCACTCACCACGCTAACGAGCGCGGCGCCGCGCGACAACGAGGTGAGTGAAGCGTGCCCCACGCGGCTCGCATGGTATGCCAGAGGCATGCGGGCTCTGCCGCGCCGCTGACGCAACTCACCTGGATGAGTGGCCCCTGAGGCGACCCCACCGGGCACCACTAGGGTCGTCTCCCGTGACCGAACTCCCGTCCGCGCGCCGCTCTCATCTCTCCATGACGGCCGACGCCTATGACGCCGTGGCCGTGCTCTACGCCGGGCTCGCCCGTGACGACCTGGAGCGGCTGCCGCTGGATCGCGCGGTGCTTGGGGCGTTCGCCGAGTCCGTGCGGGGTGCTGGTGGCGGGCGCGTGGCCGAGCTGGGGTGCGGCCCCGGGCCCGTGACGGCGCACCTGCGCGGACTCGGCCTCGACGTCTTCGGCGTCGACCTGTCCCCGGTGATGATCGGCCTCGCCCGCGAGGCGTACCCCGATCTGCGCTTCGACGTCGGCTCGATGGACGCCCTCGACCTGGCCGACGGCGAGCTGGGCGGCATCGTGTCCTGGTACTCGGTCATCCACGCCCCGCCGCGGGAACTCCCCTCCTACCTCGCGGAGTTCAGGCGGGTGCTGGCCCCAGGTGGCAGCCTCCTGCTGGCGTTCTTCGAGGCGGAGGGCGGGCCGTTGACCGCGTTTGACCACCGGGTGACCACGGCCTACCGCTGGCCGGTCGACGACCTCGCCGGGCTGGCGCGCGAGGCCGGGTTCGCGGAGGTCGGCCGGATGCTGCGCGAGCCCGGCGAGGGCGAACGCTTCCGCCGCGGCCACCTGTTGATGCGCGCCCGCTAGCGGCGTGGCCGCGCGCCTGAACCGCGCGGCCAGGTCGCCCAACGCCGCCCGCTCCTCCTCGATCGGCGCGCGCCGACCCGTGCCGATCAGCAGCGCGTCCCTGGCTCGGCGGCCGACGGCAGGCGCGCGATCAGGTCGAGGTGGTGCACGGTCCACTCCAGCGCATACGCGGAGAGGAAGTCCCCGACGGGTCAGCACCTGGTCGCGGGTGGCGACGAGGGCGGCACCGGCGTCATCATCAACGGAACGGCCCTCACCTCCACCGACCAGGTTCACTTCGGCGCCGCGCCCGCCAGCTTCGCCGCCATCTCCGACACCATCGTCCTCGCCGTCTCGCCGTCTCGCCGCCCGGAGCCGGGAGCGTTCCCGTCACCGTGCACTCGCCGGGCGGCACCGGCAACTCCCTGCCCTTCACCTACGAGTGACCGAGCCGCCCCGACGCGGAGCTCGGCGCACACGGGTGCCCCGCCCAACGGGGTGGGGCACCCACCCTGTTGCCCGGCATCAGCGCCGCGTCTCCGCATAACGCCTGGCGCGCGGCGCGATGAACCCCGGCAGCTGGGATATGTGGCGGCGTCCACAGCACCGTGAAGCAGCCCATGTGGAACGACTGGCGCCCGTGGAAGTGCAGCAGCTTGCCGCCCCTGCCGCGCCGCACGCCACCCGCCCCAGCCACGTCAACGATCGTAGGAAGGTCGCTGTCAACGATGGGGCGCTGACAGGGTTTCCCATGATCAATCCCGGTAGCTCGGAATTGGCTCCAGGGTCCTTCCTGCGCACTCGGGGCAAGAGGCACCTCTCCTCCGCTGAACATGCCCCCGCACGCAGCCTTCGGGCCTCGCGCGGGGGCGCTTCGTCATGCCTGAGGTGAGTGCCCTCGGTCGCTGCGCGCACAGCAAATCCCCGCCCTATGCTGGCAGTGACTAGCTGACCAGATAGGACGGGGTTCGACATGCCCGACTCTACCGTGCCCGGCGACCGCCTGCGAGAGATCCGGCTCCTGCGTGGCCTCACCCAAGAGGAACTGGCCGAGCGTTCCGGCCTTAGCCTGCCGACCGTAAAAAAAATCGAGCAAGGCGGCAGCGCGCGGATCGAGACGTACCATGCGCTCGCCCGCGGGCTGCGTATCCGCACGAGCCAGCTGTTCGAGCCGGGAGACCAGCCGTCTCGCCGCGATCACGCCGACGATGACCGGATCGATCTCCTCCCAATGCGGCAGGCGGTCGCTCCACCGCTCGGTCCCGGCGGGCACCTCCACGTGGAAACCGTGGAGATCGAGCCCGACCTGGATCAACTGCGCGCGACTGCACGAGCCTTGGATGAGGCGTACCACCGCGACGACTACGTCACCACCTCCCGCCTACTGCCGCCACTGATCCGTTCCGCACACACCGCCGTCGCCCACTTCGACGGGGGCCCGCAGCATGTGGACGCGTTGCGGCTGCGCTCGGATGCGCTCCAACAGGCGGGCAGGTTGTTGACGCAGATCAGGGTGTACGACCTGGCTCAGATGGCGTTGCGGGACGCGGTGCGTGACTCGGCGTCGGCCGGGGACGTGCTCGCTGAGGCTGCGGCCGTTGATCTCCAGGGCTGGGCGCTGGTGCGTGAGGCGCGGCTGGATGAGGCGGAAGGGGTGGCACTGGCGACGGCGGAGGCGATCGAGCCGCGGCTGTCCCGGGCGAGCAGGGATGAGCTGGCGGTGTGGGGGCGGCTGTTGGTGAGAGCGTCTGGTGCGGCGGCGCGGAACAACAGGCCGTCTGAGGCGCGGGAGATCCTCCAGGTGGCGCGGGCGGCGGGTTCGGCACTGGGCCAGCGAACCGGGGGTGCCTCGTACAAGTCCGGCGCGTTCAACCACCTAAGCGCCGCATATCAGGCGATTGAGAACCACATGATCGCGGACCGTCCCGACAGGGTGTTGGGGATGGCCGAGCGCATCCAGGCGGCCGAGGCGTCCACGTCGAACACGCGGCACCGGCATCTACTGGACGTCGCGCGCGCGCACGTGGCGCTGCGTCAGGACGGCGACGCAGAGGACATCCTGGATGCGCTGCATGAGGAGTCTCCGGACTGGCTGCGGCATCAGCAGATGGCGTCGGAGGTGTTCGCTGATCTGCTGCGGAAGCGGAAGCGTCTGACGCAGCGGCAGCGGCGTCTGGCGCAGTTCTTCGCTGCGGCGTAGGGGATACATAGCGTATTCCTTAGGGCACCCTGCGGTGACGAAGGAATACGCCGCACCCCTGTAGCAGGGGTGTCACCCCCCGTAGTTTCTGGGGTACTTCCTCCCCCAAGGAGTACCCCATGAAGACGCGCAGCCAGGCGCCCGAGCATCTGCCTCCCGCGCCGCCGCCGTTGAGCGACGATGAGCCGGTCACGGTGATCGTGGGGCGGGAATGCCCCCCGGCGACGCCGCTTGATCTG
>NZ_QEST01000161.1 GCF_003311645.1 Streptomyces sp. PT12 | reverse complement strand
CGCGAGGAGGCCCTGAGCGGCCTCCGGGCGCTGGCCGAGGGCCAGCCCGCGCCGCACCTCATCACCGGCACGGCCCGCGAACCGGCCAAGACCGTCTTTGTCTTCCCCGGCCAGGGCACGCAGTGGGCCGGTATGGGCGCCGAGCTGTATGGCTCCTCGCCCGTTGTTGCGGAGGCGATTGACGAGATCGCCGCCGTCCTTGATCCGTTGACGGGTTGGTCGTTGGTGGATCTGGTCCGTGGGGTCGCCAATGGGCCGTCGCTGGAGCGCGTGGATGTGGTCCAGCCCGCGTCCTTTGCCCTGATGGTGTCCCTGGCGAGGCTGTGGGAGGCCCATGGCATCACCCCGGATGCGGTCGTCGGCCACTCCCAGGGGGAGATCGCCGCCGCTCATGTTGCCGGGGCTCTCACGCTCGACGATGCGGCGACGGTGGTGGCGTTGCGCAGCCAGGCCATCGCCGCTCATCTGGCGGGTCATGGCGGCATGGCCTCCCTCACCCTTACGCCCGAGGAGACGCGAACGCTGCTCACCGGCTATCCGGGGCTTGAGGTGGCGGCGTTCAACGGGCCGCAGTCGACGGTTGTCGCGGGAAACCCTCGGTCCCTTGACAGGCTTCTGGCTCACTGCGAGAGCCGGGAGATCCGCGCCCGCCGCATCCCCGTGGACTATGCCTCGCACACCAGCCATGTCGAGGCGATCCACGGGCAGTTGACGACGCTTCTGGGGGACTTGGCTCCCGAGCCGCCGCGTGTCCCGTTCTACTCCACGCTTGAACGGGACTGGCTCACCCCCGGCACGCCGCTTGACGCCGGCTACTGGTACCGGAATCTGCGGCATCCGGTGCACTTCGCCTCGGCGACCCGGACTCTTGCCGACGAGGGGCACTCCACGTTCATCGAGGTCAGCACCCACCCGGTCCTGA
>NZ_QEST01000035.1 GCF_003311645.1 Streptomyces sp. PT12 | reverse complement strand
CCGCCGCGTCGACCTGCCCACCTACGCCTTCCAACGCCAGCGCTACTGGCCCGAGAACACCACCCCCGTCGACGACGCGCACACCGACGACACCCGCTTCTGGGCCGCGGTCGACAAGGGCGAGCTGGAGCTGGGCGACGACGCCCTCGCCACGCTCGCCGAGTGGCGGCGGCGGGACCAGGCCGACACGGCCGTGTCCGCCCTGCGCTACCGCATCGACTGGAGGCCCCTCACCGCGTTGCCCACCCCGGCGCTCTCCGGTGACTGGGCGCTTCTCAACGCCGGGGACGCCATCGCCGAGGCCCTGCGCGACCACGGGGCCACCGTCCACACCAGCATCGCCGCCGCCCGCACCGTCACCGACCTGCGAGGCATCGTGGTGGCGGGCGAGGTCCACGACGCACTCGCCGCTCTCCAGGCCACCGGCATCGACGCACCCCTGTGGTGCCTGACCCGGGGCGCCGTCTCCATCGGCCGCTCCGACCGGGCGACCGCCCCCGCCCAGACGGCGGTTTGGGGCCTCGGCCGCGTCATCGGCCTCGAACAGCCGGGCCGCTGGGGTGGGTTGATCGACCTCCCCGCCGACCCGGACGCCCGGACGCTGGCCCGCCTCGTCAGCGTCCTCAACGGCGACGAGGACCAGGTCGCCATCCGCGCCTCCGGCGTCTACGCCCGCAGGCTCGTCCACGCCCCCCGCACCCGATCGGGCGAGGGCTGGACCCCGCGCGGCACGGTGCTGGTCACCGGGGGCACCGGGGCCCTCGGCACCGAGACCGCCCGCTGGCTCGTCGCCACGGGCGCCGACCGCGTCGTCCTGCTCAGCCGCGGCGGCGTGACCGAGGAAGCCGATCCGCGGATCGACGCGGTGGCCTGCGACGTCACCGACCGCGACGCCCTCGCCGCGATCATCGACGACCTGCCAG
>NZ_QEST01000258.1 GCF_003311645.1 Streptomyces sp. PT12 | reverse complement strand
AGAGCGCGTTTGAGATCTGGAGTGCCTCGCCTGGGGCTTGGTCGTTGAGCGGTGTGTGAGTGTTGCCGGGGAGGGTTACCCGTCGGACCTGACGGATCAACAGTGGGCGTTGGTGGAGCCGTTGCTGCCGCCGCCTCGGACCGGGCCGAAGGGTGGACGGCGGGAGAAACATCCGCGTCGTCGCATCGTGGAAGCGATCTTGTACCTGGCCCGGACCGGGTGCCAGTGGCGCTACCTGCCCAGGGACTTCCCACCCTGGCCCACGGTGTATTGGTACTTCACCCGGTGGCACGACGACGGCACAGTGGAGAAGATCCACGATGCGCTGCGCGCCAAGGTCCGCCGGGCCGACGGCCGCGATCCCGCACCCACCGCCGGGGTGATCGACTCGCAGTCGGTGCGCGCGGCCGACTCCGTACCGCAGGCCACCAGCGGGTACGACGCGGGAAAGCGCCAGCGTGGCCGCAAACGGTTCATCGTCACCGACACCCTCGGCCTGCTGCTGGCCATCCACGTCGTCTCCGCCAGCGTCCAGGACCGCGACGGGGCCAGGCGTCCACTGCTGTGGACGCGTCTGGACCACCCATCGGTGCGCCTGATCTGGGCAGACGCCGGCTTCGCCGGACGCCTGGTGGAGTGGACCAACCAGATCCTGTGCCGCACGCTTGAGATTGTCAGTAAACCGCCTGACCAGCGTGGTTTCGCTGTCCAGCCCCGGCGCTGGGTGGTCGAGCGGACATTCAGCTGGATCACCATGCGCCGCCGGCTGGCCAGCGACTACGAAACCAACCCAGCACACTCCGCCACCATGATCCGCTGGGCGATGACCGACGTGATACTCCGCCGACTCACCCGTGGCCAACCCGCGACCCGACCCGGACGGCGACCCCTGCGACGCACCTCATAACCAGATCTCAAACGCGCTCT
>NZ_QEST01000120.1 GCF_003311645.1 Streptomyces sp. PT12 | reverse complement strand
CTGCGGCTGCCCCCCACGTTGATCTTCGACTACCCCAACGCCCGCGTGCTGGCCGGGCACCTGCTCGGCGAGCTGGTGCCCGAGCACGGTGACGCGCGCCAGGACGCGGCGGGCGCGCCCCTCGTCCCCGCAGCGCAGGCGGCCCCCGGTGAGCCGATCGCGATCGTGGGGATGAGCTGCCGCTACCCCGGCGCGGCCTCGCCCGAGGAGCTGTGGCGCCTGGTGGCCGAGGGCGTCGACGCCGTGTCGCGCTTCCCTGGCGACCGCGGCTGGGACGAGGCGGGCATCTACGACCCCGAGCCGGGCCGCCCCGGCAAGAGCTATACGCGCGAGGGCGGATTCCTTTATGACGCGGGGGAGTTCGACCCCGAGTTCTTCGGGATCGCGCCCAACGAGGCGCTGACCATGGACCCGCAGCAGCGGCTCCTGCTCGAAGCGTCGTGGGAGGTGCTGGAGCGCGCCGGGATCGACCCGCTGTCGCTCAAGGGCAGCGCGACCGGCGTGTTCACCGGGATGATGTACCACGACTACACCTACAACAGCAGCACGGGCGCGATCGCCTCGGGCCGCGTCGCCTACACCCTGGGCCTGGAAGGCCCCGCGGTCACGGTCGACACCGCGTGCTCCTCCTCCCTTGTCGCCCTCCACCAGGCGATCGCGGCGCTGCGCTCGGGCGAGTGCTCGCTGGCGCTCGCGGGCGGCGTGACGGTGATGGCCACGCCCGAGACGCTGATCGAGTTCAGCCGCCAGCGCGGCCTGTCGTCCGACGGGCGCTGCAAGTCCTACGCGGCCGCCGCCGACGGCGTCGGGTGGGGCGAGGGCGTCGGCATGCTGCTGGTCGAGCGCCTGTCGGACGCCCGCCGCAACGGTCACCCCGTGCTGGCGGTGGTGCGCGGCATGGCCGTCAACCAGGACGGCGCCAGCAATGGCC
>NZ_QEST01000264.1 GCF_003311645.1 Streptomyces sp. PT12 | reverse complement strand
TGAGGTTTTCTCAACGATGTTTGTGCCATGCGTTGTTGAGGACGAGTGCGGCTTTGGCGATGGCGCCGATCCGGTTTGGGCTGATCGTGACGTGTTGGAGTGCGCGCCAGCGTTGTTTGAGTTCCGCCGCCGCGCGTTCGCCCAAGGCTCGGATGCCGCGTAGGAGCCGGTTGTGGGTGCGGTTGTCCACGGCGAGTGGAGAGGGAATGTCCGGATGGGGCCGGATAGGTGTGTGAACGCCGATGCCCGCCCCGGTGTAGCCGAGATCGGCCAGGGTCGGCAGGCCATCACGAGCGGCCAGGTACAGCGCGGGCAGGGCGTGGATGCGGGCGACGGTCAGGTCGTGGACGCTGCCGGGCTCGACTTCGGAGACCCACAGTGGCGTGCCGTCCGGAGCGGCGATGAACTGGATGTTCCCGGCGAAGTGCTTGGCCTTGCCGGAGTACCACAGGTCGTTGCCGTTCTCCGTGACGCCCGCGACGCGGTCGCAGGATATGAGTGTGCCGTCCAGGATCACGTGGTTCATTTCCTCCGCGCGGCAGCGGGTCAGGACGTGGTGCAACTGCGGGGCCCGTGCGGCCAGCAGGTCGATCGCCTCGTGGAGGTAGCGGTAGCCGGTGGCCTGCGATATCCCGGCGTCGCGGGACAGGCAGTGCACGCACCCGGCCTCGCGGAACCAGCGCAGCACCATCACGGCCTGGCGAAACGGCCCCAGCACCCGCGACCCACGCGGCGTACCGATCCGCCGACGGTGAGCGGCCAGCAGCCGGGCGAGGAACTCCACCACCGGACGCGGGACATCGAGCATGGCAACATAGGTGACCAACGTGAAGCCTCTGGCTGGGGAACGGGATCTTGTGGTGAGAACCGTCCTACCAGGGGCTTCACGCTCTTCCGGAACCAGGGCACGGATGTCCCACTCAGGCAGACATGCCCAGATCAACCCGCTTCGCGAAGATCATTTCGCTGAGAAAA
>NZ_QEST01000106.1 GCF_003311645.1 Streptomyces sp. PT12 | reverse complement strand
CCTCACTCACCAACACCGCGCCCAGGGCCGTCCCACCACCAGCCTCGCCTGGGGCCTCTGGGAGCAGGCGAGCGACATGACGGGCAAGTTGAGCGGGGCCCAGCGGCGGCTCAGCCGACGGGACGGGATTGTTGGCCTGTCGGTGGGGGAGGGGTTGGCGTTGTTCGATGCGGCTTTGGCGTGTGGTGAGGCGGTGGTGCTCCCGGTCAAGGTCGATCTGGCGGCGTTGGTTCGTGGTGTGCCGGAGGAGGTTCCCGCGCTGTGGCGTGGTCTGGTGCGGCGGCCTGCGCGTCGGGCCGCGCAGGCCGCCTCCGGGGGTGGGGAGTCGCTGGTCCAGCGCCTTGCCGGTCTTGCCGATGCGGATCGTGAGCGTCTGCTGCTCGATCTGGTGCGCACGCATGCGGCCGCGGTTCTGGGGCGGGGTGCGAGCGATGTCATCGGTCCTGAACAGGCGTTCAAGCAGCTCGGGTTCGACTCGCTCACCGCCGTCGAGCTGCGCAACCGCCTCAACCAGGCCACCGGGCTCCGCCTCCCCGCCACCCTCGTCTTCGACCACCCCAACCCCACCGCACTCGCCCACCACCTCCGCGACGAGCTGGTGGTCTCCCAGGAGGCGACTCCGTCCGTGCTGGAGGAGTTGGAGAAGCTGGAACAGGCGTTGTTCGCCGACTCCGTGGAAAAGGAATTGCACTCTCAGGTGAAGGCGCGCTTGCAGGCCATCGCCGCCAGGTGGGAGATCAACGGAAGCGCATCGGACGACGACGAATTCGGCCTTGAGGCGGCGTCGGACGACCAGATATTCGAGATGATCGACAACGAACTCGGCCTGTGAGGGGCGGTTTCACCATGGCGAACGACGAGAAGTTGCGCGATTACCTCAAGCGGGTGGTCGCCGAACTCAAGAAGACCCAGAAGCGCCTGCTCGACGTCGAGTCGGAGAAGTCCGAGCCGATCGCGATCGTCGGCATGGCGTGCCGCCTGCCGGGCGGGGTGGCCTCG
>NZ_QEST01000288.1 GCF_003311645.1 Streptomyces sp. PT12 | reverse complement strand
GCGCACGAGTCCGCGTAGCACCGGGGCGACCTCGGTCCCGCGCAGCGCGGCCAGGTCAAGCCGCATCGGCACGAGGACGGCCTTGTCGATGCCATGGGCGGTATCGAACAGCCGCAACCCCTCATCCTCGGACAGCGCCTCACCCGTGTTCCGACCCGACATACCCGAAGCCCACTGCCCCCACGCCAACGACCGAGCAGGCAGACCACGTTCACGACGATAAACAGCAAGCGCGTCAAGAAACGCATTCCCGGCGGCGTAATTACCCTGACCCGCGTTACCGAACACCCCCGCCGCAGAAGAGAAAAGAACAAAATGACGCAGATCCAGATCAGCCGTCAGCTCATGCAGATTCCAGGCACCATCCACCTTCGGACGCAACACAGCACTGACCCGCTCCGGCGTCAACGACGCCACCACACCATCATCCAGCACACCCGCCGCATGAATAACACCCGTCAACCCCCGAAAACGCGCCAGAACATCCGCCAGCGCCGCACGATCCGCGACATCACACACCACCAACGACACATCCGCCCCCGCCTCAACCAGCTCACCACGCAACCGCACAGCCACCGGATCGGCCCCACCACGCCGACTGGCAAGCACCAAACGCCGAACACCATGAACAAAGAAGAGACGCCGGGCAACCAAACCACCCAACGCACCACTCGCACCCGTGACCACAATGCAGTCATCAGCACGGAACGGCTCGACCGGCCCCCCACCAACCGGAACACGAACCAACCGGGGAACAAACACCTCCCCCTCCCGCACCGCGACATGACCCTCCCCCGCAGCCAACACACCCGCCACAAGCTCCGCCGACACCTCCTCCGGCGACCCCTCCACCACCACAAAACGCCCCGGCTCCTCCGACTGCGCCGAACGCACCAAACCCGCCACCGCAGCACCCACCACATCCCCAGGCCGCACCACCACAGCCAAAGGCCCCGAACGCTCCACCCCCAACAACCCCACCACACGCACCACCTCCGCATG
>NZ_QEST01000098.1 GCF_003311645.1 Streptomyces sp. PT12 | reverse complement strand
TCGTGGTCGTGCGGTGTTTGTGTTTCCGGGGCAGGGTTCGCAGTGGGTGGGGATGGCGTCGGGGTTGTGGGGTGTGTCTTCGGTGTTTCGTGAGTCGATGGTGGCCTGTGGTGAGGCGTTGGGGCCGTTTGTGGATTGGGAGTTTGAGGCGGCGCTGGATGATGAGTCGCTGCTTGGGCGTGTTGATGTGGTGCAGCCGGTGTTGTGGGCGGTGATGGTGTCGCTTGCGGCGGTGTGGCGTTCGTATGGTGTGGAGCCTGCTGCGGTGGTGGGGCATTCGCAGGGTGAGATTGCGGCGGCTGTGGTGTCGGGTGCGCTGTCGCTTGAGGATGGTGCGCGGGTGGTGGCGTTGCGGTCGAGGTCTCTTGTGGCGTTGGCGGGGAGGGGTGGGATGGTTTCTGTTCCGCTGCCGGTGGGTGAGGTGGTTCTTCCCGAGGGTGTGTCGGTCGCGGCGGTTAATGGTCCCCGTTCTGTTGTGGTGTCGGGTGATCCGGAGGGGCTTGAGAGGGTTCTTGCTACGGTGGAGCGTTCCCGTCGGATCAGTGTGGATTATTCGTCGCATTCGGCGCATGTGGAGTCGTTGCGGGAGGAGATTCTTGAGGTTTTGGCGCCGGTCAGTCCGTGTGCGGGGGTTGTCCCGTTCTATTCGGCTTTGACGGGTGGGGAGTTTGACGCGTCGGGTCTTGATGCGGCGTATTGGTATGAGAATCTGCGTAATACGGTGCGGTTTGAGAGGGCTACTCGCGCGCTGCTGGCGGATGGCTTTGGGGTGTTTGTTGAGGTTTCCGCGCATCCGGTGCTCGGTATTGCGTTGCGTGAGACGGTTGAGGAGACCGACGCGGTTGTTCTTGGCACTCTGCGCCGTGGTGATGGTGGTATGGAGCGCCTTTTGCTGTCGCTGGGTGAGGCGTTTGTTCATGGCGTTCCGGTTGACTGGGGTATCGAGGGTCGCCATGTCGACCTGCCGACCTACCCGTTCCAGCGCCAGCGCTACTGGCCCGAG
>NZ_QEST01000127.1 GCF_003311645.1 Streptomyces sp. PT12 | reverse complement strand
CTGGCAGGTCGTCGATGATCGCGGCGAGGGCGTCGCGGTCGGTGACGTCGCAGGCGACGGGCTCGACCCCGGCAGGCAGCCCGGAGGCGGCGCCCCCGCGGCTGGCGAGCACGACGCGGTCGGCGCCCTCGCCGATCAGCCAGCTGGCGACCTCGCGGCCGAGGGCCCCGGTGCCCCCGGTGACCAGGACCGTGCCGCGGGGCGTCCAGCCCGCGCCGCCGGTGACGGCTTCGCGCGGGGCGTGGACGAGGCGGCGGAGGAAGACGCCGGAGGGCCGGATGGCGACCTGGTCCTCGGTGCCGGTGAGGACGGCGGCGAGGCGGGCGGCCGCGCGCCGGTCGAGCCGCTCGGGCAGGTCGATCAGGCCACCCCAACTCTGCGGCTGCTCAAGGGCGATGACTCGGCCGAGGCCCCACAGGGCCGACTGCCACGGGTCGCCGAGCCGGTCGGAGCGGCCGGTGGAGACGGCGCCCGTGGTGGCGATCCAGAGGGGTATCTCGAGGCCGCGCACCAGCTCGGCCGTGGCCGCGGCGTCGGGCAGCAGGGACAGCACGGCGGTCGCGGAGGCCAGCTCGGGCAGGGCGTCGGGCGTGGCGATGTCGGTGTCGGCGCCATGCTCGGCGAGCGCGCGGGCGATCTCGGGGGCGCGGTCGGAGCCGGGGGGTGCGACGATGACCCAGCGGCCCGCCAGGGGGGTGGCGGCGGGGGCCTCGGACTGGGGCTTCCAGACGATGCGGTAGCGCCAGGAGTCGAGCTCGGACTCCTCGCGACGGCGGCGCCGCCAGGCGGCGAGGGCGGGGACGAGGGCGCCGAGGGCGTCCGCGTCGAGGTCGAGCGTGGCGGCGAGCTCGTCGGCGTCCTCGCGCTCGATGGCCTCCCAGAACGCGGTCTCGACGGTGTCGGCCGCCGGGCCCCCGGCGAGGGTGGTGAACGAGGTGGGCCAGTAGCGCTGGTGCTGGAAGGCGTAGGTGGGCAGCGGGACGCGGCGGGCGCCGGTGCCGTTGTAGAACGACTCCCAGTCAACCGCCGTGCCCATGGTGTGAAGGGCGGCCAGGGCGGTAACCAGGCTCTCAACCTCGGGGCGG
>NZ_QEST01000012.1 GCF_003311645.1 Streptomyces sp. PT12 | reverse complement strand
AGACGGAGGCCCCCGGGGCGATCGTGCCGTTCCAGCCGGTGTCCTCGACGGTGACGGTCTGGCCCGACTGGGACCAGACGCCGTCCCAGCCCTGGGACAGGCGCTGGTTCCCGGCGTAGGCGTAGGTGAGGGTCCAGCCGCTGGCCGCGGTCGAACCGGTGTTGGTGATGGTGAGGTCGGCGGTGAAGCCCGAACCCCAGTCGTTGGTGGAGTACCCGACCTCGCAGGCGAAGTCGGCCGCGGCGGCCGTTCCCTGCGTGAGGCCGCCCGCGCCCAGGGCGGTGGCGGCCAGGACCCCTGCCGAGAACAGGGCTCCGCGTCTGCGTCTCGGTGGGGGGGTGGTGCGGCTCATGGGGTGAGTCCTTTCGGAGGTTGCCGAGCCCGTACGGCGTGCGCGACGGGGTCGATGCGACCGGAGGCGACGCCCGTCCTGACGTCCGAACTCTTGGAAGCGCTCCCACTGACTGAGGGGAAGGTAGCGCCAGTCGGGGCGGGCCGCCAGGGTTTCGTTCAAGAAATGTGTCGGCAAGGCGACCTGACGCCGCAGTTAGGACACGACAATCACGCCATCGACACGAGCCGCGTCAAAGCTCTTGACGCATATGCGACTTGGTCACATCCTTGGGAGCGCTCCCACTGACTCTTCACTCGCGACCACGAACGCACGCGCAGTCTCCAGGTGAACGAGAGCTCCAGGTGAACGAGAAGCCGCAAGGAGGGACCGCAACCATGCGTGTTCGCAGACGAGCACCGGCCGGAACGCCGCCGCCCGCGCCGCGGGAGCGCCGCCGAAGGAGCGCCGCGCGCCGGGGTCGCATCGCCGCCGCCCTGGCCATGGCGCTTCCCCTGACCCTGCTGGCCGGGGTCAACTTCACCGCACAGGCGGCCGATCCGGCCTGCGAGGTGGAGTACAGCGCCAACGACTGGGGTGCGGGCTTCACCGCCAGCCTCATCCTCACCAACGAGGGCACCGCCCCGATCGACGGCTGGACCCTCACCTACTCCTATGCCGGGAACCAGCGCCTGTCCGAGGGCTGGAACGGCGTCTGGTCCCAGTCGGGCCAGGCGGTCACCGTCGAGGACACCGGCTGGAACGGCACGATCGCCCCGGGGGCCTCCGTCT
>NZ_QEST01000272.1 GCF_003311645.1 Streptomyces sp. PT12 | reverse complement strand
CATCAATAAACTGGCATTGACTTTTGGCACGCTGTTGAGTTCTCAAGGAACGGACGCTCCCGTGGAGGGCGCCTCCGGCCGCCGACCTCGGCTTCCCGTTGCGGCGGTGTCGTAAACGTACTGGAGCGGAGCGCCTGGATGCAAATCCTGGCGCTCCGCTGCCAGATGGGGCCCGCGAAGGGGTCAGACGTCCATGACCACGGGCATGATCATCGGGCGTCGGCGGTAGGTGTCCGAGACCCACTTGCCGACCGTTCGCCGTACCAGCTGCTGGAGTTGGCGGGGCTCGACCACTCCGTCCTGGGCGGACTTGGCCAGCACCTCGTCGATCTTGGGGATGACCGCGGCGAAGTCGGAGTCCTCGATACCGGAGCCCCGCGAGTGGATGCTGGGGCCGCTCACGATCTTGCCGGTGCTGCTGTCCACGACGACGAAGACGGTGATGAAGCCCTCGTCGCCCAGGATCCGACGGTCCTTCAGGCTCGACTCGGTGATGTCGCCGACCGACAGGCCGTCCACATACACGTATCCGGCCTGCACCTTGCCCGCGATCTTCGCCTTGCCGTCGACCAGGTCGACGACGACGCCGTCCTCAGCGATGACGATGCGTTCGGCGGGGATGCCGGTCGCCGCGCCCAGCTCGGCGTTGGCGCGCAGGTGGCGCCATTCGCCGTGGACGGGCATGAGGTTCTTCGGCTGGCAGATGTTGTAGAAGTACAACAGCTCGCCCGCGGAGGCGTGTCCGGAGACGTGGACCTTGGCGTTGCCCTTGTGGACGACGTTGGCACCCCACCTGGTCAGACCGTTGATCACGCGGTAGACGGCGTTCTCGTTCCCCGGGATCAGAGAGGAGGCGAGGATCACCGTGTCGCCGTCGACGATCCTGATCTGGTGGTCGCGGTTGGCCATGCGCGACAACGCGGCCATCGGCTCCCCCTGGGAGCCGGTGCAGACGAGGACGACCTCGCGGTCGGCCAGGTCGTCGAGCGCCTTGACGTCGACGATGAGTCCCGCGGGCACGCGAAGGTAGCCGAGGTCGCGGGCGATGCCCATGTTGCGGACCATCGAGCGGCCGACGAACGCGATGCGGCGGCCGTGTTCATGGGCCGCGTCGACGATCTGCTGGATGCGGTGCACATGGCTGGCGAAGCTGGCCACGATGATGCGCTTCTCCGCCCGGGCGAAGACCTGGCGCAGCACGCCGGAGATCTCGCGCTCGGGCGGGACGAAGCCGGGGACCTCCGCGTTGGTCGAGTCGGCGAGCAGCAGGTCGATGCCCTCCTCGCCGAGGCGGGCGAACGCGCGCAGGTCGGTGAGGCGGCCGTCGAGCGGCAGCTGGTCCATCTTGAAGTCGCCGGTGTGCACGGCGAGGCCCGCGGGGGTGCGGATGGCGACGGCGAGCGCGTCGGGGATCGAGTGGTTGACGGAGACGAACTCGCAGTCGAACGGCCCGATCCGCTCGCGGTGGCCCTCGCTCACCTCGAGCGTGTAGGGGCGGATGCGGTGCTCCTGGAGCTTGGCCTCGAGCAGGGCGAGGGTGAGCTTGGAGCCGATGAGCGGGATGTCCGGCTTCTCACGGAGCAGGAAGGGGACGCCGCCGATGTGGTCCTCGTGGCCATGGGTGAGGACGATGCCGTCGATGTCGTCGAGGCGTGTCTTGATCGAGCTGAAGTCCGGCAGAATCAGATCGATTCCGGGTTGTTCCTGCTCGGGAAAGAGCACGCCGCAGTCGACGATGAGCAACCGTCCGCCGTATTCGAAGACGGTCATGTTGCGGCCGATTTCGCCCAGGCCGCCGAGCGGGGTAACGCGTAGGCCACCCTCAGGAAGCCTCGGCGGACGGCCGAGTTCTGGGTGCGGATGACTCAAGAGACTCTCCTGACCACGCGCGCCACCTGCCCCGGTCGTAACGGGGGGCACGTGGCGCGCGTGACTGTGTGCACTGGTCGGTATTCAGTTATCACCCGGCGCGCGGTGATGCGCGTCGCGCGGGCAACGTTCGTGTGTTTTCAGTTCTGTACCCCGCCGGCGGCGAGATCCCGCTTCAGCTGCTCGGTCTCCTCGGGGCTGAGGCCGACGAGGGGGAGGCGGAGCGGGCCGCCTGGCAGGCCCTGGAAGGCCAGGGCCGCCTTGGAGGTGATGACGCCCTGGGTGCGGAACATGCCGGTGAAGACCGGCAGAAGCTTCTGGTGGATCTCGGTCGCCTTGGCGACGTCGCCGCTGGTGTGGGCGTCCACGAGAGCGCGCAGCTCGGGGGTCACCACATGGCCGACGACGGAGACGAAGCCGACGGCGCCGACGGACAGCAGCGGGAGGTTGAGCATGTCGTCGCCCGAGTACCACGCGAGGCCGGTCGTGGCGATGGCCCAGCTGGCGCGGCCGAGGTCGCCCTTGGCGTCCTTGTTGGCGACGATGCGGGGGTGGTCGGCGAGGCGGACCATGGTCTCGGTGTTGATCGGCACTCCGCTGCGCCCGGGGATGTCGTAGAGCATCACCGGCAGCCCTGTGGCGTCCGCGACGGTGGTGAAGTGCTGGTAAAGGCCCTCTTGTGGGGGCTTGTTGTAGTACGGGGTGACGGTGAGGAGCCCATGGGCCCCGGCGTCCTCGGCGGCCTTCGCCAGCTCGACGGAGTGCCGGGTGTCGTTGGTGCCGACCCCCGCGACGACGTGCGCGCGATCGCCGACGGCCTCGACCACGGCGCGTACCAGCCGTGATTTCTCCGCGTCGCTCGTGGTCGGGGACTCGCCGGTGGTGCCGTTGACGATCAGGCCGTCGTTGCCCGCGTCCACGAGGTGGGTGGCGAGCCGCTGGGCGCCGTCCGTGTCGAGGGCGCCGTCCGCCGTGAATGGCGTGACCATGGCGGTCAAGACCCGCCCGAAGGGGGTCTGCGGAGTGGAGGTCGAAGCCATAGGTTCCACGCTACTCGCAGCTCAGCATGCTCGGATCCATCGGGGCGGGCATCCTGTGGATCCCGGCGCTGCCTGCTCGGGGGTTCAGGCAGCGCCGGGTCCGTTCATTCACCCTAAATGAACTTCGCGAAATGTCGCAATATGGACACTTCGGGTGGGCTGGGGCCCACGACCGCACAGGTTCTAGGGGGAGATCTCTAGGGGGCGACGCGGCCATTCGCGTTGAACGCGGCGTGAGTGAGGGGCATCAGGCGGGCCCACTCCTCCTCCATCCGCTCGCCGACCATCTCGATCTCGCGCTGGGGGAACGTCGGCACCGTGGCGCGCTCGTCGCGCGTGCGCAAGCCGAGGAAGTGCATGAGCGAGCGGGCGTTGCACGTGGCGTACATGGAGGAGAAGAGGCCGACCGGCAGGACGGCCCTCGCGACCTCCCTGGCGACGCCCGCGGCGAGCATCTCCTGGTACGCGGCGTACGCCTGCCGGTAGGACTCCTCCATCACCTTGCCGACGACCGCGTGCTGCTCGTCGCTGCCCGGCACGAACTCGTACTTCCCAGGGCGGCCGCGCTGCACCAGCTTGCGGTCGGGGCCCGGGACGTAGAACACCGGCTGAAGCTGGCGGTACCGGCCGCTCTCCTCGTTGTACGACCAGCCGACGCGGTGCCGGTGGAACTCGCGGAAGACAAAGATCGGGGCGGTGATCAGGAAGGTCATCGAGTTGTGCTCGAACGGGCTCCCGTGGCGGTCGCGCATCAGGAAGTTGAGCAGGCCCCTGGACCGCTCGGGGTCCTTGCCGATCTCGTCGATGGACTGCTCCCCCGCCGTGGAGACCCGGGCGGCCCAGAGGACGTCGGTGTCCGAGGCGCTGTGCTTGACCAGCTCGACGGTGATGTCGCTGCGGAAACTCGGGGTCTCGGTCACCAGGGGGTCCCTTCCACGTAACGGCTGAGCGGCTCAACCCTAGTGACGGCCGTCCCGGCGCCGGATTCCGGGTCGGGTAACGGGATAAAGAGGACCGTGACCGATGTGTCGGATTGTTCAGCTGATACCTTTGTTAGTGGTCTCATCAGATGAGGAGTGTCCTCATGGTCCAGCACGACGACTTTCACGGGAATGTGGCCCTGCCGCGCTCCCGCCCCTCCCCCGGCCACATACTCGGCGGGGTGCTGACCGGGCTTGTCGTGATATCCAGCCTGATAGGCACCCTCCTGCTCGCCCGTCCCGCCCTCGATGTCGAGCAGCCGCCGCTTCCCGAGGCCCCGAGCGCAGCCGACGGCAGCACGGCGCGGTAGCCTCACCGTTCACAGCCCCGCCTGTGACACAAACGAGGACCAGCCGTGCCCCTGAACTTTCTCGCGGCCGATCGCGACTCCGCCGGCCCTCTCTCGGAGACGGCCCTGCCCCACGCGGGTCCCGACTCCTGGCGCCGCCCCTACCGCCCAGGGCCCTGGCGCGTCGGCGCCGCCGCGGTGACGCTGCTGATCGCGGCCTATCTGCTCATCTCCGCGCTGATCATCGTGCTGGCCGGATCGCCCACCGGCGCCGTCGCCACCCTGGTGGCCGCCGCCGTCGTGATCGCGTTCGCGCTGCGGCTGCTGCGCATGGGCATCTGGGTCAGCGCGCGTGGGCTGCGCCGCGTGGGCCTGCTGTGGACCCAGACCGTGCGCTGGCGTGAGGTCTCCCGGGTGAGCACCGTGCAGCAGCCCGTGAAGTGGCTCGGCCTGCCGCGCAGCGTCCAAGGCCAGGCCCTCCAGGTGGAGCGGCGGCGCGGTGAGGCGTTGCGCACCCTGCTGACCGACCACAACGCCGACTTCCTGGCCAGGCCCGAGGCGTTCGACCGGGCGGCCGACGTGCTGGAGGCGTGGGCCGCTGAGCACCGTTGACGCGGGGCACCGTCAGCGCGGCGCCCGCTCCCCGGCCGTTCCCGCGGCGGGCGTTCCCGCGGCGGCGCGCAGGTCGATCGCGTGCTGCATCGCCCTGCGGGCGCGTGGCGTGTCCCGCGCGTCGTGGTAGGCCACCGCGAGACGGAACCAGCAGCGCCAGTCGTCGGGCCGCTCCTCCGTCTCGGCCTTGCGCACGGCGAACGCCGCGTCGGCCGCCGCACGGTCCACGCGGCCGCTGGGGGTGCGCGGCAGGTCGTCCACGGGGAGCCCGCCCTCGGCGTCGAGCTCGCGGGCCAGCCGGTTGGCGTTCATCACGAACCTGAGGCTGCGCCACAGGAACCAGCCGCCGATCAGCGGCAGCACCAGCACGGCGGCGCCCAGGCCGACCGTCACCGGGGTGCCCTCCTGGATGAGCAGCACCCCGCGGTGCCCGACGAGACCGAAGTAGACCAGCAGGGCACCGCACAGCAGCGCGTGGACGATCCGGTCGCGCACGGCTCAGCCGTCCAGGTCCATGAAGTGCTCCAGGCCGAGGGTGAGCCCCGGCGCCCCGCCGACCCGCCGCACGCCGAGCAGCACGCCGGGCATGAACGAGCCCCGGTTCATGGAGTCGTGCCTGAGGGTGAACGTCTCCCCCTCGTCGCCGAACAGCACCTCCTGGTGGGCGACCAGGCCGCGCAGCCTCACCGCGTGCACCGGCACCCCCGCGACGTCGGCGCCGCGGGCGCCGTCGAGCGCGGAGCTCGTGGCGTCGGGCTGGGCGGGCAGCCCGGCGGCCGCGCGGGCCTCGCCGATGAGCTCGGCGGTGCGGACCGCGGTGCCGCTGGGGGCGTCGGCCTTGCCGGGGTGGTGCAGCTCGACGATCTCCACCGACTCGAAGAAGCGCGCCGCCTGCTGGGCGAACCGCATCGTGAGAACGGCGCCGATGCCGAAGTTGGGGGCGATCAGCACGCCCGTGCCCGGGGCGTCGGCGAGCTGGCCGCGCAGCGTGGCGAGGCGTTCCGCGGTCCAGCCCGTGGTGCCGACGACGGCGTGGATGCCGTGGCGCACGCAGAACGCGACGTTGGCGGGTGAGGCGTCCGGGTGGGTCAGCTCGACGGCGACCTCGGCACCCGCCTCGGTCAGCGTCTCGCGCTTGTCGTCGCGGCCGAGCGCGGCGACCAGCTCCATGTCGTCCGCGGCGTTCACCGCCCTGACGGCCTCGGCGCCCATGCGTCCTCGGGCGCCGATCACGGCCACGCGCAGCTTGCTCATCGCGTTCTCTCTCCAGCTCTGCGGGGTGGGGCGGGCTCAGACGGTCGCGTCGGACAGGCGCGCGGCCTGCCGGTCGTCGAGCGGGCCGATGACGGACAGGGAGGGGCGGCGGCCCAGGAGGTCGCGGGCGACGAGGCGGATGTCGTCGGGGGTGACCGCGGCGATGCGGTCGAGCATGTCGTCGACGGACAGCTGCCTGCCCCAGCACACCTCGCTCTTGCCGAGCCGGTGCATCAGGGACCCGGTGTCCTCGAGGCCCAGGACGGTCGAGCCGGTGAGCTGGCCGATCGCGCGGCGCGCCTCGTCGTCCCCGATGCCGTGCTCGGCGACATCGGCCAGCTGCTCGCGGCAGATCTTGAGGACATCGGGGAGGCGGTCGGGGCGGCAGCCCGCGTAGACGCCGAAGAGGCCGCAGTCGGCGAAGCCCGAGGTGTGCGTGTAGATGCTGTAGGCGAGGCCGCGCTTCTCCCTGACCTCCTGGAACAGGCGCGAGCTCATGCCGCCGCCCAGCGCCGTGGCCAGCACGCCCAGGGCCCAGCGGCGCTCGTCGTGGCGAGAGAGCCCGGGCATGCCGAGCACCATGTGGGCCTGCTCCGTGGGGCGTTCGAGCACCTCGACACGCCCCGTGGAGCGCAGGGCGCGGTGGCCGGTGCGCGGGCCCACGGGCTCGGCGTCGCCGCGGGAGAGCGCCCCCGCGCGTTCGAACGCGGCGCCCACCGCGTCGACCACGGCGTCGTGCGCCACGTTCCCGGCCGCGGTGACGACCAGGCGGGGCGGCTGGTAGTGGCGGCGGTAGAAGCGGGCGACGCGGTCGCGCGTCAGCTCGTTGACCGTCTCGACGGTGCCGAGCACGGGGCGGCCCAGAGGGCTGTCGCCCAGCAGCGTCGTGGCGAACAGGTCGTGCACCGTGTCGCTCGGGTCGTCCTCGGTCATCGCGATCTCCTCGAGGATGACCCCGCGCTCCGCCTCCACCTCATCGGGCGCAATCACTGATGACGTGAGCATGTCGCAGACGATGTCGATGGCGAGCGGCAGGTCCACGTCGAGGACGCGGGCGTAGTAGCAGGTGAACTCCTTGGTGGTGAAGGCGTTCATCTCGCCGCCCACCGCGTCCACCGCGGAGGAGATGTCCAGGGCGGAGCGCCGCTCGGTGCCCTTGAACAGCAGGTGTTCCAGATAGTGGGTGGCGCCGTTGAGGGCGGGGGTCTCGTCGCGGGATCCGACGCGCGCCCAGATGCCGAACGTCACGGAGCGGACGCCGGGAACGGCCTCGGTGACGATCCGCAGTCCGCCGGGCAGGACCGTCTTGCGCACGGCGCCCCTGCCGCCGTCGGCGCGGCGCTGACCGGGCACGGCCCGCCCCACCGAGGTGGTGGGACGGGCCGTCGTGGTACGGGTGGTGCGCCTCACTTCTCGGCAGCGTCCTTCCCCGCCTCGGCCGCGTCGCCGTCGGCCGTGTCCTCATCGAGGACCGGGATCAGGGAGAGCTTGCCGCGCTGGTCGATCTCGGCGATCTCGACCTGCACCTTCTGGCCGACGCCCAGGACGTCGTCGACGTTCTCCACGCGCTTGCCCCCGGCCAGCTTGCGGATCTGCGAGATGTGCAGCAGGCCGTCCTTGCCCGGCAGCAGGGAGACGAACGCCCCGAAGGTCGTCGTCTTCACCACGGTGCCGAGGTACCGCTCGCCGACCTCGGGCATCGTGGGGTTCGCGATGCCGTTGATCGTGGTGCGGGCGGCCTCCGCCGAGGGGCCGTCGGCGGCGCCGATGTAGATCGTGCCGTCGTCCTCGATGGTGATGTCAGCGCCGGTGTCCTCCTGGATCTGGTTGATCATCTTGCCCTTGGGGCCGATGACCTCACCGATCTTGTCGACCGGGATCTTCACCGTGATGATGCGCGGGGCGTTGGGCGACATCTCGTCGGGGACGTCGATCGCCTCGTTCATCACGTCGAGGATGTGCAGCCGCGCGTCGCGGGCCTGCTTGAGGGCGGCGGCCAGCACGGAGGCGGGGATGCCGTCCAGCTTGGTGTCGAGCTGGAGCGCGGTGACGAACTGGCGGGTGCCAGCGACCTTGAAGTCCATGTCGCCGTAGGCGTCCTCGGCGCCGAGGATGTCCGTCAGGGTCACATAGTGCGTCTCGCCCTCGATCTCCTGGGAGATCAGGCCCATCGCGATGCCCGCGACCGGCGCCTTGAGCGGCACACCGGCGTTCAGCAGGGACATCGTGGAGGCGCACACGGAGCCCATGGACGTCGAGCCGTTGGAGCCAAGGGCCTCGGACACCTGGCGGATCGCGTAGGGGAACTCCTCGCGGCTCGGCAGCACCGGGATCAGGGCGCGCTCGGCGAGGGCGCCATGGCCGATCTCGCGGCGCTTGGGGGAGCCGACGCGGCCGGTCTCGCCGGTGGAGTAGGGCGGGAAGTTGTAGTTGTGCATGTAGCGCTTGCGGGTCACCGGCGAGAGGGTGTCGAGCTGCTGCTCCATGCGCAGCATGTTCAGCGTGGTGACGCCCAGGATCTGGGTCTCGCCGCGCTCGAACAGCGCCGAGCCGTGCACCCGCGGGATCGCCTCGACCTCGGCGGCCAGGGTACGGATGTCGGTGACGCCGCGGCCGTCGATGCGGACCTTGTCGCGGATGACGCGCTCGCGCACCAGCTCCTTGGTCAGCGAGCGGTAGGCGGCGGAGATCTCCTTCTCGCGCCCCTCGAACTGCGGCAGCAGCTTGTCGGCCGCGACCGTCTTGATGCGGTCGAGCTCGCCATCGCGCTCCTGCTTGCCCGCGATGGTGAGGGCCTGCGCCAGCTCGCCGCGGACGGCCTGGGACAGCGCGTCGAAGACGTCGTCCTGGTAGTCGAGGAAGACGGGGAACTCGCCGGTGGGCTTGGCCGCCTTGGCGGCGAGGTCGGACTGCGCCCGGCACAGCACCTTGATGAACGGCTTCGCGGCCTCGAGCCCGGCGGCCACGACCTCCTCGGTCGGAGCCTGGGCGCCGCCCTTGACCAGCTCGATCGTCTTGTCGGTGGCCTCGGCCTCGACCATCATGATCGCGACATCGCCGTCCGGCAGCACGCGGCCGGCGACGACCATGTCGAAGACGGCCTCCTCCAGCTCGGTGTGGGTCGGGAACGCCACCCACTGGCCGCGGATGAGCGCGACGCGGGTGCCGCCGATGGGGCCGGAGAACGGCAGTCCCGCCAGCTGCGTGGAGCAGGAGGCGGCGTTGATGGCGACCACGTCGTAGAGGTGGTCGGGGTTGAGCGCCATGATCGTCTCGACGATCTGGATCTCGTTGCGCAGGCCCTTCTTGAACGACGGGCGCAGCGGGCGATCGATCAGGCGACAGGTGAGGATGGCGTCCTCGGAGGGGCGGCCCTCGCGGCGGAAGAAGGAGCCGGGGATCTTGCCCGCGGCGTACATGCGCTCTTCCACGTCGACGGTCAGCGGGAAGAAGTCCAGCTGGTCCTTGGGGTTCTTCGATGCCGTGGTGGCCGAAAGAACCATGGTGTCGTCGTCCAGGTAGGCCACCGCGGAACCGGCGGCCTGCCTGGCAAGGCGGCCGGTCTCGAAGCGGATGGTGCGGGTGCCGAAGGCGCCGTTGTCGATGACGGCTTCGGCGTAGTGGGTCTCGTTCTCCACCTTGGTGAATCTCCTCTTCTGCGCCCCGCGCGGTGCGGGGCAGCGGGTGGAGCACCTCCCGACGGGCCGGCCATCGATCGAAGCCTCCGGGAGAGCAGCCCGGGGGCCACTACCGAGGACCGGCGACGGTGAGAAGGCGCTCCGCCTCATGCATGCGTCGTTTTCCGTTGTGTCGTGGGACCAGCCTACAAAGGCGGGCGGCCCCGGGCGCGGTTTCGGTCCGTGCCGGACCGGATACGGCGAAGGGAGCGGCCCCGCGCGGGTGGCCGCTCCCTCTTCGGCGTCTTACCTGGCGCCCGCCGCGCCGCGGCGGATGCCAAGGCGCTCCACCAGGGTGCGGAAGCGCTGGATGTCCTTGCGCGCCAGATACTGGAGCAGGCGGCGGCGCTGGCCGACCAGGAGCAGCAGGCCCCGGCGGGAGTGGTGGTCGTGCTTGTGGGTCTTCAGGTGCTCGGTGAGGTCCGAGATGCGGCGGGACAGCAGGGCCACCTGGACCTCGGGGGAGCCGGTGTCGCCCTCCTTGGTGGCGAACTCGGCGATGATCTTCTGCTTCGTGGCGACGTCGAGCGACGACACACGTACTCCTTGGCGGTATCCGATGTAGCCACCGAGTGCCCCTCGGCTGATCCTGGGGGGAGCTTCCTGAACTCGGGAGGCGGGGTCCGCTGAGCGCTTCCTCCAGAAGAATCCGGGGGCGCGTACGCAAACGGCCGCTAAGCAGGCTACAGCAGGATGGCGCGGTGAGCACATCCGGTGGTCATCAGCCGCTGGTCAGTCCTCTGGCCTCGCTGTACACGTCGAGGGCGGCCAGGCAGAGCGGGATGAGCGACAACAGTACGGCGCTCTCGGTGAGGTCGAGCACCCGCCCCCAGAACGGGGTGAGCCCCGCGCGCGGGACGATCAGCGCGACGGCGGCCAGCACGGCGGCGCCCGCGGTGAGGGCGGCGGACAGCCACAGGGTCCGCAGGTCGGGTGAGCCGCCGGCGGCCGAGGTGTCGGCGGCGAAGCCGATGACCAGCAGCGCGAGGGAGCCGAGCCCGGCGATCAGCAGGACCGTCACCTGCACGGCATACCGGAAGAGGCGGGCGCGGGTGAGCAGCGCGACGCCGGTGGCCAGGGCGAGGAGGCGGCCCCACCCGTTGTCCGAGAAGCCGAGCACGGCGGCGGCCGCGGTGGCCAGGACCGCGCAGCCGCCGGTGAGGCCGAGCAGGAGCTGGTGGCCGCGGCGGGCCTGGGCCGCGACGCGCTCGGTGTCGACCGGCGACATGGCCTGCTGGTCGGGGGCGTCGTCGTAGCCGGTGGGCGGCGCGGTGTACCCGATGGGCAGGCGGACCAGGGCGGCGGAGAGCGCGGGCAGGAAGGCCAGCGCGCCCAGCGCCACGGGGGCGCAGACGGCGGCGGCCGAGACGGCCGAGGCGTCGGCGACGATGGCGCCGAACGTGGCGAGCGCGCCGAGGGCGGCGGCGCTCGCGCTCGCGGCGAACCAGCTCGTGGCGCCTGGACCGGCGGCGAGCAGCGCGACCGAGGCGAGCAGGACGGCGGCGCAGCCGAGCAGCAGCTCGAGGCGGCCGACGCCGTGGCCCGCGTCGAGCGGCAGGACGCCGGTGCCGCCGACGAACGCGTGGGGCAGGGCGGCGAGCCCGAACGCCACGGCGGCGGCGTGGTCGCCGTACACCCGGGCGCGAACGCCGGCGAAGGCGATCAGGAGCAGGGCGAGCAGCCCCGCGACGACGCCGGGGAGGCCGTGCATCTCGTGGCGGTCGGGCTCGCCGTACCACAGGACGACGGCGGCCGACGCGGCCAGGACGCCCGCGGCGGAGAGCCCGGCGACGCGCAGCATGCCCTCATGCCACAGGCGCCGGTCGTGGGCGACGGCGTGGGCCACCGCGTCGGTGACGTCGTCGTGGACGGGCGGGGGCAGGGAGTCGGCGAACGGGCGCAGCGCCAGCACGTCGCCGTCGAGGATCCGCTGGCCGCCCAGGGTCCGCGCGCCGTCGAGGACGGTGCCGTCGCGGCGCACCAGGTGGTAGCCGACGGGGGCGCCGCGCTCGGGCGTGAGGCCGGTGAGGCGCAGGATCTCCGGGTAGAGCTCGGCCAGCGGGAAGTCCGAGGGCAGCGCCATGTCGATACGGCTGGTCGGCGCGGCGATCGTGACCCGGCAGAAGCCGGTGGCCCCGGTGGACGCGGTCGTGCTCACGGTCATGCTCCCCTCCCCTTGGGCACGGACTGCGCCCGCCACCCTACCCGGCGTGGTGTCAGTGGCGGCCACTAGGATCGACGCCGCGTCACAGGCCGTTCTTCCGGGGGGAATTCGGATGAGCCAGATCGTCGTCAAGCGCCCGCCGAGGGCGCTTCCCGAGCAGATGCCCGGAGAGGCGGTGCAGCTGCTGCCGCCTCCCGAGCTGCCCAAGGGGCAGCAGGAGGGCGTGCTGATGCAGGTCGTGCCGATGCTCGGCATGGGCTCTTCGGTGGTGTTCTTCTTCATGCCGGGCGCCCACCCGTTCATGCGCATCATGGGCATGCTGATGATGGTCTCCACGGTGGGCATGGTGGTGGCCATGATCGTGCGGTTCCGGCGGGGGACTCAGGGGCAGATGGCGCAGCTGCGGCGGGACTACCTGAAGTATCTGGCGCGGACGCGGGCCGCCGTGCGGGAGACCGCGGCGCGGCAGCGGGACGCGCAGCTCTATCTGCATCCGCGGCCCGAGCAGCTGTGGGCGCTGGTCGCCGAGGGCAGCCGGGTGTGGGAACGGCGGGCCGGGGATGCGGACTTCGGGCAGGTGCGGATCGGGGTGGGCGAGCACCGTCTTGCGACGCCGCTCGTAGAGCCTCAGACGGCGCCCGTGGACGAGTTGGAGCCGCTGACTGCGGGGGCCATGCGGCGTTTCCTCGACGCGCACAGCACGGTGGACGGGCTGCCGATGGCCGTGTCGCTGCGCGGCTTCTACCGGCTCGCGCTGTCGGGGGACGCGGAGACGGCCCAGGGGGTGGCGCGTTCGCTGGTGTGCGCACTGGCGGCGCTGCACTCCCCGGAGGACGTGGTGATCGCGGTGGGGGTCTCGGGCGAGGCGGCGGAGCGCTGGGAGTGGGCGAAGTGGCTGCCGCACGCGCAGCTTCCCTCGCAGGACGGGGCGGGCTCGCGGCGGCTGATCCTCGGCTCGGTGGCCGAGGTGGAGCAGGAGCTGGCGGGGCGCATGGAGGGGCGGGGGCGGTTCTCGCCCGGGGGCAAGCCGGTGCTCGACCAGCCGCATGTGGTGCTGGTGCTCGACGGGGCGCGGATTCCGCCGATGTCGGCGTTCGCCTCGGCTGAGGGGCTCCAGGGCGTCACCGTCGTGGAGTTGGTGCGGGGCGACGCCGACCCGGGGCGGGGCGGCCTGGCGATCAGCTGCCGGGCGGGGGCGCTGCGCCTCGAAGCGCAGGACGGCATGGTGTTCGAGGGGGAGCCCGACGTGCTGCCGGTGGCGGCGGCGGAGGCGCTGGCGCGGCAGTTGGCGCCGCTGCGGCTGAGCGCGGCGGCTGACGAGGACGAGCCGCTGCTGGCGAACCTCGACTTCGCCGAGCTGCTCGGCCTCGGCGACCCGGCGTCGGTCGACGTGGCGCGGACGTGGCGGCCGCGGTCGGCGGGCGAGCAGCTGCGGGTGCCGATCGGGGTGGACGAGGAGGGCCAGCCGGTGATGCTGGACCTCAAGGAGGCGGCGCGTGAGGGCATGGGTCCGCACGGCCTGTGCGTCGGGGCGACCGGCTCGGGCAAGTCGGAGCTGCTGCGCACGCTGGTGCTCGGGCTCGCCGTGACGCACACCTCCGAGACGCTGAACTTCGTGCTGGCCGACTTCAAGGGCGGCGCGACGTTCACGGGCATGGCGGGGCTGCCGCACGTGTCGGCGGTCATCACGAACCTCGCGGACGACCTGACGCTGGTGGACCGCATGGGCGACTCCATCAGGGGGGAGTTGCAGCGGCGCCAGGAGCTGCTGCGCGCGGCGGGGAACTACGCGAATCTCCACGACTACGAGCGGGCGCGGGCGGCGGGGGCCCGGCTCGAGCCGCTGGCCTCGCTGGTGCTGGTGATCGACGAGTTCAGCGAGCTGCTGTCGGCCAAGCCCGACTTTATCGACATGTTCATCCAGATCGGCCGCATCGGCCGGTCGCTCGGGGTCCATCTGCTGCTGGCCTCGCAGCGGTTGGAGGAGGGGCGCCTGCGGGGGCTCGACACCTATCTGTCGTACCGGATCGGGCTGCGGACGTTCTCGGCCGCCGAGTCGCGGACGGCGATCGGCGTGCCGGACGCGTACCACCTGCCCCAGGTGCCGGGCTCGGGGCTGCTGAAGTCGGGCACGGAGCAGATGACGCGCTTCAAGGCGGCGTATGTGTCCGGCCCCTACCGCAAGCCGTCCCAGCGGGCCGAGGTGGGGGCGTTGCGGCCGGTCAGCAGGCGGCCCGTGGTGTTCACGGCGGCACCGGTGCCGGTGCGGTACGCGGACCCTGAGCCCGAGCCCGCCGCGGCGGCGGGCGGCGGGGCGGGCGGCGCCGACGACGCGCTGGCCGAGACGGTCCTCGACGTGATCGTCCGCAGGATCGAGGGGCAGGGCCCGGCGGCCCATCAGGTGTGGCTGCCGCCGCTTGACGCGGCCGTGACGATGGACGAGCTGCTTCCCGAGCTGCACGTGGTGGAGGGGCGCGGCCTCCAGGCGTCGGGGCAGGCGGCGTTGACGGTCCCGCTCGGCGTGGTGGACAAGCCGTTCGAGCAGCGCAGGGAGGTGCTGTTCCGCGACTTCTCGGGCGCGGGCGGGCACATGCTGATCGTCGGCGGGCCCAGGTCGGGGAAGTCCACGCTGCTGCGGACGTTGATCGCCTCGTTCGCGCTGACGCACACGTCGGCGGAGGCGCAGTTCTACGGGCTCGACTTCGGCGGGGGCGGTCTTGCCGCGATGGGGGACCTGCCGCATGTGGGCGGGGTGGCGTCGCGACTCGACCCCGACCGGGTGCGGCGGACGGTGTCGGAGGTCGCCGGGGTGCTTGCGGCGCGCGAGGACCTGTTCCGCAGGCAGGGCATCGACTCGATGGACACCTACCGGCGGATGCGCGGCGCGGGCCAGCTGGCCGACCAGCGGTGGGGCGATGTCTTCCTGCTGATCGACGGGTGGGCGGCGTTCAAGCAGGACTACGACATGGCGCTCGAGCCGGTGATCAACGACATCGCGGCGCGCGGCCTGGGGTACGGCGTCCATCTGGTGGTCACGGCGTCCCGGTACATGGAGATGCGCCCGGCGCTCAAGGATCAGCTGACCAACCGCCTGGAGCTGCGGCTCGGCGACACGCTCGACTCGGAGTTCGACAGGAAGGTGGCCGCGGCGATCCCCGCGGACGTGCCGGGGCGCGGGCAGACGCCGGACCGGCTGCACTGGATGGTGGCGCTGCCGCGCCTCGACGGGGCGGGCCGCACGGCCGATCTGGCCGAGGGGACGGCGTCGTTGATCGAGGCGGTGCGCGCCGGGTGGCGGGGGCCCGAGGCGCCCGCGGTGCGGATGCTGCCGCGGCGGCTGGCCGCGGAGGACCTGCCGAAGGGCTTCGAACGGCCCGAGGACGGCATCGCGATCGGCGTGGGCGAGGACGATCTGGAGCCGGTCTTCGTCAACTTCGACCGGGACCCGTTCCTGATGGTGATCGGCGAGAGCGAGTCGGGGAAGTCGTCGGCGCTGCGGCTGGTGATGCGCAAGCTGGTCGAGCGGTACACGCCGGAGGACGTGCGCTTCATCGTCACCGACTACCGCAGGACGCTGATGGCGGCGGCGCCGCAGGAGTACATCGCCAGCTATTCGACGACGGAGACGCGGCTGACGCAGGACGTCGTCTCGCTCGACAAGATCTTCGAGAAGCGGGCGCCCAAGGAGGACATCGGCATCGAGGAGCTGAAGGCACGCTCGTGGTGGTCGGGGCCGCGGCTGTTCGTCGTGGTCGACGACTACGACCTGGTCTCGGCGACCAGCCGGAATCCCCTGGCGCACCTGGTGGAGCACCTGCCGTACGCGAGGGACGTGGGCATCCACTTCGTCGTGGCGCGGAGCGCGGCGGGCGTCTCACGGGCGATGTTCGAGCCGTTCGTGCAGCGGCTGAGGGAGTTGGGGGCCCAGGGGCTGGTCCTGTCCGGGGATCCCAAGGAGGGCGAGATCTTCCCCTCGATGCGGGCGCGGCCGCTGCCGCCGGGCCGGGCGCAGTTCGCGTCGCGACGGCGAGGGCGTCCGCTGGTCCAGCTGGGGTGGCTGCCGGAGCAGTAGGCGGGCCGCCGCGCGTGCGCGAGGGGCGCCGAAGGGGGTGGCACCGGCTCGCGGCGCCACCCCCTTCGGGTGCCTGCGGTGGGTCAGCCCATGCGGTGGGTCAGCCCATGCGGTTGGCGGAACGGAGGTCGACGGCCCGGTAGTTGATCCCGGCCGTCTCTAGGGCGTTGCCCGTGGAGCCGAGGACGACGCGGAGCTTGTCCAGCTCCTCGGAGAAGGCGTTCATGTTGATCGCGAAGGCGCGCTGCGCCTCACCGGTCCAGCCCTCGGCGGCCCACCTGAGGGCCGCCTTCAGTGCCTCGAGGCGGTCGAGCAGCTGGCGCTCCTCGACGGTCAGGCCCTCGGAACCACCGCTGAGCGCGGAGTAGTTGACGCTGGTGAAATCGCTCATGTCCCATTCCCCTCAGGCGAGGTTCTCGAAGCCGGAGCTGTTGATGTTGGCCAGGCCCGACTGGGCGCGCAGCATGTCGTCGAGCTGCTGCTGCTCCAGGTCGTCGAAGTCGTTCCGGCTCATCTCGACCAGCCCGCGTAGGTTCTCCAGTGACCTGATGAGGCGGTCGAGGTTGAGGTTGGCCTCCTGCTGGCCCGCGCCGAAGCGGGAGCCCGCCTGGCCCTGCCAGCCAGCCATGACCTCCGTCGTCGTGGCCTCCAGCTTGCCTTTGCTGCCCTGAAGAAGCTCGATCTCCTGGTTGAGCGAATTGATCAGCGCCTGGATGGTTTCATTGCTGAACCGAAGATTGTCCGTAGGCATCTGGTCGGACATGCATACCCTCCCCTTGTGTGAGTGCTGTTCTTGCTGTGAACGGCTAGGCGGTTCTGCGGCGGTTCACGATCACCGCGGCAGCCACGCCGCCCAGAATGATCAACCCCCCGATGACGCCGATGAGCGCGGGCGCGTTGCCGCCACCACCGTCGCCCCCGGCTCCACTGGCGGACGCGTCGCTCCGCTCCTCCCCCTCAGGAACGGCGTCCTCATCGGCCGGTTCCTCTTCCTCGGGCTCCCCCGCGGGCTCCTCATCGGGGACCGGCTCGGGTGAGACGGGGGGGTCGAGTGATCGCTCGTAGGCGTCGAACATCGGATTGACGTCCGGCTCTCCGGGATCCACCCCTTCGTCGAGGATCACCCGATCGGGCCGGATCATCCCGAACCCGACGTTGTCATCCCTCCGACCATCCCCCTCGGCGGTCTGCGCCAGCGCGCGAAGCACTTGGTTCTTGGTCCAGTCGGGATGAGCGGACCAGATGAGAGCCGCCGAGGCGGAGGTGAGGGCCGTAGCAACGCTGGTGCCGCCACGTTCGACGAGGCAGGCCTCCTCCCATGACCGGTCGGGGCAGTATCCCGGCACATCATTGCCGGGTGCGGAGAGCGCTACATAAGGGCTGGGAGTCGAATAGACAGCGCGGTCACCATTTCTGTCAACCGCTCCGATACCGACGATTCCGTCATAATTCGCAGGCTGGCTGACCAGATTCGAGTACTCGGCGGAATTTCCAGCAGCCGCGAAGATCAGCACATCGCTGCGTACTGCCTCATCGATAGCGGCATATAGCTCCTCGGGATTGCCGCTGGCCACCTCCGAACCCACCGCAATATTGATGATCTTGGCGCCGGAGTCGACGGCGTATTGGATCGCCTCGGCGAAACGGTCCTCCAGACCGAAGTCCCAACTGGCGCTGTCGGCGACCCGAACAGGAAGGATCTCGGCCCCGGGAGCGAGCCCCTGGATTCCGCCCCCCTCACCGGTACCCGCGATGACCCCCGCCATGACGGTGCCATGGCCTTCGGTGTCGTAATGAGCCCCCTCGGGGTCGCGGGTGAAGTCGGCACCTTCCATGACCTGACCCTCAAGGTGTGGGAGGGACGCATCCACCCCGGAGTCGAGAACCGCCACCGTGACGCCCTCCCCTCTCGTCTGCTCCCACATCTCCTGGACCCGCCACGTGCTCATGTACCAGGGGTCCTGGGGACCTTCGGCAGCCGCGTGCGGAGCCAGAGCCGTGCCGCAGAAGACCATCCCCGCCAATAACAGCGAGAGGGACTTACCACGTCGGTGAGTTGAGGGCGTGGGGGGAGTCATCGAATCAGCGGTCCTTGTCGTGTCGTTCGCGATCGTCCAGCTTCCTCCTGCGGCGGCGACCGGGCTTCGGCACCAGAGGCCGCCCCGTCACCCGGGGCGCTTGGGAAGGCGGTGTGGGCCGGTGAGGGCTGGCGTTCACCGCGCCGACAGGTCGTCCGACCAGACCACCTCCGGGCCCGTGGACCGCCCCTGTGGCTGGATCACGCATCGCCGGAACCGCCCCCAGACCGATGGCGTTGCCCAGGGGCAGACCTCGGCTGAGCCGTTCCGCGGGGCGCGGCACTCCCCCGTAGATCCCGCTCTGGGCTGGCGTTCGGGGAATGAGAGCGCCGTTGCTCGGCATGCCGCCCATCGGTGGGCGCCCCACCATGGAGGAATGCCCTGCCGGGCCGGGAACGGCCGGGCCGTGCCCCGGGCCGACGACAGGCGACCTCCCCACAGGAGGCGGCCCGCTCGCCGGAGGTCCAGCGCTCGGCGGCTTGGCCACCGGGCCGCCGAGGCCGGGCCCCAACCGTGCCGGTGGCCCCCCGGGCGGGATCAGCGGTCCGCCGCCATGGTCAAGCGGCGGAGTCGTGGGCGTGGGCCCAACAGGTGACGGCGGACCGGCTGGTGGTGCCGAAGGTGGGGCCGTGGTGAGGGAGTCCAACGAAGTGCCGATGCGCTCGTCGGCGCCCCCGATGGCGGGCCGGATCGGCGCCCCCGACACCGCCTGGCCTGTCTCAGCCGGGAGTGGTGACTGGAAGGCATCGGGAGAGGACGGCGTCCCGCCGCCTCCCGGCGTCGCCCCGTACCAACCGACGGGCTCGGACGCGCCGCCAGGTGGCATGGTCCCCGCCACCGGGGAGTCACCCGCGGGGCCGGGCGAAGGGGCCCGAAAGCCTCTGGGAGCCAGACCCTCGAACTGCGGCTCTACCGCCCTCGACATCGTGTTCGCCGCGATGCGGTAGGAGGATGCCAGGCGGTCCATCACGCCGATGGCCTCTTCGCGTTCGACACCCGCCGTGATCAGGTCCGCCACCGTGCCGGTCTCCACGGGGCCAAGCGGCGAGTCGGGGACCGGGGGCATCGAGGACTTGGCCTGGGCAAGCGCCTCCCCCGCCATCTGCATGGCGTTGCCCGTGACCGACGCGTACTTGCTCAGCATCGCCGACTCACGCCGGAAGTGATCGCCCCACGCCCGGATCGTCTCGGCCGCCTCCCCCTCCCACGGCATGGTCGCGATCCGCATCCAGATAAAGTTCCCCACCGTCTCCAGGTAGGGCGCCATCTCGATGAGGATCTCCGCCCGGGAGGTGAGCGCCTCGGGGGCGCCATTGGCGATCATGGCCACCAACGCCTCGTGCGACGCGGACTCGTGCTCACTCATCGCCCCGACCCCCCATCACAGAAGCACGTCCCCTGGCCCGGAGCCGGAACCCCTGCCCCTGTCGTACAGCGAGTCGAAGTTCGCGCTGATCTGCTGGAACCGCTCGAACTCCTCCTGGTCGGCAGTCACATAGTCGTTCTCCATCGCAGCGGTGGAGATACTCAGCATCTCGATGGCCTCTTGCTGAAGGCGCACGAATTCCTCGAGGCGTGCGCGCACCCTTTCGTACTCGGCGAAGATCTCTGCCGCCGCGGGCGATTCACCGAAGTGGTGCTCCGCGGTGTTCAGGACGCTGACCTGCTCGCCGCTCACGCCGGAGCCGTTCAGCTTGTCCAACAGTAAGCTCAGCCAGCTCGAGAACTCTCTCAGCTCACCGTCCGCGAGATACAAATCCGGCTGACTCGGCGGCTGGACCGAATCCGTTGTCATCCCACCCTCCCCTCCACCGGTGCCCCCTCAGTCACCGTGGAGATCCCATCTTATGCCGATCGCTACGCATTGAGGCAAGGCCGTTACGGTGGCGATAGTCACGGACGATCAGGGCCGTGCCCGCCAGGGCCGCCGTCAGCAGAGTGGCCGTCAGGATGGCGAAGGTGCCGAGGCGTTCGGCGCGTTCGGCGTGGGTCTCGCCCAGGTCGAGGGGCTCGACGTCGGGGGCAGGGGCCGCGGGTGCGGGAGGGTCGGGGACCGGGGTGGGGCCCGGGGGCGAGGTGTCCTGGGTGAGGGCGCGGACGGGGTCGACGACGCCCCAGCCGAGGTCCTCGTCGGGGCCCGGCTGGGACCGTTCCGCCGTCTGCTTGAGGTGGGTGACGACCTGTTCGGCCGTCCAGTCCGGCTGTGCGGCGCGCAACAGGGCCGCGACGCCCGCGACATACGGGGCCGCGAAGCTCGTGCCACTGTCCACGCAGTGGCCGCCGCGGGGGACCGTGGAGACCATGTCAACGCCGGGCGCCGCGATGCCGACGAAGTCGCCTGACTGGGAGAACGGGGCGCGCTCGTTGTTCCGGTCGGACGCGGCGACGGCGAGGACGCCCTCGTAGGCGGCGGGGTAGGTGAGGCGGCGCTCGCCGTCGGCGCCGTCGTTGCCGACGGAGGCGATGACCACGATGTCCGCGTCCAGCGCGGCGTTCACCGCCCTGGCCAGCTCGGACTCCTCGCCGGGGGCGGCGTCGCTGTCCTGGGAGATGTTGATGATGTCCACGCCCACACCGACCGCGTGGTCGATCGCCTGGGCGAGGGTGGCGACGGAGCCGCTGCCCTCCGCGTCGTTCTGCCGGATGGGGACGATCGTGGCCTCGGGCGCCAGGCCGACGAAGCCCGTGGCGTCGTGCGGGCGGGCGGCGATGATGCCCGCGACCTTGGTGCCGTGGCCCACCGTGTCCGTCGTGTGGTCGCCATCGGCGTCGGTGAAGTCCGCGCCGCGCGCGGCGTCCACGGCACCGGCGAGCTGCGGATGGGCGGTGTCGACGCCGGTGTCGATCACGGCGACGCTCACGTTCCCGCCGTGGCTCTCCTGCCAGACGCGGTCGAGGAGGACGCGTTGCAGCGCCCAGGGGCGCTCCTCGATGTTCTCGGCGGGGAACGCGCAGCGCCCCCCGTCCGCGTGGGCGGCGGGCGGGGCGCCCGCGGTGCCCAGCGCCGTCAGCAGCAGGGCGGTCAGCGCGGCGCGAACGCGGACACGGTCACCGATGCGGACGCGGTCATGGATGCGAATGCGGCGTGCCATGTCAGGAACCCTGCGGCTGCTTGGCGTTGGTGGTGTCGAGGCTCGGCCCCGTCGGCAGGAACTCCGACCAGTGGGCGGGGACCGGGACCGGGGTGACGTCGCCGTAGCCGAGGCGGATGTGCGCCCGGTCGTCGGGCTCGCCTTCGGTGGAGGTGGCGGTGGCCTGGACGGGGTAGCGCAGGCCGGTGTCGGTGACGAGGAAGACGCGGCCCGCGTCGGCCTGTTCGCCCGTGACCTGGCGGTAGAGCAGGCCGGAGCCGGGGGTGACATAGGCGTTGGCCGCCCCCGACGCGATGGTGGCGGGGTAGTCATCGCCCGCCCACGCGGTGACCTCGGTGCCGCCGTCGCGGTCGTCCACGTCGTGGAGCACGGAGCAGACGGTGTCCCGGCCCGCGCCGTTGACCTGCTCGGTGACGGGCTCGGGCCAGTCGCGTTCGACGCTCGCGTCCGGTGGGGCCGGGGTGATGTTCTGCGCGCTGAGTGCCAGGGCGTCGCCCTGCTGGCCGAGGATCTCGGTGGCGGGGCTGTTGAGCACCAGGTAGGCGGTGAAGTCGGTGACGGGGACGACCCGTCCCGGCAGGACGACATAGTGCTGGGGGCCAGCGCCCGTGGGGGCGCGCACGACCATGCCGACGGTGTTCGCCGCCTCGACGAGGCCGGGGACCCCGGCCGGTGCGCCCACGTCGGGCAGCTCGGGGAAGCCGATGGTGTCGCCCTCGGCGAACGTCGCCAGCCACTCCTCGCTCACGGGCTGCGGATCGCCCCGGGTGAGCAGGCGGAGCAGCACCTCGCGGCCCTCCTCGGCGAGGGGGTAGCGGGTGCCCGAGGGGTCCACGAGGTAGGGCGTCCCCTCCGACTCGACGAAGAGGACATCGCGGCCCGTGAGCCGTTCGTCGCCCTCGACGCGGTCGGTGTCGTCCGTGGCCAGCACGAACGTGGCCTGCTGGATGTCGCCCTCGCCGCCACCGGGGCGCAGGCAGACGGCCCAGCGCTTGGCCTCGGCGGCCTCGTCGGTGGCGGGGAGCCGGTCGGGGGCGTAGGGGATGCCGAGGGTGGGGCCGCGCGGGATGGCGCCGCTGTCCAGCTCGGACTCGTCGACCTCGACGATGTCGAACGAGTCGGGGTCGTCGAGGAGGAGGCGGGCGGACGCGAGGTTGAGCACGGGGTGGAGCTGGGCGCGGCCCTCGGTCTCCAGGACGACGTAGCGGGTGGTGGAGTCGCTGCCGATGATGATGTTGCGCCCCGGCTCGTCCCAGCCCTCGGGGACGGAGGGGCGGAACATCCCCCACGCGCCGAAGCCCGCCAGGATCAGCGCGCCGACGACCATGCCGGGCAGCACCGCGCGCAGAGGGCGCGGCGCGCCCTCCTCGGTCACGGTGGGCGCGGGCTGGAGGAACGCCGCGACCGTGCGCCGCTTGGCGAAGGTGTACGCGTTCAGCTCGTCCTTGCGTGACGCCATGGGTGTCCGCCCCTCCCCCTGCCCGTGACCGGACGTCAGACCGAGGATCTACTATGCCGGGTGACGGTTCGATCACTGTCGGGAGGGGGGCGAGATGCGGGCGAACGCCACGACGCGGACGGCCGGAGGTCCTGGGCGCGCGGTGCTGCCGCGGGCCGTGCCGGGGCCGGGTGGGCCGGTCCCGCTGGGGCCGCTGCTGTGCGTGCAGGCGGCCGGTGGGCTGGTGGCGGCCGGGTGGGCCGCGGGGAGCTGGGCGCTCGGGGCGCTCGCGGTGGTGCCGTCGGCGCTGCTCGTGCTCGTGGTGGTGGCCTGGCGGCGGGGGGAGACGCTGCCGGGGTGGCTCGGCGCGGCGCTGGTGGACCGGCGGGCGAAGCGGGCGGCGGCCGATGCGCCGCCGCCTGGCGCGGATCCGCTGTTCGCGCTGGCCGCCGAGTGCCGCCCCGGGCTGCGGAGTTACGCGGTGGCCGCGCGCGGTGGGCGGGACGGCAGGGAGCGGCGCGAGGTCGGGATGGCGGAGGACGGCGGGACGCTGACGGCGGTGCTGCGCGTCGAGGCCGCGATGGCCCCGCTGCAACCCGGGCGCGCGGTGCGCCCGTTGCCCCTCTCGCTGCTGTACGGGGCGCTCGAGACGGACGGGATCCGCCTGGAGTCGGTGCAGTCGGTGCAGTACACGCAGCCCGCGCCAGCGCCCGTGCTGCCGGACAGGTCGGTCGCGGGGACGAGTTACACGCTGTTGCAGCGGGAGGGTGACGCGCCCGCGCTGCGGCTGACGTGGGTGGCGTTGCGGCTCGATCCCGAGCTGTGCCCCGATGCGGTGGCGGAGCGCGGCGGGGGGCTTCCCGGCGCGCAGCGCTGTCTGACGCGCGCGGCCGATCAGCTGGCGAGCAGGCTGACCGGGGCGGGGTTCACTGCGACGGTGCTGAGCGAGGCCGAGCTGCTCTCCGCGGTGGCGGCGTGCACGAGCTCGAATCCCGCGGCGACGGCGCTGATAGGCCGGAGCGAGGGGCAAAGGCCGCGCAGGACGGCGGAGGGGCTGCGGGCCTGGCGGTGCGACGACCGGTGGCACACGACGTTCCGGGTGGCGCGGTGGCCCGAGCTCGGCCCCGGTGCGACACCGCTGCCGGGCCTCGTGGCGCTGCTGACGTCGCTGCCCGCGTTCGCCACGACGTTCGCGCTGACGCTGCGGGGCCAGGGGCGGGGCGGCGCCGTGCTGAGTGGTCATGTGCGGGTCACGGGGCGCGGCGAGGGCGAGTTGCGCGAGGCGAGCCGTCAGCTGGTGCGGGCGGCGCGGGCCGCCCGGGTGGGGCTGGCGCGGATGGACCGGCGGCAGCTTTCGGGGCTGCGGGCGACGCTGCCGCTCGGGGGTGGGCGCTGATGGGCGGCGCGGGGCACGTGCTGTCGGCCGATGAGCTCGACGCGCTGGCGCTGCCGGTCGGGGACGACGGGATCATCGTCGGGGTGGACAGCAGGTCGCGGCCCGCGGTGCTGGGGATCCACCACCCGGTGCCGTACGACGTGGTGCTGATCGGCGGGGTGTGGGCGGCGCAGGTGCTGGCGCTGCGGGCGGTGGCGACGGGGGCGCGGGTCGTGGTGGAGACGGGCCGCCCGCAGCTGTGGACGCGGCTGGCGCAGGCGGCGAACGGCGGCCTCGAGTGCATGACGCTGCACGAGGTGGGCCGGGTGCCTCCGCTGGGGGCGACGCTCGGCAGCCCGGTGCTCGTCGTGCGGGACTGCGGGATCAAGCCGCCGCGGGGGCGGGTCGCCTCGGCGCCGTGGCAGCCGGTGCTGACGCTGCTGCCGTATCTGAGCCAGGTGTCGCACCGGCTGGTGGAGCGGGCGGCGCTCGTGGGGGTGCAGCGGGTGTCGCCCGACGAGGCGCGGGTCGTCGGGCGGCTGCTCGCGCTGCCCGAGGTGCAGGCCGAAGCGCTGCCGACGTTCGCCGAGAACGCCACGCTGTGGTGCACCAGGACGGCCAGGCTGCTGGTGCGGATGGTGCCGACGGACAGCGAAACGGGACTGCTGGGCAACCCCAGTCGGCTCGATGTGGGTCATGGGTAGGGGAGGGGCCGTGACGGGGTCCCTGTCCGGGGCACCGTGGGGAGCAGTGACAATGGGAGGATGACCTTGAGCGCCGTCTGTCTCGCCGATCCGCATGCGCGCTACCCGGCCGAGCCGCCGCCCGAAGGGCCGAGGGACATCGTGGTCCTGGGGTCGACGGGGTCGATCGGGACACAGGCCATCGACGTGGTGCTGCGGAATCCCGAGCTGTTCCGGGTCACGGGCCTCTCGGCCGCGGGCGGGCGGATCGACCTGCTGGCCGGGCAGGCGCACCGGCTCCAGGTGCGGACGGTCGCGATCGCCAGGGAGGACAGGGCAGGCGAGCTGCGGGAGGCGCTGCGGGCGCAGTACGGCGTGGGGCAGCCGATCCCGGAGATCCTGGCGGGCCCCGACGCGGCGACGCGGCTGGCGGCGGGCCCGTGTCACACCGTGCTGAACGGGATCACCGGCTCGATCGGCCTCGCGCCGACGCTGGCGGCGCTGGAGGCGGGCCACATCCTCGCCCTGGCGAACAAGGAGTCCCTCATCGTGGGCGGCCCGCTGGTGACGTCGCTGGCGAAGCCGGGCCAGATCATCCCCGTGGACTCCGAGCACTCGGCGCTCTTCCAGGCGCTCATGGGCGGCACCCGCGCCGAGGTGGCGCGGCTCGTGGTCACGGCGAGCGGCGGCCCGTTCCGCGGGAGGTCGCGCGGCGAGCTGGCCGGGGTGACGCCCAGGGAGGCGCTGGCGCACCCCACGTGGGACATGGGCCCGGTGATCACGGTCAACTCCGCGACGCTGGTCAACAAGGGCCTTGAGGTGATCGAGGCCCATCTGCTCTACGGCATCCCGTTCGAGCGGATCGAGGTCGTGGTCCACCCGCAGTCGTATGTGCACTCGATGGTGGAGTTCGCCGACGGGTCGACGCTGGCGCAGGCGAGCCCGCCCGACATGCGGATGCCGATCGCGCTCGCGCTCGGCTGGCCGGAGCGGGTGCCGGGGGCGGCGGCGCCGTGCGACTGGACGCGGGCGCACACGTGGGAGTTCCTGCCGCTGGACACCGATGCCTTCCCCTCGGTGCCGCTCGCCCGGAAGGTGGGTAGCCTCGGCGGTACCGCGCCCGCGGTGTTCAACGCGGCGAACGAGGAGTGTGTCGACGCGTTCCTCGCCGGGCTGCTGCCGTTCACCGGGATCGTGGACACCGTCGCCCGGGTCGTCGAGGAGCAGGGCGACTCCTCTCCCGGAACCTCCCTGACCCTGTCGGACGTCCTCGAAGCGGAGACCAGGGCGCGGCAGCGTGCCCGCGAGCTCGCCGGGACGGCGGGCGGGACCACGACGGAGGCAGTGACCGCATGACGGCGTTGATGTTCATCCTCGGCATACTCGTCTTCGTCTTCGGGCTGCTCTTCTCCATCGCGTGGCACGAGCTGGGGCACTTCTCCACCGCGCGCATGTTCGGGGTCAGGGTGCCGCAGTTCATGGTCGGCTTCGGGCCGACGATCTGGTCGCGGAAGAAGAAGGAGACGGAGTTCGGGGTCAAGGCGATCCCGCTCGGCGGCTACATCCGCATGATCGGGATGTTCCCGCCGGGCGACGACGGCGCGATCCGGCAGCGTTCCACGTCGCCGTTCCGGGGGATGATCGAGGACGCCAGGGCCGCCGCGTTCGAAGAGCTCCAGCCGGGCGACGAGAAGCGGCTGTTCTACACGCGCAAGCCGTGGAAGCGCGTGATCGTGATGTTCGCGGGCCCGGGGATGAACCTCATCCTGGCCGTGACGATCTTCCTCGGCGTGCTCATGGGCTTCGGGATCAACACCCAGACGACCACCGTGGGCACGGTCTCCGAGTGCGTCATCGACCAGAGCGAGGAGCCCAGGGACTGCCAGGACACCGACCGGCCCGCGCCCGCCGCGGCGGCCGGGCTGCGCGCGGGGGACGTCATCGTGGCGTTCAACGGCGAGCGCATGGACGAGTGGGGCACGCTCCAGGAGCGCATCAGGGAGACCACGGGCGCGGCCACCATCACCGTCGAGCGCGACGGGCGGGAGATGGACCTCCAGGCCGACCTCATCGAGAACCAGGTCGCCAGGACCGACGGCGACGGCGGCTATGTCGAGGGCGAGTTCGTGACCGCCGGGTTCCTCGGCTTCTCGCCCGCGGGAGGCATCGTCAGGCAGGACTTCCCGCAGGCCGTCGAGCGCATGGGCGACATCATGACCACGGGCGTGCAGGCGCTGGTGGACATCCCGTCGGAGATCCCTGGGCTGTGGAACGCCGCCCTGGGGAACGGCGAGCGGGAGCCCGACTCCCCGATGGGCGTGGTCGGCGCGGCCCGCGTGGGCGGCGAGATCTTCACCCTGGACATCCCGGCGAGCCAGCAGGTGGCGACGGCGCTGTTCCTGGTCGCGGGGTTCAACCTCTCGCTCTTCCTCTTCAACATGCTGCCGCTGCTTCCGCTGGACGGCGGCCACATCGCGGGCGCCGTGTGGGAGTCGGTGCGCCGCGGCTGGGCAAGGGTCACCAAGCGCCCCGACCCCGGCCCCTTCGACGTCGCGAAGCTGATGCCGGTCGCGTACGTAGTGGCGGGCGTGTTCATCTGCTTCACCCTGTTGGTGCTCGCCGCGGATATTGTCAACCCGGTGCGGTTGACCGGGTGAGGTGCCGTAGGCTCGAAGCCCTGGAGCCCGCCCGTCCTTACCGTGGGGTTGCACGAATCACATGACAGCCATCTCGCTGGGAATGCCGTCCGTCCCGACCAAGCTGGCCACGCGCCGCGTCAGCCGCCAGATCCAGGTCGGATCCGTCGCCGTAGGCGGTGAAGCGCCGGTCTCCGTACAGTCGATGACGACGACACGCACCTCGGACATCGGTGCGACATTGCAGCAGATCGCGGAGTTGACCGCGTCGGGCTGCCAGATCGTCAGGGTCGCCGTGCCCACGCAGGACGACGCGGACGCGCTGGCCGTGATCGCCCGCAAGTCGGGCATCCCGGTCATCGCCGACATCCACTTCCAGCCCAAGTACGTGTTCGCGGCGATCGACGCCGGCTGCGCCGCGGTCCGGGTCAACCCCGGGAACATCAAGCAGTTCGACGACAAGGTCGCCGAGATCGCCAAGGCCGCGTCGGACACCGGCACCCCCATCCGCATCGGGGTCAACGCCGGCTCCCTCGACAAGCGCCTGCTCGCCAAGTACGGCAAGGCGACGCCCGAGGCGCTCGTGGAGTCCGCGCTGTGGGAGTGCTCCCTCTTCGAGGAGCACGGCTTCCGCGACATCAAGATCTCCGTGAAGCACAACGACCCGGTGATCATGGTCAACGCCTACCGGCTGCTCGCGGAGCGCTGCGACTACCCCCTCCACCTCGGCGTCACCGAGGCGGGCCCGGCGTTCCAGGGCACGATCAAGTCGGCGGTGGCGTTCGGCGCCCTGCTCAGCGAGGGCATCGGCGACACCATCCGCGTCTCCCTCTCCGCCCCTCCGGTGGAGGAGGTCAAGGTCGGCACGCAGATCCTGGAGTCGCTCGGCCTGCGCGAGCGCGGCCTCGAGATCGTCTCCTGCCCGTCGTGCGGCCGCGCCCAGGTCGACGTCTACAAGCTGGCCGAGGAGGTCACCGCCGGGCTGACCGGCATGGAAGTCCCGCTGCGCGTGGCCGTCATGGGCTGTGTGGTCAACGGGCCAGGCGAGGCCAGGGAGGCCGACCTCGGCGTCGCGTCGGGGAACGGCAAGGGCCAGATCTTCGTCAAGGGCGAGGTCATCAAGACCGTGCCCGAGTCCAAGATCGTGGAGACGCTGATCGACGAGGCCATGAAGATCGCCGAGTCGATGGAGAAGGAGGGCGTCCCCTCGGGCGACCCCACGGTCACGGTCACCTGACCCCTGCCCGCTCCTGTCCCCGACCCTTCGAAGGCCCTGTCCGTGCTGACCACACCCACCACTCGGGTCCTGGGCTCCCCCGAGCTCGACGACGTCCTCGCCGTGCTCCACCAGGACCCGCCCGCCAACGCCTTCGTCACCGCCCGGGTGCTCGACTCCGGGCTCGAAGCCCCCTATCTCGGGGGCGAGATGTGGGGCTACTACCGCCGGGGCAAGCTCACCTCCCTCTGCTACGCGGGGGCGAACCTCGTGCCCATCAGCGCCGACGCGGGCGCCGTGCGCGCGTTCGCCGACCGCGCGCTGCGCGAGGGCCGCCGCTGCTCCTCGATCGTGGGCCCGGCCGGGCCCACCGCGCGCCTGTGGGCCAGGCTCGAGCCGCACTGGGGCCCCGCGCGTCAACTGCGCCCGCGCCAGCCCCTGCTGGTCACCGGCGCGGTGCCGCGTGGCATCACCCCCGACCCGCTGGTGCGGCGCCTTGGCAAGGCGGAGATGGACCTGGTCTTCCCCGCCGCCGTGGCGATGTTCACCGAGGAGGTCGGCATCTCGCCGCTCGACGCGCACGACGGCGGCCTGGCCTACCAGTCGCGGGTCGCCGAGAGCCTCGGCACGGGCCGCTGCTTCGCCAGGGTCGAGGAAGGGCGGGTGGTGTTCAAGGCGGAGATCGGCGCGGTCACCCCCGACATCTGCCAGCTCCAGGGCGTCTGGACGGCCCCCGACCGGCGCGGCCAGGGCCTGGCCACAGCCGGGCTCGCCACCGTGCTTGCGCACGCCCTCGCCGAGACCGCGCCCGTGGTGAGCCTGTACGTCAACGACTTCAACGCACCCGCGCTCGCCGTCTACCGCCGCCTCGGCTTCACGCGCACCGGGACGCTGATGAGCGTGCTGTTCTGAACCGTCCCCGTCCCGGCCGGGCCATTCGCGGTACCGGGCGCGACTTCGTCGGCGCGGCGCGTTAGCCTCCCCGCATGACAGCATCCGCCGGTGGGGCCTTCCCCGACGTCCGGGACATCGCCATCGGTCCGCTCGACCTCGCGGCCCGGGTGGACGAGGCGCTGGCCGTGCAGGCGGCGGCGTTCGGGCTCAGCGCCGAGGAGGTCGGGGTGCGCCGCCACATCGTGCTCCGCCACCTCGCCAGCCCCGGCGCCCGCGCCCTGGGGGCCACGGTCGGCCAGGGCCGGCTCGTCGGCTTCGTCTACGGCATGCCCAACGACCGCGCGCAGTGGTGGTCCACCGTGGTCGAGCCGTATCTGCGGCGGGCGGGCAACGACGCGTGGCTTGACGGCTCCTTCGCCATCACCGAGCTGCACGTGCTGCCGGAGTTCCAGCACCGCGGGATAGGCCGCAGGCTGATCACCACGCTCACCGACGGGGCCACGGAGCCGCGTTCGATCCTCTCGGCCATCGACACCGAAAGCCCGGCCCGCGCGCTCTACCACAAGCTGGGCTACCAGGATCTCGCCCGCCGGGTCCTGTTTCCCTCGGCGCCCTGCCCCTACGCCGTGATGGGCGCCCCCCTGCCGCTGCGCCGCTGACCGGCCGGGCTCACAGCCACGTGGCGAACTCCAGAAGCATCTCCGCGTCCGCCGTCCGCCCCTGGTCGAGGTTGCGCAGCGCCGACTCCACGGCGCGGAAGTGGGACCAGGCGCGCAGCCGGTCGGGGTCGAGGTCCACCGACTCGGCCAGGCGCGTCACCCGGCGGCGGGTGATCGCGGCGGCGCCCGGGGAGGCCACCAGGTCGTGCAGGCGGTCGCGGACCAGCCGGGCCAGGTCGTAGGCCCGCTCGCCGACGAGCGGCTCGGGCCCGACGGCGAGCCAGGGGGAGCGCTCCGCGTCCGAGGCCAGCACGATGCCCTGGCGGAAGTCGCCGTGCAGCAGCAGCCGTTCGCCCGGCGCGGCCATCAGCTCCCCGTGGTGCCGCAGGGCCTGATCGACCAGGGGGCCCGTCTCGTCGTCGGCGGCGGCGCGCATGAGCGCGGCCCGGGCCGCGGTCCGCTCCCCCACGGTCGGGAAGGGGTGGCCCTCCCCCGGGTCCACCCACAGCCGCCGAACCACCGAGACGGCCTCGAGCATGGCCTTGGCGTCGGGGAGCGAGCGCAACGAGGTCTCGCCGCGCAGCCGTTCGAGGAGCAGCGCCCCCGCGTCGGGCGCCGATCGCAGCACGCGGACGGCGCCCAGGCCGTTCCAGCGGCGCAACGCGGCCTCCTCGGCGGCGGCCGAGCCGTCGGGCGGGGATATCTTCAGCGCCGCGCGTCCGCCGTCGGCGGCGGTGACCAGCACGGTCATGCTGCTGCTGCCGCCCGGCTCCACGACCCGCTCGGCGGTCAGCTTCCAGCGGGCGCACACGTCGTCGACGAGCGCGGGCAGCCCGGCCAGCCAGCCGCCCGCGGCCGCCTCCTGGGCGCGGGCCAGCCGCGGCGGGGGCTTGGGATGGTGCACGGGGGCCGCCATGTCAGCCGGTCCCCTCCCGCTCCGCGTACTCGGCGAGCCCGGGGAACGGCTCGCCATGGCCGCGCCAACGGGCGGCGCGCACCGCCGCGTCGCGCAGCGCGTCGGCGGCGTCGCGGCGGACGTCGCCCGCGCCGACCAGCACAAGGTCCGCGTAGGCGCCAGCCAGCCGGGTCTCCAGCTCGACGGCCAGCTCCACGGCGCTCGCGCTGTCGGTCACCTCGAACGGCAGCGCGTATCCGGCGGCCGCGGCGACCGGCGAGCCGCCGAGGTCGCGAACGGTGCGGTGCAGGGCGTCGCGGCGGGCCAGGTGCGCGTCGTGCGCCTCGCGGGCCTCGCGCCCGCGCTCCTCGCCGATGCGGCCGCCGACCACGCCGTAGCCGTAGACGGCGGCGTGCTCGGCGGCGAGCGCGGCCTGCGCGGCGTCCAGCTCGGACGGTGTCTCGCTCATGGGCGTACCTCGTTCAGGAGGTGGGCCTGGACCTCGCCGGCGGCGGCCAGGGAGGCGAGCAGCCTGGCGAGCTCGGGCGGGGCGTCGGCCAGCGCGGCAAGCCGCTCCTCGGCGGCGCGGCGCTCGGCGTCGACGAGCGCGGCGATCGCGCGGTCCTGCCTCGCGGGCACCTCGGGGGCGGCGCCCGCGACGCCGGTCGTGGCCTCGCCGGGCTCGTCGAGCGCGGTGACATGGGCGGTGACGACCTCGCGGAACGGCGTCAGCGCGCCGGCGAGCGAGGGGTGCGCCGAGACGGTGGCGTCGTAACGCGCCAGGAGCGCGGTGCTGTCCCTCGCCACGCGGCGGCGTAGCCCTCTGTCGCTCGCGGCGGCGGCACGACCGGCCGCCTCGTCGCCGCCCGAGGTGCATCCGGTCAGGGCGCCGACCAGGACGATGCCGGTCAGCAGGGAACGTCGGGACACGGTAGAGGGCACGGCAGGAGACATGGTTCCCCGCACTTCCCCTTCTCGCGGTGGGCCGTGGGCGTATGCGGCGGCCTCCGCGCCCCGGGGCCCCCGAGAGCCGCGGGCGGTCGGAAGAGATCACCGCCCCGTGAGCGTACCCGTGCGCTCCGCCCATCCCTGCGCCACCCCGTCCACGGCGCGCCAGCCCCGCCCCTCCGGTCGGTCCGCGTACCGTGCCACAGGCGATAGGCTGTTGGCCGGACGCGCCGACACGCGCGAAAGGCACCGAGACAACAGCAGACGCGGCCGAGGAGTCACCCGGATGAGCACCACCCAGATCGACAGGCTGCGGGAGCTGCTTGAGCCGCTGGCCGCCAAGCGCGGGATGGACCTCGAGGGCGTGAAGATCACCCCGGCCGGGCGGCGGCGCGTTCTCCAGGTCGTGGTGGACACCGACAAGGGTGTGGGCCTGGACGCCTGTGCCGAGCTGAGCCGTGCCGCGTCCGAGGCGCTGGACGAGAGCGACCTCATGGGCGGCGCCCCCTATGTGCTCGAGGTGACCTCGCCGGGCGCGGAGCGCCCGCTGACGGAGCCCCGGCACTACCGGCGTTCGGTGGGGCGGCTGGTGCGGCTGCGGCTGACCGGGGGCGGCGAGCTGGCCGCGCGGCTGGTCGCCGTGGACGACACCGGGCTTGATCTGGAGATCCCCGGGGAGAAGGGCCGCAAGGGCACGGCTCGCCGGGTCGACCTCGCCGAGGTCGCGTCGGCGCGCGTCGAGGTCGAGTTCAGCCGCAGGCCCGCCGACGACGAGAGCACCAAGGAGGCGTAGCCGTGGACATCGACATGAAGGCGCTTCAGGCGCTCGTGCGGGAGAAGGAGATCTCCTTCGACGTGCTGGTGGAGGCCATCGAGTCGGCCCTGCTCATCGCGTACCACCGCACCGAGGGCAGCAGGCGCCAGGCGCGGGTCGTGCTCGACCGCTCCACCGGGCATGTGACGGTGTGGGCCCGCGAGGACGCCGACGAGCTGGCCGAGCTGCGCGCCCCCGCGGAGGGCGCCGAGCCGAACGGTTCGGGCGAGGCCGGAGAGCCCGTGAAGCCCAGGGAGTTCGACGACACCCCGCAGGGCTTCGGGCGGATCGCCGCCACCACGGCGAAGCAGGTGATCCTCCAGCGGCTGCGGGACGCCGAGGAGGACATCACCTTCGGCGAGTACGCGGGGCGCGAGGGCGACGTGGTCGCCGGGATCGTGCAGCAGGGCCGTGACCCCAAGAGCGTGCTGGTGGACATCGGCAGGCTGGAGGCCATCCTGCCGCCCCAGGAGCAGGTGCCAGGCGAGAGCTATCCGCACGGCGCGCGCCTGCGCTCGTACGTGGTGCGGGTGGTGAAGGGGGCGCGCGGCCCCTCGGTCACGTTGTCACGCACGCATCCCAATCTGGTCAAGAAGCTGTTCGAGCTCGAGGTCCCCGAGATCGCGGACGGGTCCGTGGAGATCGCGGCGATCGCCCGCGAGGCCGGGCACAGGACCAAGATCGCGGTGCGCTCGCTGCGCCCCGGGCTCAACGCGAAGGGCGCCTGCATCGGGCCCATGGGCGGCCGGGTGCGCAGCGTGATGGCGGAGCTGCACGGCGAGAAGATCGACATCGTCGACTGGTCGGACGACCCGGCCGAGCTCGTGGCCAACGCGCTGTCCCCCGCCCGGGTCACCAAGGTGGACGTGGTCGACCAGCTGGCCAGGTCGGCGCGGGTGACCGTGCCCGACTACCAGCTCTCGCTCGCCATCGGCAAGGAGGGGCAGAACGCCCGCCTCGCCGCCCGGCTCACCGGCTGGCGCATCGACATCAGGCCGGACACGGAGCCGAGCGAGCAGCCCACCGGATGAGGCCCCCGCGGCGGGCGCGGCGCGCGGGCGCGGGAATGCCGTCGGCGCGCGTGGCGTTGGGGAACTGTGGCGTGAGCCCGCCCTCGGGGCAGGGCACGCGGGGAGGTAGAATCACAAGTGTCTGGCCGGACCCGGGCCCAGGCCTGCCCTGAGCGCACCTGTGTGGGGTGCCGCCAGCGCACGGCCCGATCGGGGCTGCTGCGTGTGGTGGTGATCGAGGATCGCTGTGTCCCCGATCATCGGGGTACGCTGCCCGGTCGGGGTGCGTATCTGCATCCCACACCGGCCTGCCTGGAGCTGGCGGTACGGCGTCGGGCGTTTCCCCGGGCCCTGCGGGTCCAGGGGCCGCTTGACACCGGAGAGCTGCGACAGGTGGTCGGCCAGGCAGACCGTAAGACGTAAGAAACGCCGCGCGGACGGTCCGCGCGGCCAGGTACCTCGCGAGTCGGAAGTAGGTCGAGATTGCGATGAGCACTCGATGAGTACGCGATGAGTACGCCCGTGAAGTAGCGAAGGTCCGGCGGACGACCGACCCCGGACCGTAAAGGAGCGAAGTGGCTAAGGTCCGGGTATACGAGCTCGCCAAGGAGCTTGGAATCGAGAGCAAGGTCGTCATGGCCAAGCTCCAAGAGCTTGGTGAATTCGTCCGTTCGGCGTCCTCGACGATCGAGGCGCCCGTAGTACGCAAGCTGACGGACGCGTTCAGCACGGGGAACGGCAGTGGCGGCCGCAGGTCCGCCAGGCCGGGTGCCCCCTCGCCGCGTCCCCCGGCGCCCAAGCCGGGCGCCGTGACCGCGAAGCCGGGCGCGCCGCGCCCCGGTGGCGTCGCCCCGAAGCCGGGCGCGCCCCGTCCCACCCCCAAGCCCGGCGCCAGGCCGGGTCCCGCCGCTCCCGCGGCTCCCGAGTTCAGCGCGCCCGCCGACGCCGCCGAGGCACCGGCTCCGCAGCGCCAGGCCGCCCCGCGGCCCGGTGGCGGCGGGGGCCAGCAGGCGCCGCGCCCTGGCGCGCGTTCCGGGGCGCCCAAGCCTGGCGGCGGGCCGAAGCCCGCGCCCGCCAAGCCGAACGCCCCCAAGCCCGGCGGCAGGCCCGCGGGCCCTCGTCCGGGCAACAACCCCTTCACGACCAGCGGTTCGACCGGCATGGCGCGCCCGCAGCAGGCGCCGCGCCCGGGCCCCGGGCCACGTCCCGGTGGCCAGGAGCGTCCGGGCCCCCGGCCCGGTGGCGGTCAGGACCGCCCCGGTCCCCGTCCGCAGGCTCCCGGTGGCGGCCGCGCCACCCCGGGGAACATGCCGCGTCCGCAGGGCGGTCCCGCGGGGCCGCGCCCCGGCCCCGGTGGTAACCGCCCGAACCCCGGCATGATGCCGCAGCGTCCGCCGGCTGGCGGACGCCCCGGTGGAGGCGGCCCCGGTGGCCGTCCCGGTGGGGGCGGCGGCCCGCGTCCTGGCGGCGGTGGCGGCGGCTTCAGCGGCCGCGGCGGCCCGCGTCCCGGTGGGGGCGGCGGTGGCTTCGGCGGCGGCGGTGGCCGTCCCGGCACCGGCACGCGCCCCGGTGGCGGTGGCGGCTTCGGCGGCGCGGGTCGCCCGGGCGGCTTCGGCGGCGGCCCCGGTGGCGGTGGCCGTCCCGGTGGTCCCGGTGGCCGCGGCGGTACGCAGGGCGCGTTCGGGCGTCCCGGTGGTCCCGCGCGGCGCGGGCGGAAGTCGAAGCGGCAGCGGCGCCAGGAGTACGAGGCCATGCAGGCCCCGTCGATCGGCGGCGTGATGCTGCCGCGCGGCAAGGGCGAGACCATCAGGCTCTCCCGTGGCGCGTCCCTGACCGACTTCGCCGAGAAGATCAACGCCAACCCGGCCTCGCTGGTCCAGGTGATGTTCAACCTGGGCGAGATGGTCACGGCGACGCAGTCGGTCTCCGACGAGACGCTCCAGCTCCTGGGCGACGAGATGAACTACACGGTTCAGATCGTCAGTCCCGAGGAGGAGGACCGCGAGCTGCTCGAGTCGTTCGACATCGAGTTCGGCGAGGACGAGGGCGGCGAGGAGGCCCTGGCCTCGCGGCCGCCGGTCGTCACCGTCATGGGCCACGTCGACCACGGCAAGACGCGCCTGCTCGACGCGATCCGCAAGACCAACGTCATCGAGGGCGAGGCTGGCGGCATCACCCAGCACATCGGCGCCTACCAGGTGTCGATCGACGTCAACGGCGAGGACCGCGCGATCACCTTCATCGACACCCCGGGTCACCAGGCGTTCACCGCCATGCGGGCCCGCGGTGCGAAGTCGACCGACATCGCGATCCTCGTGGTGGCGGCCAACGACGGCGTGATGCCGCAGACGGTCGAGGCGCTCAACCACGCCAAGGCCGCCGACGTGCCGATCGTCGTCGCCGTCAACAAGATCGACGTCGAGGGCGCCGACCCGACCAAGGTGCGCGGCCAGCTCACCGAGTACGGTCTTGTGGCCGAGGAGTACGGCGGCGACACGATGTTCGTCGACATCTCCGCGCGCCAGGGCACCAACATCGAGGGGCTGCTCGAGGCCGTCATCCTGACCGCGGACGCCTCGCTCGACCTGCGGGCCAACCCCCACCAGGACGCCCAGGGCATCGCGATCGAGGCGCACCTCGACCGCGGCCGCGGCGCCGTGGCCACCGTGCTGGTGCAGCGCGGCACACTGCGAGTCGGCGACACGATGGTGGTGGGCGACGCCCACGGCCGCGTGCGAGCGATGCTGGACGACGCTGGCCGAAACCTCACGGAGGCCGGGCCTTCGACGCCCGTCCTGGTGCAGGGTCTGACCAACGTGCCGGGCGCCGGGGACAACTTCCTGGTGGTCGGCGAGGACCGCACCGCGCGGCAGATCGCCGAGAAGCGCGCCGCCCGCGAGCGGAACGCCGCGTTCGCCAAGCGGACCCGCAGGGTCTCGCTCGAGGACCTGGACAAGGTGCTCAAGGCGGGCGAGGTGCAGCAGCTCAACCTCATCCTCAAGGGCGACGCGTCCGGCTCGGTCGAGGCCCTGGAGTCCTCGCTGCTCCAGCTCGACGTCGGCGACGGCGTCGACCTGCGGGTCCTGCACCGCGGCGTCGGCGCGGTCACCGAGACCGACATCGACCTGGCGGCGGGCTCCGACGCCATCGTCATCGGCTTCAACGTGCGCGCCGAGGGGCGTGCCACGCAGGCGGCCGAGCGCGAGGGCGTGGACGTCCGGTACTACTCGGTCATCTACCAGGCGATCGAGGAGATCGAGGCGGCCCTGAAGGGCCTGCTGAAGCCGGAGTACGAGGAGGTCGAGCTCGGCACCGCGGAGATCCGCGAGGTCTTCCGCTCCTCCAAGCTCGGGAACATCGCGGGTGTGCTCATCCGCTCGGGCGAGGTCAGGCGGAACACCAAGGCCCGCGTGCTGCGCGACGGCAAGGTCGTGGCGGACAACCTCACGATCGAGGGGCTGCGCCGCTTCAAGGACGACGTGACCGAGATCCGCGAAGGGTTCGAGGGCGGCATCAACCTCGGGAACTTCAACGACATCAAGGTCGACGACGTCATCGCGACCTTCGAGATGCGGGAGAAGCCCCGCGTGTGACACAGCCGGCCGGGGCCGGTCGGCCGGGGGAAACCCCGTCGATCGGCCCCGGCCGCTCCCGTTACGATCACCGCATGTATACCGGGACGTTGTCCTTCGACCTGCTGCTCGGGGATGTCCACTCGCTCAAGCAGAAGCGCTCCGTGGTGCGGCCGATCGTGGCGGAGCTGCAACGTACATACGCCGTCAGCGTCGCCGAGGTGGGCGCGCAGGACCTGCATCGGCGCACCGAGATCGGGCTGGCCCTGGTGTCGGGGGACGCCGGGCACCTGACCGAGATCCTGGACCGGTGCGAACGCTGGGTCGCCGCCCGCCCCGAGGTGGAGTTGCTGTCCGTGCGGCGCCGCATCCACGGCGAGCACGACGAGTAGCGCGGCGACGAGGCCGACGGAACCCAGCACCGACAGCTCGAACAAGGAGACGGACCAGTGGCCGACAAGGCACGGGCCAAGAGGCTGGCGGACCTCATCCGCGAGGTGGTCGCCGAGAAGCTGCACCGGGACATCAAGGACCCCAGGCTCGGCACGCGGGTGACCATCACCGACACCCGGGTCACCGGGGACCTGCGGGAGGCGACCGTCTTCTACACGGTGTACGGCGACGAGTCCGACCGCGAGGAGGTGGCCGCCGGGCTGCGCAGCGCCAGGGGCGTGCTGCGCTCGGCGGTGGGCGCGGCTGCGGGCGTGAAGCACACGCCGAGCCTGGAGTTCGTGCCCGACGCGCTCCCCGAGACCGCGCGGAACCTGGACGACCTGTTCAGCAGGGCGCGGGAGCGGGACGAGGAGGTCAGGCGGGCCTCGGCGGGCGCCGAGTACGCCGGTGGCGCGGACCCGTACCACGTCAGGGAGGACGACGTGGACGAGGACGCCCAGGACACCGACGCGGGCACCGACGGCGACGGCCGGGACAAGGACTGATCGGGGGATGGCAGGGAGCACCGCCGACGGGCTTGTGGTGGTCGACAAGCCCGCCGGTTTCACCTCGCACGACGTGGTCGCCGTGATGCGCGGCATCGCGCGCACCCGCCGCGTGGGGCACGCGGGAACGCTCGACCCCATGGCCACCGGGGTGCTGCTGCTCGGCCTCGGCCGGGCCACCCGGCTGCTCGGGCATCTGGCGCTGACCGAGAAGGAGTACACCGGCACGATCCGGCTGGGCCAGACCACGGTGACCGACGACGCCGAGGGCGAGGTCACCGCGAGCGCGGGGGCCGCGGGCGTCGAGCGGGCCGCGATCGACACCGCCGTGGCCGGTCTCACGGGCGCCATCATGCAGGTGCCCGCCAAGGTCAGCGCGGTGAAGATCGACGGCAAGCGCTCCTACCGCAGGGTGCGGGCGGGCGAGGACGTGGAGATCCCCGCCCGGCCCGTCACCGTGCGGGAGTTCACGGTCGGCGACATCGCCGCGGCGACCGCGGGGGACGGCGCGGCCGTGCTCGACCTGTCCGTGTCGGTCGTGTGCTCGTCGGGCACGTACATCAGGGCGCTGGCCCGCGACCTGGGCGCGGCCCTCGGCACCGGTGGCCATCTGACGGCGCTGCGCAGGACCCGGGTCGGCCCGTATGACCTGGGCGCGGCGCACACGCTCGAGCGGCTGCGTGAGGAGTTGGCGGTGCTGCCGCTCGGTGAGGCCGCGGCGGCGGCGTTCCCCCGCTGGGACGTGGACGACCGGCAGGCGACCCTGCTGGGCCATGGCGCGCGGATCCCCACTCCCCCGCTGCCGCCAGGGCCTGTGGCGGTGTTCGGGCCCGAGGAGCGGTTCATCGCGCTGATCGACGCGGCGGACGAACGGGCGCGCAGCCTGGCCGTCTTCGCCTGAACGGCCTGCGGGCCGACCGCCCGCCTGCCGCGGGAGCTGCGGCGGGTACCGTTGATCGGCAGGTGGCCGAGAGTGAGACGGCGAGGAGCGAACGGTGCAGCGCTGGCGTGACATGGCGGACATCCCCGAGGACTGGGGGCGCAGCGTCGTCACCATCGGTTCGTACGACGGCGTGCACCGGGGGCATCAGGCGATCATCGGGCGCGCGGTGGCGCGCGCCAGGGAGTGCGGGGTGCCCTCGGTCGTGGTCACCTTCGACCCGCACCCCAAGGAGGTCACCAGGCCGGGGACCCACCCGCCGCTGCTCGCGCCGCACCCGCGGCGGGCCGAGCTCTTCGAGGGGCTCGGCGTGGACGCGGTGCTGGTGCTGTCGTTCACCAAGGAGTTCTCGCAGCTGTCGCCCGCCGAGTTCGTGGTGAAGGTGCTGGTGGAGACGCTGCACGCGCGGGCGGTGGTGGAGGGGCCGACGTTCCGCTTCGGGAACAAGGCGGCGGGGACGGTCGCGACGCTGACCGAGCTGGGCGGAACCTATGGCTTCGACGTGGAGGTCGTCGACCTGTACGAGCGGGGCGCGGCGGGCGGGGGTGAGGCGTTCTCCTCGTCGCTGGCGCGGCGGCTGATCGGCGAGGGCGACGTGGCGGGCGCAGCCGAGGTGCTGGGCCGCCCGCACCGGGTCGAGGGCACGGTGGTGCACGGGGCGCGCCGGGGGCGGGAGTTGGGGATCCCCACCGCGAACATCGACACGGTGCCGCACTCGGCGATCCCCGCGGACGGCGTGTACGCGGGCTGGCTGATCGCGGCGGGGGAACGGATGCCAGCGGCCGTCTCGGTCGGGACGAACCCCCACTTCAACGGCACGGTGCGGACGGTCGAGGGGCACGCGCTCGACCGGAACGACCTGGATCTGTACGGCCAGTGGGCGGCGATCGAGTTCGGGTCGTTCGTGCGGGGCCAGGAGACGTTCGACTCGCTTGACGGGCTGCTCGAGCGGATCGCCGACGACCTGCGCGTGGTGCGCGAGCGGACGGGCGAGGGCTGAGGCCCCCGCCCGGGGGCCGGGCGGGGGTGCGGCGTCCTTCCTACTGCGGGGGCGGCGGCTGCCAGGGCCCTGGCTGCTGGGGGTAGCCGCCGTATGGCTGCTGGGGCGGGGGCTGTTGAGAGGGCTGCTGCGGGTAGCCGTAGCTGGGCTGCTGCGGGGGCGGCGGCTGCTGGGGCTGCCGCGGATAGCCATAGCCCTGCGGCGGCTGGCCTGGGTGGCCCTGCTGGCCGGGCAGCGGGGGTGCCATGTGCGGGGGCATCCCGCCGTCCTGCGTCCACAGGCCCTGCTCCTGCTGAGCCCTGACGAAGTCCTCGGAGATCAGCGCGGCCAGGTCGAAGTACGCCTGCCGGGTCCTGGGCCGCATCAGGTCGAGGTCCAATTCGGCGCCCGCGGCGAGGTGTTCGTCGAAGGGGGCGACGACGACGCCGCGGCAGCGGGTCCTGAAGTGGGCCACGATGTCGTCGACCTTGACCATCTTGCCGGTCTCCCGCACCCCTGAGATCACGGTGACGCTGCGCTGGACGAGGTCGCCGTAGCCGTGCGCGGCCAGCCAGTCGAGCGTCGTGCTCGCGCTGCTCGCGCCGTCCACGGACGGGGTGGAGACGATGATCAGCTGGTGGGCCAGGTCGAGGACGCCGCGCATGGCGCTGTAGAGCAGGCCGGTGCCCGAGTCGGTGAGGATGATGGGGTACTGCTTGCCGAGCACGTCGATGACGCGGCGGTAGTCCTCGTCGTTGAACGTCGTGGAGATCGCCGGGTCCACGTCGTTGGCCAGGATCTCCAGGCCCGAGGGGGCCTGTGAGGTGAACCGGCGGATGTCCATGTAGCTGTTGAGGTAGGGGATCGCGCCCACCAGGTCGCGGATGGTGGCGCCGGTCTCGCGGCGCACGCGGCGGCCGAGCGTGCCCGCGTCGGGGTTGGCGTCGATCGCGATGACCTTGTCCTGGCGCTCGCTGGCGAGCGTGGCGCCGAGGGCGGTGGTCGTGGTGGTCTTGCCGACGCCTCCCTTGAGGCTGATGACGGCGATGCGGTAGCACGAGAGCACCGGGGTGCGGATCAGCTCGAGCTTGCGCTGGCGCTCGGCGTCGGCGGACTTGCCGCCGATGCGGAAGCGGCCGCTCGGCCTGCTCGCGGGCTGGGAGCGCACCTTGTTGCGGCGCTTGTCCTGGAGCAGCCGGTCGGACGAGAGGTCGACCGAGGCGCTGTAGCCGAGGGTGCCGGGCTGCATCTGGTTGCCGTACTGCTGCTGTTGCTGGTGTTGCTGGCCCTGCCAGCCGCCGGGCTGCTGCGGGGGCTGTGGCTGGTGCGGCTGGGGTGGCTGCTGCTGCGGGGGCGTGTACGGCGCGGGGAGCGCCGCGCCCTGCCGCGGCGGGGGGAACGGCTGCGGCTGCGCGGGGTCGGGCTGCGGCGGCTGCGGCGGGGTGAACGGGCCTGGCGCGGCCTGCTGTTGCCCGGGGAACGGCGTCGGCTGCTGCCCCTGCGGGGCCTGCGGCGGGGTCGGGGGCCGCGGCTGCCGGGGCTGCCGGGGCTGCTGCTGGGGCGGCGTGAACGGCGTGCCCGTGGCGGGCGAGGGGAAGGGCGCCGATGTCGGCGGCCCCGCGATCTGCGTGTGCTGCTGGGGCGACCGCGGCGGCGCGGCGGGCCACTGCACCGGAGAGGGCGCGGCGGGCGGCGGGGCCGCGGAGGGCTGGGCCGCGGAGGGCTCGTCCTTCGGCGGGAACGGCTGGGCCGCGGCCTGGGGGGGCACCACGGGCGGGGGCCCGACGACCGGGGGCGGTCCCACGACGGGCGGCGGTGCCGTGGCCTGCTCGGGGGCGTCCTGGTCCTGCGCGGCGGGCGACGCGGACGGCGCGGACGACGCGGGGGACTTGGGCGACGCGGGGGACTTGGGCGCCGAGGGCACCGGGGGCAGGGACAGGCCGAGCGGAGGCGCGGGCGGTCCCTTGGCCTCGGGGGCGGCGTCGCGCGGCTCGTCCTCGGGCCGCGCCTCCAGCACCTCGTCCTCCACCTCGATCTCGGGCGGGGACGCGGGCCTGGTGAACTCGACCTTGACCTCGCGCTGCCCGGGCGCCGCGTCCGCGGGCTCGGCTGGCTCGGCGGCGGGCGCCGAGGGCGCGGGTGGGAAGCCGGGGGGCGCGGAGGGCGGCGCGCTGGGCGCCGGTGGCTCCAGCCTGAAGTCCGGGGGCAGCGGCGGCAGTCCGCCCGGCAGGCCCGCGCCGGGCGGGGCCTGCGGCGGGGCGGCGGGCGGCGGCGCCGCGTCCCGCACGGGCTCGGGGCCCTCGTCGCGCGCGGGCTCGGGAGCGCCCTGCTGCGGGGAAGGGGCCGGTGGCTCGGCGGGAGCCGCGGCCTTGCGCACGGCCGCGGCCGAGATCTGCATCGTGTCGCCGCTCACCACGTCGCCGGGCGCGGCGTCGGCGGGCTCGTCCCCGTCGGCCGCTTGGCCCCCGGGCGCGGGGGCGCCACCGGAGTACCAGGCGGGCGGTGTGTAGTCGACGGTGAACTGCCCGGTGCTCTCCGACTCCTCCTCCGCGAGGAGTCCGTCATCGGAGCGTTCGTCACCGGCGGTCTCCCCCGCGGTGCGAACCCCATCCCGATCGCTGTTCACGACGCCTCCCGCTCGTGATATTGCTTCCCGAACCGCGTCTTTCGGCCCGCGCGGCGGATGACGGGCGGACTCCCCCGGGCGGTTCCCCCGATGTGGCTCAGGTCATTGCTTACGGCAGTTGTGCCATGCCCACCCTCACCCTAATCGTCGCCGCCGCACTCCCCTAGCCCTCCCCGGGCGCACCGCCCCCCAAATCACGCTCAACCATGGCATGAAGGAACGCCGTGGCCGAACGGGCACCCGCGGAGAATCAGGTGGCCGCCGCGCCGCGGCGCGTGCCAGGGTCGGGCCATGGACGCGCCCTGGACACCCGGCTTGATGCCCACCTGGATGCCCGACGAGCTGGCGCACGCCGGGCCGGAGCACCTCGACCCCGACTTCGTCGCGGGCTTCGACCGGAAGCAGGGCTTCCCCGATCCGGCCGACGACATCGCCGAGCTGACCGCGCGCGGCCTCGGCCCCCACTCCACGGTGGTGGATCTGGGCGCGGGCACGGGGAGGTTCGCGCTCGCGGCGGCCGAGGCGTTCGCCCGTGTGGTGGCCGTGGACGTCTCCCCCGCGATGGTCGAGGTGATCCGGGGGCGGGCGGCGCGGGCCGGGGCCAGCCGGGTCGAGGCGGTGCGGGCGGGCTTTCTGACGTACGCGCACGTGGGGCCGCCGCCCGACGCGGTGTTCACGCGCCACGCGCTGCACCAGCTGCCGGACTTCTGGAAGACGGTCGCCCTGGAGCGGATCGCCGGGCTGCTGCGGCCCGGTGGGGTGCTGCGCCTGCGGGACCTGGTCTACGACTTCCCGCCGTCCCGGGCGGCCGAGGTCTTCCGGCGGTGGATGGACGGGGCGTCGGAGGACCCGGCGGCGGGCTACACGGCTGAGGACTACGCCGAGCACATCCGCACCGAGCACAGCACCTACCGCTGGCTGCTCGAACCGATGCTGGAGCGCGCGGGGTTCGACATCGTGCGCGTCGACTACGCGGCGGAGGTCTTCGGCGCGTACACGTGCGTCAGGCGCTGAACCACGTGCGTCAGGCGCTGAACGGGCCCGGCTCGCCTCACTCCCCCGGGCGCCCCGGGGCGGGGTCGATGTCGAACTCCCCGTCCCTGGCGCCCAGCACGAACGCCTCCCACTCGGCGGGGGTGAACCGCAGCACGGTGTCGGGATCCTTGGAATTGCGCATCCCAACGCCGCCGCCCGGGAGATAGGCGATCTCCACCTTCTCGTCCTCGGGGCCGCCGGGCGCGCTGAGCCACTCGACGCCCGAGATGTCCCGGGAATACAGCTCGTTCTTCTCGCGCTCCTTGCGCGCGGCGATCTCGTCCGGCGTCTCGGTCGCGGCCATCGGCGGGGCCCCCTTCATGCGGTCGGGTCGACGGGCCTGAAGAACGCGTGCCCGTGCCGGGATCGTAACGCAGCGCACCGACACCGGTACGCCGGGGCGGCGGAGGGCGTCAGCGGGTGCGCAGCCACCACTCGGCGCCGAGCAGCAGCACGAACCCCGTGACCAGCACGGCCATGCCGAGCCTCGTCCTGCCGCGCCTGCTCATCTCGATGACGGCGCCCGAGAGGATGAACGCCGCGCCATACAGGCCGACGGACCGCAGGGACGAGCCGTCGCCGAGCTGGATGACGAGCACGACCGCCATGGCCACCATCGCCACCCCGGCGATGGCCATCCGCAGCCGTCTCGCCTGGCGCGGGGTGAGGCCCCCCTGTGTCGAAGTCACGACAGCAGCATAGGCGTTCGCCCCGCGTGCGCGTCAGGGAACGGTGCGGCGCACGTCGGCCTTCACGGCGGGCCCCGGGGAGGCGTCGGCGATCCAGGGGCCATCGGTCGAGGGGTCGACGATGCCCTCCTCGAGCCATGTGTGGTCGGCGGCGATGACGGAAGCGGCCACGGCGTGGTCGGTCGCGTCGGTGTTGTGCCACAGCAGCGGGAAGAGGTCGTCGACGCGGACCCTGGCCTGGCGGCAGAAGGCGTCGGCGAGCTGGTACGCCTCGCGGCCGTGGTCGGCGCGGGTGCGCAGGCGTTCGGCGTGGACGCACGCGGCGGTCATCGCGAACAGCTCGGCGCCTATGTCGACCACGCGGCCGAGGAAGCGCTGCTTGGCGTCCATGCGGCCCTGCCAGCGGGACATGCCGTAGAAGGTGGCGCGGGCGAGCTTGCGGGCGCCGCGCTCGACATAGCGCAGGTGGGCGGCGAGGTTGGGGTGCCGGGAGATGTGGAAGTCGCCGTAGGAGAGCGGGAGATGACCGCGCCCCGTGGTGAGGGAGGGCAGCCAGCGGGCGTAGAACGAGCCAGCGGCCGTCGCGGCCCTGCGCTTCCTGGTGAGCGAGGCGTCGGGGTCGACCAGGCCGCCCGCCACCCTGAGATGGGCGTCCACGGCCTCGCGGGCGATGAGCAGCCGCAGGATCTCGGAGCCGCCCTCCACGATGCGGTTGATCCGCAGGTCCCTCAGCAACTGCTCGGCGGGGACGCCGCGTTCGCCCCTGGCGGCGAGCGAGGCCGCGGTCTCGAAGCCGCGCCCGCCGCGCAGCTGGACCAGCTCGTCCGCCATACGGCAGGCCATCTCGCCGCCGTAAAGCTTGGCGAGGGCGGCCTCGATGCGGATGTCGGCGCGGCCCTCGTCGGCCAGCTCGCCGGTCAGGTCGACGACGGCCTCGAGGGCGAACGTGGTGGCGGCGATGAAGGAGACCTTGGCGCCGACCGCCTCGTGCTCGGCGATGGGCTTGCCCCACTGCACGCGGGCGCGCGACCACTCGCGGGCGATCTTCAGGCACCACTTGCCCGCGCCGACGCCCAGCGCGGGCAGGGCGAGACGCCCCGTGGTGAGCGTGGCAAGGGCGATGCGCAGCCCCTCGCCCTCGGCGCCTATGCGGTGGGCGGCTGGGACGCGCACGCGGTGGAAGCGCGTGACGCCGTTCTCGATGCCGCGCAGGCCCATGAACGCGCTGCGGTGCTCGACCGTGATGCCGGGGGACGCGGCCTCGACGACGAACGCGGTGATGCCGTGGTCGGGCACGGAGGCCATGACGAGCAGCAGCTCGGCGATGACGCCGTTGGTCGTCCAGAGCTTGACGCCGTCGAGCACGTAGTCGTCGCCGTCGCGCACCGCGGTGGTGGCCAGGCGCGCGGCGTCGGAGCCGACGTCCGGCTCGGCCAGCAGGAACGCGGAGATCGCGCCCCCCGCGCAGCGCGGCAGGAACGCGCGGCGCTGCTCGTCGGTGCCGAAGAGCTCCAACGGCCGCGGCACGCCGATCGACTGGTGCGCGGAGAGCAGCGCGCCGACGGCGGGGCTGGCCGAGCCGACGAGGGCGAGCGCGCGGTGGTAGTGGACGTGCCCGAGGCCGAGGCCGCCGTACTCCTCGGGGATCCGCATGCCGAACGCGCCGATGCGGCGCAGCCCGTTGATGACCTCGTCGGGGATACGGGCCTCGCGCTCGACGAGGCCGCCGTCGATCTCGGTGGCGCAGAACGCCCGCAGCCTCTCGAGGAATCGCGCGGCGGAGCGCTCGGCCGCGCGGTCGGGCTCGGGGCGGGGGTGGAGGAGGTCGATGCGCAGTCGGCCGAGGTACAGCTCCTTGGCGAAGCTGGGCCCCGACCAGTCGGGCGGCCTCGCGGCTTCGAGGACCCGGCGGGCTTCCCGTTCCGAGACGGTCATCATCACACCTCGCCCCATGAAGGACTCCACTGCGTGTGTACCCGTTTTCCCGCGCGGTGACGCCCTGATGACAGGCTGTGGTCCAGGGTCGTGAAGTCCAGGGCGGCAACGGCCTGTTGACGGCTATTGAAGCGCTTCAACACATCCCTGGACACGGCACGCCGCTCGGTCTAGGGTCAACGCGGTCGCACTGTCATCCTCCGCTGTCGAAGCGCTTCACTTCCGCCCTCGCGCGGCGCGCGCTGTCCCCCCGGCGGCGGCGCCCCTCACCACAGCACGGGAGAGCCGATGGTCACCCTCGCCGAGGTCGCCAGGCACGCGGGCGTCTCCGCCAGCACGGTGAGCTATGTCCTCAGCGGCAAGCGGACCATCTCGGCGCCGACGAGGGAGCGCGTCGAGCGCAGCATCAGGGAGCTGGGCTACCACCCCAACGCGGGCGCCCGCGCCCTGGCCAGCAGCAGGTCGAACATCATCGCGCTCATGATGCCGCTGCGGACCGACATGTATGTGCCGGTGATGATGGAGATCGCCATCGCGGTGGCCACGACGGCGCGCGAGCGGGGCCACGACGTGCTGCTGCTGACGGGGCACGAGGGCCCCGAGGCGGTGCGGCGGGTGGTGGGCAGCGGGCTCGCGGACGCGATGATCCTGATGGATGTGGAGCTTGAGGACCGCCGCCTGCCGCTGGTGCGCGAGGCGCCGCGGCCAGCCGTGCTCATAGGGCTGCCCGCCGACACCGGCGAACTCACCTGTGTGGACCTGGACTTCACCGCCACCGGGCGGCTGTGCGTGGACCACCTGGCCGGGCTTGGGCACCGGGACGTGGCGGTGGTCGGCGAGGCGGCGGCGGTGTACGAGCGGCGCACCGGGTTCGCCGAACGCACCCTCCAGGGCGTGCGGGAGCGCGCCGCCGAGCTGGGCGCGCGGGTGCTGCACCGGCCGTGCGAGGGCAGCTACGAGTCGGTGGCGGGCACGCTGGCGCGGGTCTTCGGCGAACGGCCCGCCACGAGCGCGGTGATCGTGCAGAACGAGGCGGCCATCGGGCCGTTGCTCGGGCTGCTGCGCCAGCAGGGCAGGGCCGTTCCCGAGGACATCTCGGTGGTGGCCGTGTGCCCCGAGCAGGTGGCCACTTCCCAGTCCGTGGCGCTCACCTCCGTGGCCATCCCCGCGCAGGAGATGGGGCGGCGCGCGGTGGAGCTCGTGATGGCCAAGCTTGACGGCGCCGTTGGCGCCGTGCCCGCACGCGTGGAGTTGCTGCCGCCTCGCCTGACGGCGCGGGCGAGTACGGGGCCCGCGGCCCGCGGTGGGCCCGCGGCCCGCGGTGGGCCTGCGGCCCGCTGAGCGGCGCCCCTGCCGGGCCGGGCCGCCCGGCCTGGCGCGGCGGGCGGGGCGGCCCGGGGCGCGGCTGTGGTCGAGGAGGGGCAGGGGGCGGGGCCCGCCCCCTGGGGCAGGGGGCGGGCGGGTGGGGGTCAGCCCTCGTTGACCTCGAAGTTGTTCGTCGTGAACGTCAGGCCGCCCGCCGACGACGTGATCTCGTAGCCGAACTGGACGTCCCCGATCACCTCCGACGCGCTCATCCAGCCCTGCGCGGTGATCCAGTCGAGGATCGGGACCAGGTCGATCTCGCCCCGGCTTGAGTCGCCGTGGCGCAGGAACGAGTAGACGTTGTTGCTGCCGTTGCTGCCCGTGTAGACGTCCCACGTGTGGCCGCCGAGGGTGGCCGTGCCGACCTGGGTGCCCAGGGGGCCGACCGGGCCCGTCCAGTTGAGCCACAGCATGATCTCGTGGTCGTAGTCGTCGTCCCACAGGTCGAACGTCGTGTTGTACGCGCCCGTCGAAGGCACCGTGACGTCGTACGTGGCGGACAGGGAGTCGATCGCGGAGATCGGCTCGCCGACGATCCACTTGGCGTTCGGGTAGGACTTGATGCCGCCGGTGTTCGGGTGGTCGGCCGTGACGGACCACCGCGAGCCGGAGTCGGCCTCGATGCACTGGGAGCCCGCGCCCGAGCCCCAGATGTTGTTGTAGACGATGTAGCCGTCGCCTGGCTCCCAGTTGCCCCACTGGTCGCAGGACTCCCAGACGGCGGTCGGGGTCGCCGGGCCCGCGGCGAGGGCGGCGGTGAGGAGGGGGGCGAGGATGTTCATGTGCGGCTCCCTTGGGTGTGGGGGGTCAGGACGGCCACCCCGAAGCCGTCGAGCGTGAGGGTGGCCGGGTGGGTCGTGCCGGTCAGGAGGTCCGTGTGGGGGGCGGACAGGGGGACGGCGGCGGGGGCGCGGGTGTGGTTGAGGACGAAGAGCAGCGCCCCGCGCCGCACCGCCTCCACCCCTTCGGGGGCGCCGGGCAGGGCGGGCGCGACCCCCGCGCCCCGCGCGGCGTCGGCCAGCAGCGCGGCGAGCGCGGCCGGTTGGGGCAGGGTCGAGACATACCAGGCGGTGCCGTCGCCATGGCGGTGGCGGGTGATGGCGGGGCGCCCCGCGAGCTCGCCCTCCGCATAGGCGGCGACGGTCACGGCGCCCGAGGGCTCGACGTCCTCGCTCCAGACCGAGCCCGCCGTCCCGTCGTCGAGCCCGACCGTCGCGCCGGGGGCGAGCGGCCACCACTCGTGGACGGCCGCCAGGCCGAGCGCCGCGCGCAGCCGGGCGTCGGTGCCGCCCTCGCGCACCCGGTCGTCGCCGTCGACGACGCCGGTGAAGAAGCCGCACACGAGAGTCCCCCCGTCGCGCACCCAGCGGTCGAGCCCGTCGAGCGCGGCGTCGGTGAGGAGCGGCAGATGCGGGATAACCAGCATCCGATAGTCCTGGAGCGGGGCCTCGGGGTGGGCGAGGTCGCACGTGAGGTTCCGGCGCCACAGGGCGTGGTGCCAGGCGGCGAGCAGCTCGGGGTAGCGGACCTCGGCGGAGGGACGCCCCGGCTGGTCGGCGGACCACCAGGCGTCCCAGTCGTGCAGCACGGCGATGTCCGCGTGGGTGCGGGTGCCCACGGCCGGTGCCAGGCGCGGGAGTTCGGCGCCGAGGGCGCGTATCTCGCGGTGGGTCCGGGAGCGTTGCCCGCTGTGCGGGAGCATCGCCGAGTGGAACTTCTCGCTGCCCTGCCGCGAGGCGCGCCACTGGAAGAAGCACAGGGCGTCGGCGCCGCGGGCCACCGCCTGGAGGGACCACAGGCGCATCAGCCCTGGCGGCTTGGGACGGTTGACGGGGCGCCAGCTGACGGCGGACGCGGCCTGCTCCATCAGCGCCCAGGGGCCGCCCGCCTGGGAGCGGGTGAGGTCCTGGACGAGGGCGCCGTGCGCGGGGCCCGCGGGGTCGTCGTGGGGCGCGGCGGGGTCGGGGTAGATGTCGACGGAGACGACGTCCTCCTCGGCGGCCCAGCGCCAGCCGTCCTGGCCGACGAACAGCGGCATGAAGTTGGTGGTGACCGGGACGCCCGGACTGTGGGCGGCGACGATGTCCCGCTCGGCGGTGAAGCACTCCAGCAGCGCGTCGCTGGTGAAGCGGCGGAAGTCGAGGCGCTGGGCGGGGTTGACGAGATAGGGCGCGCGGCGGGGCGGCAGGATCTCGTCCCAGCCCGCGTAGCGCTGGCTCCAGAACGCCGTCCCCCACGCGGTGTTCAGGGCGTCGAGCGTGCCGTACCTGGCGCGCAGCCAGACGCGGAAGTGGGCGGCGGTGGCGTCGCACCAGCAGGCGGTCGCGTACTCGTTGTTGATGTGCCACAGGCGCAACGCCGGGTGCGCGGCGCAGCGTCGGGCCAGAGCCTCGGTGACGCGGGCGGCGTGGTCGCGGTACTCGGGCGACGACGCGCAGAACTGGTTGCGCGAGCCGTACCACAGCACCGTGCCGTTCTCGTCGCGCGGCAGCGTGCCGGGGTGGCGGGCGGCGAGCCAGGGAGGGGGCGCGGCGGTGGGGGTGGCGAGGCAGACGCCGATACCCGCGTCGTGCAGGAGGTCGAGCACGCGGTCGAGCCAGCCGAACTCGTAGGCGCCGGGGGTCGGTTCGATGGTGGCCCAGGAGAAGACGCCGACCGTGGCGAGGGTGACGCCCGCCTCGCGCATCAGCCTGACGTCATCGGCCCAGACGCTCTCGGGCCACTGCTCGGGGTTGTAGTCGCCCCCGTAGAGCAGCCGCCCTCTGGTGGCGTCGTGCAGGCCGACCATGTCACGCTCCTTCCGGCCCCGTGTCCCGTCCTCGGTGTCCCGTGTCTCAGCCCTTGACGGCGCCGATGAGCATGCCCTTCTTGAAATGGCGCTGGACGAACGGCGAGAGCACCGCGACCGGCAGCAGCGCCAGCACCATCACTGCGGTCTGCACGGCGATGCTGGGGATCTGGCCCGTGCCGATGACCTGGGCCATGCCCGCGGGGCGCTCGTTGCCGATGACGATCTGCTGGAGCACGTTCTGGAGCGGCAGCTTCTCCTGGTCGGTGATGTAGATGAACCCGGCGAACCAGTTGCCCCAGTAGGCGACGGCGTAGAAGAGCGAGATCACGGCGAGCACCGCGCGCGAGAGCGGCAGGACGATCTGCCACAGGATGCGGAACTCGCCCGCCCCGTCGATGCGGGCGCTGTCGATGATCTCCTGGCCGACGTTCATGAAGAACGCCCTCAGCACCAGGATGTTGAAGACGTTGACGGCCATGGGCAGGATGAGCGCCGCGTAGGTGTTCATCAGGCCGAGGCTCTGGATCAGCAGATAGGTGGGGATGATCCCGGCGCCGCCGAAGAACATGGTGGCGAGCAGCGTGAACAGGATCGGCCGGTGCCAGAGCGAGCCCAGGCGCGACAGGCCGTACGCCGCGAGCACGGAGACGGCCATGCTGAACGCCGTGCCGACCACCGTCACGCCGATCGAGACGACCATGGCGCGGGAGACCTCGCCCCCGCTGAGGAGCTCGCGGTAGGCGTCGAGGGTGACGCCCCTCGGCCAGACGACCAGGCCCCCGGTCTCGGCGATGGTGCGGGCGTCGGAGACGCTGGTGACGACCACGATCCACAGCGGGAAGAGGATCGCGAGCAGCGCGATGGCGAGGATGGCGCCCTTGGCGGTGAGGCCCACGCGGGTGGGCGGCTCCTCCCACACGGGGCGCCTGCCGCTCCGTGGTCCGCGCCCTCCCGGCGGTCCCCCGGTCGCGGGTGCGGTGGGGCGGCGGAGGGCGCGTTTCCCCGTGGCGCGCGTGGCGGTGGCGTTCATCGGCGTGCGTACACCCCCTGCTCGCCCATCGCGTGGGCGACTCGGTTGGCGGTCAGGACGAGCAGCAGGCTGAAGACGCCCTTGACGATGCCGATGGCCGCCGCGTAGCTGAAGTCGCCGCCCTCGATGCCCCGGTGCCAGACATAGGTGTCGAGCACCTCGGCGGCTCCCGGGCCCACGGCCGTGCGCTGGATGAGGTACTGCTCGCCGCCGACGGTCAGCATGTTGCCGACCTGGAGGACCAGCAGCAGGGCGATCACGGGGCGCAGGGCGGGCAGGGTGACGTGCCACATGCGGCGCCAGCGGCCCGCGCCGTCCACGGCGGCGGACTCGTACAGCTCCTGGTTGACCGTGGAGAGCGCGGCGAGGAAGACGATGATGCCCCAGCCCGCGTCCTTCCACATCACCTGGGCGGTGATGAGCCACTTGAAGAAGCCGGGGTCGGTCATGAGGTCGAAGCTGTCGGCGAGCCCCCAGTCGCGCAGCAGCTGGGCGACCAGGCCCGCGCCGCCGAACATCTGCTGGAAGACGGTGATGACCAGCACCCAGGAGAAGAAGTGCGGCAGGTACAGGACGGCCTGGGACCAGGCCCTGACCTTGCTGTGCAGCACGCTGTTGATGAGCAGGGCGAGGGCGATGGGGACGGGGAAGTAGAACAGCAGCTGGAGCGAGGAGAACATCAGGGTGTTGCGGACGGCGTTCCAGAAGTCCCGGTCGTCCAGGAGGCGTTCGAAGTTCTCCAGCCCCGTCCAGGCGCTGTTGGCCATCGAGTCGATGAAGCCGTCGCCCGCGTAGGGGCTGTAGAACTGGAACGCGATGACGTTGCCCGCGATCGGGATGTACGCGAAGACCACGAGCAGCGCGAGCGCGGGCAGCGTCATCAGGATCAGGGCGCCGTCGCGGCGCAGCCGGTGGGTCAGGCGCATCCCGCCGCGCCGCCGCTCCCGCGGGCCTGGCGCGCCGGGCGGGTCCTGCGGGCCTGACGCGCCGGGCCGCGCCTCGGTGGGCGGCTCCACCGGCGGCTCCGCGACGCGCTGGTCGCGCGCCACCGTCAGGCGCCTTCCGTGTCGAGCAGCTCCTGGTAGAAGTCGCGCAGTTCGTCGCCGCCGTTGCGGCGCCACTCGGCGACGGCTTCGCGCAGGTCGTCGATCGACTGACGGCCGCGGACGACGTCGTCCTCCAGGTCCTCGAAGCCGTCGTTGAGGTTGGTGAGCCGGGCGGGCTCCTGGATCTGGCGGCCGTGGAAAAGGCCCTCCTGGACATACGGCATCTGCCGGGCCTGCCAGCCCGTCCAGTCCTCGACGACCTCGGGGGTGTCGGGGTGGGCGATGACATGGCCCGCGGTGGCGATGAACGGGTAGGTCTCGGGGACGACCTCCTCCTCGCCCTGCGGTGTGCGGGTGGGCAGGCCGTTCTCGACGGTCCAGTGGGTGCCCTCGATCCCGTAGGCGCGCAGGCGCTGTTCGCGGGTGCCGTAGGGCGCGGCGGTGAAGTCGGCGATGTGGAGCGCCTCGCGGATACGCTCCTCGGAGAGGTTCTTGTTGAGGAACGTCCAGATCCCCGCGCCGTTGGCCGCGTACAGCACGGGGTCGTTGCCGCCCGCGCCGAAGTAGTCGAAGGCGTTCATGTGGAAGTCGGGGTTGGTGGCGCGCTGTTCGACGGTGGTGACGTGCCATGTGCCGTCGCCGGTGTTCCAGATGAGCGATTCGCCCGCGGTGAAGCGCTGGGCGGCGTCGCCCGAGACGGCGACCGCGTCGGGGTGGACGACCTCGGCCGCGTAGAGGGACCTGGTCCACTCGAGGGCCTCGAGGTAGGCGTCGGTCTCGTAGCGGTTGACGAGCCTGCCGTCGTCGCCGCGCATCCAGTAGCGGGGCTTCTCTGGCAGGACGCCGAAGATGATGAACGCGGACCACTTCATGTCCTCGCACGCCCACACCCGGTTGCGGGCCGAGGTGATCTCCCGGCAGAGGTCGAGGAATTCGCCGGGCGACGTGGGCGGTTGCCAGCCGTTGGCGTCGAAGACGTCCTGCCGGTAGTAGGGCACCACGCTGCCGATGGTGGGCGCGGGCATCGGCAGTCCGCGCAGCGCGCCGCCGAAGACGGAGGACTCCCAGGCGGGGGTCGGGATCGCGGCGAGGTTGGGGTAGTCGAGGACGGCGTCGCCCGAGAGGTAGGGGCCGAGGTCGGCGAAGCGGCTCGCGATGGCCTGCGGTATCTGCCCCGTCAGCTCCCAGCCCGGTACGCACACCAGGTCGGGAATGTCGCTGCCCGCGAGCACGGCGCCGAGCTTCTCGCCATAGGTGTTGCCGTCCTGCGTCTGCCAGTCGATGCTCACGCCGATGGCCTCGTCCATGGCGGTCCAGAACGCGTTGCCGCGCGAGGGCGGGGTGCCCCACAGCGGGGTCATGGCGCTGAACGAGCCGCCGCCGCCGCGGGGTTCGGGCACCGAGACGCCAAGCTCGCCGGTGGGGAGCCAGGTGGTGTAGCCGGGGCTCACGCCGTTCTCGCCGGGGATATCGGGCGCGACGGCGGACTCGGAGGCGCGGAACGTCGGCAGGATGTCGCGCAGTTGCTCCTCGCTGGCCCGGCCCTCGCCGCCGCCCGAGCCGCCCCCGTCGCCGCCGCAGGCGGTCAGCAGCGGAAGGCCGCCCGCGGTCGCCGCCGCCACCGCGGCCGACGAGGCGAGAAAGCGTCTGCGACTCAGTCCTGACGGGGAGTTGGGCATGGCGGCAACCCTTCGTGGCTCGCGACGGCGCAGGCCGGAGCGCCCCTAGGTGAAGCGCTTCGATGTCCGCTGAGGCTAAGACGGGTCAGCGGGCGGCACAAGCCCTGGGACGACAGAAAAATGGGCGCGCTCCCATGAGCCCGTCGGCCCGGCGTTGCCCCCGAAGATTCCGGGAATCCGCCCGCAGTTGACGGACGGTCCCTTGACAGGACGAGCACGGGAAATCAGCATCGAAGCGCTTCGAAGGCGGCCCGTTCCCACCGTGGGACGCGTGGGCGGCGCCGCGCCCTTCGCAAGCGCCGCCAGCCGCCGCCGACTCCGGGACCGCCCGTGACCGCAAGCCCCCCGCCCTTCCGCGACCCCGGCCTCGGCGCCGAGGCGAGGACCGCCGATCTGCTGGCGCGGCTCACGCCCGCGGAGCGGATCTCGATGCTCCACCAACACGCCCCCGCCGTCGAGCGGTTGGGCATGCCCGCGTTCCGCACGGGGCAGGAGGCGCTGCACGGGGTCGCCTGGATGGGGCCGGCCACCGTCTTCCCGCAGGCGGTGGGCCTCGGCGCCACCTGGAACGACGCCCTGCTGCGCCGCGTCGGCGAGGCGGTGGGCCGCGAGATCCGCGCGATGCGCGCCGCCGACCCCCGGGTGGGCCTCAATGTCTGGGCCCCCACGATCAATCCGCTGCGCCACCCGCTGTGGGGCAGGAACGAGGAGGGCTACTCCGAGGACCCGCGGCTGACCGCCGCGCTGGCCACCGCCTACACGCGCGGCCTGCGCGGCGACCACCCCGAGCGCTGGCGCACCGCGCCCGTGCTCAAGCACTGGCTGGCCCACAACCACGAGCGCGACCGCGACACCGCCTCCACGTCGCTGCGCCCCCGCGTGCTGCACGAGTACGAGCTGCCCGCCTTCCGCGGCCCCGTGCGCGCGGGCGCCGTCGCCGGGGTGATGCCCGCCTACAACCTGGTCAACGGCCGCCCCAACCACCTCTCCCCCCTGCTGGCGAGCGCCCTGCGCACCTGGACCGACCTGCCGCTCGTGGTCTGCTCCGACGCCTACGCGCCCAGCAACATCGCCGGTTCCCAGGGCTATCTCCCCGACCACGTACAGGGGTTGGCGGCCGCACTCACCGCGGGCGTGGACAGCTTCACCGACCACGGCACCGACGCGGCGCCCACCGTGGCGCGGCTGACCGCGGCGCTGGAGCGCGGCCTGATCACCCGGGCCGACATCGACGCCGCGGCCGCGCGGCTGCTGGCGATGCGCATCCGGCTCGGCGCGTTCGACCCCGGACCCGACCCCTTCGACGACGAGGCCGCCTTCGACACCCCCGAGCACCGCGCGCTGGCGCTGACCGCCGCCGAGCAGGCGGTGGTGCTGCTCAAGAACGACGGGCTGCTGCCGCTGCGCCCCGGCGCCCGGATCGCCGTGGTGGGGCCGCTGGCCGACGAGGTGAAGCTCGACTGGTACAGCGGCGCGCTGCTGCGCCGCACCACCCCGCTGGCCGGGCTGCGGGCCCACCCGGCCATCGCCTCGGCCGAGTTCGCCGAGGGCGCGGACGTCGTGCGGCTGCGGACGGGCGGCGGCTGGGTCACCGTGCCCGAGACCGCGGAGGGGGACACCGGGGCGGGCGGCCAGGCCGCCGCGCTCGACCCCGCGCTACTTGGCGGCCGCACCGACCTGCCGCCGCTGACCGTGGGCCCCGCCCCGGGCGCCACACCGTTCACCCTGACCGACTGGGGCCATGGCGTGCTCACGCTGCGGGCGCCCGACGGGCGGTATCTGTCGGTCGCCGAGGACGGCCTGGTGCGGGCCTCGGCGGAGCGGCCTGGCGGCTGGGTGGTGCGGGAGACGTTCACGCTCGAGCCGCGCGGCGACGCGCACCTGCTGCGGCACCGTGGCACCGGCGGCCTGGTGGGCGTGGCCGACGGGGAGCTGACGGTGGGCGGGCGGGGCGAGCCCTTCCACGTCGAGACCGTCGAGCGGGGCGAGGACGCGGTGCGCGCCGCTGCCGCGGCCGCCGATGTCGTCCTGGTGGTGGCGGGCAACGACCCGCACATCAACGGCCGGGAGACCGAGGACCGTTCGACGCTGGCCCTGCCGCCGCGCCAGGAGGCGCTGTGGCGCGCCGCGCACGCCGCCAACCCGCGCACCGCGCTCGTGCTGGTCTCGTCGTACCCGTACGCCGTGCCCGAGGCGGACGCGGCGCTGCCCGCGCTGCTGTGGACCGCGCACGGCGGGCAGGCCGCGGGCGAGGCGCTGGCGCGGGTGCTGTGCGGGGACGTCTCGCCCGGGGGGCGGCTGCCCCAGACGTGGTACGCGCGGGACGAGGACCTGCCGGGGCTGCTGGACTACGACCTGATCACGGCGCGCGCCACGTATCTGTACCACGACGGCGCGCCGCTCTACCCGTTCGGCCACGGCCTTTCGTACACGGCGTTCGGCTACGCGGACCTCGCGGCCGAGGTCGTGGACGGAACGCTGACCGCCACGGTGAGGGTGACCAACACGGGCGCGGTGGCGGGCGACGAGGTGGCGCAGCTGTATCTCTCCGCCGTCGCGCCGAGCGTGCCGCGCCCGCACCGCTGGCTGGCCGGGCACCGGAGGATCCATCTGGCGCCTGGGGAGAGCCGGGAGGTGACGTTCGCCGTGCCCGCGGACGAGGCGCTGGGCTTCTGGGACGTCGCGCACGGCCGCTGGTGCGTCGAGCCGGGCGCGTACACCGTGGCCGCCGGCGCGTCCAGCGGCGACCCGCGGGTGGTGGCCGGGCTGACGGTGGAGGGCGAACGCCCTGGGCCAAGGCCCGTGATGACCGCGGGGCTCGCCGCCGCCGACTGGGACGAGAGCGAGGGCACCGAACTCGTCGACACCACGCGGGTGTCGGGCGACGCCGTCGCCGCTGGCGCCGAGGCGCCGGGCGAGCTGCTGTTCAGGCGCTGCGACTTCGGCGCGGGCGCGCGCGAGGTGCGGCTGCGGGCGGCCCGCGCCGAGCCGGGGAGCGCCACGGTCGAGCTGCGCGTCCCAGGCACCGGCTGCCGCGTCACGCTGCGCGTCCCGTCCACCGGCGACCGCTACGCCTGGACGACGGTGACCGCCGAGCTGCCAGGGCCGCCCGCGGGGGTCCACGACGTCCGCCTGACCCTCAGGGGCCAGGTCAGGGTGGACCGCCTGGATTTCGGCTGAAAGCTGAAAGGTGAACGACTACACTCCGGCGCGATGAGAACGTACGGAATGCTGCTGCTCCCCTCCCACAACCGGGTCTACGCCCGCGCCTCCGTGGACCTGGCCAGGGCGGAACTCCTGGTCACCGGGGACGCGTTGCTCGGCGGCCGGATCAGGGACGTGGCCGAGACGGCACTCGCCGGGGTGCCGTACGTGACCTTCGCGACCGAGAAGCCGCTGACCGAGGGTGAGGTGGCGGCCCTCGCCAACCTGTCGTCGCTGTACGCCCTGTTCGAGATCGAGGACGGCCGCCTCGCGCCCGTGGAGCTCACGCGGCTCGACACGTTCGGCAGCGAGCTGATCACGATCCAGAAGTACGCGGGCAAGACCAACGAGGACTTCACCAAGCTCCTGCTCAATGTGACCGCGATGGCGTGCGCCGACCCCGAGCGGCTGCTCAGGCGCGAGCTGCGCGTCCTCGACCCGCTGTGCGGCCGGGGCACCACGCTCAACCAGGCGGTGATGTACGGCCTCGACGCGGCGGGCGTCGAGCGCGACGGCAAGAGCTTCGACGCCTACGCCGCCTTCCTGCGCCAGTGGCTCAAGAACAGCAGGATCAAGCACCGCGCGCAGACCACCACGGTGCGCCGCGACCGCAGGTCGCTTGGCCGCCGCTTCCACTGCGAGCTCGGCGCGACCAAGGAGGCGTACAAGCGGGGCGAGTCCATCGACGTCACCATGGTGAACGCCGACACCGCCGCGAGCGGCGACTTCTTCAGGTCCGCGTCGTTCGACCTGATCGTCACCGACGCGCCCTACGGCGTGCAGCACGGCGCGACGGCGCGCGCCCAGGTCTCGCGCAGCCCGATGCCGCTCCTGACGTCGGCGCTGCCGGTGTGGGCCCGGCTGCTGCGGCCTGGCGGGGCCATCGGCATCGCGTGGAACACCCTGGTCGCGCGCCGCTCCGAGCTGGCCTCGCTGCTCGCCGACCACGGCTTCGAGGTCGCGGACAGCGAGGCGCACCAGGGCTTCCGGCACCGGGTGGACCAGGCGATCGTCCGCGACCTCGTGGTGGCCCGCCTCCCGGCGGGCCGCGGCCGTGCGGTGGGGCCCGCGGCTACAGATCGAGACCGGTGAGCACCATCACCCGCTCGTAGGTGTAGTCCTCCATCGCGAACCGCACGCCCTCGCGCCCCACGCCCGACTGCTTCGCGCCCCCGTAGGGCATCTGGTCGGCGCGGTAGGACGGCACGTCGCCCACCACCACGCCGCCCACCTCGAGGGCCCGGTGGGCGCGGAACGCCGCGTGCACGTCGTGCGTGAACAGGCCCGCCTGGAGGCCGAACCGCGAGGCGTTCGCCGCCGCGTAGGCCGCCTTCTCGCCGCTCACCCTGGTGAGGGCCATGACGGGCCCGAACACCTCCTCGGTGGCCACCTTGGCGTCGGTCGGCACGCCTTCGAGCACGGTCGGCACATAGCTCGCGCCCTCCCGGGCGCCCCCGGTGAGCACCTTGGCGCCCGCCGCGGTCGCCTCGTCCACCCAGGACTCCACGCGCCGGGCGGCGTCCTCGTTGATCAGCGGGCCCACGTCGGTGGCCTCGTCCGACGGGTCGCCCGTGACCAGCGCCTCCACGGCGGCGATCAGCCGGGGCACGAGCCGGTCGTACACCGCGTCGTCGGCGATGACGCGCTGGACCGAGATGCAGGACTGCCCCGCCTGGTAGTTGGAAAACGTCGCGATCCGCTGCGCCGCCCAGTCGAGGTCCGCGTCCGAGGCGTAGTCGGCCAGCACGATCGCCGCGCCGTTGCCGCCGAGTTCGAGCGTGACCCGCTTGCGCGGCACCGCGTCGCGGATAGACCAGCCGACGGGCACCGAGCCGGTGAAGGAGATGATCGGCAGCCGCTCGTCCTGGACGAGCGCGGGCATCGCGTCGTTGGGCACGGGCAGCACGCTCCACGCCCCCGCGGGCAGGTCCGTCTCGGCGAGCAGGTCGCCGAGCAGCAGCCCGGAGAGGGGGGTCGCGGGCGCGGGCTTGAGGATGATCGGCACCCCGGCCGCGAGGGCGGGCGCGACCTTGTGGGCGCACAGGTTCAGCGGGAAGTTGAACGGCGCGATGCCGAGCACCGGGCCGTAGGGGACGCGGCGGGTGAGCGCGAGCCGCCCCGTGCCCCCGGCGTCCGCGTCGAGGCGCTGCGCGATCCCGCCGTTGAACCGCCTGGCCTCGTCCGCCGCCCAGCGGAACACCGAGACGCAGCGCGCCACTTCGAGGCGCGCCCACTTCATGGGCTTGCCGTTCTCCGCCGAGATCAGCCGCGCGATCTCGTCCGCCCGCTCGCCCACCCGGCGGCACACCAGGTCGAGCGCGGCGGCGCGCACATGCGCGGGCGACGCGGCGAACGCGTCGGCCACGGCCGCCGCGGCGGCCACCGCCTCCTCCGTCTGCGCCGCGGTGGGCACGCTGACCGCGCCGACGGCCGAGCCGTCCCACGGCGACGTGACCTCCACGGTGCTCTCGCCGGTCGCCTCCCGGCCCGCGAGCCAGAACGGGCGCGGGGATCCAGTCGTGGTCATCGCGATGCCGCCTTCCGAGGTTGTCGCTTCCGCTTCGCGCCCTCCACGGTAGGCGCTGGGCGCCCGCGGCGATGTTGTCCGCGGTGTCGCAAAACGCGCCCGCCGCGCGCCACCCCGGCGTCTGGCCCCGTTGCTCAGGGGGTGCCGCTCCGGAGGGCGCTCCTCAGGGCGTGTCCAGCGCGGTGCGGTCGGTGGCCTTGAGCGCGAGCCACAGCTCCATGCGGACGTCCGGGTCGTCGAGCGAGCGCTCCAGGATCTCCTCGACGCGCCGCATCCGGTAGCGCAGCGTGTGCCGGTGCACCCCGAGGTCGGCCGCCGCGGCGTCCCACTGCCCGTGCCGGGCCAGCCACGCGCGCAGCGACGCCACCAGGTCGCCCCTGCCGTGCTCGTCGTGGTGGCGCAGCGCGCGCAGCATGCCGTCGGCGAACGCGCGCACGGCGTCGTCGTTGAGCAGGGAGAGCACCGTGCCGGTGGCCACGTCCTCGTGCTCGACCAGCGCGCGCCCTCGGCGGCGCGCGACCAGCAGCGCCTCGCGCGCCTGCTGGTAGGCGGCGTCGGCCGATGCGGGCCCGGTCGGCGCCGACATCCCCAGGGTGAGGGCCACCGCGTCGTGCCCCGCGGCGAACGCCCGGCACGCGGCGAGCGCGCCGCCGCCGTCCGAGGCGAGCAGCACCAGGCCGTCGCCGTCGGGGGCCGAGAGCACCGACTCCCCGGTGCGGATGGCGGCCGACTCGGCCGCGGCGCCCAGTGATTCGAGCGCCTTGGGCTCCCCTGACGCGACCAGCACGCGCAGCGGGGCGTCGAGCAGCCCGCCGTAGAGCTGTCCCGCCACGGCCCTGGCGTGGTCGGGCTCCCCGCTGAGCAGCATGCGCAGCACCGCCGCGCCCAGCCTGGCCTCGGCGCCGCGGTAGGCCCTCGAACGCTCGGTCAGCAGGGTCAGCACGGCGACGGCCGACTGGACGGCGTACCGCTCGGCCGTGCCGAGCGGCGCGTCGGTGCCGACCGCGAGCGCGGCGCGCGGCACCTGCCCCGTGCCGACGGTCTGGAGCTCGACGCGGTCGTCCTCGGGCCCCGCGGCGCAGACGACGCTCGCGGGCGCGGGCCGGTCGCCAAGGCGCCGCACCTCGGCGGTGAGCCGGGCGGCGCGGCGCATCGCCCAGCCGGGGGCGACGGCGGTGACCGCGCCCGACAGGTCGTAGAGGGCGACCCAGCCGCCGACGTGCCCCGCCAGCCTGGCGAGCAGCGCCTCGGGCCGGTCGCCGGAGAGCGCGGCCCTGGTCAGCTCGCGCTGGGCGGCGAACCCCGCGGTGACCGCCCGGTACTGCTCGGCGGCTATCGCGGCCGAGACGGCCTTGCCGATCGCGATGAACGGCGTGCGCCGCGGCACCTCGAGCAGCGGGAGCCCGGCCTCGCGCACGGCGGCGAGCAGTGCGGGCGGCACCTCGGGGTGGTTGACGCCGACGCCGAAGGCCAGGCCGACGACGCCCGCGTCGGCGAGCCGCGCGACATAGGCGCGCGTCTCGGCCTCGTCGTGCACGGCCAGGTGCGGCCCGGTGGTCAGCAGGAGCTCGCCGCCGTCGAGCCAGGGGGTGGGATCCGCGAGCTCACTGGCGTGTGCCCAGCGCACGGGGGTGTCCAGCCGGTCCTCGCCCGTGAGCACGCCGAGCTTGAGCGAGGTGTGCTGGACGAGTGAGGCGAGCGTCGGGTGCATGGATCACCTTGAGGGCGTGTAGCGACACGTCACCTCACCGTACAGGCAGGGGTCGCGGCCACTCGATCCCGCCCGGGGCATATGCGGCCGGTACGCGACCGGTTTGCGGCCGATGAACGACCGCCGCGCGGCCAGTGCGCGGCCAGTGCGCGGCCGGTGTCAGCCCAGGCGCACCAGGGTGGGCGGGCCCGGCTCGCCCGAGACGGTGGTCAGGGAGATCACCGCGTGCCGGGGCGGGACGCGGTGCGCCAGCTCGGACGCGGACCAGCGCTCGCGTTCCACGCGGCGCACCGTCACCGCGTCCACCGTGGTGTCGCGCCCCGTGGCCAGCCTGCGCACCCCGCGCACCAGGCGGCGCAGCCCGCCGCCCGCGCGGTCCGGGGTGCGGGTGGTCTCCACGTCCTCCTGCCACTCGGTGCCCCAGGCGCGCGCGAAGTGCTCGGCGTCCCACGTGGTGATGCCGGAGAACGCCATGCGGCAGCCGACCGCGCCGAGCAGCCCGGCCCGGAGGTCGGCCGGAACGTCGTCGAGCGTGCGCAGCGCCAGCACCACGCCGGCGTTGGCCGGGCGCAGATGCGTCAGCCCGCGCACCGCGCCCTGGGTGATCGCGGCGGTGGCGTCGTCCAGCACGAGGCACGCGAAGAGCGAGCGGTCGGGGCGCGCGGTCACGGCCGCCGTGAACTGGGCGAGGACCAGCCGCGTGATGATCCGGCCCGCCTCGGCGTGCCCGGTGGCGGGCAGGTCGATCCGCACCCGCAGCGGCCTGGTCAGGGCGCTGAGCGAGAACACCTCGGGCCCCCGCGCCCCCGGCGCGGGACGGGGCGAGAGCCCCGCGCGGTCCACCAGGGCGAGCCAGTCGGCGAGATACGGGCCGATGTCGTCGGGCCGCCGCGCCTGCCGCTGCCGTGCCTCAAGGTCGCGGCGCTGGTCGGGGGCGTGGTCGAGGCGTTCGGCCAGCGTGCGCAGCAGCGCGGGCGCGCCGTCCAGCATGGCGCGCAGCTCGGCGAGCCCGGGCAGCCGCCCGAACGCCGCGTAGTAGGGGCCGATGAGCTGGCTCAGCACCGCGGCGGCGTCCCTCGGCTCCACGCGCGAGCCGCCCACCAGGGCCTCGGCCAGCAGCGCCGCGGCCCCGTCGATGTCGGTGGCGCCGCCCCACAGGTCGAGCCGGTAGGCGCTCGCCGGGTCGCCGATGCGCAGGATGACGTCGAACGCGTCGTCGGGGCCGAGCGAGCTCGACGCGCTACCGACGGCGACGACGGTGGCCTGGTTGGCGAGGGCCTGGAGGCACAGCGACTCGGTGACGGGCCTGATGACGCGTCCGGTCTTGCCCGAGCCCGGCGGGCCAACGGCGAGCAGCGACGTGCCCAGCACCGCGGGGTCGAGGGCGACGTCCTCGCCGCGGTAGTCGTAGGGGTTGCGCTCCTCGTCGGGGGCGTGGCCGATGCGGACCTGACGCGTCAGCAGGTCGTGCCGCGCGGTGCGGACGGTCAGGTCGCGGCGGCCCGAGGCGTGCGGGAACGCGCCCGCGCCCTGGGCCTCGGCTGCGGCGGCGAACGCGGGCAGCTCGGTGGGCCTGGCCCTGACGGCCCGCCACGCGTGCTCGATGCGGGCGTAGTCGAGGTCAGACATGACGCCGGACCTGGCGTCGTCGGCGAGCCGGTCGGCGGCGTCGGGGGCCCCGGCGCGGCGCAGCGCCGCCCACTCGGTCAGCCCGGCGCGCGGCACGATCTCACTGCCCGTGACGCCCGGCGCCCCGCCCCCCGGGTCGCGGCGCTCGCCGGGGCGCACGCCGAAGCGGATCCGCCGCGGGATGGCGCGCAGATTGCCCAGGGACCACACGGCGGTGAGCAGCAGCAGCGTGAACAGGACGTAGTAGACGTTGTAGACCACCCGGTAGGTGAGGGTGTCGCCGTCCTCCCACCAGGTGTCGGGCACGGCGAGGAACAGCGGCTCGAGCCACAGCATCCAGTTGCCGGTGAAGCACGCCGTCCAGATCACCCCGCCGATCAGCACGGCGATCAGCTGGCGCCGGTAGGTGGACACCCAGCCGAACGGGGAGACCAGCGCGGACCACGCGCGGCGCATCGGCGCGGGGGCGTAGCGGCGCCACACCTCGGGCCCGTGGCCCAGCCTGCCGAAGACGCAGATGAGCGCGACGGCGAAGAGGATGTCGTAGATCTGCATGGTCGTCTGCCAGGCGACCAGCACGTCGTCGGCGGTGGCGTTCTCGGGGAGGTGCTCGGGGGCCACGCGCCAGTGATGCGGCGTCACCCAGATCGCGGGCCAGGCGTAGAAGTCGAGATAGGTCAGGCACAGGGCGTAGAGCGTCCAGCCGCAGACCAGCGCGAGCAGGGCCGAGCCCAGCAGCTCGCGGTCGCTCAGCCTGCCCGGGTCCTCGGGCGGCTTGGGCACGTGCCCGGGGCGCCACACCCCGGGCCTGGCCGCGGGGCGTGGCGTGCGCATCCAGCGCACGAGCGGCGGGGCGTCAGGCTCGGGCGGGCGCCGGGGCGCGGGCGGGGCACCCCCGGCAAAGGGGACGGCCTCGCGGTCCCCCCCTGGCGTCTGCCGCGCGTTCCACGCGCCGTTGCTGTTCATGCGGTGCCGAGCCCCCTGACAGTGCCACCGGCTGGCCGAGCGTCGTCGATCCAATCTAGTGCAGGGCGAGCCGTCGAATATGCGATGGGCCAACCTGTGCATACCCGTTCCGCTGGGACAACTGGTGCGCTACGTTCCAGGACCACAGCTGGCTCAACGAAGACCCCGGGCTGAACCCTCTATGACTCGCGCCATCTCGCTCCGAGACGTCACCAAGACGTTCCCCAGGAACGTCGTCGCCGTGCACCGGCTCAACCTGGACATCGCCCCGGGGGAGTTCGTCGTGCTGCTCGGCCCCTCGGGCTGCGGGAAATCCACCGTCCTGCGGATGATCGCGGGCCTCGAGGACATCACCTCGGGCAGGCTGCTGCTGGACGGCGAGTACGCCAACCACCTGCCGCCAGGACAGCGCCAGCTCGCCATGGTCTTCCAGGACTACGCGCTCTACCCCAACATGACCAGCCGCCAGAACATCGGCTTCCCGCTGCGCATCGAGGCGCCGCGCCTCGACGACGGGCCGCGGGTGAACGAGGCGGCGCGCCTGCTGGGCATCGAGGACCTGATGGACCGCTACCCCGCCCAGCTCTCCGGAGGCGAGCGGCAGCGCGTGGCGATGGGCCGGGCGATCGTGCGCAGGCCGACGGCGTTCCTGCTCGACGAGCCGCTGTCCAACCTCGACGCCAAGCTCCGCAACCGGCTGCGCGCCGAGATCGCCACCCTCACCCGGCACCTGGGCGTGACGACGGTCTATGTGACGCACGACCAGTCCGAGGCGATGTCCCTTGGCGACCGGGTCGCGGTGATGCGCGACGGGGTGCTCCAGCAGACCGGCACCGCGCGGGACGTCTACCGCCTTCCCGACAACGTCTTCGTGGCGGCGTTCGTCGGCACCCCGCGCATCAACCTGCTGCGCGCCACCGTGTACGCGCCGCTCGACGGGCGCATGTCGATCGACTTCGGCACCCAGCGGATCATGCTGCCCCAGCCGCTGAGCGACGACCACCAGCTGCTGCGGGTGCAGATGGGCCGCTCAATCACGGTGGGGGTGCGCTCGGAGGCGGTGCGGATCGCGGCCCCCGGCGAGATGCGCCCTAGCGAGGCGCTGCTCAACGGGGTGGTGCAGCACGTCGAGTACCAGGGCCACGAGTCGCTGGTCCATGTGAGCACCGGCGCCAGGCACGCCGAGGTGGACGGCCTGGAGGCGCCACGCCCGCCGGTCGCGCGCGGCCACGGCAGGCGGCCGAGGAAGCACCGGGTGTGGCAGGTGCTCGGCCGCGGGGGGCGCTCGGCGTCCGGCGCGCGCCCCGGAGCGGGCGGTGCGGCCGAGCGGGCGCCCGAGCCGCCGTCGCCCACGCCGTCGGGCCGGGTGAGCGAAGGCCTGGTGGTGCGGGCCGGGATGGATGTGCAGCCCCGGCTCGGCGAGCGCGTTCCGCTGCTGCTCGACCTGGACCAGCTCTATGTCTTCGACAGCGAGGGCCGCCGCATATCCCCGGCCCAGGGCGGCCGCGTCCCGCAGCTCGACCGCTGACAGCTCCGCCGCCGACACCGCCCCCGACTCCGCCGTCGACACCGCCGCCGAGCCCTCCGCGGCGGACAACCCCACGCCCCGACCACTCCGGGGTGGAGCATGCCGGAGCGCGGGGAAGGGCCCTAGCCTGGCCTGCCAGGAGTGAGCACAACAGGCCCTTTCGCGACGAGGAGTGCACGCATGACCGCCATGACCGAACTGTCCGGTGGCCCTTCCCTCCCCCAGCGGCGCAAGCTCGTCACCGAGATCCCGGGACCGCTCTCGCGGGAGCTGATGGCGCGCAAGCAGGCCGCCGTCGCCGCGGGCGTGGGCACGGTGATGCCCGTCTTCGCCGCGCGGGCCGGCGGCGGCGTCGTGGAGGACGTCGACGGCAACAGCCTGATCGACTTCGGCTCTGGCATCGCCGTCACCTCCGTCGGCAACAGCGCAGAGGCCGTGGTGCGGCGCGCGGGCGAGCAGCTGGCGCGCTTCACCCACACATGTGCGATGGTCACGCCCTACGAGGGCTATGTCGAGGTGTGCGAGGAGCTGGCCGCGCTGACCCCGGGCGACCACGCCAAGAAGTCGATCCTGCTGAACTCGGGCGCCGAGGCGGTGGAGAACGCCGTCAAGATCGCCCGCTACCACACCAAGCGCCAGGCGGTCGTCGTCTTCGAGCACGGCTACCACGGCCGCACCAACCTCACGATGGCGCTGACCGCCAAGAGCATGCCCTACAAGCACGGCTTCGGCCCGTTCGCGCCCGAGATCTACCGCGTGCCGATGGCGTACCCGTACCGCTGGCCGACCGGCCCCGAGCACTGCGCCGAGGAGGCCGCGGCCCAGGTCATCGACCAGATCACCAAGCAGATCGGGGCCTCGGAGACCGCCGCGATCGTCGTCGAGCCGGTGCTGGGCGAGGGCGGGTTCATCGTGCCCGCGCGGGGCTTCCTGCCGCGCGTCGCCGCGTTCGCGAAGGAGCACGGGATCGTGCTGATCGCCGACGAGATCCAGTCGGGCTTCTGCCGGACGGGGCAGTGGTTCGCGTGCGAGGACGAGGGCATCGTGCCCGACCTGATCACCACGGCCAAGGGCATCGCGGGCGGCCTACCGCTCGCCGCCGTCACCGGGCGCGCCGAGGTCATGGACGCCGTCCACTCCGGCGGCCTCGGCGGCACCTACGGAGGCAACCCCGTGGCGTGCGCGGCGGCCCTCGGCGCCATCGAGACGATGCGCGAGCTCGACCTGGCGGCGAGGGCAAGGCACATCGAGGAGATCATGAAGCCGCGGCTGCTCGCGCTGGCCGAGAAGCACCCGCTGATCGGCGACGTGCGCGGGCGCGGCGCGATGCTCGCCGTGGAGATCGTGAAGCCCGGCACCAAGGACCCCGACCCCGCCGCCACCGCCGCCGTCGCCGCGGCCTGCCACCGCGCGGGCCTGGTCGTCCTCACCACGGGCACCTACGGCAACGTCCTGCGGTTCCTGCCGCCCCTGGTGATCGGCGACGACCTGCTGCGCGAGGGCCTCGACATCGTCGCCGAGGCCGTCGCCGGCGCGTGAGCGCGGGGACGGGCGCGGATCAGGAAAGCCCCTGTGCCCACGGCCGTTCCACCATGGAGAAGCTGCGGGGATGTGATGCGGATACGCGGCGGGCGGCTTCCCGGGGCGCTGACCTGCCGTACCGTCGAAGCCGTGGCGAGAGCAGCCAGACTCCCGCACTCCTTCGGACCGGTTCCGCCCGCCCCACACCCCCCGGGGCGAGCGGCCGTCCGCGCGGCGACGACACCACGCCCCGGAGCTCCCCCAAGGCTCCGGGGCGGTCGTGCGTCAGCGGGGCTCCCGCCCCACGATCGCCGCGGCCTCGTGCATGGCCAGCTCCAGCACGGCCGGGTCGGTGAGCACCCCCGAGCCGTCGGGCGGCACGAGCCAGCGCACCCCGTTGGCCGTGCGCATCGGGTGCGGCACCACCACCCAGCTGCCCCGCCCCGCCGCGCGCACCCCGGTGCCGAGCCACCGGCCCGCCGTGCCGGGCGGCACGAAGAAGCCGATCCTGGCGTTGGCGTGGTCGGCGAGCACGGGCCCCGGCCGTTCGATCACCCGGCTCAGCACGTCGTACGTGGGGTAGCCGAGCGTTCCCGGCAGGATCAGCACATCCCATATGCGGCCCGCTGGCAGGAGGGCCACCCCCATCGGGTGCCGCTCCCACTCCCAGCGGCAGGCTTCGGGCTCGGGCGCCGCCGATGCCAGCCACTCGATCGCCGACCTGATCCGGCCACTCGCGGTCATCGCGCTCCTCCTCACCCCCGCCGGCCCAGGCGCGAACCGGTCGGGTCAGGGTGAGGGACGGGGAAGAGGCCGGATCCTTACGCGACTTCGCGGGGCTTTCTCCCACGCCCCGTGCCCCACGCCCCGTGCCCCACGCCCCCGCGCCCCGCGCCGGGCCCCGCCGCGCTCAGACGGAGATCTCGGGACCCCCCGCGTCGTCCGCGTCCTCGCGCTCCTCGGGGTCCCGCGATCCGCCGTCGCCCAGGGCGAGGTCCCAGTAGCCGAACGCGTGGTCCTCGCCCGGCGCGAAGTCCACCGACAGATAGCCCGCGCCGGGGTCCGGCAGCGGGACGCGGTACGTGAGCCGCGCCGACTCCCCGGTCACCAGCTCGGCGGGGGCGGGCGCGGTCAGCTCGAGCAGCTCGTTGGGCACCCGTTCGTCGCCGGTGAACACCCGCAGCGCGCCCTCGCCCATGTCGAGCGGCCCATCGGCGCCGTTGACGACCGTGATCTCAAGGGAGACGGTGCCCGCGCCGCCCGTGGGCAGCGGCTCGGCGATGACGACCGTGACCCCGTCGTCGAAGGCGACCTCATCGCCCGCCGCGGCCAGGTAGGCGTCGCCCGCATCGGAGACCACCCCGGTGGTCCCGGGCAGCCAGGCCACGAACAGCACGGTCAGCACGGCCGAGATGACCGTCGAGCCGATGCCGAGCCACATCGCGCCCAGCGCCTCGCCCCCGTTGCTCGCGATCCCGCGCCGGGCGCGCACCACGCCCCACGCGCCGAGGGCGGTGGCCAGCAGCCCGCAGGCGAGGCCGAGGGCGCTGGCCGCGAACGTCCAGCAGAGCCACGCGCCCCCGCCGCCCATGAGCAGCGCGGCCGTGCCGACGCCGTTGCGCGGCCGGGCGGGCGCGGGCGGCGGCGCGGGGTACGCCCCCTGCGGCGGCGGCCACCCGGCGTACGGGTCAGCGGTCACAGTCCCTCCCCCATCGTTGGCCATACCTTAAGGCCGTGTCGCGGCCGCGCGGCGCCCGCCTACGATGTGCGGGCACCGACTCGCCCCGGAGGCTCCGTTGACCGATCTCACCGCCTTCATCGCCGGGCTGCCCAAGGCCGAGCTGCACGTCCACCACGTGGGCTCCGCCTCGCCCCGCATCGTCGCCGAGCTCGCCGCGCGCCACCCGGACTCGCGCGTGCCCAAGGACCCGGAGACGCTGGCCGAGTTCTTCACGTTCCGCGACTTCGCGCACTTCATCGAGATCTACATCGCCGTGGTCGAGCTGATCAGGGACGCCGAGGACGTCAGGCTGCTCACCTACGAGGTCGCGCGCGACATGGCCAGGCAGAACATCCGCTACGCCGAGCTGACCGTCACCCCGCACACCTCCGTGCTGCGCGGCATCCCCGACCAGGCGTTCATGGAGGCCATCGAGGACGCCAGGACCGCCGCCGAGCGCGACCTGGGCGTCGTGCTGCGCTGGATCTTCGACATCCCCGGCGAGCTCGGCCTGCCCGCCGCTGAGGAGACCGCGCGGATGGCCGTCGACCTGCGCCCCGAGGGACTGATCGGCTTCGGCCTCGGCGGGCCCGAGATCGGCTGGCCGAGGCCGCAGTTCAAGCCGTACTTCGACCGGGCCTTCGCGGCCGGTCTGCACAGCGTCCCGCACGCGGGGGAGACCACGGGCCCGGAAACGGTGTGGGACGCGATCCGCGAGCTGCGCGCCGAGCGCGTCGGGCACGGCACCAGCGCGGCCGACGACCCCGAGCTGCTCGCCTATCTGGCCGAGCGCCGCGTCCCGCTGGAGGTATGCCCGACGTCCAACGTCGCGACCAAGGCCGTGGCGTCCCTCGACGAGCACCCGCTGCGGCGCATGGTCGAGGCCGGGGTGCTGGTGACGATCAACAGCGACGACCCGCCGATGTTCTCCACCGACCTCAACGCCGAGTACGCCATCGCGGCCCGGCTGCTCGACCTGGACGAGGCCGGGGTGGCGGCGCTCGCGAGGAACGCCGTGGCCGCCTCGTTCCTCGACGAGGCGGGCAAGGCGCGCCTCATGGGCGAGATCGACGCGCACCTGGCCGCGTGGCGGGGGTGATCGCGGTCGCCCACCGCGGCGACCCGTACGTGGCGCGCGAGAACACCCTGGCGTCGTTCGCCTCGGCCGTCGCGGCGGGCGCCGACGCGATCGAGCTGGATGTGCGCGCCACGGCGGACGGCGTCCCTGTGGTGGTGCACGACGCCACGCTCGAACGCCTGTGGGGCCACCGCGCCGCGGTGGCCGAGCTGACCGCGCGCGAGGTCGCCCGGCTAACGGGCGGTGGCGTCCCGACGCTCGCCGAGGCGCTGACCGTCACCGCGCCCGTGCGCACGCTGATCGACCTGCCCGAGCGACTTCCCGTGACCGCGCGCGCGGCGGTCGCGACCGTGCGGGAGCTGGGCGCGGAGGAGCGCGTGTACTACTGCGGCGACCCGGGCGCGCTGCGCGCGGTGCGGGCGGCGGACGCCGACGCGGAGATCGCGCTTACCTGGAAACGCGCCTCGCGCCCGCGCGCCTCCCTGCTGGCCGAGGTGCGGCCCCGCTGGCTGAACTACCGCTGGGGCCTGGTCACCCGGGCCACCGTGCTGGCCGCGTGGGCCGAGGGGTACCGGGTCGCGGCCTGGACGGTCGACAGCCGCCGCACGATGCGGCGGCTGACCGGCCTCGGCGTCACCGCGATCACCACCAACAGGATCGCGGCGCTGCGCCGGGAGCTCGACCGCCCCTCCCGCGGGTAGCGGGGGGCGGCGCGCGCTACAGCTGGGTCATCACGTGCTTGACGCGCGTGTAGTCCTCCAGGCTGTAGGCGGAGAGGTCCTTGCCGTAGCCGGACTTCTTGAACCCCCCGTGCGGCATCTCCCCGACCAGCGGGATGTGCGTGTTGATCCAGACGCAGCCGAAGTCGAGCGCCTTGGACAGCCGCATCGCGCGACCGTGGTCCCTCGTCCACACGGAGGAGGCGAGGCCGTAGTCGGTGCCGTTGGCGAAGCGGGTCGCCTCGTCGTCGTCGGCGAAGCTCTGCACGGTGATCACCGGGCCGAAGACCTCGTGCTGGACGATCTCGTCGTCCTGGCGGCAGCCCGTGACCAGGGTGGGCGCGTAGAACCAGCCGCGCTCCCCCACCCGGTGGCCGCCCGTCACCACGGTCGCGTGGGCCGGGAGGCGTTCGATGAACCCCTCGACCTTGGCCAGGTGCCCCGCGCTGCTCAGCGGGCCGTAGGTGCAGTCGGGGTCGCTCACATCGCCGGTCCTGACCTCGTCGGTGGCCTTGGTGAGCGCGGCGACGAACGCGTCGTGGACCGACGCGTGCACCAGCACGCGGGTGGCGGCGGTGCAGTCCTGCCCGGCGTTGAAGAACCCCGCGTCCCTGATGCCCTCGGCGGCGGCGGCGAGGTCGGCGTCCTCGAAGACCAGACAGGGCGCCTTGCCGCCGAGCTCAAGGTGGACGCGCTTGAGGTCCTTGGCCGCGGCGGCGGCCACCTCGACGCCCGCGCGGATCGAGCCGGTGATGGAGGCCATCGCGGGGACCGGGTGCTCGACCATGAGCCGCCCGGTGTCGCGGTCCCCGCACACGACGTTGAACACACCGGGCGGCAGGATCTCGCCCATCAGCCCCGCGACGAACACCGTGGACGCGGGCGTCGTGTCGGACGGCTTGATGACCACGGTGTTCCCCGCCGCGAGCGCGGGGGCGAACTTCCACACGGCCATCATCACCGGGTAGTTCCACGGCGTGACCTGCGCGCACACGCCGACCGGCTCCCGGCGCACGAACGACGTCAGCCCCTCCATGTACTCGCCGGCCGACTTGCCCTCGAGCATGCGGGCCGCGCCCGCAAAGAACCGGATCTGCTCCAGCATCATCGGCAGCTCCTCCTGGCGGGTCACCTCCAAGGGCTTGCCGGTGTTCTCGCACTCGACGGCGAGCAGCTCGTCGGCGTGGCGCTCGAACGCGTCCGCGATCCGCAGCAGCGCCAGCTGGCGTTCCGCGGGGGTGGTGTCGCGCCAGGCGGGGAACGCCCGCGCGGCGGCCTCCATCGCGGCGTCCACGTCCGAGGCGCCCGACAGCGGGGCGGTGGTGTACGCCTCGCCGGTCGTGGGATCCGCCACCTCCATCGTCCGCCCGTCCGCGGCGTCCCTGAACTCCCCGTCGATGTAGTTGCGCAAACGGCGTGGCTCGGTCGTCACGGCACCCTCCTGCCTTCCCGGTCCGATGCTGGGGACCCCCTGATCTCCTGGGCAGCCTATGCCCCCAGCCCGGTCACACAACACCGGCACGGACCATAGATCCGCCGCCCTATGCGGGTGAGACACGGAAAAACGGCGTCCGGAATCACCGCTGGAGAGAGATTCTTCGCCATGGCGCCGGGCGTCTGCACCGTCCGGAGGATTCTTCGGACTACTCGCCGAGTCGCCCGCGGACCGTCGGCGGCCCTGTGCCAGCGTCACGGGGGAGACGAGCGATAGCAGCGACAACGAGCGGAGGTGCCGCCCCCATGGCCCCACCCGACAACGACGTGCTGTGGACACGCGATCTGCACTATGCACACAACGGCTCACCCGCCCTCCTCGGAGTCACCCTCGGCGTGCGGCAGGGCGAGATCCTCGCCGTGACGGGCCCGCGCGGCTGCGGCAAGACCACCCTCCTCGGCTGCCTCTCGGGACAGCTGGTGCCCGACGAGGGCGAGGTGTGGTTCAACAGCATGCCCGTGCACACCCTCACCGCCACCTCACGCGAGCGGCTGCGCCGCGACCGCTTCGGCTGGATCGGCGACTCCCCGCAGCTGGTGCCGGAGCTGACCGCGTGGGAGAACGCGGCGCTCCCGCTGCTGCTCGCGGGCGGCGCGCCCCGTCAGGCCCGCCGCACGGCGCTCGAGTGGCTCGAACGGCTGGACGTCGGCGAGTGCGCCAGGAAGCGGCCCGCGGCGCTGCTCCAGTCCCAGCGGCAGCGCGTCGCCATCGCCCGCGCCCTGGTGCATCAGCCCGACGTGCTGTTCGCCGACGAGCCGACCGCGCCGCTGCACTGCGCGGACCGGGCGCAGGTGCTGCGCACCCTGACCACCGCGGGCCGCTCGCACAGCATCACCGTGGTGCTCGCCACCCACGACGCCGAGGTGGCCACCCTCGCGGACCGCACCGTCACCGTCGTCGACGGCCGGGAGGCCGGAGCGACGGACCAGGCCGCATGCTCGCTCTCCGCCTAGCCCGGGGCTCGGCCCCGCTCGCGCTGTTCCGCAGGCTGCTGCTGACAGGCGCGGCGGGGTGCGTCGCGTTCCTGCTGCTCGCCGCGCTGGCCCACGCCGCGGCCGACCCCGCGGGCGGGCGGGCTTCGGTGCTGCGGCTCGCGTGGTGCGCGGTCCCGCTCGCCGCGACCGTCCAGCTGGCCGTCGCGGTGGCCAGGGCCGACCCGTCCGCGCGGCCGAGGGCCGGGCTCGCGGTGGCGGGCATGGGCCCGGCCAGGCTGCCCGCGCTCGCCGCCGCGTCCGCTGCGGTGGCCGCGCTGCTCGGCACGGGCCTCGCGCTGCTCGTCTTCCTGCACCTGCGCGGCGACCTCGGCGGGCTGCCCCTGCACGGGGCGGCGGCCGAGGCCCTGGCCGCGGGGGAGGCGTTGCCGCTCGGCGGCATGCTCACCCTGCTCGCCGTGGTGCCGGGGGTGGCCGCGGCGGCCAGCGCGCTCGCCGTGCGCCGCCCCGAGCCGCCGCCGCGCCGGGACCTGCCCCCGGTCGGCGACCCGGCCGCCGTCGCCCGCGCCACTCCCCCGACCCCCGCGCCCGCGGGGCTGCCCTGGGGCACCGCGCTGGCCACGGCGGGCATCGCGCTGTGCGCCTACGGCGGCGACGACGCGCCCGCGGACGGCTGGCTGCCGCTCACCGGGCAGCTGGGGGGCGTGGCCGCGGGCGTGGTCGGGGGCTGGCTGCTGATCGCGGCCGGGATCGTGCTGGCCGGGCCCGGGGTCGTCCACCTCTCGGGGATGCTGCTGTGCGCGGGGCGGCCGGGGGTGATGCGGCTGCTGGCCGGGCGCACGCTCCAGGACGAGTCGAGGCGGCTGGGCCGCCCGCTGGGCGCGCTGGCCGCCGTGGCCGGTGCGCTGCTCGCGGCCGTGGAGCTGGACGGTCTGGCCGAGTTCGGGCCGCTCGGCACGCTCGGCACCGGGGTGGTCCTGGCGTGCGCGCTCGGCACGGTGGCGACCGTGGCCGACGACGCGCGGGCGGCGCGGCGCTCGGCGACCGCGACGCTGCTGCGGCTCGGCGCCCCGCGCGGGATGCTGCGGGGCGCCGCGGCGCTGCGCGCGGCCACGCTGCTCGGGCTGCTGCTGCCGCTCGCGTGGCTGACGGCGTTTCTGCTGACGCTGCCCGCGGGCGGCTGAGCCCTCCGGGCCCAGGGGAAACGCCACGGCCAGGGCCCGCGGGGACGCGGCGGGCCCTGGCCGCGCGTCAGGGAAGGCCGATGAACTGCGGGAAGTCCGCCTCCGCGATCTCGCCCCGCGTGACCCTCACCACCGTGACCGGCGCGCCGACCACGCCGCGCGGCAGGTCGGCGGTGACCAGGTAGAGCCCGGGGTCGACATGGGCGAAGCCGAACCAGCCCGAGCCGTCCGCCGACCGCGTCAGCTCGCCGCCGCCCACGAGCGGGGTGAGGGTGACCTCGGCGCCATCGAGCGGGGTGCCGTTCCGCAGCGTCAACTCGCCGGTGACATGGCCCTCCCTGGGCGCCTCCTTCCAGTCCATGCCCGGCACCGCCGCCTCCTGGGCGAACGGCGCGTCGGGGCCGGTCGTCAACGCCTCGGCCAGCCGCTGCCGTTCGGCGTCCGCGCCCGCGGTGGCCGCGTCAAGGCTGGGGCTCGCGTAGGAGTAGCCGCTCCAGCCCGCCGCCGTGTTGCCCGCCTCGGTGGGGGCGAGGGCCTCGGTGACCTGGGCGAGGCTGTCGTCGACCGAGTTCAGGTAGAGGGCGGGGCCGTTGACCGCCTGTCGGTCGCCCTGCGCGTCGGCCAGGTACTCCGACCACTCGCTGAACATCCTGGCCTGGTCGGGCTGCCAGTTCCGCTTGTAGTTCATGGTGACGACGGTGTCCATGATGCCCTCGTCCAGCCAGCCGTCCCAGTCCTGGAGCACCTCCGCGTAGGTGCGCGTGCCCTCCCAGCCGCCGACGGACTGCGGGCCGTAGCCATAGGTGATGGCGTCCATCGACAGGCGCGCGGTCGGGTCGGTCTCCCACAGGCCGAGGTAGATGCGGCGCACCAGGCCCGTCACCTGGTCGCGGCGCCAGTCGCCCCACTGCTGGTCGGCGGGGTCGGGCACGTCGGTGCGGCCCGTGGCGGCCTGGAAGCGCGCCACGGAGACGTCGTTGTAGCCCCAGTCGCTGTGGGTGGTCTGGGCGCTGCCGTCGGGGTAGCGGATGTAGTCGAGGTTGATCCCGTCCACGTCGTACTCGGCGACGATGCTCTGGATCGCGGAGACGATGTACTCGACGGCCGCGGGGTGGCCGGGGTCGATGTAGGCGTTGGCACCCACGAGTTCGGTGCCGTCGGCCTTCTTGTTGAGCCAGCGCTCGGCGCCCTGGGCGGTGGGGCCGTGCTGGTTGAAGACGTGGTCGGGCGACGTGGGCGGAGTGACGCTGTTCCACATGGTGTTGACGTTGACCCAGGCGTGCACCTCGAGGCCCACGGCGTGGGCCCGGTCGATGACGTGCTCGAGCGGGTCGTAGGGCGCGGGGTCGATGGCGGCGTCCGTGCGGGGGTAGAGCGCACGGTTGCAGAAGCAGTCGTAACGGCGGGCCGTCTGCACGACGAGGGCGTTGGCGTTGACGGCGAGGGCGTCGTCGATCAGCGCGTCGACCTGGTCGGGCGTGTATATGCCCTCGTTGAAGGCGTCGACCCAGTAACTGCGCCACTGCTCGGGCGGGTTGCCGTCGTCGGCCGCGGCGGGCCCCGCGGCGGCCAGGCCGCCGCAGAGCAGGCCGAGACACGCGAGCAGGGTGGGCAGGATCCGTCTCATGCGGGCTTCTCCCGGAAGTTGGGGGTGCGAGCCGACAATTTACTTCGCCGCCGCCACCCCGCCTAGATGAAAACTTTCATCAATCTCCGGCGCGTTCCCCGGCGTTGGGCGCTCAGGGCGTCTCGCGCCAGGGCGGCGGGCACGGGACGTCCCCGGTCACGGGGAGCAGGGCCTCGATCTCGGCGCGCCGCTCGGCCAGCTCGGGGGCCTCGAAGACGTCGACGATCAGGTCCTCCCTGGCGGGCACCACGATCAGCGCGTGGGGGCCCTCGTCCCACGGCGCGCCGAGGCCGTCCACGCGCGGGTCCGCCACGTCGAGATCGACCCGCGCCCCGCCTTCCGCGGGCCTGATCCAGTCGTCGACGGCGAACGTCACGCGCAGCCGCCCCGGCTCGGGCGCGTCCCGCACGGCCGGCACATCGCCCTCGGCGATCAGCGCGAGTGCGAGCCGCAGCCGCGCCTCGTCGGCCGGGGTCAGGCCCGTGCCGTCACCCGTCCCGTCGTCCGCGGCCCCCTCGTCCGCGGCCCCCTCGTCGTTCCCCCGCGGCTCTCCCCGCGACCCCGCTAGGACGGAGAACCGGGGCGGAACGTTCGCCCGCGCCCGCGACCGGCGCGCGGCGGTCAGTCGCCCGGCAGGGTCACGACATCCGCCGCGTCGAAGGCCAGGCCGACCTTCGCGCCCTCCGTCGGCGCGTCCACCAGCGCGCACGCCGCTTCGAGCGCCGGTCCGCGCTCCGGCTCGAGAAGCAGCAGAACATGGTCCCCGCGGAAGGTGCGCCCCCGCACCACCGCGCGCGCCGCCGCAGGCGCCCCCCGAGCCGCCCCCGCCGCGGCGAGCCGCACGCCCGAGGGGCGGATCAGCAGCCGCCCTGGCCCCGGCGGCGTGCCGAGGGCGACCGGCACGGGGCCCCAGGGCGTGTCGGCGACGGGCTCGGCGGCGCGCACGGTCGCCTCGGCCACGTTGCGGAAGCCGAGGAAGCGGGCCACGAACGCGTCGGCGGGGCGCCGCCACACCTCCACCGGGGTGCCCGACTGGGCCACGCGGCCCTCGCGCATCACCACCACGCGGTCGGCCAGCGCGAACGCCTCCCCCTGGTCATGGGTGACGGCGAGCACGGTGGTGCCCAGGGCCCTGAACAGCTGGCGCAGCTCCACGACGAGCCGCTCGCGCAGGTCCCGGTCGAGCTGCCCCAGCGGCTCGTCCAGCATCAGCAGCCGCGGCCGGGGCGCCAACGCCCGGGCGAGCGCGACCCGTTGCTGCTCCCCCCCGGAGAGCGCGGAGACGGCGCGGCGCTCGGCGCCCGGGAGCCCGACGAGGTCGAGCAGCTCGGCCACGCGCCGGCGCGCCTCGGCGCGCGCGACCCCGCGCATGCGCAGGCCGAACGCGATGTTGCCCGCGATGTCCCGCTGCGGGAACAGCTGGTGGTCCTGGAACATCAGCCCCACCCCGCGCCGGTGCGTCGGCACCCCCGCCTGGTCGCGGCCCTCGAGCAGGATCGTTCCCGCGTCCACCTGGGTGAGCCCCGCCACCGCGCGCAGCAGCGTGGACTTGCCGCTGCCGCTGGGGCCGAGCACGCACACGGTCTCGTGCTCGGCGACCGCGAGGTCCACGGCGTCGAGCGCGGTGCGCCCGCCATAGGCCACGGACACCGCGGACACCCTCAGAAGGGCGCTCACACCACCCACTCCCCTCGTCCCCCGCGCCCTGTCGCGGGGCGCAGACTCTCCAGCGCGAGCAGGGTCAGCGCGCACACCAGCATCAGCACCGTGGAAAGCGCCATCGCCTGCCCGTAGTTGAGCTCCCCCGCCCGGCCGAGCAGCCGCGCCACGGCCACCGGGAGCGTCGGGGAGTCGGCCCGCGCGATGAACACCGTCGCCCCGAACTCGCCGAGCGACACCGCGAACGCGAACCCCGCCGCGACCAGCAGCGCCCTGCGCACCAGCGGCAGGTCCACCTCGCGCCACGCGCGCAGCGGCGAGGCGCCAAGCACCGCGGCCGCCTCGCGCAGCCGCTCGTCCACCGCACGCAGCACGGGAAGCAGCACCCGCACCACGAAGGGCACGCCCACCAGCGCCTGGGCCAGCGGCACCAGGACCCACGACGAGCGCAGGTCGAGCGGCGGCTCGTCGAGCGCGATCAGGAAGCCGAAGCCCACCGTGACCGCCGACGTGCCAAGCGGCAGCATCAGCAGCGCGTCGAAGCCGCGCGTGAAACGCCCCGCGCGCCGGGTCAGCGCCGCCGCGGCCAGGCCCCCGACGGCGAGCGCGATCGCGGTGGCGACGGCGGCGTAGCGCAGCGACGTCCCGATGGCCTCCCAGGGGGCCACGACGAACGTTCCGCTCTCGGTGCCCGCGAGCGCCCTGTAGTGCGCGAGGCCATAGCCGCCGTTCACCGACAGGGAGCGCTCGACCAGGACGGCGAGCGGCAGCAGGAGCAGCAGGGCGATCACCGCGAGGGTGCCGCCGAGCAGCGCCCACTGGGCTCCCCCGCGCGGGCGCGCGGCGTTGCCCGCGGGGTCGGTGAGCGCCAGGGCGGACTCCGCACGGCGCGTGATCAGCGCGTGCGCCCCCAGCAGCGCGGCGACGAGGGCGAGTTGGAGCAGCGTAAGCACCGCGGCGGTCGGCAGGTCGAGCAGTTGCGCGGTCCGCCGGTAGATCTCCACCTCCAGCGTGGCGTAGCGGGGCCCGCCCAGGATCTGGATCACGCCGAACGAGGTGAAGGTGAACAGGAACACCAGCAGCCCCGCCGCGGCCACCGAGGGCCCGAGCGCGGGCAGCGTCACACGGCGCCACGCGGCGAACCTGCCCGCGCCGAGCACCCGCGCCGCCTCCTCCTGGCGCGGGTCGAGCTGGGCCCACAGCCCGCCGACGGTGCGCACGACGACCGCGTAGTTGAAGAAGGCGTGGGCCAGCAGGATCGCCCAGACGCCGTCGTCGAGGCGTATCCCCCACCGCGTCTCCAGCAGCCCGCCGCGCCCGAGCAGGGCGAGGAACGCCGCGCCCGTCACCACGGTCGGCAGCACGAACGGCACGGCGACGACGGCGTGCAGGAGCCGTTTGCCCGGGAAGTCGAGGCGGGCGAACACGTAGGCGCCCGGCAGGCCGAGGGCCAGCGTGAGCGCGGTGGAGGCCGCCGCCTGCCACAGCGTGAACCACAGCACGTCGCCGATCCCGGGCGCGGTGAGCACATCCACGGCGCGCGAGAGCTGCCACGCGCCGTCGCCGCGCAGCCCGCGCCCGGTGATGGCCGCGACCGGGTAGGCGAAGAACAGCGCGAGAAACGCCAGCGGCACGGCCAGCAGCGCCAGCCGGGCGGCGGCTCCGCGCCCCGCGCCGCGCCTCACCTGACGACCAGGGAGGTCCACTCCTCGATCCACCGCTCGCGGCCCGCCGTGATGTCGTCGGGCGCCATCGTCAGCGGGTCGTCGACCGTCGCCCCGTACCGCGTGAACTCCTCGGGCACCTCGGCCCCGTCGACCACCGGGTTGACGAACATCTGGAGCGGCATGTCCTCCTGGAAGTCCCGCGTCAGCAGGAAGTCGAGAAACGCCCTCCCGCCCTCGGGGTTGGCCGCCCCCTCGAGCAGCCCGGCGAACTCGACCTGCCGGAAGCACGTCCCGGTGACCACGCCCGTCGGCGCCTCGTCGGGCCGCTCCTCGCCGCCGTAGACCACCCCGGCGGGCGGCGACGAGGCATAGGAGACGACCAGCGGGCGGTCGCCGTTCCCCGCGCCAGAGAAGCGTTCGTTGTACGCCTGCTCCCAGCCGTCCACGACCTCCACGCCGTTGTCCGCGAGCCTCTGCCAGTAGTCGGCCCAGCCGTCCTCGCCGAAGGCGGCGACGGTGCCGAGCAGGAAGCCGAGGCCGGGCGACGAGGTGGCGGCGTTCTGCACCACGAGCAGGTCGCGGTAGGCGGGGTCGGCCAGGTCCTCGAACGTCTCGGGCGGGGCGAGCCCCGCGTCGGCGAACCACGCGCGGTCGTAGTTGACGCAGATGTCCCCGGTGTCCACGGGGGTCACCCGGTGCTCGTCCGGGTCGAGTTGGTACGCGTCGGGGACGGCGTCGAGCCCCTGGGCGGTGTGCGGGGTCAGGATCCCGGCGTCGAGGGCGCGGGAGAGCAGGGTGTTGTCGAGGCCGAAGATCACATCGCCCTGGGGGTTGCCCGCGGAGAGCACCGCCTGGTTGACCATCACGCCCGCGTCGCCGCCACGCAGGATCTCCACCGTGTGGCCCGTCTCCTCGGTGAACGTGGCGAGCACGTCGTCAGAGACCAGGAACGAGTCATGGGTGACCACCGTGACCGTGCCCCCGCCGGGGCCCGCATCGTTCCCCGAGCCGTTGTCGTCCCCGCCGTCGTCCCCGCAGGCGGTCAGCAGCCCGGCGCCGACGACCAGGGCGAGGCCCGGCAGGAGGGGACCGGCTATGGGGGTGCGCTTCATGGGTGCCGCTTTCGTGACAGGACACACGACGGCAGCACGCGAGAGAAGATCCGAACTTCCTACCCAGCATGACCTGGGCGAGGTTCGAGGGTCTGCGGCCGGTGCCGCACTCTCAGCGCTGCGAGCGCTCCCCTGTCGGAATGTGTGACGGTTTTATGGTTGTACCGCGTCACGATAGCAGGGGGTGCCCTCGGGCACCCGAGGGCACCCCTCGCCCCGGCCACCCCGGCCCCGGCTACTCCCGCTCCGCCGCGGCCAGCTGACCGCACGCGCCGTCGATCTCCTGGCCCCTGGTGTCCCGCACGGTGACCGGGACGCCGTGCGCCTCGAGCCCCGCGACGAACGCCCGCTCGTCCTCGGGGCGCGAGGCGGTCCACTTCGACCCGGGCGTGGGGTTGAGCGGGATCAGATTGACGTGCGCCCCATGGCCCTTGAGCAGCCGCCCCAGCAGATCGGCGCGCCACGCCTGGTCGTTGATGTCGCGGATCAGCGCGTACTCGATAGAGACGCGGCGGCCCGACCTGTCGGCGTACCGCCATGCCGCGTCAAGCACCTCCCGCACCTTCCAGCGGGTGTTCACCGGGACGAGGGTGTCGCGCAGCTCGTCGTCGGGGGCGTGCAGCGAGACCGCGAGGCGGCACGAGAAGCCCTCGTCGGCGAAGCGCAGCATCGCGGGCACCAGGCCCACGGTGGACACGGTGATCCCGCGCTGGGACAGGCCCACGCCGTCCGGGTCCGCGTCGGTGAGGCGGCGGATCGCGCCGGTCACCCTGCGGTAGTTGGCCAGCGGCTCGCCCATGCCCATGAACACGATGTTGGAGAGCCGCGCCGGGCCGCCGGGGACCTCGCCGTCGCGCAGCGCGCGCATGCCGTCCACGATCTGGTGCACGATCTCGGCGGTCGAGAGGTTGCGGTCGAGCCCGGCCTGACCGGTCGCGCAGAACGGGCAGTTCATCCCGCAGCCCGCCTGTGAGGAGACACACATCGTCACGCGGTCCGGATAGCGCATCAGCACGGACTCCACGAGCGTCCCGTCGTGGAGGCGCCACAGTGTCTTGCGCGTGGCCCCCTCGTCGCAGCTGAGGTGGCGGACCGGCGTCATCAGCCGGGGCAGCAGCGCCCCCGCCAGCCGCTCGCGCGACGCGGCCGGGATGTCCGTCCAGGCCGCGGGGTCGTCGGCCAGCCGCGCGAAGTAGTGCCGCGACAGCTGCCGGGCGCGAAACGGCTTCTCCCCCAGCTCGGCGACCGCCGCGCGGCGCTCGTCGGGGGTGAGGTCGGCAAGGTGCCGCGGGGGCTTGGCCGCCCCGCGCGGCGCGACGAACGTGAGCTCTCCTGGTGCAGGCATGATGCGGCCAAGTGTCGCAGATCGCGCGGTCAGCCCGCGCCCGCGAAGGCGAGCAGCAGCAGCCACACCACGGGAGCGGTGGGCAGGAGCGAGTCGAGGCGGTCCATGATCCCGCCGTGGCCCGGGAGGAGCGTTCCCATGTCCTTGATGCCCAGGTCCCGTTTGATCATCGACTCGCCCAGGTCGCCCAGGGTGGCGCTGGCCGCGACGCCGAGGCCGAGGACCAGACCCTCCCACCAGGTGCCGCCGTCGATCAGGAAGTGCATGCACAGCGCGCCCGCGGCCATCGCGAACGCCACGGCTCCGGCGAGCCCTTCACGGGTCTTGCCCGGGCTGATGCGCGGGGCGAGCTTGCGGCGCCCCACGCGCCAGCCGACGGCGTAGGCGCCCGTGTCGCTCACCACGGTCAGCACCAGGAAGGTGAGCACGCGCCAGTGGCCGTCGTCGGCGGCGAGCATGAGCGCGACGAACGTGGCGAGGAAGGGCACGTAGAAGGCGGTGAACACCCCCGCCGTGACGTCCCGCAGGTAGTTCTCCGGGGGGTGGATCATGCGCCAGACGAGAATGGCGAGCGCGGTGAACGCCGTCGCCACCCACGCGCCCTCGGGTCCCCCGAGATATCCGGCCACCACCGTGGCGGCGCCGCCCACCGCGAGCGGCGGCAGCGGCACATGGATGCGCTTGCGCTCGGCGAGCCGGGCGGAGAGCTCCCACGACCCCACGACGACGGCCGCCACTATCACGGCCAGGAACGCGGGCTTGTAGAGGAACAGCGTCGCCACGACCACGGCGCCGAGGCCGAGGCCGACCCCGACGGCGGCGCGGAGGTTACGGCCGGCCCGCTTCTTCCCCGGCTGCCGCCCCTCGTTCTCGCCCCACCTCTCAGGCTCCCCGCCGCTCGGGGCGGGCACGTTCGACATAGGGCGAGTCTGCGCCGCCGGTCCCGATTCGCGTACGGGACCCGCCGGGGCGGCGCGCGGCTGGTCGGCGGGGGGACCGACGTAGCCGGCGACCGGGGGCAGCCCCCAGGATGAGTCATTCACAGCGGACAGCGTCTTTCCGGTCAGACTTCGAGCAGCTCGGCTTCCTTGTGCTTCAGCAGCTCGTCCACCTGGGCGACGTACTTGGCCGTGGTGTCGTCGAGCTCCTTCTCGCCGCGGCGGCCCTCGTCCTCGCCGACCTCGCCGTCCTTGATGGCCTTGTCCATGATCTCCTTGGCCTTGCGCCGGACGCCGCGGATCGAGATCTTGGCGTCCTCGCCCTTGGCGCGCGCCACCTTGATGTACTCGCGGCGGCGCTCCTCGGTCAGCTCGGGGAAGACCACGCGGATGAGGTGCCCGTCGTTGGTGGGGTTGACGCCGAGGTCGGAGTCCCTGATGGCCTGCTCGATGTTGCGCAGGGAGCTCTTGTCGAACGGGGTCACCACGGCCATGCGGGCCTCGGGCACCGAGAACGACGCCAGCTGGTTGATCGGGGTCATGGTGCCGTAGTACTCGGCAACGATCTTGTTGAACATCGCCGGGTGCGCGCGGCCGGTACGGATGGCGGCCAGGTCGTCCTTGGCGACCAGGACGGCCTTCTCCATCTTCTCCTCAGCCTCGAGGAGGGCTTCTTCGATCACCGTGTGCTCCTGGTTCGATGGGGTGAGCGGAATGCGGGGCGGGGGCTGGCGGCTTCAGGCCCGCCGACCCTGGCTGTTGACGAGTGTGCCGATCTTCTCACCCCTCACGGCGCGGGCGATATTGCCCTCCGCCAGCAGTTCGAAGACGAGGATGGGCAGCTTGTTGTCCCGGCACAGGGTGATCGCCGTGGAGTCGGCCACCTTGAGGTCGCGCGTGATGACCTCGCCGTAGTCGAGCGCGTCGAACTTCACGGCGTCGGGGTTCTTCGCGGGGTCCGAGTCGTAGACGCCGTCGACGCCGTTCTTACCCATCAGCAGCGCCTCGGCGTCGATCTCGAGGGCGCGCTGGGCGGCGGTGGTGTCGGTGGAGAAGTACGGCATCCCCATGCCGGCGCCGAAGATGACGACCCGGCCCTTCTCCAGGTGGCGCACCGCGCGCAGCGGGATGTACGGCTCGGCGACCTGGCCCATCGTGATGGCGGTCTGCACGCGGGAGTCGATGCCCTCCTTCTCCAGGAAATCCTGGAGGGCAAGGCAGTTCATGACGGTGCCGAGCATGCCCATGTAGTCGGAGCGGGCCCGGTCCATGCCGCGCTGCTGGAGCTCGGCGCCCCTGAAGAAGTTGCCGCCGCCGATCACGACGGCGATCTGGGCGCCGTCCCGCACCACCGCGGCGATCTCGCGCGCCATCTTGTGCACGACATCGGGATCGACACCGAGCCCGCCGCCGCCCGCGAAGGCTTCACCCGACAGTTTCAGCAGGAAACGCCGGGGCTTGTCGTCCTGATTCATGGATGTCTCCTCGTGCACACACGCCAAGGAGGCCACTGCCAGTGGATCCATGCGGCTCCCCTGCTGGGCAATGGCCTCCTCGTCACAACTGCGGTCGCCACGACCGGGTGGCCCCGGCCGGACGGCCTTCCGCCCGACAATAGCCGGGTAACGTCCGTTCCGCCGCCGACCGAGGCACGGCGGCGCGGTGCGTGCGCCGGGTCAGGCGCCGACGCGGAAGCGGGCGAAGCCCTTCACCGTGGCGCCGGCCTCGGTGAGCACCTTCTGAACGGTCTTCTTGTTGTCCTTGGCGAAGGGCTGGTCGAGGAGGACGTTCTCCTTGTAGAAGCCGGTGACCCGGCCCTCCACGATCCTCGGGAGCGCGCCCTCGGGCTTGCCCTCCTCGCGCGCCGTCGCCTCGGCGATGCGGCGCTCGCTCTCCACCACGTCGGCCGGGACGTCCTCACGGGTGAGGAACTTCGGCGCGAACGCCGCGATGTGCTGCGCCACGTCCTTGGCGACATCGGCGTTCTCCTCGGCCAGCTCGACCAGGACGCCGACCTGCGGCGGCAGGTCGGGGCTGGTGCGGTGCAGGTAGGAGCCCACATAGGTGCCGGCGAAGCGGGCGTAGCGGTCGAGGACGATCTTCTCGCCCAGGCTCACGTTGGCCTCGTCGACGTAGTCCTTCACGGACTTGCCCGCCTCGATCTCCGAGGTGAGCAGCGTCGCCAGGTCGGCCGGGGCGGTCGCGAAGACGTGCTCGGCGATGGCCTGGGCGACCTTTTGGAACTTCTCGCCCTTGGCGACGAAGTCCGTCTCGCACTTCAGCTCGACCAGCACGCCCGAGGCCCGGTCGTCGGCGATCAGGGCCACCACCGCGCCGTTCTCGGCCGTGCGGCTCTCGCGCTTGGCCACGCCCTTCTGGCCCTTGACGCGGAGGATCTCGACGGCCTTGGCCACGTCCCCCCCGGACTCGTCGAGAGCCTTCTTGCAGTCCATCATGCCGGCGCCGGTCAGCTCCCTGAGCTTCTTGACGTCGGCGGCGGTGAAGTTCGCCATGGTTACGTGATTCTCTTCCGGAAGTCGTCGTTCGAAAAGGCGGGGGTCAGCTCTGCTCGGCGGGCGCCTCGGCCGCGGCCGGGGCGGTGGCCTCGGCGGTCGCGGCGGCGGGCTGCTGCTCGTCGGCGGGCTTCTCTTCGGCCTTGGCCTCCGCGCCCTGGAGCAGCTCGCGCTCCCACTCGGGCAGGGGCTCACCGGCCGACTTCTCGCCGCCCTTGGCCTCGGCGGCGCCGGAACGGGCGATGAGGCCCTCGGCGACGGCGTCGGCGATCACGCGGGTCAGCAGGGTGACGGAGCGGATCGCGTCGTCGTTGCCCGGGATCTTGTAGTCGACCTCGTCCGGGTCGCAGTTGGTGTCGAGGATCGCGACGACCGGGATGTTGAGCTTGCGGGCCTCGCCGACGGCGATGTGCTCCTTCTTGGTGTCCACGATCCAGACGGCGCTCGGCACCTTCTGCATGTCGCGGATACCGCCCAGGGTCTTCTCCAGCTTGGCCTTCTCTCGGGAGAGGACGAGCAGCTCCTTCTTCGTGAGGCCCGAGGCGGCCACGTCGTCGAAGTCGATCTGTTCCAGCTCCTTGAGACGCTGGAGCCTCTTGTGCACGGTCGAGAAGTTGGTCAGCATGCCGCCGAGCCAGCGCTGGTTGACGTAGGGCATCCCGACCCGGGCCGCCTGCTCCGCGATGGCCTGCTGGGCCTGCTTCTTGGTGCCGACGAACATCACGGTGCCGCCGTGGGCGACGGTCTCCTTGACGAACTCGTAGGCGCGGTCGATGTACGACAGCGACTGGAGCAGGTCGATGATGTAAATGCCGTTGCGCTCCGTGAAGATGAATCGCTTCATCTTGGGGTTCCAGCGGCGGGTCTGGTGCCCGAAGTGGACGCCGCTCTCCAGCAGCTCCCGCATCGTGACGACGGCCATGGCCGTTCTCCTTGTTCACGCTCGGTTGTCGGCGCCGCCCGGGCGGGCGGGCGCCCCTGACGCCCCGGCGCGCCCGCCGTGGAACCGCCTGGTGACAGGCCGCTCCACGGACCGAGAGACGCGGCCACCGCGGCGCCACGGACGGGCCGGAACGCCGAAGCGGCGGGGCATGCGAGGTCGATCCGGGACCCCGGATCGCCACCAGAAGTGTACGGGACCGGAACATCCCCGGGCGACAGGCCGTCGATCTCCCCGAAGGAGTGAGGGAGTTTTCCACAGGGGGAGGTTTTTCCACCAAGATCCACTTCTGTCCGGGCGTTGCCGCACCCTCGGTGACGGAGGTGACACACAGATGGATCGACGCAGAGGGCTCGGCCGCTTCGGGGAGGACCTCGCGGTCCGCAGACTGCGGGAGGCGGGCATGGCCGTCATCGAGCGGAACTGGCGCTGTCGCGGCGGGGAGATCGACATCGTCGCGCAGGACCCGCGGGAGCGCGGGGGCGCGCTGGCGGTGTGCGAGGTGAAGACCCGGCGGGGAGGCGCGTTCCAGCATCCGATGGCGGCGGTGACGCCCGACAAGATCGCGCGGCTGCGGAGGCTGGCGGACTGGTGGTTGAGCGAGCGGTGGCTCGCGGTCCACGGGGAGCCGCCGCCCGGTGGGGTGCGGATCGACATGGTGGGGGTGCTGCTGCCGGAGCGGGGCGCGCCCCAGGTCGAGCATGTGAGGGGGGTGGCGTGATGGCGTTCGCCCGCACGTGCGCGGTGGCCCTGGTCGGCGTCGAGGGGGTGGTGGTCGAGGTCCAGGCCGATCTGGAGCCCGGCGTCGCGACCTTCTCCCTCGTGGGGCTCGTGGACAAGTCCCTGAGCGAGAGCAGGGACCGGGTCAGGGCCGCGGTGATCAACTCCGGGGCCCAGTGGCCGCAGAAGAAGCTGACGGTCGGGCTGAACCCGGCGGCGGTGCCCAAGACGGGCAGCGGGTTCGACCTGGCGGTGGCGTGCAGCGTGCTGGCCGCGGCCGAGCGGATCGACCCCAGGGTCATCGAGGACGTGATGATGATCGGCGAGTTGGGGCTCGACGGGCGGGTCCGCCCGGTCAGGGGCGTGCTGCCCGCGGTGCTGACCGCTGCCGAGGCCGGGTACCGCCAGGTGGTGGTGCCCGAGCAGACGGCGGCGGAGGCGGCGCTCGTTCCCGATGTGGCGGTCCTCGGGGTGCGCAGCCTGCGGCAGTTGATCGCCGTGCTCGCCGACGAGCCGGTGCCCGACGAGCCCGCGCCCGACGAAGGGCCAGGAGGGCTCCCGCCCCTCGGTGCGGGCTGGGGGCACCCGCCGCCAGGCGGGCTCTGCACGACGCCTGGCGGGGAGCGGCCGCCCGACCTCGCGGAGGTCTCGGGGCAGCGGCTCCCCCGCCGCGCCCTCGAGGTGGCCGCCGCGGGCCGCCACCATCTGCTGCTCAAGGGGGCGCCGGGGGCGGGGAAGACAATGCTGGCCGAGCGGCTGCCCGGGCTGCTGCCGCCGCTGACGCGGCAGGAGTCGCTGGAGGTCACCGCGGTGCACTCGGTGGGCGGCTCGCTGACGCACGAGCGGCCGCTGATCGACCGCCCGCCGTACTGCGCGCCCCACCACTCGGCGTCGATGGCCGCGTTGGTGGGTGGCGGCACGGGGCTGCCAAGACCGGGGGCGGTGTCGCTGGCGCACCATGGTGTCCTCTTCCTCGACGAGGCCGCCGAGATGAGCGGCCAGGCGCTCGACGCGCTGCGCCAGCCGCTGGAGTCGGGACATGTCGTGGTGGCCCGGTCGGCGGGGGTGGTGCGGATGCCCGCCCGGGTGCTGCTCGTCCTCGCGACGAACCCCTGCCCGTGCGGCCGCCACGGCTCCCCCTACGGGGACTGCGACTGCCTGCCCAGCACGGTCCGGCGGTATCGCGCCCGGCTCTCAGGGCCGCTGCTCGACCGGGTGGACCTGCGGGTGCCGGTGGATCCCGTGAGCCGGGCGGAGTTGATCTCGACGGCGGGCGGGGAGCCGACGGCGGTGGTGGCGGCCCGGGTGCTCGAGGCGCGGCAGCGGGCCGCCGCGCGGTTCGCCGGGACTCCCTGGGCGACCAACGCCGAGGTGGCGGGCCATGAGTTGCGCACCCGCTGGTCGCCGCCGCCTAGCGCGCTGGCCCGCGCCGAGCAGGACATGGACCGCGGGCTGCTCACCGCGCGAGGGCTCGACCGGGTGCTGAGGGTGGCCTGGACGGTGGCGGACCTGGCGGGGCACGACCGGCCCACGGCCGAGGACGTCGACGCCGCGCTGGAGTTGCGCACGGGGGTGCGGCGCGGAGCCGGGGTGGCGGGGAGCCTGCCATGACGGCGTCTCCGGGGCGGGAGAGCGAGGCGAGCCGCCTGGCGCGGGCGGCGCTGGCGCGGATCGTCGAGCCAGGGGACGGGCTGACCGGGCGCTGGCTGGCCGGATCGGGCCCCGAGGAGGTGTGGCGGACGCTGCGCGCGGGCGGGCCCCGGCCGCCGGAGCTCTCGCCCGCGCGCTGGGACGGGCTGCTCGTGCGCGCCGAGCGGGCGGCGCCGGAGCGGGACCTGGCGTGGATCGCCCGGCTCGGCGGGCGCTTCGTGTGCCCGGGGGACCGCGAGTGGCCGTCCCAGCTGAACGATCTGGGCCATGCGCGCCCCCTGGGCCTGTGGGTGCGCGGCGGATGCTCGCTGCGGCTCGTGGCGGTGCGGTCGGTGGCGCTCGTGGGCGCGCGGAAGTGCACGCACTACGGCACACTCGTGGCACACGAGTTGGGCCTGACCCTCGCGGATCGCGGCTGGACGGTGATCTCGGGCGGCGCCGATGGGGTCGACGCCGCGGCCCACCAGGGTGCCCTGCGCGGCGGGGGCACGACGGTCGGGGTGCTGGCCTGCGGGGTGGATGTGAGCTATCCGGCGTTCCATCACGGGCTGTTGCGGGAGATCGCCGAGCAGGGGCTGCTGGTGGCCGAGCTGCCGCCGGGCGACCACCCCACCCGCGGCCGCTTCGTCCAGCGGAATCGCGTGATCGCCGCCCTCACCCGGGGCACCGTGGTGGTCGAGGCGGCCCGGCGCAGCGGCGCGCTGATCACCGCGCGGCACGCCCGACGGCTGGGGCGCCATCTGATGGCCGTGCCGGGCCCGGTGACCTCAGGGCTCTCGGCGGGGACGCACCGGCTGATCCGTGGGGAGGCGACGCCGGTCGGCGACGCGGGCGAAATCATCGAGCTGGTCGGGGAGATGGGGGAGCTGGCCACCGAGGAGAACGGCCCCGCGGTGCCGCGGGACCTGCTGGCCCCGCAGACGGCGCGGGTGCTCGACGCGCTGCCCGCGACGAGCGCGGTCGGCGCGGCGGCGGTGGCCGGGGAGGCGGGGATGGGAGTGGCCGCCGTGGAGGCGCGGCTTCGGGAGCTGAGCACCCTTGGCTTCGTCGAACGGGCGGGCGAGCGCTGGCAGTTGCGCAGGAGACGGCCCAGGGAGGCGAAGCGGCCGAGGCGCCGGGACAGGGCCCGGGCGTAACCCCACGGTGCGCGCAGCGGAACGTATCTGCGCATAGCCGCCGACCTCGACGTGCGCAATGCTACGCCGTGCTCACGCTACGCTCGCAGAGTCCCCGTCGCGTTACCCCCACCCCCACCCGTAATCCCGCAGATCGGCTCAACACAACGCATGCCACAGCACTCCTTGGGGCCTCGGCACGCGGCTCCGGCAGCGCCGGCCGCGGCGGAGGGCGCCACCCCCTCCGCCCCGTCCACCGCGCTCGACGAGCTGTGGCACGCCTACAAGGCCACCGGCGACGAGCGGCTGCGGGAGCAGCTGATCCTCCACTACTCGCCGCTGGTGAAGTATGTGGCGGGCCGGGTGAGCGTGGGGCTGCCGCCCAATGTGGAGCAGGCCGACTTCGTGTCCTCCGGGGTGTTCGGACTGATCGACGCCATCGAGAAGTTCGACCCTGATCGTTCCATCAAGTTCGAGACGTACGCCATCACGCGCATCAGGGGCGCGATGATCGACGAGCTGCGGGCGCTGGACTGGATCCCGCGCTCGGTGCGGCAGAAGGCGCGGGCGATCGAGCGGGCCTACGCCACCCTCGAGGCGTCCCTGCGCCGCACGCCCTCCGAGCCGGAGGTGGCTGCGGAGATGGGGGTGTCCCTGGACGAACTGCACGCGGTCTTCAGTCAGTTGTCGCTGGCGAACGTCGTGGCCCTCGAGGAGCTGCTGCACACCGGAGGCGAGGGCGGCGACCGGCTCAGCCTGATGGACACCCTGGAGGACACCGCCGCGGACAACCCCGTGGAGGTGGCCGAGGACCGCGAGCTGCGCCGCCTGCTGGCCCGCGCGGTCAACACCCTGCCGGAGCGCGAGAAGACCGTGGTGACCCTCTACTACTACGAGGGGCTGACGCTCGCGGAGATCGGCGAGGTGCTGGGCGTCACGGAGAGCCGGGTGAGCCAGATCCACACCAAGTCGGTGCTCCAGCTGAGGGCCAAGCTCGCCGATGTGACCGGCTGACGCGGCGGCCGCGGCCCCCGGTCGGGTCACCGCGCGGGTCATCCTCCGTGGACGGCGGGGCGCACATCCGGGTGAACCAGCTGGCGGCTCGCCCCCCGCGCCCTACAGTGAGGGCGTGTCCAGGATTCCGACGGCCGAGGCAGCCGAGCGCCGCAGGAGGCGGCGCACCGCCCTGCTGGACGCGGCCGGATCGCTGCTGACGGAGGGCGGACCCCCGGCGCTGACCTTCCCGGCACTCGCCGAGCGGACCGGGCTGGCCACCTCCGCGGTCCATGAGCACTTCCCGTCCCGCGCGGCCCTGGTCGAGGAGCTGTGCGCGCGTGTCCTTCTCCTGGGGACCACCCGGGTGGCGGCCGCGATGGACGCGGCCCCCACGCCCCGGGCCAAGGCGGAGTCCTACGTGCGGGCGCAGCTCGCCCTCACGGCGGACGAGCGGCACCGGGCCGTGCTGGCCTGCGCCGCGCACGAGCTGAACGAGGCGGCCGCGGAGCGCGCCCATGCGGCGCTGGGTGGGCTGCTCGACATGCTCGTCGACGTGCTCGGGCGGCTCGGCCACGAGGAGCCGCGCCTGGTCGCGGGGCTCCTCCAGGGCGTGGTCGACGCGGCGGTGCGCCACCTCGGCCACCCCGGGTCGCCGCCCCCCGAGGCGATCGCCGACCTCGCCGCCAGGGTCGCCCTCGATGGGGTCTCCTGCCTCCCCGGGGACGGGCACGCCGGTGGTCGGCAGCAGCCGGGAGGGGCCCCGGCGTAGCAGCCGCTCCGGAAGGAGCGAGAGCGGGTCCCGGTAGGTCTCGCCCACCCGCAGCCCCCAGTGCAGACAAGGCTCGGCGCAGTGGAACGGGCCCTCGGCCAGTCGGCCGACGACATCCCCCGCCGCGACCTCGTCGCCCACGGCGACCGACGCCTCCACCGGCTCGTAGGTGATGCGGGGCGCGGGTCCCCCCTCCTGCCCCGCGGGCAGCTCGATGCTGATCACTCCCCGCCCGGCCACCGGCCCGGCGAAGACGACGCGCCCCGCGACGGCCGCGCGGACCTCGGCTCCGGCGTGGGTGATCAGATCGACCCCGCGGTGGCCCGCAGCCCAGCGCTGGGGTGGCGGATCGAAGCCCCGGGCGACCAGGGGGCGTGAGGCGCCCGAGGCGCCGGGGACCGGCCAGGCGGCGGCCTCGGGGGTGACGGCGAACAGGAACGTGCTGAGCAGTGTGGCGACGAGCGTCATGACCCCAGGGTGCCCAACGGTGACCCTCTGTGACGACTTGCTCGCGAATCTGTGGACACGGCGGGATCTGTGGAAAACCCCGTCCCCCGATCGAGTGGTGCTGATCGATCAGGCGTTCCGGCCGCCCCCGAAGCCCGAGTCCTCGGGAAGGTCCAGTTCGCTGCGGTTGAGCTCCTCAATGTTCACGTCCTTGAACGTCAACACCCGCACCTGCTTGACGAACCTCGCCGGCCTGTACATGTCCCAGACCCAGGCGTCCGCCATCGAGACCTCGAAGAACACCTCTCCTTGGACTGAGTGCACCTGCATCTCGTAGTCATTGGTGAGGTAGAAGCGCCGCTCAGTCTCGATCACATATGTGAAGAGGCCGACCACATCCCGGTACTCCCGGTAGAGCTTGAGCTCCATCTCGGTCTCGTACTTTTCGAGATCCTCGGCACTCATGGCGTTACCCCTTCAGCCGTGCGTCCCCTCATTGTGCGTCACCTGAGACATCCGCACGCCGTGGCGGTCCTGACCGGGACCTCAAGCGGGCCAGCGCGGGGTAGACGGCCCCGACGACGATCAGCACGGCGCCCGCGCAGATCACCTGGAACAACGGCCGCAGCGGCCCCGCGCCCGAGATCCCGCCTGGCTGTTCCGCGAAGCCCGTGGCCCGCCCCAGCTGGCCGAACCGGTCCACTGGCCACACCACCGCCTCGACCCGCCCCGAGACCGCGTCGGCGGGCACCGTGCCCCCGCCCGCCTCGGTCAGCAGGCTGCGGGAGTCGAGCGAGTCCGCCCGGTCGTCCCCCAGCAGGAACAGCTCCCCCTCGGGCACCTCGGCGTCGAAGCCGGTGCTCGACGCGGGGTTCTCGGTGTCCGCCAGATAGGGCTCGTCCACCGGCTCGCCGTTCACCGTGAGGCGACCGTTCTCGTCGCAGCAGGCGACGACGTCCCCCCCGATCCCCACCACACGCTTGATCATCAGCGACTCGCCCCATGTGGCGTCCCTGAAAACGACCACATCGCCCCTGCGGACCTCGCCGCCGTCGATGCGCTGCGCCAGCACCCGGTCCCCCGCGACCACGGAGGGGGCCATCGAGTCCGTGGGCACGGCATAGGGCTGGTACAGGATCGCGGCCAGCACAAAGCCGCCGAGCAGCAGGACACAGCCGACCCCCACCGCGGCTCCGGACAGCACGCGGCCCACCCGCCCCCGCCCGCGTATGGCTCCGCTCATCACGCCCCCCTCCGATCGTTGCTCGGAAGGCGACCCTATCCACCCCGGGTGACGGGGTCAGCGCTGCGGGGTCTCCCCCACCGCGGGCCTCGCCGCGGAGCCCGCCGCAGGCCCCGCCGCAGGTCCTAGCCCCGCGGTCACGGACGCGGACCGTCCGGCCGCGGACGCGCTCTCCTCGGCCTTCCTCAGCAGCCTCCTGCGGCGCATCAGCACGAGCGGCACCGCCCCGGCCAAGCCGAGCGCCGCGGGGGTGGCGGCCATCGCCGCGGCGCCGACCGAGCCGTAGCTGTCGGGGACGGGGAGCGTTCCCCAGCGGTCGATCGGCCACGCGATGACGATGGCGCGCCCGACCACGTCGTCCTCGGAGACGGTGCCGCCGCCCTCGAGGTTCTGGTGGTACCGGGAGTCGAGCGAATCCTGCCGGTGGTCGCCCATCACCCACAGCCGCCCCTCTGGGACCTCGATGGGGCCGAACGGCCGGTCGCCACAGGGGGTGTTCCCAGGGAAGAGGTACTCGCTCTCGTCGAGCGGCTCGCCGTTGACGTGGACCTCGCCGCCCTCTTCGCACTCGACGGTGTCCCCGCCGACGGCGATCACGCGCTTGATCAGGTCCTGATCCTCGGCGGACGGCATCAGCCCGATGAAGCTCAACGCGCTCTGCACCGCGCCGCCGAGCCCGCCGCTCCCGCCCGGCGCCTCCCCGAGCCAGCCGCCCGGGTCGTGGAAGACCACCACTTCGCCACGCTCGGGCTCGCCACCGAACCAGGGCGTGAGCTTGTCCACGAGCACGCGATCACCCTCCTGGAGGGTGTTCTGCATGGAGTTGGAGGGGATGGAGAACGCCTGCACCAGGAACGTCTTGATCACCAGCGCGAGCACGATGGCGATGCCGATCAGGATGGGCAGCTCCTTCCAGAAGGAGCGCTGCTTCGCTTCGCGCCCGCGGCGCCTGCCACGGCGCCCGCCCGGGGCGTCCACGGCGGACTCCGCCCCGTCGTCGGGCCCGGCGTCGGATGGCTCGGAGCCCGAGCCCGCGCGGTCCCCAGGGTTCTCGGGGTCCCCGGGGCCGGGGCCCGGGTCGCCCCCCGCCGCGCGGGCGGCGGCGTCACCCGGGATCGGGCCGCCCTCCCGGGGCACGCGCCCCGGGTCGGCGCCGCGGGGTTCTTCGCCGGGTGCGCCTCCAGGGCCGGGATTCACCGGACGGTCCTCCGGGCCTTCCGCGCCGGACCGGGCACCCACCGCTACGTCCCCCACATTCGCTCCTCACGCTCCGCTCCGGGCCGTCGAGCCTGTCCCGACGTCGCAACAGGCCCACCACTCCCATAACGAGCGGGAGTTCCGCAGGGATCGGGAGTTGCGCCAATTCGTTCTCTTTGCGGGGGCCATTCTCCCCCGGGTACGCTCGGGCGTCGACGGCGCCCTCCGCCGACGGGGCGTCGGGCACGGAGGAGAACGCGTCCGTGCCGTCCAGCCCTTTCCAGTGCCCGAACGGCCAGGCGATCACCATCGCGCGCCCGACGACCAGGTTCTCGGGGACGGTTCCATGTCCATCCTCGTCCAGGTGATAGCGGGAATCGGCCGAGTTCGACCGGTGATCGCCCATGACGAAGAGGCTCCCCTCGGGGACCGTCACGTCGAACTCGATCTGGGACGGCGGATTGTCGGGGTAGAGATACGGCTCGTCCAGCGGGACGCCGTTCACCATGACGCGGCCCTCGGGGTCGCAGCAGACCACCGTGTCCCCGCCGACGCCGATGACCCGCTTGATCAGATCCTGATCGTCCGCGCTCGGCAGCAGACCGATCCAGGTCAGTGCCGATCGGATGTGCCGGATTCCAAAGGGGCCTTGATCGGTGCTCTCCTCCGTGCCCGAGGTCTCGAGCCAGCCGCCCGGGTCCTTGAAGACCACCACCTCGCCGCGCGACGGCTCCCAGCCGAACCACGGCGTCAGCTTGTCCACGAGCACGCGGTCGTCCACGCGAATCGTTTCCTCCATCGACCCGGAGGGGATGACGAACGCCTGGACCAGAAACGTCTTGAGCACCAGCGCGATCAGCAGCGCGGTGCCTATGAGGATCGGTATCTCCCTGGTGGCCCTCAGGCGTCTGCGGCGCTTGATCCGCTTGGCCGCCCGCCGCCGGTCGGCGCGCCCCTCCCCCGGGCCGCGCAGCGTCGGGCGCTGCTCGCCGGGATCCGAAGGCTCCCCGACGAGGTCGTCGGGCGGCGAGGGCTCCGGCGCGCGGCGGCGCGACGCCCGCGGCTTGCCGCGCTCACCCATGGGCCGACCGCAGCCAGCCCCAGCGGCCCACGGGCCACCCGATCAGCTCGACCCGGCCGATCACCCGGTCCACGGGGACGGTGCCGCCCCCCGGGGAGCCGAGGTACTCCCTGGAGTCCGCCGAGTCGGAACGGTGGTCACCCATCACCCACAACCGTCCCTCGGGCACTCGGATATCAAACGTGACATTCGAAGGCTTGTCCCCTGGATAGAGATACGGTTCGTCCAGCGGCTCGCCGTTGACCTCGATCCGCCCCTGGCTGTCGCAGCAGCGCACGCGGTCCCCGCCGATGCCGATGACGCGCTTCACATAGTCGGTGTCCGAGGACGGGGACAGCCCCACCGCGGCGCCTGCCGTGCGCAGCAGCCCGGCGAGCAGCCCCGGATCCGACTCCTCCGCGGTGAATGATCCGGCTCCGTCGAAGACGATGACATCCCCCCGCTTGACCTCACCGCCGAAGCGGTACGCCAGCTTGTTGACGACCACGCGGTCGCCGACCTGGAGGGTGCCCTCCATCGACCCGCTGGGGATCAGGAAGGGCTGCATCACAAAGGCGTTGGTGAGCATGGTGAGCACCGCCGTGCTCAGCGCCACCACCCCCCACAGACGCACCGAGCGCGACCACCGCCGCCACCCCTTCTGGGGTCTTGCGGGGCGATCGCGCTCCGGAGGTTGTGCGTCGGATTCGGTCACGCCGTGATGGTAACCGGGAGGCGGGACCGCTCAGTTCTCCCGCTTCTCCTTGATCTTGGCGGCCTTGCCACGGAGGTTCCGCAGGTAGTACAGCTTCGCGCGGCGGACGGCACCGCGGGTCACGACCTCGATCTTCTCCACCACCGGGGTGTGCACGGGGAAGGTGCGCTCCACGCCGACGCCGAAGCTCACCTTGCGCACGGTGAAGGTCTCGCGGATCCCCGAGCCCTGGCGGCGGATCACCACGCCCTTGAACTGCTGCACACGGGAGCGGGTGCCCTCGATGACGCGGACGTGGACGTTGACCGTGTCCCCGGGCCTGAAGGCGGGGATGTTGTCCCGCAGGGAGGCGGAGTCGACACTGTCCAGGAGGTTCATGGCCTGCTGCTCTCCTCGCCGATGCCACAGGACATCGACGGAAACGATCGTGATACGTGAATGGGACGGAAGCGGCCCGGTCGCACCGGCGGGCGGCGATCCCCCTGTGGCAGGGTCACGCGCCGGACAAGGGCCAGCGCCCTATTCTTCCACGCGGCCCGACGCGCGCCCAAATCGCCCGTCGTCTCCCGGCTCCCAGCCCAGCTCCACGAGGGCCGCGCGGTCGTGCTTGTCGAGGGACGCGGGGTCGCAGCGCTCGATCAGATCGGGGCGGTTCTCGCTGGTCCGGCGCAGCGCCTCGTCCCGGCGCCAGCGGGCGATCCGCCCGTGGTGGCCGCTGATCAGCACCTCGGGAACGGCCCGCCCGCGCCACTGCGGCGGCTTGGTGTAGACGGGGCCCTCGAGCAGCCCCGCCATGGCGCCCGGCGCGAACGAGTCGTCGCGGTGCGAGTCGGCGTTGCCCAGCACGCCGGGCAGCAGCCGCGCCACGGCCTCGACCATCACCAGCACCGGGGCCTCGCCCCCGGCCAGCACATAGTCGCCGATGGAGACCTCGCGCACGTCGAACGTGGCGCCGTACTCCTCGATCACGCGCCGGTCGATGCCCTCGTAGCGGGCCGGGGTGAAGATCAGCCACTCCTCCCCGGCGAGCCGGTGCGCGAGATCCTGGGTGAACGGCCGACCGCTGGGGGTGGGCACGACGATCACCGGCTTCGCGGGGGCGCCCGAGGCCAGCACCGCGTCCAGCGCCTCGCCCCAGGGCTCGGGCTTCATGACCATGCCGGGGCCGCCGCCATAGGGGGTGTCGTCCACCGTGTGGTGCCGGTCGTGGGTGAAGCGCCGCAGGTCGTGCACGCGCACATCGAGCAGCCCGGCCGCGCGCGCCTTGCCGACCAGCGAGACGTCGAGCGGCTCTAGATACTCGGGGAAGATCGTGACGATGTCGAGCCTCATGCCGCGCCGCCGTCGAGCAGCCCCGGCGGGGGGGTGACCACGAGGCGGCCGCCCGCGAGATCGACCTCGGGGACGATCTCCCCGACAAACGGGATGAGCGCCTCCTCGCCGTCGGGCCGTTCGACGACCAGGAGATCCTGACCCGGCAGGTGCGCGACCTCCGTGACGGTGCCGACGGCCGCGCCGTCCCCGGTGACCGCGTCGAGCCCGATCAGCTGGTGGTCGTAGAACTCCTCGGGGTCGTCGGGCAGTTCCTCGGGGTCCACCTCGGCGATCAGCAGGGTGTTGCGCAGCGCCTCCGCGGCGGTGCGGTCGCCCACCCCGGCGAAGCGCAGCAGCAGCCGACCGCTGTGCACACGGCCGCTCTCGATGGTCAACGGGCCCACCGCGGCCGGGTCCGTGGCCAGGACGGCGCCCGGCGCGAGGCGCGTCTCCGGCTCGTCGGTCCGGAGTTCGACGCTGACCTCGCCCTTGATCCCATGGGCGCGGCCGATGCGGGCGACGACGAGTTCCACTGTGATGGGGTCCTACCGCTCTGGGAATTCAGCTCGGGGAATTGAGCTCTCGAAATTCTCGGACGGGCCGACGCGTCGAGGGCCGGGGGCGATACGCGCCCCCGGCCCTCGACCGAATGCCGGTGTCGCCCTCAGCGAACCTCGTCCGCGTCGACCAGGTCGACGCGGACGCCCTTGCCGCCGAGCGCGCCCACGACCGTGCGCAGCGAGCGCGCGGTGCGGCCATTGCGGCCGATGACCTTGCCGAGGTCATCGGGGTGGACCCGGACCTCGAGCACCCGACCACGACGCAGGGTGCGCTGGGCGACCTGCACGTCGTCGGGATGATCGACGATGCCCTTGACCAGGTGCTCCAGGGCCTCTTCGAGCATTCTCAGCCCTCGGCCGACGCGGCCTGCGGCTCAGCGTCGGTCTTCTTCTCGGCCTTCTTCTTCGGGGTGATGGCCTCACCCCGAGGCTCGCCACCGGACTCCTTGGCCGCGGCCTCGAAGAGCGCGCGCTTGTCCGGCTTGGGCTCGGCCACCTTCATGGGCGGCGGCGCGGGCAGCCCCTTGAACTTCTGCCAGTCACCGGTCACCTTGAGGATGGCCATGACGGGCTCCGTCGGCTGCGCGCCGACGCCCAGCCAGTACTGCACGCGCTCGGAGTCGACCTCGATACGCGAGGGGTTCTGCACCGGGTGGTACAGCCCCAGCTCCTCGATGGCCCTGCCGTCCCTGCGGGTGCGGGAGTCGGCGACGACGATGCGGTAGTGCGGCGAACGGATCTTGCCCAGTCGCTTCAGCTTGATCTTGACTGCCACGGGTGTGGTGTCTCCTGCGTGTTGACGTGGTGGGCCACGGCGGGGATCCGCGTGGGGCTGCGGTCCCGGGGGCCCGGTGGACGCGTCAGTCGGAGGAGAGAGGGATCCTGTGCGACTGTCGAGTTCAAGTGGTTATTCTGCCATAGGCCGTCAGGAGGACGCCGCCACGGTCAACGTCTCGGCGATCTCGAACGGCTTCTTGCACGCGCCGCAGACAATCGGCGCCTGCGCAAGGACAGATGGGACCACCCGGACATTCCGCCCGCACTCGCAGACCGCCTTCACCCGGACCCCGCCACCGGATGAGCCGTGCCGGGCCGCCGGACCGCGGAAGCTCCGCTTGGTGTCCGTCGCCGCGGCCGCGAGGTGGGCCTTGAGCGCCCGCTGAAGCCGCTCGGCCGTGGGCCGGTACCGCCTCCGGGTCTCCGGGCTCATCGTGACCAGCGAGAAGCCGCTGCTCGGGTGCGGGTCCTCGGCGTGATCGAGGCCCAACTCCTCGGCGATCGCGAGAAAGCGTCTGTTGTGGTAGCGCCCGGCGCGGGAGGTGTCGCGGACACCCCGGGCGGCGGCGATACCGTGGACGGCCTCGTGCAGCAGCCGTTCAAAGGAGAGCTCGGAGCCGCAGGCGGACGATGACTCCCCGATCAGGGACTCTGGCGTGGCCAAGTCCGGCAACTCCGGGTGGTGCCGTTGAATGTCGGCCCACGCGTGTGCCAGCTCGGCGGCGAGAACTGGAACTGGTTGTGTCGTGCTCACGTCGTAGCTAACGAGCGAGGCCCCGCGGGTGTTCCGATTCCGGGGCAAGTCCGTGAATTTGCACCTACCCGTCAGTTCGCGGCCATTCCCCCCGGGCGGAGACCCGGCCGAATCGGACCGAAACCGGTCAGAATCCGGCCGGGAACCCCCTCGATCAGTAGGCGCGCCCCACGATGGCGATCGTGCCGGGGGCGTCGTCCGACTCCGGCACCGAGCCGTCCTCGGCGACCAGACAGCGCACCGAGACCGCGTCCTGCGCCAGCTTCGCCTCGCCCTCGGCGCCGAGCTCCGCCCACGGCAGCCGCGCCCAGCCGCCCGCCGACGCGGCCTCGACGGCCTCATCGATGGTCCGCACGTCCGAGGTCCGCTCCTCGCGGCGCTCGCGGGACTGGCGCAGCAGCAGCGCCTGGTCCTCCTCGAGCAGCGCGGGCAGGCGCGCGGGGAGCGCGTCGATCGCAACCGGCTCCTTGCCGCCGGGGATGCGACGCGCCAGCATCGCGGTGCCATCGGCGAGATCGCGGGGGCCGACCTCGACGCGGACCGGGACGCCCTTGAGCTCCCAGTCCACCGCCCTGCGCCCGAACGGCGTGTCCGTGCGGTCGTCCACCTCGACCCTGATCCCGGCGTCGCGCAGCGCGGCGCCGATCTCGTGGACCTTGGCGAGGACCGCCTCGTCCTCCTTGATGGCCAGCACGACGACCTGCGTCGGGGCGAGCCTCGGCGGGACGCGCAGGCCGTTGTCGTCGCCGTGCGACATGATCAGCCCGCCGACCATCCGCGTCGACGAGCCCCACGAGGTCTGCCAGACCAGCTCCCTGCTGCCGTCCTTGGACAGGTAGCGGGTGTCGAAGGCCTTGGCGAAGTTTTGGCCGAGCTCATGGCTCGTGCCCATCTGGAGCGCCTTGCCGTCGCGCATCATCCCCTCGAGCGTGAGGGTGTTGATGGCGCCGGCGAACCGCTCGGCGGGGGACTTGCGGCCGAGCACCACGTCGATGGCCAGGGTGTTGACCATGAAGTCGGCGTACACGTCGCGGTGGATGCGGGCGGCGTAGTCCCGCGCCTGTTCGTAGGTGGCGTGCGCGGTGTGGCCCTCCTGCCACAGGAACTCGGTGGTGCGAAGGAAGACGCGGGGGCGCATCTCCCAGCGGACCACGTTCGCCCACTGGTTGATCAGCAGCGGCAGGTCGCGGTAGCTCTGGATCCACTTCGCGAACGAGGCGTTGATGATCATCTCCGAGGTGGGCCGCACCACGGCGGGCTCCTCGAGCTGCTTGCCACCGCCGTGGGTGACCACCGCGAGCTCGGGGGCGAACCCCTCGACGTGCTCGGCCTCCTTGGCCAGGTAGGACTGGGGAATGAGCAGCGGGAAGTAGGCGTTCCGCGCCCCCGCGGCCTTGATGCGGGCGTCCATCTCCTCCTGCATCCGCTCCCACAGCCCGTACCCGTACGGTCGGATGACCATGGTGCCGCGCACCGGGCCGTTGTCGGCCAGCTCGGCCTTGCTGATCACGTCCTGGTACCAGCGCGGGAAGTCCTCCGCCTGGGAGGTGAGTACGGGAGTCTTGGCCATGGCGGGAATGGTACGGGGCGCGGGCCCCTGAGCGTGAATCGATACCGCACCGGGGCACTTGGGCCCCGGTGCGCGCCGTCACTTCGGGGGCAGCATGTCCTTGAACTCCTTCGGCAGCTCGAAGTCCGCCGGGCCCTGGCCCAGCGCGCCGCCCTCGCCCTGCCGCTGGGCCGCGGCGCGCTCCTCGGCCTGGCGCTTCATCGGGTTCCCCGAACGGCGGGCGCCCTTGGCCTTCTTCTGCTGCTTGCCCTTGCGCCGGGGGCCGCCACCCATGCCCGGCATCCCCGGCATGCCGGGCATCCCTGGCATGCCGCCGCCCTGGGCCATGCGGGACATCATCTTGCGGGCCTCGAAGAAGCGCTCCACCAGGCCCTTGACCGCGCTGACGTCCACGCCGGAGCCGCGCGCGATGCGGGCCCGCCGCGAGCCGTTGATGATCTTGGGGTCGGCGCGCTCGCCCGGCGTCATGGACTTGATGATGGCCGCGGTGCGGTCCACCTCGCGCTCGTCCAGGTTGTTGATCTGCTCGCGCATCTGCCCCATGCCGGGCATCATCCCGAGCAGCTTGGAGATGGAGCCCATCTTGCGGACCTGCTCCATCTGGGCCAGGAAGTCGTCGAGCGTGAACTCCTTGGGCCCCTTGGCCAGCTTGCTGGCGAGCTTCTCCGCCTCCTGCTGGCTGAACGTCCGCTCCGCCTGCTCGATCAGCGTGAGCACGTCGCCCATGCCGAGGATGCGGGAGGCCATGCGGTCGGGGTGGAACGCGTCGAAGTCGTCGAGCTTCTCGCCGTTGGAGGCGAACATGATCTGGCGCCCAGTGACCTGCGCGATCGAGAGCGCCGCGCCGCCGCGGGCGTCGCCGTCGAGCTTGGAGAGCACCACGCCGTCGAAGCCGACGCCGTCGCGGAACGCCTCGGCCGTGGTGACCGCGTCCTGGCCGATCATGGCGTCGACGACGAAGAGGACCTCGTCGGGGCTGACCGCGTCCCTGATGTCGGCGGCCTGGCGCATCATCTCCTCGTCGATGCCCAGGCGTCCCGCGGTGTCGACGATGACCACGTCGTACTGCTTGTCCCTGGCGTGGACCAGGGAGTCCTCCGCGACCTTGACCGGGTCGCCCACGCCGTTCCCGGGCTCGGGGGCGAAGACGCTGACCCCGGCGCGCTCGCCGACGACCTGGAGCTGGTTGACCGCGTTGGGGCGCTGAAGGTCACAGGCGACGAGCAGCGGCGTGTGCCCCTGCTGCCCCAGCCAGCGGCCGAGCTTGCCCGCCAGGGTCGTCTTGCCCGCGCCCTGGAGGCCGGCGAGCATCACGACGGTCGGCGGCGTCTTGGCGAAGCGCAGCCGCCTGGTCTCGCCGCCGAGGATCGCGACGAGCTCCTCGTTGACGATCTTGATGACCTGCTGCGAGGGGTTGAGGGCCTTCGACACCTCGGCGCCGGCGGCCCGTTCCTTCACACGGGCGATGAACGCGCGGACCACGGGCAGCGCGACGTCGGCCTCGAGCAGGGCGATGCGGATCTCACGCGCCGTGGCGTCGATGTCCGCCTCGCTGAGACGGCCCTTGCCCCTGAGGTTCTTGAACGTCGCCGCAAGGCGGTCGGAGAGAGTGTCGAACACGGCGCTGGCGGTTCCTTACACATCGGGGGTCGGGTCGGCGGTGCCCTCCAGCGTATCCGCCCCGCGCCGTTGCGGTCAGCCCGCGGTGGCGGGGCCCTGTGGGGCACCGGGCGCGAGGGCCGCCTCGATGTCGCGCACGAGCCCGGCCGCCTCCTCGGGCGGGAGCGGGGCGTCGTCGGTGCCGGTGACATAGAACGCGTCGACGGCGTTGGCGCCCAGGGTGCTGACGTGCGCGCTGCGCACGAGGACGCCCGCCGCGTCAAGGGCCCTGCCGATGCGGTGCAGCAGCCCAGGGGCGTCCTGGGCGCGCACCTCGATGACGGTGGCCCGCCGCGAGCCGCCGGCGGCGACGGTGACGCGGGGCGGCGGGGCGTTGAGCCTGCGGCGGGGGCGCCGGTAGGCGGCCTCGCGCTCGGCGAGCCTGGTGGCGATGTCGAGGGAGCCGTCGAGGGCGCGGACGAGGTCGGCGCGCAGGCGCTCGGCCTGCGGGAGCGAGCCGTACTCGGCCGCGACCCGCCACTGGAGCAGCAGCACCGGGCCCTGGCCCGCGGGGTCTGCGCTGCGCAGCTCGGCGGAGCGCACGGTGAGGCGGTGCAGGGCGAGCACGCCCGCGACGGCGGGCAGCACGCCGGGGCGCTCGGGGATGGCGACGAACAGCTCGACGCCGACCGGGCGCGGCTCGTCCGGGGCGTCGGCGGCCTCGGCGTCAAGCGCCTCGTCGTCCGCGGCGCCCCCATCGGGGCCCGGGCGCAGGGTGACCACGGGAGCGCCGGTGCGCAGGGCGTCGAGGGCGAGGCGTTCCGCGGTGGCGGCGGAGCGGCCTCGCGGGGCTGGCCTGACCGGCTCGGCGCCGTCGCCGAGGCCGGCCGCGACCCGTTTGACCAGGTCGGCCAGGAGCGAGGCGCGCCAGCTCGACCAGGCGGCGGGCCCGGTGGCGAGGGCGTCGGCCTCGGTGAGCGCGTGCAGCAGCTCGAGCGTTCCGGCGCCGCCGACCGCCTCGCTGACCTGGGCGACGGTGGCGGGGTCGTCGAGGTCGCGGCGGGTGGCTGTCTCGATCAGCAGCAGGTGGTGGCGGACGAGGGTGGCGAGCACGTCGACGTCCGTGGGGCCGAAGCCGATCCGGGCGGCCATGTCGCGGGCGATGGTCTCCCCCGCGACGCTGTGGTCGCCGGGCCAGCCCTTGCCGATGTCGTGCAGCAGCGCGGCGACGAGCAGCAGGTCGGGGCGGCCGACGCGGCGGGTGAGTGCGGAGGCGCGCACCGCGGTCTCCACCAGGTGCCGGTCGACGGTCCAGCGGTGAACGGCGTTGCGCTGGGGCCGGCAGCGGACCCGTTCCCAGTCGGGCAGCAGCCGCGTGATGAGCCCGGCGGCCTCCAGCGCCTCCCAGACGGGGACGGTGTCGGGCCCGGCGCCGAGCAGGGTGATGAACTGCTCGCGCGCCTCGGCGGGCCACGGCACGGGGAGCCGGACGTCGGCCGCGGCCATCGCGTGCACGGCGGGCAGCGCCAGGGGCAGCCCGTGCTGGGCGGCCGCGGCGGCGGCGCGCAGCGGCAGCACCGGATCGCGGTCGGGCCTGGCGGAGCGGGCGAGCACCACCTCGCCCTCGTGCTCGACGACGCCGTCGGCGAGCGGGGCGCGCTCCTCCGCGGGCGGGCGCCTGATCCCGCGGCTGCCGCCGATGAGCCCGCGCAGCCCGCGGCGCGCGGAGCGGGCGCGCAGCACGCGTCCGACCTCGCGCCAGGTGACGTCGGACGCGTAGGAGATGGTGCGGGCCGCCTCGTAGACGCGGCGCAGCAGGGTGTCGGCGTCGAGCAGTCCGAGGGCGCGGGCGACCTGGTCCTGGTCCTCGAGGGCGAGCCGGTCGGTGGCGCGCCCCGTGACCAGGTGCAGGGCGTCACGCACGTCGAGGAGGACGTTGCGCGCGGCGTCGAGGCCCTGGCGCGGTGCGTCGGCGACCCAGGAGGCGGCGACGGCGCGCAGCGCGGTGGCGTCGCGCAGGCCGCCGCGGGCCTCCTTGAGGTCGGGTTCGAGGAGGAACGGCAGCTCGCCGTGGCGGTGGGCGCGTTCCTGGCCGAGCGCGCGCAGCTCGGGGAGGCGGGTGGCGGCGCGGGAGCGCCAGCGGGCGAGCAGCCCGGTGCGCAGCTCGGCGGTGAGGGCCGCGTCGCCGGCGAGGTGGCGGGCGTCGAGGAGGCCGAGGTGGACCTTGAGGTCGTCGGCCGCGGTCTCGTGCGCCTCGGCGAGGGTGCGCACGGAGTGGTCGAGGGCGATGCCGAGGTCCCAGACCGGGTACCAGAGCCGGTCGGCGACGGCGGCGATCTCGGCGCGCGGCGCGCCCCCGTCGTGCAGGAGCAGCAGGTCGAGGTCGCTGCGGGGCGAGAGCTCGCCACGGCCGTAGCCGCCGACCGCGACCAGCGCCACCCGGGCGGGCCTGGCGGGCCGCGGGCCGCTGTCCAGCAGCTCGGCGAGCCAGGCGTCGGTCAGCCGCGCGAGCTGCGCACGCCGCGGCGGCCCGGTCTGCTCCCCCCGCGTGAGGAGGTGCAGCCGGGCCGCGGCGTAGCCACCGCTGGGGCCCGTCGTGTCGCCGGTGGTCGGTGTGGTCTCCGCCGTCATGCGGCCCCAACTCCTGTGGTTGACCAGGGGATCGGACAGGCCCTTCGTTCGCCTCCGCCCCTTACAGGGCGTCGGGGCCGCGCTCGCCGGTACGGACGCGGACGGCCGTCTCGACGGGCAGGCTCCAGACCTTTCCGTCGCCGATCTTGCCCGTCCTGGCCGCCTTAACGACGACCTCGATGAGCTGCTCGGCGTCCGAGTCCTCCACCAGGAGCTCGATGCGGATCTTCGGGACCAGGTCCACGGTGTACTCCGCGCCCCGGTAGACCTCGGTGTGGCCGCGCTGGCGGCCGTAGCCACTGGCCTCCGTGACGGTCAGGCCATTCACCCCGAACGCCTGGAGGGCGTCCTTCACCTCGTCCAGCCGGTGTGGCTTGATCACCGCGGTGATGAGCTTCATGCGTCCACCTTCTTCTCGCCGGCCGCCGCACCAGCGGGCGCCGACACACTGTTGACGGGCACGGAACCGGTGCCGGTCTGGGTGAAGTCGTACCCGGTCTCCGCGTGGTAAGCCAGGTCGAGCCCGGCGACTTCCTCCTCCTCGGAGGCGCGGAAGCCGATGGTGCGCTGGAGCAGCTGGGCGAGGATGTAGGTGACCACGAAGGAGTAGGCGAGCACGGAGAACGCGCCGAGCGCCTGCTTGCCGAACTGCTCCACGCCGCCGATGCCGTCGGTGGCCAGGAAGCCGACGAGCAGCGTGCCGACGAGGCCGCCGACGAGGTGGACGCCGACGACGTCGAGGGAGTCGTCGTAGCCCAGCTTGTACTTGAGGCTGACGGCCCAGGCGCACAGGACACCGGCGACAACGCCGATGAGCACGGCGCCGAGCGGGGTCACGTGCGCGCCGGAGGGCGTGATGGCGACAAGGCCGGCGATGGCGCCCGACGCGGCGCCCAGGGTGGTGAACGTGCCGTGGCGGACGCGCTCGTAGGCGAGCCAGCCGAGGACGGCCGCGGCCGTGGCGACCTGGGTGTTGAGGGCCATCAGGGCGGCGGTGCCGTTGGGGGACAGCGCGGACCCGGCGTTGAAGCCGAACCAGCCGAACCACAGCAGGGCGGCGCCGAGCAGCACCATCGGGAGGTTGTGCGGGCGCATCGGCTCCTTCTTGAAGCCCACGCGCTTGCCGATCACCAGGACGGCGGCCAGCGCTCCCGCTCCGGCGTTGATGTGCACCGCGGTGCCGCCCGCGAAGTCGATGACCTCCTGGCCGAAGAGCCAGCCGTCGGCGGCCCACACCCAGTGCGCGACCGGGAAGTAGACGACGGTCACCCACAGCGTGATGAACAGCGCCCAGCTGGTGAACTTGACGCGATCGGCGAGCGCGCCGCTCATCAGGGCGGGCGTCAGCACGGCGAACATCAGCTGGAACACGGCGAAGGCAAGGATGTCCCCGTTCTCCGCGGTGATGTCCTGGAACCCGGCGAAGTCGAGGTTGCCGATGATGCCGCCGTCATCGGCGTCGCTGAAGTTGCTGCCAAAGGCGAGGGTGAACCCGTAGAGCACCCAGAGCACGCTGATGATGCCCAGGGAGATGAAGGACATCATCAACATGTTGAGCGCGCTCTTGACCCGGACCATGCCGCCGTAGAAGAAGGCGAGCCCGGGTGTCATCAACATGACCATTGCGGCACTGATCAGCACAAAAGCGATATCAGCTGCTTCCAACGTGAACGTCTCCTCGGTATTACGACCCGTGCGGGCAGGATCTTGGGCGGGTCAGGATGCGCCACAGGCTCTCCGAGGGCCGTTTCGGTCGATGGAGTCAATTGTTTCGCGGGGGTGACGATGGCGCACGGAGTGTTACGCCGCCATGAAATCGATCACGTACCGCACGCATCGGCGTTACCGTGTCCGGCACCGTCGCACACGCTCGCGCGCCGCCGCGGAACCGGCCGCGGCGGCCGCCCGGGGTGACCTGGCGGGGGGAGCCGAGTCGGGCTGTCCGGGGCGGCCGACGCGGTCGGCGTCTGGGGTGCGACGAGGCGGGGGCGAGGCCTCAGACGGCCCTCCTCGCCTCACTTTCCGGGAGTTCCGCGCTGAGCCGGTGACTGAGGTCGACCACCTCGGGCACCCGGGCGAAGTCGCGCCTTGCGGCGCTCCAGGTCTTCCGCAGGCGGTTGTTCACCCGTTCGGAGCGGAGCCTGTTGGCGAGGTCCATCGCCTCGCCCGCGCTCGCGGCGCACGCCTCGGCGTCGCGCCCGAGGAGGTGAACGGTGGCCATGCCGATGAGGTTCAGTGCATACGAACGCTGGTGCCCGCCGAAGGGGTCGGCCGCGCACTCCTCGGCGAAGAGGCCCACCGCGCGCTCCATCAGCGGCCTGGCCCTTGACAGGTACGTAGGGCTGCGGCCCGCCACATAGGCGAGGTCGCGGTAGGAGTGGGCGTTCTCCGCGTGCAGCTCGGCCTCGGAGAAGAAGCGGATCCAGTCCGGCTCCTGCTCCCCATGGCCGACCTCGGCGAACGTGTCCTCCGCCATCCGCACCGCGCGGTGGCACTTGGGCGGCTGGCCCAGCGTGGCGTAGGCCCTGGCCTCGAGCGCGTACAGCATGGCCTGGGTGCGGGCGGTGGCGCGCTCCCTGCTGCCGTACTGCGCCAGGTGGATCAGCTCCAGGGCGTCCTCGCCGCGGCCGAGGTGGATCATCTGGCGGCTCATCTGGGAGAGCACATACGCGCCGAGCGCCCGGTCCTCGGCCTCCTTGGCGGCGTGCAGGGCGAGCACGAAGTACTTCTGCGCGGTGGGCTGGAGGCCGATGTCGTAGCTCATCCAGCCCGCCAGCTCCGACAGCTCGGCGGTGATCCCGAACAGCCGCCTGCGCACGGGCTCGGGCTGGCTCTCCTGGAGCAGGTCCGTCACCTCGTGCAGCTGGCCGACCACCGCCTTGCGGCGCAGCCCGCCCCCGCACTGGGCGTCCCAGCCGCGGAACTGCGCGGTGGTCTCGGCGAGCTGGGCGAGCTCGGGCTCCGAGAGGCCGGTGAGCCTTCGGCCCTCGCGCCCCCGCGGCGGCAGGGTGGAGAGCCTGGCGCCGGTGGCCGCCTCGCTCGCCGGGGTGGGGACGAGCCAGCGCTGCATGGGCTCTATCAGGGCGGGCCCCGCGGACATGGTCAACGAGGTGCCGAGGAAGCCGCGGCGGCCGAGCATCAGGTCGCTGCGGGAGAACTCGCTGATCAGCGAGACGGTCTGCGGCCCGGCCCAGGGCAGGTCGACCCCGGAGACGGCGGCGGAGTGCGGCAGCGAGCGCAGGCCGAGGTCCTCGATGCTGACGACGCAGCCGAAGCGCTCGGAGAACAGCTCGGACAGGATGCGCGGGATGGGCTCGCGCGGCTGCTCCCCGTCGAGCCAGCGCCGCACCCGCGAGGTGTCGGTGCTGATGTGGTGCGCCCCGAGTTGGCGGGCCCGCCGGTTGACCTGCCGGGCCAGCTCGCCCTTGGACCAGCCGCTGCGCCGGAACCACGACCCGAGCCGCTCGTTCGGCTCCCTGGCGGAGGTTGCGCTGCCGCCCACGTTGACGCCCCCAATCACGGTATCCGCGCGCGGCGGCCGGCGAGCGGCTGCTGACACGACGTCTACGAATGCACCGAAAGTAATCCTACGATCACCGGGGTGGCGAGAGGGGGCTCGCAATCGCCACCATTCGCCACCCCCTGACTGCCCACTCATGCCCGTCCCACCGGCTTGACTTGTACGCGCGTGGCACACAACCGGTAGGCCAGAAGCACAAGAGGGGCGCACGGTGATCAACGCACTCCCCCGGCGTACGAGGGGCGCCACGTAACCATCGGCCGAGCGCACCCGTTGGAGTGGTATGGGCTTCGGAATCGCGGGGATGCGAGAGCTCCGGCGGCCCGGCCGCACGGGGCGGGCCCTCCTCCCCACCGCCCTGGCGGAGTACACGGGGCTGTGGGGCTGGGACGTTCTGCCGGGGGCTCGGGCGGGGCGCGCGGCCGACGGGCGGACCGCCTGTTCGTGCGGCAGCGCCCGCTGCCCAACGCCCGGAGCGCACCCGCTGGCGCCGGGCCGCCCCATCCCCGGGGGCACCGCGTGGAAGCAGGTGCTGCACCGCTGGGACCGCACGCCCGACGCCACCGTGCTGCTGCCCACCGGGGGCAGCTTCGACGTCCTCGACGTCCCGGCCCCGGCCGGGCGCGGGGCGCTGCTCAGGCTGGAGCGCCTCGGCGTCCCCGTGGGCCCGGTCGCCCTGGCGCCGCACGGGCGGGCGTGGTTCCTGGTGGCGCCGGGGGCCGCAGCCGAGCTGCCTGAGCTGCTCTACCGCACGGGCTGGGACGGCGCCGTGCTCGACCTGCGCGCGCTGGGCGCCGGGCACCACATCACCGCGCCCCCGTGCGACCACGGCGGCAGGGGCGCGGTGCGCTGGCTGCGCGCGCCGAGCCTGGAGACGGCCGCGGCGCCCCCGCGCGCCCGGCTGCTCCTCGGCACGCTGGCGTACGCGTGCCACCGCGCCTGGCTCAGCTGAGCAGCGCGTCCACGAACGTCTCGGGCTCGAACGGCGCGAGGTCGTCCGCGCCCTCGCCCAGGCCCACCAGCTTGACGGGAACGCCGAGCTCGCGCTGGACCGCGACGACGATGCCGCCCTTGGCGGTGCCGTCCAGCTTGGTGAGCGCGATGCCGGTGATGTCCACGACCTCGGCGAACACCCGTGCCTGCACCAGCCCGTTCTGCCCTGTGGTGGCGTCGAGGACGAGCAGCACCTCGTTGACCGGGCCGTGCTTCTCGACCACGCGCTTGACCTTGCCGAGCTCGTCCATGAGCCCGGTCTTGGTGTGCAGCCGGCCCGCGGTGTCGATCAGGACCACGTCGGCGCCCGCGGTGATGCCCTCCTTGACGGCGTCGAACGCGACCGACGCGGGGTCGCCGCCCTCCGGGCCCCGCACGGTGCGCGCGCCGACCCGCTGGCCCCAGGTCTGGAGCTGGTCGGCGGCGGCGGCACGGAAGGTGTCGGCGGCGCCGAGCACCACGGAGTGGCCCTCGGCGACCAGGACGCGGGCCAGCTTGCCGGTCGTGGTGGTCTTCCCCGTGCCGTTGACGCCGACGACCATCACGACGGCCGGGCGCTCTTCGCCGTCGGCCGAGACGCCGCCCTCGGTGCGCAGCGCGCGGTCCATGCCGGTGCCGACCTGCGCCAGCAGCTCCTCGCGCAGCAGCTCCCTCAGCCCGTCGGCGTCGCGCGTGCCGAGCACCTGGACCCGCTCGCGCAGCCGCTCGACCAGCTCGGCGGTGGGGCGGGGGCCGATGTCGGCGGTCAGCAGCGTGCTCTCGACCTCCTCCCATGTCTCCTCGTCGAGCCGTTCCCTGGCGAGCAGGGTGAGCAGGCCCCGGCCGAGCGAGGTCTGGGAACGGGCGAGCCGCGCGCGGAGCCTGACCATCCGCCCCGCGGCGGGCTCGGGGACCTCGAGCTCGGGCGCCTCGGGCTCCGCCGTGGGCAGGGCGACGTCCTCGACGACCCGGCGTTCGCCCTCGGGCGGGGCCGTGGTCTCCGCCTCCTCGCCGACCCGCGGCTCGGCGGGGGGCGCGGCGCGCGTGGTCTCCCGGCCGGGGGGCGGCGCCTGCGTGCGGCGGCCGGTGACGACGAACGCGGCGATCGCGACGATGGCGACCACGGCGATGATGACGACGAGGATGAGGATGTCCATCGGTTCCCTTGGTGGGCCTGGTGGTGGGGCAACGGGTCCTAACGTACCGCCGCCCCCTGGGGGAAGGGGGCCCCGTGGGCGACGGGGCCGCGCTCCCCGGCCCCGTCATCCCATCTCTTCGAGCGGCCTGCCCCTGGTCTCGGGCACGAAGGCCAGCACGAACGGGATCGACAGCAGGGCGAAGCGCGTGTACAGCACATAGGCGCCCGAGAGGTTCCAGTCGGACAGGCTCGGGAAGCTCTGGCTGACCGCCCAGTCCGCGACCCACTGCGCGGACGCCGCGACGCCGAGGGCCGCGGCGCGGATCCGCCCGGGGAACATCTCGCCGAGCAGCACCCACACCACCACGCCCCACGAGAGCGCGAAGAACAGCACGAAGCCATGGGCCCCGACCAGCGCGACGGCGCCCTGGGTGTCGGGCAGCGCGATGTCCTCGCCGCCGCCCTCCTTGAACGAGAACGCCCACGCCGTCACGGCGAGCGAGGCGGCCATCCCCGCCGAGCCGCTCAGCGCGAGCGGCCTGCGCCCGATCCAGACGATAGGCAGCGGCCCGCCCCGTCCGCCGTCCAGGTCGCGCCATGTGGACCGGTGCTCGCCGTGGATCCGGGCATCGATGTCGGCGATCCGCGCGTCGAGGTCGGTGCCGGGCGCCTCGACCCCGGCGAGGACGCGCCGCGCCTCCTCGGGGCGGCCCGTGGCGATGAGGTGCCGCGGCGACTCGGGGATGGCGAGGGTCATGGCCCCGTGGACCAGCGCGGGGACTGCCCCGGCCCCGAGCAAGACCTGCCACGCCTCGAGGCCGAGCAGCGGCCCGCGCTGATCGCCGTCGGTGAGGTTGACCAGGCCCCAGTTGACCAGCTGGGACACCGCGATACCCAGCACGATCGCGGCCTGCTGGAACGACGCGAGCCGCCCGCGGTGCTCCGGCGGGGACACCTCGGCGATGTAGGCGGGGGCGATCACCGAGGCCATGCCGATGGCCACGCCGCCGAGGGTCCGTCAGAACGCCAAGTCCCACAGGGCGAACGGCAGGGCGGAGCCCAGGCCGCTGACCACGAAGAGGACCGCGGCGATTGGCATCACGCGGATCCGGCCCAGCCGGTCGGCCAGCCGACCCGCCACGACGGCACCGAGCGCGGCGCCGAGCAACGCGATGGCGACGACGGTGCCCAACGTTCCCGACGAGACGTCGAACCTGCCCCTGATCCCCTCGACCGCGCCGTTGATGACGGCGCTGTCGTAGCCGAAGAGGAAGCCGCCCAGCGCGGCGGTGGCGGCGATGAAGGTCACATGGCGGAGGTGGGGCGCGCCCACCGAGTGGTGCGCTGGCCCGGCCTTCGCGGTGGTGATCATGGCGCTCTCCTGCGGATCCGGCTGCACTGCCGGCCGTACGAGTGCTCCCACCGCGCCGTTCGTACACCTCGGGCGCGCGGGCCCGGGGCGCGCGGGCCTCAGGCGGAGAGGCGCTGGCTGATCACCTTGGAGACGCCGTCGCCCTGCATGGACACGCCGTAGAGCGCGTCGGCGACCTCCATGGTCCGCTTCTGGTGGGTGATCACGATCAGCTGGGAGCTGTCCTTCAGCTCCTCCATGATCCGGATCAGCCGCTGGAGGTTGGTGTCGTCGAGCGCGGCCTCGACCTCGTCCATCACATAGAACGGGCTCGGTCTGGCCTTGAAGATCGACACCAGCAGCGCCACGGCCGTCAGCGACCGCTCGCCACCGGACAGGAGCGAGAGCCGCTTCACCTTCTTGCCCGGTGGCCTGGCCTCCACATCCACGCCCGTGGTGAGCATGTCGTCGGGGTCGGTCAGCATCAGGCGCCCCTCACCACCGGGGAAGAGGCGCGAGAAGACGCCCTCGAACTCGCGCGCGGTGTCGTGATAAGCGGCGGTGAAGACCTCCTCGACGCGGACGTCCACCTCCTTGATCACCTGGAGCAGGTCGGCCCTGGTCTTCTTGAGGTCGTCCAACTGCTCGCTGAGGAACTGGTGCCGCTCCTCCAGGGCCGCGAACTCCTCGAGCGCCAGCGGGTTCACCTTGCCGAGCTGCTTGTACGCGCGCTCCGCCGCCCGGAGCCGCTTCTCCTGCTCGGACCTGACGAAGCGCCGGGGCTGGTTGCGCGGGTGGTCGGGGTCCTCGGGAAGCTCCTCGCCCTCGGCGGGCGGCGAGGGCGGCACGGGCTGGTCGGGCCCGTACTCGGCGACCAGGACCTCGGGCTCGACGCCGAGCTCCTCCAGGGCGCGGCCCTCCAACTGCTCGATCCGCAGCCGCTTCTCCGCGCCGAGCACCTCGCCCCTGTGCACCGAGTCGGTGAGCTTGTCCAGCTCGTCCTTGAGCGCGCGCCCGACGTTCCGCTCGGCGGTCAGGGCCTGTTCGCGATCGGCCTTGGCGCGTTCGGCCGCCTCCCGCTCGGCCACGGCGCGGGCCAGCGACTCCTCCACATGGGCGAGCAGCTGCCGGGCGCCCGAGGCCACGGCGGAGGCAACCTCCGCCTCGTGGCGCATCCGGGCGCGCCTGCGCTCGGCGCGCGCCCGCGTCTCGCGCTCCGCGCGCGCCGCCCGGTCGAGGCCGTCCGCCCGCCCCGTCAGGCCCTTGACTCGCTCCTCGTGGGTGCGGACCTGGAGCCTGGCCTCCATCTCGGTCTGCCGGGCGTTGGCCCCATCGGCGGCGAGCCGGTCGCGGACGGCGGTGTCGGGCTCCTCCTCGCCGTCGGCCGCCTCCTCGGCGACCGCGAGCCGCTCGGCCAGCTCCTCGGCCTTGGCCTGGGCCTGCTCCAGCTCCTCGGCGGCGCGGGCCACGGCGGCCTCGGCGCGCTCGGCCTCTCCCGCGGCGGCGCGGGCCTGGCCCGCCAGGCGCCCGAGGTCCTGCGCCACGCGGGACTTGGCGCGCTCGGCCGCGGTGCGCCGGCGCGCGAGGTCCTCCACCTCGGCGGCGCGCGCCCCGCGCTCCTCGGCGGCGGCCCGCTGCGCGGCGGCGAGCGCGCCGCACCGCTCGGTGAGCTCGGCCAGCTCGGCCGCCGCCTCGTCGACCGACGCCTGCACCTCGAGCAGGCTGGGCGCGCCCGCCGAGCCGCCCTGCGCGAGGTGGGCGGAGAGCAGGTCGCCCTCGGCGGTCACGGCGGTCAGCCCTGGCCGGGTGGCCAGCAGCTCCTGGGCGTCGTCGAGCGTGCGGACGACCACGACGTTCCGCAGCAGGCGGCGCACGGCGGGCAGCAGGCTCTCGGGGCCGCTCAGCAGCTCGGCGGCGGGGCGCGGCCCGTCGTCGGGGGCGAACTCCCCGCGCGGCGCCGGCTCGTCGGGCGCGCCCCCGAGGAGCAGCGCGGCGCGGCCCGCGTCGTCCTTGCGCAGCAGCCTCAGCGCCTCCGCGGCCGCCGCGGGCCCCTCCACGGCGACGGCGTCCGCCGCCGCGCCGAGCGCCGCGGCCACCGGCACCTCGAACCCCGGGGTGACGGCGAGCAGCTCGGCGGCGGGGCCGAGCACGCCCGAGAGCCGGTCGGTGGCCGCGAGCAGCGCGCCCGTGCCGTCCTTGCGCCGCAGCCCGAGGGCGAGCGCGTCGTGCCGCGCCGAGACGGCGGCCCGCTCACGTTCGGCGGCCGTGGCGGCCTCGCGGGCGGCGGAGTGCGCCGCTGCGGCGGCGGCGAGCGCCGCCTTGGCCGCCTCGTGCTCCTCGCCCAACTCGCTGTCGCCCGCGTCGAGTCCCTCGACCTCGGCGCGCAACTCCTCGTACTCCGCCTGGGCCGCGGCGGCGCGCTCGCGGGCCTCGTCGCGGGTGTCGGACAGCCGGTCGATCTGGCTCTGGGCGGAAGCGGCCCTGCTGCGGGCCGCGTTGGCCTGGCCGTGCAGCCTGGCCAGCCCCTCGCGCCGGTCGGCCAGGGCGCGCGCGACGTCCTTGAGGCGGCGCTCCTCATCGGCCAGCCGCCGCTCCAGCTCCGCGCGGTGCTCGACGGTGTCGTCGAGGGCGCGGCTCGCCGCCTCAAGAGCCGCCGTCAGCTCGGCCTCCTGCTCCCTGATCCGCGCGGCCTCGCGCTCCATGTCCTCGGGGTCGCGGCCGCGCCGCTCCTCGGGCGCCTGGGCGCGGGCGCTGGTGACGCGGGCGTCGGCGAGGCTGACGGTGCCTCGGACGCGTTCGGCCAGTTGTGAGAGCTCATACCAGGTCGCCTGGGTGTGCCGAACGCGCGGAGTGAGCATCCGCACCTCCTGCTCGAGCTCCGACTCCCGGCGCAGGACGTCCCTCAAACGCGCCTCCGCCGCTTCCTTGCGCTCCTTCAGGGCGGCCTCGTCGGCGACTTCGGCGCGCAGGGCGGCACGCTGCGTGACCAGGTCGTCGGCCAGCAGCCGCAGCCGGGCGTCCCTCAGGTCGGCCTGGATCACCGCGGCGCGACGGGCGACGGCGGCCTGGCGGCCCAGCGGCTTGAGCTGGCGGCGCAGCTCGTCGGTGAGGTCCTGGACACGGGCGAGGTTGGTCTGCATCGCGTCCAGCTTCCGCAGCGCCTTCTCCTTGCGCTTGCGGTGCTTGAGAACGCCGGCCGCCTCCTCGATGAACGCCCTGCGCCCCGCGGGGTCGGCGTGCAGCACGGAGTCGAGCTGGCCCTGGCCCACAATGACGTGCATCTCGCGGCCGATGCCGGAGTCGGAGAGCAGTTCTTGGACGTCGAGCAGGCGGCAGGTGTCACCGTTGATCTGGTACTCGCTGCCGCCGTTGCGGAACATCGTCCGCGTGATGGTGACCTCGGCGTACTCGATGGGCAGGGCGCCGTCGGCGTTGTCGATCGTCAGGGAGACCTCGGCGCGGCCGAGCGGCGGGCGGCCCGTGGTGCCTGCGAAGATGACGTCCTCCATCTTGCCGCCGCGCAACGACTTGGCACCCTGTTCACCCATGACCCAGGAAAGCGCGTCCACCACATTGGACTTGCCCGAGCCATTGGGCCCGACCACACACGTGATGCCGGGCTCGAAGCGCAGCGTCGTGGCCGAGGCGAAGGACTTGAACCCGCGCAGGGTCAGGCTCTTGAGGTGCACGCCGTGCGACTTTACCCGCCGCACTTCCGCGATTCGCCGTTTCGACGCCTGGAATGCAGGGCACATCAGTCAGTGAGCCACACGGACGGCACCGCCCGGTGCCAGGGAGCCCAGACATGACGGAGGGACGCCGAAGCGTCCCTCGCATGAAATACGCAAGCGGTGCCTACGTGGCCTGGACCCTCGCCATTGAGGTCAGGTTAGGGCGGGCTCCGCCTTGGGCACGTCGATGCCGTCGAGCACCGAGTCGCCGTGCCGAGTGGCGGCGGCCAGCGCGTCGTTCTCCGCCTGGACCCGGAGCAGCTGGGTCTCCAGGTCCTGAACGCGCTGCTGAAGCCGTCGCATCTCGGCGAGGACTCGGGGGTCGGAGCCGCCGATGTGACCGAGAAGCGCCTTTGCCATGATGGATGGTCCTCCACACTGAGTGACCGACCGAAGCCGTTGGTGGGTCGTGAGGGATTGATCCCGCGACGTCTGCTCTGCTGTGTTTGCGGGCCACATAGCTGAGATGCGCGGGACTTTCAGCGTCTCACCAAAAAGTGGGACGGTCAACACGATCACACCGCGTATCGCCCGAGCGCCACGCCTGCCGAAGATCGGCTTTGGCGGGACTTCAGCGGGGCGCGCACAGGCCCCGCGACAGTGGCTGTGGGGGGAGCCTGGCACGTGGGAGCGGGGATGGCAAGAAGAATCCGGGACTTTCCGCGACCGGATTGCGGGCCCGTCAGCGGATGGCGAAGTCGTCGTAGCCGCCGCGCGGTGTGTCCCATATCTCGGTGACGCCGGAGACCCGACCGGGCGTGTCGCCGTCCCGCAGCCAGGACAGCAGCCGTTCGCAGCGCTCCCTACTGCCCTCGGCGACCACTTGGACCCGCCCGTCGCCGAGGTTCGAAGCGAATCCGCACAGCTCACCGATGGCCAACGCCCGGGCTCTTGTGTGCCAGCGGAAGCCGACGCCCTGCACCCGGCCGCGCACCCACGCGGTCAGGCGGACGGTCTCCGAAGGGGCGGGGGCGGAGGGTCGCAAGGCACACATGTGACGCACGCTATCCCCTCATTCCTGTCGTGAGCACTGGCGCCGACGCCGTGATGCCGTACAGTCACGCGTTGAAGAATCACCCGTTCGGGTGATTTGTGATCTTCGAGCTGACGAGGATGGTGCTGCCGATGGGACGCCATCGTCGACGCCGGAGGCGTGCGCGCACCGGGCTGATCGGCGCCTCCGCGGCCCTGACCGTGGGGGCCGTCGCCATGGGAACCGGCCTGCTCCCAGGGGCGGGTGACGGGATCACCGGGGCGTTCCTCTCGCAGGACTCGCCCTCGCCCAGCGGCCGTCCCACCCTCCCCGGCACGACCGCCCCCGACCTCAAGCCCGACGCGGGTCCCGGCACCCGGTCGCCCGCCGAGGAGACCACGGAGCCCGCCGAGGCGACCACGGCCGAGGCGACGCCCGACGAGCCGGCCGAGGAGCCGAGCAGCGAGGCGCCCCAGGAGCGCCCCTCCAGCCCGCCGCCCTCGCCCGAGCCCTCCACCGAGGAGCCACCGCCGCCCCCCGAGACCACGGCCCCCGCCGATGACCCCGAGCCCGGCGGCGACGCCGCGCAGCAGGCGGCCGAAGCGGTGCTCGCGCTGGTCAACGAGGAGCGCGCGAGCGCCGGATGCCGCCCGCTCACGCTGGACGCCGCGCTCACCAACCTGGCCGCCGCGCACAGCAGGGACATGGCCGAACGCGGCTACTTCGACCACACCGACCCCGACGGGCGCACCCCGTGGGACCGGGCCGCGGCGGCGGGCGTCTCCCACCTCGGCGGCGAGAACATAGCCCGAGGCCAGCCGGACGCCCGCGCGGTGATGGACGCCTGGATGGCGAGCGAGGGCCACCGCGCCAACATCCTCAACTGCGACTACACCACCCTGGGCGTCGGCGCGCACTTCGCCGAAGGCGGCCCCTGGTGGACGCAGAACTTCGGGTTCTGAGGGCCCCCGCGGCGGCAACGCCCCTCAGCGCGGCGGGCGCTGGCAGCGCGGGCAGAAGTAACTCGACCGGTTCATCCAGGGGCGCCTGCGCACCGGGGTGCCGCAGCGACGGCACGGCTCGCCCTCCCGGCCATAGACGTCGAGCGAGCGTTCGAAGTAGCCGGACTGGCCGTTGACATTGACATAGAGGCTGTCGAAGCTCGTGCCGCCCACGGCGAGCGCGGCCGTCATCACCTCGCGGACGTGGGCGACGAGATCGGCGGTCCTGGCGCGGGTGAACGTGGCGGTGGGGCGCTCGTAGTGCAGGCGGCTGCGCCACAGCGCCTCGTCGGCGTAGATGTTGCCGACCCCGCTGATCAGCGACTGGTCGAGGAGCGCGCGCTTGATCGTGGTCACCCTGCGGCGCAGCGCCGCGTGGAACGCGTCCTCGTCGAACGCCGGGTCCAGCGGATCGCGGGCGATGTGCGCTATCACGTCGGGCAGCCCGTCGGCGCCGACCGGGTGCAGCGAGAGGCCGCCGAACGTCCGCTGGTCCACAAACCGCAGCTCGCCCGCGGCCACGTCGTCGAACGTGATCCTGACCCTCAGGTGCCTCTCGTCGGGCACCCCGTCCCGCTGGACCAGGAGCTGACCGCTCATCCCCAGGTGCGCGAGCAGCGCGAGCTCGGGGCCGAGCGGCAGCCACAGATACTTCCCACGGCGGCGCGGCGCCGCGATCCTGGCGCCGAGCAGCCGGTCCCTGAAGTCCTCGGCGCCCGCCGTGTGGCGGCGGACGGCGCGCGGGTGCAGCACCTCGGCGCCCGCGACGGTCCGTCCGCTGATCCACCGGTCGAGCCCGCGCCTGACGACCTCGACCTCGGGCAGCTCAGGCACCGGTCTCCCCACCGGTCGCGCCGTCGATCGCGGCCCTGATGGAGCGCCAGGCGTTCTCCGCCGCCTGCTGCTCCGCCTCCTTCTTGCTGCGGCCGGTGCCGGTGCCGTAGGTCTCGCCACCCACACGGGCCGCAGCGGTGAAGGTCTTCTCGTGGTCGGGGCCGTCCTCGGTGATCACATACTCGGGAACGCCGAGGCTCTCGGCCGCGCTCAGCTCCTGAAGGCTGGTCTTCCAGTCGAGCCCCGCACCCAGGTTGGATGAGCGCTCGATCACCGGGTCGAACAGGCGGTGGACCAGCTCGTCCGCCGCGTCGAGCCCCTGGTCGAGGTAGACGGCACCGATGACCGCCTCCAGCGTGTCGGCGAGGATCGACGCCTTGTTCCTGCCGCCGGTCCCCTCCTCCCCCCGCCCCAGCCTGACGAACGCGCCGAGACCGAGGCCGCGGGCGACCTCGGCGAGCGTCCTCGCCTGGACGACGGCCGCGCGCAGCTTGGCCAGCTGCCCCTCGGGCAGATCCGGGTTGGCGCGGTAGAGGGTGTCGGTGACGACCAGGCCGAGCACCGAGTCCCCCAGGAACTCCAGCCGCTCGTTGGTGGGCAGCCCACCGTTCTCGTAGGCGTAGCTGCGGTGGGTGAGCGCACGTACCAGAAGGGCGGGCTCAAGCTGGTAGCCGAGCCGCCCTTCCAGAATCGGGAGGGACGAGGCTGTGTCCGCCGACGCCTGGGGTTGCGACCTCCTGGCGTGTGACATGAAGCCTGTCACCCGCCGATCAGACCTCGAGGACCTGGCGGCGGTTGTACGTGCCGCAGTTACCGCACGCGGTGTGCTGGAGCCTCGGCTCCTGGCAACGCTCGCAGCGCACAAGGGTCGGGACCGCAGCCTTCCACTGCGACCGGCGGTGGCGCGTGTTGCTGCGCGACATCTTCCGCTTCGGAACAGCCACGGCTACTTCTCCTGTGGATCGTCCCCGCTCCCGCGGGGTGCCTGGTACATCTCTTGCAGCGCCGCCCAACGGATGTCGACGGCCTGGTCGTGGTGGTGGTCGGGGTCCTGCGCCAGCGGCGCCCCGCAATCGGGGCACAGACCCGGGCAGTCCTCCCGGCACACCGGCTGCGACGGCAGTGAGAGCACCACCGCGTCCCGCAGCACGGGCTCAAGGTCGAACAAGTCGCCCTGGAGGAACAGCGACTCCTCGTCCCCCTCCTCGTCGGCCGGCTCCGCCTGGCGGCGGCCCCGGTCGTCGGAGTCCGGGTAGGAGAACATCTCCTGGAAGTCCGCGGCCACCTCGTCGGCCAGCGGCTCAAGACACCTTACGCACTCCCCCTCGACCGGCGCACGGACGGTGCCGGTGACCAGCACACCCTCCATGACCGACTCGAGGCGCAGCGCCACCTCCAACGGCGCCCCGGCCGGCACGCCGACCACCTCCGCGATGCCAAGGCCCTCGGGGGCCTTGACCGTGCGAGAGACCCGAGTGAGCGCGCCCGGACGCCGCCCCAGCTCACGTGTGTCGAACACGAGAGGGGCTCGGTGATCCAGCGGGGCGTTCAGGGCGATCTGCTTTCTCGCGATGGCGGGCGATGTGCTAGCTGCGCGGAGCCGCGCTCCGCGGCCCTCTCGGGGAGGAGCCGGGCGGGCAGCCGCGAGCACGCGTCATGCCGCGACCGAAGGTTCAGCATACTTCACGGGCCGCCGGGGCACCCAATCGGCGGGGGTCACTGCTGGCCCTGCTGGTAGCGGCGCAACTGCTCCGCGTCGATCATCCCCGTGTCGAACAGGCTCGTCTCGTCCAGCGCCCCCGGGCCGTCCTGCGGCTGCTGGGGCTGGCCGCCCTGGGCCTGGTAGCCGTAGGCGGGCTGGGCGGCGGCGTACGGGTCCTGCTGGGGGTAGGAGGCCGCGTAGCCGTCGCCGCCGTAGTCGGCGTAGGTCTCCTGGCCGTACGCGTCCTGCTGCCCGTAGCCGTCCTGGCCGCCGTAGCCGCCGGTGGCCGCGGCGGGCTGGAGGCCGTAGCCGTCGCGCGCCGTGTCGTAGCCATCGGCCGCGGGCGGGGCCTGGGGCTGGGAGACGCCGAGGTAGTCGTACGTGTCCTGCTCGGCGCCGTCGAAGAACTCCCCCTGGCGCCGGCCGCCCGCGGCGTCGGCCGCCTCCTGGGCGGCGACGTGCTCGGCCAGCTCGTCCACCGGCCGGTGGCCCGTGAGCTTCTGGCGGCCGCGACCGACCGCCTCGAGGGTCTTGGTGAGCACGGCCTGGATCGCGCCGAACTGGGCGTCCACATACGCGTCGGCCTGCTGGAGCAGCTCGGCGGGGGCGCCGCGGTCGGGGCCCAGGAGCTTGGTCCTGCCGCGGTCGACCGAGGCGATCGTCTTGCCGAGCACCACCTCGAAGTTGGCGAGCTTGGAGTCGACGTAGTCCTCGGCCTCGGCGCGCACCTCGGCCGCCTCGTCGCGCGCCTCGGCCAGGATCCGGGCCGCCTCCGCCTGCGCGCGCTGGACGATCTCGGTGGACTCGACCAGGGTGCCCCGCTCGGCGTGCGCCGCCTCGACGATCCGGCGGGCCTCCCGCTGGGCCTCGGCCACCACCTGCTGGCGGTCGCCCAGGACCTCCCTGGCCTCGGCCAGGGAGCCGGGCAGCGCCTCACGCACCTCGTCGAGCCGCGCGAGGAGGTCGGAGCGGTTGATGACGCACGACGCCGACATCGGCATGCCCTTGGCGCCCTGCACCGCCGCGACGATCTCGTCGAGTTTCTGCTGTACGTCCACGAGGCGAAGGGTACGGCCAACCGGGCGCCGGAGGGGACCCGTTCACGCCGATGGCCGGTGTGACGCTCGGCTCGCCGCCGCGCCCGCCCCGGGGCGTCCGGCGCGCCCCAGGCGCGTCAGTCCTTGGCCAGCCGGTCGACCAGGGCGCGCAGCACCGGCCCTGGGACCAGGTGGGAGACGTCGCCGCCCCAGGTGGCCACCTCCTTGACCAGGCTGGACGAGAGGAAGCTGTAGACGGGGTTGGTCGGGATGAAGAGGGTCTCGACGCCGGAGAGGCCGTTGTTCATCTGGGCCATCTGGAGCTCGTAGTCGAAGTCGCTGACCGCGCGCAGGCCCTTGACGATGGCCGGAATGTCGCGCTCCTTGCAGTAGTCGACCAGGAGGCCGTGGAACGCCTCCACCACGACGTTCCCGTACTCGGCCGTGCACTCCTCGATCAGGGCGATGCGCTCGTCGACCGTGAAGAGGCCGCGCTTGGACTTGTTGATCATCACCGCGACATGGACGGTGTCGTAGAGCTTCGAGGCGCGGGCGACGATGTCCAGATGCCCATTGGTGATGGGATCGAACGACCCCGGACAGACTGCGCGGCGCAACGCTCTCTCCTCGTTCATCCGGCCGGTCACGGCCGCTCGTTGACAGGGGGGACGGTGGATCGGGCGTACCACAGCGTTCCCTCGCCGTAACGGCGTGAACGCAGCGGCACGAAACCCACCGGCCAGGGGAAGGCACCCCCGCGGGTGCTCCGTTCCACGGTGACGAGGGCGTCGGCCGCGAGCCACCCTTTGCGACCGAGTGTGAGAAGGATCTCCCCAAGATCGTCGTCGCCCGCGGCGTAGGGCGGATCGAGGAAGACCAGGTCATACGGGGCGCCTTGGGGCGGCTCCCCCGCCACCTGCTCGGCGCGCGCGGCGCGCAGCTCGGCGCCGGGCAGGCCGAGGGAGCGGATGTTCTCCCTGATGGTCCTGGCGGCCCTGGCGTCGGACTCGGCGAGCAGGGCGTGCGCGGCACCCCGGGACAGCGCCTCGAGGCCGACGGCGCCCGAGCCTCCGTAGAGGTCGAGGACCCTCGCCCCGTCGAGCGGGCCCCGAAGCGCCGTCCAGGTGGAGAACAACCCCTCCCGCGCCCGGTCCGAGGTGGGCCGGGTGCCCCTGCCCGGGGGGACGGCGAGCCGCCTGCCGCCCGCCGTCCCGGCGATCACGCGGGTCATGGGCCTCACCACGCTCGTCCGTCAGCTGTCGTGGCCCACGCTATACGGGCCGCCTCCCCGCCGACGCGCCGAGGTGCGGCGGCGGGGAGGCGCACCGGGCGGGCTCACCCTTCGGCGCTCACCCTTCGGCGTTCACCCTTCGGCGCTCACCCTTCGGCCGCGTCCTCGGCCGAGCCGACCAGCGCGGGCGAGGCGTAGCGCGACCAGGACAGGCAGCCGTCGGGCGGGCAGTGCTCGGGGCGGCGCGGGTCGTGGCCCAGCTCCCTGAGCTTGGTGCGGACCGAGTCGGGGGTGCGGCCAAAGCGGGCGGCTATCCGGGCGATGGTCTCCCCGGAGTGGAAACGGCGCGTCAGGTCCTCCTCGTGGGCCGGGATCCAGGGGGCGCCATGGCCGGGGAACAGCTCCCGCAGGATGTCCCGGTCGGGGATCGGCTCCGCCACGTCGGCGGCCAGGGCGAGCGCGCGCAAGCCTCGGTTGAGCGCGATGCGCAGTGTGGGGACGTCGGCGAGCGGCATGGTCAGCGAGCCGGAGGCCAGGGGTGCCCCCGGCAGCGCCTCGCGCCAGCCGGTGAGCGTCAGGGTCACGGTGATGTCGTCGTCGCTGGCCAACTCGACGCGGAAGACCTTGTCGCCGAGCGGCAGTTCATTGGTGTGCCGGAATGCCATGCGAAGCAACCCCCATGGGTCCAACTGCGAACAACCCCGGATGGATTGCCGCAGACAGGTTCTATTCTCCCAGGGAGCACTGACAATTGACGGCCCGTCAGCCGCCCGTCAGCCCTTGTCAAGGAACTCCTCGCGCTCCGCGTCGAGCAGCGCGTCGAGCGCGGTGCGCAGGTCGGGCGAGCCGGTCAGCCCGGGGTCGGCGGCCACCAGGGCGGCGGCCTCGGCGCGGGCCTCGACGATGACGTCCTCGTCCTCGATGACGGCCAGCATCCGCAGGCTGCTGCGCCCGCCCGACTGCGCCTGGCCCAGGACGTCGCCCTCGCGACGCTGCTCCAGGTCGATACGGGAGAGCGCGAACCCGTCCGTCGTCGCGGCCACCGCCGCGAGCCGCTCGCGGGCCGGGCTCGTCTCCTCGGCCTCGCTGACCAGCAGGCAGAGCCCGGGGGCCGCGCCGCGCCCGACGCGGCCGCGCAGCTGGTGGAGCTGGGAGACGCCGAAGCGGTCGGCGTCCATGATCACCATGACCGTGGCGTTGGGGACGTTGACGCCGACCTCGATCACGGTCGTGGCCACCAGCACGTCCACGCGCCCGGCGGCGAAGCGGCGCATCACGTCGTCCTTGGCGTCCGGCGCGAGGCGGCCGTGCAGCACCTCGGTGCGCAGCCCGGCGAGCGCTCCCGATGCCAGCTCGGCGGCCACGTCGAGCACGGCGAGCGGCGGGCGCCGCTCCTCCTCCCCCTCGGGTCCTTCCCGCCGCTCGGCCGCGCCCTCGGGGGCGTCGCCGTCGCCGATGCGGGGGCAGACGACATACGCCTGGTGGCCGTTGCGCACCTCCTCCCTGACCCGCTCCCACGCGCGGGCCAGGAAGTGCGGCTTGTCGCGGGCCGGGACGACATGGCTGGCGATGGGCGAACGCCCCCGCGGCAGCTCGTCGAGCACCGACGTCTCCAGGTCGCCGAAGACCGTCATGGCGACCGTGCGCGGGATGGGCGTCGCGGTCATCACCAGCAGGTGCGGGGGCCGTTCGCCCTTGGCGCGCAGCGCGTCCCGCTGCTCCACGCCGAACCTGTGCTGCTCGTCCACCACGACGAGGCCGAGGTCGTGGAAGCCGACGACGTCCTCGATGAGCGCATGGGTGCCGATGACGATCCCCGCCTCCCCCGTGGCCGCGTCGAGCAGCGCCCGGCGCCGGGCCTTGGCGCCCATCGAGCCGGTCAGCAGCGCGACCTTGGTGCCGCGGTCCGCGCCGCCGAGCATCCCCGCCTCGGCGAGGTCGCCCATCATCTCGGTGATCGAGCGGTGGTGCTGCTGGGCGAGCACCTCGGTGGGCGCGAGCAGCGCCGACTGCCCGCCCGAGTCGGCGACGGCCAGCATCGCGCGCAGCGCCACCAGCGTCTTGCCGCTGCCCACCTCGCCCTGGAGCAGCCGGTGCATGGGGTGGTCGGCGGCCAGGTCGGCGAAGATCTCCTCGCTCACCCGCCGCTGCCCCTCGGTGAGCGTGAACGGCAGCCGCTCGTCGAACGCCGTCAGCAGCCCGTCGCCCGCGGGCCTGCGCGGCACGGCGGGCAGCTGGGCGGCGGCCGCGCGGCGCCTGGCCAGCGCGACCTGGAGGATGAACGCCTCGTCCCACTTGAGCCGGGCCCTGGCCTGGGCGATGTCCCGCTTGGTGCGTGGCCTGTGGACCTGTTCGAACGCCTCGGGCAGCGGGAGCAGCCCGCGCCGGTCGCGCAGGGCGGCGGGCAGCGGGTCGGCCAGGCCCTCCCAGCCGACGGCCTCGAGCGAGTCGAGGACGACGCCGACCGACTTGGCGATGCGCCAGGACTCCAGCTGCTTGCACGCGGGGTAGAGCGGCAGGGGGCGGCCCGCGAAGTCGACGACCGCGTCGTCGCCCGCGTCCTCGTCGAGCAGCTCGTAGGCGGGGTGGGAGAGCTGGAGCTTGCGGTTGAAGAGGGAGACCTTGCCCGCGAACATCCCGCGCCGCCCCGGCACCAGCTCCCGCTGGTGGTGGTGGACCGCGCGGCGGCCGAAGAAGACCAGCTGGAGGCGGCCGCTGCCGTCGGTGAGGGTGACCTCGAGGCGCATGCCCTTGCCTCGGTTGAACGTGAGGGCGCGGGTGTCGGCGATCTCGGCCACGACCGTCACATGCTCGTCGAGCGGCAGCTCGGACAGCCGGGTCAGCTCTCCGCGCTCGGCGTAGCGCCTGGGGTAGTGGTGCAGGAGGTCGCCGACCGTGTGCAGGTCGAGATGGGCGGCCATCACCTTGGCGGTGGTGCCGCCGACGACCTTGGCGAGGGGCTCGTGCAGCGCGGTCACGTCGCCCATTGCACACCATGCCGCCGACAGCCGCGGCGTTCCCCCGCGCGGTCCGGGCCCGCGCTACTCGACGCCGATCAGCAGGGGGGCGTCCTGGCGGCCCTCGTAGACCACGGTGTCCACGCCGTAGTGCGCGCCGCGGACCCGGTCCTCCAGGGCGGCGGCGAGGCCGTGCGGCGCCTCGGCACCCAGGACGAGGGTGACGAGCTCACCGCCAGCGGCCAGCATCCGCTCGAGCACCTGGCCCGCCACATCGCCGAGGTCGTCGCCGATGACGGCCACGTCGCCGTCGATCAGGCCGAGCACGTCCCCGGCCTGGCAGATGCCCGCGGTGGTCCAGGACTGGCGCTCGGCGACGGCGAGTTCGCCGAACCGCGTGGCGCCGGCGGCGGCCGTCATGGCCACCACGTCCTCGTCGAAACGGCGCTCGGGGGCGTGCACCGCGAGCGCGGCGATCCCCTGGATCGGCGAGCGGGTGGGCACGACGGCGACGCGCGTCCCCTCGGAGCGGGCCCGTTCCGCGGCGGCGGCGGCCGCGTGCCACAGCGCGTGGTCGTTGGGCAGCAGGACGACCTCGCCCGCCCCGGTGCCGAGGATCGCCCCGGCGAGCTCGCCCGCGCCCGGGGGCTCGTCGGCCCCGACGGTGAGGGCGGTGGCGCCCGCGTCGGCGCACAGCCCGGCGAGGCCGTCGCCCGGCAGCACCGCGACGACGGCGCGGGGGGCGCGCGGCGGCCTTGGCGCGGCGGCCGCGGCCAGCGCGCTGATCCCGATCCGGTGCGGCCGCCCCGCCTCGATGCCCGCCTCGACGGCGGCGCCCGGCTGCGCGGTGTGGATATGGATGTGCCACAGCCCCTCGCCGCCGACCACGACGAGGGAGTCGCCCAACGCGTCGAGCCGCCGCCGCAGCGCGGCCACGGCGCCGTCGTCCGCGTCGAGCAGGTAGATGACCTCGAACCCCCGTGGCTCGGTGGCCGCGGGCACGGGGCAGACGGCGGTGGGGCGCCGCTCGCCCGCGCCGCCCTCCGCGGGGGAACGCGCCAGGCGGTCGCGTATGGAGGCGTCGGGCGCGCGGCCCGAGACGGCCGCGTCCAGCGCGTCGAGGACGGCGACGAGTCCGCTGCCGCCCGCGTCCACCACCCCGGCCTCCGCGAGCACCGGCAGCTGGCCCGGGGTCGCGGCCAGCGCGGCCCTCGCGCCCGCGCACGCGCCGGCGAGCACCTCGTCGACGCGGTCCCCGGCCCGTTCCGCCGCGTCGGCCGCCGCGGTCGCGACGGTGAGCATGGTGCCATCGACGGGGTGGGCGACGGCGTCGTGGGCGGAGCGCGCGGCGCGGCGCAGGGCGCGGCGCAGGGCCTGGGGCCCCGCGGGCTCAGGCTCGGCGGCCAGCACCTCGGCCATGCCGCGCAGGAGTTGGGCGAGGATCGTGCCGGAGTTGCCGCGGGCGCCGATGAGGGCGCCATGGGCCATGGCGCGCGCCGCCTGGGCCAGGGTGGGGCGCGCGGTGTCGGCGGCCTCGACGGCCTGGGCTGCGGACTCGACGGTGAGGTAGAGGTTGGTGCCGGTGTCGCCGTCGGCCACGGGGTAGACGTTGATGGCGTCGATGTCCTCGCGGGCGCTGCCCAGGGCGTCCAGGGCGATCCGGCACCAACGCCGGACCGCTGCGGCGTCGAGCGGCTGCGGCACGGGCGGACCTCCGGGGCGCGGGTGGTGGCGGCGCCTCGCAGCTTATGCCCTCATCGCACGGGGGGAGCGATTTCCCCGGGCGGGAAGGTGCGGGGTATGCTGCCCCGGTTGCCTGGTGCCGTCGCTCGACGCGCCCGGCGCTCTCCCGCGGCCCTGTGACCGGCCCCTGTGACTGGCACGGAGACCTGGGGGACCTCGACGTAACGAATCCGTCGTCCCCATCAAGTGCGGGGCGACCCGTCTTTGGAGTGACCCGTGGCTGCCAACTGCGATGTCTGCGGCAAGGGGCCGGGCTTCGGCAACCGTATCTCCCACTCGCACCGCCGCACCCCCCGCCGTTGGAACCCCAACATCCAGCGGGTGCGTGCCGTGGTGAACGGGACGCCGAAGCGCTTGAACGTCTGCACCTCGTGCATCAAGGCGGGCAAGGTCGCGCGCTAGGGCGCGCCCGCCTCTCGGCTGCTCCGGCCGGTCCACCCTCTCGGTGGACCGGCTTTCTGCATGTGCGCCCGCGCGCGCATGTGCGCCCGCGCGCCCCGTCGTTCACGCCGTGGGTCGCTCAACGCCTCGGTCGTTCACGCCGTGCGCGTGCGGTGGCCGTGGTCGACGGGGCCTATGCCCTTGCCGAGCGGGAAGCCCGTGGCGATCGCGGCCGTGACGTACTCCTTGGCCGCCGCCACCGCCTCGGGCACGGTGTCGCCGATGGCCAGGCGGCTGGCGATCGCCGAGGCGAGCGTGCAGCCGGTGCCGTGCGTATGGCGGTTGGGGTGGCGCGGGGCGCGCAGCCAGTGGCGTTCGGCGCCGTCGGTGAGCAGGTCGACGGCGTCGCCCGTGAGATGGCCGCCCTTGACCAGGGCCCAGCGCGGGCCGTACGCCAGCAGCGCCTCCGCGGCGCGCGGCAGGTCGGCTTCCGACTCCACGACGACGCCGGTGAGCTGGGCGGTCTCGGGGACGTTGGGTGTGACGACGGTGGCGGCGGGGAGCAGCCGGGCGCGCACCACGTCGAGCGCGTCGGGGGCGAGCAGCGGGTCGCCGTGCTTGGAGACCCCGACCGGGTCGACCACCACGGGCGCCGCGGTGGTGGCCAGCAGGTCGGCGACCGTTCCGACCAGGGCGGCGGACGCGAGCATGCCCGTCTTGACCGCCTGCACGCCGATGTCGTCCACGACGCTGCGGTACTGCGCCACGACCGCCTCGCCCGGCAGCTCCCACGCGCCCTGCACGCCGAGGGAGTTCTGCGCGGTGACGGCGGTCACGACGCTCATGCCGTGGGTGCCGAGCGCCAGCATGGTCTTGAGGTCGGCCTGGATGCCCGCGCCGCCGCCCGAGTCGGAGCCCGCGACGGTGAGCACGCGTGGAGGTGCCTGCATGGGCACGACGGTACAGCGGCGGCGTTCAGTGCCCGTTTCGGAGGCCGTTTCGGAGGCCGTTTCAGAGGCCGTGCGGGCCGCCGAAGTGGTCCCAGCCACCGGCCTTGTCCCACGCGGCGCCGTCCACGGTCACCGGCGGGGTGGCGCGCCCGCGGGCCGGGAGGACCTCGCCGATGACGCGCCAGCGGGCGGGCAGCTTGGTCTCCGGGTGGAACGTCGCGACCAGCGCGTGGTCCTCTCCCCCGGTCAGCACCCAGTGCAGCGGGTCAACGCCCACGGCCTGCCCGATGTCGGACATCTGGGCGGGGACGTCGAGCGCGGCGGACGCGATGTCGATGCGGACGTTGCTCGCGTCGGCGATGTGGCCCAGGTCGGCGACCAGTCCGTCGCTCACGTCGGTCATGGCGGTGGCGCCGAGCGCGGCGGCGGCCGGGCCCGCGACATACGGGGGTTCGGGGCGGCGGTGCGCCTCGACGAACGCGCGCGGGGAGCGGAAGCCGCGCGAGAGGACGGCGTGCCCCGCGGCCGACCAGCCGAGCCAGCCTGTGACGGCGACGGTGTCGCCTGGGCGGGCGCCGCTCCTGGTGACCGCGTCGCGGCCACCGAGGTCGCCGAGCGCCGTGATGGAGACGGTGATGGGGTCGCCGCGCACCACGTCGCCACCTGCCACGCCCGCGCCCGCGACCCGGCACTCGTCGCGGATGCCGTCCATCAGCTCCAGGGGCCAGGTGGCGGGCAGTTCGGCGGGGACGACCAGGCCGACGAGCACGGCGGTCGGAACGGCGCCCATGGCCGCGACATCGGCGAGGTTCTGGGCGGCGGCCTTGCGGCCGACGTCGTAGGCCGTGGACCAGTCGCGGCGGAAGTGCCGTCCCTCCAGCAGGATGTCGGTGCTCGCGACCACCCGCCGGTCGGGGGCCGCGATCACCGCAGCGTCGTCCCCCGGGCCGAGCCGCACCGCGGGTGTGCCGGTGATCCGGGCGGTCAACTCCCGGATCAGCCCGAACTCCCCGAGCTCCCCCACGCTGCCCTTCACTGCGCTCTCCTCGTGTTCGTTCACCGGCTCCCCCGCGGACCCGCCGTGTCCAGCGCTGGCCCGACGTCTCCCCGGTGCAGGTCGTGACGCGCTACGGTAGCGCCCCCGCTCCTCATAGCCGCTCCGGAGGACCCGTGGTACAGGCGTACATCCTGATCCAGACCGAGGTGGGCAAGGCGTCCACTGTGGCCGATGTCATCTCGAAGATCCCCGGCGTCCTCACCGCCGAGGATGTCACGGGCCCCTACGACGTGATCGTGCGCGCCGAGGCGGGGACCGTGGACGAACTCGGCCGCCTGGTGGTGGCGGAGGTGCAGCGCGTGGCGGGGATCACCCGCACCCTGACCTGCCCGGTCGTCCATCTGTGACAACTCGTATGCTCGCCGGGTGACTCCCACCGTACGCCGTGCCCTCCCGGCCGTCTCCGCCCTGCTGGCCCTGGCCGCCTGCACCTCGGCGGGCGCGGACGCGCCGGATGTCGCGGTGCCCGCGCCGACCGGGGACGCCGCGGAGGCGTGCCGGGCGCTCCACGCCGACCTCCCCGAGCGGGTGGACGGCGCGGAGCGCGGGGAGCTGCCGGAGAGCACGCCGTTCGCCATGGTGTGGGGCGATCCGGCCATCGTGCTGCGGTGCGGCGTCGAGAGCCCGGGCCCGCTGACCCCCGGCAGCGACGCCTACGACCCGGTGAGCGCCGAGATCGTCGGCGTCAACGAGGTCTCGTGGCTGCTGGAGCGGCAGGACGGCGGGGTGCGGTTCACGACGACGGAACGCGCCGTGTTCGTCGAGATGACCGTCCCGGACGCCTACGCGCCCGAGGTCAACCCCCTGCTCGACGTCGCCGCCGCGATCGACGCGCACATACCGCTCGACCCGCTGTACTCGGAGGAAACGGGGGAAGCGGAGGGCACGGAGGGCACGGGGGACGCCGAGGGCGGCGACCCGCACGGCGGGCACGCCGGGCACGGCGGCTGACGCGCCAGCGGGTCAGCGCAGCCCGGTCGAGCGGCGCAGGGCGGCCTGGAGGAGGCGGTCCACCAGCTCCGGGTAGCTCACGCCGCTCGCCTCCCACATGCGCGGGAACATCGAGATGGGCGTGAAGCCCGGCATGGTGTTGATCTCGTTGATGACGAACTCGCCGTCGTCCTGGAGGAAGAAGTCCGCGCGCACCAGGCCCTCGCACGACGCGGCCTCGAACGCCAGGACCGCCAGCGCCCTGACGCGTTCGGTCTGCTCCTCGGTGAGCGGCGCGGGGACGACGCCCTCGGCCGAGTCGATGTACTTGGCCTCGAAGTCGTAGAAGTCGTGGGAGGAGACCGGGGGGATCTCGGCCGGAACGCTGGCGCGCGGCCCGTCGTCGAACTCCAGGACGCCGCACTCGATCTCGCGCCCGCTGAGCTGCGCCTCCACGATGACCTTGGGGTCGTGGCTTCTGGCCTCCTCGATCGCGGCGTCCAGCCCTTCGGGGCCCGTGACGCGGGAGATGCCCATGGAGGAGCCTGCCCTCGCGGGCTTCACGAAGAGCGGCCAGCCCTGTTCGCGCGCGAAGTCCAGGACGCGCTCGCGCGCGGCCGCCGCGTCCCGCTCCCACTCGCGGGGGCGGATCGCGAGATAGGGGCCCACCGGGAGGTCGAAGGAGCTGAAGACCCGCTTCATGTACTCCTTGTCCATGCCGATCGCGGACGACAGCACGCCGGAGCCCACATAGGGCACCCCCGACAGCTCGAGCAGCCCCTGGAGGGTGCCGTCCTCGCCGTACGGGCCGTGCAGCAGCGGCAGGACGACGTCCACCTCGCCCAGGTCCTTGGGAACGGAGCCCACCTCGGCGTAGACGACGTCGCTGCGCCCCGGCTCGACCGGGAGCACCACCGCGCCGGTGCCGGGCTCGGCGATCTGCGCGACGCTGGGGAGCTGACGTTCCGTGAACACCATGCGCTCCGGGTCGTCCGCCGTCAGCGCCCAACGGCCGTCGGCGGTGATGCCGATCGGGAGCACGTCGTAACGGGTCCTGTCGATGGCGCGCAGCACGGCTCCGGCGGTGACCACGGAGACGGCGTGCTCGGAGCTGCGTCCGCCGAAGACGACGGCGACACGGGGCTTGGGGCGCTGAGAAGTGGGCTCGGTGCTCATAACCCCCGAAGGCTACCTAACGTAGTGGCCGCAGTCAGCGGTGCTCCGCCTTGGCGGTTCGCGACATCAGCTCCTTGACCGCGACACGGGGCGGCAGTCCGCCGTGCACGATGCCGACCACGGTCTCCGTCAGCGGCATGTCGACGTCGTGACGGCGCGCCAGATCGAGCACGGAGCGGCAGGACTTGACGCCCTCGGCGGTCTGGCGCGTGACCGCGATGGTCTCCTCCAGGGTCATGCCGCGGCCGAGGTTGGTGCCGAACGTGTTGTTGCGGGACAGCGGGGAGCTGCACGTGGCGACCAGGTCGCCCATCCCCGCAAGGCCCGCGAACGTCTTCGCGTCGGCGCCCATCGCGAGCCCGAGGCGCGTGGTCTCGGCCAGGCCGCGGGTGATGAGGGACGCCTTGGTGTTGTCGCCGAGCCCCATCCCGTCGGCGATGCCGACGGCGAGCGCGATGACGTTCTTCACCGCGCCGCCGAGCTCGCAGCCCACCACGTCGGTGTTGGTGTACGGGCGGAAGTACGCGGTGTGGCAGGCCGCCTGGAGTCGCTGGGCCACCGACTCGTCGGCACACGCCACCACGGAGGCGGCGGGCTGGCGTTCGGCGACCTCGCGGGCGAGGTTGGGTCCCGAGAGGACCGCGACGCGGTCGGGTCCCGCGCCCGCGACCTCCCCGACGACCTCGCTCATGCGCTTGGCCGTGCCCAGTTCGATGCCCTTCATCAGGGAGACCAGCACGGTGTCGTCCGGCAGCAGCGGCACCCAGCCGGCCAGATTGCCCCTGAGCGTCTGGGAGGGCACGGCGAGCACGGTGAACTCCGCGCCGCGCGCCGCCTCGGCGGGGTCGGTGGTCGCCCGGACGGCGGGCGGGAGCGTGATGCCTGGCAGGTAGTCGGGGTTGACGTGCGTGGTGTTGACGGCCTCGGCGATCTCGGGGCGCCGGGCCCAGAGCGTCACATCGCAGCCTGCGTCGGCGAGGACCATCGCGAAGGTGGTCCCCCATGAGCCGGTTCCGTAGACGGCGACACGTGTCACTCCGCTCTCTCCTCCTCGGGCGCGCTGCTGTCCTGTCCGCGCCGCTCGGGCGACGCGCTCCGGTGAACATAGCGCTCGAGCGGCGGGCGTTCGCGCCGCACCTCGGCCAGCAGCTCGGTGATGGCGCCCATGATCACGTCCGTGACGTCGCGCAACAGCTCGGGGGTGGGCTCCCTGTCGTAGAACTCACCGAGGTCGACGGGCGGTCCGGCGACCACGGTCAGCGTCTTGCGGGGCAGCAGCCGGATCTTCTTCCGGCGGGCGTAGGGCGGCATCGCCTCGTGCGCGCCCCACTGGGCCACCGGGATCACCGGGGCGCGCGTGAGAAGCGCCACCCTGGCGGCGCCGGTCTTGCCCTCCATGGGCCACAGCGCCGGGTCGCGGGTGAGGGTGCCCTCGGGGTAGAACGCCACACACTCGCCGCGGTGCACGGCGGCCACGGCGGCGCGGAAGGCGTCGGCGGCGTCCACGGTGTTGCGGTAGACGGGGATCTGGCCGGTGCCGCGCATGAAGCGGCCCACGGCCCCCTCGTTGAACAGGCTGACCTTGGCGAGGAATCTCGGGACGCGTCCGGTGTTGTACTGGAAGTGCGCGTACGACAGCGGGTCGAGATACGAGTTGTGATTCACCGCGGTGATGAATCCCCCCTCGGCGGGAATATGCTCCATTCCCCGCCAGTCTCGCCGGAAGAACACCAGCAGCGGCGGTTTTACCAGAATTGCGGCCAATCGGTACCAGAAGCCGATTCTGCGGCGAGCCACTCGGACACCATCTCCTCTTGCACTGCTCCGGCGCGGTGTGCTGCCGACAGCCGCACAAGTGTTGCCGTGGGGCGCGGGGCTGTCCAGCGGAGGGTCTCACCGCCTGTGTGGTCCCTTTGCACCCTAATGCGCGGCGTCCGTGGCGGCACCGGACGGCCCCGGACGCCGTGCGGACCGGCCGCGGGCCCCCGGCGGAACCGACGAGCGAGGACGGGAGAATGGCCCGATGCGTGACTCCGGATGGTCGCTGATCGTGCCCGTGAAGCCGCTGGGGCGCGCCAAGAGCCGGCTCGCCGCGGTGGCGGGGGACGCCCTGCGGCCCTCTCTCGCGCTGGCCTTCGCCCAGGACACCGTGGCCGCCGCGCTCGCGTGCGCGGCGGTGCGTGAGGTGGTCGTGGTGACCGACGACGCGCTCGCGGCCGACCGACTGGCGCTGCTCGGCGCGCGGATCGTGCCTGACTCCCCGGGGCAGGGCCTGAACGCCGCACTCGCGCACGGGGCCGAAACGGTGCGGGAGCGCGCCGCGGGGGCCGCGGTGGCGGCGCTCAACGCCGACCTGCCCGCGCTGCGCGCCGCCGAACTCGCCCGGGTGCTCGGGGATGCGGAGGCGCACGCGCGCTCGTTCCTCGCGGACGCGGCGGGCGTCGGGACCACGCTGCTCGCGGCGGCGCCCCGGGTGGCGCTCGCCCCGGCGTTCGGCGGGGCGTCGCGCGCGCGGCATCTCGCGTCGGGGGCGGCGGAGCTGGCGCCGCGCGACGTGGACAGCGTGCGGCGCGACGTGGACACGGGGGACGATCTGCGGGAGGCGCTGGCGCTCGGGGTGGGGCCGCGAACGGCCGTGAGCGCCAGGCCGCTCACAGCGTTTGCAGCGTCAGGAAGGTGACGCGGCGGGAGTCGCCCTCGCCCGTGACCTCGATGCGGACGCGCTGCCCTGGGCGCAGCAGCCGCAGGCCGCCGGCGTCGAACGCGTCGGCGCCGAAGTCGAGGGGCGTTCCGTCGTCCAGCAGAACGCTGCCGGAGCGGGTGCGGGGGTCGAAGGTGAACGCGGTGGCCTGCATGCGGCGAGCCTAGCGGCCGACGGGCAACGGCGGGACGGGAGCGGGAACGACCGCGGGCCGGGCTCCTGGTGAGGAGTCCGGCCCGCTCGATGACCTGGTCACCTGCGGCGAGACGTGGCCTTCTTGGCCGTGGTCGTGCGGGACGGCGCCCGCTTGGCCGGGGCCTTCTTGGTGGTGGCCTTCTTGGCCGGGGCCTTCTTCGCGGTGGCCTTCTTGGCCGACGACTTCTTGGCCGTGGCCTTCTTCGCCGGCGCCTTCTTCGCGGTCGCCTTCTTCGCCGTGGCCTTCTTGGCGGTCGTCTTCTTCGCCGCCGCCTTCTTGGTGGTGGCCTTCTTGGTGGTCGTGCCGCCCGAAAGGCTGCCCTTGGGGGCCTTCTTCACCGCCACGTCGTTCTTCGGCAGCTTCTTGGTGCCCGCGACCAGGTCCTTGAAGCCCTGACCGGCGCGGAAGCGGGGCACGGAGGTCTTCCTGACCCGCACCCGCTCGCCGGTCTGGGGGTTTCGCGCATAGCGAGCCGGCCGGTCCACCTTCTCGAACGAGCCGAAGCCGGTCACCGAGACCCGCTCCCCCGCGACCACCGCGCGGATGATGGCGTCGAGCACGATATCGACGGCGTCCGCCGCCTGCTGGCGGCCGCCGACCTTGTCGGCAATCGCTTCTACGAGTTGCGCCTTGTTCACGTCTTCCCCTTCGCAGACCTTGCTGGAACGAATGTGTTCAAGCTTTTTCGCACGTTAGGCAGATATATTCCGCAAATCAAACGCGAAACGGGCGAATCACCCTTGTGTCGCAACGAACTCGACCATCACGGAGATCCGTCACGGTCGCCGCTCTGGCCCCCGACCGGCAGCCGCCCCGCGTCAACGTCCTCCATCAGCCGGTCCAGACGGCGGGCGGCGCCAGGCAGGTCGTGCTTGGTGGCCGCGGTGATGATCAGCAGCTTCCGGGTGAGGGCCTGCCGTACGTCCTCAGGCACTTGCAGGGCTCGCACCGTCCGGTGCGCGTCCCTCAGTCGAGCGGCCACGCGGTCGTAGAGTTCGAGTTGACCGTCGCGTTCCATGCGGCCGATTGTGCCACCTTGGGACTGTTATCGCCCCCTAAGCCCCCCAACGCCCGTGTCGTGATGGGGTGTCAGCACAGATGCCCCCACCGGCGAACCGGTGGGGGCATCTGGTGACAAAGGGTCAGCTGCCTTGTGTTGTAAGGGGTTTGTGGGACGGGCGGCGCGTCTCGAACTCCGCGATCGCGTCCTCGTTCTTGAGGGTGATGCTGATGTCGTCGAGTCCTTCGAGCAGTCGCCAGCGGGCGTTCTCGTCGAGCTCGAAGGACGCCGTGACGCCCTCGGCGCGGACTTCGCGCGCGACGAGGTCGACCGTGATCTCGGCGTCGGGGTCGGCCTCGACGCGCGTGAACAGCTCATCGACCGTCTCTTGGGGGAGCATGACGGTCAGGAGGCCGTTCTTCAGGGAGTTGCCCCGGAAGATGTCGGCGAAGCGCGAGGAGATGACGGCCTTGAAGCCGTAGTTCTGGAGGGCCCACACGGCGTGCTCGCGCGATGAGCCCGTGCCGAAGTCGGGGCCCGCGATCAGCACGGTGGCACCGCGGTGCTCGGGGCGGTTGAGCGCGAACTCCGGGTCCTTGCGCCACGCCTCGAACAGGCCGTCCTCGAAGCCGTCCCTGGTGACCTTCTTGAGCCAGTGGGCCGGGATGATCTGGTCGGTGTCGACGTTGGAGCGGCGCAGCGGAACGGCCCGCCCCGTGTGCGTGGTGAAGGCTTCCATGACTCAGACCTCCGCGGGGGTCGGGACGGCGGCCAGGTCGGCCGGGGACGCGAGGCGGCCGGTGACCGCGCTCGCGGCGGCGACCTGCGGCGAGACCAGGTGCGTGCGACCGCCCTTGCCCTGCCTGCCCTCGAAGTTGCGGTTGGACGTGGAAGCGCAGCGCTCGCCGGGGGAGAGCTGGTCGGGGTTCATCCCCAGACACATCGAGCAGCCCGCGTGGCGCCACTCGGCGCCCGCGGCGGTGAACACCTTGTCCAGGCCCTCCGCCACCGCCTGGAGCGCGACCCGGACCGAGCCCGGCACCACCAGCATCCGCACGCCGTCGGCGACGCGGCGGCCGTCGAGCACGGCGGCGGCCGAGCGCAGGTCCTCGATCCGGCCGTTGGTGCACGAGCCGACGAAGACGGTGTCGATCGCGATGTCGCGCAGCCTGCGGCCCGGCTCCAGGCCCATGTACTCCAGGGCCTTCTCGGCGGACAGCCGCTCGCTCGGGTCGGTGAACGACGCCGGGTCGGGCACCGAGGCGGACAGCGGCGCGCCCTGGCCTGGGTTGGTGCCCCAGGTGACGAACGGCGCGAGCTCGGCGGCGTCGATGACCACCTCGTGGTCGAAGACGGCGTCGTCGTCGGTGCGCAGCGTCTTCCAGTACGCCACGGCCTCGTCCCACTCCGCGCCCTCAGGGGCGTGCGGGCGGCCCTTCAGATACGCGAACGTCGTCTCGTCGGGGGCTACCATCCCGGCGCGGGCACCGGCCTCGATCGACATGTTGCACATGGTCATCCGGGCCTCCATCGAGAGCTTCTCGACGGCCTCGCCGCGGTATTCGATCACATAGCCCTGGCCGCCGCCCGTGCCGATCCGCGCGATGATCGCCAGGATCAGGTCCTTGGCCGTGACGCCGTCGGGCAGCTCGCCGAGCACCGTGACCGCCATCGTGCGGAACGGCGCCATGGGCAGCGTCTGGGTGGCGAGCACGTGCTCGACCTGGCTGGTGCCAATGCCGAACGCCAGCGCCCCGAACGCCCCGTGGGTCGAGGTGTGGCTGTCCCCGCAGACCACGGTGGTGCCCGGCTGGGTCAGGCCGAGCTGCGGGCCCACCACGTGCACCACGCCCTGCTCGTCGTCGCCGAGGGAGTGCAGCCGGACGCCGAACTCCGCGCAGTTCTTCCTGAGGGTCTCCAACTGCGTGCGCGAGACCGGGTCGGCGATCGGCTTGTCGATGTCGAGCGTCGGGGTGTTGTGGTCCTCGGTGGCGATGGTGAGGTCCGTGCGGCGCACGGTGCGCCCGCTCTTGCGCAGCCCGTCGAACGCCTGCGGACTCGTCACCTCGTGCACCAGGTGGAGATCGATGTACAGCAGATCGGGCTCGCCCTCGGCCCGCCTGACGACATGATCGTCCCAGACTTTCTCCGCCAGTGTCCGTCCCATCGCACTTCCTTCCGGCTTCGCCGCTGGTGATGTGACCGCCATCCGCTCCCCTCGCACCGGACGGTGGCCGGGCCTCGCGCGGACCCGTGACCCAGCCTGACGGCTTCCCCGCCACATTGAACTTGCGTTTCACAGTGTGAGACGCGAATATCGTTGCATGGACAACTCTAGCGGCGACTCCAGTGGCGTGGGGGTACTCGACAAGGCGGCCCTGGTACTGGGGGCCCTGGAGTCAGGACCGGCCACGCTGGCCGGGCTGGTCGGGGCGACAGGGCTGGCGCGGCCCACGGCGCACCGCATGGCGGTGGCGCTCGAATACCACCGGCTGCTGGCCCGTGACATGCAGGGGAGGTTCGTGCTGGGGCCGCGCCTGGCCGAGCTGGCCGCCGCGGCGGGCGAGGACCGCCTGCTGGCCGCGGCGGGGCCCGTGCTCACCCAGCTACGCGACGTGACGGGCGAGAGCGCCCAGCTCTACCGACGCCAGGGGGACATGAGGATCTGCGTGGCCGCCGCCGAGCGGCTGTCGGGGCTGCGGGACACCGTGCCGGTGGGCTCGACGCTGCCGATGAAGGCCGGGTCGGCCGCCCAGATCCTGCTGGCCTGGGAGGAGCCCGAGCGGCTGCACCACGGCCTCCAGGGCGCCCGCTTCACCGCCACCGCGCTCTCGGGCGTCAGGCGGCGCGGCTGGGCCCAGTCGATCGGCGAGCGCGAGCCGGGCGTGGCCTCCGTCTCGGCCCCCGTGCGCGGCCCTTCCAACCGCGTGGTGGCCGCCGTCTCCGTCTCGGGCCCGATCGAGCGGCTCACGCGCCACCCGGGCCGGACGCACGCCCAGGCGCTGCTCGACGCCGCGGCGCGCCTCACCGAGGCCCTCAGGCGGAACGGCTGACCCCGGGGCGCTCGCCGAGCCGGTCGGCGGCGCGCTCGCCCCTGCGCCCCACGGGCACCGCCTCGGTGGCCGCGGCCAGGCCGAACACCGGCATGTTCACATAGACCTCCTCGTGCGCCCCCGCGGGGACCACATATGTCTCGTGCCAGATCCCCACCGCCGTGCCGCCCTCCCGCACCCGGCGGTTGAAGTCGGCCCACGCGGGTCTGTGCTCCCGGCCCGACGCCGACGCGTACGCCTGCAACGCCTCGGGGGACGACCAGTACTGCACGAGGTAGATCAGCCGCGGGCCGCCCCACAGCAGCCGATACCCCAGCAGGCCGCCGCCCTTGTCCCGCGACAGCTCGCGCAGCATCCGCGGCATCGCCACGAAGGCGGGCCACCACTGCCCGACCCTCAGGAAGCCGTTGATCCGCATGCCGATGTGGAAGACGGTCACCTCACCCTCCGCCGCCGTCATCCGCCCCTCGATGACCTTCGCCGCCATCGCCGACCTCCCCGCGTCCATGGGCACTTCACCTTGGATAGCGCCACTATCCATGGTTGGATAGTGGCACTCTCCAACGATAAGCGCAAGGGGGTCGGCCGACCATGCGGCTGGCGGAGCTGAGCAGGCGAAGCGGCGTCTCGCCCGCGACGATCAAGTACTACCTGCGAGAAGGGCTGCTGCCCGCGGGCGCGCGCGTGAGCGCCACCCAGGCCGAGTACGACGAGGAGCACCTGAGGAGACTGCGCCTGGTGCGGGCGCTGGTGCAGGTCGGCCGCGTCCCCGTGGCCACGGCGCGGCGCGTGCTCGCGGCCGTCGACGCCGAGTCGGCCGACCAGTTCGACCGGCTCGCCGAGGTGATCACCGCGCTGCCGCACGGCGCCGCGCCCGACGACGACCGCGCCACCGCCCGGGCGCGGGAGACGGCCGCCGCGGTGCAGCGCCGCCTGGGGTGGCGGGTCGTTCCGGAGAATCCCGCGCACCAGGCGCTGGTGGCCGCGCTCGCGGCGCTCGCGCGGCTCGGCTACCCGGCCTCGGTGGACGACGTAATGCCCTACGGCCGGGTCGCGGCGGACATCGCCGGGCACGAGCTCACGGTGATCGACCGGTTCGAGGCGTCCACGACGCAGCTGGAGGCGGCCGTGGCGCTCACCGTGCTGTACGAGCCGGTCCTGCTGAACCTCAGGCGGCTGGCCCAGGCCGACGAGGCGGTCCGCGTCTTCAAGATCGAGGCGGAGGACGGGGACTGAGGATGACGGGGACTGAGGTGGGGGCTGAGGGCGGAGGCGCCCGGCGCCCTCATGGCGAAGGGCCCTCGCCGATGCGGGGGCCCTGGAGGACGTCCTGCCGACGCCCCTGTGTCCGATCGTGTACCCCCGACCGGATTCGAACCGGCGCTACTGCCTTGAGAGGGCAGCGTGCTAGGCCGCTACACAACGGGGGCTCACCAAGATCCACTTGTGGATCCGTACCCCCGACCGGATTCGAACCGGCGCTACTGCCTTGAGAGGGCAGCGTGCTAGGCCGCTACACAACGGGGGCTCACCAAGATCCACTTGTGGATCCGTACCCCCGACCGGATTCGAACCGGCGCTACTGCCTTGAGAGGGCAGCGTGCTAGGCCGCTACACAACGGGGGCTCGATCTACTGAAAGACCGTGCTGGGGTACCAGGACTCGAACCTAGACTAACTGAACCAGAATCAGTCGTGCTGCCAATTACACCATACCCCACCAAAACGCAACCCCAGGAGGGGTATCGCTCAGGTGATCACTCGGCGGCTCGGAGTGGCTTTCCGGTGCTCCGCCTCGGCGACGGGCCAAACAATACCCGATCGAGAACGGTCCCCCAAAACGAGATCCGCTCCGGGCCGCCGAGCCGCCCTCAGGCCCTCAGCCGCGCAAGCGCCGCGTCGACGCGGGACAAGGTGCGCTCCCGGCCCAGGACTTCCAGGGACTCGAAGAGCGGCAGGCCGACCGTGCGGCCCGTCACGGCGACCCGGACGGGGGCCTGGGCCTTGCCGAGCTTCAGGCCGTGGGCCTCGCCCGCCGCGAGCACCGCGGCCTTCAGCGGCTCCGCGGCCCACTCCGCCACATCCGCGAGCCCGGCCCGCGCGGTGGCGAGCAGCGCATCGGCGCCCGGCTTCATCGCCTTGTTCCAGGACGCCTCGTCGACGGCAGGCTCGTCGAGGAAGAGGAAGTCGACGTTGTCGGTGATGTCCGAGAGCACCGTGACCCGCGTCTGGGCCAGCGGCGCGAGCGCCGCGAAGGCCGCCGGGTCGTACGCCTCCGGCTTCCAGGGCGCGTGCGGGGCGCGCAGCCAGGGCTGGCACGCCTCGACGAACGCGTCGACGGACAGCCGCTCCCTGATGTGGGTGGCGTTGATCGCCTCGGCCTTCTTGAGGTCGAAGCGCGCGGGGTTGGCGTTGACCGCGGCGATGTCGAACGCCTCGACCATCTCGTCGAGCGAGAAGACGTCCCGGTCCTCGGCGATCGACCAGCCGAGCAGCGCCAGGTAGTTGAGCAGGCCCTGGGGCAGGAAGCCGCGCTCGCGGTAGAGGTTGAGCGAGGACTCGGGGTCGCGCTTGGAGAGCTTCTTGGTGCCCTCGCCCAGCACATAGGGCAGATGACCGAACGCGGGCACCGCGCCGTCGCCGACCCCGATGTCGGCCAGCGCGCGGTAGAGGGCGATCTGGCGGGGCGTCGACGACAGCAGGTCCTCGCCGCGCAGCACGTGCGTGATGCCCATCAGCGCGTCATCGACCGGGTTCACCAGGGTGTAGAGCGGCGCCCCCGTGGAGCGGACGATGCCGTAGTCGGGGACGTTCTCCGGCGCGAACGTCAGCTCGCCGCGCACCAGATCGGTGAACGTGATCGGCTCGTCCGGCATCCGGAAGCGGACGACGAACGTCCGCCCCTCCGCCTCGTGCGCGGCGATCTGCGCCTCCGACAGCGTGCGGCAGGTGCCCGCGTACCCCGAGGGGCGCCCTGACCGCCTGGCGGCCTCCCTGGCGGCCTCGAGCTCCTCCTGGGTGCAGTAGCACCGGTAGGCGTGGCCCGCCGCGAGCAGCTTCGCGGCGACATCGGCGTAGATGTCCGTCCGTTGCGACTGCCGGTACGGCTCGAACGGCCCCCCGACCTCGGGGCCCTCGTCCCAGCTCAGGCCGAGCCAGCGCATGGAGTCGAGCAGCGCCTGGTACGACTCCTCGGAGTCGCGGGCCGCATCGGTGTCCTCGATGCGGAAGACCATGGTGCCGCCGTGGTGGCGGGCGTACGCCCAGTTGAACAGGGCGGTGCGCACCAGGCCGACATGGGGGTTGCCGGTCGGCGATGGGCAGAAACGGACGCGGACGGGAGAGGGGCTAGTCACGCTTGACTACCTTGTTGGTGAGAGTGCCGATGCCTTCGATGGTGACGGCGACCCGGTCGCCGACGTGCAGCGGGCCGACGCCCGCCGGGGTGCCCGTGAGGATGACGTCCTGGGGCAGCAGCGTCATCGACTCGGTGATGTGCACGATCAGGTCCTCCACGGAGCGCACCATCTCGCCGGTGCGGCCGAGCTGCCGCTGCTCGCCGTTGACCGTGCACATGATGGCGAGGTCCGATGGGTCGATGTCGGTCTCGATCCAGGGGCCGAGCGGGCAGGAGGTGTCGAACCCCTTGGCGCGCGCCCACTGGCCCTCGCGGCGCTGGACGTCGCGCGCGGTGACGTCGTTGGCGCACGTGTAGCCGAGGATGACCTCGCGCGCCCGCTCGCGTGGCACGTCGCGGCACAGGCGGCCGATGACGACGGCCAGCTCGGCCTCGTGGTGGACGTCGGACGAGATCCGGGGGTAGACGATGTCGTCGCCCGGACCGATCACGGAGGTGGACGGCTTGAAGAACGTCACGGGGACGTCGGGGACTTCGTTGCCCAGCTCCCTTGCGTGCTCGGTGTAGTTCCGGCCGATGGCCACGACCTTGCTCGGCAGCACGGGCGGCAGCAGCCGCACCTTGCTCAGCGGGACGCGGCGGCCCGAGCGCTCGAACTCGGCGAAGGGGTGGCCCCTGATGATGTCGAGGACGGGCTCCTCGCCCTCGGACGGCGCGGCTTCGAGCACGCCGAAGCCGACGGTCCCGTCGATGGAGAATCTGGCGATGCGCACGGCCACAGCCTAGGCGCATGAGCGCGGCCTCCCGGAATCCGGGCGGTGCCGGGTCCGGAAGGCCGAAACGCGAGGGGCGCGCAAGAGGGCGAGGGGGCGCGGAGGGCTCAGCGCAGGCGGGCCATCAGGGCGTGCTCGACCAGGGTGATCAGGGTGCTCTTGGCCTCCTGCCGCTGGCGCGCGTCGGTCGTGATGATCGGGGCGTCGGGCCCGATCTGCAACGCCTCGCGCACCTCCTCGGGAGAGTACGGCTGGTG
>NZ_QEST01000211.1 GCF_003311645.1 Streptomyces sp. PT12 | reverse complement strand
CCAAGGCCGTGAAGTTAAGGGCTGATGGGTGGTGGTAGCACGTTGATGGCGATGGTGGCTTTGTGGGTGTGTCGGTCGACGCGCAGGCTCTTGTAGGCGTAGCGGGATAGAGGGCGTTTGACCGCGCGGGGGCTGATGCGGAGGCGGCGGGCGGGCATGAGGTGGTTGAGGACGGCTTGGCCGATGGTGCCGATGAGGTCGATGGTGGTGTCGGCGATCACTCCGGTTGCCTGGACGATCTGGTCGCGGGCGGTGTGGAGGGCGATGGTGAAGCTGCCCCGGTCGGGGTCGGCGCCGATGCTGTCGGTGGCGTCGGTGATGGCGATGCGGATGGCCTGGTAGGCGACCAGCAGCGCGTAGATCTCCTGGGCGATGCCGGGCATGGTGCGGGCACGGAGCACGCGGCGGCCGAGGATCGACTTCTTCAGCGCGAAGTACGCGGACTCCACTTCCCAGCGCTCGTGGTAGAGCGTGACCAGCTGGGGCGCGGGGTAGCTGTGGGCGTCGAGCAGGGTGGTGGCCAGGCGGTAGGTGCTGGTGTGCTGTCCGGCCGTGGTGGAGATGGTGATCTCGCACTGGACGATGCGGACGTCAACGGTGCCGATCCGGGAGAGGAACGAGCCGTCGTGCAGGCGGCGCAGGACGGGCGGCTTGCGGGTTGCCGTCAGCCGGGCCAGGAGGGCCGCACTGGTGCTCTCGACGGTTTCCAGGAAGGCGTTGGAGGAGAATCCCCGGTCCAGCAGCACGATCATCCCCGCCCGTACCGAGCGCATCAGGCGCTTGCCGTGCCGGGTCTCGCCGGCGGATGTCGGGCCGAAGGCCGCGTCGATCACAGCCCGGGTGCCGCAGGCGACCAGCGCGGTCAGCTGGATCTGCGGGTAGCCGGAGGCGGCGGTGTACTGGTTGGAGCCCTTGCCCAGACGGGCCCGGGTCGCCGGCGCGTCGGGTACGTCCAGGCAGGTGCCGTCGAGGGCGACCACCAGGAACCCGGACCAGCGGGCACCGGCGGTGCGGATCGCGGAAGCTGGACCCCGCAGCAGGTCAAACAGCGCCCGCATGGGCCGGACCCCGAGCCGGGTGCGGGCGTGCCACAGTGCTGTCGCCGTGACCTCGGGCAGCGGCAGTGACCCTAAG
>NZ_QEST01000201.1 GCF_003311645.1 Streptomyces sp. PT12 | reverse complement strand
CATCGCGCGGTGGTGATCGCCGGGAACGCGGACGAACGCCTCGCCGCCCTCGACGCGTTGAGCGAGGGCCGTTCAACGCCGGACGCCCTCACCGGCACCGTGCGCGGCGGCGACGCCCGACCCGTGTTCGTGTTTCCTGGGCAGGGGGCGCAGTGGCTGGGGATGGGGGTGGAGCTTCTTGATGAGTGTCCGGTGTTTGCGTCGTGTATGGCGGAGTGTGGGCGGGCGTTGGGGCGGTGGGTGGAGTGGGATGTGGTGGGGGTGTTGCGGGATGGGGGTGGTGGGTGGTTGTCGCGGGTGGATGTGGTGCAGCCGGTGTTGTGGGCGGTGATGGTGTCGTTGGCGGCGGTGTGGCGGTCGTGTGGGGTGGAGCCTGGGGCGGTGGTGGGGCATTCGCAGGGGGAGATTGCCGCGGCGGTCGTCTCTGGTGGGTTGTCGTTGGAGGATGGTGCGCGGGTGGTGGCGTTGCGGAGTCGGGCGTTGCGGGTGTTGTCGGGGCGTGGGGGGATGGTGTCGGTGGCGGCGTCTGTGGGGGTGGTGGGGGAGTGGATTGCCGCGTGGCCGGGGCGGTTGTCGGTGGCGGCGGTGAACGGGCCTGCGGCGACGGTGGTTTCGGGTGAGGCGGGGGCGTTGGATGAGTTGCTGGTGGTGTGGGGGCGGGAGGGGGTGCGGGCGCGGCGCGTTCCGGTGGACTACGCCTCCCACTCACCCGCCGTCGACGAGCTGAAGGAGCGGATCCTCGCCGACCTCGCGCCCATCACCCCACGCCCGCACACCATCCCGTTCTGCTCCGCGGTCACCGGACGGCCCATGGACACCGAAACCCTCGATGCCGCCTACTGGTTCACCAATCTGCGGGAGACCGTGCGGTTCGAGGGGGCGGTGCGGGAGCTGGCCGGGCGCGGCTTTGGGGCGTTTCTGGAGATGAGTGCCCATCCGGTGCTGTTGGTCGGCATCGAGGAGACCCTGGAACAGGCGGGCGTTTCCGGGCTGGTGGTGGGCTCGCTGCGCAGGAACGACGGCGGGCTGCGGCGCCTGATGACCTCGCTGGCCCGCGCCCACACCCATGGCCTGGCCGTCGACTGGACACCGCTGCTGCCCGGCGGCCACGCCGTCGACCTGCCCACCTACGCCTTCCAGCACCGCCGCTACTGGCTCG
>NZ_QEST01000196.1 GCF_003311645.1 Streptomyces sp. PT12 | reverse complement strand
TACTGAGGTTGAACTCGTGGTGACGCCTTTGGCTAAGGTTTGATGGTCAGGCCGGTCTCGGTGAGGCAGCCGTCTATGAGGTGGCTGCGGTACTGGATGTGGCGTAGGCCGCGTCGGATGCGCTGGGTGAGGTGTTCGGGGGTGGTGAAGGCGACGTTGGAGAGCCAGCCGCGTCGCAGGAGGGACCAGATGCCTTCGACGGGGTTGAGGTCGGGTGCGTAGGGCGGCAGGTAGTAGATGGTCAGCCAGTCCCGGGAAGCGGCGAACTCCCTTAACCCGGCAGCCTTGTGGACGTTCAAGTTGTCCCAGACGAGTACGATCGGGCTGCCGAGCTGCTGGTGGGCTGCGGTCAGCAGGTCCCGGTAGTCGCGCCAGGAGAAGCTCTTGCGACCGTCGCGTCGGTCATCGTCCTTGCGGGGCCGGTAGATCAGCCGGGAGCGGTGGCCGGGTTTGTAGCAGGTCAGCGCGGCGATGGAGATCCGTCTGCGGGATCGGCCGCGGACTCGGACCACCGGGGTCCGGCCCCGCTGCGACCAGGTCTTGGACTGCGGCGGCGTCATGGAGAATCCGGCTTCGTCCTCGAAGACGAGCCAGGCTCCACGGGCCGCCGCGAGCCTTCCGCGCGGGGCCACACCTCCTTCACCCATCCCGCGACCACGTCGTCGTCCCGCTCGATGGCCCGTCGGGCCGCAACCTGGCAGGACCAGCCGTTGCGCACCAGCAGCTTGCGCACGCCCTGGATCGTGTAGGTCAGGTGGAAACGTCGGCCGATCACCGTCTTCACACGACCAAGGGTCCAGCGTTGGTCTTCCCAGCCGTGCGCCGCCGGACCTTTCGCGAGTTCCGCCTCCAACTGCGCGAACTGCTCCTCGCTCAGCCTTGGCAGCGACGCCGGCCCCTGCGACCGCAGAGCACGCGGACCACCCTCATCCCACGCCTGCCGCCACCGCTGCACCGAGCGAACGCTGACCCGCAGGTCCTTGGCGATCACCGCACTCGCCTCGCCCCGGGCGAATCGCTCGGCCGCCTGGAACCGTAACCCCTCGCGGAACCGCTGCCGTTCGGCCGTCAACCCGCCACCTTGTGCATACCGCATACCCCGTTGATACCGCACCAGCGACGAACCGTCAGCCCTCACGACACCACGAGTTCAACCTCAGTA
>NZ_QEST01000036.1 GCF_003311645.1 Streptomyces sp. PT12 | reverse complement strand
GATGTTCCGGCGTCGGGGGTGGTGTGGCCGTTGTCGGGGGCGTCGCCCGAGGCATTGGCCGCGCAGGCCGGACAGCTGGCCGCCATGGTGGAAGCGGACGAGAACGCGCCGTTGGCCGATCTGGGCGCCGCGTTGGCCACCACCAGGACGGCATTCCGTCACCGCGCGGTCGTACTCGCCACCGACCGCCAGGAACTCCTCACCGAACTCACCGCACTCGCCACACACCAGCCACCCAACCGCGCCATCCAGGGCACCACCACCCCCGGCACCGACCAAGGCCCCGTCTTCATCTTCCCAGGCCAAGGCTCCCAATGGGCCGGCATGGGCCTCCAACTCGCCCAACAAAACGACGTATTCGCCCGCTCACTGGACGCCTGCCAGGACGCCCTAGCCCCCCACACCGACTGGAACCTCCACCAAGCACTCGCCTCCCCCGAACAACTCCAACGCGTCGACATCGTCCAACCCGCCCTCTGGGCCGTCATGATCTCCCTCGCCCGCCTCTGGCAACACCACGGCATCACCCCCACCGCCGTCATCGGCCACTCCCAAGGCGAAATAGCCGCCGCCCACATCGCCGGCGCCCTCACCCTCCACGACGCCGCCACCATCGTCGCCCTCCGCTCCCAACTCATCCACCAACACCTCGCCGGCCACGGCGCCATGGCCTCCCTCATCCTCGACCCCACCACCACCCAACAACTCCTCACCCCCCACCACCCCCACCTCACCATCGCCACCATCAACGGACCCCACTCCACCGTCATCGCCGGCGACACCCACCACCTCAACACCCTCACCACCCACTGCGAACAACACAACATCCGCATCCGCCGCATCCCCGTCGACTACGCCTCCCACTCCCCCCACGTCCAACCCCTCCACCCCCACCTCACCCAAGCCCTCCAACACATCAAACCCCAACCCACCCACACCCCCATCATCTCCACCGTCACCGGACAACCCCTCAACGGCCCAGAACTCACCGCCGAATACTGGTACCAAAACCTCCGCAACCCCGTCCGATTCGCCGACGCAGTCAGCAGTCTCATCAACCAGGGGCACCGGCTGTTCGTGGAAGCCAGCCCCCACCCAGTACTGGCGATGGCAATCGCCGAAATCACCGAGAACACCCAGAACACCCAGAACACCCAGAACACCCA
>NZ_QEST01000231.1 GCF_003311645.1 Streptomyces sp. PT12 | reverse complement strand
GCCCGGAGATCCGCTTCCCCAAGGACGTCGCCTCGGCCGACTACTGGGTGCGGCACGTCCGCGACGCCGTGCGCTTCGCCGACGATGTGCGCAGGTTGCAGGACGAGGGCGTCACCCGCTTCCTGGAGATCGGCCCCGACGGCGTGCTGACCGCCATGGTGCGGGAGCTCGACGACGGCACGGTGGCCGCCACGCTGCGCCGCCAAAGGGCCGAGGTCGAGAGCCTGTTCACGGGCATCGGGCGGCTGTTCGCCTCGGGCGTGCGGGTCGACTGGGAGGCCGTTCTCGGCGGGCGCGGGGCGCGGCGCGTCGATCTGCCGACCTACCCGTTCGAGCGCCAGTCGTTCTGGCTGGAGTCGGGGCGCGGTCTTGAGACCGCCGATCACCCGTTGTTGGATGCCGCGGTGGCGGTGGCGGGTGCGGATCAGGTGGTGTTGACGGGTCGTTTGTCGGTGGGGTCGCAGCCGTGGTTGGCGGATCATGTGATCGCGGGTGCGGTGTTGTTCCCGGGGACGGGTTTTGTGGAGTTGGCCGTGCGCGCGGGTGACGAGGTGGGTTGCGGTCGGGTCGATGAGTTGACGATTGAGGCGCCGTTGGTGCTTCCCGAGCGTGGTGCGATGGCCGTTCAGGTGGTGGTCGGCTCGGACGACGGGTCGGGGCGGCGCCCGGTGGAGGTGTACTCGCGCGGCGAGGACGACCACCACCAGCCGTGGGCCCGCCACGCCGCGGGAACGCTCGCCGCGGGCGCGGGAGGCACGGCCGAGTCGGTGACCCAGTGGCCGCCCTCGGGGGCCGAGCCGGTGGAAGTGTCGGGGCTCTACGGCGAGTTGGCCGAGGCCGGGGTCTCCTATGGCCCGGCGTTCCAGGGGCTCGCCTCCGCCTGGCGGCGCGGCGACGAGGTGTTCGCCGAGGTCGTGCTGGCCGGGGAAGCGGGCCGGTTCGGGCTTCACCCCGCGCTGCTCGACGCGGCCCTGCACGCCATCCCGCTGCTGTCCGACGATGAGCGGGTGATCCTGCCGTTCTCGTGGGCGGGCGTGACCCTGCATGCCAGCGGCGCCAACGTGCTGCGCGTCCGCCTGGTGTCAACCGGCCAGGACCAGGTCTCCCTCGACGCGGTAGACGGTGCCGGAGCGCCGGTGGTCTCGGTCGAGTCCCTGTCCCTGCGCGAGTTGTCGGCGCCTTCGCTTGCGCGTGTGGACTCGCTCTT
>NZ_QEST01000214.1 GCF_003311645.1 Streptomyces sp. PT12 | reverse complement strand
CGCCGGTCATCCCCTTCCCCAAGGACGTCGCCTCGGCCGACTACTGGGTGCGGCATGTCCGCGACGCCGTGCGCTTCGCCGATGACATTCGCCATCTGGAGGGCGAGGGCGTCACCCGGTTCCTCGAGATAGGTCCCGATGGGGTCCTCACCGCGATGGCGCGGCAGTCGGCCCCCGAGGCGGCCGCGGTGGCCACGCTGCGTCGTGACAGGCCCGAGGCCGCGACGCTGCTCACCGCCATCGGCCACCTCCACACCACGGGCGTGACCCCCGACTGGGCCGCCGTCCTCGCCGGGCGCGGCGCCCGCCGCGTCGACCTGCCCACCTATGCCTTCCAGCGCCAGTCGTTCTGGGTCGAGTCCGGGCGCGCCGAAGAGGCTTCCGATCACCCGTTGTTGGATGCCGCGGTGGCGGTGGCGGGTGCGGATCAGGTGGTGTTGACGGGTCGTTTGTCGGTGGGGTCGCAGCCGTGGTTGGCGGATCATGTGATCGCGGGTGCGGTGTTGTTCCCGGGGACGGGTTTTGTGGAGTTGGCCGTGCGCGCGGGTGACGAGGTGGGTTGCGGTCGGGTCGATGAGTTGACGATTGAGGCGCCGTTGGTGCTTCCCGAGCGTGGTGCGATGGCCGTTCAGGTGGTGGTCGGCTCGGACGACGGGTCGGGGCGGCGCCCGGTGGAGGTGTACTCGCGCGGCGAGGACGACCACCACCTGCCCTGGGCCCGCCACGCCGCGGGAACGCTCGCCGCGGGCAGCGGCGACGACGGGACCGCCATGACGCAGTGGCCGCCGCCCGGAGCCGAGCCGCTGAAGGTGGCGGGCATGTACGAGGGCCTGGCCGAGGCCGGGGTCGCCTACGGGCCCGTCTTCCAGGGGCTCACCTCCGCCTGGCGGCGCGGCGACGAGGTGTTCGCCGAGATCGCGCTGCCAGGCGACGCCGGTCGGTTCGGGCTCCACCCCGCGCTGCTCGACGCGGCCCTGCACGCCATCCCGCTGCTGCTCGAAGAGGACCGGGTCGTCCTGCCGTTCTCCTGGGCCGGGGTCGAGCTCCACGCAACGGGCGCCAGCGCGCTGCGCGTTCGGGTGTCATCGACGGGCCACGACCAGGTGACCCTGGATGCCGCCGATGGCGCGGGCCAGCCCGTCATCTCCGTCGGCACCCTGTCCCTGCGCGAGTTGTCGGCGCCTTCGCTTGCGCGTGTGGACTCGCTCTT
>NZ_QEST01000126.1 GCF_003311645.1 Streptomyces sp. PT12 | reverse complement strand
GGCCATTGCTCGCGCCGTCCTGGTTGACGGCCATGCCGCGCACCACCGCCAGCACCTGATGGCCGTTGCGGCGGGCGTCGGAGAGGCGTTCCACCAGCAGCATGCCGACGCCCTCGGCCCAGCCCGTGCCGTCGGCGGCGGCCGCGTAGGACTTGCAGCGCCCATCGGGTGAAAGCCCGCGCTGGTAGCTCATCTCGATCAGCGTCTCGGGCGTGGCCATCACCGTCACGCCGCCCGCGAGCGCCAGCGAGCACTCGCCCGAGCGCAGCGCCGCGATCGCGTGATGCAGGGCGATCAACGACGACGAGCAGGCCGAGTCGACCGTGACGGCCGGGCCTTCGAGCCCGAGAGTGTAGGCGACGCGACCCGAGGCGATCGCGCCCGTGCTGTTGTTGTAGGTGTAGTCGTGGTACATCATCCCGGCGAACACGCCGGTCGCGGTGCCCTTGAGCGACGTCGGGTCGATCCCGGCGCGTTCGAGCACCTCCCACGACGCTTCGAGCAGGAGCCGCTGCTGCGGGTCGATGATCAGCGCCTCGTTGGGCGCGATCCCGAAGAAGCCGGGGTCGAACTCCCCCGCGTCATAAAGGAATCCACCCTCGCGCGTATAGGTCTTGAAGGGCAGCCCCGGCTCGGGGTCATAGATCCCTTCGATGTCCCAGCCGCGGTTCTCGGGGAACCACGAGACGGCGTCAACCCCGCCGTCAACCAGCCGCCACAGCTCCTCGGGCGAGGCCGCGCCGGGGTAGCGGCAGCTCATCCCCACGATCGCGATCGGCTCGCGGGCGGCCGCCTGGAGGGCGCGGTTGCGCGCGCGGAGATTCTCGGTCTCCTTCAGCGACGCACGCAGCGCCGCCACGAGTTTCTGGTCGGTGTCCGGCATCGTGTCCTCAGTCTCGCGCGGCGTCGTCCAGGTCGGTGTCGTGCAGGGCCATGCTGATCAGGGCTTCGGCGTCCATCGCGTCGATCGAGTCCTGTTCGGGCTCGGGTTCGACCGCGGCAGCGGCGGCGGTGGGGGCGGCGCCCGCGAGTTCGAGCAGGGTGTCCATCAGCCCGGCGTCGCGCAGCCGGGTGAGCGGGATCGAGCCGAGCAGGCGGCGGATCCGCTCCTCGTGGTCGACGGCGTGACCGCCGTTCCCGTGGTCGGGTGTCACCTCGCTCACCAGGTGGTCGGCCAGCACGCGGGCGTTGGGGTAGTCGAAGATCAACGTGGGGGGCAGCCGCAG
>NZ_QEST01000047.1 GCF_003311645.1 Streptomyces sp. PT12 | reverse complement strand
CTAGTAGATTGTCGCGTCTAAGTGTTGTTCTGGTTGGTTGGGGTCGGGCAGGCTTGCCTTGTTGGTTCCGTTCGGTCGGGCAGGGGTGCCGTGTCCTCACAGAAGAAGTATCCGGTTGTGTTGAGTGCCGAGGATCGTCGGGCGTTGGTGCGGGTGACGACGACGGGGGTCCGCAGCGCGTCGATGATCAGGCGGGCGCGGGTCCTGCTCGCGTTGGACACCTCGGTGGGCGAGGTCGATTCGCGGGTGGTGATCGCGGATCGGGTGGGGGTCTCGTGTGAGACGGTGCGGTTGGTCTCGAAGCGGTTCGTCGAGACCGGTGGCGATGTCTGGGCCACGATCGGGCGTAAAGTGCGTGAGCTGCCGCCGGTGCCGGCGATCGTGACCGGTGAGGTCGAGGCCAGGCTGATCGCGCTGGCCTGCTCGACGCCGCCCGAGGGGCATGCCCGGTGGTCGCTGCGCCTGCTGGAGAAGCATGTCGCGCTGGTGGAGGACATCCCGGATCTGGATCACTCCACGATCGGCCGGGTGTTAAAAAAACGGAACTGCGTCCTCACGTGAAGAAGTGCTGGACCATTCCGCCCGCTGCGAATGCGGCCTTCGCCGCGGCGATGGAGGACGTCCTGGCGGTCTACCGCCGCCCCTTCGATCCGGCGTGTCCGGTGGTGTGCATGGACGAGAAGCCGTTCCAGCTGCTCGGCCAGGTCCGCGATCCGCTTCCCGCGCGGCCGGGCCGTGACCGCCGCGAGGACAACGAGTACGTCCGATCGGGGACCTGCTCGATCTTCTGCTGGGTCGAGCCGCTGCGCGGATGGCGGCGCGTGGACGCCCAGCCGCGCCGGACCAAGGTCGACTGGGCGCACCAGGTCGATCACCTGCTGACCGTGGACTACCCCGACGCCGCCACGGTCGTGCTGGTGATGGACAACCTCAACACCCACACCATCGCCTCGCTCTACGAGGCGTTCGCCCCGGGGAAGGCCTTCGCGCTGGCCCAGCGCCTGGAGATCCACCACACCCCCAAACACGGGTCCTGGCTCAACATCGCCGAGATCGAGCTCTCCGCGCTCACCCGCCAGTGCCTGGACCGCCGCATCGACGACCTCACCGTACTCAACGCCGAACTCGCCGCCTGGCAACAGCGGACCAACAACGACCAGCGCCAAGTCAACTGGCACTTCACCACCGACGACGCACGCGTGAAACTGCGCCATCTCTACCCAACCACACAGCAAAATTAAGCTGCAACAATCTACTAG
>NZ_QEST01000192.1 GCF_003311645.1 Streptomyces sp. PT12 | reverse complement strand
TTCAATCTGCTTCTCTTGGGGGCCCGCGAGAAGAGGGTTGGAGGAGGTTGTCTTGACGAACTCGCCGCGGCAGGACGCGGAATGCGCGATGCGTGAATTGAGGGTTGCGTTGGAGGCCCGCGGAATCGCGTTTCCCGTTGTGCGACTTCATACGTGTGTGCCCGATGCGCCGCTTGTCGAGTTGGGCCGGGTCAGGCCCGAGACGGCGCGGGCGCTCGCGCGGGCGCTGGTGGGGGAGCTGAGTGGCGATGATCGTGTTCGCGGCTGAGCCGTCGCCCGTTGACCGGGCGTTGCTGCATCGTGACCGGTTGCGTGACCATCTGGCCGCGCGGGCGTTGCCGTCGCATCGGGTGCAGGTGATGGAGACGACGGAGGGGCGGGTGAGTGTGACGCTGGATCTGCCGGTGGAGGTGGCGGCGTTTGTCGCGGACCGGCTGGCGGCGCTGGTGTACGAGCCGGAGCCGGGGACGTTGCTCTACAGCCCGGCCGCCGATGTGGTGGGGGCGGTGGCGTGGCGGGAGAGCGCGCACGCGGTGCGGCTGCGGGCGGTGGGTGGTGCGGAGCGTGAGTGGTCGCACTGGCTGACCGATCTGCGTCCGGCCCGGCTGGGCGAGGTGCTTTCACTGACGGGGAAGGTTCGGCGGCTCACATCATGACCGAGATGATCACGTGGGGGCCGAGGGCCCTGCCCGTGCCGTATGCCGCCGCGTGGACGGGGGAAGGTACCCGCGTGGCCGCGGCGTTGAGTGTGCGGCCTGGTGGGGACCGGCTGGGCTACCGTGACGAGGTGCCGGGTGACCGTGACCGGCACGGGGTGCTGTGGGCGCGGATGGACGCCGGACCGGGGGCGGGGAGGCCGGACTTCAGCGTCTTGCACCCGGCGCGTCAGCGGCGGACGATGCTGGAGCGGCTGTGCCAGGTGTGCGGCGGGCCTGCCGACCGGACGTCGCGGGGGTGGCTGTTCCTGGTGCAGCGTGCGGAGGTGCAGGACTTCGGGGCCTGTGAGGGGCTGCTGTCGACAAAGCCCCCGGTGTGTCGTCCGTGTGCGGCGCTGGCGGTTCGGCATTGTCCGCATCTGACCGATCCGTTGCTGATCCGTTCGCGTAAGCCGCGCGTGTGGGGGGTGTTCGGGGGGTTCTTCACCCCCGACCCGGCCAGTAACGGCATCGTCCCGCACCCGGAGGACTATCACCTCCCCTACGGCCACCCGGACGCGAAGTGGTTCCTGGCCTCGCAGCTGGTGATCGAGCTCACCCGCTGCACCATCGAAAGCTGACGCGCGCGTTCACGCG
>NZ_QEST01000251.1 GCF_003311645.1 Streptomyces sp. PT12 | reverse complement strand
CCGTGGGCGTTTTCGGGGCGTTCGGATGTGGGGTTGCGGGCGTTGGCGGGTCGGTTGGGTGGGTTGTCGGGTGTGGGGGCGGTTGATGTGGGGTGGTCGTTGGGGGTTTCGCGTTCGGTGTTTGAGCATCGGGCGGTGGTGGTGGGTGGTTCGTTGGGTGAGTTGGTTGAGGGTGTGGGTGTGGTGGCTGGTGGGGGTGAGGCTGCTGGTGTGGTGTCGGGTGTGGCGCGTGGTGTGGGTGGTCGGGTGGGTGTGGTGTTCGCTGGTCAGGGTGCGCAGCGTTTGGGTATGGGTGCGGAGTTGTATGAGGCGTTTCCGGTGTTTGCGGAGGCGTGGGATGAGGTGGTTGGGGTGTTGGGTGGTCTGTTGGATGGTGATGTGAACGCGGTGGTGTGGGGTGGGGATGAGGGGTTGTTGGGGCGGACGGATTGGGTGCAGCCGGCGTTGTTTGCGTTTGAGGTGGCGTTGTTTCGGTTGGTGGAGTCGTGGGGTGTGGTGCCGGATGTGGTGGTGGGTCATTCGGTGGGTGAGATTGCTGCGGCGTGTGTGTCGGGGGTGTTGTCGGTGGCTGATGGGTGTCGGTTGGTGGTGGCGCGTGGTCGGTTGATGGGGGCGTTGCCGGAGGGTGGGGCGATGGTGGCGGTGGGTGCGTCGGAGGGGGTGGTGCGGGAGGTGTTGGGGGGCTTCGATGAGGGTGTGGTCGGGATTGCGGCGGTCAATGGTCCTTCGTCGGTGGTGGTTTCCGGTGCGGAGGGCGCTGTTCTGGCGATTGGGAGGGTGTTTGAGGAGCGGGGGGTTCGTATCCGTAGGCTCAATGTCTCGCATGCGTTCCATTCGCCTTTGATGGAGCCGATGTTGGCGGAGTTCGGTCAGGTGGTGGCGGGGCTGAGTTTTGGTGAGAGTGCGCGGTTCGCTGTTGTTTCCACTCTCACTGGGGAGCGGATCGGTGCCCGGGAGTGGGGTGCTGGGGGGTATTGGGTGCGGCATGTTCGGGAGGGTGTCCGATTCGCTGACGCTGTTGGCGTGTTGGTTGGTGCGGAAGGAGTGCGGCATGTGGTGGAGATCGGTCCGGATGGGACGTTGTCGGGGATGGTTGGTGAGTGCCTGAGTGTTCGGGATGAGGGCGCGTCCTCGGTTTCGGTTTCGGCTCTGGGGCGGCGTAAGCGGCCTGAGCTCGCTGGTGTGTTGGAGGGGTTGGCGCGGGCCTGGGTGGCGGGTGTCGAGGTCGACTGGTCCGCGGTCTGTGTGGGTGGGCGTCCCGTGGAGCTGCCGACCTACCCGTTCCAACGCGACCGCTACTGG
>NZ_QEST01000048.1 GCF_003311645.1 Streptomyces sp. PT12 | reverse complement strand
CTCGCTCATCAGGCGTCTCCTTGATCATCAGATCCGCCGTCTATCGGACACTCCCGATCGGCTGCGTCTTCACGGCGCAGGGCCTGGAGTGGGACTGGTGCGGCGTGATCATGGGCGAGGACATGGTGCGCCGCGACGGGCAGTGGGTGTTCCGGCGGGGCAAGCGCGTCAAGGATCCCGGGACCAAGGTGTGGCGGGTGGGGCAGCCCGGGTCGTTCGATCCGAAGGTGGCTGCGCGCCGCCTCGACGCCGAGGACTTGGCACGCTGCGTCCGCAACGCCTACCACGTGCTGATGACCCGGGCGAGCCGCGCGACGGTGCTCTGGTCCACCGACGAGGAGACGCGCGCCTACCTCAGGGAACTCGTCGGTGAGGTGCAGATCCACGGCCTGCGTCCGACGTGGCTCAACCTTCCCGAGGAGGCCCGCCGACCGCATCTGGGCCGCCCCCGGCGCCGGAGGGGAGGCGGCGGAAAGAAGGGCGTGGGCAGGCAGGACAGGCTGTTCTGAGGGAAACGTGGAGGGGTGGCGGGCTCACCGGGCCCGCCACACGCTCGTCAGACGAGCAGGCGCGCCGCCTCCGCCAGGACCGCCAACACGACGTTGGACAGCACTCCGGCGGTGGCGCCGATCAGGATGTCGATCCAGATACGACGCGCGGGCTTGTACTCGACAGGGTTCATGGACGGACCACTCCTCGAACGTGGGCTGGGAATGGCAGGGGGCCCTGCCGGGCACTCGCCCTCACTCGACATGAGGTCCACGCAGTGGAACTGCCGCTCCGTCACCCATGATCGGGGCCTGACCCCGAACTCCGCCTCGTACCCTCCGGGAAGGTGCGCGGTGTGCACAGTCTATCGGGCCCGCGGTGTTCGACGCCCCAGCTCCCGCCTTCACTCGTTCCGGTGAACCCCCCGCCGCTTCGGCCCCCGCCTCCCCGCCCGCTTGGTTCCATCGTGCGGACGGTCAGGTGAAGTTGGGCGAAGGGGAGGCTTGATGAAGGCGGAAGCTGTCAGCCGGGTCAGTGTGGTGTTCGCGCTGTTTGACGCCAATGGGAACGGGGAGTTGGAGGCCGATGACTTCGACCTGATGGCACACCGTGTCGTCCAGGCGGTGCCGGGTGCCGACGAGGCGGCCAAGGGTGCGCTGGTGGACGCGTTCCGCGGGTACTGGGCCGCGCTGGTCGGGGAGTTGGACACCGACCTCGACAACAAGGTGAGCTTCGAGGAGTTCAAGGCCATCGTGCTCGCCCCCGAGCGGTTCGACGGCGCGCTGGGCGCGTTCGCCGACGCGCTCGCCGACCTGGGCGACGTGGACGGCAGCGGCACCGTCGAACGGCCCGTGTTCGTCGCGCTGATGACCGCCATCGGCTTCGAACTCCCCAACATCCACAAGCTGTTCGACGCCTTCGGCCCCGACGGCGACGACCGGATCACGGTCGACACCTGGGCCGCGGGCATCCGCGACTACTACTCCCCCCACGCCTCCGGCATCCCCGGCGACCACCTGGTCCCCGCCGCCGTGGCCTGATCCCCCCTTCCGGAGCCCCGGCCGCCCACCCCCCCGGCGGCCGGGGCTCCGCGCTGACCTTTCGGGCCGCGCCCCCGGTGGGTAGCCTCGGAGCGCCGAGGACATCGGACATCCGGGGGGAGCATGCGAGTCGTCATCAGCGTGGGCGGGGACGGGGGCGCCGCGCGGGAGCTGCGCCAATGGCTCTCCGCCGAGCCGGAGTTGAGGGGGCGCGTCCACCAGGAGGAGCCCGCGGAGCCCGAGGCGGGGACGATGGGCCCCGCGGCCGACGCCCTGGTCGCCCTGCTCGAACCAGGCGGCGTCGCGGCGGTCTTCGCCGGGGCGCTCATCGCCTGGGTCCAGACGCGCCGCGGCAGCTACACCGTCACCGTGACCAGGGCCGACGGCACCGAGATCACCGTCTCGAGCCACCGTGTCCGCGCCCTGAGCCCCGACGAGATCGCCGCGCTGGCCGAACGCCTGGCCACGCCGCCCGGCCAGGACGGGGGCGAGGGCCCGGGCCGTGCGCGGTGATCTGGCCGCCCAGGGCGCCCGCGCGGTACTGATCGGCACGGGCCGCCACGCCCCGGGCTCCCAGCTGCCCGCGCTGCCCGCCGTCGACACCACGCTCGACGACCTGGAGCGCGCGCTCCACGACGTCTGCGGCATGGACCTCGGGCGCGTCACGCGGGTGCCGGGCGCGGCGGGCCCCGACGAGGTGGTGGCCGCCGTCGAGGAGGCGGTCGCGGACGCCACGGGACCCGTGCTGCTGTACTACGTCGGCCATGGACTCCTGGGCCCGCGCGACGAGTTGTACCTCGCCACCCACGCCGGGCGGTCCGCGGGCCACATCGCGGGCGCCGTCCCCTACCGCACCGTGCGCGACCTGCTCGGCGAGGCGCCGCACGGCAGCCTCGTCGTCCTCGACTGCTGCTTCTCAGGGCGCGCCAGAACGCCGGGAACGGGCGGCGGCGCGCGGCAGCCGTTCGCCTCGGCCCGCCCCAGGGGCAGCCTCCTGCTGGCCTCGGCCTCCCACTACCAGCTGTCGTTCGCGCCCCCGGACGAGCCGCACACCCTCTTCAGCGGGCGCCTGCTGCGGCTCCTCACCGAAGGCGACCCGACGGGCCCGCCCTGGCTGACGGCGGACCGCATGTACGCCGTCCTGGACCGGGAGTTCGCCGACGGGCGGGTGCGGCCGTCCCGCCAGAGCGAGGGAACGCTCGGCGAGCTGGTCATCGCCCGCAACCGCGCCGCCCCCGAGCTGGGCCCCGACGACGCCGGGGCGCCCGACGAGCGGCCCGCCGATGTGCCGTGCCCCTACCCGGGGTTGGAGCCGTTCAGGGCCGAGGAGAGCCACCAATTCTTCGGCCGCGACGAGCTGAAGGAGCGGCTGCTCGACGCGGTCACGGGCCCGGGCGATGGGCCCGTGGTCCTGGTCGGCGCGTCGGGCGCGGGCAAGTCCTCGCTGCTGCGCGCAGGTCTGCTCGCCGGGCTCGAACGCCGCCACGCCAAGGGCGACCCCCAAGTGCCCTGGCCCGCCCTACTGTTGACCGCACCCGGCGCGCACCCGCTGGACGCGCTCGCCGAGGTGTGGGCCGGGGCCACGGGCCGGGAGCGCGAGCAGGTGCGCGACGCGCTCGACGAGGGCCGCTTCCCCCCGCCGCTCCCGGGGCGTCCGGCGTGCGGGCTGCTGGTCGTCGACCAGTTCGAGGAGGTGTTCATCCGCTGCGAGGACCCGCATGAACGGGACTCGTTCATCGCCGCGCTCGCGGGCGGCGCTCGCACCGAGGCGCGCCCCCGTGTGGTCCTCGGCCTGCGCGCCGACCACTACGGCAGCTGCCTGGCCCACCCCGAGCTTGAACGCTCCCTGGAGCACGGCCAGTTGACCGTCGCTCCGATGCGCGAACGCGAGCTGCGCGCCGCCGTCGACGGCCCGGCCGCCGTGGTGGGGCTGCGCCTGGAGCCCGGGCTGACCGAACGGCTGCTGCACGACCTGCGCGAGGGCCGCCCAGGCGACGACACGGCGGGCGCGCTGCCGTTCCTCGCCCATGTGCTGCGCGAGACCTGGCAGCGGCGCAGCGGCGCCAGGCTCACCCTCGCCGGATATGAGGCGGTCGGCGGCATATGGCGCTCGGTCGCCACCACGACCGAGGACCTGTACAAGCGGCTCGACGACCAACAGCGCGCCACCCTGCGGATGCTGCTGCCGCGCATGGTGCACCTGGCCCCCGACGGCACCGGCGTCCGCTCGGCGGTCCGCGACCGCGTGCCGCTCGCCACCCTGCTCGACGGCCTCCCGCCGGACGCCGGGGACCTGTGCGACCTGCTGGCCGCGCGGCGGCTGATCACCGTGGACCGGGACTCGGCGCAGATCGCGCACGAGGCGCTGCTGCGGGAGTGGCCGCATCTGCGCCGCTGGATCGAGCAGGACACCGCCGCCCTGCTGCTGCGCCAGGAGCTGCGCGCGGTCGCAGACGCGTGGCACGCCCAGCGCGACCCGGCGTACCTCTACCGGGGCAGTAGACTCCAGGATGCCCAGGCCCTCGGCGAACTCCCCGCGCGAGAGCGGGAGTTCGTGGCCGCGAGCGAGGAGGCCGAGGAGCGGGAACGCCTCCGCGAGGCCCGCGGGGTCACCGTCCTGCGCCGCTCCCTTCTCGCGGTGGCCGTGGCCCTGTGCCTGGCCCTGATCGCCACCGCGGTCGCCTGGGTGCAGCTGGGAAACGCGAACGAGCAGCGGCGCAACGCCGAGGAGCAGGGCGAACTCGCCACCCACCGCGCCCTGTTGGCCCAGGCCGAGAGCGCCCGCGCGACCGACCCGCGCGAGTCGCTGCGCCTCGCCCTCGCGGCCCACGCGCTGCGCCCCACGGCCGAGGCGCGCGAGGCGCTGTACACCACGCTGGCCACCCAGCCGTTCCGGGGCGCCGACCAGTTGCAGACGGCGGACGCCGACACATCCACCTTCCCCGGCAGCACCGTGCTCGGCGCGGACGGGCGGACGCTGGCCGGTCTTTCGGACGAGGAGGGCCTGGCGCTGTGGGACGTGGGCCCCGGCTCCGACCGGCGCGGCCCGCTGGCGCGGCTGCCCTGCCGGGGCGAGGCCGAGGAACAGCTCGCGCTCGGCGGCCCCGACGGCGCGACGCTGGCCACGCTGTGCGGCGACGGCGCGGTCTCGCTGTGGGACATCGCGGGGTTCGCCGAGGGCGCCGAGCCCGAACGCCTCGCGTCGCTGGAGATCGAGGGCACGCCGGGGGCGCCGACGGCGGTCGGCCTCAGCCCGGACGGCACGACGCTGGCCGCCGTCGGCTGGGAGCGCGAGGACGGCGAGACGCTCGTTCTGTGGGACGTGTCCGACCCCCGGAGTCCTCGGCGGCTCTCGGTCACCGACGAGGAGGACTACGCGGAGGCCCTGACGTTCGGGCCCGACGGTCGGACCCTCGCCGTCCAGGGGTTCGACGGCGTGCGCGTGTGGGATGTGAGCGACCCGGCGCGACCGCGCGCGGGAGGCTGGGTGGACGAAGCCTCCCGCGCGGCGATCGCGTTCAGCCCCGGTGGCGGCCCGCTGGCCGTGGGCGATGATCGCGCGATTCGGCTCTTCGATGTCAACTCACGAGGCGAAACAGAGGAGTTGGCCGAGTGGACGGCACACACCGACAGGATCGAGACGCTCGCCTTCTCACCCGATGGGCGCCGACTCGCCAGCGCCGGATTCGACTCGAACGTCGCGCTGTGGGATGTGCGCGACCTGAGGGAGCCGGTCGAGGAGGCCCGCCTCACGGGGCACGGCTACATCGTCGAGGGGTTGGCCTTCGGCCCCGAGGGGCGCTCGCTGCTCTCGGTTGACGGCATCGCGTTCGATACCATCCGCTGGGACCTGGGGGACCTCCGGCAGATCGACATCCTTCCCGAGCCCATCCTTGGCACGGCGCGGGCCTGGCCGCCTGGCGGCGGTGGCACCACGCTGGCCGTCGGCCGGGGCGCCGAGGTCCGGCTGGTCGACATGACCGACCCCGCCGCGCCCGGCGTTGTCGCCACCCTCCGGGGACGGCCCCAGGGCGGCGTCGTCGACGTGGCGTTCAGCGCGGACGGCTCCCTGCTTGCCGCCCTGCACCGCGAGGGCGAGCTGGCGCTATGGGATGTCACCGACCCGGCCGAGCCGCGCCAGGTGGGCCAACTCGACGTCGAGGAAGGGGCGGTGGATTCCCTCGCGCTCTCCCCCGACGGCTCGCTGCTGGCACACAGGGGCGATGACGTCTCGGTCTGGGATGTCGCCGATCCCGCGCACCCGTCCGAGGTCGCGTCGTTCGAGTCGACCGCCGCGGTGGGCGACCTGGCGTTCCTTCCCGACAACCGTCGCCTCCTCATACCCGCCAGCCCCCGCGTCAGCCTGTGGGACGTCTCGACCGGGGACGCCGTCGAGCTCGACTCCGCGCAGCGGGCAAGCGATCCCGCCGTCCCCGCCCCCGACGGCGCGACCGTGGTGACCGAGGAGTGGTTCGGACAGGGCGAGAGCAACAACCTGCTGCTGTGGGACATCGAGGGGCCGGGCGCCCCCGAGGTGGTGGGTATGACCGAGCCGGAGAGCGAGCTGATGTCGCACCTGGCGTTCCACCCGGACGGCGACCTGGTGGCGGGGGCCGCCAACGACGGAACGGTCCGCGTGTGGGCCGTGGGCGAACGCGCCGAGCCGCACGTGGCGTTCCGGCTGCCGACGCACGAGGACGTCGTGCTCGACGCGGTGTTCTCCCCCGACGGGCGGTATCTGGTGACGGCGAGCGGCGGTGGCTCGTTCGTATTCGACCTGGGCGATCACCCGGCCATCGCGGCGGACACGGTCGGCATGGCCTGCCGCGTCGCGGGCGGCGGCCTCGACGCGTGGGAGTGGGCCGAGCTGGCCCCCGACATTCCGTTCAGGGAGAGCTGCCCCGCCCGATGAGCCGCCCCGCGGCCAAACCCTTGGCCAGCGCATCTCACCCTTTTCGGTGAACAATTCCCGCCTCCCCGTCCCCGCCCGCCCCCTCGAACGGATAGTGGAGGGCGTGCCGAGTCATGGGGGAGCGGCGTCGTCATGGGGAGCGTCGTCGCGGAGCGCCATCGCGCACGTCGCCGGGAGAGATGAGGGTCAGCATGGGTGGAGCACAGTGAAGTCGGCCGTCGGGCTCGCCGTCGGGCGGGGGACGGGGCCGGAGTTGGCCGCGGTCTTCGAGCGGGTCGTGGGGGAGGTCGCCGGGGCGTATGGACGCGCGGTGGACGTCGTGCGCTCGCCGATGGCGTACCACTCCTATGTGTCGCTCAGGGGCGAGGGCGGGATCGAGCGCGTCAGGGAGCTGACGCGCGCGGACGCCGAGCACTACGAGCACTTCTGCCGCTCCCTGGCCGCCGCGGGGGTCACGGCCCTCTTCCGCACGGCGATCAACGCCCAGTCGCTGTATCTCGTGCGGCAGCGCCTGCGCGCGGTGAAGGTGGACCCCATCGGCGCGGGCGACGCGTCGATGCTGCTCGTCCGCGACCAGGCCCAGGGCTTCTACACCGGCGAGAACGACCACGCGCCCGGCACCGTCACCCGCACCCAGACGTTCAGCCACGCGGTGACCGACGAGATCGTCGCGCTCGCGCTGCGGCGGGCGCTGCGGCAGTGGCCGGGCCGCGAGGTGGGGCGCGTGGTCATGGCGTACAAGTTCCACCTGCTCGACGGCGCCTTTGAAGCCTGGGTGACCGAGATCGCCCAACGGCGGGGCGTGCGCATCGAGTTGTGCCAGCCCGACACGGTGAACCGCGACCTGGTCGAGCACGGGCCCGCGCCGCGCACCGTGATCGTCGCCGGGAATGAATGGGGCGACATCATGCATGTGGTCCTGCTCGACCGCTTCGGCTCCGAGCGCCAGGAGAGCCGCTGCACGGAGAACGTCCACCTCGACCCCGACGTGGCCGGTCTCGTCGAGTACCAGACCGTGCACGGCTCGGCCGACGACCTGGCGGGCCGCGACACCGTCAACCCCCTGGCCACCGTGCGCGCCGCGGTGGCCATCGCCGAGCGGCACGTCGGCTGCCCCGGCGCGGTGGACGCGGCGGAGCGCGCCCTGCTGACGCTGCGCGAGCGGGGCGTGGGGACGCGGGACGCCGGGGGGCGGCACTCGACGACGGCGGTGGTGGACGCGTTCCTCGGCGCGTTCGGGGACGCGTTCGCCGACGCGCCCCGCGCCGCGGCGCCGACGCCGGTGGCCGGGGCATGACCGCCGGGGGCGGCACGGCGCTGATCGCCGTCGACCTCCAGAACGACTTCAGCACCGGATTCCCCGGCGATCCCGCGGCGTTGGACCGGGTGACGACCAACGCCGCGCGCGCCGTCGACGCCGCGCGGCGCGGCGGCACGGAGGTCGTCTTCGTCCGGTTCGTCGGCGATGTCGCGTATCAACGGCCCAGCTGGCGGCGCAGGGACGAGCTGCTTGGCAAGCTGCCCAAGTGCCGCGAGGGCTCGGACGGAGCCGCGTTCCACAAGGTGGCCCCGGCCCCAGGCGAGCGGGTCTTCACCAAACGGGCGTGCTTTGACGCGTTCCTCAGCGACGGGTCCGGGGGCGACGGGTTCGGGGGCGACGGGTCCGGGGGCGACGGGTTCGGGGGCGACGGGTTCGGGGGCGACGGGTTCGGGCGGTATCTGGTCGGGCGCGGCGTCGAACACCTGGTGTTTGTCGGCCTGTTCACGGATGTCTGCGTGGACTCGACGGCGCGGACGGCGTTCCAGAAGGGGTTCCATGTGACGGTCCTGACGGACTGCACCGCGAGCCTGCACCTGCCGGACGCGGAGATCCTGCGCTTTATGCGCCTGGTCTACGGCGCCCGCACCACCACACTCACCCCGGAGGAAGCGGCCGCGTGGGCGACATCCACACCGATACAGGTCCCGGCACCGGCATCGAGCCCGGCATCGAGCCCGGCACCGGCACCGTTCCCGGCGTCGAAGGCGGCGTCGGGCTGACCGCGCTCATGGTCGCCGCGGCGCGGGCGATCGAGACGCACCGCGTCGACGCCCTGGCCAGGGATGTGCACGCCGAGCACTTCGTGCGCGCCGCGCGGGCCTCGGCCCACTGGCCGACGCGCCCGCGGCAGGTCCCCGGCGGCGACGCGAACCCCCTGTGGGGGCGCCTTGGCCGCTACTTCGCCCTGCGCACCAGGGTCCTCGACGACTTCGCGCTCCGCTCGGCCCGCGCCGGAGCCCGTCAAGTCGTGCTGCTGGGCGCGGGGTTGGACGCGCGGGCGTTCCGCGTCGACTGGCCGCCCGGCTGCGCGGTGTTCGAGATCGACCACGCTCAGGTGCTGGCGTTCAAGCGCGGGGTGCTCGAAGGGCGGCGCGCGACGCCCCGCGCGGCGCGCGTCACCGTCGCCGCCGACCTGCGCGACGACTGGGCGGGCGCGCTGACCGCCGCGGGATTCGATCCGTCCGCCCCCACCACATGGCTGGCCGAGGGCCTGCTGCTCTACCTCCCCCACGCCGCCGAGCGCCACCTCGTCGCCACCGTGGACCGGCTGAGCGCGCCGGGCAGCGCGCTCGGCTACGAGGCCAAGCTGGACATCGGCGCGCCGACGGCCAGGAACAGCCCGCTCTACAGCGCGACCAAGCGCCAGATCGGCGTGGACCTGCTCGCGCTCTTCGACGGCGAGCCGCGCCCCGACTCGGCCGCCGACCTGCGCGCCAGGGGCTGGTCCACATCGGTTCACACGCCGTTCGACTTCACTCGCAGGCACGGCCGGGGCCCCCTCCCCGAGCCCAACGACCCCCTGGCCCCCAACCGCTGGATCTTCGCCCACCTCCCGTGACCTGGTGCCAGGGCGCCCATGACCTGGCGCCCGGCTCGGGACTTCGGCTGGCGATGCCATAGGGCTGCTCGACCGGGCCCTGGGTGAACGCGACCCCACGCGCCCATCGCGCCACGGCACACGGGCGGCGGCGAGCCACCGGGCGACGGCCGGGCGGACGGAGGGCGGCCGGGCGGCGAACTCTTCGGGATCCGGGCCGACTTCGTCGGGCACCTGTTCTAGCATCTGCCCTCGTGACCACCCTTGGACCCTCCCGCCGCGCCGTCGTCACGACCGCCGCCGTCGCCGCCGCCCTGCCGCTCGCCGTCGCGGGCGAGGCCGGTGCGGGGCAAGCGGGCGCCGGGCAGGCGGAAGAAGCGCCCGCGTTCCTCCATGGCGTCGCCTCGGGCGACCCGCTGCCCGACGGCGTGCTGCTGTGGACGCGGGTCACCCCCGTGCCTGGCGCGGTGCCGGGATCGGGCGTCGGACCCGAGGTCGAGGTGGAGTGGGAGGTCGCCACCGACGCGGACTTCGCCGCGGTCGTGACCCGCGGCCGGGTCGTCGCGAGCGCCGCGGCCGACCACACCGTCAAGGCGGATGTGCGCGGCCTGCTGCCCGACACCGCGTACCACTTCAGGTTCGCGGCGGGCGGCGTCCGTTCGCCCGCGGGCCGCACCCGCACCGCGCCCGCCGAGGGCGCGGAGCCGGGGAACCTCAGGTTCGGCGTCGTCTCCTGCTCCAACTACGAGGCGGGCCACTTCGCCGCCTACCGCCACCTCGCCGCCCGCGCCGACCTGCACGCGGTACTGCACCTGGGCGACTACATCTACGAGTACGGCACGGGCGAGTACCCGGCCGAGCCCGTGCGGCGGCACGAGCCCGCGCACGAGGTGCTGACCCTGGCCGACTACCGCGTCAGGCACGGCCACCAGCGCACCGACCCCGACCTCGCCGCGCTGCACGCCGCCCACCCCGTGATCGCGATCTGGGACGACCACGAGAGCGCGAACGACAGCTGGCGTGACGGCGCCGAGAACCACACCGAGGGCGCGGAGGGCGCGTGGTCCGCGCGCCGGGAGGCCGCCGTCCAGGCGTACTTCGAGTGGATGCCGGTGCGCCCCGCGATCGAGGGAACGACGTATCGGCGGCTGCGGTTCGGCGGCCTGGCCGATCTGCACCTCCTCGACCTGCGCTCGTTCCGCGACCAGCAGGTCGGCGTCGGCGATGGCGCGGTCGACTCCCCCGGTCGCACGATCGCGGGGCGCGCCCAACTGGACTGGCTCACCTCGGGGTTGTCCGCCTCCGACGCCCGCTGGCACCTGATCGGCAACTCCGTGATGATCTCGCCCGTGGCGTTCGGCTCGGTCCCCGCCCACCTCCTCGGGCCGATCGCCGAGTGCCTCGGCATCCCCGCGGGCGGCCTTGCCATCGGCACCGACCAGTGGGACGGCTACACGCACGACCGCGAGCGGCTGCTCGGCCACCTGCACGGCGAGGGCATCGCCAACACCGTGTTCCTGACCGGCGACATCCATATGCACTGGGCGAACGACGTGCCGCTCAACGCCGCGCTGTACCCGCTGTCGCCGTCCGTGGCCACGGAGTTCGTGGTCACATCCGTCACCTCCGACAACCTCGACGACATCCTGGGCGTGCCGCCCCACACCCTCTCCGGCGTCGCCGAGGCGGCCGTGCGCGCGGCCAACCGGCATGTGCGCTGGGTGGACATGGACTCGCACGGCTACGCGGTCCTCGACGTCACCGCCGAGCGGGCGCAGATGGACTACTTCGCGCTCTCCGACCGCGCCGACCCGGCCGCCACAAGCGCGCTGGCGCGTTCGTATCTGACCCGCTCGGGAACGCAGCGGGTGACGCGCGCCGACGAGCCGATCGCCTGACGGGCGCGGGCAACGGGGGCAACGGGCCGGGACCGCCGGTTACGCGCGTAGTTTCCGGCGCACACATGGCAGGTACATAACAGAAGACCCCGGCACACACCGAAAGGCCCCCACATGTACCGGACCCTGCTCACCGGCGCCCTGGCGGCGGCGCTCTCCGCACCGCTGCCGCTCGCCATGGCCGCCGACACCGGCGCCGACACCGGCACCAGCGCCGACACCGGCATCGGCGCCGCCGACCTGGAAGCCGCCGACCACCCCTACTACGCCGACGCCGAGGGCAGGACGGGCGAGGCGCTGAAGGCGGCGTTGCACGACATCATCAGCGCCGATGTCACCCGGCTCAGCTACTCCCAGGTCTGGGACGCGCTGAAGGAGACCGACCAGGACCCGTCGGACCCCGGCAGCGTCATCCTGCTCTACACCGGCGAGTCGCGCGGCGCCGACGAGAACGGCGGCAACGTCGGCGACTGGAACCGCGAGCACGTCTGGGCCCAGTCGCACGGCGACTTCGGCACCTCGGCGGGCCCCGGCACCGACATCCACCACCTCAGGCCCACCGACGTGCAGGTCAACAGCACGCGCGGCAACAAGGACTTCGACGACGGCGGCTCCCCCGTCTCCAGCGCCCCCGGCAACTTCACGGACGCCGACTCCTGGGAGGCGCGCGACGAGGACAAGGGCGACATAGCCCGGATGCTCTTCTACATGGCCGTCCGCTACGAGGGCGACGACGGCTTCGCCGACCTGGAGCTCGACGACGACACCAGCAACGGCGGCACTCCGTTCCACGGCAGGCTCTCGACGTTGCTCGAGTGGCACGCGCAGGACCCGCCGAGCGCGGCGGAGGAGCGCCGCAACGAGATCATCTTCACCGACTACCAGGGCAACAGGAACCCGTTCATCGACCACCCCGAGTGGGCCGAGTCCATCTGGGGCTGAGCCGCCCGGAGTCGGCCTCAGGGGCGGCCCGCGGGTCGGCCCCGGGTCGGCCCTGGGGTTGGCCTCCACAGCCGAGGCCCCGGCCGTGGTCAGGGGTCGGGGCCTCGTGGCGTGGTCGTCGGCGCCGCGGCCGAAAGGCGGGCTCGCCGTCCTGAACATCCCCCGTGGATCCAGGATGGCGTCCGCCTGACGCACATGTCCCGGAATCACCCGGGATTCGTCCGCGCCTTGACTGTGGACACATACAACGCTACTAACGAAAGCCACCGGTCGGCTACTCGCCGAACGCGGCTCCCGGCCGGAAAGCGCGGGAGGCCACACGGCGCGGAGAGGGGAGAACGCCCTGCTGAGCAAGTTGCCGACGCTCGTGGACAGCGACGATCTCGAGGAGACCCGCGAGATCATCAGCAACGCCTACAGCCCGTATCGGCTCGACTGCCTGGGCGATCCCCGGGAGTTCTCCGCGTGGTACGGCGAGGACAGCTTCCCCGGGATCACGCTCTCCGGGCTGCGGTACGGCTCCTCGCACCACGCGGCCGAGACCCTGATCAAGCCAGCGCCGCTCGGCACCTATCTGCTGGTGTGCGAGCTCACCCACGGCCGGGTGACGGTGAGTTCGCCGGGGCGTGAGGAGTACAGCGTCGGCCCCGGCGGCACCTATGTCCTCGACCCCTACCGCGGCTTCCAGGTGCACTGGTCGCCAGGCGCGCGGATGATGACCGTGCGCCTGGCGCGCGAGGATGTCGAACGCGCCGCGGCGGACGCGCTCGGCGTGGACAGCCCGGTGCGCGCCCGTTTCGCGCTGGGCGGGGCGGTCTCGCCCGAGGCCGCGAGGAGCTGGGCGGGCATCTCGCGGGCCGTGCGCCGCGAGGTCGTCGGCGACGGCATCGCCCGCACCAACCCCCTCGTCGCCGCCCAGCTGACGCAGACCGCGGCGGCGTTGCTCGTCGGGACGCAGCGGCTGATCACCACGGGCGTGGACGCGCGGCGCACGGGCGCCGTCTCACACGCGGCGGTGCGCCGCGCGATGGCCCTGGTCGAGGAGCGGCCCGAGCGGCCGCACACCCTCGCCGACCTGGCCTCGGCGGCCCGGGTCAGCCCGCGCGCCCTCCAGGAGGCGTTCCGCAGGCACCTGGACACCACGCCGCTCGGCTATCTCCGCGAGATCCGCCTCGCACGCGCCCGCCACGACCTGCTCACCGCGGGCCGCGACGGCTCGGCCACCGTCTCCGAGATCGCCTACCGCTGGGGCTTCGGCAACCTCGGCCGCTTCGCCGCCGCCTACCGCGCGCGCTATGGCGAGCCGCCCTCCACGACCCTGGACTCGGCCGGGAGTTGACCCCGGGCTCGGCCGGGAGCCGAGGGCCCGAACGCCATACTCCGCCGCGCCGCGGGGCATGGAGAGGGTGAGGGGGTCTGCGGACGGACGGGGGAGCCATGGCCGAAGGCGTGCAGACGACGCCGGTGTCTCCCCAGGGGGTCGAGAGACAGGCGCTCCCGCCGGGAACGTCGCCCGCGTCGCGGTGACCCCGCCTTGCCAGGGAGGCGCCTCCGCCGCTCGCTGATCCACCGGGAATTGTCAGACGGGCCCCAGGACCGTTCACCCCACCGCATGGAGGGTCGGTTGGACTCCGCACACACCCCGCGCCCGTCCGGCTCCGCGATCTCCCGGCGCCGGTTCATCGGAACCACGACCGCGGTCGGCGCCGCCGCCATCGCCGCCGCCGAGCTGCCCGCAGCCGCGGCCCCGCGCTCCCCGGGCCGCACGTCCCTCTCCCTGACCGCCGCGACCAACGGCTCGGCGACCCTCGCCCCCTCGGGCGACATGCTGGTCGCCGAGATCCAGAACGTCCTGTGGGCCATCCCCCGCGAGGGCGGCGATGCGACCGCGCTCACGCCGCCCGACCTGGAGCCCAACCGGCCGCAGTTCTCGCCCGACGGAAGCCTCCTGGTCGTGTGCGCCTACCGCGGCGGCGGGTTCCACCTGTGGACGCTGCGCCCCGACGGCTCACAGCCGCGGCAGCTCACGGACGGGCCCTGGGACGACCGCGGTCCCGCCTGGTCGCCGGACGGCAGGCGGATCGCGTTCGCCTCGGAACGCGGCGGCGACCCGGTCGGCGGCGGCCCCTACCGCATCTGGACCCTCGATGTCGCGACGGGCGAGCTGGCGCGCGTCACGGGGCTGCCGGAGCAGGAAGGCCCGGCGCGGGACGGGGCGTTCGAGGACTTCGACCCGGCGTGGTCGCCCGACGGGCGGCGCGTGTTCTTCGTGCGCGCCTCCGTGGGCGCCCAGGGCGCACTCGAGGCGCGCACCATCGCCTCCGCTCCCGCCGATGGCTCGGGGCCGGTCCGCGCGGAACTCACCGAGACCGGCGAGGCGTTCCAGCTGATGACGCCCGCGCTCTCCCCCGAAGGCCGCCTCGCCCACCTGCGCACGACGCCCGCGCCCGCTGCGTCCTGCGTGCTGGTCGTGGACGGCGTGGCCGTGGACGTGGACGGCGATGTGCTGCCCGTCCCGGTGCGGTGGGTCGCGCGCGACGCGCTGCTGATGACCGTGGACGGGCAGTTCAGGGTGGTACGCCCCGCGGCGCCCGGCGAGGCGGAGGAGATCCGTTTCCGCGCCACGCTCCCCGTGGACAGGCCGCGCCACCGCCGCGGTTCGTTCGCCGCGCGCGGGTCAGAGGCGCGGCGGGTCAGGGGCGTTCACCTGCCCGCGCTCTCGCCCGATGGCCGCGAGGTGGCGTTCGCGGCCCTGAACGCCCTGTGGATCGCGCCGGTCGAGGGCGGCCGCCCGCGCAAGGTCCTCCAGGCCGAGCCGACGCGCTACCCCCTCGCCCCCACCTGGACGCCGGACGGGCGCGCTCTGGTCTACGCGGACGACCGCGACGGGCTGTTCGCGGTGCGCCGCCGCGACATGGGCTCGGGCCGCGAGACCGTGCTCGCCACCGGAGGCCGGGTCTTTCCCGCGCTCTCGCCCGACGGGCGGCGCCTGGCCTGCCTCGACATGGCGGGCCGCCTCATGGTGCGCGACCTCGGCACCGGCGCCGAGCGCGCCCTCGTCGAGCCCCTGGGCGGCGGGGGCCTGCCGGGCAGGCCGAGCTGGTCGCCCGACGGGCGGCGCGTCGCGCTGTGCGACCGCAACCGCATCAACCACCGCTTCCGCGAGGGCTACAACCTCATCAGGGTCGTCGACGCCGACACCGGCGCATCGACGCTGCGCGCCGTCGCCCCGCACACCTCGATCTCCGACCGCTACGACTCGGGGCCCGTCTGGTCCCCCGACGGCCGGTGGATGGCGGTGATCGCCGAATCCGCCCTGTGGCTGCTCCCGGTGCGGCCGGACGGCGCCCCCGACGGCGAGCCGCGCCTCCTGACCTCACAGGCCGCCGACCACCCCTCCTGGTCGGGCGACTCCCGTACGCTGCTGTACCTCTCGGCGGGCGCGCTGCGGCTGATCGGCGTGGACGGCGGCGGGGCCAGGACCGTTGACGCGCCGCTCACGCGCCGACGGCCCCCGGGGGCGGACGTCGTCGTGCGCGCGGGGCGGCTCTGGGACGGCACGGGCGAGGCCGCGCACGACGACATGGACGTGATCGTCCGCGACGGGCGCGTCGACGCCGTGCGGCCGCACCGCGCGGGGCGGCGCGCCGACCGTTACATCGACGCCTCCGAGCACACCGTCGTCCCCGGGCTCTGGGACTCCCACACCCACCCGTGGCAGAGCACCTACGGCGGGCGGCAGGCCGCGCTGCAACTCGCCTACGGCATTACCACGGCCGTCTCGCTCGGCGGCTTCGCCTACGAACAGGCCCGTATCCGCGAGGCCGTCGACGCCGGGGACATGGCGGGCCCTCGCCTGCTGGCCACCGGCGAGCTGCTCGACGGCGCCCGCGTCGCCTACAGCATGGGCAGGGCGCACGCGACCAGGGAGGGACTGCGCCGCTCGCTGGCGCGGGCCGCGGGCCTCGAGTGGGACGTCGTCAAGACCTATGTGCGCGCCCCCGGCTGGGTGATGCGCGAGGCCGCGGCGTTCGCGCACGACCGGCTCGGCGTGCCGGTGGGCAGCCATCTGTGCTCGCCCGGCGTGCAGTTGGGGCACGACCTGACGACGCACCTCCAGGCCACGCAGCGCCTCGAGTACGGCCACGCCACCTCCGCCACGGGGCGCGCGTACCAGGACGTCGACGAGATCTACACGGCCACGGACTTCCGGCTGATCGCCACCCCGTTCACGGCCCTGCCCCTGCTCGGCGCCGACCCGCGCCTCGCGGAAGACCCGCGCGTCACGGCGCTGATGCCGCCATGGGACAGCACCCTGGTCCGCGAACAGGCCGAAGTGCCGCCCACCGAGGCCCAGTTGGCGACGCTCGACACCGAAACGGCCGTCTACCGCCGCCTGCTGGCCAATGGCGGCCTGGTCGCCCTGGGCACCGACCAGCCCCTGGCCCCCGTGGGCCTGCACCTCCACCTGGCCCTGCGCGCCCTGCACCGCGCGGGCCTCTCACCGGCCGAGACGCTGCGCACGGCGACGATCCTCCCGGCACGCGCCTTCGGCGCCGAGGACGACCTGGGCACGGTGACGGAGGGCAAGCTCGCCGACCTGACGATCGTGGCGGGCGACCCGTTCACGGACTTCACGACCCTGGTCCACACGGTCACCACCCTGCGCGGCGGCGTCCCCTACGCCCCATCGGACCTGGTGGCGGCGTTCGCGCACACGGACGCGACGGGCGAGGACTGGCAGGAAATCGGCCGCATCATGCGCCGCGACGGGTGCTGCGACGGGGGGTGAGGCGGGGGTGAGGCGGGCGGGGTCCGCGCTACCCCGGCAGCACCCCCTGGATCCGGGAGAGGGTGAAGACGCGTTCCGCGTCGCGCAGGTGGCACCAGGCTTCCAGGAACGGCGGGTCCAGGGAGAGCTCGCTGAGCGTGCGCACGGTGCGGCTGCCGGAGGCGGCCGTGTAGTCGATGGTGACCGACCCCTGCTCGTCGACCGCGTGGGCCAGTTGGCGGATGTCGGCCACGGAGAGCGAGCGGGCGTGCGCGGCGACGATCTCCTCGGTGTCGGTCCTGGCCGCGGGGCCGGGGTCGGGAGCGCCCGGCGGGGAGGACCGCAGCCTGGCCGCCACCGCGCCCACGTCGACGGTCGCCGAGGCCCGCGCGGCGCGGGCGCCGCCGTCCCGGGAACGCGCCCCCGGGACGGTGGCGCGGCGGGGGCGGACGCGTTCCACGCGCACCGTTCCGTCGGCGCCCTCGGCGACGGGGGCGTAGCCCGCGGCCCGCAGCGCGGCGAGGGCCTTGGCTGGCGGGGTCCGCCCGACCAGCACGGTCGGCGCCAGCGGCCGCAGGCCCAGCCCGGCGAACGCGCGGTGCGCGGCGAGCTCGGCGATGAGGGCGAGGTCATCGCCATGGATCACGCAGGCCGCGGAGGCGACGCGCACCCGGCCGTGGCGGCGCGCGGTGTCCTCGATCAGGTACGTCAACGGCTGCGGGAGCGCGCCGACGGCCACGGCGGCCAGGTCGGCCGCGATCGCGTCCGCCGCGCGGCCCGCGTCCAGGGCACGCCGGACGGTGCCGGGGCCGAACCGCCACACCGTTGCCGTGCCGCTCGCCTCCCGGTCCGCGACGCTGTCGAGCAGCGCGGCCAGGTGGGCGGTCGGTGTACCGGTGACGACTGCGGTGAGGTCGGCGCCGAAGCGGGCCGTTCCCGTGGCGGTGGGCAGCAGCAGCCGACAGGCCGCGGCCAGCGTTTCGCCCTCGGCCGCGCCGATGCGGGACAGGGCGCCGCGGGCGATGACGCCCAGCAGCTCGGCCTCGCGGATCACGGTGGCGAACGGCGTGGTGTCCTGGGGGAGTTGATGGGCGAGCGGGCGGAACCAGCCGACCGAGGAGCCCAACTCCTCGGAGCGCGCCGCCCCTTGACCCGCAGGGAGGTGCCCCACCGCGGTGAGGAGCCCGTCCCGCGCGCTCGCACAGCCGCCGCAGGGTGGGGCCCCGGCGAGCGCGGGCAGCGCCTTGCCGTCCTCGCCGCGCGCCTCGGACGGGGTCAACGGCAGCGTGCGCCATGCCCGGAGCAGCGGGGCGAGCCGTTCCGCGGGCTCGCGTTCCGCCCAGGCGTCGTAGTCGTCCGTCGGCACGACCTGGCCGTCCTTCCAGGCCAGAAAACCGGCGGCGAACGCCGTTTCCAGGACGAGGCGTACGACGACGACGTCGCACAGCGCCGCCTTGCCGACCCGGGCCAGCTCGCGCGCGCCGACGCCACCCGACTTCAACAGGGTCGGCGGGGAGGCCGAGCACACCGCAAGGACGGACGCGGCGTGGGCGGCGAACGCCATCGCCGAGGCCGCGGCCTCCCGGTCCACCTCCGCCTCGGTGACGGCCACCGTGCGCACGGCGGGCGGCGTCGGCTCGAACGCGGCGCGCCACTCGGCCCCGCGCAGCGCCAGCGCCACCTCCGCGGGCATGCGCGGGGGCCCGTACCCGTGCGGGACCTGGACCAGCAGCCCCCGCTCAAGGGCCCAGCGCGCGCCGGCGCCCGACGCCGGGTCCACGCGACGTTCACCCTGTTCACGCTGTTCACGCGCCCGCCGCAGCAGCAGCTCCCGCGCGGCCTCGGGCGCCGCCGCGACCGCCGCGGCGACCCGTTCGGGATCGCCGTGGTGCGCCAGCAGGGCGGTCAGCCGCTGCTTCCTCGTGGTGCCGGGCGACCGGACGCCGAGGGCCGCCAGCATGCGGCGCAGCTCATCCGACGTCGTGTTCCCCAGCAGCCGCGCGAGCGGCGCGTCGAGGCCCAACGGCCGCTCCCACGCCTGCCGCAACGGCGTCGCCATGCGCAACAGCCCCTCGCGATCCGGCCACACCAACGCGCGATCGGCCAACGAAGCCAGCGCCGCGTCCAGCCCACGCGCGCGCTCGGCTCCGGTCGCGTCCAGCAGATCGGCCAGGGCGGCGCGGGACAGGGGCCCGAGCGCCGCCAACGCCTCGGCCACCCGCAGCTGCGGCAGCGCGAGCCCGGCCAGCGCGGGAGCCACAGAACCCGGCCGCTGAAGACGGTCCGCCAGCTCGCCGAACGACCGCGGCTCGGGCGGGCGCACCGCGTCCGGGCGGGCCGCCAGGACCCGCTCGAGCCGGTCGCCGTCCAGACCGCTTAGCCACGAGGCGAGCGTTGATCCACTCGGCTTGCCGATGGGGGACACCTCCCAGGGAGAGCGACGGTGTTCAACGAAACCCAGGTTCAGCGAAACCCAGGTTCAGCGAAACCCAGGTTCAGCGAAACCCAGCATGGCGCATCGAGGCGGGAGCCATGTCCGTCCCCCGTGTCATCATCCTCACATGCTGAATCCTCACGTGCTGAATCCCCACGTGCTGGCGATCCGCGGATACGAGGGCGGCCCCCTGGCCGACGGCAGCGCCTACCTGGACGATCCGTTGTGCTGGCCGGTGCACCTCGGGACGTGCCTGCGCGGCGACGACGCGCAACGAGCCGCGTTCGGCGCCGACCCGGACGCGGCCATGGAGCTCTACGGCGCGGGGGGCGCGAGCGTCCAACGCGGCCTCGCGCTGTTCCTCCACGAGCACCGTGATCCGCCCGGTGGTCCGGTCGAGCCAGGCGATCTTTTCACCGGCCGGGGAGTTCACATACAGGCGGTCATGGCCGAAGCGCTTCCACGGGGAGACCGTTAAGCCGCGCGACTCGCTCATATCGCCCCCGCCAGTGCGTCCTTGGCCTGGTCCTGCTCCGCGCGCTGCGAGCGGCGGGACGGGCGTCGTTCCAGGGGAGTGACGACGCCGTTGACGAAGTGGTCGACGGCCTCGTCGATACTGCGGATGAAGCTGGTCTCGGCGTTGCCGCGGGTATTGCCCATGCTCTTGAAGAGGGACAGACGGAAACCGGTGATCCGGGCTCCGTCGCCCGGGAGCAGATCGGCCGGCTCCGGGCGCAGGCGTTCGAGGGTGCCGCGTGGTCCGGTCCCCTCTTCGACCAGCGTCTCGACGTGCACATCGGCCGGGGCGTCGCTCAGCTGCCGGAGCAATCGCTTGGCCCAGGAGAGAGGGTAGCCCTGCTCGGGCGCGGGGACGTCCACGGATGTGCGCAGTTTGCCGGTGCGCAGATCCGCGGTGATGGCGAGCACGCGGCGCGTTCCCTCGATGCGGAGTTCGGCGTTGAGGCGGCCGTCGCGGCAGAGCTGATCGGCGAGGGCGACGCGGCGGGCGCCGGGATCGGCGGTGCGCCTGCCGCGCTGCACCGGCAGGACCTTCTGGCCCAGCTCGCCCCCCAGTCGGAGACACACCTGCCGGACCAGGCGTTCCCAGCTCTCCACGACGTCGACCGCGCGCCGGTCACCCTGGCCGAGGGTTTCCTCGTCGATCGCGTTGCGCACCGGCACCCAGGAGGGGCCCATGTTCTGGAAGCCATGACACCCCGAGCTACCGTGCTCGAGGTAGTGCAGGAGCTCATGGAGAACCCAGGCGTGTGCGGCATTGCCCACGCCCTCGTGGCGAATCAACATCCGCGCCTGATGCGTCACTTCGGCCCAGGACAGATGCCAGAGCGACACCTTGTGCTTACGGCGCCGGTCAATCTTGATCTCGACGAGTGGACTGCCCTCAAGCGCGACATCATTGGAGAGTGTGATCACCGCCTCGTAGCCGCGGCGGGCGGCGATGTCCACGTAGTCCTGGACCTGCTCGGGCTTGAGGGGATTGCCGTTCGTCTTCGTTTCGACGAGGGCGGTCCACAGTTTGCCCGCCCGCTCGATGCGGATCACGCCATCCGGGCGTTTGGGAGCGTCGCCGTGTGGCAGTGACACCTCGGTGAAGGTCTCCATGCGGCCAGCCGGAGCGCCGAAGGCGGCGGTGAGGCGACGGCCGAATTCCGGCACCTGGGCCATCACGGACAGCAGGACGGAGGTGGCGCGGGCCTCACGCTCGCGGTCGTTCTTGAGCGAGGGGACCGGGAAGAGCCTGGCCTGTTTCCAGGAGTCGTGCTCCGCGAGCGACTTCTTGGCGACCTTGGGCAGGGTCACCTTCTTCCTCGCGGTACGGGGGCGCCGGGCCGGGACCGGGACCGTTGCCACCACGACCGGCTCGGAGACCGGCGGCGGGGCTGGCACCGCGTCGACGAGCGGCTGCTCGGGCTCCCGGACTTCGGCAGCGGACTCCGCGGTGTCGTCCTCCGCGGTGTCGTCCTCGCCCTCGTCATCGACGTCGATACCGAAGTCCGTCACCAGACCGGCGAGTCCGCTTTCATAGCCTTGGCCGATGGCCCGGAACCGCCATTCCCCGGCGCGCCGGTATATCTCGCCGAAGACGAACGCGCTCTCGGGCCCCGCGTCGTCGATGCTGAACCCGAGCAATTCCTCTCCGGCGGCGTCGGAGAGGGTCAGGCGCAGATCGTGTAAGTCACCGAACCTGGCGCCGCCGTACCTGCTGGCCGCGATCGCCACACGTTCGACGTCCGGCGGTATGGCCGAGAGGTCGAGGCTGATCCGGTCTTCGTTCCCGTCGGCGGCTGGGGTCTTGCCGAGGAGCTGGACGCTGCCGTCCGGCGCGTCGGGGTTGTTGTAGAAGAAGAAGTCGGCGTCACTGCGCACCTTGCCGGATGCGTTCAGCAGGAGAACGGAGGCGTCCGCGTCACCGTCACCGGAGTCGCTGCTCCAGGTCAGGCGGACGAGTACACCCCCGACGGTCTCGCTCAGGTCTCTCAGAGCGATGTTCGCGCCCTTGATCATTTCGCGCATGCGGCCCCTCCAGGCTGCTGCGGCGTTACCCACGCCCTCACGTTGTGTCGATGCACCATAACGCCGAATGACCGCGCCTGGCACAGAAACGGACACATGGTGCTCGGCCGGGGCGGGAGGCTCCCCGGGCGGGCTCCGGATGGTCCGGGGTACTTCTGCCGACCAGCTTGCTACCAGCGACGCCGGGACACACCAGAGTTGGGGCATCGGAATGCGCGACATCGGGAGGTGACTCAGGCGCGAGGGACCAGTCGTCGCGCCAACCCGCGCCGCAGCCGGGCGAAAGCTCCGCAGAGCATTCCCAGGTGTCGATCTGGACGGATACCTCTGGGGGTGACGTGGCACCGACCGAAGAAAGCCGCGGAAACCGCCGAGCTGGAACGGCTGCGCAAGAGAATCGCCCGGCTGGAGAAGGACCTGGCCAAGCGCGATGCCGCACTTCAGGTCATGGGAAGAGCTTCCGCGCTCTTGGAACTGCTTGCCGAGAGCGCGGACTGAGCGACGCCGCCGACCCGGTCGTGGACGAGCCGTTCATCGGCCTCCAGGCGCATCTGGGCACCGTGACGGCCTGCCGGCTGACCGGCCGCTCCCGGGCGACGCACTACCGGCGCCTGAAGCCCCGCCCGGCCAGGGAGCCGAAACCGCGTCCGGCTCCCCGTCGGCCCTGTCGGACGCCGAACGGGCCGCAGTAATCGAGCTGTTGAACCGGCCGGAGTACGCCGAGCTGCCGCCCGCCCAGGTGTGGGCCCGGGAGCTGGACGCCGGCACCTACTGGTGCTCGCCTTCGACGATGTACCGGATCCTGCGGGCCGCCGGACAGAGCGGCGACCGCCGCCGCCAGGCCACTCACCCCGCGAAGGTCAAGCCGGAGCTGGTCGCCGACGGCCCCTCGCAGGTGTGGTCGTGGGACATCACGAAGCTGCGCGGGCCGGGCAAGGGCGACTGGTACCACCTCTATGTCCTGATCGACATCTACAGCCGCTACGTCGTCGGCTGGACGGTCGCCGCACGCGAAGACAGCCTGATCGCCGAGGAGTTGATCCGCACCGCGATCGAGACCAACGGCGTCGTGCCGCACACCGTGCACGCCGGCCGGGGCACCTCCATGACCTCCAAGCCGGTCGCCCAGCTGCTGACCGATCTCGGCGTCACCCGCTCCCACTCACGGCCGAAAACCTCCAACGACAATCCCTACAGCGAGGCCCACTTCAAGACCATCAAGTACAGCGGCGACTTCCCCGACCGGTTCGGCTCCCCGCAGCACGCCCGCGACTGGTGCGACGGTTTACTCACCTGCTACAACCACGAGCACCGGCACTCGGCGATCGGCCCGCATACCCCGGCCAGCGTCCACTTCGGCACCGCCGACCTGGTGCGCCAGCAACGGGCCGTCACCCTCGCCCAGGCGTATGCGGCGCATCCCGAACGCTTCGGCCGCCAACCCCAGCCACCGACGCTGCCCACGGCCGTCTGGATCAACGAGCCCCGACCTGAGACAGAACCCCAGAAACAGAACTCATAGCTTCATACCGTCTCATTTGACCTGACAGCTTCCGGCTGACCTCTCAGGTGGCTCCGATATCGGCCCAGGTCTCGCACGACGTTGTCGTGCGAGACCTGGGGTGGGCGCAGTGGTCCGTCGTTGTTCCTAGTGGCTTTCGAGCCGGTCAAGGGCGTCCTGTGCTTCCGGGATGCCGAGATCGTTCAGCAGCCTGGCCATGTTGACCCCGACGAAGGCGCGGTCGTGCGGGGACAGGTCTCGCAGCGCGACGGCCAATGACCGTTCCCATCCGTCGGGTTCTGGCTCGCGGTCCTCCGCGGCCCCTTGGGGCAGCAGGAGCTGTCGGTTGGCCACGGTCCACTCCAACACGTCCTTGGCGTCCTGCGGGTGGTGCAGCAGCCACAGTGCTGCCAGGCCGCGTGGATCCTCACTGATGAGTTCGCGGAAGAACTGGTAGGCGTTGAGCGTGCCGCTGTCCCAGGAGAACGGCAGCGGTGGCGCCGCGCTCGCCCCGGTCGGGTCGGTCGCCGGCTGCTGAAGGACGCGGTAGACGATGCCCGCGTCGGGCACCACGTGCAGACCGCCGGAACCCATACCGTTCTGCGCGATGTGCTGGGCGATCCACGCGGGGACCCCCTCCGTGGTGACGTTGCCGCGGACCACCGTGACCGGGTCGCTCACCTGCCAACTCACCGAGTACCGCACCGCGGGCTGCGGTACCGCTCCGCCGCGTGGCGCCGCGACATCCACCCAGTCGTGCCGCTCTGCGAGCGAAACCCAGCCGGACTGCGGGAACGTGCTGCCCAACACCCGCAGCAGCCCGGGGCGCGGGTGGTCGTGCCATGTCCCGCTCGGAACGCCGACCAGGGCCGCCCCGTCCTGGGCGACGAGCACCAGTGCTTGCTGAGGCCGGGTGTGGGGGGCCATGCGCAGCTGTAGTACGGAGCGGAACGGTGACCTGTGCAGCGGTTCCACCAGGGGCGTGCTCATGCGACGGTCCCTTCTGTGAGCTTGTCGGACTGGGCGTCGCGGCGGACGCGGGCGATGAGGAGGGCGCGGACGCCGCGCTGCCCGCCCGCGGTGGCGGCGAGCAGGGTGATGAGAGCCGTGGCGCGGAGCCGAGTGCCCGCGTTGGGTGAGTGCTCGGCGCTCAGGAGCACGCCCATGACCGCATCGCGGGCCTGGGCATCGTCCAGGGACCTGCGCACCAAGGGCAGCAGCGGCCCCGGGTCGTCGGTGTCCAGTTGCAGGAAGCTGTCGATCAGTTCGGGAACGGCGCGCAGCGCGTAGGCCCGTTGCCCGCTGCCTTCCGGTTGGGCGATCCACCCGGTGAAGGCGTCGAGTACACGTCCGGCGTTCGCCACCTCAAGGAGCAGGACGGCCAGGGCGGAAGAGACGGCCTTGCGTACGTGTGGCCGGTCAGCGCTGTTGAGCACGCGGTCCAGCATGCGCAGGGTCCGATCCGGCCTGACCAGGCCGAAGCCGCCGGCACACGTCTCGGCCACGGTTGCGCGCAGGTGCTCATCGCGGAGACGACTCCACTCCCACAACTCGTCGCGGACGGCGCCCGCCAGCACCCCGTCCTGAGCGGCTTCGTTCAGCGCGTAGGCCACCAGTCGGCGCCGCCACCGCTCGGGTGACTCGGCCAGCGGGCGGAGCTGCCGCAGCACGTCGGGCCCCGTGCCGTGGCGCAGCACTCGGCCGATGGAGAGGCCGACCGTGTAGTCGAGGCCGGGGGAGTAACGCGTGGAGTCGTCCCGCAACCAGGTCAGTACGGCGTCGGCGATGCCCTCGTGGTCCAACCACAGCCGCGTGAGGATGGCATCGGCCTGGTGCCGGCGCTGGAACGCGACGGGCTCGACCCAGTAGCGGTACCAGTATCGGCTGCCGTTGTCGACGACGCGGGGGAGCGGGTGGGCGTTGACCTTGCGCAGGCGGGTGGCGAAGTCGTCGCCCAGCACGTCCGCCTCCGTCGTCCGTGTCCTCTCCTGCTCCCGGTCGCCCGGCGGAGTTTCGGCGGGAGTGGGCGCGAGCAGGGGGCGCAGCTCGGCGGCGCAGCGGGCGATCACGGTTCGGTCCTGGTGCTCAAGCAGGGCGATCGAGGTGGTGAGGGCCAGCGCGGCCACGTCGCCACGCACCGCCCGCAGCGTCGCCGTGGCGTGGTCCGCGGCGGTACGTGTGAGGTTGCCGAGAGCCTCGTGCAACTCCCGGACGCCGAGGGCGATATGGCGCAACTCCTCGGCCACCTCGGTGCCCACGGCCGGCTCTTGGCTGGTCTCAAGGTAGGACTTGACCTGTGGATCGCCCAAGTGGGCGTCGGCAACGGAGAGCTGTTCTTCGGACAGGCCCATGGCGCGCAGGTGGGCGTGGGCCACTTCCGCCGGGGGCGGCGGTTCGTGTCGGACCTGCCAGCGGGCCGTCGTGGGGGACAGCCTCTGCGTGGGATCGACAACAATGATCAGGTGGGCGTCGACGTTCTCCAGTCGCTCCCGCAGCGCCGTGAGTGCGACGTCTGTCAGCGCGTCGGCGGCCTCTTCGGGCAGCGCGCGGATCAGATAGCCGCTCGTGTCCCTGGGCTTGAGGTCGGCCAGGGCACGGCTCGGGTCCAGCCCGATGATGCGCCCGCCGTCGCCGCACCGTTCGCGCAGCAGTGCGAAGGCGGCGGTGCTGGCGCCGGTGCGGGGGGCGCCGAGGAGCAGCAGCACGTGCCGCCGCCGCAGTACCTCGCGACCGAACGCGGAGGAGGGGGGCTCGACGAAGGTTCGCAGCCGCTCGTCCACGTCCTCGGCCGGATACGGGCCTTCGCGGAAGCGGGGCTTGACCACTTTCTCGGAGGCGGCGAACGCATCGGGGGCGGCGAAGAAGTTGATGTCGCCGTTCACCGCGCCCGCGACGGCGGCACCTTGCTCCACACGCTGTTGAACGTCGCCTTGTTCGGTCCTGGGCTCGTCGCTCACCGGTGGGACTCCGGCGTGCCGAAGGTGCCCGAGATGTTGCCGGAGACATTGCCCACGATGGCGTTTCCCTGTTCGACGTGCTGGGTCGGGGGCATGGCGTTTCGTTGCGGCTCGTGCCCCTCCGGCGTGGTCGGGCCAGGCTCGCTCCGGCTGGCGCCGCTGTCCTCGATGGCGGTGATGACTCCGTTGCGCAGGAGCTGGCCGGACGGGGAGGGGATGTGGAGCCAGGCCCGTTGGGCGTAGTGCTTCCCCTCGACCGTGGCCGGGACCTCGATGAAGTGGTCGGGCCCCAGCCCTGTGTAGCCGCCGAGGATCGCGTCCTCGTAGACCCGGTGGGACAGGATCGCCGCCAGGTGCGTCGTCCGCTCACTGCCTGGGGTGGCGAGGATCGCCTTGACCGGGCGGGAGTCGAGGAGCCGGTGGGTGTCGTTGCGCACGGTGCCGTTGCCGTCGGCCTCGGGCAGCGGCCCGACGTGCACGCTGGCGCGGAGCCGCAGGCGCGGGGCGATGCGCTGGGCGTTGTGCTCGCCGAGGACACCGTCGAGTGTCCTCAGGAACGGGTGGACGACGAACGGCAGGTATGCGGGGGCGAAGCCGAAGACGATGCCGTCGCCGGTGTTGGCGGGGAAGCTCTTGGCGTCCTTGAGGTCGGTCAGCCCCGCCGCGACGAGTGCTCGGTCGACGAGCTCGGGGATCAGGGCGCTGACCGCCGAGTGCTGGACGGCGACCAAGCCGGTGAAGTCCTTTGCGTCGACGGCGAGCAGGGCTCGGTAGCCCGGCAGTGGACGGCTCTCGGCGTTGGGATCGGGAACGGAGGTGAACATGACGGTCGTGCCTCTCGCGAGGATCGGGTGGTTTCGGGTGTCGCCGATCCTTGCCGCAGATCACGGAGAGTTGTGCCCATCAGTGGGCGCTGGGGCGGTGAGGGCCCTCACACCCACGCCCGGTGCCATGGCCGTCGGCGCAGAGGGGGCGCGGCCGGGCGGCGGTGCATGCGGCTCTTCAGCGGCTGCTCCGGGGAGGCGCGGGATCATTGCCATAACCGGCCAGCTCACGGAGCGTGTCGATGTCGACGATCGTGATCACCTTGCGCGCGGTCTCGACGGCCCGCGCGTTGCGCAGTCGTTGCAGTCCTTCGGCGACGCCGTTGCGGGAGCCGCCGACGGCTTGGGCGAGCTCCTCCTGTGTCAGTCCGGTCAACTGCCGGGACCTGGCCAGGGCGGACAGGCGCAGGAGGGTTCGTGCGAGCCGTACGGTCATGGACAGCGTGATCAATTCGGCTCGGTACTCGTCCGATTCGCGGGTCCGGTCCATCGCCTGCTGTAACAGGTCGTCGCCGAGACCGTGCTCGGCGACGAATCGCCTGAACCGCGCCGCGTCGAGTACCCGGGTCTCGCACCTGGTCACGGCGATGACGTCAGCGCTGCGCGGCTCCTGTCGCTTGCTGAGCACCGAGACCTCGCCGAGCAGTTCCCCGGGCCCGCGGAAGGCCAGCCACAGGGGGATTCCGTCCGATCGGTGCTGTACCACCTTCGCCAGCCCGAAGGTCAACGCCAGCAGGTACGAGCCCGGTGTTCCCTGTCGCAGCATCGGTGCCCCCGCCGCGAACGATCTCTTCTCGCCCTGACGGGCGATCACTTCCCATGCCCGTGGTGACAGCAATCCACGCCCTCCCCAGCCGCGAGTTTCCGAGCTTCGGCACTGCGGGCAGGCGGCAGTCATGAGGCGGAGATCGTCATCCCGTCCGGCGCGAGCCTGCGGTGCACGGCCCACTCCGTGCACCGCGCGTGCGCCGTGACGGTCGACCGCCGGATCCCGCATCCGAGAGCATGGACCGCTCTCCCCCGGTCGAAACCGTTTCTCCCATGGGGTTGCCCCCGTTGCCGGGCGCCCTCAGGGCCGCGGTGCCGCCATGGCGGCCTGTGCTCGGCGGCGGCGGATCGCGGCGGCCGTGCCGAGGAGCAGCAGCAGTGCCGCGGCGGGGGCCCACAGGGCGGGGGACGCGGGGTTGGTCGCCGTCGCGCCCGCGAGGGTGTAGGCGACGTTGGCCGGGAGGGTGCCGACGAGGGTGGCCGTCGCGTAGGGGAGCCAGGGGGTGCCGGAGAACGCCGCGGTCAGGTTGACCGCGGTGAACGGCATGACCGGCAGCACCCGCAGGGTCAGGACGCTGGTGAACGGGCGCCCCGTCAGGCGCCGGTCCAGCGAGGCGAGCGGCCGGAACCGGCGCAGCAGCGGCCGGAGCGCGTCGCGCCCGAGCAGGCGCCCCGCGGCGAACGCGAGCAGCGCGCCGAGCAGGGTGCCGGTCACCGCGACGGCCAGGCCGTGGCCCGCGCCGAACAGGGCCCCCGCGGCGGCGGTCAGGGCGGGCTTGGGGACGAACACCAGGGTGCACAGGGCGTAGAGGGCGATGAAGTACGGCGCCGCGCCCGTCGGCCGCCCCAGGGCGAGAACGGCGCCCGCGGTGGCCGCGAGCAGCAGGGCCAGCAGGGCGAGGCGGGCCCACGGGGAGGTGTTCACCCCGCCATCCCACCATCCCGAACGCGTCACTCGCGGGCGGGGACGAGCGTCAGGAGGTCGGGGCTGATCGTCAGGCCCGTCGCGTCGGTGTGCTTGTCGGTCACCGTGAACCGCACCCGACGGCGGCCCCTGGAGAGGTCGGCGCGGCCCAGGAGCCGGGTGGTGAACGAACGGACGCCGCGCGCCGCGGTGTTGACCGGGCCGCCGACCCTCTCGCCGTCGACCGTGACCGTGACGGTGCCGCCGTCGGGCAGGTGCCGAAACCGCGCGTACACGTCGTGCGGGCCGCTGCGTTCCACCTCGACGAGCGCTTCGGCGAACGCGCCGTAGTCGGTCGCGGCCAGCTCGGGGCGGCTGCCGCCCGCGGCGTTGGCGTCGGCGACGATCCGCAGCGCGCCGCCGCCGCCCGCGCGCAGCGGCATCGCGTCCAGGTCGAACCCTGACGGCTCGGCGGCGTCGAGCCAGTCGAGGTCGATGGCGGCGAACGCGACCCTGCCGGAGAAGCTGGTCGAGACGCCGTCGGCGTGGTCACGGCCGAAGAGGACGCCGACGCGCCCGTCGGGCAGCGCGACCGCGTCGGAGTAGGAGGCCGGGCCCTCGGTGATGACGCGGCTGTGCGGGAAGGTCATGCCGTCGTCGTAGGAGAGGGAGATCGTGAGGTTGCGCCGCTCGGTCGAGTCGGGGCGCGTGAAGACGACGCGGCTGGCACGGTCGCTGCCGGGGCCTCCGGTGATGCGCGCGAGGCCGGTGTCCACGGCGTTGACCGGGCGAACGGCGGCGTCGAGCACGGGAGCCGACCACGTGGCGCCGCGGTCGCCGCTCACCGAGACGATCCGCGGGTGGGTGCCGCCCGAGGCATAGCGGCCGAGCAGCGCGAGCGAGCCGTCGGGGCGCTGGAGCAGCCGCGACTCGTTGACCGGGTAGGCGGCGTCGAGCGGGACCGCGCCGCCCTGCCGCCATGTGCGGCCGTGGTCGTCGCTGTGCACGACGCAGACGCCGTACCGCCGCTGGGCGACGGGGAACGTCATGGCCCTGCGGTGCCACGTCTGGAGCATCAGGCGCCCGTCGGCCAGCCTGATGCCATGGCCCGGGCCCGGCATGTGCAGGGTCCAGCCGTGGGGGTTGCCGTCGAACAGGCCGGTTAGCTCGGTCGGTTCGGACCAGGCGCGCCCGTCGTCGTCGCTCGCGATGACGTGGAGGCGGGAGCGGTCGGGCGAGCCGCCGGTGCTGCCGTCGTTCCTGAAGCCCTCGGCGTAGAAGAGGAAGAGCCGCCCGGTGCCGCCGTCCGGGAGCGGGGTGGGGTTGACGAACGAGCGGGTGCCGTCGGAGCGGACGACGTACTCGAGCGCGCCCCAGCTTCTGCCCCCGTCCCGGCTGCGGCGGCAGACCAGGTGGTGGGGGTCGGCGTCGTGCTGCGTGACGCGGCCCTCGGCGAACGCGAGCACGGTGCCGCGCGCCGTGACGGCCAGGCCGAAGACATGGAACACCGCGAGGCCGTCCTCGCCCGCCGTGAACACGGTCGACTCGTGGACGCGGCCCCTGGCGGGGCGCGCGGCGGCGGGCGCGGCCGAGGCGGGCCCGCCCGTCAGGACGGTGGCGCCCGCCGCGCTCGCGGCGCCGAGGACCAGGGCTCTTCGGCCGAGGGGGAGGGACACGGCGTCAGCTCCGTTCAATGTCAACCCCGTTCAAGGTCAACCCCGTTCAAGGTCAACCCCGTTCAACGTCAACCCCGTTCAAGGTCAACTCAGTCAAAGCGCCTGAGTTATGACAAAACGCTATCGACTCCCCGTCGGGGCCGTCAACGGGCGCGCTACGCCGCGGGTCCTGAGGGGCCTTGAGGGGAAGGGCCCGTTCTCGACAGCCGTCGATGGCGGGGGGAATACTTCTTCGAGGGGCCGCGACCTGAGGGGGAGTGGGGATGCTTTTCGCCGCCGAGCGGGCCGGGGCGCCGCCGCCCGGCGTGTGGGTGTCAGGGGGCGGCGCGCAGGTCGCGGGGCTCACCGTGTGGACCGAGCGGGTCGCGGGGCGCGGCGAGGACGCGGAGGCGCTGGCCGCGCACCACAGGGGCAGCCGCGGGGGCGTGATCGCGGTGTTCGACGGCGCGGGGGGCGCGGGCGCCGCGCCCGCGTGGCGCGCCCCCGGCGGCGAGTCGTACACCGGCGCATGGGTGGGCGCGCGGGTGGCGCGTCTGGCGACCGAGTGCTGGTTCCGCGAGGCGGTCGAACGCGCGGGCCCCGACGGGCCGTTGCATGGGGGCGCGGCGGCGGCGCTCGCGGAGGAGCTACGGCGCCAGCTCGATGCCGCGCGCCCGCGCATGCGCGGCAGGATCACCGGCTCGATGCGCCGCGTGCTGCCCACCACCGTGGCGGGCCTGGCCTACCGGCTGACCGGGGACGCGGTCGCGGGGCAGGCGCTGTGGGCGGGCGACTCGCGCGCGTACGCCCTGCTCCCCGCCAGCGGGCTGCACGCGCTGACGCGCGACCACACGCACCTGGACGACGCGTTGGAGCAGCTGCGCGCCGACCCCGCGATGACCAACGTCGTGTGCGCGGACCGCCCGTTCACCGTGGACGCGCACGCGTGGACGTTCCCGCTGCCGTGCGTCCTGCTGTGCGCCACGGACGGCTTCTTCGGCTATCTGGAAACGCCCGCGCGGTTCGAGTGGGTGCTGCTGCGGACCCTGGCCGCCGCGGGCGATCTCGCCGGGTGGGCGCGGCTGTTGCGCGACGAGGTCGGCGCGTACACGGCGGACGACGCGACGCTCGCGCTGGCGGCGCCGGGGTTCGGGGACTTCGCCGCGCTGCGCCGCGCGTTCGGGCCGCGCCATGACGCGGTGCGGGCGCGCTACGGCGGCGAGGGGCCCGAGGTGGCCTCGCGCGGCTGGCAGGACGCGGCGTGGCGGTCCTATCGGGCGGGGTACGAGCGGCACATGCCGCCCGTGCGGGAGGCGGGGGCGCGGTGAAGCGGGGGGATGTCATCAACGGGTACCTCCTGGTCAGCGAGCCGACCAACGCGGGGGGCGGCAAGTGCGTGTGGGCGTTCGCCGAGAAGGGCGGCAGGGAGTTCTTCCTCAAGCGCTTCCTCGAGCCGAAGCGGCCGCGCGCCGGCGCGTCCCCCGATACGCCGAGCGTGCGGATCCGCATGGCGGCGTGCCGAGAGTTCGAGGAGCGCCACCGCGGCATCATGCGCCGGTTGCGCCCCGACGCGCGCGGGGCCGGGAACCTCGTGCTGGCGACCGACTTCTTCCATGAGCGCAGCAGCTACTACAAGGTGACCGAGCGGATCGACACCGACAGCCTCGCCGAGCCGCACGCGCTCGAGCCCGCGCACCGGGCCGTGCTGCTGCGCACGCTGGGCAGCAGCCTCAAGCTGCTGCACGACATCGACGTCGTGCACGGCGACCTCAAGCCCGCCAACGTGCTGGTGCAGCGGCGCCCCGGCGCGACGTACCACACGGCCAAGCTGATCGACTTCGACGACTCCTATGTGTCCGGCAGGCCGCCCGGCAGGGACGCGATCGCCGGGGACTCGCTGTACGGGGCGCCGGAGTGGCGGCGTTACGTCCAGGGCGACGAGCTGGTCGACGAGCCCGATCTGACCACCGCCGTCGACCTGTTCGCGCTGGGGCTGATGGCCCATCTGATGGTGACGGGCGCGCTGCCCGGCCATGACGAGCGGTACGGGTCGCCCGCGGACGCGGTCAACGCCGGGGAGGCGCTGGCGCTCGACGCGCGGCTCTCGGACGAGCTGGCGGCGCTCGTACGGGATCTGACGGCGTGGGATCCGGGCGCGCGCCCCTCGGTCGAGCGGTTTCTCGCGGTGCTGCGCGACCCTGAGGTGTGCGCCCTGGGCGCGCTCCGCGCGAGCGCGCCCAGGGCGAGCGCGCCCCGGGCGAGCCGCGTGCGCTTCTCGGGCGCCGGGGCCGGGACCCCGCCCGGGACCCCTCCCGGGTCCGCGCGCGAGGATGCCGCCCAGGCGCCGAGGCGGTCCCGGGTGCGCTTCACGCCGAGGGGCGGCGGGGCCGTTCCATGACCGACGCCAACGAACGACGCCAACGAACGACGCCAACGAACGACGCCATGACCGAAGGGAGGGCGCGGTGAGCGCCGAGCTCGAGAGGTACCGGGGCAATCTGCGGTACGCCGTGGACATCGTCCTGTGCGTCGACGCGACCGGCAGCATGTACCCGGTGATCGACGCGGTGAAGCGCAGCGCCCTCCAGTTCCACCTGCGTCTCGCCGGGGTGATGGGCCGGAAGGGCAAGGAGATTAGCCAGCTGCGGCTGCGGGTGATCGCGTTCAGGGACTTCGGCGACGACCCCGACAGCGCGATCGAGCAGACGCCGTTCCTCCACCTGCCGGAGCAGGCCGAGGAGTTCGCGGCCTTTGTGAGCGGGATCGAGGCGGGCGGCGGCGGTGACGTCCCCGAGTCGGGCCTGGAGGCGCTGGCTCTCGCCGTGAACTCGCCCTGGGAGAAGGGGCTCGACCGGCGGCGCCATGTGATCGTGCTGTTCACGGACGCGCCCGCGCACCCGCTCGGCACGGTGGGCGTGGCCGCGCAGAGCTATCCGCGGGGCATTCCGCGCACGATGGACGATCTGTTCGAGCAGTGGGGGTACGCGCGCAGCCAGACGGCGGTGATGGAGCAGTCGGCCAAGCGCCTCGTGCTGTTCGCACCCGAGGAGGAGCCCTGGGCGGAGACCATCGGCGAGGAGTGGGACCTCACGCTGCACTTCCCCTCGCGGGCGGGCGAGGGGCTTGAGGAGTTCGAGATGGACGAGATCATCGAGACGATCGCGAATAGCCTGTGATGCTGGAGGGCGACGGCGTCTCGCTGACCGTCGACGAGGAGGGGCTGCGGTTCGCGTGGCCCGGGTCGGGGGAGGGCTTCGCGGGGCGCTGCGCCGCGATCCTGGTCAGGCCGCACCCGGAGGACGGGCGGCTGCACATGGTGTTCCGGTGCGTGCCACGGGGCGCGCCCGCCGAGGGGCATGTGCTGATCAGGGTGGTGATCGGGGCCGAACGCGCCCCGCGCGTGAAGGAGTTCGTGGAGCTGTGCGCGCGGCGGCACGGCGTGGGCGCGGTCGATGTGCTGCTGCCGGGGGCACGGATACCGGGGGACGACCCGGAGTGGGACCTCTCGCCCGTGGCGCCGCTGACCGAGGCGCTGTACGCGTCGGTGCTGGCGCGTTCGGCGCGGCGGGTGGGCTGAGCGCGCGGTGCCGGGGGCGACGTGGCGGTGCGGGGAGTGCGACACGTACAACGGCGCCGAGGCGGACAGCTGCGACATCTGCGCGGCGCGGCGCCCCCAAGAGCCCTCGCCCGAGCCGTTCGAGCCCGAGCCGGTGTGGATCGCGCCCGTCGCCGCGCGGCCCGAGGCCAGGGAGTTCGAGCCGGGACCCTCGCCCGCCTGGATCTGTGAGCTGTGCGGCACGCACAACGCACGCGACGGCGGCGACTGCGTGCGCTGCGGGGCGCCCGAGGATCTGCGCTTCGCGCCCGATGACCTCTTCGCGCCGGAGCCCACGCCCCCCGCCCCGCGCCCGACGTACGCCCCGCGCCGTGAGCGTGCGCCGTGGCGTGGCCGCCTGGTGGCACTGTTCCTGATCGCGGGGCTTGTCACCGGCGGCGCGGTGTCGCTCGGCCTGTTCGACGGCGGGGACGGCTCGGGCGAGGGCGGCGAGCCGACCCTCGGCGCCTCCGCGACGCCCTCAGGCCCCTGCCCCGACGCGGTGGCTCGGCGGCTGTGGGCGCCGTGGCCCGAGAGCGCTCAACTCGTCGCGTCCTACCGCGTGGTGTCGGGGTCGGTCGTGCTCTGCCGGGACGCCGACGGCGCGCTGTGGTATGTCGAGACGCCCGACGGCGGGGAGCCGGGTGAGCCCCTGGCCGCGACGGAGACGGGGTTCGGCTTTGTCGCCGAGGACCCGCCGACGACGCGCTACGAGATCAGGGACGACACGCTCGTGATCATCGAGGCGGGCGAGACCATCGGCGAGGTGCCGCTGACGACCGAGACACCCGCGGAGTGAGGGGCGTTACCCCGCGCCCTCCGAGAGCCGTTCGCGCTGGGGCGCGATGGTGTACTTCGGGTCGTGCGCCGAGGCGATGCCCGCCCTGAACACCCCGAAGCGCGTGCACGCCGACGCGGCGAGCAGCGCGGCCCCGCTCAGCGCCGCGGGCGCCCTGTGGCGGCCTAGCAGCGCCGCGCCCGCGGCGCCCGCCCAGCCCAACGCCTTGGCCGCGCGCAGGAGTCGGCCCGCCGCGCCGTGCCCATAGGTCTCCCCGGCCAGCCCGGCGCGGCGGTGCACGGCGCGGGTGAGGGCGAGTTCGGCCGCGGCGCCCAGCACGGCGGCGCGCCGGGCCGGGCCGTTCTCGGCGACGGGCCCCGTGGCCAGCGCCATGCCCGAGGCGGCGGCCGCGGCCGAGGCGGCGAAGAGGAACGGCAGGGTGCGGTGGGCGTCGTGCCACGCGGGCACGGCGGTGTCGGCGAGCAGCACGCCGGTGTACGCGGCGATCCCGGGGCCGAGCAGCGCGGCGCCCCGGGTGGCGGCGCGCCCGGCGCGGGGCAGCAGCCCGGTCACGTCGGACGCGGCGGCGGCCCCGGCCATCGGGCCATAGGCGGCGAGCAGCCAGGAGCCCACGCTCATGGGCGAGGTGGGCTTGACGACGCGCAGCATGTGGTGGAAGCGGCCCGGCCTGCCCAGGTCATGGACGAGCGCCGCGGTGGACAGGGTGATCGCGCCGAGCGAACTCACCTTCATCGCCCGTGCGGTGGCGGGCCGTCCGGTGGCCGCGGCGCCCGCGGCGAGCACCGAGCCCGCGCCCGCGAGGCCGCCGAGGAAGAGATAGCCCGCGATGTCGGCGGGCGCCCACGCGGGGGCCTTGATCACCGGGCGCCCGTAGTAGGAGGTGAAGTCGGCGGGGGGCACGGCCAGTTCCTCGCCGCGCCGCCGCCGTTTCCGGTGTCCGCCGCCGGGTTGCCCCGCCCCGAACACGCCGTTGCCGAACGTCGCGTCGCGCCCCTGGCGTTCGCCCCGCAGCCCGTCGCGGGTCACCCTGTTCTCGCTCACCGCGTCCTCCCGTTCGATCCTCGGGGCGCTCGCCCGCTCCGTCCCGTGCCCGAGCCCGCGAACACCGCCGCCAGACCCCCGAGCAGCGCGAGCGCCGCGACCGACGCCCTGCGCCACATCGCGGGCAGGTCGCGCGTGGTGACCTGGGGGTCGGGGGGCAGCCCGTACACCTCGGGCTCGTCGAGCAGCAGGAAGAACGCGCCCGCGCCGCCGATCCCGTCCCCCGGCTCTTCGCCGTAGAGGCGCGCGTCGGGCACGCCCGTCTCGTGCAGCCGCTCGACGCGCGCGGCGGCCCGTTCCCTCAGCTCGTCGAGCGGGCCGAACTGGATCGAGTCGGTCGGGCACGCCTTCGCGCACGCGGGCTCCTGGCCCGCGCCGAGCCGGTCGTAGCACAGGGTGCACTTCCAGGCGCGGCCGTCGCCCTGGCGCTGCTCGATCACCCCGAACGGGCAGGCGGGCACGCAGTATCCGCAGCCGTTGCAGATGTCCTCCTGCACCACCACCGTGCCGAACTCGGTGCGGAAGAGCGAGCCGGTCGGGCAGACGTCGAGGCACGCCGCGTGCGTGCAGTGCTTGCACACGTCGGAGGCCATGAGCCAGCGCAGGTCGGACGGCGCGCCGGGCGCCTCGCCCAGGTGCGCCTCCTGGCCGCCGAGCGGCTTGGCCTGCTCGATGAACGCCACGTGCCGCCACGTCGAGGCGCCGAGCGCCGCGGTGTTGTCGTAGCTCATGCCGGTGAGGTCGAGGCCGTCCTCGGGGATGGCGTTCCACTCCTTGCAGGCCACCTCGCACGCCTTGCAGCCGATGCACACGGAGGTGTCGGTGAAGAAGCCCATGCGTGGCGGCGGGTTGTCGTGCCCGGCGTCGGCGGCCACGGCGGGCTCGGGCCCGTGCAGCAGGTGGGGCCGGGAGGACGGCGACAGGGGCAGGGGCTCGCTCGTCGGCTCGTGTGTGGCCATGGCTCAGACCTCCTGGCCCGTGTGTGCGGTGGACCCGGCGCGCCGCCGGTAGTCCGCGACCAGCGCGCGCAGCGCCGGGCCGCGCGGGCGGCGCCCCGGGCGGATGTCCGCGGAGAGCGCCTTGACCTCCTGGATGTGGACGTTGGGGTCGAGGACGATCGCGGCGAGCTCGTTGGCCGCGTCCCCCGTGGTGTAGCCGTTGGGGCCCCAGTGAAACGGCAGCCCGATCTGGTGCACCGTGCGCCCCCCGGCGCGCAGCGGCGGAACGCGCGGGGTGACGAGCACGCGCGCCTCGATGGCGCTGCGCGCGGTGATGACGGTGGCCCAGCCGGTGTGCTCGAGGCCGCGCTCGGCAGCGAGCTCGGGGGAGACCTCGCAGAAGAACTCCGGTTGCAGCTCGGCGAGATACGGCTGCCAGCGGCTCATCGCCCCGGCCGTGAAGTGCTCGGTGAGGCGGTAGGTGGTGACGACATAGGGGTAGACGGAGCTGCCGCGCGCGCCACCGGCCGGGTGGTACTCGTTGCCCGCCCTCGGAAACGTCAGCCGCACGGGTGACCTCGGGTGCTCGGGGTGGAGGGCGTTGGGGAACGGCGAGTCCTGCGGCTCGTAGTGCGTCGGCATGGGCCCGTCGACCAGGCCCGCGGGGGCGTAGAGCCAGCCCTTGCCGTCGCCCTGCATGATGAATGCGTCGTCGCCGCGCAGCGCCGCCACGCCCTTGGCCCTGCGGCCCGGCACATGGTCGGGGGCGAGGCCAGGCGGGAAGTCGGGAACGTCGTGGCCGGTCCAGCGCCGCCGCGCCTTGTCCCACCACACATACGCCTTGCGCTCGCTCCACGGGGTGCCGTCGGGGGCGGCCGAGGCGCGGTTGTAGAGGACGCGGCGGTTGGCTGGCCAGGCCCAGGCCCACTCGGCGGCGACCCAGTCCTGCTCGGTGTGGGGCCTGCGGCGGGCGGCCTGGTTGACGCCGTCGGCGAAGACGCCGCAGTAGATCCAGCAGCCGCAGCTCGTCGAGCCGTCGTCCCGCAGCTGCGTGTACGCCGACAGCGGGGCGCCATCGGGGCCCCGCCCGTTGATCTCGGCGAGCACGGCGGCGGCGATCGGCTCGTCGAGCGGCCCCTCCACCGGGTAGTCCCAGGCGAGGTCGAGGAAGATGCGGTCGGCCGGGTCGTCGGAGCCCGCGAGCTTCTGCCTGATGCGGCGGCCGAGGTGGTAGGTGAACCACAGCTCGCTGCGCGCGTCGCCCTCGGGCTCGACGGCGGCGTGGTGCCACTGGAGCCAGCGGTTGGTGTTGGTGAACGACCCCGACTTCTCGGTGTGCGCGGCGGCGGGGAAGAAGAACACCTCGGTCGCGATGTCCTCGGTGACCATCTCGCCGGTCTCGATCTCGGGCCCGTCGCGCCACCACGTCGCGGACTCGATGAGCGAGAAGTCGCGCACCACGAGCCAGTCGAGGTGGGCCATCCCGAGGCGCTGGAGGCGGGCGTTGGCCGACCCGACGGCGGGGTTCTCGCCCAGCAGGAAGTAGCCCTTGCACGCGCCGTCGAGCTGGGCCATCACGGTGTCGTAGGTGCTGTGCGAGCCGGTGAGGCGGGGGAGGTGGCCGAAGCAGTAGTCGTTCTCCGCGGTGGCCGCGGCGCCGTAGTACGCCTTGAGGAGGCTCACCATGTAGGCGCGCATGTCGGCCCAGTAGCCCTTGCGGGTGCGCACGGCGTCGACGAACGCGTCGAGGTTCCCGTGCGCGCCCGCGTGCGGCATGGGGAGGTAGCCGGGCAGCAGGTTGAACAGCGTGGGGATGTCGCTCGACCCCTGGATGCTCGCGTGGCCGCGCAGCGCCTGGATGCCGCCGCCGGGGCGGCCGATGTTGCCGAGCAGCAGCTGGAGGACGCACGCGGCGCGGATGTACTGGGCGCCGACGGTGTGCTGCGTCCAGCCGACGGCGTAGGCGAACGCGCTGGTGCGGTCGGGGCCCGAGTTGGCCGTCAGCGCGTCGCAGACCCGGGCGAACGTCTCGCGCGGCACGCCGCACACCTCCTCGACCAGCTCGGGGGTGTACCTGGCGTAGTGGCGCTTGAGGAGCTGGAAGACGCAGCGCGGGTGCTCGAGCGTCTCGTCGCGCTTGGTGCGCGGGGGAACGTCCTGGCCGCCCGAGCCATGGGACTCCGAGCCTGCGGCGCTGTGTTCGAGGGCGATGCGGTCCAGCGCCTCGTTGCGCGCGGGGTCGGGGCTGCCCGCGAGCGAGCGGATCGCGGCGCCCCGGTACTGCCAGCTCGCCGGGTCGTAGTGACCCTTCTCGGGGTCGAGCCCGGAGAAGACGCCAGCGAGGTCCTCGGTGTCGCGGAAGTCGTCGTTCACGATCGTGGCCGCGTTGGTGTACGCGACGACGTACTCGCGGAACTCCTTGCCGTGCGTCAGCACATGGTTGATCAGCCCGCCGAGGAACGCGATGTCGCTGCCCGCGCGGATCGGGACGTGCAGGTCGGCGAGCGCGCTGGTGCGGGTGAAGCGCGGGTCGACGTGCACGATCGTGGCGCCGCGGGCCTTGGCCTCCATGACCCACTGGAAGCCGACGGGGTGCGCCTCGGCGAAGTTGGAGCCCTGGATGACGACGCAGTCGGCGTTCTGGAGGTCCTGCATGAACGTCGTCGCGCCGCCGCGCCCGAACGACGTGCCGAGCCCGGCGACCGTGGAGCTGTGGCACACGCGGGCCTGGTTCTCGATCTGGATGATGCCGAGGCCCGTGAACAGCTTCTTGATCAGGTAGTTCTCCTCGTTGTCGAGGACCGCGCCGCCCAGGCTCGCGATGCCCAGCGTGCGGGCGACGCGCGCGCCGTTCACCTCCCACTGCCATGTCGCGCGGCGCGTGGCGACGACCCGGTCGGCGACCATGTCCATGGCGGTGTCCAGGTCGAGCGGCTCCCACTCGGTGCCGTGCGGGCGGCGGTAGAGGACCTGGTGGGCGCGGGCGTCGCCCGTGGTCATCTGGAGCGTCGCCGAGCCCTTGGGGCAGAGCCTGCCGCGGCTGACCGGGGAGTCGGGGTCGCCCTCGATCTGCACGACCCGCTCGTCCTTGACATAGACCCGCTGGCCGCAGCCCACCGCGCAGTAGGGGCAGATCGAGCCCACCACCCGGTCGGCGGTGTCGGTGCGGGGGCGCAGCGCCGCGGTGCGCCGCGACTCGGCCGCCGCGCCCCGGCCCAGCGGGTCGTTGCCCGTCAGCTGCCGGTAGACGGGCCAGTCCTGGATCCAGGTGCGCACGCCCATGCCCGTTTCCTCCAGGTCGCTCCCGAGTTGCACCCGGGGCGCTCCCGGGTCGTTCGGTTCTCCCGATGATGGGGCGGGGCGCGCGGGGGCGCATGCGGGGCGGGGCCGTTTGGCCGCGTGCGCCGGGCCGGGCCGTTCGGCCGTCGGGCCCGTTCGGCCGTCGGGCCCGTTCGGCCGCGGTCGGTCGTGTGGCTTCCCGGCCGGGCGGGGCGCGGGCGCCCTGGCGTTAGGCTGCGGCCGTGACGTCGGGAGATGCGCTGCCAGCGGGAGACGCCCCGCCCCGCGCCGCCGGGCGGCGCGCCGGGATCCGCCAGGTCGCCGAGCTGGCCGGGGTGTCCATGTCCACCGTCAGCAACGTGCTCAACAACCCCCAGCTCGTCGCCTCCGCCACCCGGGGCCGGGTCAGGGACGCCATGGAACGCGTCGGCTATGTGCGCAACGGCGCCGCCCGCCGCCTGCGCGGCGCGCCCAGCCCGGTGGTCGGCTGCGTCCTGCTCGACACCTCCAACGCCCACTTCGCGGCCGTCGCCCGAGGCATCGAGGACCGGCTCGCCGAGGACGGCTGCCTCCTCGTGCAGTGCAGCACCGACATGCGCGGGGAGCGCGAGGCCCGCTATCTGCGGCTCCTGGAGGAACAGGGCGTGCGCGGGGTGATCATCAGCCCGGTGGCGGCGTCGCTGCCCGAGCTGGTCCGCCTGGGGCAGCGTGGCACCCCCGTCGTCCTGCTCGATCACCCGGGCGACGGCGCGGAGTTGTGCGCGGTCACGGTGGACGACGCGGCGGGGGGCGCGCTGGCCGCCCGCCATCTGCTGGCCGCGGGGCAGCGCGAGGTGGCGTTCGTGCGCTGCGGCCCGCCGCTGCGCTCCCTCGCCGAGCGCCTCGCGGGCGTGCGGGCGGCGTTCGCCGAGGCCGGGCTCGACCCCGGCGCGCGGGTCACCGAGATCGCGGTGCGGGCGACGACCGCCGCGGGCGTCGCGGCGGAGGCCATCCCCAGGATCCTGGCCCTGACCCCCCGCCCCGACGCGGTGATCTGCGGCAACGACGCGGCGGCGCTCGGGGTGTACCGGGGGCTGCGCGAGCACGGCGTCGCCGTCCCCGACGACATCGGCGTGGTCGGCTACGACGACGTCGACTTCGCCGCCGAGCTGTCGCCCGCGCTGACGACGGTGCGCCAGCCCGCGTACGACGTCGGCCGCGCCGCGGCCGACCTGCTGCTGCGCTCGCCCGGGGGCGGCCACCGTCATGAACGGGTCAGCTTCGCCCCGGCGTTGGTGGAACGCGGCTCCACGCGGCGGGGCGCGCGCGGCTGATCGGGGGCGCGGGGGTCCGGGGGCGCGGGGCTCGGCGGGGGCGGCCGCGCGGGAGGCGTCGCCCGCGCTCGCCGCGCCGAACCGGGGCGTTCTGGCTAGCGTGGAAGGGCATACCTGTGCCTTTCGGGCGAAACAGGAGAAACATAGGAAAGGGGCCTCTCGTGTCCGACTTCTCAGAGGGTGAGCCCTGTTGGGTCGACGCCACCGTGCTCGACGTGGCCGACGGGAAGCGCTTCTACGGGCAGCTGTTCGGCTGGGACTTCGGGGAGGGCTCGCCCGAGTACGGGGGGTACGCGGAGGCGACGCTCGAAGGGAAGACCGTCGCCGCGCTGGCCCCCCAGATGGCCGGGCAGGAGGCGCCGCCCGCTTGGACGCTGTACTTCTCCTCGCCCTCGGTCGTGACGACGGCGGGCCGGGTGCGGGAGCACGGTGGAACGGTCCTGATGGAGCCGATGGAGATCGGCGACCTGGGCAGGATGGTGCTGGCCGCGGACCCGGGCGGGGTGCTGTTCGGGGTGTGGGAGGCCGGGCAGCACAAGGGATTCGGGGCGCGCGGCCGACCGGGGACGTTCTGCTGGGCCGAGGTCGCCACGCGCGACCCGGCGGCGGCCGACGCGTTCTTCCCCGCCGTCTTCCCGTTCGACGTCGAACGGCACGTGGGAAGCCCCGAGTTCGACTTCTCCGTGTGGAAGGTCGGCGGCGAGCCGGTGATGGGTCGGCTGGCGATGGACGGGCAGGCGGAGCCGGGGATGCCGCCGCACACCGAGGTGTACTTCGTGGTCGAGGACTGCGACACGGCGGCGGCCGAGGTGCGCCGCCTGGGCGGGCGCGTGGTGGACGGGCCGAAGGACAGCCCTTATGGGCGCCTGGCCTCGGTCGCCGATCCACAGGGTGTGGAATTCTCGGTGATCGACCTCACGACGAGGAAGGGCGAGCCTCCGGCGACGACGACATGAGCGGGGCGGGGGCGCGGGGCGGGGGCGGGGCGTGCGAGGGGGCGCGCGGGGCGCGCGGGGTGCGCGGGGTGCGCGGGCCGCTTTCAAGAACATGACTTTCGTCAGTGTTGGGGAGCCGGTCGATTACGTATCGTCGTGGGCATGAGGGAGATGATCACTTTCGGTGGTCGGCGGGGGTGGCCCGCCGAGGGGCGGGCGCTGAAGCCGTATGCGCTGCTCGTGGCCGTCGCGGCCGTGGTGGGCCTGTCCCACGCCGGGACAGCCCGCGGCCGTGGTGGCCCACGAGGCGGGTCTGGTCGGCTGATGGGCCGGTGCACGGCGTCGGCTCCAGCGGTCCTGTCGGGCCGCTCAGCCGCGGGGCGGCGCCACGGCCTCCAGGGCGTCCACGTCGCCCGCCATCACCGTCCGCACATGCGCGGTCAGGTGCTCGACCGGCCAGTCCCACCAGGCCAGCGTGAGCAGCCGGGCGATGTCCTCGTCGGCGAAGCGCAGCTGGATCAGCCGGGCGGGGTTGCCGCCGACGATGCCGTAGTCGGGCACGTCGTCCACCACGACCGAGCCCGAGGCCACGATCGCCCCATGGCCGATCCGCACCCCGGGCATCACGGTGGCGCGGTAAGTGATCCTTCGCCTCAGCCCACGAGTCGGTCATGCTTCCCCCCGTTCGCGGGCGCCATATGGCAAGTGCTGGCGCAATCCCCCCATGTGACGGCCCGTCGGCGCCCGCCCTGATACCGGGAAGGTCGGATGTTTCGCGGGGCCCGGCCCGCCGCCCTGTGCCCGGTGCGACCGGGGCGACGTCGCGTGACGGTTGAGCCGTGGGGTCGTCTGAGGGAGAGTGGCCCCGACGCCCACTGCGGAAGTCACTTTCCGAAAGCCCCGAAAGCCCCGAAAGCCCCGAGAACTCCGAGAACTCCGAGAACTCCGAAGAACACGGCAAGGAGCCACACGATCATGCGTCTGATGCGCATCGGCGAGGCGGGCCATGAGCGGCCCGTGCTCGTGTCCGCGGACGGCCAGCGCCACCACGACCTGCGGCCCGTGACGGCCGACATCGACGGCGCGTTCCTCGCCGCGCTCGCCGATGACCCCGGCCTCGTGCCCGACCCGTCGTCGCTGCCCGCGACGAGCATCGAGGGCGAGCGGATCGGCGCGCCCGTCGCCCGCCCGTCCGCCGTGCTGTGCATCGGCCAGAACTACGCCGCCCACGCCGCCGAGTCGGGTGCCGAGCCGCCCACGGTGCCGATCCTGTTCTACAAGTCGCCCAACACGGTCGTCGGCCCGCACGACGACGTGCTCATCCCGCGCGGCTCGGCGAAGACCGACTGGGAGGTCGAGCTGGCCGTGGTCATAGGCCGCAGGGCGCGCTACCTGGCCTCGCCCGCCGACGCCCTCGCGCACATCGCCGGTTACGCGGTGAGCAACGACGTCTCCGAGCGCGCCTACCAGCTCGACGAGTCAGGCGGCCAGTGGTCCAAGGGCAAGAGCTGTGAGACGTTCAACCCCCTGGGCCCGGTGCTCGTCACCGCGGAGGAGGTGGCCGATCCGCAGGCGCTGGGGCTGCGCTCGTTCGTCAACGGCGAGAAGCGGCAGGACTCCTCGACCTCCGACATGATCTTCGGCGTCGCCGAGATCGTGCACCACCTCTCGCAGTACCTGGTGCTCGAGCCGGGCGATGTCATCAACACCGGCACCCCCGAGGGCGTCGCGCTCTCCGGCCGCTTCCCCTATCTGACGGCGGGCGACATCGTCGAGGTGGAGGTCGACGGGCTCGGCCGCCAGCGTTCCACCCTCAGCCCCGCCCCCTGACCCCGCCGAACTGGCGTGCAGGATCGCACTCTTCCGGGTGGCGCGCGGATTGGCGCCACCCGGATAAGTTGGCGCCATGGCAGAGCACCATGTGATCCGCGTCAGATACGAGGGCGGGCCACGCGACGGCCGGACCGTTGACGTTCTGATCACCGGCCGGGTGCCGCTGCCGCTGATGCTGGCGGCGCGGCAGTCCGGCGGGATGTACGAGCTGCGGTCCACCGAGGGCCGCGGCACACGCTACGCCTGGATCGACGACCTCCCCGCGCGCAGCACTTAGCGTCCCCCGTCGACCTCCCTGAGGAACGCCGCCAGGCCGGGGAGGTCGTCGGTGTTGAGGTGGTCGACGCCCGCGGCCACCAGCTCGCGCCAGACCGCCTCACGCTCGGGGCCCGGCAGGTCGGGGGTCGCCCAGAACCTGGTCCGCTGCCCCCGCGCCCGCGCCGTCCTGGTCAGGTCGCGCAGCAGGCGGCGTTCGGCCTCGGGCATGGGGCCCGCGCCGAGCCAGGTGAAGCTCTGCGTCCAGTTGGAGCTGATCAGCGGGATGAACGACGCGGGCGCTGGCGAGCCCAGGTCGTCGAGGCGCCCGTCGTAGAACGCGCGCCGCACCCGCTCCTCCTCCATCGGCACGCGCGCCGCCCGGTCGCCCGAGATCACGGCCTGCACGGGGCCCTTCCGCGTCCGGCCGTCGATGGCCTTCATAAAGAGGGAGTCATAGCGCTCGAGCACGCGGGAGAGCGCGCGGTAGGTGGCGTCGCCTGTGTTCTTGATGTCGATCAGCAGCTGGAGCGTCACCCGGTGACCCGGGTAGACCCGCCCGTGCCCCCGCCTGACGATGTCGAGCAGCGGGTCGAGGTAGAGCGCCTGAAGGGTGCGGGCGGGGTCGAGGTCGATCTCGTCGTGGGCCACGAGCAGTTGCCCTTCGACCAGCCAGATGTCGGCCTCGACGCTGGTGAAGCCGTGGTCGAGCGCGTCGAACAGCGGGCGCTCGTGCTCGTAGTCGTTGTGCGCGTGGGCGCGCGGCAGGGGTATGGTGCCCCGGCCGCGGCCTGCCGCGGCGGCCGTGCCTGGCACGGCCACCCCGGTGGCGAGCGCGGCGGAGAAGGCGGCGGCCCCCATGGCACGGCGGCGGCTCAGAAACGTCACGATGACTCCCGGGGACGGTGAGGTGGCGGACGCGAGTGAGTATCCGGGGAGGCGCGGGCGGATTGGCAGGCACGAACGGAGATTTCCCCGACCGGTCATCGGCGCTTTCCCCCGGGTCCTCAACCTCCGTCTGGTACGCGGCATATGGGTCGAATATGCATCCGGCGCGGCTGGCGTCGTACCTCGAGGGCGGGGTTCCGCCGGGCGGCGCGCGGGCCCACCCCGGGTGCCGCGATGCACGGCCGCCGCGGCGGTCGACGGCGCTGACCCTGCCGGGGCTGCTGTACTTCGCGACCGAGTCGGCGGTGTGGACCGGAGGGCGTGCGTTCTATGACCCGCACGCCCCTGGGGAGACCGCGGCGCATGCGCACCTGGTCACGCTCGGGCAGCTCTCGGACATCGCCGCGCAGGAGATGGGCCGGGCGCCCGGCGCCGATCTCGATCTGACGGCGGTGCTGCGCACGGGCCGCGCCAGGCTCGGGCCGGGGCGCTACGAGACGCTGGTGTGCGCGGGAACGCTCGACGGGCATCCGGTGCTGACGTTCACCGCGCCGTGGCGCAGCGTCTCCGTGCCGTGGAACGCGCCCGCCGCGGCGTATCTGCGGCATCTGGGCGGAGGGCTGCGGGCCGCCCATGGCTGGGGCGCGGCGCGGGCCGGTGACTATCTCGCCTCGCGCCCCGGGGCGCGCGGGCACTGGGCGGCGCACGAGGTCGCGGCGCTCCTGAACGCGGCCTGAACGCGCCCCCGCGGGCGGCCTGAACGCCCCCCGACGCCCCCCCGCCCCCGCCCCGTCAGCCCTTCCGTCAGCTTGTTGTCGCCTCCGCGTGCGGGCGTATCTGGTCCGCGGTCAGGACATAGCCGGTGTGGTCGTCGGTCGTCGAGCGGGCGAAGACCATGCCGAACACCTGGCCCTCGGTGGTGAGGAGCGGTCCCCCCGAGTTCCCCGGGCGGACCAGGGAGCGGACGGTGTAGATGTCGCGGGTGACCACCGAGTCCCCGTCGATGTCCTGCCCGCGCGCCTGCGTGCGCCCCGCGACGGTGGCGGCGCGCAGGTCGAGCGGGCCGTCCTCGGGATAGCCCGCGACCACGGCGGGGTCGCCCCGCGTGGCGTCGTGCGCGAGCGCGAGGGCGGGCGCGTCGAGCCCGGGCACCGCGAGCACGGCTATGTCCATGTCCGCGTCGAACAGGATGATTTCGGCCTCCATCCGCCGCCCCACGCCGCCGAGCTGCACCGTGGTGACATCGGCGCCCTCGACCACATGGGCGTTGGTCATCACGCGCTCGTCGGCGAAGACGAAGCCGCTGCCCTCCTGCCCAGAGAACCCGGCGCTCGCCGCGATCTTGACCGTGCTGCGCTGGGCCGCGGCGACGGCGGCGTCCGTGACGTTGTCCCCCGAGGGCTCGGGCACCTCGGCGGTCGGGGCGTTCTCGAAGGGGTTGAAGACCTGGGGGAATCCGGCGTCGTTGAGCGCCCCGGCCGCGCGGTTGAACCACGTGGGCGCCTGCGCGGGCATCCCGTCCTGCACCGCGCCGAGCACGCGCGAGTCCTGCACGACGCGATTCAGCTCGGGGGAGGGGGTGGGCGTCAGCGCGCTGGCCGCGATCCAGGCGACCAGCAGGACCGCAAGACCGTTGAACACCGAGCCGCCGACGCCGTCGAGCCAGCGCGCGGGCGCCCGGCTCACGCTGTCCCTCAGCCGCAGCGCGAGCGGCCACGCGCACGCCTGCCCCACCGCCGCGGGGATCAGCACCACGAGCAGCGCCACCACCGTGGCCGTGACCGACCCGGGCTCGACATGGTCGACAAAGAACGGCAGCAGCCACACCCCGAGCGCCGCCCCGCCGACAAAGCCCACCAGGGAGACCACGCCCGCTATCAGCCCGCGCTGGAACCCCGAGACGGCCGCGGCGAACACCGCGACCAGCAACAGCAGATCCAGCACGTTCACCGGTGGGCCCGCCCCCCCTTGATCCTGTTCGTTCGGTTATGGAACGAGGCGGGCCGCCACCGTGTTCCCCGACGCGCCCGTCGGTGCTGGTCGATCAGTGCTGGTCGATCAGTGCTGGTCGAAAAGTGGCGCGGTGATGGTCAGCCCCACCTCGCCGCCCGCGATCGCGAACAGCCCGAACAGCATGAACGACGCGCCCGCGAGCGAGAGGTCCTTCATGAAGTGGACCATCTCGTTCTGGCGCGTGGCGGGGTCGGTCTCCTTCCAGAACGGGTGCATCAGCAGCGCCGTCGGGACCAGGAAGGCGACCAGCAGGAGCGCGCCGAGGTCGGGCCAGACCCCGAGCACCACGCTCGCCGCGCCGAGCGCCATCAGGATCCCCGACAGGGGGACCGACGCCTCCGGGAAGGGAACGCCCTTGCTCCTGGCGTACCCGGCCATGGCGTGGGTCTGGGTGAGGTGGCCGAGGGCGGAGTTGAGGAAGAGGGCGACGAAGACGATCCGCCCGATGAGTACCACGATGTCCATGGAAGGCGCCTCCAGAGCCGACAGATCGTTGGCTGACAGACCGCCGCGTCAGGTCGCCGCGTCAGGGCCTCCCGGGGCGGCACCCCCAGGCGGCGCCGCCCTCGCGCGGCTCACTCCACTGTGCTGCCGCGCCAGGGGCCCGGCAACCGGAGGAACGCCCCCGGCGCGTGGGGCTCATGGGCGCGCCATCGCGGGTGAACACCCGTGCGGCGATGTGCCCCCGCGGGACGTGAAGCTCGTTCCGGACGCCGAGGGCATCACCACCCTCGAACACCTCGACGCCACGCCCGAGCCCGTGACGCTGAACCCGGGCGAGCACGCCACCCTGTCCCTCATCTGGCGCAATACCGTCGAGGGCTTCGGCACCCCGGTCGAGGGCGTCCACCTGGAGATCGCGCCCATGGAGGGCGATCAGGCCCGCGTGCTCACCCGAGTACCCCCTGGACATCGGCACCACGGGCGAGCTCGGCGTGACCGCGTGGCAGGCGTTCGACCGTGAGGCCCCGTGGCGCCGGGTCCCCGTGTCCTCGGGCTGACCGTGCGGGAGGCGGGCGCGTTGGCCTACGACGGCACGACGGCACGACGGCCATGGCGCTGGTACGGCCCGATGCGCCCGCGCCCCGGCGAGTGGACGCTGATCACCGCCGCGGCGGGCGGCATGGGCGTGCTGCTGGTACAACTCGCCCGCGCCGCGGGATCCCCCGTGATCGCCGCCGCGCGAGGCGAGCGCAAGCTGGCGCTGCTGCGCGAGCTGGGCGCCATGGCGTTCGCGTTCACCGCGGACGGCGGCCGGTTCTCCGGACACGGAGCGCCGGGCGGCGGCAGTGCGGCGGGCGACCCCCGGAGGCCGAACGCCGTGGCATCGCGCTGCGCGAGGTTCCCTGCGGGGGGCAGCCCGTTTCTCCGTCCCATGGCGTATGACCGTTGCTCGGTCATGGGCTTCCCCTCCGGGGGTGGGCCCGTTGCCGCCCGCGTGGGGTGTGACCACGGCTCGCTCCGCGGCGCGTGCCGCGCGCGAGGAGTGCGGGGATCTCCGGGCGGAGGCGGTCCCCGCCGTATGGGCTTCCCCCGGGGCGGGTCGCTGCCGGGGCTGTGGCGTGTGGGGCCAGGTGCCGTCGCGGGGCGGGGCTCGCTGGGTGCCTCACCGGCGGCCGTGAGGGGGCCCACCGCCTATGAGCGCCGTCCGCCGCGCGGTGGTTGCCGTGGCAGAAGCGGCTCGCTGCCGCGCGGGCTCTCCGCCCTGTGGCGTATGACGGCGGCCCGTTCATGGGCCTGCCCTCCGGGCGCGGCGCGTTACCCCGAGCCCGGGGCGTATGGCCGCGCCCCGGTTCCGCTGCCCCGGTTCCGCTGCCCCGGTTCCGTCGCCCCGGTACCGTCGTCGGCCCGGGCTCAATGCGTACCTCACCGGAGGTGATCACGCGTCGCGGGTTCGCAGGGCCGCGCCCGCCGCGAGCAGGGTCAGGGACGTGTAGCCGGTGACCAGCAGCAGGGACGGCCAGGCGCCGAGCGAGCCCACGGCCTCCGCCGTCGCGTCCGACGTCTGCGTCAGCTTCTCCAGCGCGGCGGTCGGCGAGATCCCGGCCACCCACCGTTCGGCGTCGCCGAAGAGCGGCCCCAGCATCGACGGCAGCAGCAGCCCCGCGACCACGGACGTCACCGCGCCCGCCGCGTGCCGGACCAGCGTGCCGACGGCGAGGCCGAGCAGGCCCGCGACGGAGAACGCCGCCGCGACCCCGAGCAGCGCGGGCATCGGATCGCCCTGCGCGTAGCCGTCGTCGAGCAGCGCGTCCCCGACGAGGTACGCCGCCGCAGTGGACGGCAGCGCCAGCGCGTACAGCAGCCCGGCGACCAGAACGGCCTTGGCCGCGAGGACCGTTCCGCGGCGCGGCACGGCGGCGAACGTCGTCACCGTCGTGCCGCTGCCGTACTCGCCCGACACCACGAGCACCCCGACCACGGCCGCCAGCATGAGCGCGGGGACGGCGATGGTGAGGCTGCCGCCCAGCACCGTGTCGTCCGGCTGAAGGCTCTCGGTCGCCGCGACGAACACCGCCCCTGGCACCGGGAGCACCGCCATCACCAGCGTCGTCCACACCGTGGACCGCAGGCTGCGGAACTTGATCCACTCGAACGCGACCGCCCGGCCGAACTCCCTCATGAGGCCACCTCCGCCCGCTCGCTGACGTATTCGGCGGACGACGCCGCCATCGCCGTGTAGACGTCCTCCAACGACGCGAGGCGCGGCGCCAGTTCGCGCAGGGCCACGCCGTGCGCGAGGGCGAGGCCGCCGATCGCCGCCGCGTCGAGGCCCTCCACCAGCCAGCCGCCCCGCGCGTCCGGCTTGACGCGCGCCCCCGCGGACTCCAATACGGCCCGCGTGCGCGGCGCGTCGCGCTCCTCCGCCGCGCGGACGAGCGTGCGGCTCGTCGAGTGCCGCTCGATGAACTCCCGCATCGGCATGTCCGCGAGCAGCCTGCCCCTGCCGATCACCACCAGGTGGTCGGCCGTCAGCTCCATCTCGCTCATCAGGTGGCTGGAGAGGAACACGGTCCTGCCCTGCGCGGCAAGCGACCTCATCAGGTCCCTGATCCAGCGGATGCCCTCGGTGTCGAGGCCGTTGACCGGCTCGTCCAGGACCAGCACCTCGGGGTCGCCGAGCAGCGCGGCGGCGATGCCGAGGCGCTGGCCCATGCCGAGCGAGAAGCCACCGGCCCGCTTCCGCGCCGTGGCCGGGTCGAGGCCGACCGTTTCGAGCACCGCGTCCACGCGCCCCCGCGCGATGCCCGTCGCGGCGGCGAGCCCGGCCAGGTGCGCATGGGCGGAACGCCCGCCATGCACGCCCTTGGCGTCGAGCAGCGAGCCGACGGTGCGCAACGGGGCGCGCAGCTCGCCATAGGGGCGCCCGCCGATCAGCGCGCTCCCCGAGGTGGGGGAGTCGAGCCCGAGGATCATCCTCATCGTGGTGGACTTCCCGGCGCCGTTGGGCCCGAGGAACCCCGTCACCCGCCCGGGCCGCACGGTGAACGAGAGCCCGTCGACGGCGCGTTTGGCGCCGTATCGCTTGGTCAGTTCGTGTACGTCGATCACGTCGCCGACGCTAGGCCGGGCGCGCGCTCCCGCCATCCGCCGCGCGGAGTCGGCCGCTACCGCGCCGGGAGTAGCGCGCCCCGGCGCACGCGCCCCCGTTCGCGCGGGCGCGGGGTCAGGGGGCGCCGCCGGGGCGTTCGCCCGCGCGGACCAGGCCCGTCTCATAGGCGATCACGACCAGCTGGGCCCGGTCGCGGGCGCCCAGCTTTGTCATCGCGCGGCTGATGTGGGTCTTCGCGGTCAGCGGTGACATCAGCAGCCGGGCGCCGATCTCCTCGTTGGACAGGCCCGCGGCCGCCAGGGCCATCACCTCGCGCTCGCGCCCGGTCAGCGGCGCGAGCCGCGCCGCGCCCTCGGCCACCGGCGTGCGCAGCCGCGCGAACTCCTCGATCACGCGCCGTGTCACCGCGGGCGCGAGCAGGCTGCGCCCCGCGGCGACCGTGCGGATCGCCTCGCGCAGCCCTTCGGGCTCGATGTCCTTGAGCAGAAAGCCCGCCGCCCCGGCCCGCAGCGCCTCGAAGACGTACTCGTCGGCCTCGAACGTCGTCAGCACGAGCACCCGCACCCCGTCGAGCGCGGGCTCGGCGGCGATCCGGCGCGTGGCGTCGAGGCCGTCCATCCGCGGCATGCGGATGTCCATCAGCACGACATCGGGCCGCGTGGTCCGCACCGCCTCCACCGCCCGTTCGCCGTCGGGCGCCTCGCCGACCACCACCAGGTCGTCGGTCAGGTCGAGCAGCGCCCTGAACCCCGCCCGCACGACCGTCTGGTCGTCCGCGAGCACCACCCGGATCCGCCCGGTCACCCCGGCACCCCCTCGCGTTCTGCCGCCACGGGCAGCAGGGCCCGCACCCGGAAGCCGCCCCCCGGCAGTGCCCCGTACTCCAGGGTGCCGCCCACCGCCGCCGCGCGTTCGCGCATCCCCAGCAGCCCGAAGCCGGTGCCCGGGCTCGGCGCGGCCGGGCCCTCGTCGGTGACCTCGACCAGCAGGCCGCCGTCCATCGCCCGCACGGACACGGCGGCGTGCCGGGCGGCGGAGTGCTTGACCACGTTGGTCAGCGCCTCCTGCACGATGCGATACGCGGCCAGCTCCACGACCGGCGACGCGCCAGGCCCGCCGCCCCCGTCCGGCCCGTCCCCCTCGGACCTGCCTCCGTCTGGCCCGTCGCCCTCCGGCCCGTCGCCCTCCGGCCCGTCGCCCTCCGGCCCGTCCCCCTCGCACCCGTGCAGCGTCACCCGCAGCGGAACGCGCCCGATCAGCTCGGGCAGCTGCGCCAACCGCGGTGCGGGCGCGGCCGGTTCGCCGCCCTCGTCGCGCAGCAGCGTCACCGTGGTGCGCAGCTCGCGCACCGCCTCGCGCCCCGACGCGCGCACCTGCGCCATGGCCCCTCTCGCCAGCTCCGGCCTGGTGTCGAACGCGTCGAGCGCGAGCCCCGCCTGCACCGTCATCGCCGTGACGGTATGGGCCACGATGTCGTGCAGCTCGCGCGCGATCCGCACGCGCTCCTCCCGCACCAGGCGCGCGGTCTCGCGTTTGCGCTCCTCCTCCGCGCGGCGCGCCAGCTCGTGTCGCCCGCGCACCACCTCGCCGAGCAGCAGCGGCACCAGCGGGATGGCCATCTCCAGCACGGGCGAGGGAACGGGCCGCGCCTCCTCCTGCCCCGCCACCACGGCCGCCGCGCCCGAGAGGAACGCGGCGATCACCGCGACCCGCAGGGTGCGGCGGCGGTCGCCGTGCTCGGCGACGAAGTAGAGGCACACCATCGCGGGGAGGTTGAGCAGCTCCCCGAGGTGGCCGACGAGCGTCCAGGTCAGCGACCCGGCCCCGGCCACCACCGCCGCGGGAAGGGGGCGGCGGCGGTGGCCGAGCAGCGCGAGCACCGAGACGGCGTACACGGTCCAGCTCAGCCAGTCGTCCTCGCGCGAGCCTTGCACGTTGGACGCAAGATCGGCGGCGGTCAGCGCCCCGACGGCCAGCGTGAGCAGCAGTTCCTTCCCCATGCGCCCACGGTAGGCGTGGCCCCGGGGCGCGCGCGTACACCCGCCGGAGTAGGAGGGGACTCCTGGGAGCGGCGGCCTATATGTTGATCCTGGGAGCGGCGCCATCCGCTGACCTGCGAGAACACCGGACGACGGTGTCTGACCTGGGAAAACCACTTTCAGTGCTTCTCATTGTTCCGGGTCACCTTCAGGCGCCGTGTGCCCTGACCGTGCCCTGAGGGCACGACCGGATGGGCGCGTGAGCGGGGGTGCGGTGATGGGGCGCGCCCTCGCGTCCACGATGGCGCCCACCCGGTCGTCACGACGGGATGTCCACGGGCAGCCCCGCGGTTCGTGCGGCGTCGGCCAGCCGCTTGTCGTAGGTGACGAACGAGGTGAGTCGGGGATGGATGGACAGGGCAGTGCCGAGATGGATGGCGTCCAGGCTCCGCACCGTTGCTGGTCGCACGGTCTGAGCCAGGATGCGGATCCGCGGCGCCATGTCGACCATGTCGATCAGGTCCAGGATCGCGGCGAGCCGTGTGACGGACTGCGGGGCGTGCCGGACCAGGGCCCGGAACGACTCGACCTCCACCAGAGACGAACTGGTCCAGCCTGTCTCCGCCCGCTCATCCAGCCAGTCACGCAGGGCCTGAGACCCGGCTTCGGCGTGAACGAGTTTGACGACTGCGGCGGAGTCGAGATAGATCACTAAAGCTCTTCCCCGCGCTCCCTGGAGATCTCAGCGGCGACATCGATGCCGTCCAACTCGCCCAGCGGCAAGCGCAGCGCGGCACGCCGCATGGCGGCCGCGCGCTCCCTGCGCTGGGCCGCTTCCAGCACAGCTTGACGGATGACAGCCGAGCGGGAGCCGCCATCGCGAGTGAGGACGTCGACCGCGTGCTCGGTCTCCGCATCGCTGCGGATCGTGATGGTGTCAGCCATGAGGCAAGCGTAAGACAAGAAGTCTTACGCGACAAACGGGTTCGCGGGCACCCGCTCGGACAGCAGACAGGGCGCGGGGCAACGCGCGGCTGTGCCTCCCCCGGCGGGGCGCTGCGGTGCTCCCTCGTCGACGAGATGCGCACCTGGGCGGTCAGCGGCTTCACCTCCCGGGCCGACCTGCGCTCCGCGCTGGTGGCCAGTTCCTCGCTGCCCGTCGCGTTGCGCGGCACCACGACCTTCCGCGGCCAGCGCGCCCTGGACGGCGGTGTGCTCACCCCGCACCCCTACCAGTTGGCGCTGGACGACGGGTGCAGTCACGTGCTCTCCCTCAGCACCCGGCCCATCGCCACGCCGCCCGAGCGCCTTGACCTCTCCCGCCGCTACGGCATCCGCCACATCAACCGCATCCGGCCCGGCCTCGGCGACGGCTACGCGAAGGCCCTCATCCGCGACCGGGACGAGCGGCGCACGCTCCAGCGGCGCACGCTCAAGCGGCGGATGACGGAGCGCGGGCTACAGGTCGTCGGGCAGCAGGCGGAACGCCGGGTGGCCGGTCAGGGGGCGGATCATGCGGAAGTGGCGGTCGGTGGTGAACATGGAGTCGGTCCGGTACGCGGCGGCCAGGGCCACGTTCATCGCGTCGGTCAGGCCGATGCCCTTGCCGCCGTCGGCGTCCGCGTACCCCTCGGCGACGGCGAGCGCGGCGCTCAGGTGCGCGATGACGGCAGGGATCTCGAAGCGACGAGTGGCAGTGGCACGTTCGATGAACCGAGCTGCCGCCAGGGCCTTCCGGGCTCCCGCCCGGGTCGTGATCAGGTAGTCCAGCTCGGCCAGGACCATCGGCGAGACCACGAGATGGCTGACGGTCGCCAGGGCCTTCTTGTGTTCCTGATGGCCGGTGAGATGTGGGTCAAGCAGGCGGTACAGGGCGTTGGTGTCGGCGACCGCGACCAAGCTCACGTGCCCATCCCCTTGAGCACATCCTCGATCTCGTCATCGGTGAGGTCGGGCAGGCCGAGGTCGGGCAGCTCTATGTCTCCCATGGGGTCGACCGGGTACGGGGGGATATCACTCTCGGTGATCGGCACCACGCGGGCGACGGGTGTGCCGTTCTTGGTAACGGTGACGGTCTCACCGCGTGCCGCGGCAGCGAGGATCTGTGAGGACTTCTGGTTGAACTCGCGAGCTGTTGCCTCCATGTCCTACATGTTACTACTGGCACCCGGCCCGGCCGTCATGCCTGACAGTCGGGCCGAGTGCCCTGTGGGTCCCACGCGGTCACATGTTGATCATGTGTCCCGCGAGGCCGTGGATCGCCTCCTTCACCGCCTCGCCGAGCGTCGGGTGCGCGTGGACGTTGCGGGCGACCTCGTGGACCGTGAGGTCCCACTGCTGCGCCAGGGTCAGCTCGGGCAGCAGCTCGGTGACCTCGGGGCCAATGAGGTGGGCGCCGAGCAGCTCGCCGTAGCGGTTGTCGCTGATGATCTTGACGAACCCCGAGGGCTGGCCGAGGCCGTGCGCCTTGCCGTTCGCGGTGAACGGGAACTTGACCGTCTTGACGTCGAACCCGCGTTCCCTGGCCTGCTCCTCCGTGAAGCCGAAGCTGGCGATCTGCGGCTGGCAGTAGGTGGCGCGCGGGATCATCGTGAAGTCCACCTCCATGGTCTCCGCGCCGCCGATCGTCTCGGCCGCGATGACGCCCATGGTCTCGGCCGCGTGCGCCAGCATCAGCTTGGCGGTCACGTCGCCGATGGCGAAGATGTGCGGGACGTTGGTCCTGCCGCGGCCGTCCACGGCGATGGCCTTGCGCTCGGTCAGCGCGACGCCCGTGGTCTCAAGGCCGTAGCCGTCGACACGGGGCGAGAAGCCGATCGCCTGGAGCACCTTGTCGGCCTCCAGGACCTGCTGCTCGCCCTTACCGTTGGTCACCGTGACCCTGACCGGGGCGGCGGGGTCGGAGTCGTCGATCGCGTCCACGCGGGTCGAGGTGAGGACCTGGATGCCCAGCTTGCGGTACTGGCGGGCCAGCTCCTTGGAGACCTCGGCGTCCTCGAGCGGCACCATCCGGTCGAGGAACTCGACGATGGTGACCTTGACGCCGTAGTTGTGCAGGACGTAGGCGAACTCGACGCCGATGGCGCCCGCGCCCGCGATCACGATGCTGCCTGGCAGCGTCTCGGTGAGGATCTGCTCCTCGTAGGTGACGACGCGGTCGCTGAGCGACGTGCCGGGAAGCAGCCGCGTGGTGGCGCCCGCGGCGATGACGCAGTGGTCGAACGTCACCGTCTCGGTGCCGCCCGCGGTCAGCGCGACCCTGAGGGTGTGCGGGTCGGTGAACGTGCCGAGCCCGTCGTACTCCGTGATGGTGTTCTTCTTCATCAGGTAGTGCACGCCGTTGACGCGGCCCTCGGCCACCTTGCGGCTGCGCTGGAACGCCGCCCCGTAGTCGAACGTCACCTCGCCCGTCGACCTGATGCCGAAGGTGTCCGCCTCCCGGGTGACGATGTGCGCAAGCTCGGCGTTGCGCAGCAGCGCCTTGGACGGGATGCACCCGACGTTCAGGCAGACACCGCCCCAGTACTTCTCCTCGATGACCGCGGTCCGCAGCCCGAGCTGGCTGGCGCGGACGGCGGCCGTGTAGCCGCCAGGACCTGCGCCGAGGACAACGACGTCGTAGTGCGTGCTCATGAACCCTCACGCCTTCTTTCGCGCTCGCACGGTGGTGGTGACCATTCTCCCGCCCCATCACACCACTCCCCGCCGCGCCTGGCCTCGGGGCCCTGTGGCCGGGTGGGTGGGGGCCGTCACGTGAAGGATCGGGGGAAAACCGTCGTAGGACGGTTTTCCTGCGCGGGCGGGTCACTAGCGTGGCCGCGTCGCAGCCGTATCGGGGACGCCAGGGGGAGCCATGCCGGACGCGGACGGGACCGCCTCACCGCCGGAAGGGCCGCGCTCGGTGCGCGGGATCGGCATCGGGGGCAACGCCAACGGGCCCGTGGTCGCGGGCGATCACAACGTGATCGTCGACGCGGACAACGGCTCGCGGGTGACCGTGGTGATGGGCCCCGAACGCCCACGCCCCCGGCGCAGGGAACGGGTCGCGCTGCTGCCGCGCCGGGTGACCGAGCCGCTGGGGCGCGACGATGTGGCGCGCGTGCTCGCCCAGGCGGTGCGCGGCGGGGGGCCCGTTCAGCTGTGGGGGCCGCGGGGGTCAGGCAGGACCACGCTGCTGCGGCACCTGGCGCGGACGCTGCCGCCCGGGCCCGACGGGGTGGTGTTCCTCGCCGGGGCCAGGCGCAACGCGGGCGACCTCGCCCAGGAGGTCTTCGAGGCGTGCTACGAGGCCCCCGGCTACGCGCCCACCCGGACCGAGCTGCGGCGGCTGATGGCCGATGTGCGGGTGACCGTCTACGTCGACGACGCCGACCTGGCGCCCGACCACCTGCTTGAGCTGATGGACGCGGCCCCCGCCGCGACGTTCGTCCTGGCGTGCGCCGAGCGCTCCCTGTGGAGCGAGGGCACGGCGCTGCGGCTCGGCGGCCTCGGGCGGGACGCCGGGCTCGACCTGCTGACCAGGGAGCTCGGCGGCGCGCTGCCCGAGGGCGGGCGCGCCGCGGCCGTCGCCCTGTGGCGGGCCGCCGACGGCATGCCGCTGCCGCTGGTGCGGGCGGCGGCGCTCACGCGCTCCGACCCGGCGCGCGGGGGGCGGCTGCCGCGCCCCGCCGAGGTCGCCGAGCTGCTTCCGCTGCTGCTCGACCACCTGGCGTCCGACGCGGCGGCGATGGGGGTGCTGCACGTGCTGGCCACGCTCGGCGACGCCGAGGTGGCGCCCCGGCACATCGGGGAGCTGGCGGGCGTGGCCGCGCCCGACGAGGCGTGCGCGCGCCTGGAGGCGCTGGGCCTCGCGCTGGCCGGGGAGCACGGCTACGCCGCGGTCGCCGACACGGTGCCGGTGCTGCGGCGGCGGTTCGCGGGCCCGTTCCCCGCCGAGCGGCTGTGCGCCCACTTCACCGCGTGGGCGTCGCTGCGGACGACCTCGCCGGGCGAGCTGGCCGCGCACGGCCCGGCGCTCGAGAGGGCCGCGGCGCTCGCCGAGGCGGCGGGACACCCCGACCTCGCGGTGCGGCTGGCCCGGGCGACGTCGCCCGGGCTGGCGCGTTCGCTGCGGTTCGGTGTGTGGGGGCGGCTGCTCGGCCGCGGCTGGGTCGCGTCCCGCGCGGCGGGCGACCGCCGGGCCGAGGCGTTCTTCCTCCATGAGGAGGCGATCAGGGCGCTGCTGATCGGCAGGCGCGTGGTGTACGCGGCGCTGCTCGCGCAGTCGGCGTGGCTCGGATACGAGGTGGGCACCGGCGGCGGTGACGCCAGCGTCACGGCGGGCGGGGGCGCGGGCGGCGGCGCGCCGGGCGGGCCCGCCCCCGAGCCGCCGCGGGACTTCGACGTCGACGGCTACATGCGGGACAACGGCTTCGAACCGGCCGGTCCCGACACCTCGTTGACGCCGGAGGCGCCGGAGCCGCCCGATCTGCCCGAGACGCCGGATGCGCCCGATGCGCCCGATGCCGTCGGCGCCTCGCGCGGCGACGGCGGCTGGGGCGCCCCGCCGGGCGACGGCGGGCTGACCGGTGGCGCGCTGCCGCCGCCAGGGAGCGGCGAGAGCGTCGCCGCGATGCAGTCCTCGGGTGCCGCGGGCGGCACATGGGGCGGCGGGGCCTCGGCCTCCTCGGCCTCCTCGGGCGGCGCGGCGGCCTCGGGTGGCGCGGCCTCGGGCGGCGCGGGGGCGACCGCCGGCGCGGGGGCCACCGCGGGCGCCGTGGGGGCGTCGCTCGCCTCCCTGCTCGTGGGCTGCGCGCTGGTCGTCGGCCTCGGCTTCGCCATCGCCGACGTCTCGGGCGATGACGGGGGCGCGTCGTCGGACGCCGCGTCGGACAGCGGGTTCCCGAGCGACACGCCGACCTGGGACGACGGCGGTTGGGACGACGGTTCGTCCGACGGGTTCGGCGACCCCGTGCCCGAGGAGATCGTGGAGACCGAGGCGTGGACCACGGACCTCGCCGGGGTGTGGATCGCCGACGACGGCTGGGGGATCGAGTTCGTCGAGACATCGCCCGGCACCTACCGGTTCGAGACGCCCGACCCCGAGTGCGGCGGCACCTTTGTGCTCGAGTTCACGGGCGGGGACGGCCACTACACCGGCACCGAGCCGCTCCAGAACCGCGACGACCCGTGCGGCCCGCCGCTCGGCGAGGTCGCGTCCACGATCGTCGTCGACGCGGACGGGGCGAGCGCCACCTACACGAGCGAGCTGGCGTGGGCCGAGTCGGGCGCGGGCGAGTGCGACGGGTGCGGCACGGTGTACCTGACCAGGGCCGAGTAGCCCGAACGAGCGGCCGCGCGCGGCCCGTTCAGGCCCACCACACGCGCGCCACGGCCGCCCCCGCGACGGTCGCGGCCAGGCCCGTCAGCACGCTGCCGACCGCGTATCCCGCGGCGGGCCACCGCGCGTCGCGCCCGGCCAGCGCGACGGTCTCCCACGCGAACGTCGAGTAGGTGGTCAACGCCCCGCACAGCCCCGTCGCGAGCAGCAGCCGCGCCTCGGCAGCGACGCCGGTCAGCAGCCCGATGAACGCGCAGCCCACGACGTTGACGAGCCATGTGCCCCACGGGAAGCGCTCGCCCAGGCGGGCGCGCACCGCGCGGTCGGTCAGATACCGCAGCACCGCGCCGACCGCGCCGCCCGCGACCACGAGGAGCCAGCCCGTCACCGCGCCACCCCCGACGCCGCGCGCGTGGCGGCCGCGGCGAGCCAGGTCGCGAGCAGCGCGGCGAGCAGCGTCGCGGCCAGGTACCCGGCGGCGACCGCGACCCGGTCGGCGCGCAGCAGGTGCTCGGCGTCCTGCGTGTAGGTCGAGAACGTGGTGAACCCCCCGAGCACGCCCGTCCCGAGGAACGGCCGCACCAGCCGGTGCGTCCCCGGGCGCGCCTCGGTGGCCAGCACGAGCAGCACGCCGATGAGGGCGCAGCCGACGACATTGATGCCCAGGGTGGTCCAGGGGAAGCCCGCGCCGCCCTCCCGGGTGGGCCACAGCAGGTACGCGCCGTAGCGCCCCGCGCTGCCGAGCGCGCCCCCCACCGCGACCGCGGCCACCACGGGCCACTCGGGCGCGCGCTCCGGCGGCGGGTGCCGTCGGGGCTCGGGCGCGATCACAGTCCCGCATCGTACGCGCGGGCGGCGCGGGGGCCCTGGCCGATGGGATCAGGGCCCGGACCAGAGGGCGGGATCAGGGGTGGCGCCGCGTCACAGCGGGGCCTTCTCCCCGTTGCCGAGCTGGTCGTCGAGCCGGTCGTCGATCGGGTCGTCCAGCCGGTCGTCCAGCCGGTCACCGCCCCGGCCGCCGAGGGACGCCCCGAGCGGCTTGTCGCCCAGGGGGTCGGGCAGCGGCTCGGCCGTTGGCTCGGCCGCGTCCGAGGCGCGCGGCTCGAAGGCCGAGCCCGCCGCCGCGGCCCGGCGCCGCCCCCGGCGCGCGGCGCGCCTGCCGTGCCGGGAGAGGCGGCCGTTGCCCTCGAGCAGCGCGCCGAGGCCCTGGACCGCGCAGAGTCCCGGCTCCTCGGCGATGTTGACGGGCATGCCGGTGTTGTCGCGGATCATCGCGTCGAGCCCGGGGAGCTCGGCCGCGCCCCCGGTGAGCATCACGCCGCGGTCGGCGAGGTCGGCCACCAGGTCGGGCGGGCAGCGGTGCAGCACGGCGCGGATCGCGTCGAGCAGCCCGGTGACCGGCGGCTGGGCGGCGGCCCGCAGCTCCTCGGGGTCGACCTTGACCGTGCGGGCCAGGCCCGTGGCCACGTCGCGCCCCGCCACCTCGGTCATGTGCGGAACGGCGCCGGTGAGCGCCCGGTGCAGCGGGCGCACGGCCTGGCTGGGCAGCAGCATCTCGTGGCGGTTGCGCAGGTGCTGGACCAGCGCGCGGTCGATCGTCTCGCCACCCATGGCCACCTTGTCGGCGGCCACGATCGAGCCGAGCGAGAGCACCGCGATCTCCGTGGTCGCCGCGCCCACCTGCACGATCATGGTGGCCTCTGGCTCATCGACCGGAAGGCCGCAGCCCACCCCCGCGGTGATGAGGCTGTCCACCAGCTCGACGCGGCGCGCGCCCAGGCCGATCATGGTCTCGAGCGCCGCCCGCCGCGCCAGCGGGTCGGCGTCGTGCGGGACGCACACCGCGGCGCGCAGCATCGGCCGGAAGCGCCAGGCCCTGCGGAGCTTGGCGCCGACCATGGCGCGCAGCATGCGCTGGGCCATCTCGATGTCCACGACGGTGCCGCCGTTGACCGGGCGGACCACCTTGATGGTGGCGGGGGTGCGGCCCGCCATGCGCTCCGCCGGGGTGCCGACGGCGATGAGCGCGCCGGTCTTGATGTTCACGGCCACGACGGACGGCTCGTCCACGATCAGCCCGGTCTGTTTGAGATAGACGCGTGTACGCGCCGCGCCGAGGTCGGCGGCCACGGTGCAGCGGCGCAGATGATCAAGGGTGAGGGTCATACTGATCATGTTGTGTGCCCGGCCAGCGGGCCGCCCGCTGAAGTGCGCCGACCGGGCGATGGCCCGTCAGCCCACGGGCACGACGGCCGGTTCGCCGCCGTGCACCCGGCCCCCGCCCCTGTCCTGGCCCTCGTCCTGGCCCTCGTCCTGGCCGTCCCGGCCCTCGTCCTGGCCGTCCCGGTCTCCTTCAGGCCCCGTGTCGAACTGCGTCCTGTACAGCTCCTCGTACCGCCCGCCCGCCGCCAACAGCGCGTCGTGCGGGCCGCGTTCGACGATCCGGCCGCCCTCGACGACCAGGATCTGGTCGGCCGCCCGCACCGTGGAGAGCCGGTGCGCGATGACCACGGACGTGCGCCCGGCCAGGGCCTCGGCAAGCGCCTCCTGAACGGTCGCCTCCGACGTGGCGTCCAGGTGCGCCGTCGCCTCGTCGAGGATCACCACCCGGGGGCGGGCCAGCAGCAGGCGGGCGATCGTGAGCCGCTGGCGTTCGCCGCCCGAGAGCCGGTAGCCGCGCTCGCCGACGACCGTGTCGAGCCCGTCGGGCAGCGCCGCGACCAGCGCGTCGAGGCGGGCGCGGCGCAGCGCGTCCCACAGCTCGGCGTCGTCGGCGCCCGGGCGGGCCAGCAGCAGGTTGGCGCGGACGGTGTCGTGGAAGAGGTGGCCGTCCTGGGTGACCATGCCGAGCGTCGCGCGCAACGAGTCGGCCGTCAGGTCGCGCACGTCGACGCCGCCGATCCGCACCGCGCCCGCGTCGGCGTCGTACAGGCGCGGCGCCAGCTGCGCGATCGTGGACTTGCCCGCGCCGGACGAGCCGACGAGCGCGACCAGCTGCCCGGGCTCGGCACGGAAGCTGACGCCGTGCAGCACCTGGTCGCCGCCGCGCGAGTCCAGCGTGGCGACCTCTTCGAGCGAGGCGAGCGAGACGCGGTCGGCGGCCGGGTAGGCGAAGTCGACGCCGTCGAACTCCACGGAGACCGGCCCCTCCGGCACTGCGCGGGCGCCCGCGCGCTCCTCGATGAGCGGCTTCAGGTCGAGCACCTCGAACACCCGCTGGAAGCTGACCAGCGCGCTCATCACCTCGACCCGCGCGCTGGCCAGCGACGTCAGCGGGGCGTAGAGGCGCGTCAGCAGCATCGCGAGGGAGACGACCGCGCCGGGTTCGAGGCCGCCGCGCAGCGCGTAGAGGCCGCCGAGCCCGTAGACCAGCGCGAGCGCGAGCGCGGAGACGAGGGTGAGCGCGGTGACAAACACCATCTGGAGCATCGCGGTGCGGATCCCGATGTCCCGCACGCGCCCGGCCCGCGCCGCGAACTCGGCCGACTCCTCCGCGGGCCGCCCGTACAGCTTGACCAGGGTGGCGCCGGGCGCGGAGAAGCGCTCGGTCATCTGCGCTGACATGACGGCGTTGTGGTTGGCCGCCTCGCGCGAAAGGCGCGCCAGCCGGGCGCCCATGCGGCGCGCGGGGAGCACGAACACCGGCAGGAGCACAAGGGCGAGCAGCGTGATCCGCCAGCTGATCGAGAGCATCACGCCGAGCGAGAGCAGCAGCATCACGACGTTGCCGAGCACCCCGGAGAGCGTGTCGCTGAACGCGCGCTGGGCGCCGATCACATCCGAGTTCAGGCGGCTGACCAGGGCGCCCGTCCTGGTCCTGGTGAAGAACGCCACCGGCATGCGCTGCACATGGTCGTACACGGCCGTGCGCAGGTCGAGGATCAGGCCCTCGCCGATGCGCGCGGACAGCCAGCGGGCCAGCAGCCCGACGCCCGCCTCCAGGACCGCGATCGCCGCGATCAGCAGCGCGAGACGGACGACCGTGGCCTCGGCCGCGCCCTCGCCGATGGCGTCGACCACGCGCCCCGCGAGCACGGGGGTGGCCACGGCGAGCAGCGCGGTCACAACGCTGAGCAGCAGGAACGCCGCGAGCGCGGCCCGGTGCGGCGCCGCGAAGGCGCCGATGCGGCGGAAGGTCTCCCGCGAGAAGGGCCGCTCGTCGTCCTTGGCGTGCCGGGCGTTGTAGAGCTCGTTCCAGGCGGTCATTTCCATGCTCATGCCGGAGAGCCTAGAACTTCAAGCTTCCTTGAAGTCAATTTCGCGCGGCGGGCACGGGCCTCAGGGCACGCTCCCCGAGGGCGGCGAGGTCCCCGAGGTCGGCGACGGTCGCGGGGCTGCCCACCCCGCCCGCGCGATGGGCGTCATGGCGGCGGCCTCGCTCGCGGTGCTCGCGGTGCTCGCGGTGATCACCCCAGGGCGGAGAAGGGCGCGGCGTACACCACCCACACCTGACCCTCGGCGAACGGCAGCGGATCCCCGTCCGGCGTCGTGAACTCCGTTCCCTCGTCCCGGTGATCGCGGTCCCACTCGGCCTCGAACGCCCGCCCGTCGCGCAGCACGGTCGCCTCCCCGTGCCCGACGGTCTCGGTGAACGGCGACGCGTTGCCGTTGCTGTCGTGCAGGTCCGACGCGGTGACCTCGACCTCCTGCACCACGACGGTCGCGGGCGCCAGATCGGTCTTCCCGCCGTCCATCGAGACCCGCCAACGGCCCGCGTCGGCCTCCCAAGTGAAGGTGAACGACGCGCTCGGGTACGACACGGAGTGCGCCTCCCGCGGCGTGCCGCCCTCGGGCGCCGGGCCGAAGCGGAAGCCGATGTCCCCGGCCTCGCTCGCCTCGGGCGCGGTCGCGAGCAGGGCGCCGGGGTCCACGAACAGGTTGTGCGGGGCGTCGCGTCGGCCGTCGCGCGTGAACGCCTCGGGCGCGTCGTCCGGCGTCCTCGGGAACAGCCGAGCGTCGTCGATCTCAGGCAGCAGCGTCCGTTGCGCCCCCGAGAACGCCAGCGCGGGCTCGCCAAACTGCCGCAGCAGCTCCAGATCCGTCTCGCGCGCGCTGCGCACCGGGCCCACGCGCTCAGGCAGGCTGCCCGAGTAGATCGCCACCAGGCGGCTCAACCCGGCCTCGACCGGCTCCACATACACGAGGTCGGCCGCGTCGAGGCCCGTGTGCGGCCTGGCCTGGGGCGCGTTGTCCACCTTGACGGCCAGCACGGGCCCCGGCCCGGCGCGTTGACCGGTGAACGGCGAGATCCCGGCCTTCTCGGGGTCCCCGCCGTTCGGCTCGGGCTCGACGGTGCAGCCCGCCGCGAGCGCGGCAGCCATCAGCGCCACCGCCACCGACCGCGGCCCGCCGCTCAGCGCACCACGACGGCCTGCGACTCCACGACGGGTACGGCGGTCTCGGTCCACGGGCTCTCCAGGGAATCCGGCAGGCCGGGGAACTCCAGCACGTTCCCGTTCTGCTCATAGTGCACGTCGTAGACGATCCGCGCGCGTGACGGATAGCCGGACTCGTCCGACGCGCGCTCGTAGGTGTGCGCGCACGCGTCGCTCTCCGAGGTCACAAACGGGCACGTCATCGCGCCGCTGCCGTCGCCCGGGTCCACCTCGAGATGGCTGGGCTCGCCCACCGCCCGCACGCCGAGCGCCGCGGTGCCGACGATCTCGCCGTCCGCGCCCGCGGCCCACCACCAGGTGTCGATGAAGATGACGGCCTGCCCGGGCGGGCTGAACGCCAGGCTGAAGTCCGACGGCGCCAGCATCCCGTACGCCTGCCGCGCCAGCTCCTCGAGCGACGGGCCGTCCGGGATGTGCCACGTCCACTCGGAGACCACGATGTTGCCCGAAGGGTCCTGGCACTCCTTGTAGATGTAGACCGCCTCGGGGTCGGGCTGGCCCTCGGGCCAGTCCTCGGGGTCGGGGTAGACGGAGGAGGGGATGTTGGCCCAGCAGGCGTTGACGCCCTCGCACCAGCGGCTGGCGTCCGGCTTGCCCAGGCCCGCGACGCTGCCGAGGTCGCACTGCGGCCCCGACCCGCCCCCGGCTCCCTCGTCCCCGTCACCGCCGTCCCCGCCGCCGCCGCCGTCCTCGCAGTCGATGATGATGACCTGGCCGGTCGGACCGGTGCTGACACACTGCGGCGTCTCCGCCGCGGCGGGCGAGACCCCCAACGCGACAAGCCCTGCCGACAGCAGGGCCAGGATCAACGGGGCGACGCCCATGCGTCTCAGCATGAGATCGTCGTCTCGTCCGTGTGCAGCACCTGGCTGATCAGCCAGCCGTCATCCGTCCGCTCGGCTGCGACGCCGAACGGGCTGGGCCGGGTCAACTCCTCGGGCAGCAGCGAGGGGTCCTCCTCACCATCGGCGATGAAGACCCAACCGGCCTCGTTCTTGCAGGACTCGATGCGGGCCGCGTCGCCGTCGACCGTGACCGTGACATGGTCGATCACCGGCTCCCCCTGACGGTGGATGTCGTTGTCCTTGAAGGCACTTACCCGGCCCACCTCGGTCTCCACCACGCCGGTGGTGGCGATGCCGTCGAAGACGGTGTTGTCCAGCTCGGTGCTGTTCTCGAGCTCGATCAGGGCGTCCCAGTAACGGCCGTACAGCTCGGTCAGCTCGGCCTCCGCGTCGCCGCCGCCCTCGCCCGCGGGGTCGGCCGCGTCGGCCGTTCCCTCGATCTCCGCGGGCTCCCCCTCGTCGTCCGAGGAACAGCCCACCGCCCCCGCGGTGAGCGCCGCCAGGGTCAGGCAGGTGGCCAGTGTGGCCCGAATCCGTCGCATCGTCCCTCAGCCCGTACGTTCCGAACGGTCCCCCTGGGGGCCCCATGACGGCGCCAGGGTAGCGCGGCCGAACGGGCGACAGCAGGCTCCGCGACCCCACCGTGTCAGGGTCGTGACACGGGCCCCGGGCGGCCCTGGCGCCGCCGCGCCAGGGAGCCTTCGGCGCGTCGCTTCGCCATGGCTAACGGTGCCCCGCTCAACTGTGGCCTGATGCAACGGTGTTGCTGCGCTACCGTTCCGGCCATGCCCGACATCGGCCCACGGCCGCCCTCGCTGCTCGCCCTCCCCTCCCATCTGACGTCCCAGGTGGCGCGCTTCGGCCACCGGCTGCTCGAAGAGGCCCTGGGATCACGGGGGGTGCCGCTGGCGCACCATGCGATCCTCACCGCGCTCGAGGACTTCGGGCCGATGTCCCAGCAGCGGCTCGCGGCCGCGCTCGACCTCGACAAGAGCCATCTCGTGGGCCGCATCGACCGCTTGGAGCGCGCCGGGCTGGCCGCGCGCACCCGCGACCCGGACGACCGGCGCCGCCACCGCGTCACCCTCACGCCCAAGGGGGCGGCCCTGCTCGCCGAGTTGCGCCTGGCCGCCGCCGCGTCGCAGGAGCGGTTCCTCGCGCCGTTGAACGCCAAGGAGCGCGGGACGTTCAACGCGTTGCTGCGGCGGCTCCTCGCGGCGAGCGACGAGTCGCGCCGGTCGATGTGATCCTCCTCTTAATGAAAATGGTTTCCGTTTCTGTACAGTGGGTCCCGACAGCGCTCCCGGTCGTGAAGGGAGGGCCCGCGGGCAGCGGGTACTCGGAGGCGACCGTTGGGAGCTTCGCGGACCGCCGAACGAGACGGCGTGAGAGGAGAGCGTGGACGATGAAGAAGGGAATCCACCCCGACTACCGGCCGGTCGTCTTCCGGGACCGGGCCGCAGGCTTCGCCTTCCTCACCCGGTCGACCGCGACGAGCGACCGGACGATCGAGTGGGAGGACGGCAACACCTACCCCGTCGTCGACGTCGAGATCTCCTCGGCGAGTCACGCCTTCTACACCGGCACCACGCGCGTGCTCGACACCGCGGGGCGCGTGGAACGTTTCGAGCGCCGCTACGGCAAGCGCGAGGACCGCTGATGGGTCCCGCCGAGCCGTCCGCCGCCCGGCCCGCCCCGCCCGCCCTGCCCGTCGTGCTCGTCGGCGGACTCCACGCGGACGCCCGCGACGCCGCGGTCGACCGGCTGCTGCGCGCGCTGCCCGGCAGCGTCGCGCTGCACCACGACCTGTCGGGCGCCGCGCGGCACACCGTCACGAGCACCGTGCGTGACCAGGACGCGGTGCTCGGCAGCCGCACCACCCCCCTGGTCAACGACTGCGCGTGCTGCGCCCTGCGCGCCGACCTGGTGCCCGAGCTGCTGCGGCTGGCGGACGGCGGGGTGTGCACGCTGGCCGTCGTCGAGCTGTGGGACTCGGTGGAGCCGCGGTCGATGGCCGAGGTGATCAGCGCGCACGGCGACGGGCGGCTGCGGCTCTCCGGCGTGGTGACCGCGGTGGATCCCGGGCTGGTCGGCGCCTATCTGGGGTGCGGCGACGACCTGGCCGACGGCGGCCTCGCCATCGCGGCGACCGACCGGCGCACGGTCGCGGACACCTGGGCGCGGCAGCTCGAGTACGCCACGGTGCTCGCGCTCGCGGACGTGGAGGACGGCGGGCTCCCCGGCGACGAGCAGGACAGGGCGCTGCTGGCGCAGCTGCACCCGACGGCGCACCGCGTGCCGATCGGCTCGGGCGCGTTCCCGAGGCTCGCGCTCGGGGGGTTCGACGTGGTCGACGCGGCGGCCAGGCAGCACCCGGCGAGCGCGCTGCTGCCGCAGGAGGCACAGGAGCACGGCGTCGGCACGCTCGTGTGGCGGCGCCGCAGGCCCTTCCACCCGGCGCGGCTGTACGCGGCGCTCGAGGAGCTGACGTGCGCGGCGCCGCGCAGCCGCGGCCGCTTCTGGCTCGCCAACCGGCCCGACACGCTCCTGTCGTGGGACGCGGCGGGCGGCGCGCTCTGCGTCGACAACGCCGGGCCCTGGCTGGCCGCGCTGCCCGACGCGGCCTGGGAGATGGTGCCCCCGGAGCGCAGGGCGGCGGCCGCGCTCGACTGGGATCCCGTGCACGGCGACCGCGCGCAGCACCTGGTCTTCATCGGGCCCGCGCTCGACCGGGGCGCGCTGCGCGGGGTGCTGGCGTCTTGCCTGCTCACCGAGAGCGAGTACGCGGCGGGCCGGACGGCCTGGCGGCGGCTGGCCTCCGCGTTCGACGAGCTGCTCGACCCCGTGCCCTGAGCGGTCGGTGGGGCGGGGGCCGGTCGGCGCGGTCGGCGCGGCCGGTGGGGCCGGTGGGGCCGGGGTGGTCGGGGTGGTCGGGATGGTCGGGGCGGTCGGGGCGGTCGCGGCGGTGGCGGCGGTCGGAAACGGGCGCAGGGATGGCCGGTTGCGAACGGCGAGATGGCCGGTTGCGAACGAATCGCGCCATTCGCGGTCGCGAGGGAACCCGAACTCAGCCCCGACCGTCTCAAGGGTGGCCTGGACGACGTGTGACAGGTCGGCGACGGCGTGTCGTGCACGTGCATTGTCCCGTGCATATGCAAGTGAACGAGGTTATGCTCAGGGATAGTTGGGCCCGATGGTGATCATGGGGCCTGTTTGCACCACTTCGCACGACCGGGAGAGACCAGTGCCCGACGCGTACAACGGCATCGCCGCACACAAGCTCCGGGATGTGGTGTGGTTGAAGAGTAGCCACAGCAACTCACAAGGGACCTGCGCCGAGTTCGCCAAGCTCCCCAGCGGCGACGTGGCCATGCGGAACTCACGCTTCCCCGAAGGGCCCGCGCTCGTATACACCTCGGCCGAGCTCGAGGCGTTGCTTCGGGGCGTGAAGGACGGGGAGTTCGACCACTTGATCGGCTGACGCGGCCGCGCGGCGCCCGCTGCCCGCGCTCCCGGCCGCCGGTGCGCTCCCGTTCTCAGGCGCCCGTTCTGAACACCGCCCAGACGACCTTGCCGCGCCGCTCGCCCGCCAGGGCGCGCCAGCCCCAGCCGTCGCTGAAACACTCCACGAGGTGCAGCCCGCGGCCCGACTCGGCTACCCCGTCCATCTCGCCGACGCGCGGCGCGGCCGTGCTCGGGTCCTGGACGGCGCAGATGAGCCGCCCCGAGCAACGCATCAACTCCAGCTCGACGGCGCTGCGTCCGCCGCCGCCGTCGTACGCGTTCCCTTCCTCGTCGAACGTCGTGGGCCGAACGCCGACGCCGTGCCGCACCGCGTTGGTCACCAGCTCCGAGACCACGAGCGCGACCGCGTCGAACTGCTCGGGGAGCCGCCACCCGTGCAGCGTGCTCCGGGTGAAGTCGCGGGCGCGGCGCACCGATTCGGGGCGCGGCGCGAGGCCGAGCGTCGCGGTGCCTGACAGGGTCCGAAGGTCCACGGGAGGGGACTGATGCCCTAATGAGTCGAGCATGGGCGTTCCTTTGGTCCCCATGGCGCGGCACTCCTGGCGTTGCGGCGGCACTCCTGTCAACGGCGGGCTGACCCTGTGCCAACCCCCGTACCCCGTCCCCGTCCGGCTGGTGCGGACAGGGCCGTACTGCCGCGCCGGTTCGCGGCGCGTAGAACTCATGCTTCCCAAGGCTTACGGCAAATGCAAGGGAAGATGCACGTGCACGAAAAAATTTGATCGACTGTAATCATGCGGGCACCCAATGAAGCACTGACGTGGCAGACTTCGCACCGGCAGTCGTGGGAAGCAGAGGAGCGCATGAGTACTCAGCGGATGGCGGGGGGAGCGGACACCAACGTCACCGGCGGTGAGCAGGCCAGCGGATCCATGGTGCGCCGAATCCTGCTCGGCACGCAGCTGCGGAGGCTGCGCGAGGCGTGCGGAGTGACACGGGAGGAGGCCGGATACTCGATCCGGGCCTCCGAATCGAAGATCAGCAGAATGGAGCTCGGGAGGGTCAGCTTCAAGCCGCGGGACGTGGCTGATCTGCTGACTCTCTACGGAGTGACCGACGAGGCCGAGCGCGAACCACTGCTCGGCCTCGCGCGTTCCTCGGGGCGCGCGGGCTGGTGGCACAGCTACAGCGACGTCCTGCCGAGCTGGTTCCAGACCTATGTCGGGCTCGAGGCGGCGGCGGAGCGGATCGGGACCTACGAGTTGCAGTTCGTGCACGGGCTGCTCCAGACCGAGGACTACGCGCACGCCGTGGTGGTCTCCGGGCACAAGGGCCATCTGTCGAGGGCCGAGGTGGACCGGCGGATCGCGCTGCGGCTGGGGCGGCAGAAGCTGCTCGTCGCGGAGAACGCTCCCCACCTGCACTGCGTCCTCGACGAGGCCGCGCTGCGCAGGCCCTTCGGCGGGCCGCGCGTGATGGACGAACAGTTGCGCGTGCTCCTCGAGTTCTCCGAGCACCCCAACATCACGCTCCAGGTCGTTCCCTTCAGCAAGGGCGGGCACGTAGCCGAGTCCGGGGCGTTCACGCTGCTGCGCTTCGCCGAGCGGGAGCTGCCCGACCTCGTCTATGTGGAGCAGCTGACCGGGGCGCTCTACCTGGACAAGCGCGAGGAGGTCGCGGCGTACCAGGTCGTGCTCGACCGGCTCGGGTCGACCGCGCTGGGGAGGGACGAGAGCCGGGGGCTGATCCGGGAGATCCGACAGCGGCACTGAGCGCGGTAATGAGCGCGCCACGGAGGCGCGCGGGCGGGCCCGCCCTGACGCGCCTGTCCGTTCGCGCCCTGGCCGTTCACGCGCCCTGGCCGTTCACGCGTTTTGTCCGAAGGGGTTGTCCATCCCCTCGGGCAGCACCTCCACGCTCCGTTCGCCCTCGCCCGCCATCACATAGGCGCCGCCCTCGAGGCGCTCGATCAGGCCCCGGGTCCACTCGGCGCTGCTCTCCGAGTTGTGGATCCAGAGCCGCATGATCTCGCCGATGTGGCCCCACTCGGCGGGGGTGGACTGCGGGGTCCAGTGGCGCCGCACCTCCTCGCGCCAGCCGTCGAGCGCGGCGACCCGCTCCTTGAGCAGCGCGACGGCCTCCTCGCGGGGGAGGTCCACGATGAACCCCACCCCCGTCGTCAGCACATCGATCCGCTGGTCATGGGCGCGCAACGACTCCCGCAACAGCTCCAGATACGTCTCCTCGCCCGCCTCGGTCAGCTCGTACTCCGTGCGCGGCGGGCCGCCCACCGTGCTGGGCGCGATCTCGTGGGCCAGCAGTAGGCCCTGCTTGGCCATCTGTTTGAGGGCGTGGTAGATCGAGCCCGGCTTCGCCGTCGACCACTGATGGGCGCCCCAGAACTCCAGGTCGTTCCGCACCTGGTAGCCGTGCGCCCGGCCGTGCTGACGCACCGCGCCGAGAACCAGCAGCCGCATGACCGACATCCGCCGTCGCCTCTTCTTCCTTGTCTCCGCTGTCCGGAAAGCAGTCTCTCACCGGCGATGGTAATCAAGTTTGACTAGTGAGGCTGGGTGGCAACCCTCCCGCCCCGGACCGAAGGAGGCCGGGTGCACACCCGCGAAGAACGCAAACAATCGGCGGCGATCATCGCCGACGATCTCCGCAAGACCTATGGCGCGGGCAAGGCGGCCAAGCACGCACTGGACGGCCTCGATCTGCTCGTCCCGCGCGGCACGGTCCATGGAGTCCTCGGACCCAACGGCGCGGGCAAGACCACCGCCATCCGGATCCTCACCACGCTGCTGCGGCCCACCGCGGGGCGGGCCGAGGTGGCGGGGTACGACGTGACGGCCGAGCCCGACCAGATCCGCTACCGCATCGGGCTGCTCGGCCAGCACGCCGCGCTCGACGAGGAGCTGAGCGGCCGCCAGAACCTCGACCTCTTCGGCCGCCTCTACCACCTCGGCGGCTCCCGCGCGGCCCGCCGCGCGGCCGAGCTCCTCGAACAGTTCGACCTGGCCGACACCGGCGCCAAGGCCGTCCGCCACTACAGCGGCGGCATGCGCCGCCGACTCGACCTGGCGGCCAGCCTGATCATGGCGCCCGAGATCCTCTTCCTTGACGAGCCGACCACCGGCCTCGACCCCCGCGGCCGCACCGAGGTGTGGAACGCCGTGCGCTCGCTCGCGGGCGAGGGCACCACCGTGCTGCTTACCACCCAGTACCTGGAGGAGGCCGACCAACTCGCCGAGCGGATCTCCCTCATCGACGGCGGCCGCCGCATCGCCGAGGGCACCCCCGACGAGCTGAAGGCCACCGTCGGCGCCGACCGCGTCGATGTCGTGGTCCGCGACGCCCACCGGCTGGACGACGCCGTGACCGCCCTGACCCGCGCCCCGGGCATCGACGCGGTGACGACCGACCCCAACCGCCGCCTGGTCAGCGCCACGGTCACCGACCGGATGACCGCCCTGACCGCTGCGGTCCAGGGGCTTGCCGCCGCCCGGATCGACGCGGAGGACATCGCCGTCCGCCGCCCCACCCTCGACGAGGTCTTCCTCCACCTGACCGGCGACCAGCGGAAGGCGAGCGTATGAGCACCCGAACCATTCCTCTTGACCGCGGCCAGCGGGCCGTCACCGCCGCCGCCACCATGACCCGCAGGGGAGTGGCCCACTGGGGCCGCCAGCCCGCGGCCGTGACCGTCGGGCTGCTCTTCCCCGTGATGATGCTGGTCATGTTCGCCTACTTCATCGGCGGCGGCATGGCCGTCGAGGGCGGCGGCGACTACTACACCGACTTCCTCGTCCCCGGCATGCCGGCCCTGACCATGGCCTTCGGCCTGGAGGCGACCATGGTCGCGATCGCCCAGGACATCGAGCGCGGCGTCCTCGACCGCTTCCGCTCCATGCCCATCGCCCCCTCCTCGGTGCTGGTCGGCCGCAGCCTGCTCGACATGATCAACTCCACGGTCGGCCTGCTGGTCATGCTGGGCGCGGGCTGGGCCATCGGCTGGCGGTGGAACGGCACCGCGGCCGAGGCCCTGGCCGCCCTCGGGCTCCTGCTCCTGCTGCGCTTCGCCATGCTGTGGGTCGGCATCTACCTCGGACTGGTCGCCCGCAAGCCGGAGATCATCCAGGCCGTTCAGATCCTGGTCTGGCCGGTCGCCTTCATGTCCAACGCCTTCACCTCCCCGGACACCATGCCGGACTGGATGGGGGCGATAGCCGACTGGAACCCCATGTCCGCCACCGCGGGAGCGGTCCGCGAGCTCTTCGGTAACCCCAGCTGGGAGAGCGGGACATGGGCGGCCGACCATGCGATCGCCCTGGCGGCGGCCTCCCCCCTGCTGCTGGCGATCTTCGTCCCGCTGGCCCTCCACCGCTATGCGCGGCTGGGCGCCTGACCCGCTTACCTCCTCTCTCCGCCGCCGACCAGTCCCGCCTCGTAGGCGATGATCGCCGCCTGTACTCGGTTCCGTACGTGAAGCCTGCTCAGGACCGTGCTCACATAGCTCTTCACCGTGCCCTCCACCAGGTACAGGCGGCGAGCGATCTCCGCGTTGGACAGCCCCTCGCCCATCATGGCCAGCACCGCGCGCTCCCGATCGCTGAGCGTCGCCGTCAGCTCCGTGGCGCGCCGCCCTCGCACCCCCGCGCCCGCCCGCAGCTCGCTGATGACCCGGCGCGCCACGCGTGGCGAGAGACAGGCCGCCCCGCCCGCCACGGCATGGACCCCCGCGAGCAACTCCCGTGGATCCGACGCCTTCAGCAGGAACCCGGCCGCGCCCCCGTCCAGGGCCCGGGCGATGTACTCGTCCTGCCCAAATGTGGTGAGCATGATCACCGCCGTGTCCGGGATCACCGCCCGCATCTCGTCCAGCGCCGTTAACCCGTCCGCACCGGGCATCCGGATGTCGAGCAGCGCCACATCCGGCCGGTGGGCCCTGGCCAGCTCGACGGCCTCCCGGCCGTCTGCCGCCTCGGCCACGACCTCGATTCCGTCGTCCGACGCCAGGATGCCTCGCACCCCGACGACGATCATGGGCTCGTCATCCGCGATCAGCACCCGCAGCCGCTCCGCCATCGAGAACCTCCTCCCGTGGATCCCTCGCCCTACTTCCGGTGGAGCGTGTCCTTGGAGGCCAACTGCCCCCTCTCGTCGAAGCAGAGCCGGTACATCGTGTCCGACAGATCGAAGATGTTGTCATTGGCGCGGTAGTACTCGCAGTCGGCGCCCTCCGGGATCGGTGGCTCCAGCAGCAGCGGTGACGGCCGGTCCACCCCGTCGGTGAGCATCGCGGCCAACTCGCCCCTTGGCTGCCCCAGTCGCATCCGCTCGTAGTCGGCGGGCTCCAGTGATGTGGCCTCCACCGTCAGCACATAGAGGACGAGCAGGACCCCCACCAGGGCCACGATCATCCCCACCGGCAGCGTCGAGGCCCGCAGCAGATGACGGCGTGCCCGCTTCCTGGCCGAGCGCAACTCCTCCGGTGGCCCCGGCTCGGCGGACGGCGCCCTCTCCCGCTCCGGCCGCGCCGGAGGCGGCACCCGAGGCAGCCGGGCGACCACCTCGAAGCCCTCCTCGCGCGGGCCCGCGCGCAGGCTGCCGCCCGCCAGGCGTATCCGCTCGTCCAGGCTGATCAGCCCCGTCCCGCTCCCGCTGACCGGAGCGACCGGTGCCGCGCCCTCCTCGGGCGGCCGCGGTGGCCCATTGGTCACCGTGATCACCGCCTCGTCCGCGGTGCGCTCCACCAGGACCGCTATGTCCCCGCCCGGCGCGTGCTTGACGGCGTTCGTCAGGGACTCCTGCACCACTCGCCGGGCTGCGTGCCGGGTCGTCGCCGACCATGTGGCGCCCGCGCCCGCGTCCTCCAGCGCACCGCGCCGCTCCAACTCCACCCGCACGCCCGACTTCCGCGCCCGCTCGACCAGGCCCGCGATGTCGTCGTCCGCCGTCCCGGCAGAGGACTCCTCGGGCCGTTCCCCGAGCAGGCCGATGATCTCGTGCAGCCGCTCGGTGGCCGCCACGGCCCCGGCCCGCAGCCGCGCCGCGGTGGCCCGATGCGACTCACCCAGATCGGGTGACAGCTCAAGACCTCCGGCCACCAGGGCCATCAGGCTCAGCTCATGCCCCAGCGAGTCGTGCATGTCCTGGGCGATGCGGGCCCGCTCCCTCAGGCGCGCCTGCTCGGCCGCCATGTCCTTCTCGCGCTGGAGCCGGGCCGCGCGCTCCCAGCCCGCCTGCACCAGCTCCGCCCGCTGGCGCCACCAACTCCCCACCCACCAGGGCCCGAGCACCGTCCCGAACTGGATGATCAGTACGTTGACCCAGCTGGTGAGGCCCCCGGAGAAGAGGGACACCAGCACCCCCGCGGCCACCAGGGCCACGAAGATGTACTGGGCGTGCCGCAACTCGCTCGTGCGGCGCCCGGCCAGCACGCTGATCACGACCGTCGTGAGGGCCAGCGCCTGGTAGTCGGGGCCCTCCACCTGCCGCAGCAGGCTCATCGCGGCGGCGACCGTCAACAGGCTGCTGCCACTCGGGGCGAAGAAGGCCCGAAAAGGGGGCCGGGACATCCAGCGTTTCATTCCCGCAACGCTAGCAACGCGCCAACGCCCCCGGAACTGACGAAAGTAAGGTCTTTCCCTGCCGATCGACCAGATGTGGACGGGCCGCGCGATCCCTAGCGTGGGACCCGTGATTGTTCTGGATGGCCTCACCAAGAGGTATGGCGAGAAAGCGGCGGTGGCCGATCTCACCCTGGAAATCGAGCCGGGCAGGGTGACGGGATTCCTCGGGCCCAATGGCGCCGGGAAATCCACGACGATGCGCCTGATCACCGGCCTCGACGCTCCCACGTCGGGCAGCGCGCTGATCGGCGGGCGCCCCTATGCCGCGCTGCGCCACCCCCTCAGGGAGGTGGGCGCGCTGCTCGAGGCCCGCTCCGCCCACACGGGCCGGACGGCAAGGAGCCACCTGCTCGGCATCGCGCGCAGCGACGGCATCCCCGCCCACCGGGTCGACGCGGTGCTGGAGCTGGTGGGCCTGACATCGGTGGCGCGCGGGCGCGTCGGCTGCTTCTCGCTCGGCATGCATCAGCGGCTCGGCATCGCCGCCGCCCTGCTCGGGGACCCGGGCGTGCTGCTCCTCGACGAGCCGGTGAACGGGCTCGACCCCGACGGCGTCCGCTGGATCCGGGAGCTGATCCGCTCGTTGGCCGCCGAAGGCCGCACGATCCTGCTCTCCAGCCATCTGATGAGCGAGATGCAGGACACCGCCGATCACCTGGTGGTCATCGGCCGTGGCCGACTGATAGCCGACGCGCCCATCGGCGAGGTCCTGGGCGGCAGTTCACGCAATGCCGTTCTGGTCCGCTCCCCCAAGGCGAGTGAGCTGAGGGAGCGATTGATCCACGCGGGAATGGCCGCGGAATCCCCGGAGGAGGGACACCTCCTGGTGATGGGTGGATCGCTCGACGACATAGGTGAGTTGGCATTTCGCCATGGCGTCCCCCTGCATGAGCTGAGCGCCAGGAGGGCCACCCTCGAGCAGGCGTACATGGAGTTGACCGCGGCCAGCGTCGAATATGGCGAAAGGGAGGGTACATGAAAGGCGTACTCGCATTCGAGTGGACCAAGTTGTGGAGCGTGCGGACCACACCCTGGAGCCTGGTGGCCACCATGGCATTGACCGTGCTGGGCTCGGCCGTCGTCGGGGGATCCGCCACGGCAAGCGCGGAGAACGGCATATCCACCTTCGACGCCGCCCCCGACGTCGTCGCGGAGGCCATTCTGCTGGCCCAGCTCACCCTGGTGGCTCTCGCCGCCCTCGCCATCACCGGCGAATACTCCAGCGGATCCATCACCTCCACGCTGCACAGCGTGCCCATCCGCGGGAGGATGCTGGCGGGCAAGGCGCTGGTGGTGGGTGCCGTCATAGGCGGCGCCGGGCTGCTCCTGAGCGCGGTCGGCACAGCCACCGCCGCGCCGTTGATGGGGGAGCTCGGCGCCTTCACCGCGGGCGAGGCCGTGGCCGCGGCCCTGGGCACCGCGGGGTATGTGACGGCCCTGGCCATGATCGCCCTGGGCCTGGGCACCGTGCTGCGCGGAGCGGCGGGGACCATCACCTCCCTGGTGCTCCTGCTCATCCCGATGCCGCAGTTGATGAAGCTCAGCGACATGGAGTGGCTGGACCGAGCCGCGGATCTGCTGCCGTCGGTGGCGGGCTCGGTGCTGATGACCAACGACGCGGACCCCTATGGGCTTCAGGCGGCCTCGGCCATCCTGCTGGTCTGGTCCCTGACGGCCCTCGTCGCTGGATATGTGGCGCTGAGGAGCCGCGACGCCTGATCCATCCGGCTCCCTGACGTGTCGGCATCGCCGAGCCGTTCGTCTCCGACGAGCGCTATCGGGCGGGCGTCGAAGGGGAGCGGCCGGGGCTGGCCGCCCATCTCCGCGAGGCCATCCTGGCCAATGCCGCGCGGCAGACCGGGCGGTGACCAGTCTCACGGCCCCGGGGACATCCACGTTTTGGGGGAGATAAGGGGGATCATCCTATCCTCGCAAAGGGGCCATAGGGCTGATGGCCCTGGACGTCCTGAGCGAGGAGCGCATCACACGTGGCCGGCGAGATCACACGGTCGGGCGGTCAGGAGCCGACGGATCAGGAGACCACCTCGGGGTTCGCCGTTCCCCGAGGGCTGGAGCTTCCCTCGTCCGACCCCGACCACCCGACCTCCGAGTTCGCGATACCCGAGGGCCTGACCGTTGCCCCCCGCACCGGGCCGCACAACGAGTTCACCCCGGCGCAGGGCATCCCGGCGGTCACCTGGGCAAAGACGGCCCCCTGGCAGGACCGCATGCGCAGCATGGTCCGGCTGCCGCTGGCCGAGCGGCCCGCGCCCGAGCGGGTCGCGCGCGGCGGGGACGACGAGAACGCCCCCGCCGTGCCCAGGGTGCTCGACCTCACGCTCCGCATCGGCGAGCTGCTGCTCGCCGGGGGCGAGGGGGCCGAGGATGTGGAGGCCGCCATGTTCGGCGTCACCCACGCCTACGGCCTGGACCGGTGCGAGGCGACGGTCACCTTCACGCTGATCTCGATCACCCACCAGCCGTCGCTGGTGGATCCGCCGGTCTCCCTCAGCCGCACGGTCCGCCGCCGCGGCACCGACTACACGCGGCTCGCCTCGGTGTTCCAGCTGGTGGACGACATCTCCTCCGGCGAGGTCACGCTGGAGGAGGCGTACGGGCGGCTGGCGACCATCAGGCGGAACCGGCACCCGTTCACCAAGTGGCAGCTGACCGTCGCCGCCGGGCTGCTCGCCGGTGCGGCCAGCACGCTGGTCGGCGGCGGCTGGCAGGTGTTCCTGCTCGCCGCCCTCGGCGCCATGGCCGGTGACCGCCTGGCCTGGCTGGCGGCGAGCAGGGCGCTGCCGGAGTTCTACCAGTTCGTGGTCGCGGCGATGCCCCCGGCCGCGGTCGGGGTGGCCTGGGTCGCGCTCCACTCCTCCGGTGGGGAGGAGGTGCAGGCCGCCGCGATGATCACCGGTGGGCTGTTTTCGCTGATCCCGGGGCGGGCCCTGGTCGCCGGGGTGCAGGACGGCCTCACCGGCTACTACCTGACCGCCTCGGCCCGCCTCCTCGAGGTGGTCTACCTCAGCGTCGGCATCGTCTGCGGGGTTCTCGGCGTCCTCTATGTCGGCGAGACCTCCGGCGTGCGGCTCGACCCCGACGTGGTCGACCGCGCCGTCCGCCCGGGGATCCAGCTGGCCGCGGCCCTGCTGCTCTCCCTGACGTTCTGCGTCCTGCTCCAGCAGGCGAGGAACACCGTCCTCCCCGCCACGATCAACGGCGGGATCGCCTGGCTCATCTACGGGGCGATGCACGACACGGCGGGGTTGTCGCCGTTCGCGGCGACGGCGGTGGGCGCGGGGATGGTGGGGTTGTTCGGGCAGCTCCAGTCGCGTTATCGGTTCACGTCGTCGCTGCCGTATGTCACCGCCGCCATCGGCCCATTGCTCCCCGGCAGCGCGGTCTACCTCGGCCTGCTCGGCTTCGCCCAGGGCGATGTCAACACCGGCCTCGAGAACCTCCTGAGCGCCATCACCCTCGCCCTGGCCATCGCCGTAGGGGTCAATCTCGGCAGCGAGACCGCGCGGCTGTTCATCAAGACCCCGGGGCTCACCACCCCGATAGGTCGCCGCGGCGCCAAGCGCACCCGAGGCTTCTGACGGGCCAAGAAGCGAGCCAGGAAGAAGGGTGCGCCCGGCGCCGCAGCCGCCGACAGCCGTTCGCCGCCGACGGCCGCCGGCGGCCGTCCGCTCAGTGGGCGAGCTTCAGCCCGACCACGCACCCCACGATGCCCGCGAGCAGCAGCACCTTCAGCGGCGTGACCGGATCATCGCCGAACGCCATGCCGTACGCCGCCGTGAGCACCGCGCCGATGCCGACCCAGATGGCATAGCCGGTGCCCACGGGCAGGGTGCGCAACGCATACCCGAGCCCCGACATGCTCAGCACGAGGCCGACGACGAAGACGGCGGTCGGCGCCGGTCGGCTCAGCCCGTCGGACTTCCCGAGCGCCGTCGCCCACACCGCCTCCAGCACGCCGGAGATCACGAGAACGAGCCAGGCCATCACACAGCTCCCCTGCGCCGTCTTGTCATGACTGGGTACGGCGCACCTCGTCCAGGAGCCTGTCGAGCTCTCCCCTCAGCCTGTCACAGCGGGGGAATCAGTGGTGCTCGCCCGCGTCCGCCGCCCGCTTGAACGACGCCTCGATCTCCAACTCCGCCTCGGCACGCCCCACCCAGTTGGCGCCCTCGACCGACTTCCCCGGCTCCAGGTCCTTGTAGACCTCGAAGAAGTGCTGGATCTCCAGCCGGTCGAACTCGCTCACATGGTGGATGTCCCGCAGGTGCTCCATCCGCGGGTCCGACGCCGGGACGCACAGCAGCTTGTCGTCGCCGCCCGCCTCGTCGCGCATCCGGAACATGCCGATCGCCCGGCACTGGATGAGGCATCCGGGGAACGTCGGCTCGTCCAGAAGCACCAGCGCGTCCAGCGGATCTCCGTCCTCGCCCAGCGTGCCGTCCACGAACCCGTAGTCCGCGGGGTACACAGTCGAGGTGAAGAGGTGGCGGTCCAGCCGGATCCGCCCCGTCTTGTGATCCACCTCGTACTTGTTCCGCGAACCCTTCGGGATCTCGATGGTGACGTCGAACTCCACGGGGGACACTCCTTAGCCGTTCTGTGCACGCGACAGGTGGTTAAGTGTCCCTCACGCAGGTGTCCTCATGCGAAAGGGGCTGGTCCGGCAGTGCGCAGGGCAGCGGAGATGCTTCGACGGCACCGGGCCACCTGGCGGCTGGCCGTGGGCTCGGCCGCCGTCGGACTGGTTGTCGCGGCGGGCGCCGTGGCCCTCGCGGGCCCGTGGGACGCCGGGCAGCGCACGGCGGAACGGGACCACGCGGCCACCGACGCCCTCCGCGACGAGTCCGACACCGAACGCGTCGCCAGCACTGTAGCGGCAGCCGCACCCGTCCTCGCACCACTGGACGGCAGGGCCCCCGAGGCCACCCCCGCCGCCGTCGAACGCGCGATCGGCCGCCTCCTGGACAGCGCCGCCCTCGGCGACGGCGCCGCCGGCGCGGTGGTCGACATCTCCACCGGCGACACCCTGTACCGCGAGAACGCGCGCTCCCCCCGCACCCCCGCCTCCACGGTCAAGGTGCTCACCTCCGTCGCCGCGCTCAACGCCCTTGGCGCGGACCACCGGTTGGCCACCCGCGTGGTGTGGGACCCCGAGGAGCGGCGCGTCCACCTCGTCGGCGGCGGCGACACCACCCTCACCGACGACGACCTCGCGCGGCTGGCCCGCCGCACCGCCGAGGCCCTGGCCGAACACGACGTCGATCGGGTCCGCATCGCGTACGACGTCTCCCTCTACCCCCGCGAACAGCATCACCCGATCGGGTCAGGCAACACCAACATCGCGACCATCACCCCCCTCCAGCTCAACGCGGGCCGCCTGGACGACAGCTCGTCGGGCCCCGCCCCCCGCTCCGACGAGCCCGCCGCCGACGCGGCCCGCGCCTTCGCCGGGCATCTGCGCGCCGCGGGCGTCGAGGTCACCGGTGCGACCGACACCGACCGCGCCGCCCCCGAGGGCGCCGGCGAGCTGGCCGTCCACCGCTCCGCGCCGCTCTCCAGCCTGGTCGAACGGATGCTGACCCACAGCGACAACGACCTGGCCGAGGCACTCGCCCGCGCCACCGCCGTCGCCACGGGCCACCCGGCCGACTTCCGCGGCGTCGACCGCGCCCTCACCGGCGAGCTGGAGAAGCTGGACCTGCCGCTGCACAACGTCCGCATCGCGGACGCCAGCGGCCTCGACCGGGACGACCGCGTCACCGCCGCCGTCCTCACCCAGGCCCTCGCCGTGGCCGCCGACCCCGAACGCCCCGAGCTGCGCGCCGCCCTGACGGGCCTGCCGGTCGCGGGCTTCACGGGAACGCTCCAGGCGCGCTACGACGCCTCGGGCGGCGGCGTGGGCGACGGCGCGGGTCTCGTCCGCGCCAAGACCGGCACCCTCACCGGGGTCAACACCCTCGCGGGGACCGCGGTCACCGGCGACGGGCGGGTGCTGGCGTTCGCGTTCCTCGCCTCCGGCACGGACAACGGCGAGGAGGCCGAGGCCGCCCTCGACGCGGCGGCCTCCGCGCTCGCCACCTGCGGCTGCCACTGACACGGCGTGGCGCGGGCCCCGTCCTGTGCCCTATCCGCTTTCCTCGCGGGACACGTACCGTTGACAACATGACGAGCTTCGGCGGTACGGACCTGGTCGACTGGAATCTCGCGGTCGCCACCGCGACCCGGATCACGCGCCCCGGGCCCGAGGTGAGCCGGGACGAGGCGCGCGCGATCGTCGCCGAGCTGCGCCGGCACGCCGCCGCCGCGGAGGAGCACGTCCGCGGCTACACCGGGCTCGACGCGGGCGACGTGGACACCCCCGTGCTCGTGGTGGACCGGCCCGGCTGGGTGCGGGCGAATGTCGCGGGGTTCCGCGAGGTGCTCCAGCCGCTGATGGCCCGCATGCGCGAGCGCCGCTCGGCCATGCCGGGCGGCTCGGCGCTCACGATGGTGGGCAGCAAGGTCACCGGCGTCGAGGTGGGGATGCTGCTGTCGTTCCTGTCGTCGCGGGTGCTCGGCCAGTACGAGACGTTCGCGCCCCCGACGCCCCAGCTGCCAGGTGGCGAGGGCCCGGGCGCGGGCCGCCTGCTGCTCGTCGCCCCGAACATCGTGCATGTCGAGCGCGAGCTCGACGTCCACCCGCACGACTTCCGCCTCTGGGTCTGCCTCCACGAGGAGACGCACCGCACGCAGTTCACGGCCGTGCCCTGGCTGCGGGATCACCTGGAGAGCGAGATCCAGGCGTTCCTCGGCGAGGCCGACGTGGACCCGGCGACTTTGGTCGAACGCGTTCGGCAGGCGTTCCAGTCGGTCACGGGGCAGCGGGGCGGGGACGAGGGAGAGAAGGCCGCCAAGGAGGCCACCAAGGAGGCCGCCGGGGACGAGGGGGAGGCCGAGGCGGCGAAGGAGAGCGCCAGGGAGCCGGGCGGGGGCGGCGGGCCCGGCATCGTCGACCTCGTGCAGACGCCGCGCCAGCGCGAGATCCTCGACCGGCTCACCGCCGTGATGTCCCTGCTCGAGGGCCACGCGGACTATGTGATGGACGGGGTGGGACCCGCGGTGGTGCCGACGGTCGCGGAGATCCGCGAGAAGTTCACCCGCAGGAGGCAGACGGGGGCCGGGCGGCTCGACCGGGCGCTGCGCCGCCTGCTCGGGATGGACGCCAAGCTCCGCCAGTACCGGGACGGCGAGCGGTTCGTGCGCACGGCCGTGGAGAGCGTGGGCATGAGCGGCTTCAATCGCGTGTGGACCTCGCCCAACACCCTGCCGACCAAGGAGGAGATCGCCCACCCGGAGCAGTGGGTGGCCCGTATGCGGCCCGGCGCCGCCTAGCCGCCCGGCCCGGCCCACCCCGCGGGCGGCGGCGGTTGCGAAATTGCCCCGGAATCACTCGTACGAGGGACCGTGGCGGCATGCCTGGCGTGCGATGCTCGGGTAACAGACCTCCTCTGTCACCATTTACGCACCCAGCGTGACAGCGCTTCCGAGCCTGAGCTCCCCAGAAAGAAGTGATTCGGACATGGGTCCCCACCCCGCGGTCGCTGCGATACGCCTGGCGGTCCGCCGCGTTCTGCACGAAGTCCTCCTCGACGCACGCCCCGAGGTGGCCCCCCTGGTCATCGCTGCCTGCTCGGGCGGCGCCGACTCCATGGCGCTCGCCTCCGCCCTCGCCTTCGAGGCCCCGCGCGTGGGCGTCAGGGCCGGTGCCGTCACCGTCGACCACGGCCTCCAGTCGGGCTCGGGGGCCAGGGCGCTCGAGGTCGCCGAGCGGCTGGCCTCGCTCGGCCTCGACCCCGTGGACACCGTGGCGGTCGATGTCGGCAGGGGCGGTGGCCCCGAGGCCGCGGCCCGCACCGCGCGGTATGCCGCGCTCGACGCCGTCGCCGAGCGGTATCGAGCCACCGCGGTCCTCCTCGGCCACACCCGCGACGACCAGGCCGAGACGGTGCTGCTCGGCCTCGCACGCGGCTCGGGCACCCGCTCCCTCGCCGGGATGGCCGCCGTCTCCCTCGGCCCCTCGGACGCCAGGGGGCCGGGGGCGAACGGCTCCGGCGATCCCGCGCACCACTACCGCCGCCCGTTCCTCGCCATCGACCGCCAGACCACCCGCAAGGCGTGCCTGGCCCAGTCCCTGCCCGTGTGGGACGACCCGCACAACGCCGATCCCTCCTTCACCCGGTCCCGCGTGCGGCACGAGGCGCTTCCCGTTCTCGAGAAGGCGCTGGGCCGCGGCGTGGTGGAGGCGCTGGCCCGCACCGCGCAGCTCTCCAGGGACGACGCGGACGCCCTCGACGCCTGGGCCCTCGAGGCGCAGCGCGCCGCCACCCGCCCCGACGGCACGCTGGAGATCGCCGCCCTGTGCACCCTGCCCCCCGCCGTCAGGCGGCGCGTGCTGCGCCGGGCCGCGATCGCCGCTGGCTCCCCCGCCGGCTCCCTCTTCGCCCGTCACATCGAGGAGACCGACCGCCTGATCACCGCCTGGCGCGGCCAGCGCCCGCTCAATCTGCCGGGCCGGGTCGAGGCGAGGAGGCAGGGTGGCAGACTTGTGCTCCAGCAGGCCAATCAGTAGGCCGCGCATAGGCCAGTAGGAAGCAGTGGCACGGGTGCGAGAGACGGACCTGGGGGCCGACCTGGAGTCGGTGCTCATCACCAAGGAAGAGATCGACGCCAAGCTCCGGGAGCTGGCCGCGAAGATCGACGCGGAGTACGCCGGGAAGGACCTCCTGCTGGTGGGGGTCCTCAAGGGGGCGGTGATGGTGATGGCCGATCTCGCCCGCACCCTGTCGTCCCCGGTCACGATGGACTGGATGGCGGTGTCCTCCTACGGGGCGGGCACCCAGTCGTCGGGCGTGGTCCGCATCCTCAAGGACCTGGACACCGACATCCAGGGCCGCCATGTGCTGATCGTCGAGGACATCATCGACTCGGGGCTCACCCTCTCGTGGCTGCTGTCCAACCTCGGCTCGCGGGAGCCCGCCTCGCTGAAGATCTGCACGTTGCTGCGCAAACCGGACGCGGCCAAGGTCGACATCGACGTGGAATGGGTCGGTTTCGACATCCCCAACGAGTTCGTGGTGGGTTACGGGCTCGACTACGCGGAGAAATACCGCAATCTGCCGTTCGTCGGCACGCTCGCCCCCCACGTATACAGCGGATAGCCGGGAACCCCGGGCGATGCCCTACCGTTGAGTCGGGGAGACGCGAAGGCTCCCCATGCCCAGCGGCGCTGGGTGGCAGTGCTGGGGTACCGTCGCGGTAGGTCAGCTGAGACAGGCCGGGCGCACTTCGGCCGACACCGCGCGCACAGCGGATCCCATCCGGGGGCTGTGCCTCTATGTGGCAGGAGGGACGGGGCCGCGCCGCCCCGTATGGATAGACGTGAAGCGTTATTTCCGTGGGCCAGTGATGTGGATCGTGCTGGTCGTCCTCGCCGTGATTCTGCTGATGCAGGTGTTCAGCTCGTCCGAGGGCTTCAAGAATGTGGACACCGGCAAGGTCGTCCAGGCGATCAGCCAGAACCATGTCAGGTCGGCCGAGCTCACCACCGGCGACGAGCAGACGGTCAGGATCGAGCTCAAGAACGGTCAGGAGATCGAGGGCAGCGACAAGGTCCAGGCCAACTACATCGACGGCCAGGGCGAGCTGCTGGCCCGTGACCTCCAGTCGAAGTTCCAGGACGGCCAGATCCCCGACGGGTACACCGTCTCGCCCAAGTCGCAGAACCCGTTTGTCGGGATGCTGCTGTCCATCCTGCCGTTCCTGCTGATCATCATCGTGTTCCTCTTCCTGATGAACCAGATGCAGGGCGGCGGCTCCCGCGTGATGAACTTCGGGAAGTCCAAGGCGAAGCTCATCAGCAAGGACACCCCCAAGACCACGTTCGCCGACGTGGCCGGGTCCGATGAGGCCGTCGAGGAGCTTCAGGAGATCAAGGAGTTCCTTCAGGAGCCCGCGAAGTTCCAGGCCGTAGGCGCCAAGATCCCCAAGGGCGTGCTGCTCTACGGCCCGCCCGGTACCGGCAAGACGCTGCTGGCCCGCGCGGTCGCTGGCGAGGCGGGCGTCCCGTTCTACTCGATCTCGGGCTCCGACTTCGTCGAGATGTTCGTGGGTGTGGGCGCCTCCCGGGTCCGTGACCTGTTCGAGCAGGCGAAGGCGAACGCGCCCGCGATCGTCTTCGTGGACGAGATCGACGCGGTCGGCCGCCACCGCGGCGCCGGCATGGGCGGCGGGCACGACGAGCGCGAGCAGACGCTGAACCAACTGCTGGTCGAGATGGACGGCTTCGACGTCAAGGGCGGCGTGATCCTGATCGCCGCGACGAACCGCCCCGACATCCTCGACCCGGCGCTGCTGCGCCCTGGCCGCTTCGACCGGCAGATCGCCGTGGACCGGCCCGACATGCAGGGGCGTCTGGAGATCCTCAAGGTGCACCAGCGGGGCAAGCCCGTCGCGCCCGATGTGGACCTGTCCGCGGTCGCCCGCCGCACTCCGGGCTTCACCGGCGCCGACCTGAACAACGTGCTGAACGAGGCCGCCCTCCTCGCCGCGCGCGGGAACGCCAAGCTCATCGACAACAAGTTCCTCGACGAGGCGATCGACCGCGTGGTGGCCGGTCCGCAGAAGCGCACGCGGATCATGAGCCAGAAGGAGAAGATGATCACCGCGTACCACGAGGGCGGGCACGCCCTCGTCGCGGCGGCTTCGCCCAACAGCGACCCCGTGCACAAGGTGACGATCCTCTCCCGCGGCCGGGCGCTCGGCTACACGATGGTGCTGCCGGAGGAGGACAAGTACTCCACGACGCGGAACGAGATGCTCGACCGGCTCGCCTACATGATGGGCGGCCGCGCGGCGGAGGAGCTGGTCTTCCACGACCCGACGACCGGCGCGGGCGACGACATCGAGAAGGCGACGACCACCGCGCGGGCCATGGTCACGCAGTACGGCATGACCGAGCGGCTCGGTGCCATCAAGTTCGGCCAGGACAGCTCCGAGCCCTTCCTCGGCAAGGAGATGGGCCACCAGCGCGACTACTCCGAGGAGGTCGCGGGGCTGGTGGACGAGGAGGTCAAGAAGCTGATCGAGACGGCGCACAACGAGGCGTGGGAGATCCTCGTCGAGAACCGCGACGTGCTCGACAACCTCGTGCTCGCGCTGCTGGAGAAGGAGACGCTCAACAAGGAGGAGCTGGCCGAGGTGTTCACCCCGGTCATCAAGCGCCCCCCGCGGCCCGCGTGGACCGGCTCCGCCCGGCGCACGCCCTCGACCCGGCCGCCGGTCACCTTCCCCACCAAGGAGATCAACCTGGCGAACGGCTCCCTGGAGAAGGGCACGCCCCCGCTGGAGTCGGCGGAGGACCGCCCCTCCGAGAGCTGATCCCGGCCACGGCTGACCGGAATGCCCCCCGCGCCCCTCGCGTTCTATCGTGAGGGGCGCTGCCGTGCGTACCGAGACGGGCGGCCGGAGCGGGGCGGACGCCGCCACGAGGAACGAGGAAGCACATGACCGACGCGGTGACGCCGAGGGGTGAGCAGTCCCGGCAGGGGCCGATCGGCGCGTTCGACGAGAAGCGCGCCGAGGACGCCATACGGGAGCTGCTCATCGCGGTCGGCGAGGATCCGGACCGCGAGGGCCTGCGGGACACCCCCGCGCGGGTCGCCCGCGCCTACCGCGAGATCTTCGCCGGGCTGTGGCAGCGCCCCGAGGACGTGCTGACCACGACGTTCGACCTGGGCCACGACGAGATGGTGCTGGTCAAGGACATCGAGGTGCTGTCGACGTGCGAGCACCACCTCGTGCCGTTCGTGGGGCACGCGCACATCGGCTACATCCCGTCGAGCAGCGGGAAGATCACGGGGCTGTCCAAGCTGGCGCGCCTCGTGGACGTCTTCGCGCGGCGGCCTCAGGTGCAGGAGCGGCTGACGACGCAGATCGCCGACTCGATGATGCGGATCCTGGAGCCGCGCGGCGTGATCGTCGTCGTGGAGTGCGAGCACATGTGCATGACCATGCGCGGTGTGCGGAAGCCGGGCGCCAAGACCACCACCTCGGCGGTGCGCGGGCAGCTGAGGGACGCCGCCACGCGCGCCGAGGCGATGAGCCTCATCCTCGCCCGCTAGCCTCCCGCGTCTCCCGGGACGTGGGCGGGCGCGCGCCGGTGCCCGCGCCGGTGCCCGCGCCCGTGCCCGTGCCCGTGCCCGTGCCGAAGAAGTCGAATCCTCCGGGGCGTTGGGGCGGTGGCGTGAGCGGTGGCCGCTGCCTCGGGGAGCTCTCCCTCGACGGCCTGTCGAGCGGCGGCTTGCCGGGCGCGGGCGGTGTGGGCTCCTTGGCCCGCCCCGGCGCGCCGCCCCGCGCCTCGGGTGCTTCCTTCGCCCCGGCCGCCTCGTGGGGCTCCGGCTCCCGGGCCTCGCGCTGGCGCGCGGCGCTGCGCGCGAGCCGGGTGAACGCCTCGTGCGCCTGCCGGTAGGTCAGCGGGGTGGGCGCGCCCCCCGCCGTGCGGTGGTCGGTGGCCTGGGCGGGCAGCGCCTTGGCGGCCTTGCCCGCCTCGAGCGCGAGGCGGCGGCTGCCCTCGAGGGCCTTGGCGCGCTCGCTCTCCGCGGTGGCGTAACGCCGCAGGAGGTCGGCGTGCTCGGAGCGGAGCCGACCGAGGTCGACGCGCTTGTCGCGGATCTTGTCCTCCAGGGACGCGACCAGCTCCTGCGCCTCTTCGAGCTCGGCCTGCCGCTCCTCGATCTGCCAGCTCATCCCGGCCTTGGCGGCCCGTTCGCGGGCGACCTGCCGCCCGGCCTCCAGGTCCCAGCGGCGCAGCAGCAGCGCGAGCGCGACCGCGCACCCGGCCGCCGCGGCGACGAGGAAGCGCAGCGCTATGGCTTCGTCCCCGTCGCCCAGCAGCCAGGAGCCGACGGCGCAGCCCAGCGCCAACCCGCCCAGCACACCCGGAATCAGCACCCGATGCAGTGCTGAGGATCGGTGACGTCCACGTGCCATGGGCGAAACTTACCGTGACGCCGTGTGCGGGTGGGAGGGTGCCCTGAGGGTTGTTCCCTGGGAGTTATGTAGGGCTCAGCCGTCGATGAGCCCCTGCTCCACGAGGTAGTCACGCGCGACCTCGTCGGCCTTGCGGCGTTCGGAGTCGACCTGCCTGTTCAGCTCGGTGAGGTCCTCGGTGGTGAGGGTCTCGGTCAGGCGGCCGAGCGTCTCGGCGATCTCGGGGTCGCCCGCCGACTCGGTGTTGAGGACGGGCAGGAGGTTGTCGGCGAGCTGGAGCCGTTGGTCGTCTTCGAGGAGCACCAGGCCGAAGTCCTCGAGGGTGGCGTCCGTCGTGGTGACCAGGGCCAGGTCGTCGTCGCCGTCGGCGACGGCCTGCTTGGACTGGACGGTGCCGACGCCCAGCGGGTCGAGGGCCTCGATGTCGATGCCATAGGTCTCTTCGAGGCCCGGCTGGCAGAACGGCCGTTCGGGGCAGTCCTCGCCCGCGGCCAGGCGGACGGGCAGCCCGCTCTCGCCGAGGTCGGACAGCGTTTCCAGGCCGTGCTCGGCGGCGAAGTCGGCGCGGACGGCGAAGGCGTTCTGGTCGACGGCCTCGCCCGCGTCAAGGACGGTCAGGCCCCTTGGCTCGGCCAGCTCGCGCAGCGCGGCGAGGGTCTCGTCGATGTCCGAGGTGGCGACGGGCTCGGCCTCGGGGCCGTTGACCTGGGCGTTCAGATACTCGGTCAGGGTGGCGGCGTACTCGGGGACGACGTCGATCGCGCCGCTCTCCAGCTCGGGCGCGTACAGCTCGCGCCCGTCGGTGCTGGTGATGGTGGTGTCGTACCCGGCGTCGGCGAGGATCTGCGCGTAGAGCTCGGTCATGATCGTGGCCTCGGTGAAGTTGGCGCCACCGATGGTGAGCGAGCCGCCGCCCCGCTCCTCGCCTTCGCCGCTGCCGCCGCCGTTGCCCTCCTCCTCGAGGGTGTCGCCGCCGCAGGCGGTCAGGGAGAGCGCCAGGGCGGTGGCGGCGCCGATGGCGAGCAGCGCGGTCCTGCTGCGGGGGGTTCTCGCGGTCACGGGAGTCTCCGTTGATGAGGGGATGGACTGCGTTCAGGGGGCCGTCGGGGCCGTCGGGGCCGGAACGGCGGTGGCGGGCGCGGCCGCGGGGGCCGGGCGCCGGCGGTGGCCCGGGTCGAACAGCCGCTGGGCCAGCGCGAGAACGCCCTCGACGAGCAGCGCGAGCGCGGCCACGACCACGGCCCCCGCGACCACCTGCGCGGTGTCGTACGTGGCGAACCCCGCGGTGATGATGCGGCCGAGGCCGCCACCGGCGGCCAGCGCGGCGAGCGTGGCCGTGGCGACGACCTGGACGGCCGCGGTGCGGACGCCCGTCATGATCAGCGGGAACGCCAGCGGCACCTCGACGCGCGCCAGCAGCTGCCAGCGCGACATGCCCATGCCCCTGGCGGCCTCGACCACGTCCCTGTCGGCCTCGGACAGCCCCACATACGCGTTGGTCAGCAGGGGCGGGACGGCGAACAGGACGAGCGCGACGATCGTCGGCAGGTCGCCGTGGTCGCCGAGCGGGCCCAGGCTCAGCAGGACGAGGACCGCGAACGTAGGGACGGCGCGGCCAGCGTTCGAGATGTTGATCGCCAGGGCGCCGCCGAAGCGGCGGCCACCGCCGTGGCCGAGCCACATCGCGAGCGGCAGCGCGATGGCGCAGGCGAGCGCGAGGCACACGCCGGTGAGATAGAGGTGCTCGGACAGCCTGGCCCACACGCCGCCGTCGCCCGACCAGTGCTCCGCCGTGGTCAGCCAGGTCCAGGTGTCGGGGAGAACGCCCATGTCAGACCACCGTCCCCGGCGCGTCGATGACGGAGTCCCTGGGGATCGGTGCCGCCCCTCTTCGTCCGGCGCGCCCGCCCGCCCTGGTCCAGGGGGTGAGCAGCCGCTGCGCGCCCAGGAGCAGCACGTCGGCGGCGACGGCGAGCAGCACGCACAGCACCGAGGCGGTGAGCACCTGTGCCTTGAAGTAGCTGTCCATGCCGGTGTAGATCAGATTCCCCAGGCCGCCGTGGTCCACGATCGCGCCGACGGTGGTGAGCGAGACGGCGGAGACCGTGGCGATCCGCACGCCCGCCATGAGCGAGGGCAGCGCGAGCGGCAGCTCCACGCCGAACAGCAGCCGCGCGCGCCCGTATCCCATGCCGCGCGCCGCCTCGCGGGCCTCGTCGGGGACCGAGTCGAGGCCGGTCAGGATGTTGCGCACGAGGATGGTCAGCGAGTAGAGGACCAGGCCGCAGACCACGACCGACACCGAGATCCCGAACACCGGGAGCAGCAGCGCGTACATGGCGAGCGAGGGAACGGTGTAGAGCACGGTCGTCAGGCTGAGGATCGGGCCCGCGGCCAGCCGCCAGCGGCGGGCGAGCAGCGCCAGGGGGAACGCGACCAGCAGCGCCAGGGCTATCGCGACCAGCGTGATCGTCACATGTTCGACGGTGGCGTCGGTCAGCTCCTCGGAACGCGACCGCAGGTACTCCCCGCAGATCCACTCGTTTCGCGTCAGGCAGCTCTCCGCCATAACCGCACTCATGTTCCCCCACCCTAGACCCCGTATCTGTCAGAATCATGAACATGTTGCGGTTCGAGCATGTGTCCAAGCGCTATCCCGACGGCACGGTGGCCGTGGACGACCTCGACCTCGAGGTGGCCGCGGGCGAGCTGGTGACGCTGGTCGGGCCCTCGGGCTGCGGCAAGACCACCACCATGCGCATGGTCAACCGCCTTGAGGAGCCCACCGAGGGCCGCGTGCTGCTCGACGGCAGGGACGTCGCCGACTACGACCCGGTCACGCTGCGCCGCCGCATCGGCTATGTCATCCAGCAGATCGGGCTCTTCCCCCACAAGACCGTGCTCGACAACACCGCGACCGTTCTCACGCTGCTTGGCAGGCGGCGTTCGCAGGCGCGGGCGCGGGCGGCCGAGCTGCTCGACCTGGTGGGCCTTGACCCGGCCGTGTTCGGCGGGCGCTACCCCGACCAGCTCTCCGGGGGCCAGCGGCAGCGCGTCGGCGTGGCCAGGGCGCTCGCGGCCGATCCGCCGGTGCTGCTGATGGACGAGCCGTTCGGCGCGGTGGACCCGGTGGTGCGCGAGCGGCTTCAGAGTGAGTTCCTGCGGCTCCAGGCCGAGGTGCGCAAGACCGTGCTGTTCGTCACGCACGACATCGAGGAGGCGGTGCGCCTCGGCGACCGCATCGCGGTGTACGGGCAGGGCAGGATCGAGCAGTTCGACTCCCCCGCGGCGGTGCTCGGCGCTCCGGCCAACGACTATGTGGCCTCGTTCGTCGGCAGCGACCGCGGGCTCAAGCGGCTCTCGGTCACGCCCGTGGAGAAGGGCGACCTGGAGCAGCCCCCTGTCGTGCACCTCGCCGACCCGATGCCGGTCGCCGTGCGCAGGATGTGGGCGGAGGGGGCGCGTTGGGCCGTGGTCCTGGACGAGAACGACCTCCTGCACGGCTGGGTGCCGATCCCGGCCGAGGACGGTGCGGGCGGCCCGGAGGGCGAGGGGCCCGTGGCGGCGCGGGCGCGGCGGATGGAGGCGTGGCTGCCGCTTGGCGCGTCGCTCAAGCAGGCGTTCAGCACGATGCTCCAGTACGACGCGGGCTGGATCGCGGTGCTCGACGGCGACGACCGCTTCCTCGGCGTGCTGACCCCGGCGAGCCTGCACGAGGCGCTGCGCCGCTCGATCGACGCGGACGCGCAGGACATCGCGCGCGCCGAGGTCGCCCTGGAGAGCGTGACGGGCGCCTGAACGTTCCGCCCGAACGCCCCGCCCGAACGCCCCGCCGGAACGCCCCGAGCGCGCCCCCGGCTCAGGCGGCCGAGCGCATCGGGCCGTTGCCGCCCTCGCCGTTGTCGTCGCCCTCGGGGAGGCGGCAGACGCGTTCGAGGAAGAGCGCCGCGGCGACCACCGCGATGCCCGCGAGCACGGCGAGCCCGGCGTAGATGGCCTGGTCACGGCGGTTGGGGACATCGAGCCGCTCCATCACGAGAAACAGCCCGAAGCCGCCGTAGCACCCCGCGACCAGCGCGGAGACCAGCGCGCTCGCCTGCCCGAACACCACCGCGCGCGCCGCCATCAACCGGTCGACCGGGCGCGCGCCGGGGCGCCGCTCCCGCCACGCCCGCAGCCGCGAGCGCAGCGAGAGGGCGGTCGCGAAGAGGACGGCGGCGATCAGCCCGAGGATGACGGGGGAGAAGAGGGGCACGGCGGGCGGGGTGTTGCCGAAGGACTCCCAGAGCCCGGCCCCCGCCCAGCACAGACCCATGGCCGCGGCGAACAGCCCGGCCAGGGTCCCGATCCGCAATTGGTTCACCGCTCTACGCGCCCCTCGTCGTGAAGTTCTTCCTGTGCCACGCCCGTTCGGTCGGGCCGGTCGGGCCGGTCGGTCCCGTCAGTCCGGCAGGACGAGCGTGAGATCCCCGCGGTGCGTCACGCCCTGGTCGGCGAGCCCCGGCAGCAGCTCCGCCACCCGGCCCCGGCCCGGCACCTCGGCACCCGGCTCGACATCGTGCCACGGGACCAGGACGAAGGCCCGTTCGTGGGCCCGGGGGTGCGGCAGGGTGAGCGCCGGGTCGTCGGAGACCACACCCTGGTAGCTGACGATGTCGATGTCCAGCGTGCGCGGGCCCCAGCGGGTGTCCCGCACGCGGGCGAACGCCTCCTCGATCGCGTGCGAGCGCTCGAGCAGGGAGGCCGGGGGCAGCGTGGTCCTGATGACGACCACGGCGTTGAAGTAGGCGGCCTGGGTGCCGGGTTCGACGCCCCACGGCTCGGTCTCGTAGACGGGGGAGACCGCTTTGACGCGCAGACCCGGGGTGTCGGCGAAGGCGTCGACGGCGCCCTGGAGGTTCTCCAGCCGGTTGCCGAGGTTGCTGCCGAGGGAGAGGACGGCGTACTTGGGGTTGTGCAGGGTGGTGTCGGCGGCATCGACCTGGTGGACGACGGAGGCGGGCACCGGCTGCACGGTCGGGTCGGGGGCGGACGCCCCGTCGGGCGGGGGCGTGCTCGGGGACATGCTCGGGGTCATGCTCGGCTCCGCTTGATGGTGATGGTCACGTCGTCGAAGGGGACGGCGATCGGCGCCCGCGGCTTGTGCACGGTCACCTCGGCCTCGCGCACCGCTTCGTGCGCCAGGCACCGGTCGGCGATCCGCTGGGCCAGCGTCTCCAGCAGGTCGCAGGACGGGCCGGTCACGGTGCCGGTGACCTCCTGGGCCACCACGCCGTAGTCCACCGTCCGCGCGAGGTCGTCGGAGGCGGCCGCGGCCCGGGTGTCGACGCCGAGGACGACATCGACGACGAAGGGCTGTCCCTCGGCGCGCTCCCTCGGGAGAACGCCGTGGAAGCCCGTGGCGCGCAGGCCGCGCAGGGTGATGCGGTCCATGGCGGAACTCCCCTCGGTCGGGTGGCCGACGGCGCGTGCCAGCACGGTATCGGCATGGGCGATCGAATCTACCTGCGAGGCTCGGGCGCCCTTCTCAGCGCCTCGGGACGGTCCCGTGTTCCCGCCGCGAGCGAGGTCGGGTGGCGGGATCCAGCCCCTACCCTGGTGCCATGAGCATCTCGCACGGCCGCGTGACGGGCCTGCCCCGGTGGGACCGCTGCGCGGTCATGGGCGTGGTCAATGTCACACCGGACTCGTTCTCCGACGGCGGCCGCTGGTTCGACGCCGAGTCCGCGGTCAAGCGCGGCATGGACCTGGTGGCCCAGGGCGCCGACCTGGTCGACGTCGGCGGGGAGTCCACGCGGCCCGGCGCGACGCGGGTGGACGAGGCCGAGGAGCTGCGCCGGGTGATCCCCGTGGTGCGGGAGCTGGCCGCGGGCGGCGTGGTGGTCAGCGTGGACACGATGCGGGCCTCGGTCGCCGAGCGGTCGGTCGAGGCGGGCGCGCTCCTGGTCAACGACGTGAGCGGCGGTCGCGCCGACGCCCGGATGGTGCCGGTGGTGGCCGCGGCGGGGGTGCCGTTCGTGGTGATGCACTGGCGCGGCCAGAGCGTGGACATGAACGACAGGGCGGTCTACGGGGACGTGGTGACCGAGGTCGTGGCCGAGCTGCGGGAGAGCCTGGACCGGGCGGTGGCGGGCGGGATCGCGGCCGACCGGCTCATCGCCGACCCGGGCCTCGGCTTCGCCAAACGGGCCGAGCACGACCTGGCGCTCGTGGCCGCCGCCGCGCGGCTGCGCGCCGAGCTCGGGCGCCCGCTGCTGATCGCCGCCTCCCGCAAGCGTTTCCTCGGCCGGGTGCTCTCGGAGCCCGGCGGCACGCCGCCGCCCGCGCGCGAGCGCGACGCGGCGACCGCGGCCGTCACGGCGCTGGCCGCGCGCGCGGGGGCGTGGGCGGTGCGGGTGCACGAGGTGGCGGCGAGCGCGGACGCGGTGCGCGTGGTGCGCGCCGTCGCGGGCGCGGGCGGTGAGGCCGCGTGAGCGGGGGCGCGAGCACGGACGTCGAGGCGGTCTCGGCCGCGAACACCGCGCTGTACGACGCCGTTGAACGTGGCGACCTCGACGCGCTCGCCGCCACCTGGCTCGACGCGGACGTCCATGTGGTCCACCCCGGCTGGCCGGTCATCAGCGGGCGCGGCGAGGTGATCAGGTCGTACGCCCTGATCATGGCGAACACCGACTACATCCAGTTCTTCCTCACCGACGTCGAGGTCTCGGTGCTCGGCGACACGGCGGTGGTGACCTGCACCGAGAACATCCTCAGCGGCGGTCCGGCCGAAGAGGACGGCTCGGCGGGCCCGTTGGTGGGCGGCCTCGTCGTCGCGACCAACGTCTTCCGGCGCGACGGGCGGGGCGCGTGGAAGGTGTGGAGCCACCATGGCTCGCCCGTGCTCATCGACCGCGACGACGACGAGGACGACGAAGGCGGGAGCGCCGACGAGGGCGGCGACGGCGAGGGCGGCGGCGGGGGCATCACGGAAATCGGCTGAGGCGTTCACCTCGCCTTCATTGCCCCCTTCCTGAGTGGCCGGATACGGTACCTTGACGCATCGGATGGAAGTCCGACGATGTCCAGTGTGCTGATGTGAACGGGGAGTTCCGCGTGACGGTGGCGGATGAGCGGCAGGCGGGGGTCGGGGACGCCGTCGAGGACGCGGGGGAGCGGGACGGGCGGGGCGAGTCCGCCGAGCCGGACAAGCCCGCGCCGCCGACCGGTTACCGGATGACCACGCCGACCGACTGGTTCCGGATACCCCTGCGCGACGGCGATAAGCGCGGCAAGGCGCTGCGGGCACTGCTGGACATCACCTATCCGAATCGCGACGAATTCGCGCTCAAGCGGCGCGAATTGCTCGATCTGATGACGAGTGTGACCGAAAGCAGCGCCCAGCGCGACGGCGTCGAGCTGTATGTCTCCACCCAGGCGGCGCTCGGCGTGCCGATCCCCGCGAGCCTGCTCGTGACCGCCGAGCCCGAGGACCCGGCCCAGCCGCGGCAGATTCCCGCGGTGATGGTGGCCGACGGCATCAGGGACAAGTACGGCAAGGACGCCGAGGTCTCGGTGGTGCGGCTTCCCTCGGGCAACGCCGTTCGCTGCCGCCGGCTCGAAACCAGTGACTCCACGAGGGAACTCGGAGCGCCGAAGCAGCGTCCGAGCACATTGTTGGAGTTCTATCTGCCCGTCCCCCACTCGACCGCGTGGCTGCTGCTGACGTTCAGCGCGCCCCTTCTTGAGCTGGCCGACGCGCAGATGCAGCTCTTCGATGCCGTCGCCTCCTCGTTCCGCTGGTCGAGGTAGCGCTCGCCGGTCATCCGGCCATGAGTGAAAGGGGTGGGAATGTCTGATCTGATCGTGACCATTGGCGAGGTCAGGGAGCTGAGCGACAAACTCCGCCTTGTCGCCACGGAGTTCGAGGGGTCCGAGGACATCGCCTCGGACTACGCGGAGGAGGTCAGCCACGGTGATCTCGCCCACGAGCTCGAGCAGTTCGCCGAGAACTGGCGGATCCACCGCAACAAGCTGATGGAGTCGCTCCAGTCGTTCGTCGAGATGGCGAAGGCGGCCGCCGACGGGTACGACGGCGTCGAGCTCGAGCTGACCAACGCCCTCGAGGGGAACTGACGATGACGCGCCCTGCCGACTGGTATCCGCTGACCGAGGGCGAGGACCCCGTCCCGGGCGACTGGGAGTTGGTCCGCGAGGCCGCGGCCCGCTACCGGCGCACCGCGGACGCCATCCAGCGCGCCAAGACCCTGCTCGGCGAGGTGACCAACGCCGAGAACGGCTGGCAGTCGCCCGCGGGCGAGGCGTTCCGCGAGAAGTCCACCGAGCTGTCCGATGACATCTGGAAGGCGTACGGCCGCTACGACGCCGCGGCCAGCGCCCTCGCGGACTACTGGCCGCACCTCCAGGACGCGCAGGAGGAGAGCCTCACCCTCCGCACCCAGGCCCAGGACGCCAAGGAGCGCGCCGACGCCGCCGCCGCGCAGCTCGGCAACCTCGAGGACGCCGCCGACAACGACGACATGGAGGACGCGGACCGCGAGACCAACGAGCAGCAGCAGAACGACGCCCGCACCGCCCAGGGCAACGCCGAGGCGGAGCTGGCGAGTCTGCGCAGCCGACTGGCCACGCTGGTCGAGAACAAGGACTCGGCCGCCCAGCGCGCGGCCGACGCGATCGGCGACTTCATCGGCGGCGACGGCCTGAAGGACGGCTTCTGGGACAAGGTAGGCGAGGTCCTGGTGGTGATCGGCGAGTGGGCCGGGAGAATCGCCGCCATCTGCGGGGTCCTGGCGCTGCTCGTGGGCTGGATACCCATCATCGGGCAGGCGCTCGCGGGCATTCTCGGCACGATCGCCCTGGTGGCGAGCGTGTTCTCGCTCATCGGCAACATCATCCAGGGCAAGTGGCTCAACGCCGCGCTCGACATCATCGGCATCGTCACGTTCGGCCTGGGCCGTTCGCTCGGCGTCGCGGCCAGGGCGGCCGGTGGCGGCGCGCGCTTCCAGGCGTTCCGCAACGTCATGCGCATCTCGACGGCGGGCAACAGGGCCGCGCGCAACGCGCACGCCGCCCGCGTCCTCGGCGACAGCGGCGGGGACCTGCTGGCCCTCTCCCGCAGCGGCCCCTCGGGGCTGATGGGCTGGGGCCGCGCCACGTTCCGCGGCGTGGGCAGCGACTTCGTGCGCGACGCGGGCACGGTGCTGTCGCGCTCCAACTGGGGCCAGGCGTTCAGCCAGGCGGGCGGCGCGTTCCGCGGCGGCGGGCTCCAGGGCGGCATCCACCGCATCCTGGGCTCCACCGACTCCGCGAGCGCCCTCGCCTCGCTCAACCGGGCCGGGGACCTCGGCGCCGACGTGGGCGGCCTCGGCCGCGCGGGCGGCTTCCAGATGGCCAACAACGCGCTCGGCGCGGGCTCGGGCCAGGTCGGCCTGTGGGGCGTCGAGGGCATCGGCTCCCTCGGCGACTGGCCCTCGTACGCCGAGGGCGGCGCCGAGCTGCCCGAGGGCTTCGTCCAGGAGCCCGTGGGGGCGGGCGAGTTCACGTACCAGCCGTCCGAGGCCGTCGCGCGCTGAGCCGCGCCGCGCCGGGCACCCTTCGGAAGAGTCGGAAGAGAGAGTGGGCACGACGTCATGACCGAGTGGGTGGCCGCGTTCGAGCACCCCGAGGGCGGGTGGATCCCCCTCGACATGGAGTCCATCAACGCCGCCGAGGAGGCCGCGCAGCGGATCGCCGACCGCGGCGGCGCGGAGAACCAGGAGTACGCCGAGCTCGCCTATCCCGAGCTCAAGGCCATCAGGGACGGGGCGCTGGAGCGCGGCGCCTCGCCCGTGATGGTCTTCGTCCCCGAGGTCCCGTCGCTCTCGCGGCCGCTCGTGGTGGTCACCGTCTTTGTCGCGCCCGTGGACGTGGGCGAGGAGCGCACCCTGGAGAACATCGCGCGACAGGTGCGCAAGCCGCGCGACTTCAGGTACCGCGAGCCGCTGATCGACGAGGTCGAGCTGCCCGCGGGCCAGGCCCTGCGGGTGCACGAGCTGGTGGTCAACGAGGAGGGCGACGACGAACGCCGGGTGCTGATGGAGTACGTCTCGCACTATGTGATCGTGCCCGACTACCCCAAGGGCGTCTTCGAGATGACCGTCACCTGGGCGAGCCCCGCCATCGGGCCCGAACTCGCCCAGACCGCAGACGAGATGGCGGCCACCCTGACCGTCAGCCGTGAACCAGAGGAAGGTGAGGGATGACCAGCTCCCAGCCGCGGTACGTCTTCGAGCAGGTGCAGATCGGCAAGGGGCTGCGGCCCCTGGCCCAGCACGGCTTCATCGTGATCGACAACCAGGGCGTGCTGAGCCTGCTCGGCACCGAGCGGCAGCCCATCGACAGCTCGCCCCTTGCGCAGATCACCGCGTCCAAGATCCGCTTCACCGGCGGCAAGACGGTGTCCCTGACGCTGGGCAACGGCAACAAGTACAACGTCGCACCCGGCTGGGGCGCGCGCGGGGCGTTCGAGCTCGGCGACGTGGGTCATGTCAAGACGGCCGCCGAGGCGCTCCTCACGCTGATCGCGGCCAATGGCGGCAAGGCGTGATCGCCGCGCTCACCGGCCGCCGGTGAGCCAGCGCTCGGGGGCCGCGCTGCGGCGCCCGAGGCGTGAGCGGGTGGCCTGGGCCGCGACCTCGGAGGCCGCGTAGGCCGCGTCCTGGAGGCGGGCGGTCGCCGTGCCGCCCGCGCCGTGGTCCACATGGATGTCCGCGAGGCCGAGGCGCTGCGCCCATGGTCCGCGCGTCAGCCGCACGCTCTGCACCTTGGCGTGCGGCACGAGCGTGTGCTCGCGGCGAAGGCGCCCGCGGCGCGCGACGAAGACGGCGCCGGTCACGCCGTAGCCGTATCCCCTGTGCCAGACGGGCACCGCCAAGCGGGCCCGGTCGGGGGCGGGGCGCACGGCGGCCATGGCCTTGTCGAGGTCGACATCGGGCAGGATCCTGGCGATGAGCGCGGCGGCCACGGGGCGCGGCGCGACGGGCAGGAGCAGCCCGCCCTCGTTCCCGGCCCCGGCGACGGACAGCTCCACGCGCACCCAGCCGCGCGGGCGCCACAGCAACGGCTCCAGCACGCGCACCGACTGCACGCGGCCCGGCGGGACGGTGGCGTGGTCGCGCTGGAGCAGGCCGTGGTCAAGGCGCAGCCCGTCGGGCGACTCGCTGACGGTCCAGCCGTACTGGGTGAGGAAGCTGCCGAGCCCGCCGCGCCAGATCGCGGCCAGCATGGGCAGGATCACGACGAGCGCGGCGAAGACGCTCGCGGTCCCGGCCCAGATCAACGGCGTCAGCACGACGCCCACGAGCGTCGGCCCCCAGGAACTCCCCAGCAGCGCAAGCGCCTTGGCCAGCGTCGCGGAGTCCACGGTGAACAGCGCGTTCGCCGGTGCCTCGCCCGCCGTCGGCGCCGCCTCGGGGGCGATCCCCGCGGCGCGGGCCAGCAGCTCGGCCCGCAGGTCGCGCGCCTCCCGCTCGTCGAGGAACGCCAGCTCGTCGCCCGAGCCCGAGCCGACGACGTCCATCTTGAGCTTGGCCACGCCGAGCGCCCTGGCCACGAGCGGGCGCGTGATGTCGACGGCCTGGATGCGGTCGAGGCGCAGGTGCGCGGTGCGGCGGAAGACCAGGCCCGTGCGGATCCGCAGCTCGGTGTCCGTCACCAGGTAGCGCGTCGCGCGCCACGAGAGCCAGCCGTAGGCCGCCGCGCACAGCACGACCGCGGCGAGCGCAGCGAGCAGCCAGCCGACGCCCACGGAGCCCGACCACGACCTGACGTTCTGCGCGTTCTGCACCCCGACGGCGAAGAGACCGGCGAGCCACGCCCAGGCCCGCCGCCAGGGCGTGAGGGGGTGCAGGCGCTTGCCTCGCCCCTCGGGGAAGCCGTACTCGGGGAAGTCGTCCAGGGGCCCCGATGGCTCGGCCGTCCCCGCCGCCATGCCGCTCACAGCCCCGCCGAGCGGGCCTCGCCCAGCTCCGTGAGCCGGTCCCGCAGCCGCTCCGCGTCCGGCGGGGTCAGCCCGGGGATCGTGGCGTCGGTGGCCGCGGCGGCCGTGTGCAGCTGGAGCCTGGCCAGGCCGAACCTGCGCTCAAGCGGCCCCGACGTGACCTCGACGAGCTGCATCCGCCCGTAGGGCACGACGGTCAGCTGCCGCCACAGCACGCCCCGGCTGATCAGCAGGTCGTCGTCGCGCTCGCGGTAGCGCCACGAGCGCCAGTTCCGGCCGAGGGCGCGCCAGCCCCACAGGCCGAGGGCCAGCGGAACGAGCCCGAGCGCTCCCAGCGCGCCCGCGCCCAGCAGCGGCGGGAGCAGCGCGCCCACCAGCGTGAGCGGGGTCAGCCACAGCGCGAGCAGCAGCCTGCGCATCCGCAGCAGGCCCGGCTGGACCGGGCGCCAGTGCTCGCCTGTCACCTCGGCCACCTCGGCCACCTCGGCCACCTCGGACCCCCCGTCCGGTCGCGGTCCTTCAGCCACCGTGTCCATGCCTTGAAGCTTACGAGGATGCTCACCGAATCCACCCGGCGCGGGAAGGCGTTCGGGGTGACAGACTGGCGCCGGGCCACGCGCACCTCGGGCAGCTGGGAGACGTGATGACGGACGCCACGGGCACCACGCGAGCGACGGTCGGGATCGGGGGCGGGGCCGCGGGCGCGGAGGAGGGCCAGGGCGGCACCACCGACATGGTGCTCAACATCGGCCCGCAGCACCCGGCGACCCATGGCGTGCTGCGGCTGCGACTGACACTCGACGGGGAGCGCATCTCGAAGGCCGAGCCGGTGGTGGGCTACATGCACCGGGGCGCGGAGAAGCTTTTCGAGGCGCGCGACTACCGGCAGATCATCGTCCTGGCCAACCGGCACGACTGGCTGTCGGCGTTCTCCAACGAGCTGGGCGTCGTCCTCGCCGTCGAGCGCATGCTGGGCATGGAGGTCCCCGAGCGCGCCGTGTGGCTGCGCACGCTGCTCGCCGAGCTGAACCGAGTGCTCAACCACCTGATGTTCCTGGGCTCCTATCCGCTGGAGCTCGGCGGCATCACCCCGATCTTCTACGCGTTCACCGAGCGCGAAAGCCTCCAGCACGCGATGGAGGAGGTCTCGGGCGGGCGCATGCACTACATGTTCAACCGGGTCGGCGGCCTCAAGGACGAGCTGCCCGCGGGCTGGACGGACCGGGCGCGCGAGGCGGTGGCGGCGGTGCGCGGCGGGATGACGCGCTTCGACGACCTGGTGCTCGGCAACGAGGTCTTCCGCGGCAGGACGCGCGGCGTGGGGGTCCTGGCGCCGGGCGCCGTGCACGCCTACGGGGTGTCGGGGCCGATCGCGCGGGCCAGCGGCGTGGACTTCGACCTGCGCCGCGACGAGCCGTATCTGGCCTATGGCGATCTCGGCGACGTCCTGCGGGTGGCCTCCAGGGACGAGGGCGACTGCCTGGCCCGCTTCGAGGTGCTGCTCGACCAGGCGAAGAACTCACTCGACCTCGCCGACGCGTGCCTCGACCGGCTGGCCGAGCTGCCGCCAGGGCCCGTCAACCAGCGGCTGCCCAAGGTGCTCAAGGCCCCCGAGGGCGCCACCTACGCCTGGACGGAGAACCCCCTGGGCATCAACGGCTACTACCTGGTGTCCAAGGGCGAGAAGACGCCGTACCGGCTCAAGCTGCGCTCCGCGTCGTTCAACAACATCCAGGCGCTGGGCGAGCTGCTGCCGGGGACGCTGGTGGCGGACATGGTGGCGATCCTGGGGTCGTTCTTCTTCGTGGTCGGCGACATCGACAAGTGAAGCGACGAGTGAAGCGACACGACGAGTGGAGCGACGAGTGGAGCGACACGACGAGTGAGTCGACAAGTGGGCGGCGCCCGCGGCCCGTTCTACAGGGGCGCGGGGATGCCGACGGGCTGAACGAGCCAGGTGAAGCCGCCGAGCCCGCCGGGGTCGGTCAGCTCGGCCGCCTCGCCCGCCGCGCCGAGGGCCCGCAGATACGCCACCGGGTCGGCGCTCGCGAGGTCGAGCGACGGGCGCCGCCCGTCCACCCCGAGCGCCGCGAGCGCGCCCCGCTGCGTCAGCAGGACCGACCCTGGGCCCGCGCAGGCGTCGATGGCCACGTGCGCGGTCAGGTCGCGGTCGCCGTCGGGCACCGGGGGCACGGCGCGGCCGTCCCTGTAGCCCGTGAGCGTGCCGAGCGGCGGCCTCGCGTCCCTGGTGTGCGCGTAGTCGACGGCCACGGCGCAGCCGCGCGCGAGGGTGGCCACGGCGTCGGCCCAGGCCGCGTCGCGCGGCAGCCCGATCTCCGCCCGCGCCCCCGGCTCGGGGCCCAGCGGCCACCAGCGCGCCAGCCACGCCGCGTCGGCCCCGGCCACCGGGGGGCCGAGCCGTTCCGCGCCGTCCCCGTCCACCAGCACGGTCCTGGCCACCCCGTCGGGGCCGACCTCGGCGACGTCGAGCGGGACGTTGTCCAGCCACTCGTTGGCGAACAGCAGCCCCACCGCGCCCCGCGGCGCCTCGGCGCGCCACACGATCGCCGGGTCGAGCCCCGGCGGGCGGGGGGCGCGTTCCACGGCGTACGGGCGCACCCGCGCGCCCACGTCGGGGGGCAACGCCGCGAGCACGCCCGTCACCAGCTCCCCCCGGCCCGCCCCGATGTCCACGAACGCCAGCTCGCCGGGCCGCCCGAGCGCCACGTCCACGCGTTCGAGCAGCCGCGCGACCGCCACGGCGAAGAGCGGCGACGCGTGCACCGCCGTCCTGAAGTGCGCGGCGGGCGCGTGCCGCAGAAAGAAGCCACCAGGCCCGTACAGCGCCCGCTCCATCGCCGCCCGCCATCCATCGGGCCGCCCATCCCTGACCATCGTCACCACCCGCCGTCCACCTTGAGGAGTAGGTGGAGGCATCACGTATCGGCCGTCCGGTTGACTCCCGAGTCGCACACCGTGCCTACTCTGGGTGACGTGAACCGGCTTTACGAATTCCTGCGCCGTCACCCGACCTGGGTGGACGGCTTCTGGGCGTTCGTCCTGCTCTTCACCTCCTTCATGGTCATCGCGCTGCCCGAGCAGGACGCCTACGCCGGGCCCGAGTGGGGCGCCCTGCTGGTGTCCGTGCTGCTCGCCGGGGTGATGACCCTGCGCCGCCGCTGGCCCGAGCGGACGCTGCTGGCCGCCGGCGGCATCGGCCTGCTCCAGGTCGTGGGCGACGTCCCGCCCCTCCCGGCGAACTTCGCGTTCTTCGTCGTCATCTACACCAACGCCTCGGGCAGCGCCCGCTGTGCCTCCCGCCTCGCCCTGCTGATGTCGCTGCTCGCGCCCACCGTCGCCTCGCTCCGCTGGCCCACCGAGGACGCCGACGAGTCCATGGCGAACGCGGTGCTCGGCGCCGTCTTCCTGACCGTCGCCTTCTGCCTCGCCTGGGTGCTCGGCGACTCGCTGCGCACCAGGCGCGCGTACTACGCGGAGCTCGAGCAGCGCGCCCACCGCCTCGAGCAGGAGCGCGAGACCCAGGCCAGGATGGCCGTGGCCGCCGAACGCGCCCGCATCGCCAGGGAGTTGCACGACGTCGTCGCGCACAACGTATCGGTGATGGTCGTCCAGGCGGACGGCGCGGCCTATGTGCTCGACACCGCGCCCGAGCAGACCAGGACGGCGCTGCGCACGATATCGGGCACCGGGCGCCAGGCGCTGACGGAGATGCGCAGGCTGCTCGGCGTGCTGCGCAGCGAGGACGCCTCGGCCACCGGCCAGGACTATGTGCCGCAGCCGGGCGTCGAGCAGCTCGCCGACCTCGTGGACCAGGTACGGGACACCGGGCTGCCGGTGGAGTTCCGCATAGCGGGCACCCCGAGGCCGCTGCCGAGCGGCGTGGAGCTGACGGCGTACCGGATCGTCCAGGAGGCCCTGACCAACTCGCGGAAGCACGGCGGCCCCGACGTCGGCGCGACCGTCACACTGGAGTACGGCAGCGACGCGCTCACCGTGCTCGCCGAGGACGACGGGCGCGGCGCGCAGCGGGACTTGTACGAGGAGCGCGGCGCCGACGGCCTCGGCCAGGGGCTGATCGGGATGCGGGAGCGGGTCGGCATGGTCGGCGGGGTCCTGCTGGCGGGGCCTCGCCCCGGCGGCGGCTTCCGGATCAGCGCGACGCTCCCGCTGACCGGCGGCGAGTGAGGCGCCGCGGGCGATCAGGGCGATCAGGATGATCAGGATGACCGGGGCGGGCGACCGGCGAGGGCCGCGAGGCCGGGAGGCGAGGGCAGGAAGCATGAGCGAGACCGAGGGGGCGGCCGGGGGGCCGATCCGGGTGATGCTGGTGGACGACCAGGTGCTGCTGCGCACGGGGTTCAAGATGGTGCTGGCCGCCCAGGAGGACATGGAGGTCACCGCGGAGGCGGGCGACGGCGTCGAGGCGCTGGACGTGCTGCGCTCCATATCGGTCGACGTCGTGCTGATGGATGTGCGCATGCCACGCCTCGACGGGGTGGAGACCACGCGCCGCATCTGCCAGGGCGGCGCGGGCGGCCCAGGGGCGCCCAAGGTGCTGATCCTGACGACGTTCGACCTCGACGAGTACGCGTTCTCCGGGCTGAAGGCGGGCGCGGCGGGCTTCATGCTCAAGGACGTGCCACCCGACGAGCTGCTGGCCGCGATCCGCGCGGTGCGCAGCGGCGACGCGGTCGTCGCCCCGTCCACCACGCGCCGCCTCCTCGACCGCTTCATCACGCTGCTGCCCACGCCCGACCGCTCGGCGCACCCCGAGATCGACCAGCTCACGGAGCGGGAGCGCGAGGTGCTCATGCTGATCGCCCAGGGGATGTCGAACGGCGAGATCGCGGGCGAGCTGTTCGTCTCCGAGGCGACCGTCAAGACCCATGTCGGGCGGATCCTCGCCAAGCTGCGGCTGCGCGACCGGGTGCAGGCCGTCGTCCTGGCCTATGAGACGGGCCTGGTGCGGGCCGGGGGGCGCTGAGCCGGGCGCGAGGGCCGAGCGGGCGCCCCGGCGGGCGGTCGTAGCATGGGAGCGACGTCCGGTACCGGACCGAAGGACCGGAACGCTCGATCGAAAGAGGCACGCCCCGCCGTGAACGCCGCCGTCAACGCCCCGCGCGCCACCGACGCCCGGGACCGCCCCGCCCGGCTCCGTGTCGGCGTCGTCGGCGCGGGCCGCGTGGGCCCCGCGCTCGCCGCCGCGCTCAGCCTGGCCGGGCACCGCCCGGTGGCCGTCTCCGGGGTGTCCGACGCGTCGCGGCGGCGGGCGGAGGCGCTGCTGCCCGGCGTTCCGCTGGTCGCCCCCGACGAGGTGCTCGCGCGCGCCGACCTAGTGCTGCTGACCGTTCCCGACGACGCGCTCGCGGGCCTGGTCGTGGGCCTGGCCGAGACCGGCGCGGTGCGCCAGGGCCAGCTGGTCGCGCACTGCTCGGGGCGCTGGGGCACGGCCGTGCTCGACCCGGCGCTGCGCGCGGGCGGGCTGCCGCTCGCGCTGCACCCGGTGATGACGTTCACCGGCACCCCGGTGGACGTGCAGCGCCTCGCGGGCTGCTCGTTCGGGGTCACGGCCCCCGCCGAGCTGCGGCTCGCGGCCGAGGCGCTGGTGATCGAGATGGGCGGCGAGCCCGAGTGGATCGACGAGTCGGCCCGCCCGCTCTACCACGCGGCCCTCGCGCTCGGCGCCAACCACCTGGTCACCCTGGTCGCCCAGTCGCTCGAGCTGCTGCGCGCCGCGGGGGTCGCGGCCCCCGACCGCATGCTGGGCCCGCTGCTCGGCGCCGCGCTCGACAACGCCCTGCGCTCGGGCGACGCCGCCCTGACGGGCCCCGTGGCCCGCGGCGACGCGGGGACCGTCGCCGCCCATGTCGCCGAGCTGCGCGCGCACGCCCCGCACGCGCTGGCCGGTTATCTCGCGATGGCCCGCACCACCGCGGACCGCGCCCTCGACCACGGCCTGCTCAAGCCCGAGCTCGCCGAGGCCCTGCTCGGCGTCCTGGCCCAGGGCGGCACGGAAGGCCCCGCGGGCGCGGGCGGCGCGGGCGCCGATGGAGGACAACGATGACGATTGCCGTGGCGCGCCGCGCCGCAGAGCTGCACGCGCGCTGCGCCCCCGGCGCCGAGCGGGCCGTGGTGATGACCCTCGGCGCGCTGCACGAGGGCCACGCGGCCAACATCGAGGCGGCCCGCAAGCGCCTCGCGCCCGGCGGCCTCGTGGTGGTCACGGTCTATGTGAACCCCCTCCAGTTCGGCGCGGGCGAGGACTTCGAGCGCTACCCCCGCACCCTGGACGCCGACGTGGCGCTGGCCGAGGCCGCGGGGGCCGACCTGGTGTTCGCGCCCACGGACGACGAGGTCTACCCCGCGGGCGAGCCCCAGGTGCGGATCGCCGCTGGCCCGGTGGGCGACCGGCTCGAAGGCGCGTTCAGGCCGGGGCACTTCGACGGCGTGCTCACCGTCGTCGCCAAGCTGCTGCACCTGGTCAGGCCCCACCACGCGATGTTCGGCGAGAAGGACGCGCAGCAGCTCGCCCTGATCCGCCGCATGGTCGCCGACCTGAGCTTCCCCGTCGAGATCACCGGGGTGCCCACCGTGCGCGAGCCCGACGGCCTGGCCCTCTCCAGCCGGAACCGCTACCTGAGCGCCCCCGAGCGCGCCACCGCGCTCGCCCTGCACCGCGCGCTCTCCGCCGCGGCCCGGATGCCGAACGCCACGCCCGAGGCCGCGCGTTCCGCCGCCTCCGCCGTGCTCGAGGCCGCCGCGCTCGCCGATCCGCCGCTCGTCCTCGACTATCTGGCGCTCGCCGACCCCGTCGGCTTCACCGAGGTCCCCGACACCCACACCGGCGAGGCGATCCTGGCGGTGGCGGCCCGCGTCGGCGCCACCCGGCTGATCGACAACGTCCGCCTCACGCTGGGAGCGGGCGCATGAGCGACGCCCACCCCCCGATAGCCGTTCCGCTGCCCGCCGCGCTCCCCGCGCCCGCCCCCGGCTGGTCCATCGACGCCGACGTGGTCGTCGTCGGCTCCGGCATCGCCGGGCTGACCGCGGCGCTGCGCTGCGCCGCGACGGGCCTGCGCACCGTGATCGTCACCAAGGCCCGCCTCGACGACGGCTCGACGCGCTGGGCCCAGGGCGGCATCGCCGCCGCCCTCGGCGAGGGCGACACCCCCGCGCAGCACCGCGACGACACCCTGGTCGCCGGGGCCGGGCTGTGCGACGAGGCCGCGGTCGAGGCGCTGGTCACCGAGGGCCCGCGGGCCGTGCGGCGGCTGATCGCGCTGGGCGCCAGGTTCGACGAGGACCCCGAGGGGCGGATCGCGCTGACCCGCGAGGGCGGCCACCACCGCCGCCGCATCGCGCACGCGGGCGGCGACGCCACGGGCGCCGAGATCTCCCGGGCCCTGGTCGCAGCGGTGCGCGCCGCGGGCATCGACACGGTGGAGAACGCCCTCGCCCTCGACCTGCTCAAGGACGCCGATGGCCGGGCCGCCGGGGTCACCCTCCACGTCATGGGCGAGGGCCGCCACGACGGCGTCGGCGCCGTCCGCGCCCCCGCCGTGGTGCTGGCCACCGGGGGCATGGGCCAGGTGTTCTCGGCCACCACCAACCCCGCGGTCTCCACGGGTGACGGCGTCGCGCTCGCGCTGCGCGCGGGCGCCGAGGTCTCGGACCTGGAGTTCGTCCAGTTCCACCCGACCGTCCTGTTCCTCGGCGCGGACGCCAAGGGCCAGCAGCCGCTGATCTCCGAGGCGGTGCGCGGCGAGGGCGCCCACCTGGTCGACGCCGGGGGAACGCGGTTCATGCGGGGGCGGCACGAGCTGGCCGAGCTCGCCCCCCGCGACATCGTCGCCAGGGCGATCACGCGGCGCATGCGCGAGCAGGACGTCTCCCACATGTATCTGGACGCCCGGCACTTCGGGGCCGATGAGTGGGAGCGGCGTTTCCCCACCATCCTGGCCGCGTGCCGCGCGCACGGCATCGACCCGGTGCGCGAGCCGATCCCCGTCGCCCCGGCCGCGCACTACGCCTCGGGCGGGGTCCGCACCGACCTGGCGGGCCACACCACCGTGCCAGGGCTCTACGCCTGCGGCGAGACCGCCTGCACCGGCGTGCACGGCGCCAACCGGCTCGCCTCCAACTCCCTCCTCGAGGGCCTGGTCTTCGCCGAGCGCATCGCCGCCGCCATCGCCGACGACGCCCCCGCGTCCGCCCCCGCGGCCTCGGCCCCCGCCCCCGCGTCCGGCCCGGGCCTGCTGCCGCCCGAGGCGCGCGCCACGATCCAGCGCGTGATGACCGCGGGCGCCGGGGTGCTGCGTTCGAGCGCCAGCCTGGCGGAGGCCGCCGTGGCCCTGGACGCGCTGGCCTCTGACGTCGACCGCAAACCGGCCGAGCCGGGCGCCGAGGCGTGGGAGACGGCTAATCTGCACCTGGTCGCCCGCGTGCTGACCGCCGTGGCGTCCCTCCGCCCCGAGACCCGCGGTAGTCACTGGCGCGAGGACCACCCCGAGCGGGACGATGCCCACTGGCGGCGCCACCTCGTCGTCACCCTCCGCCCCACCCCCGAGGGCTCGGCCCTCGCCGTCCGTACCACCGACACGACCGCGTTCCCTGCGACGGCGCGGCGCCCACGAGGAGAACGAGCAGTCCGTGACCAGCCCTGACATCCCCCGAGCCACGCCCGTCGAGCTCACCCTGCTGCCCATCGGCGCCAGGCCGGGCGAGGCCGAGTCGGCCGGTGGCTGCGGCGCCGGGTGCGGCTGCGGCGCGGGGCACGAGGAGGCGTTCGCCCACGACCCGCTCGAGTGCGGCCTCGACCCCGACCTGGCCGAGCTGCTCGCCGACGCGGGGCTCGACCCCGTCCAGGTCGAGGACATCGCGCACCTGGCGATCGAGGAGGACCTCGACGGCGGCGTGGACATCACCACCGTGGCCACCGTTCCCGAGGACGCCGTGGCCACGGGCGACTTCACCGCGCGCCAGGCGGGCACGGTCGCCGGGCTGCACATCGCCGAGGCGGTGCTCTCGATCGTGTGCACCGACGAGTTCGAGGTGGAACGCCACGTGGCCGACGGCGACCGCGTCGAGCCCGGGCAGGTGCTCCTGTCCGTCACCACGCGCGTCCGCGACCTGCTCACCGGCGAGCGGAGCGCGCTCAACCTCCTGTGCCGCCTCTCCGGCGTCGCCACCGCGACCCGCGCCTGGGCCGACGCCCTGGCGGGCACCCACGCCGCGGTGCGCGACACCCGCAAGACGACGCCTGGGCTGCGCGCCCTGGAGAAGTACGCCGTCCGCCGCGGCGGCGGCGTCAACCACCGCATGTCGCTCTCGGACGCCGCGCTGATCAAGGACAACCACGTCGTCGCCGCGGGCGGCGTGGCCGAGGCGTTCCGCAGGGTGCGCGAGGAGTTCCCCGGCGTGCCCGTCGAGGTCGAGGTGGACCGCCTGGACCAGATCGAGCCCGTCATCGCCGAGGGCGCCGACCTGATCCTGCTCGACAACTTCACGCCCGACCAGACGCGGGCGGCCGTCGCCCTGGTCGCGGGCCGCGCCGCCCTCGAGTCGTCCGGCGGCCTGACCCTGGACAACGCGCGCGCCTACGCCGAGACGGGCGTCGACTACCTCGCGGTCGGCGCGCTCACCCACTCCGCCCCGATCCTGGACATCGGGCTCGACCTCCGCCCCGAGAGGCGCGACTGACCATGCTGCTCACCATCGACGTCGGCAACACCCACACCGTCCTCGGCCTGTTCGACGCCGACGAGATCGTGGAGCACTGGCGCATCTCCACCGACGCGCGCCGCACGGCCGACGAGCTCGCGGTGCTGCTCCAGGGCCTCATGGGCATGCACCCGCTCCTCGGCGACGAGCTGGGCGACGGCATCGACGGCATCGCCATCTGCTCCACCGTCCCCTCGGTGCTGCACGAGCTGCGCGAGGTCACCCGGCGGTACTACGGCGACATCCCCGCGGTGCTGGTCGAGCCCGGCGTCAAGACGGGGGTGCCGATCCTCACGGACAACCCCAAGGAGGTCGGCGCCGACCGCATCATCAACGCCGTGGCCGCCGTCGAGCTGTACGGCGGGCCCTGCATCGTGGTCGACTTCGGCACCGCCACGACGTACGACGCGGTCTCCGCGCGCGGCGAGTACGCGGGCGGCGCCATCGCGCCCGGCATCGAGATCTCCGTGGAGGCCCTGGGCATGCGCGGCGCGCAGCTGCGCAAGGTCGAGCTGGCCAGGCCGCGCCATGTCATCGGCAAGAACACCGTGGAGTCGATGCAGTCCGGCATCCTCTACGGCTTCGCGGGGCAGGTCGACGGCATGGTCGAGCGGATGTCGCGCGAGCTGGCGGACGACCCCGACGACGTGACCGTGATCGCCACGGGAGGGCTCGCGCCGATGGTGCTGCGCGAGTCCACGGTGATCGACGAGCACGAGCCGTGGCTGACCCTGGTCGGGCTGCGCCTGGTCTACGAGCGGAACGTCGCGCGCTCCTGAGGGAACACGCCGGGCCCGGCGAATAGACGGCGAATTGTCTGTTTACCACTTAATGTCGGTTTATGGTTACGTCCAACGGTTCCCAGGGTCCCGGCACCCCAGGCGGTGGCGGAGACGAGAACGGTGAGCAGCAGCAGTCGCCTCGCCGGCCCGCGCGCCGCCCGGTGCCGACCCCGGCTGAGGTCTTCCCCCCGCGCCGCAAGCGCCCCGCGTCGCAGTCGGGCGGCCAGCCCCGCGGCCCGGAGGGCCAGGGCGGGCAGGGCGGCGGCGGGGGCGAGGCGGGCGGGGAAGGGGCCCGGGGCGGCAGGAGCGGGGGAAGCGCGGCACAGGGCGGTCGGTAGTCTGGGGGACGGCTCACCCGAGCACGTCCAAGGAGGCCGATCACTGTGGACTACGCCGCAGCTCTCTTCCCGCCGTTCGTCATGGCGGCGGCGTTCACCTGGCTGATCGTGACGATCATCAAGTCCCAGGGTGGCGCGAACAAGTACAAGGAGGACGCCGCCGTCGACGCGGCGTTCGCGGCCCGTTCCGCCGCGAACGGCGAGAACGGCGAGAACGCGCCCGAGCGCTCCGCCTGACAGCGGGCGGCCCGCACCAAACGCCACACCCGCCCGTTTTGTCGCGGCGCGGTTATTCTTCCTCCTGTGCCCCGTCCATTGGGAGAGCTTGAAGACGCGGTGATGAGCCGCGTATGGGAGTGGAACCGTCCCGTCACGGTGCGGGAAGTTCTCGAAGACCTCAGGCAGCAGCGTTCGATCGCCTATACGACGGTGATGACTGTCCTGGACAACCTGCATCAGAAGGGCTGGGTCAGGCGCGAGCAGGAGGGCAGGGCCTATCGCTATGAGGCCATCTCCACACGGGCCGCGTACTCTGCGGCATTGATGAATGACGCTTGGTCGGAGAGCGACAACCCCGCCGCCGCGCTCGTCGCTTTCTTCGGCATGATGTCGGCCGAGCAGACCGAGGCATTGCGCGACGCCCTGCGCGTTGGCGATGTCGCGGGAGTACAGGTCGCCGCCCCCGAAGGCCAAGGCGAAGGGCCGCAGCGATAGCCTCGGCCCGTGCCGGATACCTCAACTGAAGTTACTGTCCGCCGCGCCAGGACTACAGATGTGCCGTCCGTGCGTGGCCTGATCGAGGTCTACTCCCGGGACCGCATCCTGCTCGACAAGGCGACCGTGACGCTTTACGAGGACATTCAGGAGTTCTGGGTCGCCGAGCGGGACCACGACGCCCGCGTGGTGGCCTGCGGCGCGCTCCACGTGATGTGGGAAGACCTCGCCGAGGTGCGCACCCTGGCGGTTGACCCCCTGCTGAGGGGCGGGGGAGTCGGCCACCTGGTGCTGGAGAAGCTGCTCGCCACGGCCCGCTGGCTGGGCGTACGGCGCATTTTCTGTCTGACCTTCGAAGTGGAGTTCTTCGGCCGGCACGGCTTCACCGAGATCGGTGACGCCCCGGTCGATGGCGATGTGTACAGCGAGCTGCTGCGTTCCTATGACGAGGGAGTGGCGGAGTTCCTGGGGCTGGAACGGGTGAAGCCCAACACTTTGGGTAACACTCGGATGCTGCTCCATCTCTGATTGACGCAACAGGTGGTTGTTATGTCCGAATCGTCCCGCCGTGTCATAACGATCGCCGCGTAATGGGGCTCCCGGGGTTTGTGTTTTCCCGGCCATGGCGGTTTGATTACACCGCAGTACAACAGTCATTGGTATTCGGCGACTATGAATGGGGAGTAGCCCGGTGGCACAGAAGGTTCAGGTCCTTCTCCTCGATGACCTCAGCGGTGGCGAGGCGGACGAGACCGTAACGTTCGCGCTCGACGGGAAGACTTACGAGATCGACCTCAACTCCGAAAACGCGGACAAGCTCCGCGACGCGCTCGAGCCCTATGTCAAGGCCGGTCGTCGCGCCGGTGGCGCGAGGGCCGCCCGTGGCCGGGCGCGCGCCACCACGGCGGGCGGTGGCGGGGGCGGCAGCCAGGACACCGCCAAAATCCGTGCGTGGGCCAAGGAGAACGGATACGAGGTCAATGACCGGGGCCGTGTTCCCGCCAACATTCGCGAGGCCTACGAGAAGGCCGGCGTCTGACGCCGCGCGGCTCACCGGCGCGATGATCTCCGGCGAGCCAGGCGCGACGGCCGTTCGCGTCCTTGTCCGGGGGGCCGCACTCGGTGCGCGGCCCCCCGAAGTCGTCCTCCGGGGTGTCATGCCGCGGGTGGCCCGCCCCCGTGCGGGAGGGTGACGCACGGTCCGCGTCCGCTCGCGCGGCGTGGCCGCGTTCGCCTGTAGCGGATGTCCATGGCTGGTGCGGCATGGAGTGTCAGCCTGGAGGGGTAGGCAGTTCTTGACGGATGATGGGTCACTCATGGGTGGGGGGCGGTGGGAGTGGGCCCTGGCATGTCGCCGAGCGGCGTTCGCCGACGGCGTAGTCATCTGACGTGCCAGCGCGTGGCCTGCGGGAACATCGTCTCGCACCATCGGGTTGGAACTGTTGTCGCCTGTTCGGGGCACGGCGCCGAGGACAGGAGTGGACAGTTGGAATGAGCGGTCCCCCGTTGCGGGACTAAGCTGCGGAAGGACAGGGAGGGGACCGACCCCTTTACTGCCTGACCGCTCTGAGGAGCGATTAACGATGTTCGAGAGGTTCACCGACCGCGCGCGGCGGGTTGTCGTCCTGGCTCAGGAAGAAGCCCGGATGCTCAACCACAACTACATCGGCACCGAGCACATCCTCCTGGGCCTGATCCACGAGGGTGAGGGTGTCGCCGCTAAGGCCCTGGAGAGCCTCGGGATCTCGCTCGAGGCGGTTCGCCAGCAGGTCGAGGAGATCATCGGCCAGGGCCAGCAGGCCCCGTCCGGACACATCCCCTTCACCCCCAGGGCCAAAAAGGTGCTGGAGCTTTCGCTCCGCGAGGCCCTCCAGCTCGGTCACAACTACATCGGCACCGAGCACATCCTGCTCGGCCTGATCCGCGAGGGCGAGGGCGTGGCCGCCCAGGTCCTGGTGAAGCTGGGCGCCGACCTCAACCGAGTGCGGCAGCAGGTCATCCAGCTGCTCTCCGGTTACTCAGGCGGCAAGGAGGCGGCCACCGCGGGCGCGCCCGCCGAGGGCACGCCGTCCACCTCCCTGGTGCTCGACCAGTTTGGCCGGAATCTCACCCAGGCGGCCCGCGAATCCAAGCTCGACCCGGTCATCGGGCGCGAGAAGGAGATCGAGCGGGTCATGCAGGTGCTGTCCCGCCGCACCAAGAACAACCCCGTGCTCATCGGCGAGCCCGGCGTCGGCAAGACCGCCGTCGTCGAGGGCCTGGCCCAGGCCATCGTCAAGGGCGAGGTGCCCGAGACCCTCAAGGACAAGCACCTCTACACCCTCGACCTCGGTGCCCTGGTCGCCGGCTCCCGTTACCGCGGCGACTTCGAGGAGCGCCTGAAGAAGGTGCTCAAGGAGATCCGCACCCGCGGCGACATCATCCTGTTCATCGACGAGCTGCACACGCTGGTCGGGGCGGGTGCCGCCGAGGGCGCGATCGACGCCGCCAGCATCCTCAAGCCGATGCTGGCCCGCGGCGAGCTCCAGACCATCGGCGCGACGACGCTCGACGAGTACCGCAAGTACCTGGAGAAGGACGCGGCCCTCGAGCGGCGTTTCCAGCCCATCCAGGTCGCCGAGCCGTCCCTGCCGCACACGATCGAGATCCTCAAGGGCCTGCGCGACCGGTACGAGGCGCACCACCGCGTCTCCATCACCGACTCCGCGCTCGTGGCCGCCGCGCAGCTGGCCGACCGGTACATCTCGGACCGCTTCCTGCCGGACAAGGCGATCGACCTGATCGACGAGGCGGGCTCCCGGATGCGCATCCGCCGGATGACCGCGCCGCCGGACCTGCGCGAGTTCGACGAGAAGATCGCCGGGGTGCGCCGCGAGAAGGAGTCCGCGATCGACTCGCAGGACTTCGAGAAGGCCGCGTCCCTGCGGGACAACGAGAAGCAGCTGCTCGCGGCGAAGGCGCAGCGCGAGAAGGAGTGGAAGTCCGGCGACATGGACGTCGTCGCCGAGGTGGACGAGGAGCTCATCGCCGAGGTCCTGGCCGCCTCCACGGGCATCCCGGTCTTCAAGCTCACCGAGGAGGAGTCCTCGCGGCTGCTCCGCATGGAGGACGAGCTGCACAAGCGCGTCATCGGGCAGGAGGACGCCATCAAGGCGCTCTCGCAGGCCATTCGCCGCACCAGGGCGGGCCTGAAGGACCCGAAGCGCCCGGGCGGATCGTTCATCTTCGCCGGGCCTTCGGGCGTCGGCAAGACGGAGCTCTCCAAGACGCTCGCGGAGTTCCTCTTCGGCGACGAGGACGCGCTGATCTCCCTCGACATGTCGGAGTTCGGCGAGAAGCACACGGTCTCCCGCCTCTTCGGCTCCCCGCCCGGCTACGTCGGGTACGAGGAGGGCGGCCAGCTGACCGAGAAGGTGCGCCGCAAGCCGTTCTCCGTCGTCCTGTTCGACGAGGTGGAGAAGGCCCACCCGGACATCTTCAACTCCCTGTTGCAGATCCTGGAGGACGGTCGCCTGACCGACTCCCAGGGCCGGGTCGTGGACTTCAAGAACACCGTCATCATCATGACGACGAACCTCGGCACGCGGGACATCTCCAAGGGCTTCAACATGGGCTTCGCGGTGGCCGGCGACGTCGCCACCGGGTACGAGCGCATGAAGGCCAAGGTCAACGACGAGCTGAAGCAGCACTTCCGCCCCGAGTTTTTGAACCGTGTCGATGACACGGTGGTGTTCCACCAGCTGACGCAGGAAGACATCATCAAGATCGTCGACCTGATGGTCGCGCAGGTGGACGACCGCCTGAAGGACCGCGACATGGCGATCGAGCTGAGCACGGACGCCAAGCAGCTGCTGGCCAAGCGCGGATACGACCCCGTGCTCGGCGCCAGGCCGCTGCGTCGGACCATCCAGCGGGACATCGAGGACGTGCTGTCGGAGAAGATCCTCTTCGGCGAGCTGCGCCCCGGCCACATCGTGGTCGTGGACACCGAGGGCGAGGGGAAGGAGAAGTCCTTCACCTTCCGCGGCGAGGAGAAGTCCTCGTTGCCTGACGCCCCGCCGGTGGAGCAGGCGGCCAAGGGCGGCCCGAACCTCACCAAGGAGTGATGGCACTCCGCCCGATCGCCCCGTCCGATCACGCCGAACGCCCCCGCGGGCCCGCCGCGGGGGCGTTCGCGTGCCGGGGCCCGTTCAGTAGCGGGGCGCGGGCGGGGCGATGACCTCGATGTGGTCGGGAACGTTCCGCCGCGCGCTCGGCGGGAACGTCCTGACCGTCTCAAGCCCCGGCAGCGCGGCCAGCGGGGCGAAGTCGGCCGGGTCGGTGTTGAACAGCAGCCAGGCCGCGCCGGGGAACGCCGCCGCCACCCTGGCCACGTCGTCGGCGGGCACCGGGCCTTCGGGATCGTCGGGGAAGAACTGGAGAGACCTGACCCGGGGCAGCGCCATGCCGTGGTCGGCCAGACTGCGGACCGCGCCCGCGTGCAGGACGAGCGTGGTGAGCCGGGGCAGCGCGGCGACGGCCTCCCACTCCTCCCGGCTCGGTCCACGCGTGGTGAAGTGCAGGCACAGCTGGGTGAGCGTCGGCCAGGCCCCGATGCCGCCGAGGTCGGGCACGTCATTCGGCAGCGTGAGGGAGGCCAGCTCCGCCGCGCCAGGCAACTCGGCCAGCGTCCCGAGCCGTGTCCTCGAACCGACCGTCAGCTCGGTCAGCCCGTCGAGGCGGTCGAGCCCGCGCATGACGGCCGGGGCCTCGTCGTTGTAGAGGTGCAGCCGCTGGACGCCGGTGTCGGCGAGCGGGGTCAGATCGGTGATTCCGTGGCACGTGTCGACAAGGAGGGTGGTCAGGGAGGGAAAGCGGCGCACCCAGGCGATGTCGCGGAGGGCCGGGCAGCTCCGCAGGTGGATGAGGCCGAGCGGGTGCCCGGTCAGCGCCTCGATGAGCGCCGCCTCGGTGAAGTCGCCGCTCAGGTCGATGCCACGCATCCCGGCGAGTCCTGAGAGCAGCCGCAGCTCCTCGTCGGTCCTGGCGAACCGGATCAGCGTGTCGTCGTCGTGGAGGTGGCGCAGGATCTCGTCGAAGTAGCGGCGGGTGTCGAAGCGCTGCCAGTTGACGGACAGCAGGTGCCTGACGGAGCCGGTCGCCCGGCTCCTGAACGGGCGTAGCTTGTTCAGCGCGGTGTCCGTGCCCACGCGGGTCGCCGCGTAGACGACCGCGTCTGCCTCGTCGTCGTACAGCTCGTCAGGCCCGGGGAGCAGGTCGAGCACGACCTGGCCGACGCCCGCGAGCGCCCTGGACTCCTCGCGCGTCCTGGGCGGCAGCAGCGCGCGCGCCCTCGCGGTCACCTCGGCCCTGACGTCGGGGGACAGCTGGGTGGCGTGCTCCAGGCAGGCCATGGCCACCAGGTGCAGCCGCACGCGGTGCTCGGGCTCGGCGTCGCCGCGCTCGATCAGCCGGGTGAGCAGCTCGCCGCGCTGCACGGGCTGGGCGTGCGCGACGGCCATGCGGATGACGTCTTCCCACTGGTCCTCGTGGGCGTGGGCGACCAGGGCGGGGAAGTGGTGCCACTCGACGAGGTAGCGGGCGCCCAGGTAGTCCTGGAACGTGCGGTGCACGAAGTCGACCGCGCCATCCACCGGCTCGCGCAGCACGCCCGAGCGCTCGATGAGGTGGCGCAGCACGGTGGTCGCGGGGCCGAGCCGGTCGCCCCGGTGGATCAGGGGGAGGCTCTGGGCGAGCTGGGCGGTGGCCACCTCGGCGGACATCTCGGAACGGCCGTTGATGATCAGCCAGTTGGCGAGCTGCTGGAGCAGCGAGACCAGGGTGTCGGCGTCCAGGTCGACCTCCACGCGCGGGGGGTCGGGGCGCTCGCGGTCGCGGCGTTCGAGCAGGAGGGAGAGCGCGGCGTCGTAGAGGGCCTTGCGGCCGCGCGGCAGATAGCCGTTGCGCTCCCGGTGCAGGGCGCAGATCACTGCGCACATCAGGGGGTTGGTCGCGAGGGCGGCCAGGTCGCCGCGGCCCTGGACCAGGTCGAGCAGCGTGTCGGCCGCCTCGGGCGCGGCGCCCACGGCGCGGTGCCAGCGGTGCACGAACGCGTGCAGGTCGGTGTGGCCCATCGGCGCGAGGGACAGCTCGGTGAACCCCAGGGCGTGCAGCCAGTCCTCGCGGACGGCGGACGGGCGGGCGGTGACCAGCCACAGGTTGCCCGGGTAGGTGGTGCCCAGCCGCCGCAGCCAGCGGCGCACGCCCTCGCGTTCGCCCTCGGGGACCTCGTCGACTCCGTCGACCAGGAGCAGCCCGCGCCCCGTCGCGAGCACGCGGTCCGTCCAGCCCGCTGGCTGCGCGCCCGCCAGCGGGCAGTCGACGGCGGCCAGGAAGCGCCCGGGGTCGGGCAGCGGCCCCCCGGCCCTGGTCAGGGTGCGCATCGTCAGCACGAACGGAACGCGCCCCACGAGGTGTTCGAGATCCTTTGCGGCGTCCTGGCGGGCGGCGGAGACCGCGAGCCACTGCACCAGCGTCGTCTTGCCCGATCCGGCGTGGCCGCGCAGCAGCACCCGGTCGAGGCCGCCGAGCGCGCGCTCGGCGCGCTGTGGGGCGCGTTCGGCGAGGCCGCCGTCCTCGACGCGGTCGGGGCGGTGGGTCTCCAGGCTGAGGTAGGCGTCGTCGAGCGGCCACTCGCGGGACTGGGCCAGGTCGAGGCCGTAGATGGTGAGGGTGCCGTGCTCGCCGCGCACATAGGCGGCGTAGCGCTCCTCGAACGCCGCGTCCTCGGCCGTCCGGTCGCCCAGGCGTTCCACCAGCAGGTCGACCGTGCGGACCAGGCGGCCCAGCTGGCGGCTCTGCTCGACCAGGGTGCGGGCGATGAACGTCGAGCGCTTGGTGAAGAAGTCCAGTATGTGCAGGCACGCGGTGTCGAGGAGGTCGTGGAAGAGCTCATCGGCCCGGCGCGTGGGGAAGTCACGGGCGCCGGGCGCGTCCTCGCCTGCCGCGAGCAGCCGCGCGGCCAGCTCGCGGTGGCCCAGCTGGACGGCCTGCACATCGTCCATGGCGAGGTCGCCGAGCGCCATCAGCGTGGCGACCAGCTCCTCGGCGACCCGGGCCTTCTCGTCGCTTTCGAGGGGGTGGCCGACCGGCTCGGCGCGTTCGACCAGGGTCTTGGCCACCCTGGCGAGGTCGCGCTCGACGACCGTGCGCTTCTCGCCCCTGAACGACACGAGCGCCGCTATCCGCACCGGCTTGTCGACCAGGCCCGCGCCAGGGGCCGCGGGCGCGAACAGCTTCTTGACCAGTGGGGCGACCGCGGCCGACGCCAGCCTGAGCCCCACACCCCCCGCGAGATCCATGCGCCCGAGCGTAGCGGTGGCAGGGGTGGCGTGGCGGGGTGACCATGGGACGAGGCGAGGACGGAGGTGGCCGCGTGCGACACGTGGTGCGCGCCGAGTACCGGTACGACGCGCCGGACGAGGTGAAGACCTGGCACATGGTGAGGGAGCGCAACAACGGCGAGATCGGCCATGTCGCGATGTGCGGGCGGCGGCTCCGCGAGAACGCCGAGACGCGGCCCGGGACGGACTGGGGGCGCACCGACGAGGTGTTCTGCCACAGCTGCGGGGCCCTCTACCTGCGGGAAGTGCCCTCCCAGCCGCTCGGGACCTGAGGATTGTCAGACCCCTCCGGCAGACTCGGAGCCATGGAGACGACGCTGACCGTGGCCGGGCCCGACGGGCGACGGCGCTGCCCCTGGGGGGTGGCGCCCGATGACTACCGCGAGTATCACGACACCGAGTGGGGACGCCCCGTGCGCGGGGACGACGCGCTGTTCGAGCGGCTGTGCCTCGAGGCGTTCCAGTCGGGCCTCTCGTGGCTGACGATCCTGCGGAGACGGGAGGGGTTCAGGGCGGCGTTCGCGGGGTTCAGCATCGAGAAGGTGGCGGCGTTCACGGGCGAGGACGTGAAGCGGCTGCTCGGCGACGCGGGGATCATCAGGAATCGCCTGAAGATCGAGGCCGCCATCGGCAACGCCAAGGTGGCCGCCGGGTGGGCCGAGGGCGAGCTGACGGAGCTGATCTGGTCGCACGCGCCCGATCCCGACGGCGTGCGGGTGCCGCGGGCGACCGGGGACATCCTGGCCACCACGCCGGAGTCGGTGGCGCTGTCGAAGGCGCTCAAGGCGCGCGGGTTCCGCTTCGTCGGGCCCACCACGGCCTATGCGCTGATGCAGGCGTGCGGCCTGGTCAACGACCACCTGGCGGACTGCTGCGTCCGCGCGGAGATGTGAGAGGGCGCGCGCGATGGCTCCGTGGACCCTGACCGAGATCGCCGCGGCCCTCCGCACCGCCTGGGCCGCCGACACGTGCTCGCCCGACGACGTGCTGCGCGCCCCCTGGACCCCCGACAATCCCGCGTGGGGGCACTGCGACATCACCGCGCTCGTGGTGCACGACATCTTCGGCGGCGACCTGGTGGTGGGGGAGGTGTCCCTCGACGGCGAGCGGGCTGGCTACCACTGGTGGAATCGCCTGGCCAGCGGCATAGACATCGATCTGACGCGGGACCAGTTCCGGCTCGGCCAGGTCATCACGGGGGCCCGCGTGGTGGTGCGCCCACCGGGTCCGCCGCGTCGCCGCAGGGCGGAATACCGGCTGCTGCGCGAGCGGGTCGCGGCCTCGCTCGGGCCCCTGCCGCGGCAGTTGGCGGCCTGACGTGCGCGGGGTGAGCGGGGGCGAGCGGGGATTCGCCCGTGGCAGAGCGGCGGCCGGGGACGCCCCGATGGGGGCTACGGTGCCGTCATGACGACCGGGAGCGCGATCACGGGCGAGGCGGCCGGGGTGCCGTTCACGGCGCTGCCTCCCGCGGGGGGCGGCGATGAGCGGGCACCGCTGGTGGTGACCTGGCACATGATGGACGCGCCGAGCACGCATGGGGCGTTCGCCGCGGCGCTGCCGCTGACCGGGGTGCGGGCCTGGCGCGTTCATCTGGGGCTGCCGTGGTGCGGGGAGCGTGCGCTGCCGGGCGGGGAGGCCGCCGTCACGGAGCGGATCCGCCGCGACGCGGTGCTGGACTACGCGGACCCGGTGACGCGGCAGGGCGCCGAGGAGTTCCCCGCGGCGCTCGCGGCGCTGCGCGCGCGCTTCCCCGTGGACGAGGGGCCGATCGGCCTGGTCGGCGGGTCGCTCGGGGGCGGCGTCGCCCTGCGGGTGCTGACCGGGGCGCCGGTCCCGGTCGCCGCGGTCGCGCTGGTCAACCCCGCGATCAGGGCGCGTTCCGTCGCGGAGCTGGTCGAGACCGACACCGGGCGCCCGCACCCCTGGACCGAGCGGTCGCGCGAGGCGGCCGACCGGCTCGACTTCGTCGCGCGGGCCGGGGACATCGCCGCGCTCGACCCGGCGCCCGCGCTGCTTGTGGTGAGCGGGGAGCTCGACCACGCGGGGCTGCGGCGGGACGCCGACGAGCTGACCGCCGCGCTGCGCGGGCGGTACGCCGATCCGGGGCGGGTCAGGCTCGCATCCATACCCGGCCTCGGCCATCCGCTGGCCGAGCGGCCTGGCAAGGAGCCCGCGCCCCAGCTGCCGGTGGCCGAGCGGGTCGAGGAGGTGATCGCGGAGTGGTTCACGCGCCACCCGCCGGGCCCGTCCATGCGCTGATCGCCGTGGATGTCCAGCGGGGCCTGACGCACTGATTTCCGGCGGGATGTGTCGGTCGTTCAGGGGGTTGGGGACCGCCGGAGAAGGCACTCGTGAAGAGTGATGTGCGACACATCGCGGTCGCCACGGAGGAGCGTCTCATGTGTCTTGTCCCCGTGCGGTCCGGGACCGCGGACTTCTCCTTGCGCTTCCCGGCCCAGCCCGTGTGGGTGCGCAACGCCCGCCAGGCCATGCGCACGGCCCTGACCACGGTGGTCCCGGCCAACCCCGAGCTGATCGAGACGGCCATCCTGCTGACATCCGAGGTGGTGAGCAACGCCGTGCGCGCCTCCCTTGGCTGCCGGACGCCGCCCCCGGTCGACGTGCACGCCTGCTGGTCCTCCGAGGGCGACCTCCAGGTACAGGTCCACGACCGCGCGCCCGGCGACCCGGCCGTTCCCGAGCGGCCCCCGCCCGCGACGTGGGAGAGTGGCCGCGGCCTGCTGCTCGTCACCCGCTGCGCACGGCGCCTCGAGGTGTGCCACCACGTGCCAGGGCCGGGGAAGACGGTGTGGTTCCAGCTGTAGCCGCCGCCCCCGCGGTCCCCGCCGCCCGGTAGGCGGACGGGCTGACGCCCCGCACCCGCTTGAACGCCGCGCTGAAGCCGAACGGATCGGCGTACCCGACCCGCCGCGCGACGCTGCCCACGGTCGCTCCCGGCTCCCCGGTCAGCAGGTCGGCGGCAAGCGCCATGCGCCACTCGGTCAGATAGGCGAGCGGCGCCTGGCCGACCAGCTCGGTGAAGCGCTTGGCCAGCGTCGTGCGCGAGACGCCCGCCTCGGCGGCCAGCGACGCCAGCGCCCAGGCGGCGCCCGGCGCCTCGTGCATCGCCCGCAGCGCCGCGCCCACCACCGGGTCGCCCAGCGCCACATACCAGCCGGGCGGCTCCGAATCGGGCCCGTCGAACCAGTCACGCAGCGCGCACACCAGCAGCCAGTCCAGCATCCGGTCGAGCACGATCTGCCGCCCCGGCCGCGTCGCGCACAGCTGCGCCTCCAGAAAGCCGCGCAGCTCGGCGCAGCCGTCGTCGTCCGGCACCACCAGCATCCGGGGCAGCACCCGCAGCAGGCGGCGCGGCACCTCTCCGCTCAGCCGGTAGACGCCGGTGAGCAGCAGCCCGTCGCCGCGCACCTCGAACGGCTCCGGCCCCTTCACCACCGCCGCCTCGCCCACCGGCACCCGCCGCCCCGCCACCCACGCCTCGCCCCGCAGCGTGGAGCACAGCGTCAGCGCCGCGCCCTCACCCAGGGGCCCCGGCGCCGAGGGCCCGAGCCGTGACAGGTCGAACAGCGCGCCGTCGGTGCGCACGCCGCGCAGCAGGTCGTCGAAGGGATCCATGCGTCAACGGTACGGTCGCGCATGCGGTCCGTACGGTCGCCCATGGGCGCGACGGCCCCGGCAGACCAGGCTGGCAGCCATGACTGATTCCCTTTCAACTTCCCCTTCTTCCTCGTCCGGCGCGTTCCTCGTCCTCGGCGGCACCGGCAAGACGGGCCGCCGTGTGGCCGCCCGCCTGCGCGTCGCGGGCCACACGGTCCGCGCCGCGTCCCGTTCGGGCGAGGTGCGTTTCGACTGGGCCGAACGCGCCACCTGGGAGCGGGCCGTCGACGGGGCCGTGGCCGTCTACCTCGTCGCCCCCGACGACCCCGCGCCCACCGGCGACTTCGTCAAGGCGGCCGTCGCCGCGGGCACCCGACGCGTCGTGCTGCTCTCGGGGCGCGGCTCCGACCTCTTCGACGGCGCCTCCTTCGCCGCGGGCGTCACCGAGGCCGAACGGGCCGTGCGCGCCTCGGGCGTCGAGTGGTCCGTGATCCGGCCCAATAACTTCAACCAGAACTTCGACGAGGACCTTTGGCACCGCCCTCTCGTCGAAGGCCGCCTCGCGCTGCCGACGGGCGGGGTCCCCGAGCCGTTCGTCGACCTCGACGACGTGGCCGACGTGGCCGTCGCGCTGCTGACCGGCGAGGGCCACCACGGGCGTACGTACGAGCTGTCGGGGCCGCGGGCGCTGACGTTCGCCGAGGCAGTGGACATCGTGGCGCGCGCCGCGGGGCGGCCGATCGCCTCGGTGGAGCTGACCCCCGATGAGTACCGCGCCGAACTGCTCGCCGATGGCTGGCCCGCCGAGGCGGCCGAAGGGCTGAACGCGATGTTCGAGGTGATGCGCACCGGCGCCGTCGCCGAGCCGGTCGACGGCGTGCGCCGGGTGCTCGGGCGCGAGGCCACGCCGTTCGAGACCTACGCGGTCCGCGCCGCCGCTGCGGGGGCTTGGGCGGTGGCCAGGCCCTAGGGTGAGCTGGCCCGCGACCGTTCGCCGTCGGGCCGTGGCTCGGCGAGGGCGCCGACACGAGGTCGGCGTTGCCCCCGCTGAGCCACTGGGTGGGCGGCGGTCAGCCCGCCGCCGTGCCCGGCAGCCGGTAGCGGCCGTCGGGCAGGCGCTCGGCGAGGCCGTCGCCGACCAGACCGCCCAGCGCCCTGGCGCGTTGCTCCGGGTCGTGCCACACCCGGTCGAGCAGCGAACGCTCGACGGGACCCGCGGCCTCGCGCAGCACCGCAAGGAGCCTGCCGCGCACCTGGCGGTCCGTCCCGGCGTACGTCTGGCCGCGCCGCGGCGGGCCCTCGTGCGCCGGGGAGCCCGCCTTGCGCCAGGCGCACAACTCGGCGATCGGGCAGCGCCCGCACTCCGGGCCGCGCGCCGTGCACAACAGCGCGCCAAGCTCCATCGTGGCCGCGGCCCACTTGGCGGCGATCGCGGGCTCCTCGGGCAGCAGCATCCTGGCGAGCTTGCGCTCGGCGGCGGTCGTGGCGTTCGGCGGGTACTCGGTGCCGCTGACCACGCGCGCGAACACCCGCCGCACATTGGTGTCGAGCACCGCGTGGCGCTGGCCGTAGGCGAACGAGGCCACCGCCGCCGCGGTGTACTCGCCGATCCCCGGGAGCGCGAGCAGCTGGTGATGGTCCGTCGGCACCTCGCCGCCGTGCCGTTCCGCTATGGCCGCCGCGGCGCTGTGCAGGCGCAGCGCGCGCCGGGGGTAGCCGAGGCGCCCCCAGGCGCGCACGGCCTCGCCCGCGGGTTCGGCGGCCAGGTCGGCCGGGCGCGGCCAGCGGCGCAGCCACTCCTCGTAGACCGGCAGCACGCGGCTGACGGGTGTCTGCTGGAGCATGAACTCGCTGACCATGACGCCCCAGGCGCCCGCTTCGGGGCGACGCCAGGGCAGGTCGCGGGCGTGCTGGGCGAACCAGTCGATGACCGGGGTGTGCAGGGCGGTGGGCGGCGTCGTACTCGTTGCTGTCGTCGCAGTCGTCGCAGTCATGGCAAAGGCGATCCTGGCACGGCGGCGGCACGGCACAAAGCGGCCCGCTCCCCGCGCGTGTTGATACCCAACAGTGCCCTGGCAAGCGGGGGCTGGGGCGCACCGGGGTGACGGAAGTCTCGTAAGGTTTCCGCGTGGGATCTCTGCGCACTCCGGTCGGGCCGCTGCCGTCGTCGATCTACTGGCGGCGCCGGGGCGTTCTCCTGCTGTTGATCGCGGTGGTGGCCCTGCTCATCATCTGGGCGCTGCGTCCTGGCGGGGGCGGGGACGGGGAGGAGACGGCGGGGGGCGACGACGGCAGGGGCGGCCCCGCCGAGTCGATCACGCCGGGACCCACGCCATCGGAGTCGCTCATCGACGAGCGCCCCGGTGGGCGCGACGATCCGCCGAACGACGACGAGGACGGCGAGGGCGACGGCGAGGCCGGGAGCGAGGGCGGCGAGGGGGACGACGCCACGGGCGACACCTCGGGCGAAGGCGAAGAGGACGGCGACGGCTCGGGGAACGGCGACGGGGCGGGGCTCGACCCGGCGGGCGTTCCCGCGTGCACGACCGGCGCGGTGACGGTGACGCTGTCGAGCGCGAGCAACGAGTACGCCGCGGGCGACGAGCCCGAGCTGCGGCTCACCGCGGAGAACGGCTCGAGCTCCGCGTGCCGCCTGGACTTCGGGCACGACGCGCTGACCGTGCTGGTGACCGACGAGGACGACAACGAGGTGTGGTCGTCCGCGCGGTGCCCCGAGGGCCCGGGCTCCGACCCGGTGGCCGTGGCCGCGGGCGGCTCCGTGACCCACACCCTCACCTGGGACCGGCGCCACTCGCCCGAGGACTGCGAAGGCTCGCGGGGCCGCGCCGCCGCCGCGGGCACCTATGTGGCCAAGGCCCAGCTGCCCGACCACCCGGTGGCCCAGATCTCGTTCGTCCTGGACAACGATTGACGCCTCAGGCGCGGTGAGCTGACGCCTCAGGCGCGGTGGGCCGACGGGGTGCGGCGGCGGATCACGGGCGTGGCCTCGATCGGCTGGCTGCCGAGGCGGCGGTCCTGTGGGCGGGGTTCCGATGGCATCGCGGGGGCGGTGGCGCTCGGTGTCCGAGCCGGAGGGGGGCGCACGGGGTCGGTCGAGCGGCAAGCGGCACGCGGCACGCGGCAAGCGTGCGCGGTGTCTCAGACGTAGCGTTCGAGGATCGAGGACTCGGCGAGGCGGGACAGTCCCTCGCGTACCGAGCGGGCGCGGGTCTCGCCCACGCCGTCCACGGCCTGGAGGTCGTCCACGCTCGCGGCGAGCAGCTTCTGGAGCCCGCCGAAGTGGTCCACCAGGCGGTCGATGACAAGCCCTGGGAGCCTCGGCACCTTGGCCAGCAGCCTGAAGCCGCGCGGCGAGACCGCCGTGTCGAGCGACTCGGGCGCCGAGCCGAAGCCCAACCCGCGGGCCACCAGCGGTAGTTCGAGGAGCTCCGCATGGCCGAGGCCGTCGAGCTCCGCCAGCGCCGTGCCCACCTTCCGCGAGCGCTTGCCGACCGAGTCGGGCAGGTAGTCGCGCACGATCAGGTGCCGTTCGGGCTCGACGCCCGCGATCAGCTCGTCGAGCTGGAGCGAGAGCAGCCGCCCGTCGGTGCCAAGCTCCACGACGTATCCGGCGATCTCGGCGGCGATCCGCCGCACCATCTCCAGGCGCTGCGCCACCGAGGCCACGTCCCGCACGGTGACCAGGTCCTCGATCTCCAGCGCCGACAGCGTGCCCGTCACCTCGTCGAGCCGCAGCTTGTACCGCTCCAAGGTGGCCAGCGCCTGGTTCGCCCGGGAGAGGATCGCGCCCGAGTCCTCGAGGACCCGCCGCTGCCCGTCCACGTACAGCGCGACCAGCCGCATCGACTGGCTCACCGACACCACGGGGAACCCCGTCTGTATCGAGACCCGCTGCGCCGTGCGGTGCCGCGTGCCGGTCTCCTCGGTGGGGATGCTGGGGTCCGGCACCAGCTGAACGCCCGCCCGCACGATGCGCGAGATGTCCCGGTCGACGATCACCGCGCCGTCCAGCTTGCACAGCTCGCGCAGCCGCGTGGCCGTGAACTCCACGTCGAGCACGAAGCCGCCCGTGCACAGCGACTCCACCGTGCGGTCCATGCCGAGGACGATGAGGCCCCCGGTGTTCCCCCTGAGGATGCGTTCGAGCCCGTCGCGCAGCTGGGTCCCCGGGGCGACGGCGCTCAGCGCCGCCCGGAGCAGGCCGTCCGCGCCGGAGCCGCCCCCGGCCCTGCCGGGGCTCGCCGGCCGGTCGCTGGCTGCCATGAATCCTCCGGAGGACGAATGTGCGCTGGAAAGTGCGCACGAGTCTACCGGCGCACCTCCTGACGCCCGCCGGGCTCACCGCCGCGGACGGGCAGCACCCGCAGCGCCTCCCCGATGTCGGCCACCTCCCGCACCCGCATCCCCGGCGGCCTGTCCCCTGAATCCGCGGGCACGAGCGCCTGGGTGAACCCCAGCCGCGCCGCCTCGGCCAGCCGCCGCTGCACGCCCGTGACGCGCCGCACCTCGCCCGCGAGGCCCACCTCGCCGATGGCCACCAGATTCTGCGGGAGCGGGGTGTCGCTCGCGGCGCTGGCCAGCGCGAGGGCCACCGCCAGGTCTGCCGCGGGCTCGGAAAGGCGCACCCCGCCGACGGTCGCGGTGTAGATGTCGTTCTTCCCGAGGGCCGATATCTGGCCGCGCTGCTCGAGCACCGCGAGCATCATCGACACCCGCGACGTCTCCAGGCCCGAGGTGGTCCGCCGGGGCGAGGGGATCTGGCTGGCCACCGTGAGCGACTGCACCTCGGCCACCAGGGGCCTGCGCCCCTCGATCGTCACCGTCAGGCACGTCCCTGGCACCGGCTCGTCGCGGCGGGTCAGGAAGAGGCCCGACGGGTCGGCGAGCGAGGTGATCCCCTCGTCGTGCAGCTCGAAGCAGCCGACCTCGTCGGTCGCGCCGTATCTGTTCTTCAGGCCGCGGACCAGGCGCAGCCTGGCGTGCCTGTCCCCCTCGAAGTGCAGCACCACGTCGACCAGGTGCTCAAGCAGCCGAGGGCCCGCGATCGCGCCGTCCTTGGTGACGTGGCCGACCAGCAGCGTCGCCATGCCGCGCTCCTTGGACGCCCTGATCAGCGCGCCCGCCACCTCGCGCACCTGCGCCACCCCGCCAGGCGCGCCGTCCACCTCGGCCGACGCGACCGTCTGCACCGAGTCGAGCACCAGGAGCGAGGGCTTCACCGCGTCCAGCTGCCCGAGCACCGACCCCAGATCCGTCTCCGCCGCCAGATACAGGTGGTCGTGGATGGCTCCGATGCGGTCCGCCCGCATCCGCACCTGGCCCGCCGACTCCTCGCCCGTGACATACAGCGTCCGGTGCGACTCGGAGGCCGCCTTGGCCGCCACGTCGAGCAGCAGCGTCGACTTCCCCACCCCTGGCTCCCCGGCGAGCAGCACCACCGCGCCCGGCACCAGGCCGCCGCCGAGCACCCGGTCGAGCTCGGGCACGCCCGTGCCACGCGCCGCCACCGCCATCCCGTCCACCTGCCCGATGGGCACGGCGGGCGAGGCCACGCGCGTCGCGGGGGCGGTGCGCACCGCGGGCGCCCCGCCGACCTCCTCGACCGTGCCCCACGCGTGGCACTCGGGGCAGCGGCCCAGCCACTTCGCCGTCGTCCAGCCGCACTCGGAGCAGCGGTACGCGGGACGGTCCGTCTTTCGAGCCATGGACGGAACGCTACCGCCGCCCACTGACACCCAACGCCCCGCGCCCCGGCAGGACCTGGGGCCGCCGTCACCCGTTAGGAGGAACCTTGCCCCGCCGGATGCGCAACGCGCCGCGGGGCGCCTACCGTCGGCGGGTGATGACCCGCAGCCGCGAACCGTCCGCACCGACCGTCCCCCGCCCGTCACGCGCCGCCGCCACCATCCCCGAGCGTCATGGCGCGTACGACGACGCGTATCTGGACGGGCTGTTCACCTACTGCCTGTCCCTCATGGGCGAGCACGACGCGGCCACCGCCGCGCTCGGCGAGGCGCTGGCGCAGGCCGAGCGGCGGCACGAGCGCGGCAGGCGCCCCGCCGACCCGACGCTGCTGCGCCCCTGGCTGTACGCGCTGGCCCGCTGGGCCTGCCTGCGCCGCCTCGCGGCCGCGAAGGAGCGCGCCGCCCCTGCCGCGCCGCGCACCGCGGCGGACGACGACCGGCGCCGCCGCGAGCTGGCCGCGCTGTCCTGGCCCGAGGCGTCGGGCACGACGCCGGAGCAGCGCGAGGCGCTTGAGCTGACGGTCCGCCACCAGCTGCCCGCGCGCGAGGTCGCCCGCGTGCTGCGGCTCCCCACGCAGGCCACGCACGCCCTGGTCACCACGGCGGCCCGCGAGGTCGAACGCACCCGCGCCGCGCTGGCCGCCGTGGCCGCCGCGGGCTGCCCGGCCGCCGCCGCGCTCTCGGGCGACGACCGCGGGGTGCTGCTCGGGCCCGGGCTGCGGCGGGAGTTGCTGCGGCACGTCGACGAGTGCGCGGCCTGCCGCCTGATCGCCCGGCGCGCCGCCGTCGAGCTCGGCTGGCCGCCCGCGGGGGCGCCTGGCCCGGCGCGCCTCACGGTGCTGCCGGTGCCGCGGGCCGCGGTGCACGCCGCGCGCCTCGCCATCGGCCGCGCCCGCGCGCAGCACGCGCCGCGCTACGACCGGGCCGGGTTCCCCGTGCCGGAGGGAGACAGGGCCGCCCGCCGCGAGCGGATGCGCGGCCGGGCCGTGGCCACCACGGTCGCCGCCGCGGCCGTGGTCGCGCCGGTGCTCGCGCTGGTGGCCGCGTGGCGCGGCGCTCCCGACGCGGGCGAGCCCGCGCGGCACGGCGGCGCCACCGCGACCGAGGAGGACGGCGAGTACCGGCGCGACCCGGGCGGCGGCGCCCCCGCCTACGAGAACGCCGGGCGCGCCGAGGACGCCGACGAGGAGGGCGACACGGACCCCGGCGGGCGGGACGGCGGTGACGGCGGCGAAGGGGAGCGTTCCCAGCCCGATGACCGGGGCGCGGACCGGGAGCCCGAGGGCGAGAACCGGCCCGAGGGGGAGCGCCCCGGCGACGAGGCGCCCGCGCCCGGCGAGCTGTCGGTCGACGCGGTGCCGACCGAGGCCGGGACCCGGATCACGCTGACCGCTTCGGGTGGCTCCCCGGTCAGCTGGTCGGCGGCCGCCGACGTGGGCTGGCTCTCGCTCAGCCGGACGTCGGGGACGCTGCGCCCCGGCGAGACGGCCGTGATCGAGGTCACGATCGACCGCGCGGCCGAGCCGCCGGGCGCCTGGCAGGGCCGCATCACGGTCGACCCGGCCTCCACCGTGATCACCGTGGAGGGCAGCGGCCCGCCCACCGAGCCGACCGATCCGCCGCCCGACCCGCCCGACCCCACGACCCCGCCGCCCGACGAGGGCGCCCCCGAGCCGTAGCCCGGGGCGGGCTCACGCCAGCGACCTGCTCACACCAGCGGCTGCGGCCCCGGTCCGGTCAGGTGGTGCTGGACGACGGGGGCGAGGCGCGCGATCAGCTCCTCGGCGGGGGCGCTGGCCAGCGGCTCGACCTTCAGGACGTAGCGCAGCAGCACCGTGCCGACCAGCTGCGCCGCGGCCAGCTCCGCGCGCAGCTGGGCGTCGGGCGCGTCAAGACCGCCGGTGATGCGGCCGAGCAGCTGCGCGGTGACGAAGCCCCGGAAGATGCGGGCCGCGGTCTCGTTGTTCAGCGCGGAGCGGACGATGGCGAGCAGGGGGCTGCGGGTCGCGGGGTTCTCCCAGATCCCGAAGAACAGCCGCGTGAACCGCTCCCCGAACTCCTCCACATCGAACCGCTCGTCCCGATCGAACCGCTCGCCCCGCGAGAGCCCGTCCGTCGCGGGCGCGGCGGCGGCCGCGACGGACGCGGCGAAGACGCCCTCCTTGGTGCCGAAGTAGTGGTGCACCAGCGCGGGGTTCACCTCGGCGCCGCGCGCGATGGCGCGGATGGAGGCGCGGTCGTAGCCGCGCTCGGCGAACTCCGCCCGGGCGGACGCGAGGATGCGGTCCCTGGTGCCGGGGGTGCCCTCGGCGGCCTCGGCCTGCGAGGGGCGGCCGCGTCTGCGGGTGGGCTTGCCCGGTGCCGTGGCGTTCATCCGCGGGCCGCGCTGGTCCGCGTTCATCCGGGGTCCACGCCGCCCGGCAGCGGCGGTGAGGGGGCGGCGGTCGCGAGGTGGAGCCGGGTGAACGCCAGCGCTTCGGCGAGGTCGGCGCGGCGGGCCGCGGCGGAGACGGCGCGGCGGGTGTTGACCTCGACGACGACATGGCCCCGGTACCCGGTGGCGGCGAGGCGTTCGAGCAGCGCGCCACAGGGCTGGGCGCCGCGCCCCGGCACCAGGTGCTCGTCCTTGCCCGAGCCGCTGCCGTCGGCGATGTGAACGTGCCCGAGCCGGTCGCCCATGCGGTCGGCCATGGACAGGGCGTCCACACGGGCGGTGGCGGTGTGGGAGAGGTCGAGCGTGAAGTGCGGGAAGTCCTCCTGGGTCGGGTCCCAGCCGGGGGCGTACGCCAGCATCTCGCGGTCCCGGTAACGCCAGGGGTACATGTTCTCCACTGCGAATCGGACGTCGGTCTCCTGGCCGATGCGCTGGATGCCGGAGACGAAGTCGCGGGCGTAGCCGCGCTGCCAGCGGAACGGCGGGTGCACGACGACGGTGGCGGCCCCGAGCCGCTTCGCCGCGTCGTTCGTGCGCAGCAGCTTGCGCCAGGGGTCGGTGCCCCAGACACGCTGCGTGATCAGCAGGCAGGGGGCGTGCACGGCCAGAACGGGCACCTCGTGCTCGTCGGACAGGCGGCGGAGGGTGTCGATGTCCTGGCTCACCGGGTCCGTCCACACCATCACCTCGACGCCGTCGTAGCCGAGGCTCCCGGCTATCTCGAAGGCGGCCGCGGTGTTCTCCGGATAGACGGAGGCCGTCGAGAGCGCGACCTTCGCTTCCGGGATCGGTACCTGTTCCGTCACGGCGCCAAGCCTACGTCGGGTGTGCCGAGTTCCCCGCTTGACCGAGGGCCGCGAGAGGAGGATATTAAACGCATGATTAATAAAAGTCCGGTAGGGGACCCGTCCCCGCCGCCCGCCGTGCGCGCCCGTGGCCTGCGGGTGCGCCGCGGTGCCTCCCACGTGCGCGGTGCCTCCCAAGTGCGCGGTGCCTCCCAAGTACTCGGTGCCTCCCAAGTACTCAAGGGGCTCGACTTCACGGTGGAGCGGGGCAGCGTCACGGGGCTGCTCGGCCCCTCGGGGTGCGGCAAGACGACGCTGATGCGGGCGGTCGTCGGCGCCCAGGCCAGGGTCACGGGCGACCTGCGGGTGCTCGGCGCCCCCGCGGGCAGCGCCGCGCTGCGCCACCGGCTCGGCTATGTGACGCAGGCCCCGTCCGTCTATCTCGACCTGACCGTGCGGCAGAACCTCGACTACTACGCCGCCGTCCTCGGCATCCGCCGCGCCGACCGGGCCAGCGCGGTCGCGGGCGCGCTCGCCGACGTGGACCTCACCCCGCACGCCGACGCGCTCGTCGACCGCCTCTCCGGCGGCCAGCGCTCCCGCGTCTCGCTGGCCGTCGCCCTGCTCGGCACGCCCGAGCTGCTGGTGCTCGACGAGCCGACGGTGGGCCTCGACCCGGTGCTGCGGCGCGACCTGTGGGCGCTGTTCCACCGGCTCGCCGCCGAGCGCGGGGCGACGCTGCTGATCTCGTCGCACGTGATGGACGAGGCCGACCGCTGCCAGCGGCTGCTGCTGATGCGCGACGGGCGCCTGCTCGCCGAGGGCGCCCCCGCCGAGCTGCGCGAACGCACCGGGGTCGGGTCGGTCGAAGAGGCGTTCCTGCGCCTGGTGGACGCCGATAGGGCGCGCGAGGACGCGGACGCGCGCGGGGAGGGCGAACGGTGACCCCCACCCGCACCCTCGCCACCGCCCGCCGCGTGCTGCGCCAGCTGGGCCACGATCCGCGCACGATGGCGCTGCTCCTGCTGGTGCCGGTGCTGCTCCTGGTCCTGCTGTACTACGTGTTCGACGCCGACCGCGGCCGTTTCGCGTTCATCGGCTCGTCGTTGCTCGGCATCTTCCCGATGGTCACGATGTTCCTGGTCACGTCCATCGCGACCCTCCGCGAGCGCACATCGGGCACGCTGGAGCGGCTGCTCACCATGCCGCTGGGGAAGGGCGACGTGATCGCCGGATACGCGCTCGCCTTCGGCGCGTTCGCCGTCGTCCAGGCAGGGCTTGCGACCGGGGTCGCGCTGTGGTTCCTCGACCTGCGCATCGCGGGCTCGCCCTGGCTGCTGCTGCTCGTCGCCCTGCTGAACGCCCTGCTCGGCACCGCGCTCGGGCTGTTCGTCTCGGCGTTCGCCGCCTCGGAGTTCCAGGCGGTGCAGTTCATGCCCGCGGTGATCTTCCCGCAGCTGCTGCTGTGCGGCCTGTTCGCGCCGCGCGACACGATGCAGCCGGTGCTCGAGTACGCGTCGAACGTGCTGCCCATGTCCTACGCCGTCGACGGCATGACGCAGGTGCTGCGCAACGCCGAGGCCACCGGCGACTTCTGGCGGGACGTGGTCGTCGTCTCCGGCGTCGCCACCGGGGTCCTGGCCCTGGGCGCGGTCACCCTGCGCCGCCGCACGCCATGACGACGGGGGCGTCAACGACGGAGGGCGTCAACGACGGAGGGCGTCAGGCCGCGGCGGCGGTCTCGGCCATCCGCATCCGGTCGAGGCGCCGCAGGATCACGCCCTCGCGCAGCGCCCAGGGGCAGATCTCCATCGTCTCCACGCCGAAGAGGTCCATCGCCGCCTCCGCCACCAGCGCCCCCGCGAGCAGCTGCCTGGCCCGGCCCTCGGAGACGCCGGGGAGCTGCTGGCGTTCGCGCACGGGCATCCCGGTCAGCCGCTGCCCCCACGCCCTCAGGTCCTCGCGGCCCAGCTCGCGCCGCACATACAGGCCGTCGGCCGAACGCGCCGCGCCCGCGATCCGCGCCAGCTGCTTGAAGCTCTTGGACGTCCCCACGACCCGGTCGGGGGCGCCATGCCGGGTGAAGTTCCCGACGATGCGGGCGATTTCGGAGCGGACATGGCGCCGGAGCGTCCGCACGTCCGCCGGGTCCGGCGGGTCGCCGGGCAGCCGCGCCGCCGTCAGCCGCCCCGCGCCGAGCGGCAACGACGCCGCCGCGTCCGGCTCCTCGTCGAGGCCGAAGGCGATCTCAAGCGAGCCGCCCCCGATGTCGAACATCAGCAGCCGCCCCGCCGACCAGCCGAGCCACCGCCGCGCCGCGAGGAACGTCAGCCGCGCCTCGTCCTCCCCCGAGAGCACCCGCAGCGTCACCCCGGTCTCGGCCGCGACGCGCGCTAGCACGGAGTCGGCGTTGGTCGCCTCCCTGACCGCTGACGTCGCGAACGGCAGGAGATCCGCGACTCCCTGGTCCTCGGCCACCTCAAGTGCCTTGCGCACCGTGGCGATCAGGCGCTCCACGCCCGCATCGCCGATCGACCCGTCCGCCTCGAGCAGCTCGGCCAGCCGCAGCTCGGTCTTGTGCGAGGACGCGGGCAGGGGGCGCGCGCCCCGATGCGCGTCGACGACGAGCAGGTGGACCGTGTTGGAACCGACGTCCAGAACTCCGAGCCTCATGACCGTCAACGCTACCGTGCCCTTACCCTGGCGTTTGTGGCCAAGACGAAGAGGGCGAAGCCGGGCAGAACCGCCCCACCCAGCACCCCCGCACCCCCCAGGTTCGACGGCGCGCGCCGGCGCGCGGCGGGGGACGAGACGGCGCTCGACCATCCGCGCGCCTGGGTCGAGTTCCCCGATCCGGCCGACGCGGAGCAGGTCTTCCGCTGCGACCTGACGTGGCTGACCTCCCGCTGGCAGTGCGTCTTCGGGCGCGGCTGCCAGGGCATCCAGGCGGGCCGGGCGAGCGACGGCTGCTGCACGCTGGGCGCGCACTTCTCCGACGAGGACGACGAACGCCGCGTGGCCGGGCATGCCGAGCGGCTGACGCCCGCGTCGTGGCAGTTCCACGAGGAGGGCCACTCGGCCGACGGCTGGGTCGAGTTGGACGAGGACGGCGAGCGGCGCACCCGCCGCTTCCAGGGCGCCTGCATCTTCCTCAACAGGCCGGGATTCGCCGGGGGAGAGGGCTGCGCGCTGCACACGCTCGCGCTCGACGAGGGCCGCGAGCCGCTGGAGACCAAGCCCGACGTCTGCTGGCAGCTGCCCGTGCGGCGCACCTACGAGTGGGTCGAGCAGCCGGACGGCGAGCAGCGCCTGATCGTCTCGATCGGCGAGTACGACCGCCGCGGCTGGGGCCCCGGCGGCCACGACCTGCACTGGTGGTGCACCGGCGCCCCGCTCGCGCACGGCGCGGCCGAGCCGCTCTATGTCACCTATCGCGCCGAGCTGACCGAGCTGATGGGAAAGGAGGGCTACGACCAGCTGGCCGAGATGTGCGCGCGGCGCATCGGCTCGGGGCCCACGCTGCTCCCGCTGCTCGCCCCGCACCCGGCCGACCCTGTCGCCCCGGCTGGCCCTGTCGCCCCGGCCGATCCCGCCGACCCCGTCGCCCCGGCCGATCCCGCCGACCCCGTCGCCCCGGCCGACCCAGGCTGACGGCTCACCGGCTGACGGCTCACCGGTCGAGCGCCGCCACCACGCGCTCGGCCAGCGCGGTCAGCTCCTCGTCCAGCGCGGCGGGCAGCTCGGGCTCCTCGTCGGGGCTGTAGTCGTGGTAGCGCACGACGGCCCAGACGTTGGACGAGAGCAGCCACATCTCACGCCCGCGCTCGTCGCTGCTGACCTGCCACGTCGCCCCGGCGATCTCCTCGGCCTCGGGGGTGCTCGGCTTGAGCCCGTAGTAGGTGGAGCTGGCCGCGTCGGCCGGGGACTCGGCCGCGGAGCCCTCCCACGGGTGCAGGGTGATGACAAGGGACAGCTCGCCCCGTTCGCCGTGGTACACGCAGCCGCTGGTCTCGGCGTCGTCCCGGCCCGGCGGCCTGTCGGGCGGCGGCTGCCGTCGCAGGCCGAGGGCGTCCGCCGTTCCCTCGCTCAGCGCGCACGGGTCAGGGGCGTTCGCCAGCACGTCGCCGCCCGGCCACCAGTCGGCCTCCCACGGCGCGTCGGCGCGAACGGCGGCGCCCGTGACGATCAACGCGCCCGCCAGGACCGCCGCGCCCGCCCCCGCGCGCCGGAGTCCGTTCCAGCCACCGGACGGCGGCTCGCCCACGGGGACGCTCACGCCCTCGGGTATCGCGGAGCGCAGCAGCGCGACGCGCTCGGCGAACCGCCGAGGCGAGACCCCCGGGCCGCCGCGCAGGGCCGGTGGCCTGCGGCGTTCCCCGCGCTTGGTCACCAGCTCGACGGCGCCAGGCGCGACGGTGATCAGCCGCAGGTCCGACCACGCGGTCACCGTTTCCGCGCCGCCCAGCCTCCGGTCGTGCACCCCGGTGGGCGTGAGGATCACCGCGGTGCGCGCCAGGCGCACGCCCGCCAGCGCGTGCAGCGCGGCCAGGGCGGTCGCCACCAGCGGGAGCGCGGAGAGCTGCCCGCGCCAGGCCACGACAGCGAGCGCGAGCCACCCCGCGGTGGCCGCCGCGTGCGCGAGCACCACGGGGCGCGGCGCGCCGATCCGAATCCGTTCCCCCGTGGTCATGCCAACCCCCCGGTCGCCCCTGCGGACATGCCAGGGTAACGGCCACCCTCGCGATGTGTCTCGTATCGCGGTATCGGCATCCCGGAACGCGGGCGGCAGGCGTAGCCTCGGGTAGCAGTCGATGTACCGCCTCCCCGAAGGAGAGGGTCTCCACCATGGCGACACTGAGGTCCCGCACCGTCACCCACGGCCGCAACATGGCGGGGGCCCGCGCCCTGCTCAGGGCCGCGGGCGTAGCGCGCGAGGACTTCGGAAAGCCGATCGTCGCCGTGGCCAACAGCTTCACGGAGTTCGTGCCGGGCCACACCCACCTCCAGCCGGTCGGCCGGATCGTCTCGGAGGCGATCTCGGCGGCGGGCGGCGTTCCCCGCGAGTTCAACACGATCGCCGTCGACGACGGCATCGCCATGGGCCACGGCGGCATGCTCTACTCCCTGCCATCGCGCGACCTGATCGCCGACTCCGTGGAGTACATGGTGGAGGCGCACTGCGCCGACGCCCTGATCTGCATCTCCAACTGCGACAAGATCACCCCGGGCATGCTGATGGCCGCCCTGCGCCTGAACATCCCGACGGTCTTCGTCTCGGGAGGCCCCATGGAGGCGGGCAAGACGACACTCGTCGACGGCACCGTCCGCTCCAACCTCGACCTGATCCACGCCATGTCGGAGGCCGTCGCCGACACCACGTCCGACGAGGACCTGCTGCGCATCGAGGAGGCCGCGTGCCCCACGTGCGGCTCCTGCTCCGGCATGTTCACGGCCAACTCCATGAACTGCCTGGTCGAGGCGCTTGGCCTGGCCCTCCCCGGGAACGGCTCGGTGCTCGCCACCCACACCGCGCGCCGCGCGCTGTACGAGGCCGCGGGCCGCACGGTCGTGGACGTCACGCGCCGGTACTACGACCAGGACGACGCGACGGTCCTGCCGCGCGCGATCGCCTCGCGGGCCGCGTTCGAGAACGCCATGGCCCTGGACGTCGGCATGGGCGGCTCGACCAACACCGTGCTGCACCTGCTCGCCGCGGCGCAGGAGGCGGGCCTCGACTTCGGCATGTCCGACATCGACGCCGTCTCGCGCCGCGTGCCGTGCGTGTGCAAGGTCGCCCCCAACGGCGCCTACCACATGGAGGACGTCCACCGGGCCGGCGGCATCCCCGCGATCCTGGGCGAGTTGCAGCGCGGCGGGCTGCTCAACGAGGACGTGCACACCGTCCACAGCGACTCGCTCGGCGAGTGGCTCAAGCGCTGGGACATCCGCGGGGGTTCGCCGTCGCCCGAGGCGGTGGAGCTGTTCCACGCGGCGCCAGGGTGCAAGCGCTCGGCCGAGGCGTTCTCGCAGTCCGAGCGCTGGGAGTCGCTCGACACCGACGCGGCGGGCGGCTGCGTCCGCGATGTCGCCCACGCCTACTCGGCCGACGGCGGCCTCGCCGTCCTCTACGGGAACCTGGCCGAGGACGGCTGCGTCGTGAAGACCGCGGGCGTGGACGAGTCGATCTGGTCCTTCGAGGGCCCCGCCGTGGTCGTGGAGTCCCAGGAGGAGGCCGTCGAGGCGATCCTCGCCAAGCGCGTCAAGGAGGGTGACGTGGTCGTCGTCCGGTACGAGGGGCCGCGCGGCGGGCCCGGCATGCAGGAGATGCTGTACCCGACGGCGTTCCTCAAGGGCCGCGGGCTCGGCGCCAGGTGCGCCCTGGTCACCGACGGCCGGTTCTCCGGCGGCACGTCGGGCCTGTCCATCGGCCATGTCTCGCCCGAGGCCGCGGCGGGCGGCACGATCGGCCTGGTCCGCGACGGCGACCCGATCCGCATCGACATCCCGTCCCGCGCGATCGAGCTCAAGGTCTCGGACGAGGAGTTGGCGGCGCGCAGGGAGGCGCTTGGCGGCCGGTTCGCGCCCGTGGCGCGCGACCGAAAGGTGTCGCTCGCGCTGCGCGCCTACGCGGCGATGGCGACGAGCGCCGACAAGGGCGCGGTGCGGGACATCAGCAAGATCGAGGGCTGACCGCGCCCCGCGCGCCTCCCGCGCGCCCCGCGCGGGCCGCTTCGGCGGGGGACGGCGGACATCGCTGTCGGACCCCGCCGTCATAATCGTCCGTATGTCCACAACACCCCCGCGGGGCGCGCGGAGCGGGCCGGACGACGACGAGCCGCGCCCCGAGCCCATCCGGTTCTACGGCACGTCCTGGGTCGAGCACACCCGCGGCTACCGCATACGCCGCGCCGCGCTCTGCGGGCTCGCGGCAGCCGGGACGGTGGCGGGGGCGCTGCTGCTGTGGTTCCTGTACGCGGGCCTTGCGGGCTCGGGCACCGCGGGCTGGCTGCGGGCGCTCGTGGTGGTCGCGCTCGTGATGTGCAGCGTGATGGCGTTCATCCGCACATGGTCCGGGTACAGCCGCCCTCGGGGCGAGGACGCCGTGGACGAGTCGGCGTTCCGCAGCATCAAGGTGGTGGGCTTCGTCGGCGTGTTCGCTGCGTACGCGGTGCGCAGCGCGGTCGAGGCGCCGGGCGAGCGGCTGCTGCGGGCGGACCACGAGGCGGCGGTGGCCCGATTCCACCGGCGTACCGCGAAGCGTTCGGGGCACCCGGGACGGCGGGCGCGCACCGGGGGGCGCAAGCCCCGGCGCTCCTGAGGGCGTTCCCGCCCGCCCCGGGGCACGGGTCCGGCACGGGTTCCTAGGGACTCCCCTTAACGGCCCCGGACATGTGTCAGCTCCGATTGACAGGTGCGGAGGGCGTTGAGAATCTGGCCTGGCACCACCCGGAACGGAGGGCCGCGATGAGCGGTGACGAGCTGCTGAAGGTTCTGACCGCCCTCGGCAACCCGCACCGCATGCGCATCGTCGCCGCGCTCGCCGCCGAACGGAACTACGTCAGCAAGCTCGCCCGCGAGATCGGCATGAGCCGCCCGCTGCTGCACACGCACCTCCAGCGGCTCGAGGCGGCCGGGCTCGTGATCGGGTCGCTCGAGCTGTCGGAGGACGGCAAGGCCATGAAGTTCTTCGAGGTGGCCCCGTTCCTCTACGAGCTGAGCCCCCGCACCATCGCGGACGCGGCGGCCACGCTCGAGCGCCAGAAGGAGGAAACGCGGTGAACGACGCAGCCACCACCCTGGCCTCCGACCCCGCGGGGGTGTTCGCCTTCCTGATCGTGGTCGTCTGGCGGATAGCCGCGACATGGCGGGCCCGCATGCTGGCCTCGCGCGAGGACGAGTTCAGGCGGCTCGCCGTGAAGTACGGCGAGCTGCTTGAGGACAACACCGAGATCCTGCGCCGCTACACCGACGAGCTGACCGAGACCCGCAAGTCCGTCGCCTCGATGGAACGCATGATGCGCGAGCTCGACTGACCGCCGAACGACCCGAGAAGGAGATCCCGATGCGCGGCCTGCACAGACTCGTCCGCCGCCTGCGGCCCGTGCCGCGCGGCGAGTACGCCAACGACGGCTTCCCCCGCGAGCACCCGAGGCCGCCGCGCGGCACGGGCCCGCGCGGTGTAAGGCGGTCACGGCGGGGGAGTTGACCGCCATGACCACCACCGAGGACTTCGCACGCTCGTTCAACGCCGTCGCCGCCCAGTACGCCGCCGCCCGCCCGACCTATCCGCCCGCCCTCTACGACGCGGTGGAGGAGCTGGCGGGCCGCCCGTTCGCCGGAGCGGCCGTCGCCGACGTGGGCGCGGGCACCGGCATAGGCACCCGCCCCATGCACGAGCGCGGCGCCCGCGTCGTCGCCGTCGAGCCCGGGCCCGGCATGGGCGCCGAGCTGCGCCGTCGGCTGCCCGGCGTCACCCTGGTGCGGGCCAGCGGCGACGCGCTGCCGTTCGCGCCCGGCACGTTCGACCTGGTCACCTACGCCCAGTCGTGGCACTGGACGACCCCGGCCCGCTCCATCCCCGAGGCCCTGCGCGTCCTGCGCCCCGGCGGCTCGCTCGCCCTGTGGTGGAACGTCGCCGACCGCACCGCGCCCTGGGCCGTCGCCCAGCTCGAACGCCTCGAACGACGGCTGCCCGCCTACCGCCGCCGCAGCGTCACCACGCTCGCCCCCGGGCTCATCCGCGAGCTCGACCCGGCCCTCTCGCCCGTCTACCGCGAGCTGACGTGGAGCCGCACCATCCCGCTCGCCGCACATGTCGCGGCCCTGGCCACGCACTCGCCGTTCGCCGTCCTCCCGCCCGAGGAGTCCGCGCCGATCCTGGCCGACGAGGCGGAGGCGCTGTCCGTCGACTTCCCCGACGGGCAGGTCGAGGAGCGGTACACCGTGCGGCTGACGATCGTCGGGCGGCCCCCCATCGGCTGATGGGAGGATGGTGGGCATGACCCACAAGATCGCCTTCCTCGGCACGGGAAAGATCGGTGAGGCCCTGCTCGGCGGCATGCTCCGCGCCGGGCGGCCGCCGTCCGACCTGCTGGCCACCGTCAGGCGCGCCGAGCGCGCCCAGGCGCTGCGGGCCAGGCACGGCGTCGAGGTCGTCACCAACGCGGAGGCGGCGAAGTCCGCGCACACCCTGATCCTGGCCGTCAAACCCCAGGACATGCCCGCCCTGTTGGAGGAGCTGGCGCCGCACACCCCGGCCGACCGGCTGGTGATCACCGCGGCGGCGGGCATCACGACGGCGTTCGTGGAGTCCCGCCTCACCCCGGGAACGCCGGTGGTGCGGGTCATGCCAAACACCCCCGCGCTGGTCGACGAGGCCATGTCCGTCATCTCGGGCGGCACGCACGCGGCGGAGCGGCACCTGGCCCTGGCCGAGGAGATCTTCGACTCCGTCGGCAAGACGATGCGCCTCCCCGAGGCGCAGCAGGACGCGGCGACCGCGCTTTCGGGCTCGGGCCCCGCGTACTTCTACTTCCTCGTCGAGGCGATGACGGACGCGGGCATCCTCCTCGGCCTCCCACGCGACAAGGCCCACGACCTGATCGTGCAGGCCGCCGTCGGCGCATCCGTCATGCTGCGCGACAGCGGCGAGCACCCGGTGAAGCTGCGCGAGGCGGTGACCTCCCCCGGTGGCACGACGATCAGCGCGATCCGCGAGCTTGAGACCCACGGCGTCCGCGCGGCCCTGATCGCGGCGATCGAGGCGGCGAAGCGGCGGAGCGAGTCACTGTCCCAGCCCTGACGCCTGCGGCGGGCTGGTCGACGGCGTGAGTGTCCCTGGGCGGTGCGTGTTTCGCCTGCGGCGGGCTTCTTCGCCTGCGGCGGGCTGGCGGGGTGATTCGGGTTGCTGCCGGGGTGGTGCGCGCGCCTGCGGCGCTGGGGTGGGCTGTCGCTCGGGGTCTGGCGGGGGTGGCGGGGTGTTTCGCCGACGGCGGGCATTTTGCCCGCGGCGGGGTGGGTGGGCAACGTGGGTTGCTGCCTGGCGGCGGGCGTTCGCCTATGGCGGGCCGGGCTGTGGTCCGATACTTCGGCGGGGCCATCCGACCTTTGGCTGGTGGCGTGCACCTCGCCTTCGGCGGGGTGGGCCGTGGCCCGTGGCTTCGCCGGGGCTGGCTGGAGTGGGTTCCGTGCGTTTGGCCTACGGCGGCCGGGCGCGTCCGTTGTGGTCCGTGACCACGCCACATGAGTCGCCCAGCGGGCGCCCTGCCGCGCAACCGTTCGCTGTCGGGCCGCGCGCGGAGCGCAGATGCCCGGCTGTCAGCTGCCAGCCGCTGTGCAACGTGGTTGGTCGCACGCCCGGCAGGGCGCCTGTGGCGCGGTCACTGTCTGCCGGGCCAGGCGCGGAGCGCCGTTGCCCGGCTCCCGCGGCTCGTCGCGCGGCAACGCCGCGCCCCGCGCTCCGCTATTCCGTCGCTATCGCGCGCAGCACATTCATCCGGCCCGCCCTGAACGCCGGGACGATCGCCGCCATCAGGCCCACCACCGCCGAGCCCGCGAACACCACGCCGATCGTGGCCCATGGCACGTCGAGCACGGCGAACCCCTCGAGCGACAGCACCCGTTGCGCCGCCACGCCCCAGCCGAGGCCGAGGCCCAGGCCGAGCACCGCGCCGAACAGCGCGATCACCACCGACTCGAGACGCACCATCCGCCGCATCTGCCGCCGCGACAGGCCGATCGCGCGCATCAGGCCGATCTCCCGCGTCCGTTCGATCACGGACAGAGCGAGGGTGTTCACGACGCCGAGCACCGCGACCACGATCGCGAGCGCGAGCAGCGCGTACACGACGTTCAGCAGCGTCCCGACCTCGTCCTCGAGCGCCCGCTTGTAGTCCGCCTGGTCCGACACCTCGTACTGCGGGAACGGCTCCAGGCTCGCCTTGAGCGCGTCGTACGCCGCCGCCTTCCGCCCCTCGTCGGCCCGCGCGAACATCACCAGGTTCAACGGCATCGCGTCCTCGGGCAGATGGGCGCGCGCCGTCGCGTGCGACATGTACATCGCGCCCTTGTCGATCATCGTGTTCTCCGACGTGATCGCCGCGAGCGTCAGCCGCACGCCCTCGTCGCCGCCCACGAACCGCGCGGTCAGCTCGTCGCCCACCGCGAGGCCGTGCTCTTCGGCGAACGACTCGCCCACCGACAGGTGGTCCTCCTCGTACGCCGCCGACAGCTCGCCCGCCACCGTCCGCGCCCGCAGGTCCCGCGCGTACGTCGGCGAGGCCGCGATCACCTCCTCCGTCGCCGACGCCCCGTCGGGCGTGACCAGTTCGACCCGCACCACCGCGTAGTCCGTGACGTGTGCGAGGCCCGGCGTCGCACGCACCGCATCCGCCGCCTCGGGCGTGATCAGCTGCTCCGACGTCGTGTCGATGATGAAGTCCGCCCCCACCGAGCGATCCAGCTGGTCCGACGCCGAGGCGACGAGCGACGCGCTCACCACCGAGAGCGACCCGACCAGCGCGAGCCCGATCATCAGCGCCCCCGCGGTCGCGCCCGTGCGCCGGGGGTTGCGGCGCGCGTTGCGCCCGGCCATCCGGCCCACGGGCCCGAACACCCGCAGCACCAGCGCGCTCAGCACCCGCACCACGCCCGAGGCCAGCAGCGGGCTCACGACCACCGCGCCCACCAGCGTCAGCAGCAGCCCAAGCGACAGGAACATCGACCCGTCCCCCGCCTCGTCCGCTCCCGCGGCGGCCACGAGCGCCGCGCCCCCGCCCAGCGTGAGCAGCAGCCCGAGCGCCGTCCGCACGCGCCCCGCCGCCCCGTCGCCCGGGGTGCCCGCGTCCCGCAGCGCCGCCATCGGCGCCACCTTCCCCGCGCGCCGCGCGGGCAGCCACGCCGCCACCACCGTGGCCAGCACGCCGACCACAAGACCGGCCACGGGCGTCGACGCGGCGATCGTCAGATCGGAAGTGCTCATGGTGATGCCGACGGAGTCCATCAGCTCCATCAGCCCCACCGCGAGCCCGATGCCCGCGCCGATCCCCACGAGCGAGCCCACCGTGCCGAGCAGCAGCGCCTCGGTCAGCACCGAGCGGTTGACCTGGCGGCGGCTCGCGCCCACCGCCCGCATCAGGCCGATCTCCCGCGTCCGCTGCGCGACCAGCATCGAGAACGTGTTGACGATCAGGAAGATCCCGACCAGCACCGCGATCCCCGCGAAGCCGAGCATCGCGTAGCGCAGGACGTCGAGGAACCCGCCCACGTCGTCCTTCATCGCGGCCTCGTTGTCCGCCGCCGTGTCGATGTCGTACGACCCGCCGAGCGCCGCCGCGATCCGCTCCTTCACCTCCGCGTCGCTCACGCCGTCCTCGGCCATGACGTTGACCGAGGTGATCAGGTCGGGCGAGCCGAGCAGCGCCGTGCGCGCCGCCCCCGCCTCCAACAGCACGTGCGGCGCACCGGGGTTGGTCGAACGGAACTCCGCGAGTCCCGTCACCGTCACCCGGTGCGTGCCCTCGACGGCGATGATCTCCAGCGCGTCGCCGATCGCGACGTCCGCGCGCTCGGCCGTGTCGGCGTCGATCAACGCCTCGTCCGCGGCCCCCGGCGCCCGACCCGACGACAGCTCCATCGCCCGCTGGATGTCGGGGCCCCAGCCCGTGGCGATGGTCGGGGCGCCGTTCGACGAGCCGACCCGTTCGCCCGCGCCGTCCACGACCGTGACCCCGGTGTCGAACACCACGCCCTCGGCCGACGCGACCCCGTCGACCGCGGCCACCTGGTCGGCGAGCGAGGCGGGCAACGCGTCGGCCCGCCCCGTCTCCTGCGCGTTCTCGTCCTCCTCAGGCTCGACGGTCACATCCGCCGCGGTCGACCCGAAGAACTTGTCGAACGTCGTGTTGAGCGTGTCCGTGAACACCAGCGTGCCGCACACGAACGCCACCGACAGCACGATCGCCACGCCCGAGAGCAGCATCCGCCCCTTGTGCGCGAAGAAGCTGCGCAGCGATGTCTTGAGAACGCTCATGACACACGACCCCTGGCGTCGAAGCCCCGCATGCGGTCGAGCACCTGGTCGGCCGTCGGGTGCGCCATGTCGTCGACGATCCGGCCGTCGGCCAGGAAGACGATGCGGTCCGCGTGGGCGGCGGCGACGG
>NZ_QEST01000257.1 GCF_003311645.1 Streptomyces sp. PT12 | reverse complement strand
GCGGGCGTGCCACAGTGCTGTCGCCGTGACCTCGGGCAGCGGCAGTGACCCTAAGAGCTCGTAACAGGATCATGGTCGGTGTTTCTTGAGTCGTCTCCAGCAGATCAGTCCGCAGGCGAGGGATAGGAACGCGTCGTGGAGTTCGGTGCGGCGTTCCCATCGGACGGCGAGGCGTTTGAACTGGTGGAGGAGGGCGAAGGTCTGCTCGACGACGTAGCGGAGCTTGCCCATGCCGTGGATGTTCGGGGTGCCCTTGCGGGAGATGACGGGCAGGATCCGGCGCTTGCGGAGCTCCTCCCGGTTGGGGTTGGAGTCATAGCCCTTGTCTCCGAGCAGGGCCTCCGGACGCCTGCGGGGACGGCCGGGGCGACCGGCGACGGGTGGGATGCCGTCGACCAGGGCGAGGGTCTGGGTGACGTCGTTGACGTTGGCCGCAGTGGTGATGACCTTGAGCGGGGTGCCGCGTCCATCGCAGATCAGGTGGTGTTTGCTGCCCGTCTTCCGTCGGTCGACAGGCGACGGACCGGTGTCGGCACCCCCTTTTTCGCGCGGATGTGGGAGCCGTCCACACACGCCCTGGACCAGTCGAGCTCGCCGGCCGCGTTCAGTTCGGCGAGCAGGATGCGGTGCAGTGCGTCGAAGACGCCGGCCTTCTGCCATCGTTCCAGCCTGCGCCAGCAGGTCTGTCCGGAGCCGAACCCCAGCTCCAGCGGCAGCAGTTGCCAGGCTATGTCGTTGTGCAGGACGTAGAGGATGCCTTGCAGACACAGCCGGTCCGGCACCGGCCGCGGCCCCGGCGACCGCTCCGGCCACGGCGGCAGCAGCGGCTCGATCAGCGCCCACAATTCGTCGTCCACGATCCACGGCCGAGTACTCACACCTTCCCGAACGGCCGAACCAGCCCACCGGTCACGCCCGGCCAGGACACTTCAGCAAGATCGTGTTACGAGCTCTTACCTCTACCTCCGCTCGTGGGAGGGGCGTTGTGACGCCGAGGCTACGCCGCTGGCTCCTCGGGCTCGTCCGGTGCTCCGGATACGCCGGAGCGGACGCACGCGGGGCAGGCCAGGCGGCGCGGCGGCGCCCTCGGGTCCGGTGCCAGGCCGGGTGGCTGATGCGAGCACTCAGAGGGTACGGAGGAACGCCGGCCACTGCGCCGCGGGAACGGCCAGCACCGGGTTCTCCTCCCCGAACGTGCTGTCCCGCATCGCGACCACATCGGTCACGCGGGCCACCCCGACACACTGAGGTTTTTCTCAGCGAAATGATCTTCGCGAAGCGGGTTGATCTGGGCATGTCTGCCTGA
>NZ_QEST01000155.1 GCF_003311645.1 Streptomyces sp. PT12 | reverse complement strand
CGCCTTGCACCGCCCATCGACCGCCAACCCACGCTGCCGCGAAAACTCCACAAACGCCGAGGGCAGCACCATCACCGAGGCCGCCCCGGCGAGCGCCATGGTGCACTCGCCCTGCCGGAGCGCCTGCGCCGCCAGGTGCATCGCCACGAGCGCCGACGAGCAGGCGGCGTCCACCGTCATCGCGGGGCCTTCGAGGCCCAGGGTGTAGGCGATGCGCCCGGAGGCGACGCTGCCCGAGCTGCCGGTGAGCCGGTAGCCCTCGAACTCCCCCGGCGCCTGGTGGAGTCGGACGGTGTGATCGTGGTTGATCACGCTCGAGTACACGCCGACGTTGCTGCCGTGCAGCGAGGTCGGGTCGATGCCCGCGCGCTCCAACGCCTCCCACGACGTTTCCAGCAACAACCGCTGCTGCGGATCCATCGCCAACGCCTCACGCGGCGAAATACCGAAGAACCCCGCGTCGAAATCCGCCACCCCGTCCAGGAACCCACCATGCCGCACATACGACGTACCAGGCCGATCCGGATCCGCGTCATAGAGACCGTCCAGATCCCAGCCCCGGTCGGACGGGAAGTCGGTGATGGCGTCGACGCCGTCCGCGAGCAGCTGCCAGAACCCCTCAGGGTCGGTCACCCCGCCAGGGAACCGGCAGCCCATGCCGATGATCGCGATCGGCTCGTCCGCCGCCACGACGATCGGTGGCCGCTCCGCCTCGGCGGCCCGTTCCGGCTGGTCGCCCAGCAGTTCGGCGCGGAGGTGCCGGGCGAACGCCACCGGCGTCGGATGGTCGAAGACGACGGTCGCCGACAGGCGCAGCCCGGTCGCGGCGGTGAGCCGGTTGCGCAGCTCCACCGCGGTCAGTGAGTCGAACCCGGCGTCCTTGAACGCCCGGTTCGGCCCCACCACGTCCATGGTCGAGTGGCCGAGGACCGTGGCGGCGTGGGTGCGGACCAGGTCGAGCAGCGCGCGGTCCTGGTCGGCCTCGGTCAGGCCCGCGAGGCGTTGGGCCAGCCCTTCCTCGGCCGGGCCGCTGGTTCGCGCGGTGCGCCTGGCCTGCCGTATCAGCCCGCGCAGCAGCGGCGGCACCGGCTCGTCGGCGGCTCGCGAGCGCAGTCTGGCCACATCCAGCTTCGCGGGCACGAGCGCCGCGTCAGGGCCGCGCAGCGCGGCGTCGAAGAGCGCCATGCCCTCCTCGGGGGAGAGCCCGAGCATGCCGTCGCGCTCGTTGCGCCGCAGGTCGGTGGTCCCCAAGTGCGCGGTCATGTCGCTGGCTTGGGTCCAGTAGCCCCAGGCGAGGCTGGTGGTGGGACGGCCCTGGGCGCGGTGCTGGTGGGCGAGG
>NZ_QEST01000226.1 GCF_003311645.1 Streptomyces sp. PT12 | reverse complement strand
CACCGCGGGTCCCTCAAGGCCGAGCGAGTAGGAGACGCGCCCCGACACGACGGCGCCCGAGTTCCCCACGCCCAGGGTGCCCTCGAGTTCCTTGGGCACCCGCTGGAGCCGTGACGCGTAGTCGTGGTACATCACCCCGGCGAAGACGCCCGTGCTGGTGCCGCGCAGCGAGGTCGGGTCAATGCCCGCGCGCTCCAACGCCTCCCACGACGTTTCGAGCAACAACCGCTGCTGCGGGTCGAGAGCCAGCGCCTCACGGGAGGAGATCCCGAAGAAGGTCGGGTCGAAGTCGCCCGCCTGTTGGAGGAAGCCCCCCTCGCGGGTGTATGACGTCCCCGGCCGGTCCGGATCCGGGTCATACAGCTCATCGACGTCCCAGCCCCGGTCGTCGGGGAACGCGGAGACGCCATCGACGCCCTGGTCCACCAGGCGCCACAGATCATCGGGCGAGGCCACCCCGCCCGGCAGGCGGCAGGCCATCCCGATGATCGCGATCGGCTCGGTCGCCGCGTGGGTGATTCTGATGATCTCCTGTTGCAGCCGCTCGTTCTCCATGAGGGAAGCCCGCAGGGCTTCCACCAGCTTTTCCGGGGGCGTGGCCATGTCCGTCCTCATCCGATGAGTAAGCGGTTCCGGCCGGTCTTGTCGGGACCGTCCGGACTGTCTCTCTCGTGGGTCGCGGCCGGATCAGCTGGCGGCGCTGCCCAGCGCCCGTGCCACCAGGCTGTCGGCGTCCATGGCGGCGATCAGGTCGGTCTCGTCGGCCCTCGCGCCCTGAGGCGCCGCCTCGACGGGCGTGTCGGTCGCATCGGCCGCGTCGGCCAGCCGCATCAGCGCGTCCAGCACACCCACCTCCCGGAGTCGGCTCAGCGGCACCGACGCCAGCACCTTGCGGATCTCCGCCTCCCGCGCGTTCAGGTCCACCGGGGGCGGAACGTCCGGCAGCAGTTCGTCGCGGAGGTGGTGGGCGAGTGCGGTGGGGTTGGGGTGGTCGAAGACGAGGGTGGCGGGGAGGCGGAGCCCGGTGGCCTGGTTGAGGCGGTTGCGCAGCTCGACGGCGGTGAGCGAGTCGAACCCGAGCTGCTTGAACGCCTGTTCAGGACCGATGACATCGCTCGCACCCCGCCCCAGAACCGCGGCCGCATGCGTGCGCACCAGATCGAGCAGCAGACGCTCACGATCCGCATCGGCAAGACCGGCAAGGCGCTGGACCAGCGACTCCCCACCCCCGGAGGCGGCCTGCGCGGCCCGACGCGCAGGCCGCCGCACCAGACCACGCCACAGCGCGGGAACCTCCTCCGGCACACCACGAACCAACGCCGCCAGATCGACCTTGACCGGGAGCACCACCGCCTCACCACACGCCAAAGCCGCATCGAACAACGCCAACCCCTCCCCCACCGACAGGCCAACAATCCCGTCCCGTCGGCTGAGCCGCCGCTGGGCCCCGCTCAACTTGCCCGTCATGTCGCTCGCCTGCTCCCAGAGGCCCCAGGCGAGGCTGGTGGTGGGACGGCCCTGGGCGCGGTGTTGGTGGGCGAGG
>NZ_QEST01000049.1 GCF_003311645.1 Streptomyces sp. PT12 | reverse complement strand
CCCGTTCCGGGCAGCCAGGACACAGATCAAGCGGCGTCGCCGGGGGGCATTCCCGTCCCACGATCACCGTGACCGACGAGTCCTCGTCCAACGGCGGCGGCGCGGGCGGCAGATGCTCGTCTCGCGGCTGTGGGGGCGGCGCCCCCATAGCGTCTGCACGCCCATGGGTAGCCTGTTTCATGTCTGCGCTCCTTGCAGCGTCGACCGGCCCCGAGCCTTCCATCGGCTGCGGGGCACTACATAGAGTGGTCGGTCGATGCACATTGCGCGGCGACGGTCGAGGCGTCATTTCGGTGTCATTGAAGAGCGGTCCCGACTACTGTGAGCCCATGAGCGCCACACCCAACAGGGCCCTGAGAGCAGTGCGCGTGGGCCTCCTCATGAGCCAGGACGACCTGGCAAGGGCTCTACGAGACGAGGGCCTCACCAGCGCATCCAAGCGTCTGGTGCAGCGATGGGAGGCTGGCGAGACCACACGTCCTCGCCCTCAGCACGCCCGCGCGCTGGAACGGGTGACACGAACACCGATCGACCAGCTCGGTTTTACCGTTGTCGCCCGCGTCAGCGAAGACGGGCACGGCGGCCACGATATAGAGCCCGTACCGCCTCCACGTCCCGACCAACCGACACCGGCAGCGGTGAGCAGCAGCAGGCCGCGCGCCTTCTCCGGAATCTGGCTGTCGCGATACGAGTACTACAGCTCGGGACGGTCGGAGAAGCGGGTTGGCCTCCACTACGTAGTAGTGCTCCAGCACGGCAATCGGCTGACCGTGCGCAGCGTGCCCGGAAGCGCCGACTCGCTTCTCACCATCGATCTTGAGGTCGACGGTCACATCGTCACCGGGACATGGGCTGAGCAGACGGCGGTCACGGGGTATTACCGTGGCGCCCGGTACCACGGAGCCATACAGATGCTCGTGGACCCGACCGGGCGGCGGATGAACGGGAAGTGGATCGGGTTCGGCAGGGAGTTCGACATCAACTCCGGACCCTGGACTCTGCTATTCCAGGACGCCTCGACGTCCAAGGCCACTGTGTCGAAGTACGGCCATCAGCCGGACGATCCGGAATCCTCGACGCGCGCATGACGAAGCGCCCCGCGGGCGGCCACGGGAAAACCCTGTCAGCGCCTCGTCGCTGACAGGGTCCTCCTACGGCCGTTGACGTGGCTGGGGCGGGTGGCGTACGGCGCGGCAGGGGTGGCCGGTTTGGCGCGAGGCTCCGGAGCGGGGCCGATGGAGACGGGTTCGATCCAGACCACGGGCTGAAGGGTCCCGGGGTCGCAGCCGAGCCGGCAGCGGCCGTTGACGGGCTGGTCGTTGCCTCGGTCGGGGGCGCGGAGGGAGAGGTCGATCGCGCCGTTCACCGTGGCTCCCGGGCGGCGTGGCTCGCTTGTCGGGCGGCCTTCCGCAGGTGTGCGACGGTGGCGCGGGCGGCGTCGTGGGCGGCGTGCCGCTGGTCGGCGTTGAGCGTGTGGTCCTTTGTGTGGGCTACGGCGGCCAGCAGCCGCCCGACCGGGGCGGCGAGCGCGGGGGATTCGCCCAACGG
>NZ_QEST01000248.1 GCF_003311645.1 Streptomyces sp. PT12 | reverse complement strand
GGGTGCCTCTATGTCTTTCGTCAAGTCCGGGATGCGTAGTTCATGGATTGGTGTCTGGTTTGTGTTTGGCTTGGGTGGGTGGCCGTCGTATCGGGCATTGAGGGTGTGGTGTCGGGTCACGCTGCGGTGGTTTCTTCGGGGAGGCGGGGTTCGTAGAAGGCGCCGTCGCGGAGCATGGCGAAGATGACGCTGATGCGGTGGCGGGCGAGGCGGAGGAGGGCTTGGGTGTGGGTCTTGCCGCGGTCTCGTTGCCGGTCGTAGTAGGTGCGGGAGGCGGGGTCGTGCAGGGCGGCGAAGGCGGACAGGAACATGGCGCGTTTGAGCTGCCGGTTTCCCGTGCGCGGGGCGTGTTCCCCGTGGATGGAGGACCCGGAGGATTTCGTTGCCGGGGCGAGTCCGGCGTAGGAGGCCAGGTGGGCGGCGGTCGGGAACGAGGTGCCGTCGCCGACGGTCACCAGCAGGACGGCGGCGGTCCTGACCCCGACTCCCGGCATCGAGGTCAGGACCTTGGAAAGAGGGTGGGCCTCCAGCAGCTTGCTGATCCGTGCTTCCAGGGCCCGGCGTTGTTCGTGGACGGCGGTCAGCGACCGGGCGAGGGAGGGCACGATGACGTCGAGTGTGCTGGTGCCGGGGACGACGACGGTCTGTTCGTCGAGCGCGTCGAAGATGTCATCGACCAGGCGCTCGGCCATGCGCGGAGCCATAGGCCGCATCAGGCTGACCAGCTGACGCCGGCCGGCCTTGCGCAGGGCGGCCGGGGAACCGAAGCGCTCCAGCAGCAGGGTGACGGCCGGGTGGTCCAGGCGGGGGCCTAGGACCCGTTCCAGGCTGGGGTGGAACTGGGTGAGCAGGCCGCGCAGCCGGTTGCTGGAGCGAGTGGCCTCCCCGGTCAGATCTTCGTCGAAGCCGACCAGCATGGTCAGCTGGGCGGCGGTCTCATCGGCGAGGCTGAGGGCGCGCAGGGTGTGGGGCATGGTGCGGGCGGCGTCCGCGATGACGCGGGCATCCTTCGCGTCGGTCTTGGCCTCGCCGGGATAGAGGTCGGCAATCCTGCGCATCGCCAGCCCGGGCAGGTAGGCGACGTGACAGCCGGCGTCCCGCGCGACCGTCAGCGGCAGGGCGCCGATTGAGGCGGGCTGGTCGACGATGACCAGCACCGGCCCGAACTTGGAGCGCAGTTTGTCGAAGAGCGCCCGGAGTTTCGGCTCGCTGTTCGGCAGGCGCTTGTCGTAGACGGTCTTGCCCGCCGGCGTCATGGCGTGGCCGTGATGCTCGCCCTTGCCGACATCCAGGCCGAGGAAGACCGCGATGTCACCGGTGTCCAGCACCGCACCCCCCGAGGGTGGTCCGTGATCAGTCCCGGCCTCGTGCCGTTGCACCGTACGCGCGCATCCACGTTACGCAGACCTGCCACCCGAAGCGGTCCGGCATTGCGCCGGGCCAAGGTAGCCGTCAGGCCTCTCATCAGCGGTCAGACGGTGCTCCGGGCCACGGTGACACCACCCCCCAGGTCATACCCTCGACAGGGGGCAACAGTCATGCCGGGCCCGGAGGCCAGGAGCCCCGTTTCAGGGCCACGAAAAAGGTAACGGG
>NZ_QEST01000144.1 GCF_003311645.1 Streptomyces sp. PT12 | reverse complement strand
CGGACAGCCTCGAAGCACGAGCGCGCGGCGAAGAGTTCGGAGAGATCGACATGGCTCCCTCGTACACTCCCGCCGACTACGCCGAGGTGCTGATGGAGAACGACGTCGTGTCGACCAACTTCTGCGTGATATTCGCCCCCATCGTCCCCGACAGCAGATTTGCGAGCATCGAGTTCTCCTGGTCAGCACTCGTGCCCACGCCGGGTGCACGCCCCGAACTGACCCATTACGACATCTCCCCCTTCGCTTCGGCGGGCGACCGCAATGCGACGATCTTTCTCACCTGCCCGGTCGGAGCCGCGCCTGAGGATGAACTGCTCCAAGCGGAGTTGACGATGTACGACTCGGGCACCGGCTCGGACCACGACGACATGATCGCCATCCTCAACTCCGCCGCCTACGCCGTCGTCGACGCCCTCAACTGCACCGAGCAATCCGGCCTCACACCCGAACCACCCGCCCGATGGGAAGGCACCACCTGACCTCACACCCGCAGGGCCTCCCGCACCACCGCCTCAGCGTCCGCCGTTCCGGTCCGGGCGAGCAGTTCGTGCAGGACTCAACCACGGATGAGAAGTGAATGAGCATGCGATGGAGAGGCGCCACTCGGTGAGACGGAAGCCCACCCTGCTCTCGTTCATCGGCGCGTTGCTCGTCAGCGTGCCCGGCTGCACGACGGGCGGCGACGACGGGTTCGCATACGACATGACAGCCGACGAGGTATGCCAGGGCACCCTCGCCGGAAGCCCGGACAGCCTCGAAGCACGAGCGCGCGGCGAAGAGTTCGGAGAGATCGACATGGCTCCCTCGTACACTCCCACCGACTACGCCGACGTGCTGATGGAGAACAACGTCATCACCACCGACTTCTGCGTGATCTACACGCCGGGTGCGTATCCCATGGACTTCGCAACCATCGAGTTCGCCTGGTCTTCCATGGTCCCCACTCCGGGTCACGAGCGCCGCCTCAGTTACTACGACGTGGACGCTTACGCCTCGACCAGCGACCAGTACGCGTCCATGTACGTCAACTGCCCCGTAGGGGCCGCCCCTCCCGACGAGCTCCTGTGGGCCGAACTCGCCGTCCAGACCCCCGGCAGCGGCTCCGACCACGACGACATGATCGCCATCCTCAACTCCGCCGCCTACGCCGTCGTCGACGCCCTCGACTGCACCGAGGAATCCGGCCTCACACCCGAACCACCCGCCCGATGGGAGGGCACCACCTGATCAAGCGAGGAGACGCGGAAGGCGCGAGGAACAGAGAACACTTCCGTCGAACGGTGAATGAGAAGGAACGGTACCCGCCCGACCTATGAGGAATCGAGCAAGCACGTTCACACGAACCCTGGTCATGAGCGCACTACTCGTCGCTGCCTCCGCGTGCGCCTTCGGCGGCGATAAAGAGGACTTCGGTGGGCGGGACCACAACATGACAGCCGAAGAAGTCTGCCAGGGCACCCTCGCCGGAAGCGCGGACAGCCTCGAAGCACGGTCACGCAGCGAAGAGTTCGGAGAGATCGAATCGGCTCCCTCGTACACTCCCGCCGACTACTGAGGTTGAACTCGTGGTGACGCCTTTGGCTAAGGTTTGATGGTCAGGCCGG
>NZ_QEST01000115.1 GCF_003311645.1 Streptomyces sp. PT12 | reverse complement strand
GAAAGTGCTCTTGACCTGCAACGATAGGACTTGCTGAGGGTCCTGTTGGCTGCAAAGAAAAGAGCACTTTCCAGGTGAAGTACTCTATCGGGTCCTACCCGCATGTTCGTGTCCAGGACGACGGCCGTCAGGTCGTCTCCCAGGCCGGTTCGGTACTGCTGGTCGAAACTGTCCGCAAGACCGGCCTCGGCCGGGCCATCTCCGCAGCCCTCGCGCCGTGGCGGAAGCCCCGAGCCGTCCACGATCCCGGCAAGACACTCGTGGACCTCGCCCTGGCGGTCGCGCTCGGTGGGGACTGCCTCGCCGACATCGCCCTGCTGCGGTCCGAGCCGGCCGTGTTCGGGCCGGTCGCCTCCGATCCGACGGTCTCCCGGCTGATCGACACCCTCGCCGCCTCGGGCGACAAGGCGCTGACCGCGATCCGCACCGCACGTTCCGAAGTCCGCCAACACGTCTGGGCATTGGCGGGTGACCAGGCTCCACATGCCCACGGGCAGGTGATCGTGGACCTGGACGGGGTCCTGGTCGTCGCACACTCCGACAAGCAGGATGCGGCTGCGACCTGGAAGAAGACCTACGGTCACCACCCGCTCATGGGGTTCGTCGATCACGGACCGGGAGGAACCGGGGAACCCGTCGCCGCTCTCCTGCGTCCCGGCAATGCGGGCAGCAACACCGCCGCCGACCACATTACCGCCGCCGGACTCGCCCTGGCTCAACTACCGGGGAAGTACCGGCGGGGACGGCGGACGCTGATCCGCTGCGACACGGCCGGGGGCACCCATGAGTTCATAGCCTGGCTTGCCCGGCGAGGACGCTGGCTGTCCTACTCCGTCGGCATGGTGATCACCGAAGCCATCCACCGCCACGTGCTGAAGATCCCCGCATCAGCGTGGACGCCTGCCGTTGAGACCAGCGGCGAGGTCCGTGACGGGGCCTGGATCGCCGAACTCACCGGCGATCTGCTCGACGGATGGCCCAAGGGCTTGCGATTGATCGTCCGCAAGGAACGGCCGCACCCCGGAGCCCAGTTGAGGATCACCGATGCGGACGGCATGCGGATCACCTGCTTCGCCACCAACACCCCCAAGACCCCGATCGCCGAACTCGAACTCCGTCACCGGCTACGGGCCCGCGCCGAGGACCGCATCCGGGCCGCGCGTTCGACCGGCCTGCGGAACCTGCCCCTGCACGACACCGCGCAGAACAGGGTCTGGCTGGAGATCGTCCAGATCGCTCTCGACCTGCTGGCCTGGATGCCCATGCTCGCCCTGACCGGCCCCGCCCGGCTCTGGGAACCCCGCCGACTGCGGTTCCGCCTGTTCTCCACGGCCGGTCAACTCGTCACCACCGGCCGACGCCGCATCCTCCGCCTCGCCCGCCACTGGCCCTGGACCCGCGAGACCACAGACGCCCTCGAACGCCTCGCACTCCTGCCGAACCCTGGCTGACCAGGCAAATGCACCTGTCCCTACGAGAAAAGGACCAAGCCCGGAACAGTGGAACCCGGCGTCCACCCGAGACGACACCCGGGCCCTCGACCTGCCCACCCTCAACCACGGACAACAGAACGGGCCCCGACTCCGTCAGCGGCCCACCACGAAAGATCGAGG
>NZ_QEST01000260.1 GCF_003311645.1 Streptomyces sp. PT12 | reverse complement strand
GCGAGAAGTGCTCCTGACCTGCAACGATAGGGCTTGTCGAGAGTCCTGTTGGTTGCGAGGAAAGAAGCACTCCCCAGGTGAACAAGCGTATCGGGTTGTACCCACGTGTCCGTGCTGAGGGCGGTGGTCGGGGCGCGGTCTCGCAGGCCGGGGCCGTGCTGCTGGTGGAGACGGTCCGCAAGACCGGCCTGGACACGGCGATATCAGCGGCGTTGGGGCCGTGGCGCAAGGCGCGGGCGGTGCACGATCCGGGCAAGATCTTGCTGGATGTGGCGCTGGCGGTCGCGCTGGGCGGGGACTGCCTGGCCGACGTCGAGGTGCTGAGGGCCGAGCCGGCGGTGTTCGGGCCGGTGGCCTCCGGCCCGACGGTCTCCCGCCTGGTCGACACGCTCGCCACGAGCGGGAAGCGCGCGCTGGCCGCGATCCGCCGGGCCCGCGCTCACGTCCGTGAACATGTCTGGGCCCTGGCCTGCGACGCCGCACCCGATACGGGCGGGCAGGTGACCGTGGACCTGGACGGGGTACTGGTCATCGCACACTCGGACAAGCAGGACGCCGCGGCGACCTGGAAGCGGACGTTCGGCCACCATCCGATCATGGGATTCGTCGACCACGGGCCGGGTGGGACCGGTGAGCCGGTGGCGGGCCTGCTCAGAGCGGGGAACGCGGGCAGCAACACCGCCGCCGACCACATCACCGCCACCCAACTGGCCATGGTCCAGCTCCCGAAGAAGTACCGGCGCGGGCGCCGCACCCTGATCCGCACCGACTCCGGAGGCGGCACCCACGAGTTCGTCAACTGGCTCACCGCACGGGGCCGGTGGCTGTCGTACTCGGTTGGAATGACCATCACCGACGCCATCCACCACGCCGTGCTCCAGGTCCCGGCATCGGCCTGGACGCCGGCCGTCGAGCCCGGCGGCGAGGTCCGCGACGGCGCCTGGGTCGCCGAGCTCGCCGGAGACTGCCTGACGGGCTGGCCGAAGGGGATGCGCCTGATCGTCCGCAAGGAACGCCCGCACCCCGGCGCCCAACTCCGCTTCACCGACGCCGACGGCATGCGCCTGACCTGCTTCGCCACCAATACTCCCGGCACCGCGATCGCCGCCCTCGAACTGCGGCACCGCCAGCGCGCCCGCTGCGAGGACCGCATCCGCAACGCACGCGACACCGGCCTGCGCAACCTCCCCTTCCACAGCTTCGCGCAGAACCAGATCTGGCTGGAGATCGTCCAGGTCGCCCTGGACCTGCTGGCCTGGATGCCGATGCTCGCCCTCACCGGCCAGAGCAAGCTGTGGGAACCCAAACGCCTGCGGCTGCGACTGTTCTCCCCGGCCGCCCAACTCGTCACCACCGGCCGCCGCCGCTACCTCCGCCTCGCCCGCCACTGGCCCTGGACCGACGTCATCACCAGCGCCCTCGACCGACTCCAAACCCTCCCGAACCCCGGCTGACCAGCATTTTCGCGTCCTTCCAAGCAGCATCACCCCACCGGAGCCGTGGAACCCGGCGCCCACCCGACGCGACAGCCGGGCCATCAGCCTGACCACCACCGACCCGAACAACCGAAACGGCCCCCCGAAAGAACCGACGGACCGTCACGAAAGATCGAGG
>NZ_QEST01000021.1 GCF_003311645.1 Streptomyces sp. PT12 | reverse complement strand
CTGATCATCCCCGCCCCACTGATCAACACCGTCCCCTCCGGATCCAACCGACGAGAACCCACCCCCGGCGAACCAACCCTCACCACACGCGGCACCGTCAACCCACCGCTGCGCACCGCCACTTGCGGCTCACCCGCACTGAGCGCCGTAGCAAGAGCAGCACGACTGGAAGACTCATCATCAAGATCGACCAGCACCAGACAGCCAGGATGCTCAGCCTGCGCGGAACGGATGAGGCCCCAGACGGCAGCAGCCGCAGGACTGGTCACCTCGACGGACGAAACGGCAGCCACGGCACCACGCGTAAGAACCGCCAGGCGCGCGCCATCCGGACGGTCCTCATCCGCCAGATACTCCTGAACAACCCGCAGCACACGCCCCGTCAGATCACGCACATCACCGCTCACCCCGGTGAGATTGAGCAGTTCAACACCCTCGGGAATCTCGACGGCGGTCTCCCTCGGGGTAAGCGGGACCCATTCCACCCGGAACAACGACTCCCCCACGGAAGATCGCGCGGTGCGCAGTTGTTCAACGGCGATGGGCCGGGACACCAGCTCCGCCACCGAGGCGACCGGCTGGCCCGCCTGGTCGGCCAGGCGCAGGGACACACCCCCGTTCTCGGTGACGGTGGTCCGCACCCGGAGCGCCGCGGCCCCGGTGGCGTGCAGGCTGACCCCGTTCCAGGCGAACGGCAGCGGGATCTCGCCCTGCGCGTGATCCGTCCTAGCGGCCGGACTGAGATGCGTGGTCTGAAGCGCCGCATCGAGCAGGGCGGGGTGCAGGCCGAAGAGCTGCGCCGTACCGCTCTCCTCCTCGGGGAGGGCGATCTCGGCGAAGACTTCGCCGTCGCGGCTCCAGGCCCGGCGCAGGCCCTGGAAGGTCGGACCGTACTCATAACCCGCCTCGAACTGGCGCGAGTAGAAGCGATCCAGATCAACCGGAATCGCACCGGCAGGCGGCCACTGAGCGAACGCGAAACCCTCGGCCTCGACGGGCTCGACGGCGAGATGGCCACTGGCATGCAGAGTCCACGCGGCCTGGGAATCCGCATCGGCGGCCCTGGAGTGAATGGCCACCGGACGACGACCCGTCTCATCGGGGGCGTCGACGGTGGCCTGGAGGTAGAGGGCGTTGTGGTCGTGCAGGGTCAACGGCGCGTGAATGACCAGCTCGTCCAGCGTCCCCGCCCTGGCCTCGTCCCCGGCCCGGATGGCGAGCTCGACGAGAGCGGCACCCGGGAGGAGAACCGTGCCGAACACCGCGTGATCCGCCAGCCATGGGTGGGTGCGGAGGGAGAGCCGCCCGGTGAGGATCACGCTGTCCTCGGTGGCGACGGGCACGATGGCGCCGAGGAGGGGGTGGTCCGTGGCGGTGAGCCCGACGGTGGAGACATCCGTGGCGGAGGACGTCTGCTCCAGCCAGTAGCGCTGGTGTTGGAAGGGGTAGGTGGGCAGGTCGGCCCGGGTGGGGGTGTGGGGCACGCGCCAGTCGAGGGGCCTGCCGTGGGTGTGGAGGGTGGCCAGGGAGGCGAGGAGGCGCCGGTACCCGCCCTCGTCGCGGCGCAGCGTCCCGGTGACGGTGGCGTCGGGGGTGGCGTCCTGGATGCTGTGGGTCAGGACGGGGTGGGTGCTGACCTCGATGAACGTGGAGTGCCCCTCGTCGGCAAG
>NZ_QEST01000225.1 GCF_003311645.1 Streptomyces sp. PT12 | reverse complement strand
GCGCCACAAGACCACCCAACGCACCCGACGCACCAGTGATCAACACCGACTCACCCAGGGGCGAGGCTGGCTCCTCCGGCGCCCCGGTCCACCGGGCCAGCCGAGGCACCAGGGCGACGTCGCCTCGGATGGCGACCTGGGGCTCGCCGGTGGCCAACGCCAGGTCCACGGCCGCCCGTTCGGCATCGGAACCGCTCCCAGAAGCGCTCCCGGAACCGGTTCCGGCCATGTCGACCAGGACGAAACGCCCCGGGTCCTCCGACTGGGCGCTGCGCACCAGGCCCCACACCGCCGCGCCCGCGAGGTCGGTGACGTCGCCGCCGTCCACCGACACCGCGCCCCGCGTGACCACGACGAGGCGTGGGCCCGCTGACTGCAACGCGTCGAGGGCCTGGTTCACGGCGGACCGCGCGTCAGCGCCGTCGATGCGCAGGATGTCCACGTCCGACGGGGCGACGCCGCCCGCCGCCGCGGGAGTCCAGGTGAGGTGGTAGAGCGAGTCGGTGTGGGTGGCCTTGAGGTCCCCTGCGGGCCGCAGGGTCACGGCCTCGACGGTCGCGACGGGCTCGCCCGTGGCATCGGCGATCGTCAGGGCCATGGCGCCTTCGGGCAGCCGGGTGACGCGGACCCGCAGGGCGCCCGCGCCCGAGGCGTGCAGCTCGACGCCACGCCAGGAGAACGGCAGGTGCGCCGCCTCGCCCTCGGCCGCGCCCGACAGGGCGAACGCGCGCAGGCCCGCTTCGAGGACGGCCGGGTGCAGGCCGAACGCGCCGGGGTCGGCGTTGTCGGGCAGGGCGACCTCGGCGAAGATCTCGTCGCCGCGCCGCCACGCGGCGCCGAGCCCGCGGAAGGCGGGCCCATAGGCCAATCCAGCGGCGGCGAGCCGGTCGTGGAACCCGTCCAGGTCAACCCGTTCGGCGCCGGAGGGCGGCCACGAGGTCAGCTCGCTTCCGCCCGAGGCGCCCGGCGCGTCAGGGGTGCCCGCGGCGAGCAGGCCGACCGCGTGCCGCGTCCACGGGGCGTCGAGCGCGTTCTCGTCGCGCGCGTACACCGTCAGGGAGCGGGAGGCCGAGGCGTTCGCGGCCCCGACGACGACCTGGACGGCGACACCGCCGCGCTCGGGGAGGACGAGCGGCGTCTCGACGGTCAGCTCGTCGACGCGGCCGCAGCCGACCTCGTCGCCCGCGCGCACCGCGAGCTCGACAAAGCCGGTGGTGGGGAACACGACGGCGTCGCCCACGGCGTGATCGGCCAGCCACGGCTGTGAACCGATCGAGAGCCGACCGGTAAACACCAACTCGTCGGACTCCGCCATCATGACGGTCGCCCCGAGCAGCGGGTGCCGGGCCGCGCCCAGGCCCATGGACGCGGGGTCGGCGTTCGCCGCGCCGTCGATCAGCCAGTACCGCCTGCGCTGGAACGGATAGGTCGGCAGGTCGACGCGCCGGGCACCGCGCCCGGCGAACACCGCGCTCCAGTCGACGGGCACGCCCGCGGCGAACAGCCGCCCCACGGCGGTGAGCAGCGTCGCGGTCTCGGGCCGATCGCGCCGGAGGGTCGCGGTGGCGAGCGCGCCGTCGACCATGGCGGTCAGCACGCCGTCGGGGCCGATCTCCAGGAAGCGGGTGACGCCCTCGTCCTGCAACCTGCGCACATCGTCGGCGAAGCGCACGGCGTCGCGGACATGCCGCACCCAGTAGTCGGCCGAGGCGACGTCCTTGGGGAAGCGGATCTCCGGGC
>NZ_QEST01000069.1 GCF_003311645.1 Streptomyces sp. PT12 | reverse complement strand
TACTAATAGGCCGAGGGCTTGTCCGCAGATGCTCGCGTCCACTGTGAATTCTTGACTGGCTGGAGACTGTGTTCTCGCAGTGTTCCGGTGGTCATGGCGAGAGGGAAACGCCCGGTTACATTCCGAACCCGGAAGCTAAGCCTCTCTGCGCCGATGGTACTGCATGGGGGACCGTGTGGGAGAGTAGGACACCGCCGGACAATTCTTTGATAAATGGCTGGGGCCCCACAGGAAATCCTGTGGGGCCCCAGCCATTTCTGCTTTCCTCCCGCCGCGCTTTTTCCTTACAGCTTTCCCGCCGCCTTCAGGGCGATATACGCGTCCGCCACCGCGGGGGGCAGCTCCTCGGGACCTGCCTCGACGACCGTCACGCCCAGGCGGCGGAGGCGGTCACCGATCCGTTCGCGTTCCGCCTGGTGCTGCGCGGCCGCCGCCGCCTCGTACACGCCGGGGACGGTGCCCCTGGCCGCCGCCATCTCCGCCACCCTCGGGTCGGCCACGGCGACCACCAGCACCGTGTGGCGATGGGTGAGTTGGGGCAGCACCGGCAGGAGGCCCGACTCGACCGGGGCCGTGTCGAGGCCGGTGAACAGGACGATCAGCGAGCGGCGAGGCGCGGTCGCCAGCGCCGCCGCGGCCATCGCGCGCGTGTCCGTCTCCACCAGCGCGGGCTCGAGACGGGCCATCGCCGCCACCGTCGCGGGCAGCACGTCGCCGCCCGTCCTGCCGCGCACCGATGTACGCGCCACCCGGTCGAAGGCCAGCAGATCCACCCGGTCCCCGGCCTGGGACGCCAGCGCCGTCAGCAGGAGCGCCGCGTCCATCGCCGCGTCGAGGCGCGGCACGTCGCCGACCCGGCCCGCCGACGTGCGGCCCGTGTCCAGGACGAGCAGCAGGTGCCGGTCCCGTTCGGGCCGCCAGGTGCGCACCGCGACCGTGGACTGCCTGGCCGTGGCGCGCCAGTCGATCGAGCGGACGTCGTCGCCCGGCACATAGTCCCGCAGGCTGTCGAACTCCGTGCCCTCGCCCCGCGTCAACAGCGTGGTGCGGCCGTCGAGTTCGCGGAGGCGGGCCAGCTTGCCGGGGAGGTGCTTCCTGCTGGTGAACGGCGGCAGCACCCGCAGCGTCCACGGCACCGCGTGGCTGCCCTGGCGCGCCGCCAGGCCGAGCGGGCCGTGCGAGCGGACCGTGACGCGCACCGGGCGGTGGTCGCCGCGGCGGGTCGGGGCCAGCGACGTGGTCAGCCTGCGGCGTTCCCCCGCCGGGACCGTCAGCCGGTGGCGGGAGGCCGCGAACGAGGTGCCGGGGCGCCAGCTGCTCGGTGGCCACGCGTCGCGCAGCTCCGCGCGCAGCGGTCGGCCCGACGGGTTGGTGACCGTGAGCGTGATCTCCGCGTCCTCGCCGAGGCGCACCGAGGTCGCCCCGGAGCGTTCGACGCGCAGCGAGCGGACCGGGGCCGCGCGGGCCAGGTCGAACAGGACGGCGGCGAGCAGCGGGACGGCGACCGTGAGGATGCCGCCCCACCCGGGCAGCAGGCCCACGACGAGGGCGCCCGCGGCGGCCAGCAGTGCCGTTCGGCCGGAGAGCGCCATCAGCGGGGCACCGGGACGCGGGCCAGCAGGCCGTTGATCACCGCGTCCGCGGTCACGCCCTCCATCTCCGCCTCGGGGCGCGGGCGCACGCGGTGGCGGAGCGTCGGCAGGGCCAGGGCCTTCACATCGTCGGGGATCACATATTCGCGGCCCGAGAGCCAGGCCCATGCGCGGGCCGTGCTCAGCAGGGCCTTCGCGCCGCGCGGCGACGCGCCGAGGGACAGCGAGGGCGACTCGCGGGTGGCGCGGCACAGGTCGACCACATAGCCGGTGACCTCGGGCGAGACGGCGACCTTCGCCACGGCCGCGCGGGCCGACGCCAGCTCGCCGGGGCCCGCGACCGCGCGCACGCCCGCTGTGGCCAGGTCACGCGGGTCGAACCCGGCGGCGTGCCTGGCCAGGACGTCGATCTCCTGGTCGCGGCTCGGCAGCGGCAGGATCAGCTTGACGAGGAAGCGGTCGAGCTGGGCCTCGGGCAGGGGGTAGGTGCCCTCGTACTCGAGGGGGTTCTGCGTGGCGGCGACCATGAACGGGTCGGGCAGCGGGCGCGGGGTGCCCTCGACCGAGACCTGCCGCTCCTCCATCGCCTCGAGGAGCGACGCCTGGGTCTTGGGCGGGGTGCGGTTGATCTCGTCGGCCAGCAGGAGGTTGGTGAAGACCGGGCCCGCCTGGAAGGAGAACTCGGCGGTGCGCGTGTCGTACACGAGCGAGCCCGTGACGTCGCTCGGCATGAGGTCGGGGGTGAACTGGACGCGTTTGGTGTCGAGTTCGAGTGCGGTCGCCAGGGTGCGGATCAGCAGCGTCTTTGCGACGCCCGGCACGCCTTCGAGGAGGACATGGCCCCGGCACAGCAGGGCGACGACCAGCCCTGTGACGGCGGCGTCCTGGCCGACGACGGCCTTGCCGATCTCGCCGCGCAGGGCCTCCAGGGCGGCGTGCGGGCTTTCAGCAGCGGGTGCGGTCACGGGCGGTGGTCCTTGCCTTCGCTCGGAGGGGCGGTGGTCGGGGCGACGCGCCGTTCGATGGCGTCGAGATCGTCGGCCAGCCGGACGAGCGACGGGTCGTCGGGCGGGGGCGGGCCGAACAGCAGGGCGTGCACGGCCTCGGGGCGCTCGCCCGTGTGCGCGGCCACGGCCCGCGGCAGCGTGTCGGGGGCGTGCGCGGCGGCGCTGGGAACGCCGGTGAGGCGTGCGAGGCGGGCGCGCGCGCCGGAGCGCAGGGCCTCGGCCGCGCGGTTCCTGGCACCGGCCTGGTGGTAGAGGCGGGCGCGGCCCTCGGTGGCCTCGGCGGCCCTGACGGTCACGGGCAGGGGCTCGGTGACGACCGGGCCGAGGCGTCGGCCTCGCCAGAGGGCGGCGAGGGCCGCGGCGATGGCGAGCTGGAGCGTGGCCCAGCGCCAGCTGGGATCGAGCAGGTCGAGCAGGCTCTCCTCGCCGCCGGTGCTCGGCGCGTCCTCGGGGGAGGGCAGGTACCACACGAGGTGGGGGCGTTCGCCGAGGAGCTGGAGGGCGAGGGAGGCGTTGCCGTGCTCGTCGAGGTGCTCGTTGAGCAGCGGCTCGTGGGTGCCGAGCAGCACGGTCTCGCCGTCGCCCCCGGCGGGGACGGCGAGGAGGGTCGGCAGCCCCGCGGCGGGGTAGCAGGCGGTGAGCGGGGGGGTGGCGGGGCCGGTGGCGTAGCGGAAGCCGCCGGTGAGGGCGCTGCCCGCGCGGCGGGCCGTGGCGTCGTCGCAGCGGGGGGCGCGCTCCTCGGCGGGAACGGGCTCGGCGGCGGTGACGCCCGGGGTGAACGCGTTGAGCGCGGCCTGGCCCGGGGCGAGCAGCACGGTGCGGGCGCCGGGGGCCGTGGCGGTGCGGGCGACGGTGGCGCGGGCGGCGTCGGTGAGGGCTTCGGGGCGGACGACGAGCAGCGTGGAGTCGGGTCCCGTGGCGGCGGCGGCCTCGCGTGCGGTGGTGACGAGAGTGGTGGTGACGCCGCGGTCGGCCAGCAGTTCGGCGATGGCGCGGGCGCCGTCGGGGGTGGCGGCACGGGGGTGGAGGGTGCCGTCCTCGCCCGAGTTGAGGAGGGCGAGGACCAGGCCCGCGGTGATCAGCACGGCGAGGGCGGCGACGAAGCCGCGGGCGCGGCGCCACAGCTGGCGGGCGTCGGGGGAGACGGCGGTGCCCCGGGGCGCGGTCCAGGTCCCTGTCTCGGGGAGGGGCGGGCGGGGCGGGGCGTCGGGGGCCGCGGTCATGGGGCGGTCCAGGTGGTGGTGGCGGCGAGGTCGGGCTTGGCGCGGGCGAGGCGTTCGTCAAGGCCGGCGAGCCTGGCGTAGTCGTCGGGGGCGGCGGGCAGTCCGCCGAAGGTGACGCCGTCGAACGTCGTGGCGGCGGCGCGCAGCTCCGTCGCGAGGCCCGGCAGGGGGCGGGCGGCCTCGGCGGCGGCTTCGTTCGCGGTGCGGCCGGGGCGGGGGTCGAGCAGGGCGCGTTCCTCGAGGGAGCGGACGATGGCGCGCAGCCGCTCCTGGACGGCGGGGGTCCAGTGGGCGGCGTGGGCGTGGCGTTCGGCGGCGGCGCGGTGCTCGTCCGCGGTGCGGGGGCGGTCGGTGAAGAGCGCGCCGGGGGCGGCGGGGCCCCTGGCGTTGCGCACGGTGCCGAGGCGGATGCGGAGGGCGATCAGCAGGGCGATCACCGCGACGGCGATGACCAGCAGGCCGAACCAGCCGCCCGGGGTGCGGAACGCCGCCTCGTCGAGGAAGCCGAAGATCCGGTCCCACACCCAGGACCAGATCCGGCGGACCAGCCCCGGCTCGTGCTCGGTGTAGATCTGGCGGGACAGCTCCCGTTCGGCGTCCTCCTGCGCGGGAACGCGGTCGACGGTGACGGGCGGGACCGGGGGGTCCGCCCATGGCGGCGCCACGGCGTCAGCTTTCCCTGTGGGGGGTGTCCACGCCCGCGGCGCGGGCCAGCTCGATGTCCAGGGCCTCGCGGCGGATGCGCTGGTCGATGTAGAGGAGTGCGGTGACGCCCGCGCTGATGGGCAGGGTGATCGTCGAGGCCAGGACGGCGCCGATGCCGGTGATCGTGAGGTAGGTCCAGGACATGTCGGAGAAGCCGCTGTCGAACATCCCCCCCGCGTCGCCGCCGTCGACGATGCTCGCGATCGCGGAGGCGGGGAACTCCAGGACGCCGCCGACCAGGGTCAGCAGGACGATGACGAGGAGCTGGACGCCGAAGACGCGCCACCAGGAGCCGCTGACCAGCTTGGCGGAGCGGCGCAGGGCCGCGAAGACGCCCTGGCGTTCGAGCATGAGGGCGGGGGCGGCGAGGGAGAGGCGGACCCAGAGCCAGACGGCGAGGACGATGCCGCCGATGACCCCGAGGACCACGAGCGCGGCGCTGCCCGTGACGGCCATGACCAGGGTGGGGACGGCGATGGCGAGGGTGCAGATGAGGGGCACGACCAGGACGACGCCGAGGAGGCGCAGCAGGCGGCTTCTCGAGTCCTGCCACGCCTCGCCGATCGTGACGTCGCGGCCGAGGACGGCGCGGCTGACGACGATGGTGAGCATGGCGGTGGCGAGGACGGAGCCGAGGAGGGTGATGATGCCGGTGACGGAGGCGAACGCGGTCAGCTCGCCGAGGGCGTCGCGCAGCTCCTCGTCGGTGGGGTTGGGGTTGTCCTCGAGGGCGGCGATCCCCGAGGAGTCGCTGAGCCACAGGCGCATGGCGACGGTGCCGACGAGCTGGGTGATGACGGCGATGGCCAGCGCGATGGCCAGCACGGTCCGCCAGTGGGCGCGGGCGGTGGAGACCGCGCCGTCGAGTATCTCGCCGATGCCGAGCGGGCGGAGCGGGATCACGCCGGGCTTGGCGGCGAAGGTGTGCGGGTGCCAGCCGCCCCAGCCCCCCGGCTGGTGCTGCTGGGGGTAGGAGGGGGGTGTCTGGTGCGGCGGCGCCGGCGGTGGGGGCGCGGCGCCCCAGCCCTGGGGGGCGTCCTGGGGCTGGGCTGGCGGGGCTGGCGGGGCTGGGTGGCCAGGCTGGCTCGGCTGCGTCGGCTGCTGACTCGGCTGTGACGAGGGGGAGGGCTGAGTCGGCTGGGAGGATTCAGGCCGGTCGTGCTCCGGGGACGGGGATCCCGGGGAGGTCCAGCCCGGCGTGTCACTCACGGTGTCTCCTTGTTCGCGTCTCGTACGCTTCGCGCCTTTGTCGCCTGTGCTTCCTGGCGCCCATCGTGCCATGGCGCCGGGGGCTGACGCGTCCGTGCGGCCGAAGCGGTCGCTGCCTTCTCTCACCCGCCGCGCCGGGGCAGACTGTGCCAATGGCTGATCACTCTCTCCCCGTCCTGCGCTGGGCGGACCCGCCCGACGGGCCCATGCTGGTCCTGCTCGACCAGCGGCGGCTGCCGACCGCCGAGGTCGAGGTCGTCTGCACCGATGTGCCGGGTCTTGTCGCGGCGATCCAGTCGCTCGCGGTCAGGGGCGCGCCGTTGCTCGGGATCGCGGGCGCGTACGGGATCGCGCTGGCCGCGGCGCGTGGCTATGACGTCGGGGAGGCGGCGCGTTCGTTGACCGCTGCCCGTCCGACCGCGGTGAACCTGGCGTACGGCGTGGAGCGCGCCGTCGCGGCGCACCGGGCGACGGGGGGTAACGGGCCCGCGGCGGCAGCGGCGGCGTTGGCGGAGGCCAGGGCGCTGCACCGGGAGGACGCGGTGGCGAGCGAGCGGATGGCGGAGCTCGGCCTGGCGCTGCTCGGGGAGCTGCTGCCGGGTGGCGGATACCGGCTGCTGACCCACTGCAACACCGGTGCGCTGGTGTCGGGGGGGCACGGGACGGCGTTCGCGGTGGTGCGGGCGGCGCATCGCGCAGGGGAGCTGCGGCGGCTGTGGGTGGACGAGACGCGTCCGCTGCTCCAGGGCGCGCGGCTGACGGCGTGGGAGGCGGCGCGCGAGGAGATGTCGTACGCCGTGCTGGCGGACGCGGCGGCGGGGTCGTTGTTCGCGGCGGGCGAGGTGGACGCGGTGCTGATCGGGGCGGACCGGATCGCGGCGGACGGCTCGGTGGCCAACAAGGTGGGGAGCTATCCGCTCGCGGTGCTCGCGCGCCACCACGATGTCCCGTTCGTGGTGGTGGCGCCGGTGAGTACGGTGGATCCGGGGGCGGCGGACGCGGGGGCGATCCCGATTGAGCAGCGCCCTGGGCACGAGGTGACGGACATCGGCCCCGGGGTGCCGGTGGCGCCGGTGGGGGCGCAGGCGTACAACCCCGCGTTCGACGTGACTCCGGCGGGACTTGTCACCGCGATCGTGACCGAGCGCGGCGTAGTCTCGCCGGTGGACGGGGGAAACCTTGCCGCCGTGTGTTCTGGATCACGTTCGGTCGGGGCGGGAAAGGGCGATGGGATGATGAAGGCATGAAGGGACGTGTACTCGTCGTCGATGACGACACCGCGCTGGCGGAAATGCTGGGCATCGTGCTGCGCGGGGAGGGCTTCGAGCCGTCGTTCGTCGCCGATGGGGACAAGGCGCTTGCCGCCTTCCGCGAGATCAAGCCGGATCTGGTGCTGCTCGATCTGATGCTGCCGGGGCGGGACGGCATCGAGGTGTGCCGTCTGATCCGTGGTGAGTCCGGCGTGCCGATCGTCATGCTGACCGCGAAGAGCGACACGGTCGACGTGGTGGTGGGCCTGGAGTCGGGGGCTGACGACTACATCGTCAAGCCGTTCAAGCCGAAGGAGCTGATCGCCAGGATCCGGGCGCGGCTGCGGCGTTCGGAGGAGCCAGCGCCCGAGCAGCTGGCCATCGGGGACCTGGTGATCGACGTGGCGGGGCACTCGGTGAAGCGGGGCAGCCAGACGATCTCGCTGACGCCGCTTGAGTTCGACCTGCTGGTGGCGCTCGCGCGCAAGCCGTGGCAGGTGTTCACCCGTGAGGTGCTGCTCGAGCAGGTGTGGGGGTATCGGCACGCGGCCGACACCCGGCTGGTGAACGTCCATGTGCAGCGGCTGCGTTCCAAGGTGGAGAAGGATCCCGAGCGTCCCGAGATCGTGGTGACCGTGCGCGGCGTCGGATACAAGGCCGGGTCAAGCTGAGGTGACCGACCGGGTGTGGTGGCAGAGCCCCCGGCTGCTGTCGGAAGGAGCGACAGGCAGCCGGGCGCAGCCCGCTATCCGGATCTTCGGGCGCTGGGCCCGGGGGCCGCTGCTCTCGGTGATGCGGCTGTGGCGCAGGAACATCCAGCTGCGCGTGGTGGCCAGCACGCTGCTGCTTTCGATGGCCGTGGTGCTGGTGCTCGGTGTGGTGGTGATCGGCCAGGTGCGCAACGGGCTGCTCGAGGCCAAGCGGCAGACGGCGCAGAGCCAGGCCGACGGGGGCTTCCAGGTGGCGCGGGAGCGGGCGACTGTGGACGCGAGCGAGGCGGGGGCGGTGCTCTCGGTCGACGCGGCGACGTGGTCGACCGAGGTGGTGCAGCAGCTGGCGAGCGGTGGGCAGGGCGTGTTCTCGGTGGTGGCGCTGCCGTCGGAGCTCTCGCCCGCGTTCGCGGGGGACACGGGGTTCGCGCCGCGGGGGCCGCGGGTGTCCTCGGCGGTGGACACCGATCTGAGCATCTCGGAGGGGATGCGGGAGGCGGTGGACGACGACCGGGCGACGCAGCGGCAGTACGGGACGATCGTGCGCACGGACGGGACGTCCGAGGCGGGGCTGATCATCGGCAAGCGGATGACCGATGTGGCGGGGAATCCGTATCAGCTGTACTACCTGTTCCCGTTCACGCAGGAGGAGAAGTCGCTCAGCCTGGTCACGGGCACGCTCGCGACGGCGGGGGTCTTCCTGGTGGCGCTGCTCGGGGCGATCGCGTGGTTGGTGGTACGGCAGGTGGTCACGCCGGTGCGGATGGCGGCGGGGATCGCGGAGCGGCTTGCGGCGGGGCGGCTCCAGGAGCGCATGAAGGTGAGCGGCGAGGACGACATCGCGCGGCTCGGGGAATCGTTCAACAAAATGGCACGCAACCTCCAGAAGCAGATCCAGCAGCTGGAGGAGCTGTCGCGGATGCAGCGGCGTTTCGTCTCCGACGTCTCGCACGAGCTGCGGACGCCGCTGACGACGGTGCGGATGGCGGCGGACGTCATCCACGAGGCGCGCGGGGAGTTCGACCCGGCGACGGCGCGGTCGGCTGAGCTGCTGCTGAGCCAGCTCGACCGCTTCGAGCTGCTGCTCGCTGACCTGCTGGAGATCAGCAGGTTCGACGCGGGTGCCGCGGTGCTCGAGGCGGAGGCGACGGACCTGCGGGACGTGGTGCACCGGGTCGTCGAGAGCTTCGAGTCGCTGGCCGAGCGGCGCGGCGGGCGGCTGCTGGTACGCGGGGACGCCAGGCCGATCGTGGCCGAGGTGGACGCGCGGCGCATCGAACGCGTCGTGCGCAACCTCGTCGTCAACGCCATCGAGCACGGCGAGGGCCGCGACGTGGTGGTCAAGCTCGCCGTCGCGGCGGACGGCGGCGCGGTGGCGATCGCGGTGCGGGACTACGGGATCGGGCTGCGGCCCGGCGAGGTGGACCAGGTGTTCAGCCGCTTCTGGCGCGCGGACCCGGCGAGGGCGCGGACCACGGGCGGCACGGGCCTCGGCCTGTCGATCGCCGTGGAGGACGCGCACCTGCACGGCGGGCGCCTCGAGGCGTGGGGCGAGCCAGGCGGTGGGGCGCAGTTCCGGCTGACGCTGCCCGCCACGGCCGGGGGCGCGCTGCGCGGCTCGCCGCTGCCGCTCGAGCCGGGTGACTCGCGGGCGCGACGGGGGCGGGGCGTTCCGGCGCCCGCGCGGTCCGGGTCCGCGGTGGCCGCGGCGGCGGCCGAGCCGAGCGAGCCGAGCGCGAGGGGCGGGCATGGGGACTGACCGGATACGGCGGCGGGCGGCGGCCGGACTGCTGTCCGCGGGGCTGCTGCTGACGGGCTGCGCTTCGATGCCGGACAGCGGCCCTGTGCAGTCCGTCGACTCGTCGGAGGCGTCGGACGCCGACGCGCAGGTGCTGGTGTACGGGGTGCCGCCCGAGGAGGGCATGCTGCCGCAGCAGATCGTGCGGGGCTTCCTCGAGGCGGTGACGAGCGACGACCCCGACTACGAGATGGCCAAGCGGTATCTGACGCCGCGGGGCGCGGAGGAGTGGGACCCGTTCTTCAGCACGACGGTGCTGGCGTCGGGGCCGCGGCTGAGCGGGCCCGCGGGGGAGGGCGAACGCGTCGAGCTGAGCGGGCTGCGCCTTGCCACGGTGGACGGGGCGCACGGGTACGACCCGCGGGCGGGCACGTACACGGCGTCGTTCGAGCTGGAGCAGGTGGACGGGGAGTGGCGCATCGACGCGCTGCCCGACGGGGTCGTGATGGGGGAGGCGGACTTCCGCAGGATCTACCGCTCCGCCGACACGTTCTATTACGCGGATCTGGGCGGGGAGTGGGGGCGGCCCGCGGATGAGACGGATGTGCTCGTTCCCGATCCGGTCTATGTGCGCAGCCGGATCGATCCGGTGCGGGATGTGATCGAGGCGCTGCTCGACGGGCCGAGCGAGTGGCAGGCTCCCGTGGTGTCGACGATGTTCCCCGACGGGGCGGCGCTCGCGGACGGGCAGCGGCCCGCCATCGACGACTCGGGGCGGCTGACGGTGCGCCTGACGGGCGTTCCCGAGGGCTGGTCGCGCGACAGCTGTGAGCGCATGGCGAGCCAGCTGCTGCACACGGTGCGGGATCTGGCGTCGGCCGAGGTGACGGAGGTGCGGCTGCGGACGGAGTCGGGGGCGTCGCTGTGCGGCCTCGACGACGCGGCGGCGCAGGAGACGGCGCCAGGCGCGCTGGACGGCGAGGTCAGCCGCGCGTACTTCCTCGGCGAGACGGGGCGGCTGACGTCGCTCGCGCAGCGGGACGGCACGTCGCGGCCGGTGAGCGGCGCGTTCGGCGACGAGAACGCCGGGCTGCGCAGCGCCGCGGTGAGCAGGGACGGCGACCTGGCCGCCGGGGTGAGCGCGGACGGGTCCGTCCTTGACATCGCCCCGCTCGGCGCGGGCGGCACCAGGGAGACGGCGCTGACCAGCGACTCCTCCGGGGAGAACGCGGGGCTGAGCGCGCCGAGCTGGGACGGACTCGGCGACCTGTGGGTGGCCGACCGCGACCCCGACGCCCCGCGGCTGCTGCGGCTGACGGGCGGCGAGGGCGCGGCGCGGGAGATCCCGGTGCAGGGGCTCGCGCCCGGCGAGCGGATCCAGGCGGTGCGCGTCGCGCCCGACGGGGTGCGGATCGTGGCGCTGGTCAGCGACGGCGAGGCCACGTCGCTCCAGATGGGGCGGGTCGAACGCACCAGCGGCCCCGAGGGCGAGACGGTGCGGGTGGCGGCGCTGCGCGAGGTGGCGCCGCGGCTTGTGGACGTCGTGGCGGTGTCCTGGGCGGGCAGCAGCACGCTGGTCGTGGTGGGGCGGCCCGCGGACGGCGTTCAGCAGGTGCAGTATCTGGCGATCGACGGGTCGTCGACGAACCTCCCGACCGTGCCCGGGCTCAATCAGGTGGTCGAGGTGGCCGCGTCGGAGGACTCCGAGCAGCCGCTGCTCGCGCAGATCGACGCGGGCATCGTGCGGCTCGACCGGGACGACCCGGAGTGGAAGCTCGTGTTGGACGGCGGGGCCGAGGGGTACGCGCCGGTCTACCCCGGCTGATCCCTCCTTGCCGAGTGTGTCCTTCTGTGTGGAGTGTGTCCCAAACCTGACTTTCGGCGGGAATCTTCCTTACTTTCGGGGGTGGGGGCGCCGGGGGGCGGTGGGGGAACGTGGGGGCATGCGTGAGTGGTGGCGCGAGCTGGGCTCGCTGATGTTGCCGACGGCCTGTGCGGGCTGCGGCGTGGGGTGGGGCGTGCTGTGCGCGGCCTGCCGTGAGCTGCTGTGGGCCCGGCCCGCGCGGCGGGTGTGGCCGGTGCCCGAGCCAGCGGGCCTTCCCGCGGTGTACGCCGTGGCGGAGTACGCCGACGAGGCGCGGGCGATGCTGCTCGCGCACAAGGAGCGGGGGATGCTCGGGCTTGCGGGGCCGCTGGGGCGAGGGCTGGCTGCGGGGGTGCGCGCGGCCGTGGCGGGTGGGCCGAGGGGGAGTCCGGGCGGTGCGCTTGGCGGTGCGCTTGGCGGTGCGTCGGGCGAGGTGATCGGTCTGGTGCCGGTGCCCTCGGCGCGGGCGGCGGTGGCGCGGCGGGGGCATGATCCGGTGCGGCGGCTGGCGATGGCGGCGGCCGGGTGGCTGCGGCGCGAGGGCCGGGCGGTGCGGGTCGCCCGGGCGTTGCGGCAGTGCCGTCCGGTGGCGGACCAGGCGGGGCTGACGGCCGGGCAGCGGGTGGCCAATCTCGCGGGGGCGCTCACGGTGCGGTCAGGGGCGTTGACGCCGGGCGAGCGTGTGGTGCTCGTGGACGATGTGCTGACCACCGGCGCCTCGCTGGTCGAGGCGGCGCGCGCGGTGCGGTCGGCCGGTGGTCTGCCGCTGGGCGCCGCGGTGATCGCGGGTCCCCCGATGGGGTGGATGTGACCTACGTGTGGGTAGGGGTGCCCTTGAGAGGGTCGGCGGAGTACGTTCGAAGAAGAAGCTCGCCGCGAGTCCGGCATAACTGGATATGGATCGCTTTCCGCGATTGTTCGACTTCGGATCTCCCTATCTGAATGTCAGGTGGATGTTTACCGTCTTCCCGGGGGAGAAGGAGGTGAAAGTCGGTACCCCGACGTAACCCCCAGGGCCGCCGTGGACACCGGCGGTTCCGGTTCCAGTGCGCGAAGGAGGGGCCCCGTCACCGCCGACGGGACCATCCGGAACGGAGTTCAGCGTGGACATCGTCGTCAAGGGCCGTAAGACAGAGGTGCCGGAGCGATTCCGCCGGCACGTGGCCGAGAAGCTCAAGCTGGACAAGATCCAGAGAATCGACGGCAAGGTCACCCGCCTCGATGTGGAAGTGTCCAAGGAGCACAACCCCCGTCAGGCGGACCGCTCGGACCGGGTCGAGATCACGCTGCGGCACCGAGGGCCCGTGGTGCGGGCCGAGGCGTCGGCGGCGGATCCCTATGGGGCGCTCGACCTGGCGGTCGAGAAGCTGGAGTCCCGGCTGCGTCGCCAGCACGACAAGCGCAGGTGCCGCCGCGGCCGGGATCGCATCCCGGCCAGCGAGGTGGCCGCGGTGGTGCGCGACGCCGCCCCGTTGAACGGCGGGGCTCAGCCGGAGCCCGCGCTGCCCGAGCCCGCCGCGCCGCCGGTCAGGCGGGTGGGCTCGGTCGTGGTCGAGGGGGACGGGCCATTGGTGGTGCGCGAGAAGACCCACAGGGCCGCGCCGATGACGCTCGAACAGGCGCTGTATGAGATGGAGTTGGTCGGTCACGACTTCTATCTCTTCGTCGATGCCGAGACCAAGCAGCCCAGCGTCGTCTACCGCAGGCACGCCTATGACTACGGCGTGATCCACCTCGGGCCCGACGCCCTGGCGGGGGACGCGTCACCCGAGGAGGCCGGAGGCGCCCTGGGGGCCTGAGCGCGCGTACCCGCACCCGTACGCGCGGCACACGGATCGGCACCCCGGGGCCCGATCGTGGATCCGGCCCGGGGTGCCGCCATGGAATCATGGGGTCGCCGATTGTGGCAGTCGCGTATCGACCGGCAAGGGGGAGGAACGATGGTGGACGCCTTCGGGCCCACGATGTCCCAGGGGCCGCACCGCGTGCAGCGCGTGGTCCCGGTGCGGGAGCAGCGGGAGCCCATCAGGGTGTTGGTGGTGGACGATCACGAGCTGTTCCGGCGGGGCCTTGAGATTGTGCTGGCCCAGGAGGAGGACATCCAGGTCATCGGCGAGGCGGGGGACGGAGCCGAGGCCGTGGAGAAGGCCGCCGACCTGCTGCCCGACATCGTGCTGATGGATGTGCGGATGCCCCGGCGCGGGGGGATCGAGGCATGCACCTCCATCAAGGAGGTGGCCCCCAGCGCGCGGATCATCATGCTGACGATCAGCGACGAGGAGGCCGACCTCTACGACGCCATCAAGGCCGGGGCCACCGGCTATCTCCTCAAGGAGATCTCCACCGACGAGGTCACCGCGGCGATCCGCGCCGTGGCCGACGGGCAGTCGCAGATCAGCCCCTCGATGGCGGCCAAGCTGCTCACGGAGTTCAAGTCGCTGATCCAGCGCACCGACGAGCGGCGCCTCGTGCCCGCGCCGAAGCTGACCGACCGCGAGCTGGAGGTGCTCAAGCTCGTCGCCACAGGGAAGAACAACCGAGACATCGCCAAGGACCTGTTCATCAGCGAGAACACCGTGAAGAACCATGTGCGCAACATCCTGGAGAAGCTTCAGCTGCATTCCCGGATGGAGGCCGTGGTCTACGCGATGCGCGAGAAGATCCTGGACCTCGAGAGCGGCTGAGCCGCCCCCTCACCCCGCCCTCTCACCCCCTCACCGCGCGCCCGGATCGCCACGATCCTCTGCCCTTCTCAGATCTCCACCCGGCTCACCGCGTCGGTCAGCGGGCCGCGCAGCTCGTCGGGCGTCGTCCGCTCGATCCTTATCCGGTCGCACCCCACCCAGCGGGCGGCCTCGGCAAGCGCCACCGCCATGGCAGGGACGGCCGCGACGGCCTTGACCTGACCCGCCTCGAACGCCGCGTGCCTGGCCACCAGCGTGCTGCCCTCGCGGGCCGGATCCACCCGGCCGAGCAGCCTGCCGCCCGACAGCAGCGGCATCGAGAAGTACCCGTAGATCCGCTTGGGCGCGGGCACATACGCCTCGAGCCTGTGGACGAAGCCGAAGATCCGCTCCGTACGCGGCCGGTCCCAGATCAGGGAGTCGAACGGCGAGAGCAGCGTGGTCCGATGGCGCCCCCGCGGCGGCGTCGCCAGCGCGGCCGGGTCGGCCCAGGCCCGCGGCCGGTCACCGCTCCCCGACACCCACCCCTCGACCTCCACCGGCACAAGACCGGTCTCCTCGATGACCGACTCCACCTGTGCCCCGGTCAGCCGGTGGTAGTCCGCCAGGTCCGCCCTGGTGGCCACCCCCATCGCCGCGCCCGCCTGGGCGACCAGCCTGCGCAGGCACTCGTGGTCGTCGAGGTCGTCGTGGAACAGCTCGGCGGGGACGGCCCGTTCGGCGAGGTCGTACACCCGCTTCCAGCCGCGCCGCTCGGTGCACACCACCTCGCCGTAGGTGAGCGCGCGCTCGACGGCGATCTTGATGTCGCTCCAGTCCCACCAGATGCCGCCCTTCTTCGCGCCGCCCAGCTCGGTCGCGGTGAGCGGCCCCTCGTCGCGGAGCCTGGCGATCACCTTGTCGTAGGCGGTGGGTGACAGCTCGGCGTGCCAGCGCTCGCGGGCCCGGTACGCGCGGCGCCGGAAGGAGAACAGCGGCCACTCCTCGATCGGCAGGATGCACGCGGCGTGCGACCAGTACTCGAAGGAGCGGCCGCCCGCCCAGTACGCGTCCTCGACGGCCGACCTGTCGATCGCGCCGAGGCGGGCGTACGGCAGCAGCTCGTGCGAGCGCGCCAGCACCGAGATCGTGTCCAGCTGGATCGCGCCGAGCCGGCGCAGCACCCCCCGGACTCCGGCCCTCCGGTCGGGCGCCCCGAGGAGCCCCTGGGCGCGCAGCGCGATCCGGCGGGCCTCGTCGGCGGACAGGTGCGAGAGTGCGGCAGTCATGCGGAGGATCGTAGAGCCGACCACTGACACTGCCACCGGCGCTCGCATACCATGGCCGATGCGGCGGGGCCATCCGCTGTGCCCGCGCTTCCCAACCGCGCCAGGCCCGACCGGCAAGGAGACCAGCCCTCGTGTCCGTCTTCAACAAGATCATGCGTGCAGGCGAAGGCAAGATCCTGCGCAGGTTGCAACGCATCGCGAACCAGGTGAACTCCATCGAAGAGGACTTCGTTGATCTCACCGACGCGGAGCTGAGGGCGCTCACGGACGAGTACAGGGAACGCTTCGCCGAGGGCGAGTCCCTGGACGACCTGCTGCCCGAGGCGTTCGCCACGGTGCGGGAGGCCGCCAAGCGCGTGCTGGGCCAGCGCCACTACGACGTGCAGCTGATGGGCGGGGCGGCGCTGCACCTCGGCTATGTGGCCGAGATGAAGACGGGCGAGGGCAAGACGCTGGCGGGCACGCTGCCCACCTACCTCAACGCGCTGTCGGGCAAGGGCGTTCACCTGATCACTGTCAACGACTACCTGGCGCAGCGTGACTCCGAATGGATGGGCCGCGTCCACCGCTTCCTCGGCCTGACGGTCGGGTGCATCACCGCGGGCATGCCGCCGGCCAAGCGCCGTGAGCAGTACGCCTGTGACATCACGTATGGCACCAACAATGAGTTCGGCTTCGACTACCTCCGGGACAACATGGCCTGGTCGAAGGAGGAGCTGGTCCAGCGCGGCCACAACTACGCGGTCGTGGACGAGGTGGACTCGATCCTCATCGACGAGGCGCGGACTCCGTTGATCATCTCGGGCCCCGCCGACCAGGCCACCAAGTGGTACGCGGACTTCGCCAAGCTGGTGCAGCGCCTGGAGAAGGGCGAGGCGGCCATCCCGACCCGGCAGCAGGCGGAGACCGGCGACTACGACGTCGACGAGAAGAAGCGCACGGTCGCCATCCATGACGCGGGCGTGACCAAGGTCGAGGACTGGCTGGGCATCGACAACCTCTACGAGTCGGTGAACACCCCCCTGGTCGGCTACCTGAACAACGCGATCAAGGCCAAGGAGCTGTACAAGAAGGACAAGGACTACGTCGTCCTCGACGGCGAGGTCGTGATCGTCGACGAGCACACGGGCCGCATCCTGGCGGGCCGCCGCTACAACGAGGGCATGCACCAGGCGATCGAGGCGAAGGAGGGGGTGAAGATCAAGGACGAGAACCAGACGCTCGCCAAGATCACCCTCCAGAACTACTTCCGCCTCTACGACAAGCTCGCGGGCATGACCGGTACGGCGATGACCGAGGCCGCGGAGTTCCACCAGATCTACAAGCTGGGCGTGGTGCCCATCCCAACCAATGTGCCGATGGCGCGCATCGACCGCTCCGACCTCATCTACCGCACGGAGGTCGCGAAGTTCGCGGCCGTGGTGGACGACATCGCGGAGAAGCACGCGTCGGGGCAGCCGGTGCTGGTCGGCACCACCTCGGTCGAGAAGTCGGAGTATCTCTCCCAGCAGCTGAACAAGCGCGGGGTGCGCCACGAGGTGCTCAACGCCAAGAACCACGAGCGCGAGGCCGCGATCGTCGCCAAGGCCGGGCGCAAGGGCGCGGTCACCGTCGCCACCAACATGGCGGGCCGCGGCACCGACATCAAGCTGGGCGGCAACCCCGACGAGATCGCCGAGGGCCAGCTGCGCGGGCAGGGCCTGGACCCGGTGGAGCACGCCGAGGAGTGGGCCGCGGCGCTTCCCGGCGCGCTCGAAGCCGCGGAGAAGGCGGTGCAGGCGGAGTTCGAGGAGGTCAAGGACCTCGGCGGGCTCTATGTCCTGGGCACCGAACGGCACGAGTCGCGCCGCATCGACAACCAGCTGCGCGGCCGGTCCGGGCGTCAGGGCGACCCGGGCGAGTCCCGCTTCTACCTGTCGCTGGGCGACGACCTGATGCGGCTGTTCAAGGCGGCGATGGTCGAGCGCGTGATGTCGATGGCCAACGTGCCCGACGACGTTCCCATCGAGGCCAAGATGGTCACGCGCGCGATCGCCTCCGCCCAGGGCCAGGTCGAGCAGCAGAACTTCGAGATCAGGAAGAACGTCCTCAAGTACGACGAGGTCCTCAACCGGCAGCGTGAGGTCATCTACAGCGAGCGCCACCGGGTGCTCGCGGGCGAGGATCTGCACGAGCAGGTCCGCTTCTTCATGGACGACACGATCGAGGCCTATGTGCGGGCCGAGACCGTGGAGGGCTTCGCCGAGGAATGGGACATGGACCGGCTGTGGGGGGCGTTCAAGCAGCTCTACCCGGTGGGGGCCACGGTCGAGGAGCTTGAGGAGCAGACCGGGGGCAGGGACGGGCTGACCCCTGAGTTCATCGTGGAGTCCATCAAGGAGGACATCCACCAGCGGTACGACAAGCGTGAGGAAGAGCTGGGCTCCGAGGTGATGCGCGAGCTCGAGCGGCGCGTCGTGCTGTCCGTCCTCGACCGCAAGTGGCGTGAGCACCTCTACGAGATGGACTACCTCCAGGAGGGCATCGGCCTGCGGGCGATGGCGCAGCGGGACCCCGTGGTGGAGTTCCAGCGTGAGGGCTTCGACATGTTCACCGCCATGATGGAGGGCATCAAGGAGGAGTCCGTCGGCTATCTGTTCAACCTGGAGGTCCAGGTCGAGCGGCAGGTCGAGCAGGTCCCGGTGCAGGGTGGCGAGAAGGCGGCGCCCGCCGCGGGCAAGCAGGAGGCCCCCCAGGAGGCGGTGCCCGCGGGCGCCGCGCAGGGCGGGGCCCGTCCCGCGATCCGCGCCAAGGGGCTCGAGACCCCCAAGCGCGCCGACCGGCTGCACTTCTCGGCGCCCACCGTGGACGGCGCGGGCGGGGTCGTCGAGGGCGACTTCTCCGCGGGCGACCAGCGGCCCGCGTCCGGGCAGGGCGGCGCCGGGGGTGCGGTCTCCGACGACGGGCTGACCAGGGCCGAGCGCCGCAAGGCGCAGAAGGGCGGCCGCCGCCGCAAGAAGTAGCCGCCACGCGAGGAGCGGTGGCGTCCGGCGGCCGGTCGCCTGGCTCATGGCGCCGTGTCCAACTCGACCGCGCAGCACTGCCAGTGGGCGGTGCCGGGGCGGCGTTCGAGGCGGAAGGCCAGGGCCCGGGTCCGGCCGCCCGCCGCGACGCGGACGAACGCCTCGATGGCCTCGCTGCTCGGATGGCTCGCCCCGACGCCGCGGATGACCGGCGCCCGGCACCCGGCCGGTGGCCGCAGGGGGGCGTGCGGCGCGAGCAGCACCAGCTGGTCGTACGCCCGTGCGCGGGCGTGCGCCATCAGCGAGTGCACGGGGCGCTGGCCGCTGAGCACGAGGACGAGCTGCTGGGCGAACCAGTCCTGCGGCTTGGGGTGCGGGCGGCGCGCGAGCGGCACCCGGGCCGCTGGGCGACGGGAGCTGGCGCGGCGGACATCGCTACGGCACAGGTCGGCGCGGCCTCTGGGCGCGCGATATCCGGTCTGGCTCCCGGTCTGGCTCCCGGTCTGGCTCCCGGTTTTCACGAGTGGGCCTCCCCCGATGAAGGAACGCCGGGGGCCGAGCCCCGGCATCAAGCTACCGACGAGTAACTATCGCGGATTGTAAGGCTCCAATCACCCAGAGGCAAGGGCCTGTCGCCCTGATACAGTGAGCGGCCCCGCGGGCCAGGGCGAGATCCCGTCGCTCCCGCGCCCTCTTGCCAGGACAACGGCGCTTCTCGAAAGGGGCCGTTCATGCGCGTCTATGTGCCCCTCACGCTGTCGTCGCTCGCCGAGCTGCACCGCATGGAGAAGCTCGGCCCCGCCCCCGTGACCGCCTACGCCGTCACCCCCGCGCTGCGCGAGTGGTATCTCTCGGGCGGCGAGGAGGAGTTGGAGTACGCCGCGCTCAGCAGGGCGGCCGCCGCCTCGCTGCGGCTGCTGGCCGCCGAGCCCGGCGTGGCCAGGCGGCGGGTCGTGGCGGCGGCCGACGTGCCCGACCGGGCCACGGTCGCCGACCCCGATCAGGCGCTGCTGGTCGAGTCGTTGGGCGAGGTGCGGCTGACCGAGCCGGTGCCGCTGCACGCGCTGGCCTCCGTGCACGTCGACGGGGACGAGGCCGAGCCCGATGTCACGGCCGCCGCCGACGCGTTGGGCGCGGCCGACCAGGGCGACGACGACGCGCGGTTCGTCGTGGACGGGGCCGCCGACCACGAGCTGCTCTGGTACGGCGTGCAGGAGATCGACCGCCTGGTCTGACCCCCGACGTGACCCCCGGCGTGACCCCCCGTGTGACGCCGATCGCTCCCCGACGCCCCCTGGGCCGGGGACGATTGTCGGTGGGGCGTCGTACTGTCGAGGCATGGCTTCAGGGAACGGCTCGACGCGATCGGATCACATCGTCTGGGACTGGAACGGCACGCTGCTTCACGACATCGACGTGGTGGTCGAGGCGACCAACGTCTCGTTCGCCGAGATCGGCATACCCCCCATCACGCTTGAGCGTTACCGCGAGCTGTACTGCGTGCCCGTGCCGCGGTTCTACGAGCGGCTGATCGGTCGGCTGCCGACCGACGACGAGTGGGCTGTGATGGACAGCACATTCCACCGGCACTACTTCGCGCGGGCCGACTCGGCCGCGCTCGCCGAGGGTGCCGCGGCGCTCCTCGCGGCCTGGCAGGAGGCGGGCCGCACGCAGTCGGTGTGCTCCCTCGCGCCCCATGAGCGGCTGCTGCCGTGGGTCACGCGCCTCGGTATACACCGCCACTTCCTGCGCGTCGACGGGAACGTCACGGACGGCGTCGTGACGGGCAAGGCCGAGCAGATGGCGCGCCATCTCGCGGCGCTCTCCGCCCTGCCCAGCGGGCTCGACCCCGAGCGCGTGGTGGTGATAGGCGACGCCACGGACGACGCGGCCGCCGCCGCGCACGCCGGGGCGAAGGCCGTGCTGTACACGGGGGGTTCGCACAGCAGGCGCAGCCTGCTCGCGGCGGGGGTTCCGGTGGTGGACACGCTGGACGAGGCGGTGCGCACGGCCCAGGAGCTGTTCGCGCGGGCGTGAACGCCCGGTGAGCTTCCCGCGATCCGGTGGTGAACCGGCACTCCGTTTTTCATCCCATGTCGACCCACCCGTTATCGAGGGGGCGCTAGCCTGGTCGTCGTGATCAGTGCGACAGCGCCTGGACGCCAGGGCGAAGGCGACGCGGCCCCGCCCCGGAATCCGCGTACCCGCGGGGCTGTTCGGCCACTGACTCCTACCGCCGGGCGCGGCCATGCCATCACAGCGAGCGTCGCCCGGTGACCGTTTCTCGACGTCACGCAACGGCGCGCGACAGGAGCAAGAGGACATGCACAGCAAGCTGGACGAAGCCAAGGCTGAACTACTGACACAGGCCGCGCAGGTGGCCGACCGCGGCACCGCGGGAGGGCCCCCGGGGCACGGCCTGGACTCCGAGGCGGTCGTGGCGTACCTCCAGCGCTACTACCTCTATGTCGCCCCCGAGGACATCGTCCAGCGGGACCCGGTCGACCTGTACGGCGCGGCGTTCTCGCACTACCGTCTCGCCGCCGAGCGGCCGCAGGGCACCGCAAGGATCCGCGTCCACAGCCCGACGGTCGAGGAGATGGGCTGGACGTGCAGCCACTCCGTCGTCGAGGTGATCAGCGACGACATGCCCTTCCTCGTCGACTCCGTGACGAACGAGCTCTCCCGCCAGGGCCGGGGGATCCACCTCGTCGTGCACCCGCAGATCGTCGTGCGGCGCGATGTCACGGGGAAGCTGCTCGAGGTGCTCGACGCGGGCCGTGACCCCGAGGGCCCCGCCGCGACCACCTACCACCCCGACGAGCTGCCGGACGACGCGGTCATCGAGAGCTGGATCCACGTCGAGATCGACCTGGAGACCGACCACGGCGACCTCGCGGGCATCGAGGCCGGCCTGCGGACCGTGCTCAGCGACGTCCGCGAGGCCGTGGAGGACTGGCAGAAGATGCGCGGCACCGCGCTGCGCATCGCCGACGGGCTCCCCGAAGAGGCGCTGCCCGCGACGCTGCCCGAGCCCGACGTCGAGGAGGCCAGGGAGCTGCTGCGGTGGCTGGCCGCCGACCACTTCACGTTCCTCGGGTACCGCGAGTACGAGCTGGCGCGCGAGCCCGACGACGGCTCGGGCGACGTGCTGCGCGCCGTCCCCGGCACCGGCCTTGGCATCCTGCGCTCCGACCCCGCGCACGACCGCGACTCGCCGCACCCCAACGCGTCGGCGGCGTTCGCCCGCCTCTCGCCCTCGGCGCGCGGCAAGGCGCGCGAGCCGAGGCTGCTGATCCTCACCAAGGCCAACAGCCGCGCCACCGTGCACCGCCGCTCCTATCTCGACTACGTCGGGGTCAAGACGTTCGACGCCGAGGGCCGGGTCACGGGGGAGCGGCGCTTCCTCGGGCTCTTCTCCGCCGCCGCCTACACCGAGTCGGTGCGCCGCATCCCGGTCATCAGGCGCAACGTCGCCAAGGTGCTCGCCTCGGCGGGGTTCGCGCCCGACAGCCACAGCGGCCGCGACCTGCTCCAGATCCTGGAGACCTATCCGCGCGACGAGCTGTTCCAGACTCCGGTCGGCACGCTGCGCTCCATCGCCACGTCCGTGCTGCACCTCCAGGAGCGGCGCAGGCTGCGGCTGTTCCTGAGGCAGGAGGAGTACGGGCGGTACTACTCGGCGCTGGTGTATCTGCCGCGCGACCGCTACACGACGTCGGTCAGGCTGCGGCTGACCGACATCCTCGTCGAGGAGCTGTCGGGCACCAGCGTGGACTTCAGCGGGTGGAACACCGAATCGGTGCTCTCCCGGCTGCACTTCGTGGTCCGCGTCGAGCCCGGCACCGAGCTGCCCGAGCTGACCGAGCCTGACGTGGACCGCATCGAGGCCAGGCTGGCCGAGGCGTCCCGCTCGTGGACCGACGGCTTCGCCGACGCCCTGGCGGCCGAGTGCGGCGAGGAGCGGGCCGCCGAGCTTGGCAGGCAGTATCTGGACGCCTTCCCCGAGGGGTACAAGGCGGACTTCGCCCCGCGCGTCGCCGTGACCGACCTCCAGTATGTCTCGGGCCTGCGCCCCGACGCCGGGCGGGACTTCGCGCTCAGCCTCTACGAGCCGGTGGACGCGGGCCCCGGCGAGCGGCGTTTCAAGATCTACCGCACGGGCGAGCCCGTCTCGCTCTCCGCGGTGCTCCCCGTGCTCCAGTGCCTGGGCGTCGAGGTGGTCGACGAGCGGCCCTACGAGCTGCGGCCCGTCGGCGGAGGGACCGCCTGGATCTACGACTTCGGCCTGCGGATCCCCGAGCGCCTGGCCGGTGGCCTGGTCGGCGACGGCAGGGAGCGCTTCCAGGACGCGTTCTCCGCCGCGTGGACCGGCGCGGCGGAGAACGACGGGTTCAACGCCCTGGTGCTCACCGCCGGGCTCACCTGGCGCGAGGCGATGGTGCTGCGCGCCTACGCCAAGTACCTGTGGCAGGCGGGCGCCCGGTTCACCCAGGAGCGCATGGAGGCGACCCTCAGGAAGAACGCCCACACCACGCGCCTCCTGGTGAACCTCTTCGAGGCCCGCCTCTCCCCGCAACGCCAGGGCGCGGGCCGGGAGTTGACCGACGGCCTGCTCGAGGAGCTGGACGGCGCGCTCGAGCACGTGGCCAACCTCGACGAGGACCGCATCCTGCGCGCGTTCCTCACGGTGATCAAGGCCACTCTCCGGACGAACTACTTCCAGAGCGGCGGGGACGGCGCGCCCCACGCCTATCTGTCGATGAAGCTGGAGCCCAAGGCCATCCCCGAGCTGCCCGAGCCGCGCCCGGCGTTCGAGATCTGGGTGTACTCGCCCCGGGTCGAGGGCGTGCACCTGCGCTTCGGCAAGGTGGCGCGCGGCGGGCTGCGCTGGTCCGATCGGCGCGAGGACTTCCGTACCGAGATCCTGGGCCTGGTGAAGGCCCAGGAAGTGAAGAACACCGTGATCGTGCCCGTCGGCGCCAAGGGCGGGTTCGTGGGCAAGCGGCTGCCCGACCCGGCCGCCGACCGCGACGCGTGGCTGGCCGAGGGCATCGCGTGCTACCGGACGTTCATCTCGGGCCTGCTCGACATCACGGACAACCTGGTGGACGGCCGGGTCGCGCCCCCGGACGGCGTCGTGCGGCACGACGGCGATGACACCTACCTGGTGGTCGCGGCCGACAAGGGCACCGCGACGTTCTCCGACATCGCCAACGAGGTCGCCGTCTCGTACGGCTTCTGGCTCGGCGACGCGTTCGCCTCGGGCGGCTCGGCCGGGTACGACCACAAGGGCATGGGCATCACCGCGCGCGGCGCCTGGGAGTCGGTCAAGCGGCACTTCAGGGAGCTGGGGCACGACACCCAGACCGAGGACTTCACGGTCGCCGGGATCGGCGACATGTCGGGCGACGTGTTCGGCAACGGCATGCTGCTGTCCAAGCACATCAGGCTGGTCGCCGCGTTCGACCACCGGCACATCTTCCTCGATCCCACCCCGGACGCGGCCCGCTCGTTCGCCGAGCGGCGGCGGCTGTTCGCGCTGCCGCGCTCGTCGTGGGCCGACTACGACGCGTCGCTGCTGTCCAAGGGCGGCGGGATCCACCCGCGTTCGGCCAAGTCCATCCCGGTCACCCCGCAGGTCCGCCAGGCCCTGGGCATCGAGGGCTCGGCGCCCTCGCTCACCCCGGCCGAGCTGATGCAGGCCATCCTGCGCGCCCCCGTTGACCTGCTGTGGAACGGCGGGATCGGCACCTATGTGAAGGCGGCGGGGGAGACCCACGCCGACGCGGGCGACAAGGCCAACGACGCGATCCGGGTCAACGGGCGCGAGCTGCGCGCCAAGGTCGTCGGCGAGGGGGGGAACCTCGGCCTGACCCAGCGCGGCCGCATCGAGTACGCGGCCTCGGGCGGCCGGTGCAACACCGACGCCATCGACAACAGCGCGGGCGTCGACACCTCCGACCACGAGGTAAACATCAAGATCCTGCTCAACGCCGTGGTGGCCAACGGCGATCTGACGGTCAAGCAGCGCAACGCCCTGCTGGCCCGGATGACCGACGAGGTCGGCGCCCTCGTCCTGCGGAACAACTACGCGCAGAACGTCGCCCTGGCCAACGGCGCGGCCACCGCGCCCGGGCTGATCCTGGCCCACCAGCGGTTTATCGCCCGGCTCACCGGGGAGGGCAGGCTGGATCGCGAGCTGGAGTTCCTGCCGTCCGACGACGAGTTCCGCGAGCGGCGCGCCGCGGGGCGCGGGCTGACCCAGCCCGAGCTGGCGGTGCTGCTCGCCTACGCCAAGCTGACGGTCACCGGCGAGCTCCTCGGCACCGAGCTGCCCGACGACCCGTATGTCGGCCGCCTGCTGCACGCGTACTTCCCCTCGGCGCTGCGCGAGCGCTTCCCCGACCGGATCGAGATGCACGCGCTGCGCCGGGAGATCATCACCACCCTGCTGGTCAACGACACGATCAACGTGGCGGGTTGCTCGTTCGTCCACCGGATGCAGGAGGAGTCGGGCGCGGCCACCGAGGAGATCGTCAGGGCGCACACCGCGTCGCGCGCGATCTTCGGCCTGGCCGAGATCTGGGACACGGCCGAGAGCCTGGACAACGTGGTGGAGGCCGAGGTCCTGACCCGGCTGCGGCTGCACGCGAGGCGGCTGGTGGAGCGCGGCGCCCGCTGGCTGCTGAACAACCGCCCGCAGCCGCTCAAGCTGGCCGACACGATCGACCTGTTCGCCGACCGGGTCGGGCAGGTGTGGCAGGAGCTGCCGAAGCTGCTGCGCGGCCTTGACCTGGAGTGGCACACCGCGCGCCTCGACGAGCTGGTGGCGGGCGGCATCCCGACGGAGCTGGCGCAGCGGGTGGCGGGGTTCTCGGCGGCGTTCCCGACGCTGGACATCGTGGCGGTCGCCGACCGCACCGCGCGCCCGCTGCTCGATGTCGCCGAGGTGTATTTCCACCTCAGCGACGAGCTGGGGATCTCCGACCTCCAGAACAGGATCAGCGAGCTGCCGCGCGCCGACCGCTGGCAGTCCATGGCGCGCACGGCGATCCGCGAGGACCTGTACGCCGCGCACCAGTTGATCACGGCCGATGTGCTGGCGGCTGGCGACGCGGACGCGGCGCCCGAGGAGCGGTTCGCGGCCTGGTCCCGGCGGAACGCCGCGATCCTCGGCCGGGCCAGGGGCACCCTGGGGGAGATCCAGTCGTCGGAGAGCTTCGACCTGGCGAATCTGTCGGTGGCGATGCGTACGATGCGTGCGCTGCTGCGCAGCAACAGGTAGCGGCGCCAGCGGCGCCAGCGGCGCCAGCGGTCTCAGCCGGTCTCAGCCGGTGGGGCCGCGGACGCCCTGGGGCGGGCGCGGACGTGCATGCGCTCGCCCTGGGGCCCGAAGAGGCTCAGCACCTCGACGGGCCGTGGATCCGCGCTGCCGAACCAGTGGGGCAGTCTGGTGTCGAACTCCGCCGCCTCGCCCTGGCCAAGCACGATGTCCCGTTCGGCCAGCACCAGCCGCAGCCGCCCGGCCAGCACGAAGAGCCATTCATAGCCCTCGTGGGTGCGCGGCTCCGGCTCGCCCCGCTCCGGAATGATCATCTTGTACGCCTGAAGCGGGCCGGGCTGCCGCGTCAGCGGGATCACGGTGTGGCCGTGCACCGTGCGCGGCACCAGGCGCACGCGCGGGTCGCCCGTCTCGGGGGCGCCCACCAGCTCGTCGAGCGCCACGCGATGCGCCCTGGCGATGGGCAGCAGCAGCTCGAGGCTGGGCCGCCGCTGCCCCGACTCAAGACGGGAGAGCGTGCTCTTGGAGATCCCGGTCGCCTCGGACAGCGCGGCCAGCGTCACGCCGCGCGCCGTCCGCACCCGCCGCAGCCGGGGCCCGACCCCGGCGAGCACATCGGTCATGTCAGCCGTCATGGCGACATCCAAGCGAGTGCGTCCCGGAAATGGCAACGTGAGTTGCTCCCGGCGCCGCCGCGGCCCAGGCTCGCCCTGAGTACCCCCGCGTGAGCCGAACCCAGGAGGACCCCTTGACCCACAGCGACGACGGCCACCCGCACGGCGATCCGCACCCGCACGGAGACGGGCACGGAGACCGCCATGGCCATGCCCACAGTCATGGCCATGGCGCCGACGACGTCGACTGGGAGGCCATGGCCGACCAGCTGGAACGCGGCGGTGAGCTGCACCGCCCCGCCGTGGCCGAGGCCGCGGCCTGGCTGCGCGAGCGGCTGCCCGACGAGCCCCGCCTGATCCTGGACGTGGGCAGCGGCCCAGGCGTCGGCACGTGCGTGCTGGCCGAGGCGTTCCCCGGCGCCGAGGTGGTCGCGGTCGACGGCGCCGAAGGGCTGCTCGAACGCGCCACCGCCCGCGCCCAGCGCCTCGGGCTCGGCGACCGCGTGCGCGTCCACCGGGCGGAGCTGCCCGAAGGACTCGACGCGTTCGGCGGCGTTGACCTGATCTGGACGAGCAGGTTTGTGCACCATGTGGGCGACCAGCGGGCGGCGTTGGCCGCGCTGGGCGGGGTGCTGCGCCCTGGCGGGCTGCTCGCGGTGGGCGAGGGCGGGCTGCCCGTCAGGTTTCTGCCGAGCCACCCTGGCGTCGGCCGCCCCGGCCTCCAGGCCAGGCTGGACGCGGCGGGCGAGGAGTGGTTCGGCGAGATGCGCGCGCAGCTGCCGGGCGCCGTGGACGCCGTGGACGACTGGCCCGCGCTGCTGACCGCCGCCGGGCTCACCCCCGCGGGCAGCCGCAGCTTCCTGATCGACCACCCTGCGCCGCTCGGCGAGGTGGGCCGCGCCTATCTGCACGCCCACCTCACCCGGATCAGGGCGAACGACGGCGACCGGCTCGCGCCCGAGGACCGCACGGCGCTCGACGCGCTGCTCGCGCCCGACGGGATCCTTGCGCGCCCCGACGTGTTCTATCTGACGGCCTCAACGGTCCACACCGCCCTCACCCCACCCGCCGCCTGAGCCCGCCGCCCGGCGCGAGGGAGAGCCGGGGGCGCGGGGCGACGGCCGCGGGGGCCGGGCGGCGTTCGGCCTCGGGGACGGTCGGCGGGATGCCGCGCCCGCCGAAGAAGACCTGGCGCACGACGCGTTCGGCGGCGTATCCGTCGTCGTGCGGGCAGAACCTTCGCCGGAACGCCGCCCGCCGCTCCGCCCCCTCGCGCCCGGTCCACAGCGCCGCGCCCGACAGCGCCGCCGCCAGCTCGGCCGGGGTGCGCGTCACGGGACCAGGCGCGGCGGCGGGCAGGTCGAGATAGGCGCCGTGCACCGCGCGGTACGCGTCCCAGTCGTCGGCGTGCAGGACGATGGGCCGGTCGAGGTTGGCATAGTCGAACAGCACCGGCGCGTAGTCGGTGACCAGCGCGTCCGCCGCCAGGCACAGCTCCTCGACCCGGGGGTGCGCGGAGACATCGAGCACGCCCGCGCCCGTCGCCACGCCGGGGGCGCGCACCAGCAGCAGAAAGCCGGGGCCGAGCGCCCGCGCGAGCCACCGCGGGTCGAGGCGTGGCGGGCGCCCCCGGTCGTAGCCGCGCCGCGCGGGCGCGTACAGGATCGCCAACACGCCGTCCGGAACGCCGAGGTCGGCCCGCACCCGGCGCACGTCGTCGCCCGTGGCGGTGTGGAAGAGATCGGCCCGGGGCGAGCCGAACTCCAGGGTCAGATAGTCCGCGGGATAGGCGCCCTCGGTGGCCAGGGTGGCGTGGCGGCTGGCGGAGAGGCAGTAGTCCCAGCTGTCGATCTGGCGCAGCAGGCGCGGCAGGTCGCGCGGGGCCGCGTCGAGCCCGGTGTGGGTGAGCGGGGTGCCGTGGTGGGTCTGGAGGCGGAGCTGTCCCGCGCGCGGGCGCAGGGCGTCGGGGAAGCCGTTGTCGCTGATGAGGTAGCGGGCGCGGGCCATGGCGGCCAAGTAGGGCGCGGTGCCGGGGGCGAGCCGGTCGCCGGGGGGCGCGTTCTCGTCGGGTGACGCGTTTCCTCCTGGTGACGCGTTTCCTGCGGGGGGCGTGACCCAGGCGGTGCGGATGCCGGGCGCCATCTCGCGGAGCTTGGCCTCGATCGCGGCCGGGTGCCCGGTGCGGCCGCCGACGCTCGTGAAGACGGCGAGCCGGTGGTTCACCGGGAGGCGCCGCTGGACCAGATAGTGCGCGCGCAGCAGCCAGGCGCGCAGGCGCCCCCGCGCGCGGGCGCGCAGTCGCCGGGCCAAGCGCTGGCAGGCGCCCACCAGTTGGAACGCGCGCCGGGCGCCGAGGCGCATCAGCAGCGCGCGCGACCCCTGCCGCCCGCGCCCGCCGATCGCGGTCGCGCCCGACGCGGCCCGGCGGCGGCGGCACAGCGCGGCGGCGCGCCGGAAGAACTCCGCGCGGTCGCCCGCGGGCAGCCGGTCCTTCGCGTGGTAGACGGCCGTGAGGTGGTCGACCATGCGGCGGTGGACGGCGGGCCGCCACCGGTCGCCGCCCGGCAGCGCGGCCAGCCGGGCGAAGACGCGCTCGTACTGGGTCAGCACGTCGAAGTGGCCGCGGCCCGCCGTCCGCGTCCTGCCGCCGCTCCTGCGGCCCCGGTGCTCGACGCAGACCCGGTCGAGCACGGCGATGGACGCGGCCGCGGCGAGCGCCGCGTAGACGAACGGCAGGTCCTGGTAGTGCCCCGAGGGAAAGCGCAGATCGAGCCCTTCGACGAGATCGCGGCGGTAGGCGGCGCCCCAGGCGACGGGCGGCAGGCGCAGCAGCGTGGGGCGTTCGGCCAGGGTGAACGCGCCGGGCGCGCGCTGAGTGAGAAGCCCGGGGCGCGTGCCGGGGGCGCTCGCGCCGTGCCATGCGATCCGCACATGGTCGAACAGCAGCAGGTCCGGCGTGCCCGTGGCGGTCAGGCGCTCGGCGACGGCCGCGAGGGCGCCGGGCGCGAGGGTGTCGTCGCCGTCGAGGAAGAGGACGTAGTCGCCCCTGGCCCGGTCGAGGGCGGCGTTGCGCGCGGGCCCGGGGCCGACGGCGCGCTCCATGCGCAGCCCGGCGACGCGGGGGTCGTCGGCGGCGGCCTCGGCGATGATCTCGCCGCAGGCGTCGGGGGAGGCGTCGTCCACGGCGATCAGCTCGAAGTCCCCGAAGTCCTGGGAGCGTACGGACGCGAGGCAGGCGGGGAGCTGGGCCTGGATCCGGTGGGCGGGCACGATGATGCTGAAGCGGGGCACGGCGACATCCAGGGGCGTCCGGAGGGCGAAGGCATCGGGATACACCGACCATCCGATAATCGCCCTTCCGGACGAGGATTCGGGGGAACCGGCGCCCTGGAGGCCGCCCTTTCCCCCGTTCGGCCGACCCGGCGCACCGCCCCGTGCCCCGACCCGGCGCACCGCCCCGTGCCCCGACCCGCGCCCCGGATCGGCCGAACGCGAAGCGCTACTTCACCGCGCCCGCCATCACGCCCGACACGAACTGCCGCTGGAAGGCGAAGAAGATCGCCAGCGGGATGACCATCGTCAGGAACGCCCCGGGCGCCAGCACGTCGAAGTTGCTGCCGAGCTGCCGCATCTCCTGCTGGAGTGCCACCGTCATGGGCGGCGAGCCCGAGTCGGCGAAGATCAGCGCGACCAGCATGTCGTTCCACACCCACATGAACTGGAAGATCGCGAGCGCCGCGATCGCCGGGCCGCCGAGCGGCAGCACCACCCGGGTGAACAGCCGCAGCTCGCCCGCCCCGTCGAGGCGCGCTGCCTCGAGCAGCTCCCGAGGGATCTCCGCGAAGAAGTTCCTCAGCAGGAAGATGGCGAACGGCAGCCCGAAGGCCGTGTGGAAGATGACCACGCCGAGCGTCGTCTCGAAGATGCCGAGCGAGTTGAACAGCCGCGCCACCGGGATCAGCGCCACCTGCACCGGCACCACGAGCAGGGCGACGACCAGCAGGAACCACCAGTCGCGGCCGGGGAAGTCAAGCCAGGCGAAGGCATAGGCGGCCGCCGCGCCCAGGACGATCACCAGCACCGTCGAGGGAACGGTGATGGCCACCGTGGTCCAGATCGAGCTGGTGAAGTTGTCGCTGGAGAGCAGCGCGTCGTAGTTGCCCCACGTGAGCTGGTCGAGATCCGTAAGGGTTTCCCACCAGCCCGTGGACGCGATGTCCCTGGCGTCGCGGAACGACGAAGCGAACAGGCCCGCGGTCGGCAGCAGCCACACCACGGCGAGCACGACGAGGACGACCCGTACGCCGCCGCCCGCGGCGATGGAGGCGAGCCGGGAGGCGACCGACGGCTTCGGCGGCCCCGCGGGGGAGACCTGCCGGGCGTCCGCCGGCTCCGGCAGTTGAGCGGTCTTGGTGGGAGTGGTCACCGCGCGTTCTCCCGTCGCAGCCTACGCAGATTGATGTACATCACCGGCAGCACCAGCAGGAGCAGGACCACCGCGATGGCGCTGCCCACACCCTGGTTCGAGTCGGCGCCGAAGGACGACAGATAGAGCTGAAGGGCCAGCACGTTCGCCTCGTCCTGGCTTGCCGTCGGCGCGATGACATAGACGAGGTCGAAGATCTTCAGCACGTTGATCATCAGCGTCACCATCACCACCGCGAGCACGGGGGCGAGCAGCGGGACGGTGATGCGGCGGAAGACCTGCCACTCGTTGGCGCCGTCGACCCGCGCGGCCTCGAGCGTCTCGCGTGGCACGCTGGCCAGGCCCGCCGCGATGAGGACCATCGCGAAGCCCGCCCACATCCACACATAGCTGCCGATGATCGCCGGGGTGATCAGGGAGGGGCCGAGCCAGTCGGCGCCGTTGTAGGGGGCCGAGAAGTTGTCGGCCGCCATGCGGAGCTGGGCGCCGTCGGCCTCGGCGGGCAGCGAGAACGTCCCGTCGTCCGCCGTCTCGGCCTCCGCGACCACGCGGCCGTCCACCACCGCCTCGACGGCGATCCCGGCCAGCGCCTTCTCCTCGGGGTCGATGGCGCCGGGGGTGCCGCCGCCGCCCCGCGTGAAGTCCATCCACACCGTGCCCGTGACCGCGTCGGCCGCGGGCTCGGGCACCGCCGCCGTCTCGGCGTCCTCGAGCTCCGGCTGCGGGACCGCGACCAGCGGCAGCAGCGCCGTCCCGCCCGCCTCGGCGGGCGGCAGCAGGACATAGGAGCCGTCCTCCTGCGCCTCGATCGGGCCGTCGGGACGCGGCTGCGCGTCGGGCCAGGACGAGCCGTCCGTGAACGTGTCGTGCACGGTCGTCATGACCGCGTTGGCCACACCCCGGTCGGGGTTCTGCTCGTACACCAGCCGGAAGATGATGCCCGCGGCCAGCATCGAGATCGCCATCGGCATGAAAATGATCAGCTTGAACGCCGTCGCCCACCGTATGCGCTCGGTGAGCACCGCGAAGACCAGACCGAGCGCCGTGGCCACGGTCGGGGCCACCACGATCCAGATCAGGTTGTTCTGGAGGGCCGTCCTGATCCCGTCGTTGGTGAACAGCTCCTTGAAGTTGTCGAGGCCGACGAACGAGTCGCCCGACGCGTCGAAGAAGCTGCGCCACACCGAGTACCCGATGGGGTAGATGACCAGCGCGCCGAGCAGCAGCAGCGCGGGCAGCAGAAAGCACGCGACCGCCCAGGGCCGTGCCCTGATCACCGCCACCTTGCCGGATGCCATGGGAAGTTGTCTCCGTCCGTCTGGTCGTCAGTCGCCGTAGGCGTCGGCGGCCTGGGACTCCAGGTACGCCTGGGCCCCCTCGATGTCGTCGGGGTCGGCCAGGAAGTCCTGGAGCCCTCGCCACATGCCCTGCCCCGTCGTGCCACCGAACGCCGCCGGGGTCTGGTCGGACAGGTCGAACCTGAAGTCGTCGCCCGCCGCGATCAGCGCCTCGGCGATGCCGCGCTGCACGTCGTTGGGGTACGCCTCGAACTCCAGCGACTTGTTGGGCGAGATGAAGCCGCCCCGCTCGGCCCAGATGCGCGCCGCGTCCGTCGACGCGAGGAACGTCAGCATCGCCTGCTGCGCCTCGCTCGCCTCGCCGCTCGGCGCCACCGCCACCGCGGCGTCGCCCGCGCTGACGACGGGGGCGTCCCCGCCGCCCACGGAGGGGAACGGGAAGACCAGCGCGTCCTCGCCGATGACCGCGTCGGTGGTGTCGTTGATGACCGCGCCGACGAAGTCCGCCTCGAACACCATCCCGGCGTGCGGCGTGGTCAGGTCGATGAACGTCTGGGTGACGGAGTCGGGGAAGATCGTCTGGAGCGAGCCACCGGTGCCGTTGGCCAGCAGCCTCGACTCCCCGAAGACCTCGCCGAGGGCCGTCAGCGCCTCGGTGACGCTCGGGTCGGTCCACGGGATCTCGTGGGCGGCGAGCCGGTCGTACATCTCGCCACCGGCCACGGAGAGGTAGATGTTCTCGAACCAGTCCGTCAACGTCCAGCCGTCGCCGCCCGCCACGGAGAGCGGCGTCGTGCCCGACTCCCACAGCGTCCACGCGGTGGAGACGAAGTCGTCCCAGTCCGCGGGCGGTTCGACGCCCGCGTAGTCGAACGCCGCGGGGCTGTACCAGACCAGCGACTTGTTCGCTGCCTTGACATAGACGCCGTACTGCTCGCCCTCGTGGGAGCCGAGGTCCTGCCAGCCCTGCGTGAAGTTGGCGTCGAGCTGCTGTTGCACCGCGTCGTTCACCGGGGCAATCCAGCCGTTCTCGGCGAACTCCCGCAGCACGCCCGGCTGCGGCACCATCACCACGTCGGGCGGCGAGCCGCCCTCGATCTTCGTGCCGACGAACTGCGAGACGTTGTCGCCGCTGGGCACGAAGCTCACCGTGGCGCCGGTGAGCGACTCGAACTCGTCGAGCACGGCCTCGAAGTTCTCCCGCTCGGCGCCGGTCCAGACGGCGGAGACCTCGATCCGCTGGCCGCTGAGATCGGGCAGCTCGATCGTGGACTCTCTCTCGTCGCGGTCGCCGTCGCCGTCGTCACCGCACGCCGTCAGCGTCAGCGCGGACACGGCGATCAACGCCGCGGCCGCACGAGTGGCTCTCCGCCGGGAAGCCCGGCCCGAACCGCGCATTGAGCACCGCCCTCACCCGAATCAGGTGCGGCCGATGCCCTACCAAGCGCAGGGCCTGCCACGCCGCACGTCCTACGGGGGACTTTCCTACGCGCTGCCAGAGGAACGGGCAAGAGTCCGGCACATGTCAAGTGCCCTTTGTGATCGTGATGTTACCGCCAGGGTGCGTTCTTCACCGGACCTGTCAGACCAGGGTGGCGGGGGTGGCGGCGCGCTCGCCGCGCGCCGCGCGGGCGGCGGCGCTGGCCAGCAGGGCGACATCGGTGGGCCCGTTCCCCAGCTCGCGGACCGGGCGCCGGGCGGGCGGATCCCCGGCCCTGGCCCAGTCGAGCCGCGTCACGGTGGGCCGCAGCGTCGACGTGCGCGGGATGCGCGCGGTGACCCGGCCCGCCTGGAACGGGACGGCCGGGGCCGAGGGCCGCCGCAGCTCGGCGCGGCCCACCGGCCTGCCGGTCAGCGCCAGGCGTATCGCCGCGCCCGGCAGGGCCCCCGCGACGATCAGCCGCACCCGCAGCGTGTGCCCGTCCTGGACCACCGCGTCGAGCGCCCGCACCACCGACCCCGCGGCGGGCCGCCCGGGCGCCCCGAGCGGCGGCGAGGTCAGCGCGTCGAAGTCGTCCACCAGGACCGCGAGCCACGGCAGCGCCGCGACGCCCCCGCCAGGGCCGCCCTCGGCGGCGACCGCGGCCCGCCGCTTCAGCTCGTCGCGCAACGCCTGGGTGAACGCCCGCATCCGCACCGGATCCGTCGCCCCCACATAGGAGGTGACATGCGGCAGCTCCGCGCAGGGCCGCAGCCCCTCGCCCGCGCCCTCGACCAGCAGCAGCGACAGGTCCCCCGGGCCCGCGCCCGTGGCCAGCGACGCGGCGAGCGCGCTCAGCAGCTCCGTGCGCCCCGAGCCGGGCTCGCCCTCGACCGCCACCGGTCCTGGCGCCTCCGCCAGGTCGAGCGCGAGCGGCCCTTCGGCCCCCGCGCCGAGTACGAGCGGCAGCCCCGAACGCCGCGCCCAGCGCTCGCGCAGCGCCCCCGGGGTGACCCGGGCCAGCTCCAGCACGTCGAGCAGGCGACAGCTCTCGGGCAGCGCGGCCGCCGAGGGCGGCGGGGGAGTGGCGGCGTTCTCGCGCACGGGAGCGAGCGCCCGCGCGAACCGCTCGGCCCACGCCGGGGACACCGCGTCCGCGCCCGCCGTGGGCCCCGGCACGCCCCCCGCCCCGACCAGCCGCAGCGCCGTGGCCACGGGCCCCGTCAGCACCCCGACCGTCCCGCAGTCCCGCAGCGCGGGAACGGCGGCCGACGCGGCGGCGAGGGTCTCGGCGAGCGGCGACGACGCCGTGGCCGATGGCGCCTCGGCAAGGACGAGCAGGTGGATGCCCGCCGCGGGCCCGTCGGCCGCGAGCCGGTCGAGGGCCGCCCTGGTGTCAGCGCCGCCCGGATCGCCGTCGACCAGCACGACCGTGCGCCGCCCGTCCCCGGGCCCGCCGAGCCGCCGCGTCAACTCCCGCAGCCTGGCCGCCACCTGCCGCGCGTCGAAGCCGAGCAGCAGGGAGCAGTCCTGGCCGCGCTCGGGCCGCACATGCGGCAGCCAGCCGAGCCACGACCACGCGTCGGCCCGCCCGGGGGCCAGCGCCACCAGCTCGAGCGCGCCCGGCGGGTGCGAGGCGGCAAGCTGCGCAAGCACCGCCCTGGCCACCCCCGCGAGCCGCCCCCGCGGCCCGACCAGGCCGAGCGAGCCCGCGTCGGGCACGGATACCGTGACGGGCGGCAGCACGCCGGGCGCCTGCTGGGCCGCGCCGAGCCTGACGGTGAACGCGTCGGGGTGGGCCGCGCCGCGCTCCCACAGCCGGGGCCCGCGGTCGAGCGCCATCAGCAGCACCGAGGCCAGGTCAGGCCACCTGGCCTCGGCCGCATCGCCGCGGCGCACCGCGCCGCCCGGAGCTGGCCGCACGGGCCCGGCGGCCTCGGGCGCCACGCCCCCGAGCCGCTCGCGCGCCCACTCGGCCAGCCCGCGCCGCCCGCTCCCGCGCTGCGCGGGCACCTGGGGCGGCGCGGGCACGGGCGGCGGAACGGCCCGCCTGGCGACCACCCGCAGCACGGACTCGCCGATGCGCAGCAGCGCCCCCGACCGCACGGGCACCGGGCCGCGGCGCACGGGCGCGCCGTCGAGCAGCGTGCCGTTGGTCGAGCCGAGGTCGGTCACGGTCACGGACCCGTCGGGGTGGAGCGCTATCGCGCAGTGCATCCGCGAGACGTCGGGGTCGTCGAGCGGCACATCGGCCTCGGCCGACCTGCCGACCCGCGCCTCCCCGCCGCGCAGCAGGTGGACGCCGCCCGCGTCGGGCCCCGCGACCACCAGGACCGTCGCGGGCACCTGCTCGGGCAAGGGAGCGGCGTCGAGCGGCCGGTGGAACGCCAGCACCGCGCCGTCCACGAGGGGTGGGCGGCCGAGCGCCGTGCGCCGGGGGTCGAGCCGCACGTCCTCGCAGAACACCACGGCCGGCACGCTCGCCCCCGGCGCCACGGTCGTGGCCAGGGTGGCGAGCACCGCGTCGAGCGGGGTGTCCTCGGGGGCGGTGACCTGGACGTCGGTGCCGCCTTCGGCGCCACCGTGTCCGAGAACGGTCAACCTGATCTGAATCGGCATCGGCCCTCCCGGTCACCTCGCCCATCCGCCCGCCGCACCCCCGACCGCGCGAGCCCGACCACACGAGTCGTCGCATCGGATGGTGATGCTGAAAACATCCTCGCACCCGCCGCTGACAGCTCGCTCCGCCCCCGGCCCTCGATGATCTTGATTGACCGCTTCTGGCCGTTTCCGATCGCCATCTCGGCCGCCTCTGGACTGCTCCCCGGCCGGAACGCCGCGTTCCCCGCCCGCAACCGCGCGCCGCCGCGCGAGCGTCCCCCCGGGCGTGAACCCCGTCGAGGCCACGGGACCGCCCCCGAACACATGGCCGCCCGCCCACCGCGGCGGCGCCACTACAGTAGGTGGCTCGGGTCTCGTACCACCAGCGAAGCATCCAGACCACAAGCGAAGCATCAGGGAGCACACGTGCGGCCGGTAGGCAGCAAGTATCTGCTTGAGGAGCCGATCGGGCGCGGCGCGACCGGCACCGTCTGGCGGGGGCGGCAGCGCGAGGCCGCGGGGGACGACGCGGCGGTCACCGGGCAGCCGGGCGAGCCCCTGGCCGTCAAGGTGCTGAAGGAGGAGCTGGCCCACGACCCCGACGTCGTGATGCGCTTCCTGCGCGAGCGCTCCGTCCTGCTGCGCCTCGCCAGCGACTCCCACGACAACATCGTGCGCACCCGCGACCTGGTCGTCGAGGGCGAGCTGATCGCCCTGGTCATGGACCTGATCGACGGCCCCGACCTGCACCGCTACCTCTACGAGCGGGGCACCCTCAGCCCCGTCGCCGCCGCCCTGCTGACCGCGCAGATCGCCGACGCGCTCGCCGCCGCGCACGCCAAGGGCGTCGTCCACCGCGACCTCAAGCCCGCCAACGTCCTGCTGGCCGGGGCGAACGACGAGGACGGGCCGCTGCGCCCGATGCTCACCGACTTCGGCATCGCGCGCCTGGCCGACTCCCCTGGCGTCACGCGTGCCCACGAGTTCGTGGGCACGCCCTCGTACGTCGCGCCCGAGTCCGCCGAGGGCCGCCCCCAGACCTCCGCCGTCGACGTCTACGCCGCGGGCATCCTGCTGTACGAGCTGGTCGTCGGCCACCCGCCGTTCAGCGGCAGCAGCACTCTCCAGGTCCTCCAGCGGCACATCACCGAGGAGCCCAGGCAGCCCGAGGGCGTGCCTGGCCCGCTGTGGACCGTCATCGACTGCTGCCTGCGCAAGAACGCCGACGAGCGCCCCGCCGCCGCCAGCCTCGCCCGCGCCCTGCGCACCGTCGCCGCCGGGCTGACCGACCACGCCACCCCCGAGCAGCGCACCGCCGCCCTCGGCGTCACCGCGCTGCTGACCCCCGACCCCGCGCCGGTCCGCGTCGTCGGCACCGGCATCACGCCCGCGGGGTCGGCCGAGCCCACCCGCGCGATGCCGGGCGGCTCCGCGGCCCCCGACCCGTTCGCCGCGACCAGCGTCCTGCCGCAGCCGGGCCGCGGCGGGGACGACGGAGCCGACACCACCCGCGCCATGCCCGCGGGAGGCCCGCCCGAGCCCGAGGGCCCGCACCCCTGGCAGGACCAGATGCGCGCGGCCCGCGACCGGAACGAACCCACCCGCGTCCAGCCGCCGATCGCCCCGGGCGAGGACCCGCTCCACCGCGCGCCCCAGCGCCAGCCGCAGCGCCGCCCGCAGCGCCGCCCCGTCCCCCCGCCGCAGCCGCGCCAGCCCCAGCAGCAGAGCTACGGCTTCCCCCCGCAGTACCAGCAGCCCCAGGCGCCCTACCCGCCCCCGCAGTACCAGCGCCCGGTGCCGCCGCCCTACCAGGAGCCCCAGCCCCGCAGGCGCGACGCCGAGCCCCCGCGCCGGGACCGCGAGCCGCGCGCCCGGTCACGCAGCGCGAACCCCATGCGCATCCCGGGACTTGGCTGCCTCAAGGGCTGCCTGTTCATGGTGCTGATCCTCGTGGTCATCGGCTTTCTCGTGTGGAACTTCACACCGCTCCAGGACTGGATTGCGGATGGCAGGAGTTTCTGGGACGCGACCACGGACTGGTTCGACGACGTTCGCGCATGGATGGGTCTGATCGAGGAAGCCGATCAGCAGCGCCAGGAGATCGAGGACAGCATCTCGAATAACCAATGACCCCGGACATTGACCCCGGACATTGACCCGGGAGATCGGCCCGGGAGATCGGCCCGGGAGATCGGCCGGGAGATTTATCGACTTCCGAGGGTTGAATTTCGCCGGAGCACCCCACTAAAACCGGGCACAACGGGCGGGGCGTCCTCCCGCTGTCAGAGCGGCGTCGTAGCCTCACGCCATGGCACGGAACATCGGTGGCCAGTACACCACTCACCGCGTCCTCGGCCGCGGCGGCGCAGGGACGGTGTGGCTCGGGGAGGGGCCCGAGGGGCCCGTCGCCATCAAGGTGCTCCGCGAGGACCTCGCGGCCGACCCCGACCTCGCCGAGCGCTTCGCCCACGAGCGGCACGCCCTCCTCGGCCTCGAGCACCCGCACATCGTCGGCGTTCACGACCTCCTTGTCTCCGAGGGGCCCGAGGGCCGCGACATCGCCCTGGTGATGGACCTGGTCAGGGGCCCCGACCTGCGCGCCCACCTCGACCGCGAGCGCCGCCTCGCCCCCCGCGACGCCGTCGCGCTCACCGCCGAGGTGGCGGGCGCGCTGGCCGTCGCGCACGCCGCGGGCATCGTCCACCGCGACGTCAAGCCCGAGAACATCCTGCTCGACCCCGTCGAGGGAAGCGGCGGCGAGGGGGTCAGGGAGGGCGGCCGATTCACCGCGCTCCTCACCGACTTCGGGGTGGCCAAGCTCATCGACGAGCCCCGGCACGGCGGCAAGGGCGGCGTCGTCGGCACCCCCGACTACATGGCCCCCGAGATCGTCGAGGGCCTGCCCCCGCGCGCCGCCGTGGACATCTACGCGCTGGTCACCGTGCTGTACGAGCTGCTCGCCGGGTTCACGCCCTTCGGCGGCGGCCACCCGGGCGCCGTGCTGCGCCGCCAGGTGACCGAGACCGCCGCCGAGCTGCCCGGCATCCCCGCCGAGCTGTGGGAGCTCATCCAGCAGTGCCTCGCCAAGGCGCCCGCCTCCCGGCTGCGCGCCGCCGAGCTGGCCTCCCGGCTCCGCGAGCTGCTGCCCGCCGTCGCCGGGCTGCCGCCCCTCGACATCGGCGACCCGCTGGCCGAGGCCGCCGCCGAGGCCGAGCCCGCCCCCGCCGCCGCGCACGCGGCCGGAGCCGCGGACGAGCCCCAGGGCCCCGAGCGCGTGGCCGTTCCGCTGGTGCGCGGCGCGGCCCCCGACTCGGAGCGGGCCACGCACACCAGGATGCGGGTCCCCGACGCCGAGGAGCTGGCCGGTGGGGCCCATGGCACCGCCCGCGTCATCCGCCCCGCGGGCGCGCCCCGCGCGGGCTCGGCCCGGCACGGCGCCGCGGCCCGCCGCAGGCGCCGCCTCGCGGTCACCGCGGCGGCGCTGCTCGCCGCGGGCGCGGTGGGCGGCTGGCTGCTGCTCTCCGGCGGCGGCGGCGACGGCGGCGGCCGCGGGGACAACGGCGCTCCCCTCGGGGTCGTCGAGCAGCTGGACGAGCCGGGTGTGCCCTGACGTCAAGCGGTTACGCTGGGGGCGTGGCAGTCGTCGACGTTTCCGAAGCTCTGAAGTCCCTCAGCTCCACCATGGAGTCGATCGAGGCCGTGATCGACCTCGACCGGCTGAGGGCTGACATCGCCGCGCTCGAGGAGCAGGCGGCCGCGCCCACCCTCTGGGACGACCCCGAGCGCGCCCAGCAGGTCACCAGCCGCCTCTCCCTGCTCCAGGGCCAGCTGCGCAAGACCGAGGAGCTGCACGGCCGCATCGAGGACCTGGAGGTCCTTTTCGAGCTGGCCGAGTCGGAGGACGATGCGGACGCCCGCCGCGAGGCCGACGCGGAGCTCGAGTCCGTGCGCAAGGCCGTGGCCGAGCTGGAGGTGCGCACCCTGCTCTCGGGTGAGTACGACCAGCGCGAGGCCATGGTCTCCATCAGGGCCGAGGCGGGCGGCGTCGACGCGGCCGACTTCGCCGAGCAGCTTCAGCGCATGTATCTGCGCTGGGCCGAGCGGCGCGGGTACTCCACGGAGGTGCTTGACACGTCGTACGCCGAGGAGGCGGGCATCAAGTCGACGACGTTCACCGTCAAGGCGCCCTACGCGTATGGCACGTTGTCCGTCGAGCAGGGCACGCACCGGATGGTGCGCATCTCCCCCTTCGACAACCAGGGCCGCCGCCAGACGTCGTTCGCGGGTGTCGAGGTGCTGCCCGTCGTGGAGCAGACCGACCACATCGAGATCCCGGAGAACGAGATCAGGGTCGACGTCTTCCGCTCCTCGGGCCCCGGCGGTCAGTCCGTCAACACCACGGACTCCGCGGTCCGGATGACCCACCTGCCGACCGGCATCGTCGTCTCCTGCCAGAACGAGAAGTCCCAGATCCAGAACCGCGCGGCGGCCATGCGCGTCCTCCAGGCCCGCCTGCTCGCGCACCAACGCGCCCAGGAGCAGGCCAAGATGGACGCCCTCAAGGGCGACGGTGGCAACTCCTGGGGGAACCAGATGCGCAGTTACGTCCTCCAGCCGTACCAGATGGTCAAGGACCTCAGGACGGAACACGAAGTCGGAAACCCCCAGTCCGTTTTGGACGGCGATATCGACGACTTCCTCGAAGCCGGAATCCGCTGGCGCAAACAGCGCGAGAAGTAACCTTCACGCAACTTCCACCGCCGGGTTGGTGTTTAGCGGACATCCTGCTTGACGACCGTCGGCTCAGCGGGAAAGCTGTTCGCTCGGCATGCCTGTGTTCTGGGGCGCGTGATGCGCGAGGGTCGTACGAGGAAGACCGACGGCTCCCTGCGGCCGCGCTGCCCTTGCGAGAGGCTGCCCCAGACGGGACCTTGTCACTCATCGAACAACTACAGGGGGTAGTGGATCACATGGCCAGTCCCAAGACTCGCGCCAACATGGCGCGCGCGGCCGCGGCCGCGGTGTTCGCCGCGGGGGCCTCGATCGCCGTGGTCGGCACCGCGTCGGCCAGCAACAACAGCGAGGCGAAGACCAACACCGCTCAGGAGAACAGCATCGTCGGCATCGCCGGTGGCGCTGACGGCGGCATCGTCGGCCTCGTCGAGGGTGCCGAAGGTGGCGCCGAGCAGGGTGGTGGCGAGGAAGGCGGTGCCGAAGAGGGTGGCGCCGAGCAGGGTGGCGGTGAGGAAGGCGGTGCCGAGGAAGGTGGCGCCGAGCAGGGTGGTGGCGAGGAAGGCGGTGCCGAGGAAGGTGGCGCCGAGCAGGGTGGTGGCGAGGAAGGCGGTGCCGAGGAAGGTGGCGCCGAGCAGGGTGGTGGCGAGGAAGGCGGTGCCGAGGAAGGTGGCGCCGAGCAGGGTGGTGGCGAGGAAGGCGGTGCCGAGGAAGGTGGCGCCGAGCAGGGTGGTGGCGAGGAAGGCGGTGCCGAGGAAGGTGGCGCCGAGCAGGGTGGCGGTGAGGAAGGCGGTGCCGAGGAAGGTGGCGCCGAGCAGGGTGGTGGCGAGGAGGGGGGCGCCGAGCAGGGTGGCTCCAGCGTCCAGGGTGTGAACGAGGGCGCCACGGGCCCCGACCCTGACAGCGAGGGCGCCAGCAGCCCCATCGAGCAGGAGGACCCGACCGAGGACATCACCGCCCCCGAGGAAGACGAGGGCGAGCTCGCGGAGACCGGCTCCTCCACCAACCAGACGCTGCTGATCATCGGTGCCGCCACCATGATCGCCGGTGGTGTGGGCTTCCGTTACCTGCCGCGTCTGATCAACAAGGGCGGCGCCACCCCCGCCTGAGCGGGTCGGTAGCAGTCCGTCGCACCACGTGATGGGCCCGGAGCGATCCGTCGCTCCGGGCCCATCGTGCGCTGTTCCGCGCTGTCGTGGGAAGCTCGCGCGAGCTCAGGTGGGCCGCGTCACCAGGAAGGTCACGGTGACCAGGGTCAGCAGCAGGGCGATCAACGCCGCCGGGCTGCCGAAGTGAGACCAGGGACCGCGCCCCTCCCGGAGCCGGGCCAGCTCGGCCCGGCAGACGGCGCACCGGCCCTCGCTCACCCTCCCCGCGCAGTTCGCGCACACCAGCCAGTCGGCGGTCATGCGATCGTCTCCTCTCATCTCCCCCCCTCTCCCTCTACTGTGCCAGGCCCAGGGCGGAAGCGCAGAACGCCGGACGCGGACCGGGACAAAGGGGATGGGTCGGGACGCTGCCTGCGGATCGCCTGCCGCTTCGCGTAGGGTCTGCCCCAGCGAGGGGGAGCCTTCTCCCCGTACCCAGTCCCGACATGGTGTAACCGTGATCCGATTCGACAACGTCTCCAAGACATACCCCCGGCAGAACGCCCCGGCCCTGCACGATGTCTCGCTGGAGATCGAGCGCGGCGAGTTTGTCTTCCTCGTCGGCTCCTCCGGCTCGGGTAAGTCGACGTTCCTCCGGCTGATACTGCGGGAGGAGCGCGCCAGCACGGGCACCGTCCACGTGCTGGGCAAGGACCTCGCCCGCCTCTCCAACTGGAAGGTGCCCCAGGTACGCCGCCAGCTCGGCACGGTCTTCCAGGACTTCAGGCTGCTGCCCAACAAGACCGTGGGCGAGAACGTCGCGTTCGCCCTCGAGGTCATCGGCAAGTCGCGCGGTCAGATCCGCAAGACCGTTCCCGAGGTGCTCGACCTGGTGGGCCTCGGCGGCAAGGACGACCGCATGCCCGGCGAGCTGTCCGGTGGTGAGCAGCAACGCGTCGCGATCGCGCGGGCGTTCGTCAACCGCCCGATGCTGCTGATCGCCGACGAGCCGACCGGCAACCTTGACCCGCAGACCTCCGTGGGCATCATGAAGCTGCTGGACCGCATCAACCGCACGGGCACCACGGTCGTCATGGCGACCCACGACGCCCAGATCGTCGACCAGATGCGCAAGCGCGTGATCGAGCTCGAACGGGGCCGTCTCGTCCGCGACCAGGTCCGCGGCGTCTACGGCTACCAGCACTGACTGAAAGGACGCCATGCGCGCCCACTTCGTCCTGTCGGAGATCGGCGTCGGTCTCCGCCGCAACGTCACGATGACCCTGGCCGTCATCGTCTCCGTGGCTCTCTCGCTCGCCCTCCTCGGCGGCTCGCTGCTGGCCCGCAAGCAGGTCAACAGCATGGAGAACTACTGGTACGACCGGGTCGAGGTGTCGATATTCCTCTGCAACGCCAACGACGCCGAGACCGGTGACCCGGCCTGCGCGCGGGGCGCGGTCACCGAGGAGCAGAAGGAACAGATCGACGCCGAGCTGGCCGAGTACGACCTGGTCGACAACGTCTACTTCGAGACGGCGGAAGAGGCGTTCGAGCACTACCAGGAGCAGCAGCAGGACTCGCCCATCGCGGCCGTGGTCACGCCCGACCAGATGCAGGAGTCGTTCCGCGTCAAGCTGACCGACCCCACCAAGTACGAGGTGATCTCCTCGGCGTTCGCGGGCCGCGACGGCGTGCAGTCGGTGCGCGACCAACGCTCCACGCTCGAGCCGCTGTTCAACCTGCTCAACGGCGTCAACTACGCCGCGCTCGGGCTGATGGCGCTCATGCTCGTGGTGGCCCTGCTGCTGATCGTCAACACCGTGCGCGTCTCGGCGTTCAGCCGTCGGCGGGAAACCGGCATCATGCGGCTCGTGGGGGCGTCGAGCTTCTACATCCAGATGCCGTTCATCCTCGAAGCCACGATCGCGGGGATGCTGGGCGCGCTGCTCGCGTGCGTCCTGCTGGTCGGGGTCAAGCAGTTCGCGATCGACACGTTCCTCGCCGACGAGATCCAGGTGATCGACTTCGTGGGCTGGGACGCGGTGCTCTCGGTGCTGCCCTGGGTGCTGGTCGTGGGCGCGTTGATGCCGTCTATTGCAGCTTTCTTCGCGTTGCGCAAGTACCTGAAGGTGTAAGGCGGGTGTGATTTTTCCCCGCCTCATCACCTTGTTCGTCTCCCGTGCGCCCCCCGTATGTGTCCTACACTCCGCACCATGTCACGTCCGTGTCACGACATTTCGGCCCGTCGCCCCCTGCGGCGCGGGGCCGCCCTGGCGTGTGTCTTCGCCGGTGTCCTGATGACCGGAGCGGCGACCGGCTCCTGGCCCGAGTCGGCCGACGGCACCGAACCGGCGGAGGACGCCGGGCGGTTGGTCAGCGGCAGCGGCGACCGCTGGGCCGCGGCGTACTCCGCCGAGGAGTACGCGCGGGTGGCGCGGAGCCTGGAGGGCGAGTACGTCGGCACCGGCATAACGGTCATCAGGACCGCCGAGGGCCGGATCGAGGTCAGCGAGGTCCACGAGGACAGCCCGGCCGAGCGCGCGGGCGTCCGCGCGGGCGACGAGATCCGCACGATCGACGGCGTCGGCCTAGACGGCCGCCCGGTGACCGACGCCGTGGGCAGGCTCCGCGGCAGCGACCAGGAAGAGCTCGCTGGCCCCGGCAGCACCGTGCTGCTCGGCCTGGTGCGCGACGGCGACTTCCGCGAGGTTGAGGTGGAACGGGCCCGGCTCACCGCCGAGCCCGTCACCGTCACGCGCGAGGCGCCGGGCGTCACGCGCATCCACGTCAGCACGTTCACCCGCGGCTCCGCCGAGCAGCTCGGCGACGCCGTCGCCGCGGTCGAGCCGGGCGACGCCATCGTGCTGGACCTCAGGGGGAACGCCGGGGGCCTGCTGACCGAGGCCGCGGGCGCCGCCTCCGTCTTCCTCGACGGCGGCCTGGTCGCCACGTACGACGTGCACGGCACCCAGCACGCGCTGCACGCCGAGCGCGGCGGCGACACCACCACGCCGCTCGTCGTCCTCGTCGACGGCACCACCATGAGCTCGGCCGAGATGCTCACCGGAGCCCTCCAAGACCGCAACCGCGCGGTGATCGTCGGCAGCCGCACCTTCGGCAAGGGCACCGTCCAGATGCCGAGCGAGCAGCCGGACGGCTCCGTGGCCGAGCTGACCGTCGGGCACTACGCGACGCCATCGGGCCGGACCGTCGACGACGACGGCATCCTGCCCGACCTCGTCGTCGAGCCGGGCGCCGACCCCGAGGCCGAGGCCCGCACGGTGCTCGAGGGCCTGGTCGCCCCCTCGTAACCCGGGGGCCATCGACCGGCCAGGCCAGTACAGTGGTCAGGTCATGGCTAAGGGGAAAGAGACCGCGCGCAAGATGATCGCGCAGCACAAGCGCGCGCGGCACGACTATCACATCCTGGATACATACGAGTGCGGTCTGGTACTGACCGGCACCGAGGTCAAGTCGCTGCGCCAGGGCCGCGCCTCGCTCGTCGACGGCTTCGCCCAGCTCGACGGCGGCGAGGCATGGCTGCACAACGTCCACATCCCGGAATACGCCCAGGGCACGTGGACCAACCACAGCGCCCGGCGCAAGCGCAAGCTCCTCCTCCACCGCGAGGAGCTGGACAAGCTCATCGGCAAGACCCAGGAGAGCGGCCTCACGCTCGTCCCGCTCGCCCTCTACTTCAAGGAGGGCCGCGCCAAGGTCGAGATCGCGCTGGCCAGGGGCAAGCGGGAGTTCGACAAGCGGCAGACCCTGCGCGAGAAGCAGGACCGCCGCGAGGCGGAGCGGGCCATGTCGGCCGCTCGCCGCAAGCAGCGGGCCTGACGTATACTGGCCAACGGTGCACAGGTGACTTTCGGGAATAGCCCCGGGGCCCGCCTGGTTGTCAATTCCACATGGGGATGATCGGTTTCGACAGCGGATGTCGAAGCAGGGGAAGCGAGCCGAGGAAGCGGCAATGATCTCGTTAACCATATGTCGCAAAAAAATAATCGCCAATAACAAGCGCGATTCCTTCGCCCTCGCTGCCTGAGCAGCGACCTGCGAAGTGTCAGTCCGGGTGCGTCCCCGCCCCGGGTCCTGGCATCAGCTAGGGGACTCCACCGTTAGCCTCGGTCACGGGGGCTGACGGGACACCACACAGTGACTGAGCCCGTCGGAGACTTGTCCGCGTGATCTCCGGGGCCGAGAAAATCGCAGCGGACTGCGCTCGGAGAAGCCCTCCTTTTGCTCCGTTGGACGCGGGTTCGATTCCCGCCATCTCCACGAGGTCGAGGGCGATCTGTGTTCGCGGTGGGCGCGGACCGGGTCGCCCTCTTCTTTTTGCTCGGCTTCGCCTCGCGGGGCGGGGGCTTTGCCACCCGCACCCCCCCTTCGGCGGTGGGTGACTGTGTTCGCGGTGGGCGCGGACCGGGTCGCCCTCTTCTTTTTGCTCGGCTTCGCCTCGCGGGGCGGGGGCTGCGCCACCCGCACCCCCGGCGGCCGCCCTCCCCCGCCCGCCCCTGGTTGTCAGTGGGTGGGGGTAGGGTGCGGCACATGGGGAGGAATCGTGCGCGCCTCGGGGCGCTTGTCGGAGGAGTGGCCGTCGTCGTCGCGCTGGCGGTCATCGCCGTCCTGGTGCTGCGCGGCGGGGGCGATGACAGCGGGGACGAGGCGCGGGCCGGTGCGGACGCGTTCCTCGACGCCTGGGCCGGGGGCGACATCGAAGGGGCCGCGGGGCACACCGACGACCCCGAGGCCGCGCTGTCCCTGCTCGACTCGATCCAGCAGAACATGCGGCCCGAGGCGGTCGACCTCCGCTCCACCGGGCCGGGCGAGGAGCCCGAGGGCGACGACATCCCCGAAGGCGCCCTGAGCGTCCCGTTTGACGCCACCCTCACCCTGGAGGGCATGGGCGAATGGGGCTATGAGTCAAGCGCGTTGATGGTGCCGGACGAGGGCGGCGACGGGTGGACCGTGCGCTGGTCCTCCGCCGTCGCGCACCCCGCGCTCGCCGAGGGGCAGACCCTCGTCCTCACCCTGGAGGACGCCGAGCGCGCCCCCATCCTCGCCGCCGGCGGCGAGGAGCTGGCCGGGCCCGCCACCGTGTGGGACATCACCATATGGCCCGCCCAGCTCAGCGCCCCCGACGCCGCCTACGACGCCCTCGACGACCTCGACGCCGGGATCGACATCGACGCCCTGCGCCAGCGGGTCGACGAGGCGGACCCCGACCAGGCCGTGCCCGTCGTCACCCTCAGGGACGAGGCGTACCAGGAGCACGCCGAGGCGCTCGGGGCCGTCGCGGGGCTCCAGTTCGCCGACGCCGTCCGGCCCCTCGCTCACGCCGCGCGCCCCCTCGTCGGCGGGCTCGACGCCGCCACAGGCGCGGGCGCGTCCGGGCTCCAGGAGCGCTACGACGAGCAGCTCACCGGCGCCTCGTCCGGCGCCGTCGTCATCGCCGACCGCGCCTCGGGCGAGGCCGTCGAGACCCTGCACGAGCAGGGCGGAGGCGAGCCCGGCACCCCCGTCACCACCACCATCGACGCCGACATGCAGCGGGCCGCCGAGGAAGCGCTCGCCGACCTCGGAAGGGACGGCTCCATCGTCGCCGTCCAGCCTTCCACCGGGGACATCCTGGCCGCCGCCGACTGGCCCGCCGACGGGTTCAACCGCTCGCTCCAGGGACAGCTCGCCCCCGGCTCCACCTTCAAGGTCGTCACCACCGCGGCCCTCCTGGAGGGCGGCACCGGTCCCGGGGATGTCATCGGCTGCCCCCAGTACGCCACGGTCGAGGGGCAACGCTTCGAAAACCAGGGCGAGTTCGAGCTGGGGCCCGACACCACGCTGCGCGAGGCGTTCACCGAGTCGTGCAACACCGCGTTCATAGACAACCTCGACCGGTTCGAGAACGACACCCTGCCCACCACGGCCGAGGCGTTCGGCATCGGCGCGGCGTGGGACGTCGGCGCGGTGACGTTCGACGGGGCCGTGCCGCCCGCGCGGTCGCCCAACCAGCTCGCCGCCTCGCTCATAGGCCAGGCCGAGGTGCAGGCCAGCCCGCTGGTCATGGCCTCGGTCGCCGCCACCGTCGCCGACGGCACCTTCAGGCAGCCGGTCCTGGTGCCCGACGCCGTCGAGGAGCGCCACGAGGCCGGTCGCGCCCTGTCCGAAGGGACGCTCGACGCGCTGCGCGACCTGATGCGCGAGACCGTCACCGACGGCTCGGCCTCGGCCATCGACGGCGTCCCCGGCACGCCGCACGGCAAGACCGGCACCGCCGAGTTCAGCGACGAGGAAGGGGAGTTGTCCACCAACGCCTGGATGATCGGCTACCTCGGCGACTCCGATCTGGCGTTCGCCGTCGTGCTCGAGGACGGCGGATCGGGTGGCTCGGACGCCGGACCGCTCGCCGCCGACTTCCTGCGCGCCCTGTAGGACTCGGCCCACGCGCCGGTGGCGGCCACGAGCGCCGCCGCGCCCGCCGCCGCCACCGGCAGCGTGAAGCCCGTCGCCGCGCCCCTGGCCTCCACCAGCGCGCCCCCGCCCGCCGAGCCGAGCGCGATGCCGCCGAGGAGCGCCGCCACGGTCAGCGTCATCGTCTCGTTCAGGCGCCCCGGTGGCGCGATGTCCTGCGCCAGGGTCATCCCCGTCACCATCGCCGGGGCCGTCGCCATCCCCGCGAGCAGCAGCGCCGGGGCGAGCAGCGGAAGTGACCCCGTGCGCGCCACCAGCGCGGGCAGGACCATCAGACCCGTCATGGCCGCCGCGCACACCGCGAACCGCGCCCTGGCCGAGCCCCGCACCGCAAGCAGCCCGAACAGCAGCCCCGCGAGCGCCGAGCCTGCGGCCTGCGCCGCCAACACAGGCCCGCCCCAGGCCCGTTGACCCCGCTCGTCGGCGAACGCCAGCGTCACCACCTCCATCGCCCCGAACACCACCCCGGCGCACACGAACGCCGCGAGCAGCGGCCGCATCCCCCGCGCCCTCAGCGGCCCTGGCCCCGAGGCGCCGCCGCCCACCGGCAGCGGCGGCTCCGTGTCACGGCGCGCCGCGAACGCCGCCATCCCGCCCACCAGCAGCGCCACCCCCGCCACCGTGCCCGCCTCGACGAACAGCGCCGAGCACAGGAGCGCCGCCAGCACGGGCCCGCCCACGAAGCACAGCTCGTCCATGGCCTGTTCGAGGGAGTTGGCCGTGTGCCGCGCCGCCGTCCGCTCGGCCGACGCGCCACGCAGCAGATACGCCCAGCGCGCCCGCGACATCCCGCCCGTGTTCGGCGTCGCCGCCCCCAGCACCGCGCACGCGAACCACGTCCACACCGGCGCCCCCGTCACCAGGCACACCACGAGCGCCCCCTGGCCCGTCGCCGCGAGCGCCGCCGCGGGCAGCGCCACCCGCCCCTGCCCGCGCCGGTCCACCAGCCGCGCGATCAGCGGCCCGCCCACGGTCGACGCGGCGAGACCGGTCGCCACCACCGCCCCGGCCAGCGCGTAGGAGCCATGGTGCTCGGTGACCATCAGCACCGTCGCCACCCCGAACATCGCCATCGGCAGCCGCGCCAGCAGCCCCGGCACGGCGAACGCCAACGCCCCCGGCATGGCGAGCAGTCGGGCATATGGCGCGAGCGGGGAGGGGCGCGAGCGGCCCGAGGGGGAGTGCGGCATGGCCCCTACACTCCAGGCCCGCGCCCCGCGCCGTCCAACACCTGAACGGCCGTCATCTACGCCCCTGCGTTGTGAATCCCCGGCTCGCGCGCCGCCCCGGGCGACAATGCCCCGGTGCCCCATGACACCGATCCTCGGCTGCTCCGCGCCTTCGTGGCCGTCGCCGAAGAGCTGCACTTCACCCGCGCCGCCGCCCGGCTGCTCGTCGCCCAGCAGGCGCTTAGCCGCGACATCAAAAGGCTCGAACGGGAGTGGGGCGCCGCGCTGTTCGTCCGCGACACCCGGCATGTGGCGCTCACCCCCGAGGGGGCGCGGCTGCTGCCCGCCGTGCGCGGGCTGCTCGACGCGTACGACCAGCTCGCGGGCGCGGTCGCGGCGAGCGGCGACCGGCCCCTCGTGGTCGACGCCTCGGCGCCCGTCTCCACCGGGCACCGGGTGCTGGCAGCGGCGCGGGAGGCCGAGCCGGGGCTCGAGTTCGTGGCCCGCTTCCACAGCGGCCTGGCCAGGGCCGCGGCCGAGGTGGCTGGCGGGCGGCTCGACGTGTCGTTTGGGCGGGTCGCCGGGCTGCCCCAGCCCGTGCGCGCCGGCCTCGAACACGGCCTGGTCCGCTACGAGCGGGCCGCCGTCCTGCTGCCCGAGGCGCACCCGCTCGCCCCCCGCGCCGAGGTCGAACTCGCCGCGCTCAAGGGCGAGGTGATCTACGCGGCGGCGGGAAACGACGAGACGGCCGAGTGGACGGACTACGCCCGCGCGCTGTTCGCCGGGCGCGGCATCGAGCTCGCGGCGCCGTTCCCGAAGATCGAGGGCGAGGCGGAGTTCGAGCGCGTGGTGCGCAAGCGCGGCTGGTCGGTCCTGGCGAGCGAGGAGTTCACCGGGGTACGCGGCATGGTGCTGCGCCCGCTGACCGGCCCCGTGCCGTTGATCCCCGTCTCCATGGTGTGGCGCCGCGGGCTGCGCCACCCCGGGCTCGCCGCGCTCGCCGCCGCGGCCCGCGGCCTGGCCGCCGCCGAGGGCTGGCTGCTCCGGCCCCCTGACGCCTGGCTCCCCGAGGCCGACCGCGGCCTGCCCGTGCTCCCCGTTCTCCCCGTTCTTCCCGTGGTCCCTGGCCGCCCCGGCGAAGGGCCCGTCGAACGCTCCGGAGGGGAGTAGAGTAGATGTATGCGTATGTATCTATTGACTGCCGCCGCCCGAGGAGCCGGGCGATGACCGCCGTCGTGCCGCCCCCGGGGCCGCCGACCCCCGGGGGCGAGGCCCTGGTGACCGAGCTGCGCTGGATCCACGACATGATCCGCCGCGACCTCGGCACCGTGCTGCGCCTCGCCGACGAGGTCACCGCGGGCGCGTCGGCCGACGAGATCAGCAGGGGCCTCGCCTCCCTCGCGGCCCAGGGCCCGCTGTGGCAGCTGAAGATCAACTGCCTGCGGCACTGCCGTTTCGTACACAGCCACCACGGCATCGAGTCCGCGTCGCTCTTTCCGGCCCTGCGTGCCGCCAACCCCGCGCTCGGCCCCGTGATCGACCGCCTGGAGGCCGACCACCGCACCGTCTCTGACGTCCTCGACGCCGTCGAGGCGGAGGCCGCCGGGCTCGGCGGCCCCGACGAGCCCGCCGTGCGCGGGCGGCTTGCCGCCGCGCTCCGGCGCCTGGCCGACGAGCTGCTGCCGCACCTGGAGTACGAGGAGGAGCACATCTCCGGCACGCTGGCCACGTTCGAAGGACCCACCGGCTGAAGGGCGGCACCCATGGAGCACACCGAGGAGACCTGCGCCCGCGCGTTCACGGCGCTCGCCGACGCGCACGCCCGCGTGAGCGAGGCGCTGGGCGCCGCGCTCGCCGCGTCCTGCGGCCTGACGGTCAACGACTTCGAGGTGCTGGTCCGCCTGAGCGCCGCCCCGCCGCCCGGGCTGCGCCTCAAGGACCTTGCGCCCGCGGTGCGGCTCACCCAGCCCTCGCTCAGCAGGCTCGTCGCCCGCCTCGAGTCCGGTGGCCTGGTCGCCCGCTCCGGCGCCCCCGACGACCGGCGCGGCGTGCTGATCACGCTCACGCCCGCGGGGCGGGCCGCGTTGGAGGAGGCCGTGCCGATCCAGACGCGGATCGTGCGCGAGCTGCTTCTCGACCGGCTCACGCCCGAGGAGCAGGACCTGCTCGCCCGCGCCCTGACCCGCATCGGGGAGCGACGCTGACCCCGCTGCGAACCCCGCTGCGAACCACCACCGAAAGGCTCACCATGACCGCACCCGCCCCCTCGGCACCCTCGTCACCCGTCACCTTCGGGCTCAACGTCGACCCCCACAGCGCCGGGCTGCCCACCGCCCTCCGCATCGCCGAGATCGCCGACGCCGCTGGCCTCGACCACGTGGGCATCCAGGACCACCCGTACCAGGCCGACTTCCTCGACACGTTCACCCTCATCACCTGGCTGGCGTCAAGGACGCGCTCGGTGCGCTTCTTCCCCAACGTCGCCAACCTCGCGCTGCGCCCGCCCGCGATGCTCGCCAAGCAGGCCGCCTCGATCGACGTGCTCAGCGGTGGCCGCCTCGAACTCGGCCTGGGCTCCGGCGGGTTCACCGACGCCATCGCGGGGATGGGCGGCCCGCGCCGGTCGCCCGGCGCCGCCCGCGCCGCGCTCGGCGAGGCCATCGACATCATCCGCGCCGCCTGGGCCGGGCAGCCCTACGCGTACGAGGGCGCCCACCACACCGTCCCCGGCGCGCGCCCAGGGCCCAGGCCCGCGCACGACATCGCCATCTGGCTCGGCGTCATGGGCCCCAAGGCGCTCGCCCTGCTCGGCGCCAAGGCCGACGGCTGGTCCGTCTCCAGCCCCTATGCCCCGCCCGAGCGGCTCTCCGGGCTCAACGCGATCATCGACGACGCCGCGCGCGACGCGGGCCGCGACCCCGCCCGCCTGACCCGCCTCTACAACGTGATGGGAACGGTCGTGCCGAGCGCGCGGGACCCGTTCAACGGGCCCGTGGAGCACTGGGCCGACACCCTCGCCGAGATCCACACCGCCCATGGCATGAACACGTTTGTCTTCTGGCCTGGGCGCGACCGCGAGCGCCAGGCCCGGATCTTCGCCGACGAGGTCGTCCCCGCGGTCCGCGCCCGCCTGGGCTGAACGTTCCGCCGCGGCCGAGCCCGTCAGCCGAACGCGCCCCGCTCAGCTCAGCCAGCCGCGTGCCGCCGCGCGCACGCCCGCCTGGAAGCGGTTGGTGGCATCGAGCCGGTCCATCAGCTGGGCCACCAGCCTGCTGATGGAGCGCTGGGCGAGCCCGAGGCGTTCGGCGATCTCGTCGTTGGTGCGCCCCGCCGCGAGCAGCATCAGCACCTCGCGCTCCAACCCCGTGGGCTCGGGGCCCTGTTCGGCCTCCTGCTCTGTGAACTCCACGCCCTCGTCCCAGCACTGGTCGAACAGCTGGCACAGAAAGCCGAGCACCGAAGGGTCGCGCACGAGCGCCGCGCCCGCCGCCGTGTCGTGCGGGTCGAGGGGCAGAACGGCGCAGCTGCGGTCGTAGATCTGCATCCGGGACGGCAGCACCCCGGCGCTGCGCACCCGCGCGCCCGCCGCCGTGATCAGCTCCGCGTAGTGGACGGTAGGCCGGTGGCGGCGCGCGCTGTGCTGGAAGAGCGACCTGATCCTGATGCCGCGGCCCAGGAGCTCGAGGTCGAGCGGGGTGGCCGCGCCGATCGCCGCCTCGGACTGCCCGCCGCCGGGCGCCAGCGCGTCGAGCGAGGTCACACACGTGCGCGCGAGGTCGTCGATGACGGCCCTGATGTTGTCGAGGCCCCTGACCACCTCGACGCTGCTGCGGGCGAAGCGCAGGCTGCGCGCCTCCAGGTAGTCGCCCGAGAGCGAGTGCAGGCGCTCGCGCGTGGCGGCCATGGCGATGCGGCGCTCCAGGATGTCCTGCTCGAACGGCGCGAGCAGCGCGTCCGCCGCGCTCTCGGGGCTGATGGCCACCCAGCCGCCGCCCGGCGACTGCTGAAGCAGCCCCAGCTGGGCGAGCCGCTCCTCGGCGGCCGACACGTCATCCACCGTGAGACCGGCCCTGGCGGCCAACTGGCTCGCCAGATCGGTGGGGTGGGTCACGCGCAACTGATAGACCCGCACGGTCACCGCGTCGATCTCGTCGTCGAACGACGGGGACGAGTGGAACGAGTGGGACACGCCCTTGTCCTTTGATTCGGTCCGGGGGATTCGATTCGGTCCGGGGAGGGTTTAGGACAGCCAGCCGTTGAGCGCCGCGCGCACCCCGGCCTGGAAGCGGCTGTCCGCGTCGAGCCGGTCCATCAGCCGCGCGACCACGCGGCTCACCGAACGGGGCGACACGCCCAGTTGGTGCGCGATGGCCTCGTCCTTCTTCCCCGCGGCCATCAGCAGCAGCACGTCCCGCTCGACGCCGGTGGGCTCGGGGCCGGAGTTGCGCTCGGCCTCGGAGAACTCCGAGGCCCTGTCCCAGTAGTGTTCGAACAGCTGCTGGAGGAAGCTCAGGACCGCCGGGTCGCGGATCAGCGCGACACCGACCGCCGTCTGGGCCGGGTCGATCGGCAGAACGGCGCAGCTGCGGTCGTAGATCAGCACGCGGGACGGCAGGACGCTGGTGATGCGCATCTGGGCCCCCTCCCGTTCCAGTGCCTCGACATACTGCACCGTCGGGGGGTGGTTGCGCGCGGTCTGCTGGAACAACTGGCGCATCTTCCCGCCCCGTTTGAGGATCCGCAGATCCAGCGGCCGCGCCGCGCGGACCGCCTCCTCGGTCGGGCGCCCCGGCATCAGCGCGTCGAGCGACGTCATGCAGGTGCGGGCCAGGTCGTCGATGACGGCCCTGATGTTGTCGATCCCCTCGACGACCTCGATGCTCGTCTTGGCCGAACGCAGGCTGCGCGCCTCCAGGTAGTCGCCGGAGAGCGAGTGCAGGCGCGCGCGGGTGGTCGCCATGGCGATGCGGCGTTCCAGGATGTCCTGTTCCAGGGGGGCGAGCAGGGCGTCGGCGGCGCTTTCGGGGCTGATGGCCACCCGGCCGCCGCCGGGAGACGACCTCAGCAACCCCAGGGAGAAAAGGCGTGATTCGGCATCTTTCACATCATCCGGAGTCAGGTCGGCCCGCACCGCGATCTGTTCCACCGAGTCCGTGGGGTGGATCACACGGAGCCGGTAAACTGTGGTGGCCGCTGTGTCTATTTCGCCGGATTCGTGCACGCTCTTCTTCCTTGGACGACATCGGCCTGCCCCTGGCGTCAACCTGACAGGCGAGATGATGCCACAGCGACTCTATCGACTTCCCCGTGAAAGCTCGTGAGCATGATGAGAGTCACCATGCCACTTATGTTCGCCTCTGTGGGCACGGAAGAGGGAAACTGTGAAGAAGTTCGCTCTCAGTGTTATCGCCGCTCTCGCGATCGCGGCGGCCACTGTCGGGTTCGCCCAGGGCACCGCCACCGCGGCGGGTCAGAGCTCCGCGAATCAGTCGGTCGGCACGACGAGCCTCTGGTACTGACCAGGGTACGCGTCCCGAGCGCCGTTTGACCACGATCTGTTCAGACCGTTCAGACCGTTCAGACCCATCAGACCGATCACGCATTGATGCCCTCGAAGTCGTCCGGGCCAGGCCCGCAGGATCAAGTGGAATGAGGAGGCGGCACGATGACGCCCCAGACTCCCCTGGCGGTCCTGCTCAGTCCACGGCTCGCCGTCGTGGAAGCGGCTCGCGAGGTCGGTGCGCGCAGCCTGGTGCTGGCCCCCGATCTCACCGTCCCGGACATCCGGGAGGCCGCCGCGGCGGCCGACGAGGCCATGACCGTCGACTGGCGGGATCATCCGCGGTTGATGATGGCCATCGGGCACCTCGCCAACCTCTCGGTCAGGGTCTCGGTGTTCGGATTCGCGGAGCCGAGCGCGCTCATCGCCGCACGGGCGAACGAGGCGCTGCGCTTCCCTGGGAACCCCCATGCGGCCGTCGCGTACCTCACCGACAAGGCTGCCCTGCGCGGCAAGGTCAACCAGCTCACCGGTGCCCCCGTCCGGTTCGAGCACTGCGACCGCGCCGCGCACCTGGCAGCTGTCGCCGAGCGCGTCGGCTTCCCGTGCGTGGCCAAGCCACGTACCGGGTTCGGCGGCCAGGACGTCCATCTGCTGCGCGCCGCGGCGGACGCGGCGCTCCTGGCCGCCGATCTGCCTCCCGAGCCCGCGTTGATCGTCGAGGAGTTCCTCGAGGGTCCTGAGTACAGCGTGGAGGCGCACTCCCAGGACGGGAAGCACCGCATCCTGGTCATCACCAGGAAGCACACCAGCGGCACCCCTGGGTGCCCCGAGACCGGCTACGACCTGCCGGCGGATCTGGACGACGACACCACCGACCGGATCCACCAGCTGGTTCATGCCACGCTCAACACGGCGGGCCAGCGCAGCGGTCCGTCCCAGACCGAGGTCATCCTCACCGAGGAAGGCCCGCGGCTGATCGAGTCGCACGCCCACCCGGGCGAGGACCGCGTCAGCGAGCTGCTCCTGTCGACCGGGACCGACATCCCGGCCCTGACGATCGCCACCGTGCTGGGACTTCCCGCACCGGCCCCGGCCCCGGCCGACCGGTATGTGGGTTTGCGCTTCCTGCGGTTCCCGCCCGGCCTTCTCGAAGGCGTGGACGGGTTCGCGGAGGCGCGGGGACTGCCGGGTGTCACCCGGCTCGAGATCGACGTTCCCCTCGGCAGCCATGTTCCGGAGACCACCAGCCGGGTCGCCGGACATGGCTTCGTCACCGCCGTCGCCGACACGTCACAGGAGTTGGAGGCCGTGCTCCGCAAGGCCATGGACACCCTGCGTCCGGTGGTGGTCGCCGCGTCCTCGAAGGAGGAGGAGCACACTGCTGCCTGACCTGTTCCCCGCGTTGGTCCCCCCGGGGACCCCGGCCCCACGGACAGACCTCCTCCTTCCCTTCCACGGCGTGCTCGCCCAGCCCCTGGGGCGCGCCAGCTACTACGTGCTCGAACGCCGCGACGCCGCGGGCGACATCCAGCAGCGCGGCGTCATCGGCGCACTGAGCCTGGACGGCGTCGAGACCGGCCACGTGCTGCGCAGGCAGCAGGTCGGCGAGTCCGACGTGCGCGTCCAGGCCAGGCTGCTACGGCAACGCGGCGGCGTGATCGAGCCGTTGCTCCTCGCCGCGCCCGACCTCACCCCGTTCCAGCGGTGCATCGACGAGACCACGCGGGGCCCCGCCGACCAGGAGCTCGCCACCCCCGAGGGCGGCGTCCAGCGGCTGTGGGCCTGTGACGCGTCGTGGTCCGCCGATCCACCGGCGCTCGCGCCCGTGCTGCTCGCCGACGGTCACCACAGGCTCGAGGCCGCCCGCCGCCTGCACCGCGCGCACCCGGGCGCGGTGGCCGACCGGCTGCTCGCGCTCGTGGTCGACCACCGGCGTTACCCCCTGACCCTGTCGGCCACCCATCGCGTGCTGCCGGGACTCGACATCGACCGCGCGGTGCGCGCCGCCGCCAGGATCGCCCGCGTGCACGCCCACCCGCCGGGCGCGCAGCGCGTGCCACGGCCAGGAACGTTTCTGCTCACGGGCGGCGGCCAGACCTGGGGGCTCTCCGAGATCTCCCCCGCGGCGATGGCCGGGCGGCTGCGGTCCGTTCCCGCGGAGTGGGTCGAGCTGCCCGCGGCGATCAGCGACCATGTGCTGATCCCCGCGCTGTGCGAGGACCAGGGCATCGAGCCCGCGCCCCGCTACACCAGCAGCGTCCCAGGACCCGGCGAGGTGGGGCTGATCCTGCCGCCGCCGACCTGGGACCAGATCTGGGCGGGCGCGGCGAGCGGCGCGGGGATGCCCGCCAAGAGCACAAGCTTCGGGCCCGTGCCGGTCGCCGAGGGCAGCTGGCAGCGCTAGGCCCTGCCCGGGCGGGCTTCGGGGCCCGTGCGCGTCGTTGGGCTCGGAGCCCCCGGCCCGGAGCCCCCGGCCCGGAGCCCCGGGTGGTGTCCGTGGGCAGAGTCCGTGGGCGCCGACGCGTCGGCGCACCGAGCCCACCGCGGTCACCGAGCCCGTCGCGCCCCGCCGCGGGTCCCGCGCTCACGGCGGGGTCAGGCGCCGGGTGAGGGCGAGGTTGCGTCGGTGTCACCTGCTGCCACGGGAAGGAAACGCGGCCTGCCTACCGTCGGGCGGGATGGCCAACCGACCCCGCTGGAGGCGCCATGCCGATGCCCGAGCCCGCGACAGCCAAGCCCGCGGCCGCCCGCAGAGGGGGGCGCTGGATCGACGAGTGGGACCCGGAGGACGAGGAGTTCTGGCGCACCACGGGCGAACGCGTCGCCCGCCGCAACCTCGTCCTGTCCATCGTGGCCGAGCACATCGGGTTCTCCATATGGACCCTGTGGTCGGTGCTCGTCCTCTTCATGGGCCCCGAGTACGGGGTGGACGCGGCGGGGAAGTTCTTCCTGGTCTCGGTCGCGACGCTGGTCGGCGCCCTCGTGCGCGTGCCGTACACGTTCGCCGTGGCCCGCTTCGGCGGCCGCAACTGGACGGTCGTGTCCGCCTCGATGCTGCTCCTGCCCACCGTCGCCGCGTGGCTGGTGATGGAACCCGGCACGTCCTACGGGACGTTCCTGCTGGTCGCGATCCTCACGGGCGTGGGCGGCGGCAACTTCGCCTCGTCCATGACCAACATCAACTCCTTCTTCCCGCTGCGCCGCAAGGGCTGGGCCCTTGGCCTCAACGCGGGCGGCGGCAACATCGGCGTCCCCGTCGTCCAGCTCGTCGGCCTGCTGGTCATCGCCACCGCGGGCGAGGGGCACCCGCGCGTGCTGCTCGCGGTCTACGCCCCGCTGATCGTCCTCGCCGCCGTGCTGGCCTGGCGATACATGGACAACCTCGGCCCGGTGACCAACGACACCGGCGCCGCCCGCGAGTCGGTGCGGGACGGGCACACCTGGATCATGTCGTTCCTCTACATCGGGACGTTCGGCTCGTTCATCGGCTACAGCTTCGCGTTCGGGCTCGTCCTCCAGAACGAGTTCGACCGCACCCCGCTCCAGGCCGCGGCCGTCACCTTCATCGGGCCGCTGCTCGGGTCGCTCATCCGGCCGCTCGGCGGCTCGTGGGCGGACCGCTGGGGCGGCGCGCGGATCACGCTGCTGACGTTCGCGGGGATGGCCGGGGCCACGGGCGTGGTGATCGCGGCGTCGGCCAGCGGCTCGCTGCCGGTCTTCCTCGTCGGCTTTATCGCCCTCTTCATGCTCAGCGGCCTGGGCAACGGCTCGACCTACAAGATGATCCCCGGCATCTACCACGCCAAGGCGCGGGCGCGGGGCCTCACGGGCGACGCCGCGGCCGCGTGGGGTCGCCGCCTCTCCGGCGCGGCCATCGGGCTGATCGGCGCGGTCGGCGCGCTCGGCGGCCTGGGCATCAACCTCGCCTTCCGGCAGTCGTTCCAGTCCACGGGCTCGGGAACGGCGGCGTTCGCCGGGTTCCTCGGCTTCTACGCCGTCTGCTCCCTGGTCACCTGGGCCGTATACCTGCGGCGCGCGCCAGGGCCCGGCGGCGGTGGCGCGCCCGCGGCGGCCTCGCCCCGCGACGCCAGCGAGCAACACGCCTATGCCGGGGTGTGAACGCGGCGCCACGCGCCCGGCACGCGAGCCGGGCGCGTAACGCCGGGGAAACCGGCCGGCCCCAGGGCAGACACGCCGCGTTGACAGTCTCGGCATCGGGCCGCCCCACGGGGACGGACGCCGGGACAGGCGCCGGGACGGCCACCGGGACAGGCGCCGGGGACAGGCGACAGGGACACGGCACAGGCACGGGCGGGAGCGGATGGGCGCATCGGAGATCAGGCCACTCGACGGGTTCGCCGTGGGCGTCACCGCCGCGCGGCGCGCCGACGAGCTGACCGCGCTGCTGCGCCGCCGGGGCGCGCAGGTGCAGCACGCGCCCGCGCTGCGCATCGTGCCCCTGGCGGACGACGAGGAACTGCTCGCCGCCACCCGGGCGTTGATCGACGCAGCGCCCGATGTGGTGGTGGCCACCACGGCCATCGGGTTCCGCGGCTGGGTCGCCGCGGCCGACGGCTGGGGCGTCGGCGACGAGCTGCTGCGCACCCTCGGCGGCGCCCGGCTGCTGGCCAGGGGCCCCAAGGTGCGCGGCGCGGTGCGCGCGGCCGGGCTGACCGAGGAGTGGTCGCCCGCGTCCGAGTCCATGGCCGAGGTGCTTCAGCGGCTCCTCGACGAGGGCGTGCGCGGCACCAGGATCGCGCTCCAGCTGCACGGCGAGCCGCTGCCCGGATTCATCGAGTCGCTGCGCGAGGCGGGCGCCGAGGTCGTGGACGTGCCCGTCTACCGCTGGATGCCGCCCGCGGACATCGGCCCGGTGGACCGTTTGATCGACACCGTGGTCGCGGGCGGCCTCGACACCGTCACGTTCACGAGCGCGCCCGCGGCGGCGTCCCTGCTGCGCCGCGCCGGTGAGCGCGACCTGAAGGAGCCGCTGCTCGCCGCGTTCCGCCACCGCGTGCTCGCCGCGTGCGTGGGGCCCGTCACCGCGCTGCCGCTCCAGGCCCAGGACGTGCCCACCCGCCAGCCCGAGCGCTTCAGGTTGGGCCCGCTCGTCCAGCTGCTCTGCGACGAGCTGCCCGCCCGCGCCCAGCCGCTGCTCGTGGCCAGGCGCCGCCTGGAGATCCGTGGCCACGCGGTCGTCGTGGACGAGCGGCTGCGCCCCGTGCCCCCCGCGGGCATGGCGCTGCTGCGCGTCCTGGCCCGCCGCCCCGGCTGGGTCGTTCCGCGCGCGGAGCTGCTGCGCGCGCTCCCCGGCGCGGGCCGCGACGAACACGCCGTCGAGACCGCGATGGCCCGCCTGCGCACGGCCCTTGGCGCCCCCGCCATGATCCAGACGGTGGTCAAGCGCGGCTACCGGCTCGCCCTCGACCCGGCCCTCGACAGCGCGAAGTACGGCGAGTGACCCCGCCCCGACCGGCCCTGAGCCGCGCCTACCCGCCGGTTGTCGCGTACGGTGGACCGCTGCCGAAGTGGACAGGGACGAAGGGGGTCCGAGGCGTTGGACGTGCGGGAACGGGAGATCCGTGACGAGCAGCGGCACCTTGACGCCGTGTACCGGCGGCTGACTGAGAAGATCCACGAGGCTGAGTACCTCATGGCCGACGCGGCGCGCCGCGTCCAGGTCGGCACGCCGGGCGCGCTCGCGGAGCGTGACGCGCAGGTCTTCCGCGCCGGGCTCCATCTGTCGCGCCTCAACAACGAGTTCGAGGACTTCCTCTTCGGCCGCATCGACCTGCTCGCGGGCAAGGACGGCGAGCGCGGCCCCGACGGCGCGAGCACATCGGTCGAGCCCGCCGCCGACGCCGTCACCGAGGCGCCCGACGGCTCACCCACCGCAGAGATCGCCGAAACGCTGCACATCGGCCGCCTCGGCGTGCTCGACGCCGACTATGTCCCGCTGGTCATCGACTGGCGCGCGCCCGCGGCCGCCCCGTTCTACCGCGCCACCCCCGTCGCGCCCGGGCGGGTCGTGCGCCGGCGCGTGATCCGCAGCAAGGGGCGCCGGGTGCTGGGCGTCGAGGACGACCTGCTCCGCCCCGAGCTGCGCGCGCTGAGCGAGGGGCGCGAGCTGCCCGTGGTCGGCGACGGTGCGCTGATGGCGGCCCTGGGGCGGGCCCGCGGGCACCGCATGACCGACATCGTCGCCTCCATCCAGGCCGAGCAGGACGAGGTGATCCGCGCCCCCGCCGTCTCGGTCACCGAGGTCACCGGGGGCCCTGGCACGGGGAAGACCGCCGTCGCGCTGCACCGCGCCGCCTATCTGCTGTACCAGGACAGGAGGCGCTACGCGGGCGGGATCCTGGTGGTCAGCCCGACGCCGCTGCTCGTCTCCTACACCGAGGGCGTGCTGCCCTCGCTCGGCGAGGAGGGCCAGGTGGCCATCAGGGCGCTCGGCGACCTGGTCGATGGCGCGTCGGCCGACTCCTACGACGACCAGGCCGTCGCCAGGGTCAAGGGCTCGGCCGCCATGGCGCGCGTGCTGCAACGCGCCGCGCGGGGCGTGCTCGAATCCGCGCGCGCCCCGGGGCGGCTCCGGGTGGTGGCGTTCGGCAGGCGCGTGGAGCTCGACGGCGACGCGCTCTCCCGCGTCAGGCAGCAGGCCCTCGGCGGCACCGCCCCCGTCAACCTGCTGCGCCCTCGCGCCCGCCGCCTGCTGCTCGACGCCCTGTGGCGCGCGTCGGGGGCGGCCGGGCGGTACGACGATCCCGGGATGGCCGAGGAGGCGCGCGAGGCGTTCACCGAGGAGATCGGTGCGGAGGACGCGTTCATCGACTTCCTCGACGCGTGGTGGCCCGAGGTCACCCCGCTCCAGGTGCTCGCCGCGATGAGTGACGAGCAGCGGCTCGGGCGCTGGGCGCGGCGCGTGCTGCGGCCGCGCGAGATCCGGCAGCTGGCCCGCTCCCTGCGCCGGATCACCCCCGCGGGGGCCGGGCTCTCGGCGCACGACGTGGCGCTGCTCGACGAGCTGCGCGTGCTGCTCGGCACCGCGGCCAGGCCCGCGAGGCCGCGCGAGGCGGACCCGGTGGACCAGCTCACCGGGCTCCAGGAGCTCACGACCTATGCCGAGCGCGCCGAGCGCCAGTCCGCGCGCCGGGAGGCGCCGGAGCGCGAGGGGGAACGCGTGGACTACGCGCACATCATCGTGGACGAGGCGCAGGACCTCACGCCCATGCAGTGGCGCATGGTCGGGCGGCGCGGCAGGAGCGCCACCTGGACCGTGGTGGGCGACCCGGCCCAGAGCTCGTGGCCCGCGCCCGACGAGGCGGCGGCGGAGAAGGACGCCGCGCTGGGCCGCCGCGCGCGCCGCCGCTTCGAGCTCACCGTCAACTACCGCAACCCCGCCGAGATCGCCCGAGTCGCGGACCGGGTCCTCCAGCGCGCGGTCCCGGGCGCGCGCCCCCCGCGCGCGGTGCGCGAGACCGGGGTCGCGCCCCGTTTCACCACCGTGTCCGCCCCCGAGGCGCTGCCCGAAGCGGTGCGCGCGGAGGCCGGGCGGCTGCTCGCCGAGGTCGAGGGCACGGTCGGCGTCGTGGTCGCCATGGGCCGCCGCGCCGAGGCGGCCCGCTGGCTGGCCGCCCCCGCGGGCGCGGGGGCGGGCGAGGGGTGGGGCCGCCTCGCCGTGCTCGGCAGCCTGGAGGCCAAGGGCCTGGAGTACGACGCCACGCTGGTGGTCGCGCCCGGCGAGATCGCCGGGGAGTCGCCGTCCGGTCACCGGGTGCTCTACGTGGCGCTGACGCGGGCCACCCAGCGGCTCACCGTGCTGTCCACACCGGCCGACGAGCCGGGCCCCGACGGCGTTCCCGAGCCGCTGCGGGCGCCCTGACCAGCGTGTCTGCGGCCGGTTGACCTCGGGCGTGAGTGGGGTAGCCTTGAAAAGGCGCCGGCCCGTTCCATGCCCCCGGGCCCAACCATTGTCGCTACGAGCGACCACTTGCCGCGAGGCGAGCTGGCGGGTCGGTGCCTTGACTTCCCCCTCGGTCTCCCCACGTCCCCCGCGCGCGCTTCGTCCGCGCGCGGGGCGGGCGTTGCCCATGCGCCGTCGTGCGGCGGGCCCGTGCCCACCCTTCCTGTTACGGTCATATCGGTCGGTCGTCCCGGCTTTCACCGGGGGATGAGCTCTCGTAAGGTGACAGCGACTTGGGGGGCGGCAACAGGAAAGTGAAGGAAGTCGACCCATGGCAACGGCGCCCAGTGTCTCCTATTCGATGACGGTGCGGCTCGAAGTCCCCGTGAGCGGCACGGCGGTGAGCCAGCTCACGACCGTCGTCGAGTCGTCGGGGGGCTCTGTCACCGGCCTCGACGTCACGGCGTCGGGGCACGAGAAGCTGCGCATCGACGTGACCATCGCGGCGAGTTCCACCGCGCACGCCGACGAGATCGTCCAGAAGCTCCGCGGCATCGAGGGCGTGGCGCTCGGCAAGGTCTCGGACCGTACATTCCTGATGCATCTCGGCGGAAAGATCGAGATGACATCGAAGCACCCAATTCGCAATCGCGATGATTTGTCCATGATTTACACCCCGGGCGTCGCCCGCGTCTGCACGCAGATCGCGGCCCACCCCGAGGACGCCCGCCGCCTGACCATCAAGCGCAACAGCGTGGCCGTGGTCACCGACGGCTCCGCGGTCCTGGGCCTTGGCAACATCGGGCCCCAGGCCGCGCTTCCCGTAATGGAGGGCAAGGCCGCCCTGTTCAAGCGGTTCGCGGGCATCGACGCCTGGCCGCTGTGCCTCGACACCCAGGACACCGACGCCATCGTGGAGATCGTCAAGGCCATCGCGCCAGGCTTCGCCGGGATCAACCTCGAGGACATCTCGGCGCCCCGCTGCTTCGAGATCGAGGCCAGGCTGCGCGAGGCGTTGGACATCCCCGTCTTCCACGACGACCAGCACGGCACCGCGATCGTCGTCCTGGCCGCCCTGCACAACGCGTTGCGCGTCGTCGGCAAGGAACTCGGCGCGGTGCGCGTGGTGATGTCGGGCGCGGGCGCGGCGGGGACGGCCATCCTCAAGCTGCTGATCGACGCGGGCGTCAAGCACGCGGTCGTGGCCGACATCCACGGCGTCGTGCACGCGGGCCGCCCCGATCTCGTGGGCGCGGACGGCGATTCGCCGCTGCGCTGGATCGCGGACAACACCAACCCCGAGGGGATCACCGGCACGCTCAAGGAGGCCGTGGCGGGCGCCGACGTCTTCATCGGCGTCTCGGCCCCCGACGTGCTGGACGCCGCGGACGTCGCCGCCATGGCGGACCGGGCCATCGTCTTCGCGCTCGCGAATCCGGACCCCGAGATCGACCCGGCCATCGCCCGGCAGACCGCGGCCGTCGTGGCCACGGGCCGCTCCGACTTCCCCAACCAGATCAACAACGTGCTCGTCTTCCCCGGGGTCTTCCGCGGCCTGCTCGACGCGCAGTCCCACACGGTCACCAGCGCGATGATGCTCGCCGCGGCCCGCGCGCTCGCCGATGTCGTCGGCGGGGACGAGCTGAACGCCAACTACATCGTGCCGAGCGTCTTCAACGAGCGGGTCTCGGGCGCCGTCGCGGGCGCGGTCCGCGAAGCGGCCCAGGGGGCCTAGAACGACCCTGCGATCCCGGGATCGGCCCCAGGAAGACGGCCCCCGGGCGGGCGAGTCGGTTGCCCCTGCCGCGCGGGTGACCCTTAGGGTGACCGGGAGGCAAAGCCTCGGGAACGTCACCGGCGGCACGAGCAGCGCTCTCCGTGTGACCCCCGCTGGTGCCGGATTGGCCTTCCCGCCACTGGTGGGGGCAGGATGCGTACCGGGCGAGGGGTTTACGGCAGGCAGACCCGGGTCCGGGCACTGTCAGTGGGCCCTGGCAGCATCGGCTTCGATCTCACGCCTCATTGGCAAGATGAACACGGGAGTACGAAATATGAACCGCAGTGAGCTGGTGGCCGCTCTCTCAGAGCGCGCCGAGGTGACTCGGAAGGACGCCGACGCTGTGCTGGCGGCCCTCGCCGAGACCGTCGGCGAGGTCGTTGCCAAGGGGGACGAGAAGGTCACCATTCCCGGCTTCCTGACCTTCGAACGGACCCACCGCGCCGCTCGCACCGCGCGGAACCCGCAGACCGGCGAGCCCATCCAGATCCCCGCCGGGTACAGCGTCAAGGTCTCCGCGGGCTCCAAGCTCAAGGAAGCCGCCAAGGGCTGACCGCCCCCCATACGCGACAAGAGGTGGCCTCCCGCCCGGAGGCCACCTCTTGTCGCGTATGGGGAACGCCCGTCCCGGTCGTCCACAGCCCGTTCCCGGCAGGGAACACCCCCCCGGGAACGGGTCTGCGAACGCGCCCGCTACGGGCGTTCGACCTTGGCGCCCAGATCGTCCAGCTTCCGCACGAAGTTCTCGTAGCCGCGGTTGATCAGCTCGATGCCGTGCACGCGCGAGGTGCCCTGCGCCGCGAGCGCCGCGATCAGATACGAGAAGCCGCCCCGCAGATCGGGGATCACCAGGTCCGCGCCCTGGAGCGGCGTCGGGCCCGAGACCACCGCGGAATGCTGGAAGTTGCGCTGCCCGAAGCGGCACGGCGTCCCGCCGAGGCACTCGCGGTAGAGCTGGATGCGCGCGCCCATCGCGTTGAGCGCCTCCGTGAAGCCGAGCCGCGACTCGTACACCGTCTCGTGCACGATCGAGAGCCCCGACGCCTGCGTCAACGCCACGACGAGCGGCTGCTGCCAGTCGGTCTGGAAACCCGGGTGCACGTCCGTTTCGAGCGCGATCGCGTTGAGCGGGCCGCCGGGGTGCCAGAAGCGGATGCCCTCGTCGTCAACCTCGAACGCCCCGCCCACCTTCCGGAACACGTTGAGGAACGTCATCATCTCCCGCTGGCTCGCGCCCCGCGCGTAGACGCTGCCCTTGGTCGCGAGCGCCGCGCTCGCCCAGGACGCCGCCTCAAGGCGGTCGGGCAGCGCCCGGTGCGTGTAGCCGGTGAGGCTGTCCACGCCCGTGATGCGGATCCTCCTGTCGGTGTCCATCGAGATGATCGCGCCCATCTTCTGGAGCACGCAGATCAGATCCTCGATCTCCGGCTCCACCGCGGCGTTGGACAGCTCCGTGACGCCCTCGGCGAGCACGGCCGTCAGCAGCACCTGCTCCGTCGAGCCCACCGAGGGGTAGGGCAGCGTGATGCGGCAGCCGCGCAGCCCGCGCGGCGCCTCCAGGTACTGGCCGTCCGCGCGCTTCTCGATCACCGCCCCGAACTGCCGCAGCACGTCGAAGTGGAAGTCGACGGGGCGCCCGCCGATGTCGCACCCGCCAAGACCCGGGATGAACGCGTGCCCGAGCCGGTGCAGCAGCGGTCCGCAGAACAGGATCGGGATGCGCGACGACCCGGCGTGCGCGTCGATGTCGGCGACGTTGGCGCTTTCCACCCGCGACGGGTCGAGCACCAGCTCGCCCTCCTCCTCGCCCCCGCGCACCGTCACCCCGTGCAGCTGCAACAGCCCGCGCACGACCCGCACATCGCGGATCTCGGGTACGTTCTGCAGCCGGCTCGGGGTGTTCCCGAGCAGCGCGGCGACCATCGCCTTGGGCACCAGGTTCTTGGCCCCGCGGATGCGGATCTCGCCCTGGAGGGGGGTGCCGCCGTGAACAAGCAGTACGTCGTCCGTCATGGAACTCACGATCTGAACGTAGGAAGCCTTCGGCCAGACGGAATCGTAATCCGAGCCGGGCGGCCCGCCTCGGGGGCGGGCCCAGGACAGCACTCCCCAGTACCCGGAGGGATGCGGAATCATGGCCCCATGACCGAGGCGTCCTCGCTCACCGGGCGGCTGCTGGTTGCCGCCCCGGCCCTGTCCGATCCCAACTTCGACCGCTCCGTGGTCCTCCTGCTCGACCACGACCGCGAGGGGGCCCTCGGGGTCGTCCTCAACAGGCCCACGCCCGTCGGCGTGTCCGAGGTCCTTCAGCCGTGGGCGGCGCTCGCGGGGGAGCCGGGGGTCGTCTTCCAGGGCGGCCCCGTGGCCCTGGACGCCGCGCTCGCGCTCGCCGCCGTGCCGGGCGCGGGGCCGCTCGGCTGGCGGCGCGTGCACGGCTCGATCGGCCTGGTCGACCTGGAGGCGCCGCCCGAGGTGCTGGCCGCCGAGCTGGGCAGCCTGCGGATCTTCGCCGGCTACGCGGGCTGGGGCCCCGAGCAGCTGGAACGCGAGCTCGACGAGGGCGCCTGGTACGTCGTGGAGTCCGAGCCCGGCGATGTCTCCGTGCCCGAGCCCGAGCGCCTGTGGCGCGCGGTCCTGCGCCGCCAGCGAGGCACCCTGGCCCTGCTCGCCACATACCCGGACGACCCGTCGCTCAACTAGGCTTGGGACCCATGAGCACTCTTGAGCCCGAGCGCGGAGCGGGCACCGGCACGCTGGTCGAGCCCACTCCGCAGACGACGCACGGCGATGGCGACCATGAGCGCTTCGCCCACTATGTCCAGAAGGACAAGATCATGGCGAGCGCGATGGACGGCACCCCCGTCGTCGCGCTCTGCGGCAAGGTCTGGGTGCCGGGCAGGGACCCGAAGAAGTACCCGGTGTGCCCCATGTGCAAGGAGATCTACGAGTCCATGGGCTCGTTCGGCGGCGGTGGCGGCAAGGACGGCGGCGGCAAGAAGTAGCGCCGCGCATGCCCTGATCGTGTGAGTTGCCGGGGCGCTCGTCCGCCCCCGAAGGCCCCTGGCGGTCAGGGCCTGAAGGCCCCTGTGGACGCCCTGACCACCCCCGCGTCTGCCGGGCCGGAAAATATGCCAGAGTTGCCACGTCCCGGCTCCCAGCACGTACCGTACGGCTCGGCAGCCGGGACGACCGGAAAGGGGCAGCTGGATTGAGCACCCACGCACCGCACGCAGCGCAGACGGACCGGCTCGTCGCGCTCCCGGCCACGCTGGACGAGGCGGTCGCCGCGCTGGCCGAGGTGCCAGCGGCCGTGCCCGTCGCCGGGGGCACGGATCTCATGGCCGGGGTGAACGCCGGGCTGTTGCGCCCCGCGGCCCTCGTGGGCCTGGGCAGGCTGGCCGAGCTGCGCGGCTGGGCATACCAGGACGGCCACGCGCTCCTCGGCGCCTGCCTGACCCACGCGCGGATGAGCCGCCCCGACTTCGCCGCCCTGATCCCGGCCCTGGCCGCCGCGGCCCGCTCGGCCGGGCCGCCCCAGGTGCGCAACGCCGGCACCCTCGGCGGGAACATCATCACCGCGGCCCCATCGGGCGACACCCTCCCCGTGCTCGCGGCCCTCGACGCCACCCTGCTGGTCGCGGGCCCCGAGGGCGAGGGGCGCCAGATCCCGGTCAGCCACCTGCTCGCGGGCCGCGACCGGCTGCGCCCCGGCGAGCTGCTGGCCCACGTCAGGGTGCCGCTGCTGCACGCGCCGCAGACGTTCCTCAAGGCCACCAGCAGAACGGGCCCCGCGCGCGCCAGCGCGTCGGTCTCCGTGGTCCTCGACCCGGTGCGCCGCGAGGTGCGCTGCGCGGTCGGCGCGGTGGCCCCCATGCCGCTGCGCCCGCTGGACGCCGAGCGGTGGGTGGCATCCCTCGTGGACTGGGACGGGGAGCGCGGCCTGGCCCCCGAGGCGCTGGCCGCGTTCGGCGACTACGTCGGCATGGCCTGCATCCCCGACCCCGCCGCCCCGGAAGACGGCGGCGATCCTCCGCAACTCCCGCCCGCCCTCGCGCACATGAGGCGTACCGTGGCAGCACTGGCCCGCCGCGGACTCGGAAGGGCTCTCGCATGAACGACGACCAGCAGTCCGAGGAGAACGCCCAGGGCCCGCGGCCGGGCTGGGGCGGGGAGTACGACGCGGAGGCGACCGCGTTCATAGAGCTGCCGGGCGGCTACTCCCAGGAGCCGGGCGGCGAGCCGCTGGCCGCCCCAGGGCACGGGTACCAGCCGCCCGAGATCGGCGGCCCCGCCGCGCAGCCCGCCACCGCCGACCCCACGACGGACCCTGGCTCGACCGGGCAGTGGACCATGCCGTTCTCGTGGGGCGAGCCCGACGCCGCGGGCGAGCAGCAGGGCGCCGCCCGCGGCCCCTCGCGGGCCGCCGCCATGGGCCAGGGCGCCGCCGCGCTCGCCGGTGGGCGGCGCAGGCTCGGCGAGGGTCCCGCCGGCGCCGAGGCGCCGCAGCTGCACGAGACCAGCCCCTGGCCGCCCGAGCGGCAGGCCGCGGCCGAGCAGCCGCCGCCTTCGGCGTGGGCCGCGCCCGCGGCGGGCGAGCCGCACCCGGCCGAGTCCGTGCCTGGCCCCGCGTCCCCCACGCCCCCCGAGCCCACCGCGGCCGAGCCCGCCGACGGCGGGGGCCGCAGCGAGCACCCCGAGGTCTCCTACGTCCTGCGGGTCAACGGCGTCGACCGCCCCGTCTCGGGCGCCTGGATCGGCGAGTCCCTGCTGTACGTCCTGCGCGAGCGCCTTGGCCTCGCGGGCGCGAAGGACGGCTGCGCGCAGGGCGAGTGCGGCGCCTGCTCGGTGCAGGTGGACGGCCGCCTCGTCGCCGCCTGCCTGGTCCCCGCCGCGACCGCCGCGGGCAGCGAGATCCGCACCGTCGAGGGCCTGAGCGCCGACGGCACCCCGTCCGACGTGCAGCGCGCGCTGGCCGCCTCCACCGTGCAGTGCGGGTTCTGCCTGCCCGGCATGGCCATGACGGTGCACGACCTGCTCGAGGGGAACCACACGCCCACCGACCTGGAGACCCGGCAGGCCCTGTGCGGGAACCTGTGCCGCTGCTCCGGCTACCGGGGCGTGCTCAACGCCGTGCGCGCCGTCGTGGAGGAGCGCGCGGCCAGGGCCGAGGCCCCGCACGACGAGGACCGCCAGGCCCGCATTCCGCACCAGGCCGGACCCCCGGCAGGAGGCATGTGATGACATACCAGGCCGGCGACGCGGCGGCCGTCACCGTGGTCGCCTCGCAGGCGGGGGGCGGCGGGCAGGGCAGCCAGTCGCCGCACGGGCTCGGCGCCTCGGTGGCGTCGGCCGAGGCGGAGGCCAAGGTGCTCGGCACCTACCCGTACACCGCCGACCTGTGGGCCGAGGGCCTGCTGTGGGCCGCCGTGCTGCGCTCGCCGCACCCGCACGCGCGGATCAAGCGCGTCGACACCGCCGACGCCGCCGCGATGCCGGGCGTGCGGGCCGTGGTCACGCACGAGGACGTGACGGGCGGGGCGGGCCTCGGGCGCACGGTCGACGACCGGCCCGCGCTGGCCTTCGACGTGGTGCGCTACCACGGCGAGCCGGTCGCGGCCGTCGCCGCCGACCACCCCGAGACCGCCAGGCTCGCCGCCGCCGCGATCGTCGTCGAGTACGAGGTGCTCGACGCCGTGACCGACCCGGAGAAGGCGTTCGAGGCCGAGCCCCTGCACCCCGAGGGGAACCTGATCCGCCACATCCCGCTGCGCCACGGCGACCCGTCGGCGACCGGCGAGGTCGTCGTCGAGGGCCTGTACCGCATCGGCCGCCAGGACCCCGCGCCCATCGGCGTCGAGGCGGGCCTGGCCGTGCCGCGCCCCGACGGCGGCGTCGAGATGTACACCGCCTCGACCGACCCGCACGGCGACCGCGACCGGCTCGCCGCGTGCCTCGGGCTCACCGAGGAGCAGGTCAAGGTGTATGTGACGGGCGTGCCGGGGGCGTTGGGCGACCGCGAGGACCTGGGGTTCCAGCTGCCGCTCTCGCTGCTCGCCATCCGCACCGGCAGCCCGGTCAAGCTGGCGGCGACCCGCGAGGAGTCGTTCCTCGGGCACGGCCACCGCCACCCCACGCTCCTGCGGTACTGGCACCACGCGGACCGCGAGGGGAAGCTCGTCAAGGTCGAGGCGCAGATCCTGATGGACGCGGGGGCCTACGCGGACGACTCGGCCGAGGCGCTTGCCGCGGCGGTCTCGTTCGCCGGGGGGCCCTATGTCGTACCCAACGCCGTGATCGACGGCTGGGTCGTGCGCACCAACAACCCGCCGTCCGGCTATCTGCGGGGCGAGGGCGCGATGCAGGTGTGCGCCGCGCACGAGGGCCAGATGGACAAGCTGGCCGCCCAACTGGGCATCGAGCCGGACGAGTTGCGCGCCAGGAACGTCCTGGCCACGGGCGACGCGCTGCCCACGGGGCAGGCCGTGACCTGCCCCGCGCCCGTCGCCGAGCTGCTCGGCGCGGTGCGCGAGGCGCCGCTGCCCGCGCTGCCCAAGGACGGGCCGGTCGAGGACTGGCTGCTGCCCGGCGGCCCCGACGGCGCCGCAGACCCGGGCGCGGTGCGCCGCGGCGTCGGCTACGCCCTCGGCATGGTGCACATGCTCGGCGCCGAGGGCGCGGACGAGGTGGCGACGGCGACGGTCAAGGTCGAGGGCACGTCGGCCACCGTGCTGTGCGCCGCCGTCGAGTCGGGCCAGGGCTTCGCGACGCTGGCCCGGCAGATCGTGCAGGACGTCCTCGGCGTGGACGACGTGCAGGTCGCGCCGGTCGACACCGACCAGCCGCCCGCGGGGCCAGGCTGCCGCTCGCGGCACACCTGGGTCTCGGGCGGCGCGGTGGAGCGGGCCGCCAAGATGGTCCGCACCCAGCTGCTCCAGCCGCTCGCCGCGACGTTCGGGATGTCCGCCGAGCTGCTTTCGATCGCCGACGGCAAGATCACCTCCTATGACGGGGTGCTCTCCACGACGGTGGCCGAGGCGCTTGAGGGCAAGGAGCTGTGGGCGACCGCGCAGTGCCGCCCGCACCCCACCGAGCCGCTGAACGAGTCGGGCCAGGGCGACGCGTTCGTCGGCATGGCGTTCGCCGCGATCCGCGCGGTGGTGGACGTGGACGTGGAGCTCGGCTCGGTCCGCGTGGTCGAGATGGCCGTCGCGCAGGACGTCGGCCGCGTGCTCAACCCCCGCCAGCTGCGCGCCCGCATCGAGGCCGGGGTCACCCAGGGCATCGGCGCGGCGCTCACCGAGCACCTGCGCGTGGTGCGCGGCGTGGTGCGGCGGCCCGACCTGGCGGGGTACGCGCTGCCGACCGCGTTGGACGCGCCCGATGTGCGGATCGTGCGGCTGGTCGAGGAGCGCGACGTGGTGGCGCCCTTCGGGGCGAAGGCCGCGAGCGCGGTGCCGCTCGTGGTGGCGCCAGCGGCGGTCGCGGCGGCGGTCCGCGCGGCCACGGGCCGCCCGGTGAACCGCCTCCCGATCCGCCCGCAGGCCGCCGTCAGCACGGGCTGAGCGGCGGGCGGGGCGCGGCCTACGACCAACGGCCGAAGCGGTTCCTTGCGCCGGTCCATAGGCGCCGCGGCCCCTCGCTCCTTACGGTGTCCCCATGAGCGACACCGACGCCGCCGCTGGCTCCCTGCCCTCAGCGACCGAAGCGACGACCGAAGCGACGACCGACGCGACGACCGAAGCGGGGGAGTGGGACGACGACGGCGGGGGCGGGGTGCTCAGCGCGCCCTACCGGGCGCTGACGCTGGGGTGTGTCAGCACGATCCTGCTGATCGCGTTCGAGGCGATGGCCGTCGGCACGGCCATGCCCGCGGCGGCCGACGCGCTCGACGGGCTCGCGCTGTACGCGTTTGCGTTCTCGGCGTTCTTCACCACCAGCCTGCTCGGGATGGTCGTCTCGGGGCAGTGGTGCGACAGGCGGGGGCCGCTCGCGCCCGTGGTGGCGGGCATATCCGCGTTCTCCGCTGGGCTGCTGCTCTCGGGCACCGCGCAGTCGATGTGGGCCTTCGTGCTGGGGCGCGCCGCGCAGGGCGTGGGCGGCGGCCTGGTGATCGTGGCGCTGTATGTCACGGTGCGCAGGGCGTATCCGGAACGGCTGCGGGCGTCGGCGCTCGCGTCGTTCTCGGCGGCGTGGGTGGTGCCATCGATGGTGGGCCCGGTGATCTCGGGAACGGTGACGGAACGGTTCGGCTGGCGCTGGGTCTTCCTCGGGATCACCGTTCTGGTGCTGCTCCCCGTGCTGGTGATGCTGCCCGCGCTGCGGCGGCTCGGCGGCCCTGGGGAGCCGGGGGCGCGCTTCGACCGACGCGGGCTGCGGCTCGCGGCGGCGGTGGCGCTCGGCGCGGGGCTGCTCCAGTACGGCGGGCAGGAGCTGCGCTGGCTCTCGCTCGTGCCGGTGCTCGTGGGCCTCGCGCTGCTCGCGCCCTCGGCGCGGCTGCTGCTGCCGCGCGGGACGTTCCTGGCGGCGCGCGGGCTCCCCGCGGTGATCACGCTGCGGGGTCTTGTGTCGATGGCGTATCTGTCCACGCAGAGCTTCGTCCCGCTGATGCTGGTCACCCAGCGCGGCCTGTCGTACACCGAGGCGGGCCTGGCCCTCGCGGCGTCGGGGCTGCTGTGGGCCTCGGGCTCGTTCACGCAGTCGCGCGCGTGGGCCGAGCCGCACCGGCTCGGGCTTGTGCGCCTTGGCACGGTGCTGATCACGGTGGGGGTGGCGGCGACGCCGCTGGTGCTGATCGACGCGGTGCCGGTGTGGTTCCCGGCGCTGACGCTCGCGGTGGCGGCGTTCGGCATGGGCGCGGTGACCGCGTCGGTCGGGGTGCTGGTGCTGCGGCTCTCGGCGCCCGACGAGGCGGGAGGGAACGTCGCCTCGCTCCAGGTGTGCGACAGCCTGGGCAACGTCGTGATGCTGACGACGGTGGGCACGCTGTTCGCCGCGCTCGGCGGCGACGCCTCGGCCACGGCGCACGCCGCGACGGCGGACGCGGCCGCGGTGGCGGTGGAGGCGACGGCGTTCCTCCCGGTCTACGCGGCGACGACGGCGGCGGCCCTGGTCAGCATCGCGGTGGCGGGCCGCCTGAGAACCCGAACGTGAATTCGGTACCACAGTGGTACCACTCCGGTGGTACCGTTTTGGTATGGCTATGAACCTGCGGCTGGATGACGACCGGGCGGAGCTGCTGAAGAGGCAGGCGGAGCGCGAGGGGCGGAGTATGCACGCCATAGTGCTCAGAGCGCTGGACGACTATCTGGCACAGCACGCCCACGAGGCGATGGTGCGCGACACGGCGGCGAAGGAAGCCACGAAGTGGCGCGAGCTGATGGACAGGCTGAAGTGACCGGCTCTTCCCCCCTGTACCTCAGCTCCGGCGATGTCCTCACCATCGCGGAGTACGCCTGCGACGACATGCAGGTCGTCGTCCGCGATGTCGGCCTCCTGGAGTCGGCCGTGTGCCGACCCTCCGCGTCGATGTTCGGTGAGGAGGCGTATCGGGACCTCATGGAGAAGGCCGCCTCACTGCTTCAGTCGCTCGCGGTCAACCACCCGTTGATCGACGGGAACAGGCGGACGGCCTGGCTGTCCTGTGTGACGTTCCTGTCGATCAACGGAGTCTCCCTGCGCCCGGACATCGACGACGCCGAAGATCTGGTGATCGCCGTGGCCACCGGGCAGCTCGACGAAGTAAAGCTCATCGCAGAGCGATTGCGGCTCCTGCGTGAGCAGCCTGATGTGAGCTGAGCCGCATCGGCGGGCCGGTCTCCGAGGGTAGGCTGACGCGGTCCTCGTGCCGTCAAGACCCACCCCGGAGACCGTGACCGCCGCCGCCTCATCCTCCGCCGCCCACTCCTCCCACCTCTCCCCGGCGTTCCCAGGCCGTGCCCCCTGGGGCACGGCCGGCAAGCTGCGGGCCTGGCAGCAGGCGGCGATGGACGCCTATCTCCAGGCGCAGCCGCGGGACTTCCTCGCGGTCGCCACCCCGGGCGCGGGCAAGACGACATTCGCCCTGACCCTCGCGTCCTGGCTGCTGCACCACCACGTCGTGCAGCAGGTCACCGTGGTCGCGCCCACCGAGCACCTCAAGACCCAGTGGGCCGACGCCGCCGCGCGGATAGGGCTCAGGCTCGACCCCGAGTACAGCGCGGGGCCCGTGGCGCGCGGGTACCAGGGCGTCGCCGTCACCTACGCGGGCGTCGGCGTGCGGCCGATGCTGCACCGCAACCGCTGCGAGCAGCGCAAGACGCTGGTCATCCTGGACGAGATCCACCACGCCGGTGACTCCAGGTCGTGGGGCGAGGCGTGCCTCGAGGCGTTCGAGCCCGCGACGCGGCGGCTGGCGCTCACGGGGACGCCGTTCCGCTCGGACACCAACCCCATCCCGTTCGTCTCCTATGCCGAGGGCAACGACGGCATCCGCAGGTCCGTCGCCGACTACACGTACGGCTACGGCAACGCGCTCGCCGACGGCGTCGTCCGGCCGGTCATCTTCCTCTCCTACAGCGGCAGCATGCGCTGGCGCACCCGCGCGGGCGACGAGGTGGCCGCGCGGCTGGGGGAGCCCATGACCAAGGACGCCACCTCGCAGGCGTGGCGCACCGCGCTCGACGCCAAGGGCGAATGGATGCCCGCCGTGCTCGGCGCGGCCGACCGGCGGCTGACCGAGGTGCGCCGCTCGGTGCCCGACGCGGGCGGCCTGGTCATCGCGACCGACCAGGAGTCCGCGCGCGCCTACGCCAAGCTGATCAGGGAGATCACCGGCACGTCCGCGACCGTGGTGCTCTCCGACGACGCGGGGGCCTCGGGGCGGATCGAGGAGTTCAGGACCGGCCAGGACCGCTGGATGGTCGCGGTCCGCATGGTGTCGGAGGGCGTGGACGTGCCCAGGCTCGCCGTCGGCGTCTATGCCACGACGATCGCGACGCCGCTGTTCTTCGCGCAGGCCGTCGGCCGCTTCGTGCGATCGAGGCGCAGGGGCGAGACCGCGTCCGTCTTCCTGCCCACCATCCCCATCCTGATGGGCTTCGCCCACGAGCTCGAGCTCGAACGCGACCATGTCCTCGACAAGCCGCGCAAGGACGCCGAGGACGACCCGTACGGGCCCGAGGCCGACCTGCTGAAGGAGGCCGAGCGCGAGCAGGACGAGCCGGACGGCGAGCAGGACCAACTCTCGTTCGAGGCACTGGAGTCGGACGCCGTGTTCGACCGGGTGATGTACGAAGGCGCCGAGTTCGGTATGCAGGCCCACCCGGGCAGCGAGGAGGAGCAGGACTACCTCGGGATCCCCGGGCTGCTCGAACCGGACCAGGTGCGGCTCCTGCTGGGCAAGCGCCAGGCCCGGCAGATCGCGCACAGCAGGAAGAAGCCCGACGAGGAGGCCGACCTGCTCGAACTCCCCGCCGACCGGCGCCCCGTGGTGAGCCACAAGGAGATGATGGAGCTGCGCCGCGAGCTGAACTCCCTCGTCGGCGCCTACTCCCACCAGTCGGGCAAGCCCCATGGCGTGATCCATACCGAGCTGCGCCGCGCGTGCGGCGGCCCGGCCACCGCGCAGGCCAGCGCGGGGCAGCTGCGGCAGCGCCTGCTCAAGGTGCGGGAATGGGCCACCCGGATGCGGTGACCCGCGGCGGCATGCGACGGAGATGAGCGCATAGCGTTCGAAAGTCGTGCCAGACCGCTCGGATTCTGGACAGCCCCTTCCGCTGAGCGGTGCCCCCGGATAAATTTCCGGACACGCGCACGCCGACGGGACACACGGTGGAGGGCAACGTTGCCCGGTGCGCGGTCAACCTCTGTGACCTGCCACCTGGCACCTGCCACCAACCTGCTTCGAACTGCATCGAGGGGGCGTCGTGACCGCGGAGACCTCCCAGACGCTCGACCGAGGGCTAAGGGTGCTGAAGCTGCTCGCCGAGACCGACCACGGGCTGACCGTCACCGAGCTGTCCAAACAGCTCGGCGTCAACCGAACGGTCGTCTACCGGCTGCTTGCCACGCTCGAGCAGCACTCCCTGGTCCGCAGGGACGCGGGAGGCCGGGCCAGGGTCGGCGTCGGGGTGCTCGGCCTGGGCCGCCAGGTCCACCCGCTGGTGCGGGAGGCGGCGCTGCCCGCGCTGCGCTCGCTCGCCGAGGACGTGGGCGCCACGGCCCATCTCACCGTGGTGGACGGCAACGACGCCCTGGCCGTCGCGGTCGTCGAGCCGAGCTGGACCGACTACCACGTCGCCTACCGCACGGGTTTCCGGCACCCGCTCGACCGGGGCGCCGCGGGCCGGGCCATCCTCACGGGGCGCTGCAAGGACATCACCGACGAGGACGGATACGTGCTGACGCACGGGGAGTTGGAGGCGGGCGCGAGCGGCGCCGCGGCGCCGCTGCCCGCCGAGTGCGGCATCGAGGGCAGCGTGGGCGTGGTCATGCTCAGCGAGGCCGTGCCCGACGAGGTCGGCCCCCGCGTGGTACGGGCCGCCCAGGAGGTCGCGGCCGTGCTGCGTTAGATTCCCTCCATGTCCGCAGCCCCGACCGCGCCCCAGGCCAAGGGCGGGCCGACCCCGCCGTCCGGCGGCCGCCGGACCCTGCTGCTCACCGTCTGCTCGCTGCTCGTGGGCGCGCTGCTCGCGGTGGCCGCGCTCGCGCCGCTGCCGTTCTCCGTGACCCACCCGGGGCTCACCGCCGATGTGCTGGGCGAGCACGACGGGCGGCCCGTCATCACCATCACCGGCGCCCCGGTCCGCGCGCCCGAGGGCGAGCTGCGGATGACGACGATCACCGCGACCTCGCCCGACGCGACCGTGCGCCTCGCCGACGTGGTGAGCGGCTACTTCGCGAGCGACCGCGCGGTCATGCCGCGCGATTCGGTCTACCCGGTGGGCGAGAGCACCGAGGAGATCCGCGAGCACAACGCCGAGCAGATGACCGAGTCCCAGGACGCCGCCGTCACCGCCGCGTTGGGCTTCCTCGGCCTCGACTCCTCGGACGTCTCGGTCGAGTTGCACCTCGCCGACATCGGGGGGCCGAGCGCGGGGCTGCTGTTCTCGCTCGGCATCGTCGACCTGCTTGAGGGCGACGGCGAGGGCGGCGACCTCACGGGCGGCGAGATCGTCGCGGGGACGGGCACGATCGACGCGGCGGGGCGGGTCGGCGCGGTCGGCGGCGTTCCCCTCAAGACGCAGGCCGCGCGGCGCGACGGCGCCACGGTCTTCCTGGTGCCGCGCGAGGAGTGCGGCGACGCGACGGCCGACACCCCCGACGGGCTGCGGCTGCTCCCTGTCACGACGCTCGACGGCGCGGTGGGCGACCTGCGCGCGCTGGCCGCGGGGGAGTCCGTCCCGTCCTGCTGAGCCGCCCGCCGCGGGCGGGGCGCGGGAGAGGGCGGGAGTGGGGGCGCGCACAGGGAACCGCCCCCGCGAGTGCAGGTCGCGGGGGCGGCTGTGGGGGGTGGTGCTCTTAGAGATTCCCCCGCCTGGCCTGTTCACGCTCGATTGCCTCGAAGAGTGCCTTGAAGTTCCCTTTTCCGAATCCCTGCGAGCCATGTCGTTCGATCAACTCGAAGAAGACCGTGGGCCGGTCCTGCACCGGCTTGGTGAAGATCTGGAGTAGATAGCCGTCCTCGTCGCGGTCGGCGAGGATCTTCAGCTCCCGCAGCCTGTCCACGGGGACGCGGGTCTCGCCGACCCACTCGCCCAGCGTGTCGTAGTACGAGCCGGGCACGTCGAGGAACGAGACGCCCGCCTCCCGCATCACGCGCACCGTGCGGATGATGTCGTCGGTGGCCAGGGCGATGTGCTGGACGCCTGGGCCCCCGTAGAACTCCAGGTACTCGTCGATCTGCGACTTCTTCTTGCCGGGGGCGGGCTCGTTGATCGGGAACTTCACCTTGCGCGTGCCATCCGCCACGACCTTGGACATCAGCGCGGAGTACTCGGTGGCGATGTCGTCGCCGACGAACTCCTTCATGTTGGTGAAGCCCATGACGCGCTGGTAAAACGCCACCCACTCGTCCATCCGGCCCAGCTCCACATTGCCCACGCAGTGGTCGACCGACTGGAACGTCCGCTCGACCGGCGGCTCGGTCAGCGGCTCGGCCGCCACATAGCCGGGCAGGTAGGCGCCCTTGTAGTCGCCGCGCTCGACCAGGGTGTGCCGGGTCTCGCCATAGGTGGCCACGGCGGCGAGCACCACCGTGCCGTCCTCGTCGGAGACCTCGGCGGGCTCGGACAGGCCGCGCGCGCCCTGCGCCACGGCGCGCGCGTAGGCGGCGCGCGCGTCGGGCACCTCGATCGCCAGGTCGACCACGCCGTCGCCGTGCTCGGCGACATGGCGGGCCAGTGCGTGGCCCTCGGGCGTGACCGGCCGGATGGCCGAGGTGAGGACGAAGCGGGCGCTCCCCGAGGTGAGGACGTAGGAGGCGCTTTCGCGATGGCCGTTCTCGGGGCCCCGGTAGGCGGCGAGGGTCATCCCGAACGCCGTGGAGTAGTAGTGCGCGGCCTGTTTGGCGTTGCCTACGGCGAAGACGACCGCGTCCATGCCCAGGACGGGGAACGGGTCGTCCGCTGTGATCTCAGTCATAGCGACCAGCGTGCGGGGATTCGGCAGAGTGCGCAATAGTGTGCGTTTCTACTGGACGATCTGTAGAGAGTGACGCGCGTAGCCGTCTAGGGTCTGTACAGGATGCCCAGGAGGTGCGCGGTGACCATCGACGCGTTGGACGCACGGTTGATCGAGCTGCTGGCGCGCGAGCCGCGGATCGGGGTGCTCGAGGCGTCGAGGCGGCTCGGCGTCGCGCGCGGCACCGCCCAGGCGCGGCTGGAGAAGCTGCGCGCGGGCGGGGTGATCCGCGGCTTCGGGCCCGAGGTGGACCCGGCGGCCATCGGCTTCCCCGTGACCGCCTTCGCCACCCTGGAGATCAAGCAGGGCCAGGGCGACGAGGTGCGCCGCCACCTCGCCGGGGTGCCCGAGGTGCTGGAGTTGCACACCATCACCGGCGAGGGCGACATGCTGTGCCGCCTGGTGGCGCGTTCCAACGCCGACCTCCAGCGGGTCATCGACCGGGTGGTCGGCCTCGAAGGGATCGTCAGGTCGTCCACCGCGATCGTCATGGAGAACCCCGTGCCGCTGCGCACCCTCCCGCTGGTGCGGCACGCGGCGGCCGGGGGCGCGACCGAGCGGGATTCCTAGGCCGCGGGCTCGTCGGAGCCGTCGGGGGCGCCGAGCAGCGCGTACAGGGTGTCGTCGACGGGCAGCCGCTCGCTCTCGGTGCCGAACGGGACGAGCCGCAGCGTGCGTTGGAGCCACGCGGCCACCGCGGGGGCGGGGGCGTGCAGCAGCGCGTCTCCGTCGGGGGAGTGCAGCGCGAGGCACAGCACGGGGCCGTCCTCCTGGATCACGGGCCAGAGCCGTACGTCGCCCTGCCCCGACGGCCTGACCAGGCCCTCGACCAGCAGCTCGCGGGAGAAGGCCCAGTCCACCGGGGCGTCGGAGTTGATGTGGAAGCTCATGTGCACCGCGTAGGGGTCGTCCGCGCGGTAGCGCAGCCGCGCGGGTACGGGGACGCTGCGGTCACCCGAGAGCACCAGCTTCAGGGCGAGTTCCCGCTCGATCGTGGTGTGCATGCGATGCGACCTCTCCTGTTGTGCCGTTCTGTCGTGCGTCGTGCCAAGGGGGAGAGGGGGAGGTGCGCCGTTCCTTACACAACTTCGGTGACTTTTTCGAAGGGCCGTCTTCGATGGGCCGTTGTCAGTGGGGCCGCGTAGCGTCGGAGCCATGGACGAAGGAGCGGCGGACGAAGGAGCGGCGCGTGTGCGGCTCGTGCCCTGGCACGAGGGAGGTCTCGACCTGCTTCGGCGGGCGAACGCCCCGGAGATGATGCTCCACCTCGGGGGGCCCGAGTCGGAGGAGAGGCTTCAGGACCGGCATCTGCGGTATCTGAGGCTCGGCGGCACGGGTGGGGGGCGGATGTTCGTCGTGGAGGAGGCCGCCAGCGGCGGCTCGGCGGGCACGATCGGGTACTGGGAGCGGGAGTGGCGCGGCGGCGCCGTGTGGGAGACGGGCTGGAGCACGTTGCCCGAGTTCCAGGGGCGCGGCCTGGCGACGGCGGCGGCGCTCGCCGTGGCGGCCGTGGCCGCGGAGGAGGGGACCCACCGCTTCATACACGCGTTCCCGTCCGTGGAGAATCCCGCGTCCAACGCGATCTGCCGCAAGGCGGGCTTCACGCTGCTCGGTGTGTGCGACATGGAGTACCCCAGGGGCACCCCGCTGCGCTGCCACGACTGGCGCCTGGATCTCGGCCCTTGGGGAACCGGGGGGACGCCCCTGGAGTCTCACGACGGACCGGGAGTTGGCTAAGGTCCCTCACAGGGAACGCAGGACCGGCGCCGTCCGCGCGGCGACGTACCATGCTTACCCGGCAAGAGACTCAAGGACTGCACGGACGAGGAGATTCGGCCCACATGAGCTCCCCACCCGCAGGGCCCAACTGGTACCCGGACCCGTCCATTCCCGGCTACATCCGGTACTGGAACGGCACCTCCTGGGTGCCCGGCAGCAGTCGGCCCGAGCCGCGGGAGGGCGAGCCCGTGCCCTCGCCCCCTTCGGGAGGGGCCGCGCCCGCGCCACCCGCCGCCGCGGGCAGGCCCGTTCCTGCGGTGCGCGAGGGCGAGACGCAGCCGTTCTTCTTCGACGAGGACCCGCCGTCGGCGCCGTCGTCCTCGGCGCCCTCGGCCTCGGCCCCGGGAGGGTCGTCGGGGCCTTCCCCCGCGGCGGGCGATCCGCCGCCATCGGCGGGCAGCGCGCTGCCCGAGCCGCGGCGGCGCGGCGAGGTCGCGCCCGCGGGGCAGCAGCGGGGCGGCCCCGGGGGCGGTGACGCGGGCCCGCGGCAGGGCGGGCGCGGCGAGCAGCGGGTGACCTGGGGCTCCGACGAGGACGTCAGCACCTCCCCCGTGGTGGCTGCGGGCCGAGGCGTCGACCCCCGCGGGCAGTTCCGCAGGACCCCGTCCGAGGGCTCGGAGACCCCGGCGCGGCGGCCCGAGCCACCGGCCGAGGACCCCAAGGAGCAGACGACCACGCTGCGCCGCGCCGACATCGCCGCAGGTGGGTCGTGGGAGCGTCAGGTGCGCGACCTCGCGCAGCAGTCACCGCCCGGGGGCTCGCCGCAGCCGCCGCCCGCCGCGCAGGGCGGGCAGTCGGCGCCGCCCCAGCAGGGGCAGCCGCTGCCGCCCGCCATCGGTCAACCGCCCGTCCCGCCCCAGCAGTCGGCGCCCCCGCAGCAGGCGGCCCCGCCCCAGCAGGCCACGCCGCCGCAGCCTCAGGCCCAGCCGCAGCCGGGCCCCGGCTATGGGTATCCGCCGCAGCAGGGCGGCCCCCAGCCGCAGCCAGGGCCCGCGGCCGGTGGCTATGGCTACCCCCAGCAGCAGCCAGGGCCTCAGCCGGGGCCATCGGGCGGCGGCTACGGCTATCCGCAGCAGGGCGGCCAGCCCGCCCCGCAGCAGTCGCCGTTCCTCCAGTCGCACCAGGGCGACGCCCTCACGATGGTGCGCCGCTTCGACACGCGGCAGGCGTATCCGGCGAAGCTCGGCAAGCGGTTCCTGGCCCGCGTCGTCGACTCGATCCTGCCGGGCGCGGCCGCCGCGGTGATCGCCGCCCCCCTGGTGGGCGACGCCAGGGACCACATCCAGGACCAGGTGGACGCGGCCGAGCGCGCCGGGGTCACCGAGACAATCTGGCTGATCGACGGCACGACGGGCGGCTATCTCGCCCTGGTGCTCGGGGTGTTCCTCGGGGTGGGCCTGCTGCTCGAGGCGCTGCCGGTCGCCCTGTGGGGCACCACGCCCGGCAAGGCGATCGTCAAGCTCCGCGTGCTCGACGTCGGCCGCCAGGAGAAGCCGGGGTTCGGCGCTGCGCTGCTGCGCTGGCTGCTGTACAACGTCCTCGCGGTGCTCGTCGTCGGGATCGTCAGCCTCATCATGGGCGCGCGGGACCGGCCGTGGCGCCAGGCGTGGCACGACAAGGCCGCACAGACGTTCGTGGGGGAGTTCAGGGCCGAGGCCCCGCAGCCCCGGTCCGGCTGAGCGCCCCCGCCGACCCGGTCGGCGGTACGCGCCCCCAATCGTCGCCGCCGGGATGCGGGGTGCGCCCGGGCGGGCTTGACTGGCGATCATGAGCAACGATCAGCCGCGGCCAGGGCCCGGCGACGAGCCGGGCCCCGCCCCGCCCGATGAGCAGGGCCTGCCGAAGGCGACCCCAGCCGGGAACACCGACCTGGGTGGCGCCTTCGGCGAGAACCCCTTCGGCGGCCCGGCAGGCGCGAAGGACCCGTTGGCCGGGATGCCGCCGCTGGCCTCCCTCGGCCGCCGCCTGCTCGCCCGCATCATCGACGCGCTGATTGTCGGCATCCCGGTGACGTTCGCCCTCTGGCCCCTGATGGGCGCCTACAACGGCAACGACGACAGCGGCGCCGCCTATGGCCAGCAGGCCATCGTGCTGCTGGTGTACTTCCTCTACGAGGGCCTCATGCTCAGCGCCCGCGGCCAGACCGTGGGCAAGATGCTGATGCGCATCCGCGTCGCCATGCTGGACAACGGCGCGGTGCCGCGCGGGAATCCGGCCTGGTACCGCGCGGCGGTCTACTCCCTGCCGCAGCTGCTGCCATGCGTCGGCTTTATCTTCTGGCTGGTCAACGTGCTCACGTGCACCTGGGACCGCCCCTACCGGCAGTGCCTCCACGACAAGGCGGCGGGGACCGTGGTCGTCTCCGCCGCCTGACGCGTGCCTGAACGCGTGCGCCCGAACGCGTGCGCCTGACGTGTGCTCAGGCCCGCACGCGCGGGCGCGGGACCGCCGCGGGGGCGGGCTCGGCCCGGGTGGCGCTCGCGGTGACCTGCGCCGCGGGGCGCCGCGCCGCGGGCCCGCGCCAGGGCGCGAGCGCGGTGAACGCCCCGAGCAGCAGTGCCACCACGGCGATCGCCGCGAGCGCGGCGACCGATGGCTCGTCGACCACGAACAGCGAGAGAAGGGTGATGGAGATGACCGTGGCCGAACCGTGGGCGATCTGCAGGGGGGTCGGGTGCGGCATGTCGGTGTCCGTCCTCGGAAGGGGTGCTCTCGAACGGTTCTACGGGCCGTGAATGCCCGGGAGCGCGAGAGTGTAAGCCTGGCCTCGACCGGCGGACGGGAGCACGGGGGGCGCACGGATTCACGCCCGGCAGAGCGGATAAGACGCTATCCGCACCGGGGGGTTGAAACAAGGTCTGTCTTTTTCTGTTCTACTCATGTCAAATGCGTCCCGTCACATCACTGCGTGCGCAGGGGAGGACAGGCAACACGTGAATACAGGTAAACGATCGAGGAGATCGGCCACCACCGCCGCCGCGACGGCAGTCGTCGCCCTGGGGGCGGCGGTGCTCATTCCGGTGGGTACGGCCTCCGCCCAGCCCCCGGCCGAGTCGGTCGAAGGGCCGCGCGACGCCAGGGCGTTCGCGGCCGGGCCGCACCTCGAGAACCCGCTGGCCGAGAAGCGAGAGGCGCAGAAGCAGCAGGCGCAGCAGGAGTTGCTCAGCGGCACGGCCGACGCCCGCACCCGGGCCGACTCCGAGGTCGTGGAGCTGAGCGACGGCGAGTTCGTCGAGGTGGCCACCACGGGGACGGACCAGATCTTCACCGTGCTGGTCGAGTTCGGCGACGAGGCCCACCCGGACTTCGGCGGTGACCCGGGCCCCCGGGTCAACGAGATCGCCGAGCCGGACCGTTCCCAGGACAACACCACCATCTGGCAGGAGGACTTCGACCGGCAGTACTACGAGGACATCTACTACTCGCAAGACCCCGAGGTCCCCTCCGTCAAGCAGTACTTCGAGAGCCAGTCCTCGGGCCGTTACACCGTCGACGGCGAGGTCACCGACTGGGTGCTCGTGGACTACAACGAGGCCAGGTACGGCAACAACGCCTGCGGCTCCAACGTCTGCGAGTCCGTCTGGGAGATCGTCACCGACGGCGTCAACGCCTGGTACGAGCAGCAGCTCGCCGCGGGGGCCACGCCCGAGGAGCTGCGTGAGCGGCTGGCGCGCTACGACGTCCAGGACCGTTACGACTACGACGGCGACGGCGACTTCAACGAGCCCGACGGCTATCTGGACCACTTCCAGATAGTCCATGCGGGCGAGGACGAGTCGGCGGGCGGCGGCGCGCAGGGCGAGGACGCGATCTGGGCGCACCGCTGGTACGCCTTCGCGGACCAGATGGGCAGCACGGGCCCCGAGTTCAACCCCGCGGGCGGCACCCAGATCGCCGACACGGGCCTGTGGGTTGGCGACTACACGATCCAGCCGGAGAACGGCGGAGTCGGCGTGTTCGCCCACGAGTTCGCCCACGACCTGGGCCTGCCCGACCTGTACGACACGCAGGGCGGCGAGAACGGCACGGGCTTCTGGTCGTCGATGTCGTCGGGCTCGTGGCTCGGCCGCGGCGACGGCTCGATCGGCGGGCTGCCCAACGACATGGGACCCTGGGAGAAGCTGCAACTCGGCTGGCTCGACTACGAGACCGCGCAGGCGGCCACGCGTTCCCAGCACGACCTCGGACCCTCGGCCCTCACCTACCCCGAGGGCGAGGACCGCGACGAGGCGCAGGCGCTGATCGTCGAGCTGCCGGAGAAGACCGTCACCACCGACATCCACCCGCCCGCCGAGGGCGAGGCCCAGTGGTGGAGCGGCTCGGGCGACGACCTGAGCAACACCCTGACCCGCACGGTCGACCTGACCGGCGCGGCGGAGGCGTCACTCGACCTCACGGGCTGGTGGTCCATCGAGGAGGACTACGACTTCCTCTATGTCGAGGCGTCGGCGGACGGCGGGGAGAGCTGGACCGCGCTGGACGGCACGGCGGACGGCGAGGCGCTGCCGCGCGACGGCGCCGACCGGCCCACGCTGACCGGTGAGTCGGGCGGCGACGTGGCCCTGTCGTTCCCGCTGGACGCGTACGCGGGCGCCCCCGTCGACCTGCGGTTCCGCTACCAGACGGACGGCTCGCTCGCGCTGACCGGTTTCACGGCCGACGCCATCACGGTCACCGCGGACGGCGAGCCGGTGTTCTCTGACGGCGCCGAGGAGGGCGAGGGCGACTGGGCCGCCGACGGCTTCTCCGTCGTGGGCGCCTCGGTGACGGACGACTACGCGCAGTACTACCTGGTGGAGAACCGGCAGTACGTCGGGTACGACGAGACGCTTGAGACCGGCCCGTACAACTTCGGGGACCTCACGGAGCGCCCCGACTGGGTCGAGCACTTCTCGTACCAGAACGGCCTGCTGGTGTGGCTGTGGGACACCTCACAGCTGAACAACAACACCAGCCAGCACCCGGGCGAGGGCCTGATCCTGCCGGTCGACGCCCATGCGACGGCCGAGCACTGGGCGGACGGCACGGTCATGCGCAACCGCCTCCAGACGCGGGACGCGACCTTCAGCCGGGCGCGCACGCAGGAGCTGACCGTGCACCTGAACGGCGAGCCGACGACGCTGCCTTCGCAGCGCGGCGCGTCGTTCTTCGACGACCGCACGGGCACGTACTGGGACGAGGCGAACCCCGGGAACAGCGTGTCGGTCCCGGACACCAACACCAGGATCACGATCATCAGGCAGCCGGGCGACGCGTCCGAGCCCCTGCGGATCCGGGTGGGCCCCAGCCAGCGGTGATCCCCGCCCCGCGTTGAGAAAGCGCAGGTCAACGCAGTGATCGGCCGCCGCCCCTCGACGGGCGGCGGCCGTTCGCGTAAGGATGGCCTGGCCAGCTTGTGTGCACGCGGCGAGCCGAGGAGAGGGTGACCCATGGCCGACGGAGGCTTTGTCCAGCTGCCGGACGGGAGCGTCGTCGTGGCGCTCGCGCTGCCCCGCCCAGGGGCGCCGTCGTCGGCCGTCAGGGTGCTGGTCCACGCGGCGACGCGGCAGCGCGCGCTGACCCGCCTGCGGAACCTCGGGCTGCGGCCCTTCTACCTCAGGGGCAACGGCGCACCGCCCACCCCCGACGAGGTCTCGGCCGTCCTGCACCACCCCGAGGGCGTCGTGTGGCGCCCGACGCCCGCGATCCCGACGGAGAGCTGGCACCCGATGACCCATCTGCTGCGCGGCCGGGTCTCCTGAGGGCGCGCGGCCTTGCGGGGGCTCAGGAGACCGCGGGGGCGCCGGTGAGGGCGATGCCCGCCTGCCGCAGCTGTTCGAGCGCGGTGTCCACCGTGGGCCGCGCCACGCCCGCGGTCAGGCTCAGCAGGACGCGCGTGTCGAGGCCCGCGCGGGCCGCGTCGAGAGCGGTGGCCTTGACGCAGAAGTCCGTCGCGATCCCGACGACGTCCACCGCGGTCACGTCGCGGGCCCGCAGCCAGTCGCCCAGGGGCGTGCCCGACTCGTCGACGCCCTCGAAGCCGCTGTAGGCGGCCGCGTAGGCGCCCTTGTCGAAGCACGCGTCCACGGCGCCCGAGGTGACGGCGGGGGCGAAGTTCGGGTGGAAGCCGACGCCCTCCGTGCCCGCGACGCAGTGCGGCGGCCACGAGTGGCGGAAGTCCGGGTGTGCGGAGAAGTGATCACCGGGTGCGATGTGGTGATCGCGCGTGGCCACCACATGGCGGTACACGGGCGTGGCCGCGCCGATCACATCGGTGATGGCGGCGGCGACGTCCGCGCCCCCCGCGACAGCCAGGCTGCCTCCCTCGCAGAAGTCGTTCTGCACGTCGACGACGATCAGCGCACGGTGCATGGGGTCACCTTTCTGACGGGGCCGCGGCCCTTTGGGATCGACAGTAGGCCCTTCTCCGGGCGAACTTCTTCGGGCCGGGGCCTCCCCCAGCCTCGGGGGTCCCTCCGGACGAAGTCCGGAGGGAGGCTGGGAGGTGCTGCCCCAGCGTGCGAGCTGCGATCCGGCTCCCCCGTGCACCGGAGAGGCCGCTCGTGGGGGCCACGCATCCGACGACGCGGCCCGGTCCTCGAAGACCGCCCGGTCAGGGCCCCGCTCACGCGGGCGCGTCCGTGTAGCGCGTCGGCAGGACCGGCTCGCCCTTCGACAGCTGGGACGCCGAGAGCGGCAGCGCCTCGCGCGCCGCCACGTGCCGCTCGCGCGCGTCCTTCAGCGGCTCCCTCGCCACGGCCCTGCCGCCGCGCATCAGCTCGACCTGGAGCAGCCGGTCGGCCAGCTCGCCGGGAACGGGCCCGGTGCCGACGACCTCGGCGTCCGCGACGCCGTGCGCGTCGACGGCGCGGGCCGCCCACTTGACGCCGCCGATCGACAGCTTGCCGCCCGTGGACTTCTTGGCCACCGGGACAAGCGGCGCGTCGGGCGCGTCGCCCGTGGCGCGCGCCACCAGCTTGTAGACCATCGAGGCCGTCGGATGCCCGCTCCCCGTGACCAGCTGGGTGCCCACGCCGTAGGCGTCCACCGGGGCGGCGGCGAGCGACGCGATGGCGTACTCGTCGAGGTCGCTCGTGACCACGATGCGGGCTTCGCGGGCGCCCAGGTCGTCCAGCTGCCTGCGCACCCGGTGGGCCGCGACGAGCAGGTCGCCCGAGTCGATGCGGACCGCGCCGAGCCCGGGCCCCGCGACCTCGACCGCGACCCGCACGGCCTCCTCGATGTCATAGGTGTCGACCAGCAGGGTCGTTCCGGCGCCGAGCGAGGCGACCTGCGCGGTGAACGCCGCGCGCTCGGAGTCGTGCAGCAGCGTGAAGGCGTGCGCGCTCGTGCCCACGGTGGGGATGCCGTACCGGAACCCGGCCGCGAGCACCGACGTGGAGGAGAAGCCCCCGACGAACGCCGCGCGCGCCGCGGCGACCGCGCCGAGCTCGTGGGTGCGGCGGGCCCCCATCTCCATGAGCGGGCGGCCCGCGGCGGCCACCGCCATGCGGGAGGCGGCCGCGGCGATGGCGGAGTCGTGGTTGAGGATCGACAGGACCACCGTCTCGAGCAGCACGCACTCCGCGAAGCTGCCCTCGACCGTCAGCACGGGGGAGCCGGGGAAGTAGACCTCGCCCTCGGGGTAGCCCCTGATGTCGCCGGTGAAGCGGTAGTCGGCGAGCCAGTCGAGCGTCGGGGCGTCCACGATCCCGCCCTCGCGCAGGAAGTCGAGGATCGCGGGCTCGAACCTGAAGTTCTCCACCGCGTCGAGCACCCGCCCCGTGCCCGCCACCACGCCGTATCTGCGGCCCTCGGGCAGCCGCCGGGTGAAGACCTCGAACACCGATCTGCGGTGTGCCGTGCCCGAGCGCAGCGCGGCCTGGAGCATGGTCAGCTCGTACTGATCCGTGAAGAGCGCGGTCGACGGCACCGTCATCCGCGGTCCGGTCCACGCCTCGCCCACGGGCTCCGCCCCGGTGCCCGGCCTGGTGTCCACACGTTCTCTACCGTCCATGGACCCCACCCTACCCCCAATCTCGTCAGATTGACGATATCTGGGGGCGTGGCCCCGCTCACCCCCTCTCGCCGGGCCGTTTGGGCTCGGGGGTGGGGTTGGTGGCAGCATGGACCGGGTGAGTGCGATGCCCGTGGAGATCGAGCGCACGGAATCCGACGAGGCCAGGGCGGTGGAGCCCGTCCCGGATGTGCCCTGGATCACGATCGTGCACAACGATCCGGTGAACCTCATGAGTTATGTGACATACGTCTTCCAGAGCTACTTCGGCTACTCCAAGGAGAAGGCCAAGAAGCTCATGCTCGACGTGCACCACAAGGGGCGGGCGGTGGTGTCGAAGGGGAGCCGCGAGGAGATGGAGCGGGACGTGCAGGCGATGCATGGATACGGCCTGTGGGCGACGCTCCAGAAGGAGCGCTGATGGCGGGGTACTTCGAGCCGCTGAGCGGCGGCGAGGGGGGCGCGGCGATCGCTCTCGACCATGTCGAGATCTCGATCCTTCGCAGCCTGGCCACCCAGCTGATCGAGCTGATCGGTGTCGATCGGGCCGCCGATGGCGGCGATCCCGACGAGGCCGATCCGCTGAGCGCGCTGTTCGCCGAGGGGCCGACCGAGCCGCCGAGCGATCCCGCGCTGGCCCGGCTCTTCCCCGACGCCTATGGCGAGCCGGGGCGGCCGGCCGACGACGAGAGCACGCGCCTTTCGGCGGAGTTCCGCCGGTTCACCGAGAGCGACCTGCGCACGCGCAAGCGCGAGGACCTGCTCGCGCTGGTCCGCTCCCTCGACTCGATCGCCTCGGAGGCGAGGGCGGCGGGCGAGAGCGGCGCGGTGCTGACGCTCAAGCCCGAGGAGGCGCGGCAGTGGCTCGGCGCGCTCAACGATCTGCGCCTCGCCATCGGGACGCGCCTCGACGTCAGGGACGACGAGGGCTCCGAGCGGCTGTTCGAGCTGCCGGACGGCGACCCGAACAAGCCGCTGGTGATGGCGTTCTTCTGGCTCGGCGGGCTCCAGGAGTCCCTGGTCGAGACGCTGATGCCCTGAGCCGCGTTCGCCCCAAAGGGTGATAACTCAGTAGATCATGTGATTAATGCCACGATCGGTGGTACCTCTCTTGGCATCCTGTCCCGGCGGCCAAGGGCGACGGTATGGCGAGCGAAGAGTCCTGGACCGATCGGATCGACGAAGCGGTCAACAACGTCTTCGAGCCGGTCCGCGATGTCCTCTCCGACGTCGTTTTCCATGAGGTCTCGATCCTCGGCGGCGACATACCGCTCATCGTGGGCTGGCTCGTGGTGGCCGGGCTCGTCTTCACCGTCTACTTCGGCTTTGTCCAGATCCGGCACTTCGGGCTCGCCCTGCGCCTGGTGCGCGGCCGGTACGAGCAGCCGGACGCGCCGGGGGAGGTCAGCCACTTCCAGGCGCTGACCTCGGCCGTCGCGGGAACGGTCGGGCTCGGGAACATCGCGGGCGTCGCCATCGCCGTCTCCCTCGGCGGCCCCGGGGCGACGTTCTGGATGATCGTGTGCGGCCTGCTCGGCATGGCGTCCAAGTTCGTCGAGTGCACCCTGGGCGTCCGCTACCGCGAGATCGACGAGCGGGGCCGGGTCTCGGGGGGCCCGATGCACTATCTGCGCCGGGGCCTGGCCGAGCGCGGCCTGCCGCGGCTCGGCGCGGTCCTCTCGGTGCTCGCCTCCGTGATGATCCTCTTCTTCGCGTTCTTCGGCGGGAACTTCTTCCAGGTCAACCAGAGCCTCGAACAGCTGGCCACCGCCACCCGCGAGCACACCGGCTTCTTCGCGGGCTCGGGCGGCGCGCTGCTGTTCGGCGCGATCGTCGCCGTGCTCGCCGCGGCGGTGCTGCTCGGCGGCATCCGCGCGATCGGCCGGGTCACCAGCCGCCTGGTGCCCGCGATGGCGGTGCTCTATGTGAGCGCGTGCCTGGTGGTGATCGCGTTCAACGTCCGCGAGGTGCCCGACGCGCTGGTCACCATCGTCACCGAGGCGTTCCGCCCCGAGGGGGTCGCGGGCGGCGTGGTCGGCGCGCTGGTCATGGGCTTCCAGCGGGCGGCGTTCTCCAACGAGGCGGGCGTCGGCTCCGCGCCCATCGCGCACTCCGCGGTGCGCACCAGGCGGCCCGCGACGGAGGGCCTGGTCGCGCTGCTCGAGCCGTTCCTCGACACGGTCGTCATCTGCACCATGACCGCGCTCACGATCGTGGTGGCGGGCGGTCCGCTCTACCGCGAGGCGCGGGAGGCCGCGGCCTCGGGCGAGGGCGTGGACGGCGGAACGGTCGGCATCTCGATCACGTCCGACGCGTTCGAGACCGCGCTGCCGTGGTTCCCCGCGGTGCTGACGATCGCGGTCTTCCTGTTCGCCTTCGCCACGATCATCACGTGGGGCTACTACGGCCAGAAGGCGTGGGCCCACCTCTTCGGCCGCGCCAAGGGGAGCGAGACCGCGTACAAGGTGCTCTTCTGCGTCATGATCATGGCGGGCGCGCTGCTGTCGCTCGGCACGCTGGTCGAGCTCGCCGACGCGTTCCTGTTCTCCGCCGCCGTGTGCAACATCGTCGGGCTCTATCTGCTGGCGCCGCTGGTCAAACGGGAGTTGGGCCGCGTGCTCGACTATGTGCGGCGCCGCGACGCCGGGGAGTCCGACGCCGCGATCGAGGCGGACGAGAAGCTGGCCGCGGTCACCCCGGTCGTGCTCGAGGCCCCGCACGCGCCCCACACCCCCGACGCCGTGCGCGACTTCGCCGACGGGGCCGACGGGGCCGACGAGTCCGACGAGGAGGAGGGCCCCGCGGACGGCCTCCCCGTGGCCAACTGAGCGGCCCGGCTTACCCTGGGCCGCATGCTGACCATCTCAAACGCCCTCCGCGACCAGATCATCGCGCACGCCCGCGCCGACCACCCGGACGAGGCGTGCGGCGTGATCGCGGGCCCCGCGGGCAGCGACAGGCCCGAGCGGTTCGTCCCGATGCTCAACGCGGCGCGCTCGCCGACGTTCTACGAGTTCGACTCGGGCGATCTGCTGCGGCTCTACAAGGAGATGGACGCGCGCGACGAGGAGCCCGTGGTCATCTACCACTCGCACACCGCCACCGAGGCCTACCCCTCGCGCACCGACGTCTCCTACGCGAACGAGCCGAACGCGCACTATGTCCTGGTCTCCACCGCCGAGTCGGGCAACGGCGAGGGCCCGGTGTCGTTCCGCTCCTTCCGCATCGTGGACGGCGAGATCACCGAGGAGGAGATCACCTTCGTGCCATGAGCGACGGGCCATGAGCGACGGGCCATGAGACGGCCACGTCCGGATGATGAGCGGCGCCCCTGGCCGTTCACCGGGAATCGTTACGATGACTTGTTGGTTCCCCTTGGCGTGACCGCTTCCGCGGTCGGCACACACCCGGCACACCCGCAGACTCGGCAGACACGATCCCTGGAGCTTTGATGGCCATCGAGGTCCGCATCCCGACCATCCTCCGCAGCTACACCGGTGGCGAGAAGGCCGTGCAGGGCGGCGGCGAGACGATCGCCGAGCTGTTCGGGGACCTGGACGCCCAGTATCCGGGCATCAAGGACCGGCTGGTGGACGGCGATGAGCTGCGGCGCTTCGTCAACGTCTACCTCAACGACGAGGATGTCCGCTTCCTCGAGGGCATCGCGACCAAGCTCGCCGACGGCGACAGCGTCACCATCCTGCCCGCGGTCGCCGGGGGCGCGCTCTGATGCGGTTCGACTCACCGCTCGCGGCGGTCGGCAACACGCCGCTGGTGCGGCTGCCCCGGCTGTCGCCCGCCGAGTCGGTGCGCGTCTGGGCCAAGCTGGAGGACCGGAATCCCACGGGTTCGGTCAAGGACCGTCCCGCGCTGTTCATGATCGAGCAGGCGGAGAAGGAAGGCCGCCTCGCGCCCGGCCGCACGATCCTGGAGCCCACCTCGGGGAACACCGGGATCTCCCTGGCGATGGCCGCCCGCCTCAAGGGCTACCGCATCGTGTGCGTCATGCCGGAGAACACCTCGTCGGAGCGGCGCGAGCTGCTGGCCATGTGGGGCGCGGAGATCATCTCGTCGCCTGCGGCCGGGGGTTCCAACACGGCGGTCCGCGTGGCCAAGGAGCTGGCCGCCGAGCACCCCGACTGGGTGATGCTCTACCAGTACGGCAACCCCCACAACGCGGGCGCCCACTACGCCACCACGGGCCCCGAGATCCTGGCCGACCTGCCGTCGATCACCCACTTCGTCGCGGGCCTCGGCACCACGGGCACGCTGATGGGCGTGGGGCGTTACCTCCGCGAGCACCGCCCCGGCATCCAGGTCGTCGCCGCTGAGCCGCGCTACGACGACCTGGTCTACGGCCTGCGCAACCTGGACGAGGGCTTCGTCCCCGAGCTGTACGACGAGTCCGTGCTGACGTCGCGCTTCTCCGTCGGCTCGGCCGACGCGGTCGCCCGCACCCGCGAACTCCTCGCCCAGGAGGGCATCTTCGCCGGGGTCTCCACGGGCGCCGCGCTGCACGCCGCGATCGGCGTGGGCCGCAAGGCGCTCAGGGCGGGCGAGGACGCGGACATCGTCTTCGTCGTCGCGGACGGCGGCTGGAAGTACCTGTCCACCGGCATCTACACCGCGGACAGCACCGAGGAGGCCGTGGCCAGGCTGCACGGCCAGCTCTGGGCGTAACGCCCGCGCCCGCGCCGCAACGCCCGCACCGCGACGTTCGATCCGCGCTCACGGTGTGTGGCGTGCCCGGCACGTAGAGTCCTTGGCGTGATCGTTCCCAGCTACTCCCGCGCCCGTCCGGCCGCCGAGCAGACCGTCTGGGCCAGGATGACCGCCAGGGACTCCCTGGCGCGGCGTCTCGACTGGGCGCTGCTCGGGGCGGCGGCGACCCTCTCCGTCCTCGGCACCCTGCTGGTGTACTCGGCGACCAAGGCGCGGACCGATCTCAACAACGGCGAGCCCGGCTTCTTCCTGGTTCGCCACGTCCTCAACATCTCGATCGGCCTCGGCCTCGCCGCCCTCATGGTGTGGCTCGGCCACACCAGGCTGCGCACCGCCGTGCCCGTCCTGTACGCGATCTCCGTCGTGCTCTCGCTCGCGGTGCTCACCCCGCTCGGCTCCTCGATCAACGGCTCACGCAGCTGGATCCAGCTGCCGGGCGGCTTCGCGTTCCAGCCGTCCGAGCTGGTCAAGGTCGGGGTGATCCTTGGACTTGCGACGCTGCTCTCCGCGCCCATGGAGAGCGAGGGCCGTGACGGCCCCGACACCCGCTCGGTGCTCCAGTCGCTCCTGCTGGTCGCGATCCCCGCCGTGCTGATCATGCTCACGCCCGATGTGGGGCAGACGATGGTGATCGCCGCGATCGCGCTTGGCGTGCTGCTGGTCTCGGGCACCGGGCGGCGCTGGATCCTCGGCCTGCTCGGCCTGGGCGTGGTGGGGGCGCTGGCCGTGTGGCAGCTGGGGCTGCTCGACGAGTACCAGATCAACCGGTTCGCGGCGTTCGCCAATCCCGCGCTCGACCCCTCGGGGGTGGGCTACAACACCAATCAGGCGCGGATCGCGATCGGTTCGGGCGGGCTGACGGGCCAGGGGCTCTTCCACGGCAGCCAGACGGCCGGTCAGTTCGTGCCCGAGCAGCACACCGACTTCATCTACACCGTGGTGGGGGAGGAGCTGGGTTTCGTGGGCGCCGGTTCCGTGATCGTGCTGATCGGGATCGTGCTGTGGCGCGGCTGCCGAATCGCCGCGCACGCGCCCGACCTGTACGGGACGCTCGTGGCGGCGGGGATCGTGGCGTGGATCGCGTTCCAGTCGTTCCAGAACATGGGGATGGCGCTGGGGATCATGCCGGTCACGGGGCTTCCGCTGCCGTTCCTCTCCTATGGCGGGTCCGCGATGTTTGCGACCTGGATCGCCGTGGGACTGCTGCTTGCGATCCGTATTCGGTCGCGCAGTCGAATGTGACCGACCATGATCGAACGTCATCGCGCGGGGGCGAGCGGGGCAGGTGAGCGGCCCGTGCGCGGCCGTCCCCCGCCCTGGTGATTCCGCCCACACCCCGGGTCGCACAAGGAGCATGGCGGGCCATCGCGACTTACAGTCGTTCGAACCCCACTACGGAGGTTCCCCGTTCCATGAAGCTCACCGTCGTCGGCTGCTCGGGGTCTTTCCCGTCCGCGGACTCGGCCTGTTCCAGCTACCTCATCGAGGCCGAGGGCTACCGACTGCTCCTGGACCTGGGCAATGGCGCCCTGGGCGAGCTACAGAAGTACTGCGGCCTGTACGACGTCGACGCGATCGCCATCAGCCACCTGCACGCGGACCACTGCATCGACATGTGCGGCTATTTCGTGGCCCGTTACTACCGCTTCGAGGGCGGGCGCTGCGAGCCGATCCCGGTCTACGGGCCCTCGGGGACCGAGCAGCGGCTGATCACGGCCTACCACGACACCCCGTCCGACGACTCGATGCGCGAGGTCTTCGACTTCCGCACGCTGACGTCGGGCGCGACCTACGAGGTGGGCCCGCTGCGGCTGACCGCGCTGCGGATGACGCACCCGGTCGAGACGTTCGGCTTCAGGGTGGAGCACGCGGGGCGCACGCTCAGCTACTCGGGGGACACCGGCAGGTGCGACGCGTTGACCGTGCTGGCCAAGGACGCGGACCTCTTCCTGTGCGAGGCGTCGTTCACGCACGGCAAGGAGGACATCGCCGATGTGCACATCAACGGGCGGCAGGCCGGGGAGTGCGCGCGCGACGCGTCGGTCGAGCGGCTGGTGCTGACGCACATCCCGCCGTGGACGGACGCCCAGGTCAACCTGTGCGACGCCAAGGCCGTCTTCGGCGGCCCCGTCGAACTCGCCCGCCCCGGCGCGGTGTACGACATCTGACCGGCGAGCGGTGCGCGGCCGCCGAGCGCGGGAGCAGGGGCGGGCGCGTGGGGCGAACGGGTTAGGCTCGCCCCCATGTCACGCATCGACGGCCGCGCGGCCGACCAGCTCCGTCCCGTCTCCATCGAACGCGGCTGGAGCAAGCACGCGGAGGGCTCGGTCCTGGTGTCCTTCGGCGACACCCGGGTGCTGTGCACGGCCAGCGTCACCGAGGGCGTGCCACGCTGGCGGCGCGGCGGCGGCGAGGGCTGGGTGACCAGCGAGTACGCGATGCTGCCCCGGGCGACCAACACCCGTGGCGACCGCGAGTCCGTCCGCGGCAAGATCGGCGGCCGCACGCATGAGATCTCCCGGCTCATCGGCCGGTCGCTGCGCGCGGTGATCGACTTCAAGGCGCTGGGCGAGAACACGATCGTGCTGGACTGCGACGTCCTCCAGGCCGACGGCGGCACCAGGACGGCCGCGATCACCGGCGCGTTCGTCGCGCTGGCCGACGCCGTCGCGTGGGGGCAGCGGCACAAGCTGATCAGGGCCAAGGCCCAGCCGCTGACCGGAACGGTCTCCGCGGTGAGCGTCGGGATCGTGGCGGGCGTTCCGCTGCTCGACCTCGCCTACGAGGAGGATGTGCGCGCCGAGACCGACATGAACGTCGTGTGCACGGGCGACGGGCGTTTCGTCGAGGTGCAGGGCACGGCGGAGGGGCAGCCGTTCGACCGGGCGGAGCTCGACGCGCTGCTCGACCTCGCCGTCGCGGGCTGTGGGCGGCTGGCCGCGGCCCAGGGCGAGGCGCTCGGCGAGGGGTGAACGCCTCATAGGGCCAGGGCGCCGACGCCCACCTCGCCCCGTCGTCCGATATCCCGGACGTGTCACACAATCCCGAACACACCCCTTGACTCCCGCGGAAGCGGCTCCTTAGCGTGTGCGCACTCCGGCTGACTGCGCAGTCAGCCGGCCGTGCTGGCAAGGGAGCTGGTAGTGACGGGTCGGGTCTCGATGGCGGACGTCGCCAGGAGCGTGGGGGTCTCGCAGAAGACCGTCTCCCGCGTCGTCAACGGCGAACCGCACGTCAGCCCCGCCGTCAGGCAGCGCGTGCTGCGCGAGATCGAACGCCTCGGGTTTCTCCCCAACGAGTCGGCGCGCGCCCTGGTCACCCGCTGCTCGCGGCGCATCGGCATCGTCACCGCGCGCACGTCCTCCTTCGGCCCCGCCTCGGTGCTGCGCGACCTGGAGCACGCGGCGCGCGCCGCCGGGTACTTCGTCAGCGTCGTGCACGCCGACGAGCAGGACGGCGGCGAGGTGGCGCGCGCCGTCGGGCACCTGGTCAGCCAGGGCGTCGACGCCATCGCCGTGTGCGCGCCCTTGGGCCCTGTCGACCCCGCGGCCCTCGTCCCCGCCCCGCTGCCGTCCTCGTGCTGCGCTGCCCCGACGAGGAGGGGGCTGCCCGCCGCAACGGTCAACGGCGCCGGATCACCGTCGGCAACGACGACATCGGGGGCGCGGCCCAGGCCACCGAGCACCTGCTCGGCCTGGGCCACCGCACCGTTCACCACATCGCGGGCCCCCTCGCCCGGGCCTCCTCCGGCCACCGGCCGCGCGGCTGGCGCTCCGCCCTGCGCGCCGCGGGCGCGGGCGGGCCCCCGCCCGCGCACGGCGACTGGAGCCCCGAGTCCGGCTACCACGCCACCCGCGAACTCCTCGGCCGCACCGGCCCGTTCGCGTTCACCGCGCTCTTCGCGGCCAACGACCAGATGGCCGTGGGCGCCATCCACGCCATCGAGCGGTCGGGGCGGCGCGTGCCGGACGACATCAGCGTCGTCGGCTTCGACGACATCCCGGAGGCCGCCTATCTTTCCGTGCCCCTCTCCACCATCCGCCAGGACTTCGCCGAGACGGCCAGGCGGGCCATCGGGCGGCTGATCCCCGCCATCACAGGCGAGGGAACGCCCGCCCCCGACGCGCGCCCCGACCGAGCTCGTCGCCCGCGCGAGCACCGCCCCGCCGCCGAGCACCCCGCCCCGCTCCCCCGAAAGGCAAGCGAGGGACGACCATGACCCCACCACCCCCCTCCCGCCCCCCGATACCCCCGTACCCCCCGACACCGGGCGCCGCCCTCTCCCGGCGCCGCCTGCTGCGCCTCGGCGGCGGCCTCGGCGCCGCGGCCGCCCTCGGCGGCGCGCTCAGCGGCTGCGCCGGGCGCGCCGACGCCGAGCCGGTCACCTCGGGACGGATCAGGCTGGCGTTCTGGACCCACGACCAGGCGTATGTCGACTTCTTCCAGGCCGCGGCCGACACCGCGGCGGCCGCGGGCGGCGGCCCCTTCACCTGGGAGCTCGACGCCACCCGCACCGGCGCCGCCGACATCGTCACCAAGACCATCGCCCAGACCATCGCGGGCCGCGGCACCCCCGACGTCGTCGGCCTGGAGATCGGCGCGTTCCCGCGGCTGCTCCGCGGCGACCTGGCCGCCGAGATCCTGGAGCCGCTCGAGTCGTATGTGACCGACGCCGAGCATGACCTGCTCACCGTGCGCACCGCGCCGTTCAGCCAGGACGGCCACCTGTACGCGCTCGACTCCGACGCCCCGCTGGTCGTCTACTACTACCGCGAGACCGAGTTCGAACGCCTCGGGCTGCCCACCGACGCGGGCAGCTGGGACGAGCTGGCCAAGGCCGCGCTGCGCGTGCGCCGCCAGCACGACGTGTGCATCGGCGCGGCCTGCGTGGGCAGCGATCTCGGCCAGGTCGTCCAGAGCTTCGACCAGCTGCTGATGCAGCGCGGCGGGCGGCTCTTCCAGGAGGACGGCACCCTCTCGATCGAGACGCCCGAGGCGGAGGACGTGCTGGCGTTCCTGGTCAGGGGCGTCCAGGAGGGCTATCTGGCCACCATCCCCGACCCGTTCGGGCCCGGCACGGCCGCGGCGTTCACCTCGGGCCAGCTCATCGGCCAGTACGCCGCGACCTGGTACAAGGTCTACGGCCTGATGCCCAACGCGCCCGACCAGGCGGGCCAGTGGCGCATCAGGACGCTGCCCGCCTTCGACGGCGGCGGCTCGCGCGCGTCGTTCACCGGGGGCACCGGCTTCGCCGCGCTGCGCGGCAAGGAGAACACCCTCGCCGGCGTCGACCTGATCAGGGCCGCCTACCTCACCCCGGAGGAGCAGGTGCGCCGCTATCTGGACCTGGGCTACCTGCCCACCAGGCGCTCGCTGTACGAGAACGAGGAACTGCTCGCCGTCGAGGACGAGTTCTGCGGCGGCCAGCGCATGTTCGAGGTGTACCGCGACGTCATCGACGAGGCGCCCGCCGTGTACCTCAGCGCGGACAAGCCGATCCTCGACACCGTCCTCAGCGGCTATCTGCTGCGCGCCTACCGCGGCGACCTCAGCCCCCGCGAGGCGCTGAGCGGCGCCACCGAGGACTTCCACGGCCAGACCCGCGCGTCGCGTTCGTAAGGAGCCGTCACGATGACCGCACTCCAGGCTCCACCCGAGGGAAGGCCCGACGCAGGGCTCGGCACAAGGCCCGACGGCGGCCGGGGCGCCGGAGGGAAGCAGCGGCAGCTCGCTCCGTACCTCTTTATCGCGCCGTTCTACGTCCTGTACGGCCTGTTTATGATCATTCCGATCGGGGCCGGAATCTATCTCTCGATGACCGAGTGGGTCGGCCTCGGCACCCCCGAGTTCATCGGATTCGACAACTTCGCCAACCTCGCCCGCGACACCAGCTTTCACAAGGCGCTGGGCAACTCCCTGATCTACGTGCTGATCAGCGTCCTCGTCGTCGTTCCCGCGGCGCTGCTCATCGCCCAGGCCCTCAACACCAAGGGGCTGCGCGCCCGCGACCTCTTCCGGGTCACGTTCTTCATCCCCATGGTGCTCTCGCCCATCGTCATCGCCCTCGTCTACAGCCTGCTGCTCGACCGCAACAACGGCCTGGTCAACGCCCTGCTGCGGGCGCTGTTCGGGGCGGGGAACACCGACTGGCTCGGCGATCCCACGCTGGCCAAGCTGTCCGTGGGCTTTGTGCTGCTGTGGCGCTGGGTCGGCTATCTCACGATCTTCTTCCTCGCCGCGCTCCAGGCCGTGCCCAAGGAGCGCTACGAGGCCGCCGAGCTGGACGGCGCGGGCGTCTTCCGCACCTTCACGGCCGTCACGCTGCCCGGCATCCGCCCGGTGACGGCGTTCGTCGTGGTCACGTCGTTCATCGGCGCGGCCCAGCTGTTCGACGAGCCCTTCCTGATCACCGGCGGCGGGCCCGGCGAGGAGACGCTGTCCGTCGCGATGTTCGTCTACCGCGCGGCGTTCGACCGCCAGCAGTTCGGGTACGCCGCCGCCGCGGGGCTCGTGCTGTTCGTCATCGTCTTCGGGGTCAGCCAGATCCTGAACCGGCTGCTCTCCATCGGGAGGACCTCTTGACCGCGGCGCCCCCCACCCCCGCAAGGGTCGAGCGGCGGCCCCCGAAGGACACCACGCCCGACCGGCCGCCGCGCCGCGGTGGCGTGCCGGGGCGGATCGCGCTCTACGCGACGCTCACCGTGCTGCTGCTGGCGTTCATCGCGCCGATGGTGTGGGCGCTCAGCGCCTCGTTCAAGCCGCGCGCCGACATCTTCGAGTACCCGCCCAACCTCATCCCGAGCCCGGCGACGTTCGAGAACTTCCGGAACCTGCTCAACGGCGAGCCCTTTTGGAACTGGTTCGCCATCAGCGTCGTCACCGCGCTGCTCGCCACCGTCATCGCGGTGTTCGTGTGCGCGCTCGCGGGATTCGCGTTCGCCAAGTACCGCTTCACGGGAAAGCGGATCCTCTTCTCGGTGATGTTCAGCTCGCTCTCCGTGCCGTTCGCGGTCATTCTCGTGCCGCTCTTCGTGCTGGTCGTGAAGTCGGGCCTGTCCAATCCGTGGTTCGCGCTCATCGTGCCGTGGGTGGCGCCCGCCTTCGGCATCTTCATGATGCAGCAGTACATCATCCAGTCGATTCCCGACGAGATCCTCGAGGCCGCGAGAATCGACGGCGCCACCGAATTCGGCATCTTTCTGCGCGTCGTCCTCCCGCTGCTGCGGCCGCCGCTCGGCGCGCTCGCCGTGTGGCAGTTCCTGCACAGCTACAACAGCTTCCTCTGGCCGCTCGTCCTCATATCAGAGACCGACCGCTACACCATTCCGCTGGGCCTCAACATCCTCTTCAAGGCCGAGAACCGCTCCTTCGACCTCGTACTCCCCGGCGCCGTCCTCGCCTCCGTGCCCACGATCCTGGTCTTCCTGCTGCTGCGCAAGCAACTGCTCGAAGGGCTCTCCACCGGCGCGGTCAAGGGCTGACGCCTCCGCAACGCCCCGTCAACGCAAGGGAGAAGCATGCCCACGCTGCCCGGCCGAGTCCTGTTCGGCGCGGCCTACTACCACGAGTACCAGCCGAGCCCGAGACTCGAGAAGGACCTCGACCTGATGCGGGAGGCGCGTTTCAGCGTCATCCGCGTCGGCGAGTCCGTGTGGTCCACCTGGGAGCCCGAGAACGGCGTCTTCGCGCTCGACTGGCTGCGCCCCGTGCTCGACGGCGCCCACGAGCGCGGCATCTCCGTGATCCTGGGCACCCCCACCTACGCCGTCCCCCCGTGGCTCGCCCGCCTGCACCCCGAGATCAACGCCGAGCGCCGCACCGGCCAGCCCATGGGCTGGGGCATCAGGCAGGAGATGGACTTCACGCACCCGGCGTTCCTCTTCCACGCCGAGCGCGTCATCCGCCGGATCGTCGCCCACTACGCCGACCACCCGGCCGTCATCGGGTACCAGGTCGACAACGAGCCCGGCATCGAGATCTTCCACAACCGCGCCGTCTTCCAGCGCTTCGTCGACCACCTGCGCCGCACCTACGGCTCGGTCGACGAGATCAACGAGCGCTGGGGGCTGACCTACTGGTCGCACCGCCTGTCCACGTGGGCCGACCTGTGGACGCCCGACGCCAACGGGCAGCCGCAGTACGACCTGGCGTGGCGCCGCTTCCAGGCCGGGCTGACCAGCGACTTCATCGGCTGGCAGGCGGACGTGGTGCGCGAGTACGCGCGCGATGACCAGTTCGTCACCACGTGCATCGCCTACTCGCGCCCCACGGTGCGCGACGACCACCTCACCGCGCGCCTCGACGTGACCGCGGGCAATCCGTACTACCGCATGCAGGACGGCCTGGCGCTGCCCAACACGCAGCCGGTCAGCGACAGTTGGGCCTCCACCGGCACATGGGCGCTCTACGCGGCGGCCGACCGCATGTTCGCGTCGCGGCAGGAGCCCTTCCTGGTCACCGAGACCGACGCGCAGGCCATCGGGCCCGCGTGGATCAACGAGCCCGCGTACGACGGGCAGTGGCGGCAGGCCGCCTGGGCCCTGGTGTCGCGCGGCGCCCGCATGATCGAGTACTGGCACTGGCACACGCTGCACTACGGCACCGAGACCTACTGGGGCGGCATCCTGCCGCACAGCGGGGCCCCTGGCCGGGTCTACCGCGAACTGGCCGCGCTGGGCGCCGAGTTCGAGAAGGCGGGCGAGCTGGTCGCCGGTCTCGAGCCGGACGCCGACGTGACGATGCTCTACTCGGCCGACACCAAGTGGGCCCTTGAGCACGCGCCGATGCTGCACGGGCCCGACGGCGGCCCCGACCGGCGCGCCTACCACGCGGTGTTCGACGCGTTCTACCGTGGCGCGTTCGACGCGGGGCTCCAGACGCGGATCGTGCACCCGTCGCAGCTCTTCGGGCGCGACCCCGCGGAGTTCGCGGCCGAACGGCCGCTGCTGGTCGCGGCGGGGCTGCTGGTCGCCGCGGACGACGAGCTGCGCTGGCTCGAACGGTACGCCGCTGCGGGCGGCCACCTGCTGCTCGGCATCCGCACCGGCTACGGCGACGAGGAGGTGCGGGCGCGCCAGGAGACCAAGCCCGCGTTCCTGACCGAGGCGGCGGGGGTGTGGTACGACGAGTTCTCGACGCTGTCCGAGCCGCTGCCCGTGCTCGCCCCCGACGCCTCGCCGCTGCGGCTGCCCGCGGGCGCGCGCGGCACGCGCTGGGTGGACGGGCTGACGGTCGCCGACGGCGACATCCTCGCGCTCTACGAGCACCCGCACTTCTGCCGCTGGCCCGCGGTGACCACGCGGGAGCACGGGGCGGGCCGGGTGACCTATGTGGGCACGGTCCCCGACGAGGCGCTGGCCGCGGCGGTCCTGGCGTGGTGCGCGCCCCCGCGCCAGGAGGACGGCTGGCGCCCGGCGGCCGAATCCCAGACGGTCACGTCGGCGACGGCCCCGAACGGCGCGCGGGTGCGCTTCCTGCACAACTGGTCGTGGCTGCCGAGCACGTTCCGCCTCCCGGTCCCCTGCCGCGACGCCCTGAAGGGAACGCCGCTCCCCGCGGAGAGCGAGCTGGCGCTCGGCCCTTGGGATGTGCGGGTGGTGACGGAGTGCGCTCCGCGCGGGGGTGCGGGGTGCGCTCCGCGTGGGGGTGTCGCGTGAGGGTGCGGGTTGGTGGTCGGTGCGGCGGGGAACTTCCCCGCCCACCCGCCCCGTTCGCCCTGCGGGGTGTGTTCCGCGTGGGGAGCGGCCCCGTCGCGGGCGGCCGCTGGCCGCGCGGTTGCCCAGGGCGGGTGCCGCACGCCCTCGGCGATCGCGTCGTCCAGCGCGTGGCTGGCTCCGCGCTGTGCGGTCGCATCGTTGGTCCCGCTCGCGGAGGAGTGGCGGCGCCGCGCGGGCCCGCCGCGTCGTGCGCGTTGCCGCGCGCCGCCGCGCGCCGCGGCACTGGCGCGCCGCCGCTTCACCGGGCTGAGCCCCAGCGCGCAAGCCGCCCGCAGGGCAATTCGCGCGGGGGTCGATAATGGTGCGATGCGTCTCGTTCTCGCCACGCGCAATGCGCACAAGATCTCCGAACTGCGGGTCATCCTCCGGGAGGCCGGGGTGGCTGCCGAGCTGGTGGGGGCGGGGGAGTTCCCCGAGGTCGGGGACGTCAAGGAGACCGGAGTCACCTTCGCCGAGAACGCGCTCCTCAAGGCGCACGCCCTCGCGCGCGCCACCGGGCTGCCCGCCGTGGCCGACGACTCGGGGCTGTGCGTCGACGTGCTCGGCGGGGCGCCAGGGATCTTCTCCGCGCGCTGGGCCGGGGCCCACGGCGACGACGCCGCCAACCTCAGGCTGCTCATCGCCCAGCTCGCCGACGTCCCCGACGCGCACCGCGGCGCGCACTTCGCGTGCGCCGCCGCGCTCGCGCTGCCCGACGGGACCGAGCGCGTCACCGAGGGGTGGCTGCGCGGCACGCTGCGGCATGTGCCCGCGGGCAGCGGGGGGTTCGGGTACGACCCGATCCTCCAGCCCGAGGGCGACACCCGCACATGCGCCGAGCTGACGCCCGAGGAGAAGAACGCCATCAGCCACCGCGGCCTCGCCTTCCGCGCCCTCGCGCCCCTCGTGGGCGAGCTGCTCACGCCCGCCCCGTGAGATACGCGGAGACGACGACATTCGCGGAGTAGCCGCTGCTCTCCCGGTCGAACGTCCCGCCGCACGTGATCAGCCGCAGCTCCGCCGCCCCGGTGCGGCGTGGGCCGTACACCCGCTCCGCGTCGAACGCGTCGCGTTCCACCAACTCCACGGCGCCCACGGTGAATTCGGCCACGCTCCCATCCGCCCTCGCCACCCGGACCACCGCCCCCGGCTCGACGCTTTCGAGCGCGTGGAAGACCGCGGGCTCGCGTTCGGTGTCCACGTGCCCCACCAGCACCGCCGCGCCCTCGGCGCCCGGCGTCGGGCCGCCCTCCCACCAGCCGACCAGCTCGGGCGAGGAGAACGGCGGCGCCGCCACGCCCCCCTCCTCGTCGAGCCCGCGCGGCACGATGTCCGCACGCAGGCCGATGTCGGCGATCTCCACCGCCGTGGGCGCGGGGGCACCGCCGAGCGGCACCGCGCCAGCGGCGGCCGCGGGCGCGTCCCCGAACACCGGGCGCGCCAGGCCGCTCTCGGTCAGCTCACGGCCCCACAGCCACAGGGCGAGCAGCAGCAGCGTCCAGACGAGCAGCGCGACCAGGCGGCCGCGGCGCGATGAGCGGGGCTCGCCCGCCGTCAGCACTTCGACCGGCCGTGCAGCCGCCGCACCGCGAGCAGGGCGCCACCGGCGAGCGCGCCCGAGAGCAGCGTCAGCCCGGCCGTGGTCAGGTCACCGCCCGACCAGCCGTCCCCGTGCCCTTCGTCCGGGCCGCTCGCCGCGCCGCCGCCCCCGGCCCGCACCGGGCCCGTGGGGTGCGCGGGCTCGGGCTTGCCGCCCTCGCCGCCCCTGTGCTCGGAGACGGTGAGCGTGCCGGTGACCTTTCCCTCGCGGGTCTCGCAGTCCACGTCGATCGGATGCTTGCCAGGCCGCGCCCCCGAGTCGACGCGCGCCTCGCCGAACAGCTCACCGCCTGCCCCCGGCACGGGCCCGGGCGCCAGCCGCGCCTCGGCGACGAACGCCGTCGAGAGCGCCGCGCCCGAGCCGCCGAGGCAGCCGGTGACGCGCAGCTCCACGTCGTCGCCCGGGCGTGCGGAGGCCGGGGTGACGCGCACTCCCGGCGCCCCCGCGCCCAGCGGCTCCCCCGACGGCGACGGCGCGTCCAGGGCGGCGGCCTGGCCAGCCCCCGCGATGACGACCAGCGCGGCGACCGCGCACCAACGGGCCAGCGGCGAACGCTTCATGGGGCACCTCCCGGGTCGTTACCCGTCGAAGGTCTCCCGCGTGCCCGCCCCCCGCATCCGCTACGCCTCGCCGCTGGCCCGAACGGGGCGCGCGACCCCCCGCCCGGCCCCCGGCGGCCCCCCTCAGACCTTGTCGATCAGATCCGCGATCGAGCTCACCACGGCCGAGGGCCGGAACGGGAAGCGGTCGATGTCCTCGGCCGCCGTCAGGCCCGTCAGCACGAGGAACGTCTCCATCCCTGCCTCGAGACCCGCGAGCACATCCGTGTCCATCCGGTCGCCGACCATCGCGCTGGTCTCGGAGTGGCCACCGATCAGGTTGAGCCCGGTGCGCATCATCAGGGGGTTGGGCTTGCCCACGAAGTACGGGTCGCGGCCCGTCGCCTTGGTGATCAACGCCGCGACCGAGCCCGTCGCGGGCAGCGCGCCCTCGGTGGAAGGGCCGGTGTGGTCGGGGTTGGTCGCGATGAACCGCGCGCCCGCGTTGATCAGCCTGATCGCCTTGGTCAGCGCCTCGAAGCTGTACGTCCTGGTCTCGCCGAGGACCACATAGTCGGGTGTGACGTCGCTGAGCACATAGCCCACGTCGTGCAGCGCCGTCGTCAGCCCCGCCTCGCCGATGACATACGCCGAGCCGCCAGGGCGCTGGATGTCGAGGAACTGCGCCGTGGCGAGCGCCGAGGTCCAGATGCTCTCCAGGGGCACGTCGAGGCCCATCCGCGCCAGCCTGGCCTGGAGGTCGCGTCGGGTGTAGATGGAGTTGTTCGTCAGGACGAGGAACGGCTTGCCCGACTCCCGCAGCCTCGCCAGGAAGCGGTCGGCGCCCGGGACGGGGACGCCCTCGTGGATGAGGACCCCGTCCATGTCGGTCAGCCACGACTCGATCGGCTTGCGCTCTGCCACGTCGTCTCCGCCCCTTCTACCCCAGATCCAGATCCCTGATCAGCTTCGCGACGTGCCCGGTGGCCCGCACGTTGTACATCGCCTGCGCCACCTTCCCCTCCTCGTCCACGATGAACGTGGAACGGATCACTCCCGTGACCTTCTTCCCGTACATCGTCTTCTCGCCGAAGGCACCGTACGCCTCAAGCACCTTCTTGTCCGGGTCGCTTGCCAGGGTGACCCGGAGGTCCTCCTTGGTGCGGAACTTCGCCAGCTTCTCCGGGGAGTCGGGGGAGACGCCGATCACCTCGTACCCGGCACTGGCCAGCGCGTCGAGGTTGTCCGTGAAGTCGCACGCCTGCTTGGTGCACCCGGGGGTCATGGCCGCGGGGTAGAAGTACACGATGACCTTGCGCCCGGCGTGGTCCGCCAGCGAGACCGCCTTGCCGTCGGCGTCGGTCAGGGTGAAGGCGGGCGCCGGGTCACCCGGCTGCAAGCGGACGCTCATGGCGGCTCCTCATCGTTGATCCCGGTCGTTGATCGCGGTGCGCCACCCAGCCTAAAGGGGGGATCCGACAGGCGGCCCGCCCAGTGAGCTGACACACTGTGCCGTAACGACGACGAGGGAGGCCGGAGCGTGCCGGAAGCAGCCGAGACACCCGCGGAGATCCAGGCGCGGATCGCCAGGCGGCGCGAGGAGCTCAGGGCCACACTGGAGGAGATCGGCGCCCGCGTGCACCCCACGACGATCGCCGAGGACGCCAAGGCCCGCGTCGCCGCCACCCTCGACCACACCGCGGGGCGCGCGTTCGTCGCCGTGAACCGCGCGGTCACCGGCGTGCGCGCCCAGATCGTCTCCGCCGAGGGCGCCCCGCGCCTCGAACGCCTGGTCCCCGCGGCGCTGCTGACGGTGGGCGTGGTCGGGCTGCTCGTGCTGTCAACGCGCCGCAGGCGCCGTTGAGTCCACCCGGTCCCCAGGTCCCCCGGTCCCCCGGTCCCCTGGGCCCCGAGGCCGAGGTCCCGAGGTTCCGTTCGCTTCAACCTGAGATACGGTCATCATGTGAGTTCGCACCCCACCCACGACAAGCTGCCCATCCGGATGCTGCACGACCGGGTGCTGGTCAGGGCCGACACCGCCGAGGGCGAGCGCCGCTCGTCCGGCGGCATCGTCATCCCGGCAACGGCTCAGGTGGGCCGCCGACTTGACTGGGCCGAGGTGGTCGCCATCGGGCAGAACGTCCGCACCGTCGAGACGGGCGACCGGGTGCTCTACGACCCGGAGGACCGCGCCGAGGTCGAGGTCCGCGGCGTCTCCTACCTCCTCATGCGGGAGCGTGACCTGCACGCCGTGGCCGCCGAACGCCTTCAGGGCACCGACGACTCCACGGGCCTCTACCTGTAGCGATCCCCGCGGCGGCCCCTGGCTCAGCTGCCTTCGGGGACCCCGGGCCACGGCAGGCTCCTCGGCTCGCCCGGCGGAGGCCCCGAGGGCCCAGGGCCGCCGCCCGGCCGCTCGGGCCCGCCCGGCTCGTCGGCGGGCGCCGACGGCGCGGGCGAGGTCTCGGGCGCGGGGCCTGGCGAGGAGCCGGGCTCCCGCGAGGCCCCGGGGCTCTCGTCGGCGTCCGGATCCCGCCCCGACTCCTCGCCCTCGTCGCCCTCCTCGCTCTCGTCCTCCTCGTTGGCGTCCTCGCCCCGTTCGCGCGCTCGCCCCTCGTCGCCGTCCTCCGAAGGCCCTTCGGGCGAGATCCTGGGTACCGAGCCACCGCCCTCTAGGTCGAAGTCCCGCTCTGGCTCCCCCTCGAGCGCGTCGCCCGTGTACTGCCCCCAGATCTCCGCGGGGAAGCCGCCGCCGCTCACGCGCTCGAGCCCCGCGGCCCCGTACAGCTCCCGCTGCTCGCCGCTCACCGGGTCCTGCCCGAACAGCGCGACCACCGTGGCCAGTTCGGGCGTGTACCCGGCGAACCACGCCGCCCTGTCCCGCTCCGCCGTGCCCGTCTTGCCCGCGGCAGGGCGCCCGGCCGAGCGCGCCGCCGTGCCCGTGCCCTGCTCGACAACGCCCCGCAGCACGGCCGTCGTGCCATCGGCCGCCGCCCGCGAGATCACCCGCCGCTCGCGTGTCTCCTCGTCGGGCAGCGGCACGTGCTCGCCGTCCCTGCTGATCTCGTCCACCAGCCGCGCGGGCCTGTGCACCCCGTGCCGGGCCAGCGTCGCGTACGCCTCCGCCAGGTCGAGCGTGCTCGGCGTCGCGGTGCCGAGCGAGATCGAGCCCCGCGCCCCGTCGAGCCCCGGGGTGTCCTCGGGAACGCCGAGGGCGAGCGCCGTCTCCCGCACCCGGTCGGGGCCCACGTCCGCGCCCATCTGCGCGAACACCGCGTTGACCGACTTGTCCATCGCCTCGGTCACCGTGAGCGTTCCGTAGTCCTCGTCGCCCTCGTTCTCCGGCGCCCAGCCGCTGCCCTCGCCGTCGCGGTCGACCACCTCGCGGCCGCTGTCGCCCTCGTAGCGCGTGCCGGGGCCGATCCGTTCGCCGTCGCGCGTCTCGGCGCGGTGCTCGAGGGCCGCGGCGTAGACGATCGGCTTGAACGTGGAGGCGGCCTGGTAGTCGCGGCGCGTGGCGTTGTTCACATACTGCTCGGTGTAGTCGCGGCCGCCGTACATCGCGACCACGCGGCCGCTCTCCGTCTCGACCGAGCTCGCGCCCGCGCGCACCCACGCGTCCACCTCGCGGCCCTCGTCGAGCCGGTCCATCAGCCGCCGGTCCACCGCGTCCCGCAGCATCCGCTGCCGGTCGGGCTCGATCGTCGTGGTGATGCGGAAGCCCCCGTCGGCCAGGGCGTCCTCGGTGGCGATGCCGCTTTCGAGCAGGTACGCGTTGACCGCCTCGACCAGATAGCCGCGCTCGCCCGCCAGGCCCTCGCCCGGCGTCACCGGGTCGGGCTCGGGGAAGGTCATCCCCTTCCGCCGCTCCTCGCTCAGCCACCCCTCGGACACCATGCCGTCGAGCACGTACTCCCAGCGGGCGACGGCCCGTTCGGCGTTCTGGGGGTTGCTGCGGACGTCGTAGGCGGCGGGGGCGTTGAGCAGCGCGGCCAGGTAGGCGCCCTCGGCCAGCGACAGGTCGGCGGCGTCCTTGCCGTAGTACGCCTGGGCGGCGGACTGGATGCCATAGGCGTTGCGGCCGAAGTAGCTGGTGTTGAGATAGCCCTCGAGGATGTCGTCCTTGCTCACCTCGCGACCGAGCTTGACCGAGATGAATAGCTCCTTGACCTTGCGGGTTACGGTCTGTCGCTGATCGAGGTAATAGTTCTTCACATACTGCTGCGTGATGGTCGATCCCGACTGCCGTCCGCCGCCGCGCAGCATGTTCCAGCCCGCGCGGACCATCGCGGTGACGTCCACGGCCGGGTCGTGGTAGAAGTCGCGGTCCTCGGCCGCGAGCACCGCGTGGCGCACCTTCACCGGGACCCGGTCGAGGGCGATCTTCTCGCGGTCCACCTCGCCGACGCGGGCCAGCTGGGAGCCGTCGGCGTACAGGTAGACGTTGCCTTGGGCCGCCGCGGCCGACTTGGGCTCCGGGATCTCCACCAGCACATAGCCCGCCACCAGCGCGCCGAGCACCACCACGGAGAACGCCAGGAACGCGCCGCTCACCATGCGCCACGTCGGGATCGCGCGACGCCAGCCGGTGCGGCGGCGGCGCGGGCGTCGGGGGCGGCGGACGCCTCGGGATGGCCACCCGGGCCATCGGCCGCCGCCGCGGGGAAGGTCGCTTTCGTCGCTCACGGTGCGGTGCCGTCCCATCTGTCCGCGGTCGTGGACACTGTCGCACCGTGCGTAACGAGGCCCCCGCCGCCCGCACACCCCGGGCCGCGCGCCAGTCCCCCGGATGGGCGCGGCGGCTCACCCGTTGGAGGGGCCGATCCCGTCCCCCGGCGCGGGCAGCAGCGCGCGCGGGTCGACGGCCTCGGCCATGGCGGCGTACCCGGCGTCGTTGGGGTGCAGGCCGTCGCCCGAGTCGTAGCGCGGCAGCAGGCGGGCGGGCGCCGCGGGGTCGCGCAGCGCGCGGTCGAAGTCGATGACCGCGTCGAACACGCCGCCGCCCCTGATCGCGGCGTTCACCCGCTGGCGGACCCGCTCGCGCCCCGGGTCGTCCGCCGCGTGGCCGCCGAACGGGCCGAGCGTGGCGCCCACCACCCGCAGGCCCGCCGCGCGCCCTCGCTCGGCCGCGGCACGCAGACCGGCGATCACGGCGTCGGGGCCGTCGCGCGGCTCGAACAGGATGTCGTTGATCCCCAGCTGGATCACCAGCGTCCCGGCGCCCGGCGCGGTCAGGGCGTCGTCGGGGAGCCTGCGCAGCCCGGCCGTGCCGTTGAACGAGCGGTCGGGCAGGGCGTCGCGCAGCAGGCGGTTCCCGCTGATCCCGAGGTTGAGGACGCCGAGGGCGGGCGCGCCCGGCTCGTCGCGCAGGCGGGTGGCCAGGGCGTCGGTCCAGCGGCGGTTCTCGCCGGGTGTGGAGAGCGCGCCGTCGGTGAGCGAGTCGCCCAGCACGGCCACGGCGCCATCGGCCGCGTCGGTGAGCACGTGCACGGCGGTCACATAGCGCCAGGAGTCGAACGGCTCGGTGAATGCCGCCCCCGAGGCCGAGGCCGCGTGGTTCCCGGCCGCGGCCCAGCTGGTCTGCTGCGCGAGCCGGTGGTGGGTCACGGGGCCCGATGGATCGGGCGTGTGGAACGACACCAGCAGGTCGGCCGCGGGCGGCACCGCGAGGGGCGCGGGGTCGCTGACGGCCGAGCCGCCCGGTGGCACGGTGACCGAGTCGCGCCCGTCGAACGTCAGCGCTCGAAGCGTTTCGGGGCGCGCGTCGGGGCCGCCGCGCGCCGAGAGCGCGACCGTGGCGTCCGTGAAGGTGACGGGCGCGGTGCCATAGCGGTTCGACAGCTCCACGCGCGTCTGCTCGCCGCCGATGGAGGTGCGGACGGCGTTCCGCAGCGAGCGGCCGGGGAGGCCGTCGCGCGTGCCGGGCTCGGGGCCGCTCGGCGCCGCCGACCACGTGCCCACCCAGAGGGGCCGCGCCGGGTCGTCGTCGGCCGGGCTGGCCTCGCTGGCCTCGTGCGCGGGCGCGTGCGTGGGCGGCGGGGGCACCGGCTCGCGCCGCGCCTCCCGCCCCGTCCCGATCCCGACCGCCACTCCGAGCAGCACGGCCAGCACGCCTGCCAGCAGGGCGAACGCCCGTTGGTGGCTCACCACTCCCACCCACTCATGATCCCACGATCGGATCAACGGGGCTCACCCGCCCGGCTCAGCCGGTGACCGCTGCGGGAACCGGGACAATGGACCCATGGCAGAAGCGACGCGGACGGCGCGGACGGCCGGGCCGGGCCTGCTCACCGAGGCGGACGCGGACAAGCTCCGCGGCCTGACCCGGATGAAGGCGCTGGCGACCGGGCTGCTGGTGTTCGTGGCGGTGGTGTACGCGCTGGCCACATGGGCCGAGCACGCGGGCGCGGGCGCCTGGGCCGGGTATGTGGCGGCGGCGGCCGAGGCGGGCATGGTGGGCGCGCTCGCGGACTGGTTCGCGGTCACGGCGCTCTTCCGCCGCCCGCTCGGCCTGCCCATCCCGCACACGGCGATCATCCCGACCAAGAAGGACCAGCTCGGCCAGTCGCTCGGCGACTTCGTGGGCGAGAACTTCCTGTCCGAGGACGTCGTGCGCCACAAGCTGCGCTCGGTCGGCCTCGGCGCCCGCGTCGGCGCGTGGCTCTCGCGCCCCGAGACCGCCGAACGCGTCACCGCCGAGCTGGCCACGGCCCTGCGCGGCGGGCTGACCGTGCTGCGGGACGCCGATGTGCAGGCCGTGCTCGCCGAGGCGATCACGCGCAGGGCGCGGGCGCAGGAGATCTCCCCCGCGCTCGGCAGGCTGCTGGAGAAGACGGTCGCGGACGGCGGGCACCGCCGCTTTGTCGACCTGATGTGCGCCCAGGCCGCCGAGTGGCTCGGCAAGCACAGGGACGCCGTGCTGGCCGCGGTCGAGGGCGGGGCGCCTGGCTGGACGCCGCGCTTCGTGGACCGCAGGGTCGGCGACCGGGTCCACCGCGAGCTGCTGCGCTTCGCCACCGAGATGCGCGACGCCCCCGACCACCCGGCGCGGGCCGCGCTCGACCGCTTCCTCACCGACTTCGCGGCCAAGCTCAAGGACGACGAGGAGACCAGGGCCCGCGTCGAGAGGCTCAAGACCGATGTCATCGGCCGCCCCGAGGTGCAGGAGCTGATCGCCTCCGCGTGGGGCGCGCTGCGGTCGATGATCGTCACCGCGGCCGATGACGAGCGCAGCGCGCTGCGCCGCCGCGCGTCCGAGGCGGTGCTCACGCTGGGCGCGCGCCTGTCGTCGGACGAGCGGCTGCGCGACAAGCTCGACGGCTGGGCGGCCGACGCGGCCGTGCATGTCGTCTCCGGATACCGCGCGGAGATCACGTCGCTGATCACGGACACGGTCGCCTCGTGGGACGCCCGCACGACGTCGCGGAAGATCGAGCTGCACATCGGGCGCGACCTCCAGTTCATCCGCCTCAACGGCACGGTGATCGGCTCCCTCGCGGGCCTGGTGATCCACGCCGTCACGGCGGCCGTGGGCGGCTGAGGCCCGGCCGGTCGGGCCCCGGCCGGTAGACTCGGACGGCGAGCGGCCGTGATGGAATTGGCAGTCATGCTGGGTTTAGGTCCCAGTGCGTTCACGCGCGTGAGGGTTCGAGTCCCTCCGGCCGCACCCCGATCCACGACGCCGGTCCGCGGCGGTCACACACCGCGCGCAGCGATAGCGTGTAGGCGTACGGCCCGTACGACCCGTACGTGACCTGCTGTTCATGTCCTCCAGGAGGATCGACCACATGGCAACCACACGCATCGCGACGACGAACTGGGAAGGCTCCCTCATGGAGGGCGCAGGGAACGTCTCCCTTGACTCCTCGGGGGTGGGCAAGTTCGACGTCACCTGGGCCTCGCGGGCCGAGGACCCCAACGGGCGGACCAGCCCGGAGGAGCTCATCGCCGCGGCGCACTCGTCGTGCTTCTCCATGGCGCTCTCGCACGGCCTCGCGGGCGCCGGGACGCCCCCCGAGTCGGTGCAGACGCAGGCCAGCGTGACGTTCCAGCCGGGCCAGGGCATCACCGGCATCGTGCTGAGCGTCAAGGCGCGCGTGCCGGGGCTCTCCTCGGAGGACTTCGCCGCCGCCGCGCAGACCGCCAAGGAGAACTGCCCGGTCAGCAAGGCCCTCGCGGGCGCGCCCATCTCGCTCGAGGCCGAGCTGCTCGACTGAGCGGGCCACCCCGTCCGGCCCCGTCGCGACGGCGGGGCCGGACGCGTTCAACGGGCGTGTGCCGACCGGGTATTGACCGACCGGGTATTGACCGACCGGGTGTTGACCGCCGCCGCGCCGTCCGTTGTCCTTGAGTCCATGTCGTCCCCCAAGCCGCCAAGGGGCCGCCGCCCGCCCCGCGTGTCCCGTTCCGCGTCCTGCGCGCCGCCGCCGGTGCCGCCCTCGGGGGCGGCCTCGCCGTGGGCGGCGCGACCGGCGCGCGGGCCGAGGGGGGCCGGGCCGCCGCGCTCGGCGTCACCAAGGTCCGCGACCTGACGGGCCCGGGGCTCACCACGGCGTTCCGGATGAACGACGGCTTCGTCTACGTGTATTCGACGGGCTTCCAGCGAAACAAGCCGATCATCCTGCACCGGGTCCGCGGCGACCGCCTCACCGACCTGGCCGCGTACGAGCCATGGGGCTGGCGCGACGGGGTGTGGGCGTGGGGCCACCCGCCCACGCCGATCCTGGAGGGCGCCTTCGGCGAGCTGTGCCTGCGGCCTCTGGGCGGCAAGTGGATCCTGACCTGGTTCAACGCGGGCGACTACCGCATCGACGCCATCGTGATGGACACCCCGACCTCCAACCTCTACACCGCGCACCGCCAGACGCTCATCTGGGGCGGGGCGTGGGGCCAGGAGGACGACAGCCATGTCGCGCAGCTCTACGGCGGCTTCATCATCCCCGGCTCGACGCTCAACGACCTCCATCTGTCGGTCAGTCAGTGGAACACCGAGGTGAACTGGCCCTACCGGGTGATGCAGCACCGCGTCACCGGGCTCTGGCCGTAACGCCCGCCGCTCAGAGGGCAAGTGACAGCAGCGCGGGCGCCGCGCGGCGGCCCAGGGACTCGGCCGTGCGGCGCAGCCGGTGCGCCTCGCTGATCGGCAGCGACAGCCCGAGCGCGCCCGCCGCCGAGCCCGCGGTCAGCGGCACCGCGGCGCACAGCGTGCCGACCGCGTACTCCTGGAGGTCGAGCACCGGCATGGTGGCGGGCTGCCGGTCGAGCGCGCCGAGCAGCGCCTGCTGGTCGGTGATCGTCCGCGACGTCAGCCGCGCGGCCCGGTGCCGGGTGAGGTGGTCGTGCCGCCCGTCGTGGTCGAGCTGGGACAGCAGGCACTTGCCGAGCGCGGTGGCGTGCGCGGCCGACCTGAAGTCCACCCACTCGTTGACCAGCGGGGTGCCGGGGGCGTCGGACGTGTGGGTCAGCTCCAGCTCCCCCTCGGTGTAGCGCGCCAGGTAGACGGCGGCGCCGAGCGCGTCGCGCAGCGCGTCGAGCGCGTCCTGGAGCCTGGAGTGCCGCAGCCGCCGCCGGTTGGCGTCCGAGCCGAGCACCAGCAGCGTCTCGCCCGCCGTGTACGCGCCGTCGGGCAGCCGCCGCAGATAGCCCTCGCGGCACAACATCCGCAGCAGCGGCGGGAGATGCAGCGGGGGCAGGCCCGTTCTCCTGGCGATGTCGGCCTCGCGCAGCCCCTCGGGGCGCCCGGCGACCGTCTCCAGCACGCGCAGGGCCTGACGCACCGACTGGTAGGGGGCGGTCCTGCCGGACGTGGTGGCCACGTGATCCTCCTGCGGGAGCGGATAGGACCAGCCTAGCCAGGAACGCGGCGTCGGCGGCGGGGCGTTGACATGGGGCTTGCGGGGCCCGGTGGGTTCGGCTAGCCGCGCCCACCGGGCCCCGCGAAGGCCGGTGGGCGCCTCACAGCACGGTGCTCAGGAACTCCCTGGTGCGCTCGTGCTCCGGCTCGCTGAACATCTTGTCGGGCGGCCCCGACTCGACGATCCGCCCCTGGTCGAACATCAGGACGGCGTCGGAGATGTCGCGCGCGAAGCTCATCTCGTGGGTGACGCACAGCATGGTGATGTCCGTCGTGTGGGCGATGTCCCGCAGGACGTCGAGCACCCCGGCGACCAGCTCGGGGTCGAGCGCCGATGTCACCTCGTCGAGGAGGAGCACCTGGGGGCGCATGGCCAGCGCGCGGGCGATCGCCACGCGCTGCTGCTGGCCGCCCGAGAGCTGGCTGGGGTACTTGTCGAGGTGGTCGGAGAGGCCGACCAGCTCGATCAGGCCCTTGGCGCGCTCGACCGCCTCGTCCTTGGGGAGGCCGAGCACATGGACCGGCGCCTCGGTGACGTTGCGCAGGACCTTCATGTTGGGGAAGAGGTTGAACTGCTGGAAGACCATTCCGATCTTCTTGCGGACCTCGCGCACATGCTTCTCGCCCGCCTTGACCAGCGTGCCGTCGCGCTCCTCGTGGTTGAGGTAGGCGCCGTCGACGGTGATGGTGCCCTCGTCGGGGGTGAGCAGCGTCATCAGCAGCCGCAGGATCGTGGTCTTGCCGGACCCGGACGGGCCGATCAGGGTGACGTGCTTCCCGGTGGCGACATGGAAGTCGAGTCGGTCGAGAACGGTCATATCGCCGAAGCGCTTGGTGACATTGTCGAAGCGGACCAGCTCCGAGCCGCCTGCCCGGGTGGTCTCTCTGGTCTCGGGGTCGGGGTTGGTCTGCGGGGTGTCAGCTGGTGAGGGCAAGGCGGCGCTCCAGAAGGCGAATCAGCAGAGAGGCGGGATAGGCGATGACGATGAAGGCGACGCCGACGATCGTGTAAGCCTCGGTCGTGAACGTTTCGTTGCTGAAGCCCTCGGCCTCTCCGAACATTTCCAGTGCCCCGATGACCGCGATCATCGGGGAGTCCTTCAGCATCGCGATGACGTAGTTCCCCAGGGCGGGCACCACCCTGCGGATGGCCTGCGGCAGGATCACGGCCGTCCAGGTGCGGGTGCGCGGCAGGTTGAGGGCGGTCGCCGCCTCCCACTGCCCCTGCGGGACGCCGCCGATCCCGGCCCGGTACACCTCGGCGGTGTACGTCGAGTAGTGCAGGCCGAGCCCGATGATGCCGGTGGTGAGGGGCGACATCGAGGGCCCCCACTCCGGCACCACATAGAACAGGAAGAACAGCTGGACCAGCAGCGGGGTGTTCCTGACGAACTCGGTGAACACCGTCACCGGCCAGCGGATCGCCTTGAGGTCCGAGCGCTGCGCCATGGCCCACACCAGGCCGAGGGTGAACGCGATCAGGCTGCCGAGCACGAGCGCCTGGAGGGTCAGGGCGAGCCCGTCCCAAAAGCGCGGCATAAAGTCGTCGACGACCTCCCAGTCCCAGCTCACCGGGCCGCACCCCCCGCCGTCAGGGCCCCCGAGCCCTCACCCGCGCTCTCGCGCAGCGCGAGCCGGGACCACAGGCCGCCGCGCGGCGGCGCCTGCCCGATCCCGGCCTTGGCGTAGCGCTCCACCACGCGCATGCCCCGGGTCAGGACGAAGGCCATCACGAAGTAGATGACCAGCAGCAGCGTGTAGACGGGCGCGCTCTCGTTGCTGCCGATGCGCACCAGGTTCCCGGCGTAGGTCATGTCCGCGACCATGATCGTGGAGACCAGCGCGGTGCCCTTGAGCAGCTCGATCAGCAGATTGTTGAACGGTGGGACCATCTCGGGCCACGCCTGCGGGAGTTCGATCCTCCGCAGCCGCTGGAACGGTGTGAAGCCCAGTGCGACCCCCGCCTCGCGCTGAGCCACCGGCACGGCGGCGAGCGCGCCGCGCACCACCTCGGAGCCATAGGCGCCATACGTCAGCCCCAGCGCCAGCACGCCCGCGTACATCGGAACGAACTGCCACCTGAACATCAGCGGCACCGCGAACACCAGCCAGAACATCAGGATCAGCGCCGACGTCCCGCGGAACAGCTCGAAGTAGACCCCCGCGACGAAGCGGACGATCCACAGCCGCGACGTGCGCAGCGTGCCGACGATCAGCGCGACCGCCGCGGCGAGCGCCGCGCTGAAGAGGGTGACCTGGACGGTGACCCAGACGCCGGGCAGGAAGTAGTTCTCGAACATCCCCTGCGTCATCATCAGCACAGCTCCTCTGCCGTCATGTCCGTCATCTCCGTCTCGGTGAACCCGTACGGGGCGACGATCTCCAGCAGCTCTCCGCTGTCCTTGAGCTTGTGCAGCTCCTCGTTGAAGGCGTTCCTGAAGTTCCGCTCGGAGAGCCGGAAGGCGAAGCCGCCCGCGCCGTACGCGGGCTCGCCCGCGAGCGTCGGCTGGAACGCCTCGATGGCCTCGACGCGGTCGTTGCCCTCGACGGCGGTCTTGACGGTGACATTGGTCCCGGCGAACGCGTCGGCGCGGCCCTGCTGCACCGCCTCGAGCCCGGCCACCTGGTCGGGCAGGATCAGCAGCCCCGTGACCCCGGCGTCCTCGGCGTAGGCGATCTCCGCGTACGCCTGGCCCGTGGCCAGCCGCAGGCCCTGCTCCGCTATCTGCTGGTAGGGGTTGACGCCCTCCTCGGTGCCGAGGCCGTGGGGGTTGCCACGGGGGACGATGAACGAGTCGAGCATCAGGTAGTCGGGGTCGGCGAAGAGGACCTGGGCGCACCGGTCGGGGTTGATGAACATCCCGGCCGAGACGACGTCGAACTGCCGCGCCTTGAGCCCGGGGATCAGCGCGCTGAACTCCACGGGCACGGGCGTGATGGTGTCGATGCCCAGCTCCCTGAAGATCACCTTGGCGATCGCGGGGGCCTGCCCGTCGGGCTCGCCCTCGTCGTTGATGTAGCCGAAGGGGATCTCGCTCGCGATGCCGATCTTGACGGAGCCGCTGTCCCTGAGCCGGTCGAGCAGGTCACCGCCCTCGACCGTGCCCTCGGCCGCGACCCGGCTGCACCCGGCCGCACCGGCCGCACCGAGCGCGGCGGCTCCGGCGAGGAGTGAGCGCCGACTGATCCCTCCCGTACTCCTGCTGGATGTCGCGTGTCTTCTCTGTGGTGGAGCCATGGGCGCGCGGCTACCCAGACTCGCCGGGTCCACACCTCCCCCGTGGCCCGACCGCAACCGTCCCGTGCCGCTCCCGTGACCGGATCGCGGCGCGTCATACAACCATCGCGGTGCGTCGCGGGTCTGGTGTGGGTGAGGAGGGCGCGAAGGGCCTGCGGGGGGCGGGCCCTTCGCCGTTCACGCCGGTGCCGAACGCCGGTGCCGAACGGTGCCGAACGACGGTGCCGAACGCCGTGGGGGCGCCCTGCCGAACGTCCCGCGGAGGCCGTGCCGTTCGTCCTGTCGGCGCCTGGCGCTACGGTCGGAGGCATGACGCAGCCCGCGGTGCTCGAAGCCGTTCTCGAGCGGATCACCTACGCCAACGCGGAGACCGGATACACCGTCGCCCGGGTGGACGCCGGGCGCGGCGGGGAGCTGCTGACGGTGGTGGGCGCGCTGCTGGGCGCGCAGGTGGGGGAGTCGCTGCGGATGACGGGCCGGTGGGGCTCGCACCCGCAGTACGGGCGCCAGTTCACCGTGGAGAACTACACGACCGTGCTGCCAGCCACCGTGCAGGGCATCCGCCGCTATCTGGGCTCGGGCCTGATCAAGGGCATCGGCCCGAAGATCGCCGAGCGCATCGTGGACCACTTCGGCGTGGAGACGCTCGACGTCATCGAGGCCGACCCCAAGCAGTTGATCAAGGTCCCTGGGCTCGGCCCCAAGCGCACCGCGCTCATCGCGGGCGCGTGGGAGGAGCAGAAGGCCATCAAGGAGGTGATGGTCTTCCTCCAGGGCGTCGAGGTCTCCACGTCCATCGCCGTGCGGATCTACAAGAAGTACGGCGACGCCTCGATCTCCGTCGTGAAGAACGAGCCCTACCGGCTGGCCGCCGAGGTGTGGGGCATCGGCTTCCTGACCGCCGACCGGATCGCGCGGGCCGTGGGCATCCCGCACGACAGCCCCGAGCGGGTCATGGCCGGGCTCCAGTACGCCCTGTCGCAGGCCACCGACCAGGGCCACTGCTATCTGCCCGAGGAGCGGCTGATCTCGGACGCGGTCAAGCTGCTCCAGGTGGACACGGGCCTGGTCATCGACTGCCTGGGCGAGCTGGCCGCGCGGCCCGAGGGCGTCGTGCGCGAGTCCGTTCCCGACCCGGAGGCCGCGCCCGGCTCGGGGGAGCGGGTGATGGCCGTCTACCTGGTGCCCTTCCACCGGGCGGAGCTGTCGCTCGCCGGGCAGGTGCGGCGGCTGCTCGACGGGCCCGACGACCGGCTGGCCGCGTTCGCCGACGTGGACTGGGACAGGGCGCTCGCCTGGCTGGCCCGGCGCACGGGCGCGGAGCTCGCGCCCGAGCAGCGCGAGGCGGTGCGGCTCGCGCTGACGTCCAAGGTGGCGGTGCTCACAGGCGGGCCCGGCTGCGGGAAGTCGTTCACCGTGCGCTCGGTGGTCGAGCTGGCGCGGGCCAAGGGCGCGGAGGTCGTGCTGGCCGCGCCGACCGGGCGCGCGGCCAAGCGGCTGGCCGAGCTGACCGGGGCCGAGGCGTCCACGGTGCACCGGCTGCTCGAGCTCAAGCCGGGCGGCGACGCGGCCTACGACCGCGACCGGCCGCTCAAGGCCGACCTCGTGGTGGTCGACGAGGCGTCGATGCTCGACCTCCTCCTGGCGAACAAGCTGGTCAAGGCCGTCGCCCCCGGCGCGCACCTGCTGCTGGTCGGCGACGTGGACCAGCTGCCGTCGGTGGGCGCGGGCGAGGTGCTGCGCGACCTGCTCGCACCGGGGGGCCCGGTGCCCGCGGTGCGGCTGACCAAGATCTTCCGGCAGGCGCAGCAGTCGGGCGTGGTGACCAACGCGCACCGGATCAACGCCGGGGCGCCGCCGATCACCCAGGGCCTGGACGACTTCTTCCTCTTCGTCGAGGACGACACCGAGGAGGCGGGCCGCCTGACCGTCGATGTCGCGGCACGGCGCATTCCGGCCAGATTCGGTCTCGATCCACGCCGGGATGTCCAGGTGTTGACCCCGATGCACCGGGGGCCCGCGGGCGCCGGGGTGCTCAACGGGCTGCTCCAGCAGGCCGTCACGCCCGCGCGCCCCGGCCTCGCGGAGAAGCGGTTCGGCGGAAGGGTCTTCCGGGTGGGTGACAAGGTCACTCAGATCCGCAACAACTACGACAAGGGGGCGAATGGAGTCTTTAACGGAACGGTCGGCGTCGTCACCGCCCTTGACCCGGTCGATCAGCGGCTCACCGTGCTGACCGACGAGGACGAGGAGGTCGCCTACGACTTCGGGGAGCTCGACGAGCTGGCCCACGCGTACGCGGTCACCATCCACCGCTCGCAGGGCAGCGAGTATCCGTGCGTGGTCGTCCCTGTCACCACGAGCGCCTGGATGATGCTCCAGCGAAACCTCCTGTACACGGCCGTGACACGGGCGAAACGGCTGGTGGTGCTCGTCGGCTCGCGGCGTGCGCTCGGCCAGGCGGTGCGCAGCGTCTCGGCGGGCCGCCGCTGCACCGCGCTCGACGTCAGGCTCGCCGGGGCGATAGCTCCCTGATGTCCGGAAAGGGGCGGCACCCGGTGCCAGAAAATGGCCCAATGGCCGACCCCGAGTGCACATTGTGGCCCCGGATGGGGGACAGTGGAGGGAGTCAGGGCACCTCGAAGAAGAGGCACAACCGTCGGTGAGGGATCACGTGAGCGAAAACCGCTACGGCGACAGCGCGGACAACAACGCAGACAACGCGGTGGTCGTGCGTTACGGCGACGACGAATACCGCTACCCCCTGGTCAACAGCACGGTCGGGGACCGGGGTTTCGACATCGGCAAGCTGAGGGCCCAGACCGGGCTGATCACCCTGGACTCGGGCTTCGGCAACACCGCGTCCACGACCTCGGCCATCACCTACCTGGACGGCGAGAAGGGCATCCTCCGCTACCGGGGCTATCCCATCGAACAGCTCGCGGAGCGGGGCTCGTTCCTGGAGACGGCGTATCTGCTGATCAACGGTGAGCTGCCCACCGTGGACGAGCTCGCGGGCTTCAGGGAGGAGATCTCCCAGCACACCCTGCTGCACGAGGACGTCAAGCGCTTCTTCGACGGGTTCCCCACGGACGCCCACCCGATGGCCATGCTGACGTCGGTCGTCAGCGCGCTCTCGACGTTCTACCAGGACAGCCACAACCCCTTCGACGAGCGCCAGCGGCACATCTCCACGATCCGGCTGCTCGCCAAGCTCCCCACGATCGCGGCCTACGCGTACAAGAAGGCGATGGGGCACCCGATCGTCTACCCGCGCAACGACCTGGGCTACGTGGAGAACTTCCTGCGGATGACGTTCTCCGTGCCCGCCGCGGACTACGACGTCGACCCCGTGGTGGCGAGCGCCCTGGACAAGCTGCTGATCCTGCACGCCGACCACGAGCAGAACTGTTCGGCGGCCACGGTCAGGATCGTGGGGTCGTCCCAGGCCAACCTGTTCGTCTCCATCTCCGCGGGCATCAATGCCCTGTGGGGGCCCCTGCACGGCGGCGCCAACGCCGCGGTGCTCGAGATGCTCGAGGCGATCCAGCGCGACGGCGGGGATGTCGACGCGTTCATCCGCCGGGTGAAGAACAAGGAGCAGGGCGTCCGGCTCATGGGCTTCGGGCACCGCGTCTACAAGAGCTTCGACCCCAGGGCGAAGATCATCAAGGCGGCGGCCCACGACGTGCTCTCCGCGCTCGGCAAGTCCGACGAGCTGCTGGACATCGCCCTGCGCCTTGAGGAGCACGCGCTCAGCGACGACTACTTCGTCTCGCGCAACCTCTATCCGAACGTCGACTTCTACACCGGCCTGATCTATCGGGCCATGGGCTTCCCGACCAGCATGTTCACCGTGCTGTTCGCGCTCGGCAGGCTGCCGGGCTGGATCGCCCAGTGGCACGAGATGATCACCGACCCGACCACCAGGATCGGCCGCCCGCGGCAGGTCTACACCGGCGTCGTGGAGCGGGACTACCTGCCGGTCGAGCAGCGCTGACGACACGCCCTACGGTGTGACGCAGGTCACGCCACGACGTGTGCAACCTTTGATGATCCCGTGGGTCTAACCGGTCGACGTTGGCGCGGATTCGGCTGGATCCACGCCGACGGCCGTCCAGCCGGGGTCCCGTGGGGGGACGCTCTGAGCGGGCGGCAGGAAGCGCCCCGCGCCGGGCCCTGTGGGGGGACCCGCCAGCGGGGCGCTTTTCCGTGTCCCTTTCCGTGTCCCTTTTCGTGTCCTGGGCGTTCTTCTTCGGGCGCCCGCGCGTGGTCGGCTTCAGTGCCCGCGCGCGGTCAACGCTCAGGCGCGGCCGACCAGTTCGTAGCCCGCCTCGTCCACGGCCGCGCGCACGGCCGCGTCGTCAGGCTGGCTCTCGGTGACCACGGTCACCAGGCCCGTCGCCGCCACGGCCTTCACCTCGGTGACGCCGGGGATCGCGCCGATCTCGGCCTTCACCGCGCCTTCGCAGTGCCCGCAGGTCATGCCCGTGACCTGGTAGGTGGTGGTGCTCATGCTGCTCTCCTTCCCTGGGGTGCGCCCCCGCGGCAGCAGCATACCCCATGGGGGTATCTTGAGCATGTCCTGGGCCCGCCCGCCGTGGGGTGGCCGGGAATCGCGCGGCGCGGCGTTCCGTTGCCCCCCCTAAGGGCTGTCCCGGGAATGCTCCTGACGCCCTTTCCCACGGGCCCTCAACATGTCAGGTTTGACTGACAGGTTGGGCCGACCGCGGGGTCTCGGCCCCGGGACGAAATGGATACGGCATGGACGGCGCACTGTGGATGTACGCCCTGCTCGCCCTGACCACCGCTCCCCCGCTGGTGCCCAACGCCGCCCTCATCGCCTCGGCGGGCGCCCTCGCCGAGCGCGGCGAGCTGAGCCTGCCCCTCGTCCTGCTGGTGATCGCCGGGAGCGCCCTCGCGGGGGACGCCGCGATCTACGGCATCGGCCGCATGGCCAGCGGGCGCGCCATCGGCTGGCTCTCCCGCACCGCCCGGCGCAAGGCCGCGCTCGCCTGGACCGGCGACCGCATGCACGCCCACGGCCTGCCGTTTGTCGTCGGCGTCCGCTTCCTGCCGAGCGGGCGGCTGATCGGGGGCCTGACCGCCGCCATCGTCCGCTATGGCTCGAAGCGTTACCTCCTGGGCGCCGGCATCGCCGAGGCCGTGTGGGCCTCCTACAGCGTCGCCCTCGGATACTGGGGCGGCTCCGCGCTCGACAGCACGTGGGGCGCGCTGGTGATCGGCACCGGGGTCTCGCTCGTGGTCGCCGCCGTCGCCCAGGTGCTCAGCAGATCCGGCCAGCGCGGATCCGGCTTGCGGGGCCCGCGCGCGTCGCTCGCCCCCGGGGCGAGCGACGCCCAGGGCGCCGAGCCGCCCGCCGCCGCGTGAACGCGCCCGCGCGCGGGGGGCGTTCAGCCGTTGCGCGGGAAGCCCAGGTCCACGCCCCGGTCGGCGGGGTCGGGCCAGCGCGTGGTGACGACCTTGCCGCGCGTGCAGAAGCGCACGCCGTCGGTGCCGTAGATGTGGTGGTCGCCGAAGAGCGAGTCCTTCCAGCCGCCGAACGAGTGGTACCCGACCGGGACGGGGATGGGCACGTTGACCCCCACCATCCCCGCGGCGACCTCGAGTTGGAAGCGGCGGGCCGCGCCGCCGTCCCGCGTGAAGACGGCCGCGCCGTTGCCCCAGGGCGAGGCGTTGATCAGCGTCAGCGCCTCGTCGTACGAGCCCGCGCGCACGACGCACAGCACCGGGCCGAAGATCTCGTCGCGGTAGGCGGCCATCCCCGGCGTCACGCGGTCGAGCAGCGAGACGCCAAGGAAGAAGCCGCCCTCGTGGCCCGCCACCGTGTACCCCGTGCCGTCGACCCGCACATCGGCGCCCTGCTCGCGCGCGCCGCGCACATACCCCGCGACGGAGTCCCTGTGCTCCGCGGTGATCAACGGGCCCATCTCGGACGCCGGGTCGGTCCCCGGGCCCACCCGCACCGCCGCCGCGCGCTCGGCGAGCCGCGCCACCAGCGCGTCGCCGGTCTCCTCGCCCACCGCCACCACGACCGAGACGGCCATGCACCGCTCGCCCGCCGAGCCATAGGCGGCGCTGATCGCGGCGTCGGCGGCCACGTCCAGGTCGGCGTCGGGGAGCACGAGCATGTGGTTCTTGGCGCCGCCGAGCGCCTGCACGCGCTTGCCGTGCTCGACCGCGGCCCGCTGGACCGCGCGCGCCACGGGCGTCGACCCGACAAAGCTCACCGCGGCCACGTCGGGGTGGGCGAGCAGCCGGTCGACGGCCTCGCGGTCGCCGTTGACGACGTTGAGCACGCCGTCGGGGAACCCGGCCTCGGCCGCGAGCTCGCCCAGGCGAAGGCCGGCCGATGGGTCCTTCTCGCTCGGCTTGAGCACGAACGCGTTCCCGCACGCGAGCGCCACGGGGAACATCCACAGCGGCACCATCGCGGGGAAGTTGAACGGCGTGATGCCCGCGACCACGCCGAGCGGCTGCCGGATCGAGGCCACGTCCACGCCCGTGGAGACCTCGGTCGACAGCTCGCCCTTGAGCTTTTCCGGGATGCCGCAGGCGAGTTCGACGATCTCGAGGCCGCGCGCCACCTCGCCGAGCGCGTCGCCGTGCACCTTGCCGTGCTCCGCGGTGATCAGAGCGGCGAGCTCGTCGCGGTGCGCGAGCAGCAGCTCGCGGTAGCGGAACAGCAGCGCGGTGCGGCGGGCGAGCGACGCGTGCGCCCACGTCCGCGCCGCCTCCCTCGCCGCCGCGACCGCGCGATCCACCTCGGCGGCGTCGGCCAGCGCCACGCGCGAGCGCTGCTCGCCGGTCGCCGGGTCCCACACCGGGCCGAACCGCCCGGAGGCGCCCTCGACGGCCTTGTTGTCGATGAAGTGGCCGATGGTCCTCATGTGAATGCTGACCTCTCTCGCGGTGGTGGGCTCGCGGTGTCGGACGTGGGCTCGCGGCCCGGTCACAGGTGGCGGCGGCGGCCCGCCGCGGCCCGCTCGTAGGCCGCGCGGGCCGTGCGCGCCTCCGGGCGGGTGGCGGTCTCGGCCACCGGCACGTCCCACCACGCGTGCGCGGGCGGGGCGGTCGGCGCCGGGTCGGTCTCAACGTAGACGCAACTGGGCCGTTCCTCCGCGCGCGCCGCCTCAAGCGCGGCGCGCAGGTCCGCCCATGTGCCGGCCCGGTGGACGGAGAGCCCGAGCGAGGCGGCGTTGGCGGCCAGGTCGACCGGGAGCGGGTCGCCCGTGTAGGAGCCGTCGGGCGCCCTGAACCGGTAGGCGGTGCCGAAGCCCTCCGCGCCCGTCTCGCGCGAAAGGCCGCCGATGGACGCATAGCCATGGTTCTGGACCAGGACCAGATTGATGTTGATCCCTTCCTGAACGGCCGTGACCAGTTCGGTGGGCATCATGAGATACGTGCCATCCCCGACGAGCGCCCACACGGTCCGGTCGGGCGCGGCGAGGCGCACGCCGATCGCGGCGGGGATCTCATAGCCCATGCACGAGTAGCCGTACTCCAGGTGGTACTGGCGCCGGGAGCGGGCGCGCCACAGCTTGTGCAGGTCGCCCGGCATCGACCCGGCCGCGTTGATCACCACGTCGTCGTCGCCGACGACCGCGTCGAGGGCGCCGATCACCTGCGTCTGCGTGGGCCGCGCCCCGGGGTCGCCTGGCACGAACGCGGCCGTGGTGACCCGTTCCCAGCTCTCCTTGCCCGCCCGGTAGCGCGCGGCGTACGCGGGGGCGACCCGGTGCCCCGCCAGCGCCTCCGCCAGCGCGTCAAGGCCCGCGCGGGCGTCGCAGAGCAGGGGCAGCGCGCCCATCTTGTGCGCGTCGCGCGCGGCGATCGACAGGCTGACGAACCGCACGCCGGGGTCGGCGAAGAGCGTGCCCGAGGCCGTGGTGAAGTCCGTGAAGCGCGTGCCCACGCCGATCACCAGGTCCGCCTCGCGGGCCAGATCGTCGGCCACGGCCGTCCCGGTGTGCCCGATGCCGCCGACCTCGCACGGGTGGTCGTGGCGCAGCGCGCCCTTGCCCGCCTGCGTGCAGGCGACCGGGATGCCGGTGGCCTCGGCGAGCGCGCGCAGCGACTCCTCCGCCTCGCTGTGGTGCACCCCGCCGCCCGCGACGATCAGCGGGCGGCGCGCGGCCCGCACCGCCTCGGCCGCGGCGGCGAGCGCGGCGGCGTCGGGCGCGGGGCGCGGCACGCGCCACACGCGGGGCGCGAGGAACGCCTCAGGCCAGTCGAACGCCTCAGCCTGCACGTCCTGCGGCAGCGCCAGCGTCACCGCGCCCGTCTCGGCCGGGTCGGCGAGCACGCGCATCGCCTCCAACGCGGCGGGGATCAGCGCCTCGGGCCGCGTGACGCGGTCGAACCAGCGGCTCACCGGGCGCAGCGCGTCGTTGACCGACACATCGCCCGCGCCCGGGTGTTCGAGCTGCTGGAGCACGGGGTCTGCGGGGCGGGTGGCGAACGTGTCGCCTGGCAGCAGCAGGACGGGCAGCCGGTTGACGGTCGCGAGCGCGGCGCCGGTGACGAGGTTGGTCGCGCCAGGGCCGATGGAGGTGGTGACGGCCTGGGCGCTCAGCCGGTCGCGCTGGCGGGCGAATCCGACGGCGGCGTGCACCATGGCCTGCTCGTTGCGGCCCTGGAGGAACGGCAGCTCGGCGCCCGGGCCCTGGCCCGCCTCGACCAGGGCCTGGCCGATCCCGGCGACGTTGCCATGGCCGAAGACGCCCCAGCACGCGTGGATCAGCCGGTGCCGCCGCCCGTCGCGCTCGGTGTACTGGCGGGCGAGGAAGCGGACCAGGGCCTGGGCGACGGTGAGTCGGGTGGCCGGATTCCTGCCCTGGGTCTGCGGCGTGTTCGGCGGAGTGGTCAACGCGGTACCTCCGGCGGGGAGTTGTACAGCGGAAGCCTGGGGTCGGCGCGCTCGTCGTCCCAACGGGCCCTGATCCAGGCGTGGTCGGGGTGGTCGGTGATGAGCCAGGCCCGGTCGGCGCCGGGCCCGGCCATCACATTGAGGTAGTACATGTCGTGCCCGGGCGCGGCGATGGACGGGCCGTGCCAGCCGTCGGGGATCACCACGGCGTCCCCCGTGCGGACTTCGGCGAGGAGCCCCTCTCCCGCGCCCGCCCTCGACGGGGTGACGCGTTGGTAACCGACGCCGTCCGCCGCGGGGTTGGCCTGGGCGCCCGCGATCTCGTAGTAGTAGATCTCCTCCAGGTCCGACTCCTCGCCGGGCCGCGCCTCGTCGTGCTTGTGCGGGGGATAGGAGGACCAGTTGCCGCCGGGGGTGAGCACCTCGACCGCGATGAGGCGGTCGGCGGCGAACGCGTCGGCGGCGGCGAAGTTGTTGACCTGCCGTGAGCACGAGCCCGCGCCGCGCAGCTCGACGCCGACGCCGGAGGCCGGGCCGTGGCGAGCCGCCAGGCGCGTGGTGCAGCGGGCGCCGCACAGCGCGAACCGCCCGCCTCCCTCGGACGCCACGGTGACCGTGGCGTCCCTCGGCACATAGGCGAAGTCGCTCACGCCCGTGAACACATCGGCGCGCCCGGCGAGTTGGAGCGTCGCCCCATCCACGGTCACGGCGCACGCCCCGGCCAGCGGCAGCACGATCCACTCGCTGTCGCCCGTGGCGAACGTGTGCCGCCCACCGGGCGAGAGCGGCAGCACGCGCAGCGAGGCGTGGTCCAAGGGGGCCCGCCCTGGGGAGATGTCAAGCGTGTAGGGGCCGTTGCCCGCGGTCCCCGCGGGGAGATGGGTGCTCACGATGCCCTGCCCTTCAGCGGTGGTCCCAGGGGTCGTCCCCGTGGTCGTCCCCCTGGTCGTTCCCGTGGTCGTTCCAGGGGGCATCTCAGGGGCCACCGATCAGTCCGACGGCGGCGTCCACGGCCTTTCTGACGTCGCCGTCCGCCGGGTAGAGCAGCGAGCGGCCCACCACGAGGCCCACGACGGTGGGGAGTTCGAGGGCGCGCCGCCAGCGGGCGAAGGTGGCGCCCTCGTCGCCGCGCACGTCGCCGCCCAGCAGCACGACGGGCAACGTCGTGGCGGCCAGGGCGCGTTCCATCGCGTCGGGGTCGGCGGTGACGGGCACCTTGAGCCACGTGTACGCGGACGTGCCGCCCAGGCCGGAGGCGATGGCGAGCGAGGTGGCCACCGCCTCGGGGCTCAGGTCGTTGACCAGCCGCCCTTCCACCCGGTGGCACAGGAACGGCTCGACGAAGACCGGGAGCCGGCGCGCGGCCATGTCGTCGATCGCGCGGGCGGCGGCGTGCAGCGTGGTGAGCGACCCCGGGTCGGAGCGGTCGATCCGCAGCAGCAGCTTGCCCGCGTCGAGGCCCCACCGTTCGATGTCCTGGGCGCGGTGGCCCGTGAAGCGGTCGTCCAGCTCGAACGCCGCTCCCGCGAGGCCGCCCCTGTTCATCGACCCGACCGCGACCCGGTCGTCCAACGCGCCGAGCAGCAGCAGGTCTTCGAGGATGTCCGCGGTGCCGAGCACCCCGTCGACGCCGGGCCGTGAGAGCGCGAGGGTGAGCCGCCCGAGCAGGTCGGCCCTGTCGCCCATGGCGAGGGGGTCGCCGCCCACGGCGAGCGCGCCGCGCGCGGGGTGGTCGGCGGCGATGATCAGCACCCGGCCGCCCGGACCCACCAGGGGCCTGCGCCGCCGCAGCGCCGCCGCCTCGGCGATGGCCTCGGGGCGCCGGGCGCGCGTCCCGGCGAGCCCCGCCGCGTCTATGCTCGGCGCCCGGCTCAACGCGCCACCCCCGCACCGCCGTCGGGGCCGCCCCGCGCGGCGAGCAGGGTCTCGACCTCGCTCGGGTAGGGCATCGCGGACGAGCAGGCGAGGCGGCCCGCGACCAGGGCACCCGCGGCGTTGGCGTACCGCATCGTGCGCCCAGGCGGCCAGCCCGCGAGCAGCCCGTGCACCAGCGCTCCGCCGAACGCGTCGCCCGCGCCGAGCCCGTTGACCACATCGACGGGGTGCGCCGGGACCTCGGCCGCCGTGCCGTCGCGGTGCAGCGCGAGCACGCCGTCCCCGCCCCGCTTGACGACGGCGAGATCGACCCCCGCGGCGAGCAACGCCTCGGCGCACGCCAGGGGTTCGCGTTCCCCGGTGGCGGCGGCGCACTCGTCGACGTTCCCGACCGCGACCGTGGCGTGGGCCAGCGCGGCCTCGTAGTGCGGGCGGGCCGCCTCGGGCGCGCCATCGGGCCAGAACATCGGCCGCCAGTCCAGGTCGAAGACCGTCACCGCGCCGCCGCCCCTGGGCCGCGCCGCGAGCGCGGCCAGCGTGGCGCTGCGGCTCGGCTCCTGGCACAGACCCGTCCCCGTCGCCCAGAAGACGCGCGAGGACGCGATCGCCGCCAGGTCCAACTCCTCGGTGCGGATGACCAGATCGGGCGCGGTGGGCAGCCGGTAGAAGTACAGCGGGAAGTGGTCGGGCGGGAACACCTCGCAGAAGGTGACGGGCGTCGGATACGCGGGCACCTCGCTCACCCAGCGGTCGTCCACGCCGAACTCCCGCAGCGCGTCATGGCAGTACACGCCGAACGGGTCGGCCCCCGTGCGGCTGATGACGGCCGCGCTGCGGCCCAACCTGGCCGCGGCGACGGCCACGTTGGTGGGTGAGCCGCCGAGGAATTTCCCGAATGTCTCCACGCGCGGCAGTGGCACACCGGTCTGGAGCGGGTAGATGTCAACGCCGATGCGTCCCATGGTGATCAGGTCCAGTGGTCCGGCCATACCTCACAGGTGTAGGCCCGGAGGGATCACCTGTCAATATATTGTCCTGACAAAGGATTGACACGTCGCGCGGCCGGGAGTTCGCTGCCGGTCAGCAGTGCCGCCCGGCCTCGACCCCCGATCTCTCACAGCCCCCCCGACTTCTCACAGCGAAGTGAGGTACCCGACGTGAAACGCGCCCATCGCACCGCCCTCGCGGCCCTGGTGGCCGCGGGCGCCCTGCTCACCGCCGGCTGCTCAAGCGACTCCGGGGGCAGGGCGGCCCAGGAACGCGCGGAGGAGGGCGAGGCCGGACAGGCCAGCACCCCCCGGATGACGGTCGCGCTGATCACCCATGGGGCGCCGGGCGACACCTTCTGGGACACCGTCCGCGAGGGCGCCGAGACGGCCGCGCACAAGAGCAACGCCGAGCTGATCTACGCGAGCGACCCCAGCGTCTCGGGCCAGGCCAACCTCGTCCAGAACGCCATCGACCAGGACGTGGGCGGCATAGCCGTCTCGCTGGCCAACCCCGAGGGGCTGTCGGGCGCGATCGCGCAGGCGCGGGAGGCCGGGATCCCGGTCGTCGGCCTCAACTCCGGCGTGGACGCCTGGCGCGGCCTCGACCTGCTGTCCTTCTTCGGCCAGGACGAGGTCGTCTCGGGCCGGGCGTTCGGCGAGCGGCTCAACGAGATCGGTGCCGAGCACACCGTGTGCGTCATCCACGAGCAGGGCAACGTCGGGCACGAGGCCCGCTGCGCCGGGGTCGCCGAGACCTTCCAAGGCGAGACCGAGGTGCTGTATGTCGAGGGCGCGGACATGCCGTCGGTCCGCTCCACGAATCGCCCTGGCGGCGATCCGCCTTTCCCCGCCCTGCTCCGCGGGAGCTTCGTTTCCTCCCCGGCCTGAAGGCCGGAGTATCCACGAAGGAGACCAGATGACGATCCGTGTCGGCTCAGCACCCGACTCCTGGGGTGTGTGGTTCCCCGACGACCCCCAGCAGGTCCCCTGGGAGCGCTTCCTCGACGAGGTCTCCGAGGCCGGGTACTCGTGGATCGAGCTCGGCCCCTACGGCTATCTGCCCACCGACCCCGCCCAGTTGGGCGCCGAGCTGGCCGCGAGGGGGCTGCGCGTCTCCGCTGGCACCGTCTTCACCGCCCTGCACCACGGGCCCGCGGTGTGGGAGTCCGCGTGGGAGCACGTCTCCCGCGTCGCCGCGCTCACGCGCGCCATGAACGCCGAACACCTCGTGGTCATACCCGAGTTCTGGCGCGACCCGGCGACGGGCGAGGAGACCGAGCCCGGGCACCTCGGGCCCACCCAGTTCGCCCACCTCGTCAGCGGCATGGACCGCCTCGGCCGCCGGCTGCGCGAGGAGCACGGCCTCACCATGGTCGTCCACCCGCACGCCGACACCCACATCGCCACCGAGGAGAACGTCGCCCGCTTCCTGCACGCCACCGACCCCGGGGCCGTCAGCCTGTGCCTCGACACCGGCCACTACGCCTACTGCGGCGGCGACAACCTCGAGCTCATCCAGAGCTTCGGCGAACGCATCGGCTATCTCCACCTCAAGCAGGTCGACCCCGCAGTCCTCGCCCAAGTCCACGAGCAGCGGCTGCCGTTCGGGCCCGCCGTGCGGCGCGGCGTGATGTGCGAGCCGCCCGAGGGGATCCCCGCGCTGCCGCCGATCCTGGACGCGGCCACATCGCTCGGCGTGGACCTCTTCGCCATCGTCGAGCAGGACATGTACCCCTGCCCGCCCGACCGCCCCCTGCCCATCGCCCGCCGCACCCGCCGCTTCCTGGCGTCCTGCGGCGCCTGACGCCCGCACGGGCACGCGAGCACCACGGGCACGCCAGCACCACACGTACCACGTACCACCGCACAGCGAGGAGTCGTATCCATGACCACCACAGCCGCCGCTGAGCTCGGCGTGGCCGTCATCGGCGCGGGCAGCATGGGCGCCGACCACGTCCGCCGCATCGACCGGCTGATCAGCGGCGCCAGGGTCGCCGCCGTCGCCGATGTCGATGGCGACCGCGCGGCGGCCCTGGCCGATGGCATCGACGGCTGCTCCGCGCACACGGACCCGGGCGCGGCCATCGCCGCGCCCGGGGTCGGTGCCGTCCTGATCGCCTCGCCCGGCCCCGCCCATGAGGAGACCCTGCTCATGGCGCTCGAACGCGATCTGCCGATCCTGTGCGAGAAGCCCATGACGCCGGACGCGGCGGGCGCCCTGCGGGTGGCCGAGGCCGAGGAGAAGCTGGGCCACCGGCGCGTGCAGGTCGGCTTCATGCGCCGCTACGACGCCGAGTACCTGCGTCTCGCCAGGCTGCTCGCCGACCGGGAGCTCGGCCGCCCGCTGCTGCTGCACTGCCGCCACCGCAACGTCTCCGTCCCGCCCTACTTCACCGACGCCCACCTCGTCAACGACTCCGTCTCCCACGAGTTCGACGCGGCCCGCTGGCTGCTCGGCCAGGAGATCACCGCGGTCCGCGTGCACAGGCCCGCGGCCGGGTCCGCCCCCGAAGGGGGCCTGAACGACCCGCAGTTGGTGGTCTTCGAGACCGACGGCGGCGTGCTCGTGGACGTCGAGATCTTCGGCAACTGCGGCTTTGGCTACCAGGTACAGGCCGAGGCCGTGTGCGAGCGCGGCACCGCGCGGATCGGCGAGGCGCACGGCCTGACGACCAACGCGGCCGGGCGCTGGGGCGGTTCGATCGACCAGGGCTATCTGAGCCGCTTCGCCGACGCCTACGACCGCGAGGTGCGGGCGTGGGTGGACGCGACGCGGCGCGGTCAGACCACGGGCCCCGGCGTGTGGGACGGCTACGCGGTGGCCGCGGCCTGCGAGGCGGGGGTGGAAGCGCAGCGCACCGGGCGGCGGGTGGCGGTGGAGATGGCGGAACGGCCGCCGTTCTACCGGCGATAGGGTCATGGCCGTGGACGCGCAGTTCAGCATCGACCGCACCAGCCCGGTGCCGTTGTACTTCCAGCTCTCTCAACAGCTCGAAGCGGCCATCGAACAGGGGGAGTTGCTGCCCGGCACGCTGCTGGTGAACGAGATCGACCTCGCGGGCCGCCTCGGGCTCTCGCGCCCGACGGTCCGTCAGGCGATCCAGGCGCTGGTGGATAAGGGGCTGCTGGTGAGGCGCCGCGGCGTGGGCACCCAGGTTGTGCACAGCCAGGTGCGGCGGCCGCTGGAGCTGAGCAGCCTCTACGACGACCTCGCGGCGGCCGGGCAGCGCCCCGGCACCCGCGTCATCGACCTCGGCACCGTCCCCGCGCCGCCCGAGGTGGCGGCGGCCCTCGGCGTCGGCGAGGGCAGCGAGGTCCAGCGCATCGAACGCCTGCGCCTCACCCATGGCGACCCGCTGGCGTTCCTGCGGAACTACCTCCCGCCGGGGCTCCCCGCCTTCACCCGCGCCGACCTGGAGTCCACGGGCCTCTACCGCCTTATCCGCGCGGGCGGCGTCACGCTGCACAGCGCGAGCCAGTCGATAGGCGCCCGCGCGGCCACCGCCGACGAGGCGACGCTGCTGTCCGAGCCCTCGGGCGCCCCCCTGCTGAGCATGCGCCGCACGGCGTTCGACGACACGGGCCGCGCGGTGGAATACGCCACCCACCTCTACCGCGCGTCGCGCTACACGTTCGAGCTGCGCCTGCTGATGCGCTCATGAGGCCTTGACCGCCTTGCGGCGGTACAGGAGTGTACAGTTCTCGACATGAGTGACATCTATGGGATGACCGAGGCCCGTGCGAAGTTCGGCACGTTGGTGCGGCGCGCCGCTCACTCTCACGAGCGCATCACCATCACGGACCATGGGCACCCGGCCGCCGTACTGATCAACGCGCAGGACCTCGCGGACCTGGAGGACGCCTTGGCCGTCGCCGAGTATCGGCAGCGGGTGGCGGACGGCACGGCCGTGTTCATCCCTCACGAGGAAGTCCGCAGGCGGCTCGGGCTGGAAGCCGGGTGAGCCACGAGATCATCTGGGAGGAAGCCGCACTCAATTCGGCGGCGGGCTTCCTCAAGACCGATCCGGACGAGCTGGCCCAACTCCTCGTCTCGGTCGACGCGCTCGCCGACGATCCGCGACCCCAGGGGAGCTTCCCGTATGGCTCGGAGGCATTGAGGCGCATGCGCGTCGGCAGGTTCCGCGTCCTCTACGAGGTCGTCGACAGCACCGTCACCATTCTGATCCTGCACCTCGGGCGCACCCCTTGACCCCAGCCGGGCCGACCGCGGGATCGGCCCGGGGGCCGCGTGACGTTCCGTCGGTGAGGTAGGTGTCGAAGTCTCCTCGATCCGCCATCTCGCCCAGGCGCTCCAGCGCTCTCGCCCGCCGCAGGCGCAGCGCGGCGGCGCGGAGCGCCGCGTTGACCGTGTCGCTCGCCGTCCTCGTCCCGAGCGCCAGGGCCGCGTCCGCCAACGCCGCGCTGTCGATGTCCACCAGCAGTTCGCTCATCGGGGATTCTCCTGTCCCGTAGGGACCGCTGTGGTCCGTCACCGCCGATATCCGGCGTGCCGGAGGGCTTCGCGCCGGGGGCTCTGGCGGGTAACTCCCGATCACGAACCCGCTGCACGGCGAGGCCCGCGCGGGCGGCCGGGTCGCCGTCGGCCCTGCCGAGCTGCCTGGCCCCCCCGGCGCCGGGGCGCTCGCCCCGGGCGACGCGGTGGTCTACGGGGTGCGGCCCGAGTATCTGGCGTATGCCGCCGCGCCCGCCAAGGGCGCGCTCTCCGGCGATGTCACCGTCGTCGAGAACCTGGCCAGCGCCCAACTCGTTACCCTCGAAGGGGAGTCGGGGACCGCGCAGGTCGTGGTCGCCGAGGACGCCGAGGACGCCGAGGACGCGCCCGGCACCACCGCGTGGGCGGTGCCGCGCCCCGACCGCGTCCTGCCCTACCGCGAGGGCGCGCTTGTCTCCTGACCTCCGGGGCCGCCGTCCCCGTCGCCGTCCCCGTCCCCGTCCCCGTCGCTGTTCCCGTCGCCGTCCCCGCCGCCCGCCGCGGTCCTCAGGTGGCGGCGCCCGCGCGCGAGCAGCACGACCGAGGCGGCCGCCGCCGAGCACAGCGACCCGGCGAGCACCGCCGCCTTGACCTGCTCCTCGAGCACCGGGGCGTCGGCGAACGACAGCTCGGTGATCAGCAGCGACACCGTGAACCCGATGCCCGCGAGCAGCGCGCCGCCGAACACGTCGGGCCAGGTCAGCGACGGGCTCAGCCGGGCGCGGGTGAAGCGCGCCACCAGATAGGTGGTGCCGAGGACACCGATCACCTTGCCGAGCAGCAGCCCGAGCGCGGCGCCCAGCGGCTCGGGCTCGCTCACGAGCGAGGACAGCGTGTCGCCCGAGACGGGCACGCCCGCCGCGAAGAGCGCGAACAGCGGCACCGCGATGCCAGCGGAGTAGGGGTGGACCAGGTGCCCGACGCGTTCGGCGGGGGACTCCTTCTCCAGCGGGCCAGGCACGCTGCGCAGCAGCATGCCCATGGCCACCCCCGCGATGGTGGCGTGGATGCCGCTGTTGGCCATCAGCACCCAGATGGCGAGCGCGAGCGGCACATACACGTACCAGGCGCCGTGCCAGCCGCGGATGCCCCTGTGGTGCAGCAGATGGAAGAGGACGAGCCCGGCGACGGCCCCGGCCAGCGCCCACAGGTCGAGGCCCGCGGTGAAGAAGATGGCGATGACGATGATCGCGATGAGGTCGTCCACCACGGCGAGGGTCAGCAGGAACACCCGCAGCGCGGACGGCAGATGGCGGCCCACCACCGCGAGGACGCCGAGCGCGAACGCGATGTCGGTGGCCATCGGCACGGCCCAGCCGCCCTGGTCGCCCCCGCCCACGCCGTTGACCGCGACATAGATGAGCGCGGGCACGGCCATGCCGCCGATCGCGGCGACCACGGGCAGCACGGCCGTGTCGAAGCGGCGCAGCTCCCCGGCGACCAGCTCGCGTTTGAGCTCGATCCCCGCGACGAAGAAGAAGACGGCGAGCAGCCCGTCCGAGGCCCAGTGGCCCACGGAGAGGTCGAGCCCGAGCGCAGGGATCGCCAGGTGGTGGTCGCGGACGTCGGCGTAGGTGTCGTCGAGCGGCGAGTTCGCCAGAACGAGGGCGACGGCGGCGGCGATCAGCAGGAGCAGCCCGCCCGAGACCTCAAGGCGAAGGAACTCGGCGACCGTTCTGCGGTTGCGCTCCTCATCGGCCTTCGGGTCGCCCGGCGGGCGCGGGAACGACAGGGAGTCCTGGGAAGTCATGGTGGCGGGCCTTTCAGCGGGTATGGGCAGGTCGCGTCACATCGCCGACCAGACTTCCCGGCACACCACGGCGGCGGACCCCTGCCCTGTCCCGTCCTGCTGGTCGGGGCGAGCGGCCCGCGCCGGTCCTGACACCGTACCCCGGGGATTCTTTACGCGTCGTTGACGCCGAGCGTCGCGGTGATCACATCGCCCAGCGCGGTCGCGTCGGAGGCGTCCACCGGGCGGGCGCCCAGGCGGCGCGCCAGCGTCGCGCGGTGCGCGCCTGGGGCGTGCACCCACACATCCGGAATGCCTCCCTCCACCAGCTCGGAGGCGACCACGAGCCCCGCGAGCCCGCCCGCGCCTAGGGCGACGACGGCGCGGGGGAAGGTGCGGGGGAACGCGCCGGGGAGCGCGCCGTGCCCCGCGAGCCCGAGCCGTTCGCGCTCCCCCGGGTCGGTGACGTCGGCCACGGCCACGCGCGCGAGCGTGGCCCGTCGGGCGGAAACGGCCTGCTCGTCGGCGTCGACGCCGAGCACATCCAGGCCCCGCCGCGTCAGCTCGTCGGCCAGAGCCCCGCCGCGTCCGCCGAGCCCGATCACCGCGACGCGCCGGTCCTGCGCGCCCGGCGCGCCACGTCGCCGCGCGCCCTCGGTGAGTCCTCGGGCGCGGGTGCGGCGCAGCGCGTGCAGGGGAGTGGCCATGGCTCCATCCTCTCTCGGTCCCTGGCTGCCACGGGGGCCGCACACGATGCGCCCCATCGGCACGGCATTCGCCCCGGATTCTCACGTGCGAACGGCCCCTTCCGCCGCGAGGCGGCCGACTCCGAGGCTGCCGATTCCGAGGCGGCCGTATGCGATGCGGCCGAAAAGGCCCTTGAGGAAACGCCCTTGAACAGCCGAAAGGGCGGCGCCCGGCGCGCGGATCGCGCCCTGGCACCGCCCCGCGGCGGATGCGGGGGGTCAGCCGCCCCGGATGGAGCTCTCCAGACCCGTGTCGGTGTCCTCCATGGCCTGGGCGGCGGTCTTCAGGAAGTTGCCCATGCCCTGGAGGCCCTCGAGGACCTTCTTGGCGCCCTGGGTGAACTCCCGGTAGGACTCGTCGAAGGCGCCGGAGGAACGCGAGGTCGTGTAACCGGCTGCCAGCAGGCCATCGATGTACGACTGAAGCTCGTCGAGCTTCTGGTCCATCAGCTCGTACTCGGAGATGAGCCGATCGCCCGCCTCCCGCATGTCGTCATATGTGACGTCGATATCCGCCATGACGATTCCCCTCCTCAGGTAGGGCGGAGGGTCATCCCCCCGCTGGTGTCCGGCCGGTGTGGGCGCCGGGGTCCCGCGTGTGGCGGCGCCACAGGCAGTCAGCCTACGTCCACGAATGCACGGGACGGTACCCCAGGTCAAGAGGGCGTGAAGCACCCGTCCCGAGCGCCTTGGCGACACCTAGGACGCTGGGCTCCGATGTGCGGTTGCACCTTCTCCCACACCCGTTGTCACGCACACGCAAGATGCGATTATGGTCATGTCCAGCGAAGCACGTTGCTGTGTCACAACGGGAGGAAGAGCGTGCGCCTGACCCTCACAGTCGTCGACCCGGTCGGGGGGCACCGGGCCGACACCGTGGTCGATGCCGCCCCCGAGACGCAGGTCGGCGACCTCGCCCCTGAGTTCGTCCGCTCCGTCGGCGGCGGGTACGGGGACCAGGGGCCCTCGGCCCACCTGTTCGTGAGCGGCGAGTACCTCGATCCCTCGCTCACCCTCGCCCAGTCGCCGCTGCGCGAGGGCGCCGTCGTGAGCCTGCACAACCCCAGCGGCTGCTGGCCAGGCGAGCCGAGCGGCGTCATCGAGTTCCGCGTGGTCGGCGGCCCGGGCGCGGGCGCCGTGCACCGGCTCGGCGTCGGCAAGGTCGAGATAGGCAACGGGCAGCAGGTCCACATCCGCGTGGACGACCCCACGCTGCCCGAGCGCGCGATGACGCTGCGCGTCGCCGCCGACGGCACCTGCAAGGTGACCGTCTACAGCGAGTCCCAGCCGACGATCGACGGCGAGCCCTTCAGCCACACCGAGGGCGACCGTTCCGACTGGAAGCTCGGCAAGCAACTGGCCGTCGGCGACTCGCTGTTCGAGCTGACCCCCTACTTCCCCCCGGACGCCGCGCTCAAGGTGTCCGAGGACGGCGCGGGCCTCGACTACAACAGGCCGCCGCGGCTCCTGCCGCCCGAGCGGCAGACCAAGTTCATCCTCCCCAAGCCACCGGGCGACCGCGAACGCCGCCCGATCCCCTGGCTGATGGCCATCCTCCCGGTGGTCGGCGCGGTCGCGATGGCCAGCATCACGGGCCGCTGGATCTTCCTGATGATGGCGTTTATGAGCCCGCTCATGCTGCTGTCCAACTACTTCATGGACAAGAAGCGCGGGCGCGTCTCGCACGCCAAGCGGGTCGAGGAGTACAACGAGCGCAAGGCCCGCATCGAGAAGGACGCGCGCGACGCGCTGATCGCCGAGCGGTTCGCCCGCCGCCACGCCGCCCCCGACCCGGCCACCGTGCTCAACCAGGCCACGGGCCCCCGCACCCGCCTGTGGGAGCGCCGCCGCACCGACGAGGACCACCTGCTGATCCGCGTGGGCACCGTGCAGCTCGACTCCGAGGTCGTCCTCACCGACCCCCAGCAGGACGAGCACAAGCGGCAGGTCTTCTGGAAGATCGCCGACGCCCCCGTGACGCTGCCCCTGCGTACCCTCGGCGTCATCGGCTTCGCTGGCCCGGGCGACACCGCGAGGGCGCTCGCGCGCTGGAGCGTCAGCCAGATCTCGGTGCTGCACAGCCCGGTCGACGTGCAGTTCTTTCTGCTGACCGACGGCTCTGGCCAGTACAGCTGGGACTGGATGCGCTGGCTGCCGCACACCACCCCGGGGCCCGAGCACGAGGTCAACGCGCTCGTCGGCACCGACGCCGAGACCATCGGCGCCCGCGTCGCCGAGCTGACCGCGACGCTCGACGCGCGGCAGAAGGCGGCCAAGGAGGCCAGGGCGCAGAACGCCACGTTCAAGGACCCCGACATCGTCGTCATCTTCGACGGCTCGCGCCGGATGCGTTCGCTGCCCGGCGTCATCCGCCTGCTGCGCGAGGGCCCCGCGTCCTCCATCCACGCCCTGTGCCTCGACGACGAGGAGCGCTTCCTGCCGGGCGAGTGCCAGGCCGTCGTCATCGCCGAGCCCAACCCCGACCGCCCCGCGCACGGCGGCCCCGCGCGCAACCCCGGGTACGCCACCGGCTTCCACACCTTCCTCGCCGTGCCGGGCGGCGCGGCGCCAGGCGCCGTGGCGGGCGCCGCGCCCACGCTGGCCGCCGACCGGCTGCGCGTGGAGCAGACCGGCGCGTGGCGCATCAGGGGCGTGCGCCCCGACTGGGTCAGGCCCGAGTGGTGCGAGCTGCTGTCCCGCGCGCTCTCCCCGATCCGCGACATCAGCGGCGAGTCCGAGGACGCGGCGCTGCCATCGGCCAGCCGCCTGCTCGACGTGATCGAGATGGAGCCGCCGACCGCGGGGGCGATCGCCGCCCGCTGGCGGCTTGGCGGCCAGTCCACCGAGGCCGTCATCGGCGAGTCCTACGACGGCGCCTTCGCCATCGACATGCGCCGCGACGGCCCGCACGGCCTGATCGCGGGCACGACGGGGTCCGGCAAGTCGGAGCTGCTCCAGACGATCGTCGCGTCGCTCGCGGTGGCCAACACCCCGGAGAACATGACGTTCGTCCTCGTCGACTACAAGGGCGGCTCGGCGTTCAAGGACTGCGTCCAACTCCCGCACACCGTCGGCATGGTGACGGACCTCGACAACCACCTGGTGGAGCGGGCCCTCCAGTCGCTCGGCGCCGAGCTGACCCGCCGTGAGCACATCCTCGCCGAGGTCGGCGCCAAGGACATCGAGGACTACCAGGACCTCATCAGGCGCAATCCAGGTCGCCTGACGCCGATGCCCCGACTCCTCATCGTCATCGACGAGTTCGCCTCGATGGTGCGCGAGCTGCCCGACTTCGTGAAGGGCCTGGTCAACATCGCGCAGCGGGGCCGCTCCCTCGGCATCCACCTGCTGCTCGCCACCCAGCGCCCCAGCGGCGTCGTCTCGCCCGAGATCCGCGCCAACACCAACCTCCGCATCGCGCTGCGCGTCACCGACGCCAGCGAGTCGTCCGACGTCATCAACGCGCCCGACGCGGGCTTCATCGCCAAGTCGACGCCGGGCCGCGCGTTCGTCAGGCTCGGGCACTCCTCGCTCGTGCCGTTCCAGTCGGGCCGCGTCGGCGGCCGCAGGCCGGGCGCCGTCGACCCGGCCGTCGCCAGGCCGTGGACGGGCGTCCTGGAGTGGAACGACCTGGGCAGGGGCAAGCTCAAGCGGCCCCCGGGGCAGAAGTCCGAGGAGGAGGAGATCACCGACCTCAAGGTGCTGGTGGACTCCATCATCGAGGCGGACCGGCAGCTCGGCTTCGCCAAGCAGCACAGCCCGTGGCTGCCCGCGCTGCCCGAGCAGGTGCTGCTGCGCGACCTCGAACACCCGGTCCCGCTCGGCGCGTTGCCCGCCGCCCCCTATGGCGTCGAGGACCTGCCGGTGCAGCAGGCGAGGCGCTCGGTCGCGGTGGACTTCAAGTCGTTCAGCCACATGATCGTCGCGGGCACCGCGCGCAGCGGCCGCTCCCAGCTGCTGCGCACGATCGCGGGCTCGCTCTCCTGGATCCACTCCGCGGCCGATGTCCACATCTACGGCGTGGACTGCGGCAACGGCGCGCTCAACGCGTTGACCAAGCTCCCCAACTGCGGCGCGGTCGTCAACCGGAACCAGACCGAGCGCGTCCGCCGCCTGATCCGCCGCCTGCGCGCGGAGCTGGACCGGCGCCAGGAGGTGCTGGGCAACGACGCGCTGGCCGACATCGGCGAGCAGCGCGCCGCCGCGGCGAACCCCGAGGACCGGCTGCCGCACATCGTGGTGATGATCGACCGCTGGGAGGGCTGGGTCTCCACCCTCGGCGAGATCGACCACGGCGCGCTGACCGACGAGATCTATGTCATCCTCCGCGAGGGCGCGAGCGTCGGCATCCACCTGGTGATCACGGGCGACCGCTCGGTGCTCTCGGGCCGCATCGCCGCGCTCACCGAGGAGCGTTACACGCTGCGGCTCTCCGACCGCGCCGACTACTCGCACATCGGCATGCCCGCGCGGAAGGTCCCCGAGGAGATCCCCGACGGGCGCATGTACCGGAACCAGGTGCTCACCGAGATCCAGATCGCGGTGCTCGCCGAGGAGCTGTCCGGCCAGGCGCAGGCCGCGGCCCTCGGGGCGATCGGCGACTGGGCGACGCAGCGGGACGCGGCGGTGCCGCGCGCGAAGCGGCCGTTCCGCGTGGATGTGCTGCCCAGCCGCCTGACGTTCGCGGACGCGTGGGAGATGCGCGACCCGGAGGCGTCCGAGTCCCGCCTGTGGGGCCTGATCGGCGTCGGCGGCGACGAGCTGATGGGCTACGGGCCCGACCTGGCCAAGGGCGCCCCGGTGTTCATCGTGGGCGGCCCCGCGAAGTCGGGCCGTTCCACGGTGCTGACGATGCTGGCCAAGTCCTACCTGGCCCAGGGCGTCCGCATCGTGATCGCGGCCCCGCGCCCCTCGCCGCTGCGCGACCTGGCGGGCCAGCCCGGCGTGATCAACGTCTTCACCGGCGACGACCTGTCCGAGGACCAGGTGCGCGAGTCGATGAGCGACGCGTCGCTCGAGAACCCCATCGTGTTCGTGATCGACGACGGCGAGGACCTGCGGCGCTGCGACGGCGGCGACGAGCTGAAGAACATCGTGACGAAGGGCGCCGAGCTGGGCCAGTACATGGTGCTCGGCGGCGACGAGGCGGACCTGTGCACGGGCTTCTCGGGCTGGCAGGTCGACGCGAAGAAGGCGCGCCGCGGCGTGCTCCTGTCCCCGTCGAGCCACCGCGTGGGCGAGCTGGTGGGCGTGAAGCTGCCGCGCAGCGCGGCGGTCGAGCAGCCCACCCCAGGCCGCGCGATCCTGCACCTGGGCGACGGAGTCCCCTTCACGGTCACGACCCCGGCCCCGTAACGGCGGCCAGGGCACGACGCCCCTCGCGACACCCCTCGCCGGGGAGGCGAGGGGGGCGGTGGCGCGGCACTAGCGCGGCCAGTAACGCGGCGGTGCGACGAACGGATCGACGAGATCGAAGCGGTGCGTGCCACCGGGGTTCAGTCCCTTGATGTGGACGAGGATGTCGGTGGCGGGGGCGATACTGGGTGGGTGGAGATCGAGGACCTGGTGCGGTTGCGGCGGGCGCGGGATCGGATGGACCGGGATTACGCCCAGCCGCTGGATGTCCCGACGCTGGCCCGCGACGCGCTCATGTCGCCCGGCCACTTCTCGCGCGCCTTCCGCGCGGCGTTCGGCGAGAGCCCGTACCAGCACCTCATGACGCGGCGCGTCGAGCGGGCCAAGGCCCTGCTGCGGCGGGGCGATCTGTCGGTCACCGAGGTCTGCATGGCCGTGGGCGCCACGTCGCTGGGCTCGTTCAGCAGCCGGTTCACGGAGCTGGTGGGCGAGTCGCCCAGCGCCTACCGGGCCCGCGACCACTCGGCGGCGGCCGCCATTCCGCCCTGCGTGGTCAAGAACGCCACGCGACCGGTCCGGACATAGTGTGACCGACATGGACATCACGCTGTCGCAGTGCTTTATCTCTGTGAACGACCATGACGCGGCGCTCGCCTTCTACCGCGACGGTCTCGGCCTCGAGGTCCGCAACGACGTGGTCTTCGAGGACATGCGCTGGGTCACCGTGGGCTCCCCTGCCCAGCCGGACGTGGACATCGTGCTGGAGCCCCCCGGCGTGAACGTCGGCGCGTCGCCCAAGGACCGGCGCGTGATGGCCGAGCTGCTGGCCAAGGGCGTGCTGCGCGGCGTGATCTTCGCGACGGACGACTGCGACGCGACGTTCGACCGCGTCGCGCGCATCGGCGGCGAGGTGGTCCAGGAGCCGATGGACCAGCCCTACGGGGTCCGCGACTGCGCGTTCCGCGACCCCGCGGGAAACCTCCTGCGCTTCGCGCAGCGGCGTTAGGCCCCGCGAGGTGACGCGGGCGCCCCGGTCATCCGGGCGCGCCCGCCCGCCCGTTGGGGCGGGGACCGGCCGGTGTGGCGCTTGAAGGGGACCGCGCTTGAAGGGGACCGCGCTTGAAGGGGACGGCGCTTGAAGGGGACGGCGCTTGAAAGGACTCGGCACTGTTCCAAGTCGGTAGCAGTGCCATGGATCGCGTGGTGCCATGGCGCGGGGCGGCCCTACCGTCGTTCGCATGACATCGGACGACAACCCCTACCTGCGACCCGGGTACCACTCCGCGCCGACCCAGCCGAGCGGCTTCGGTCCCGTAGGGTCGCGGCCGCCGACCGGTGGGCGGGGGCCGGGGAGGCGGTCGGTTATCCTCGTCGCCGCCCTGACGGCGCTGTGCGTCGCCGCTCTCGCGGTCGGGGCGTGGCTGTTCTTCGGCGGCGCCGACGACGAGGGCGATCCGGTCGCCGAGCCGAGCGCGAGCCAGAGCGCGACCCCGAGCGCCGAGCCGGACCCGTCGGATGAGCCGTCCGCCGCGCCCGACGACCCGCGTGGCTCGGTGTTTGAGACCCCTGACCCCGTCGTGGGGCCCGACTGGCAGGTGCAGACCAACACCACGCGCCTCAACGCGTTCGACGTGCCGCCCGACGGATGGAACGTCGGCGGCAACGACTTCGTCGTCGGCTACGAGATCCTGGCGGAGGGCGAGGAGAGCGACGGCATCCCGGACATCGCCGTCTCGGGGACCGCGCTCTACCAGGAGGGCTGGTGCCCCGAGGACGACGACGGGCTGAGCTTCCGCGCGATGGCGGGGACCAGGAGCGCGCAGGGCCCCGGGTACACCTCGACGGAGGAGTCGGCCGTCACCGAGGCCGACGCGTGGGCGGTCGCCGCCTTCGACCAGACCGAGCGGGGCGACATCCAGGTGTCTCAGGCCGAGCCGTTCGAGAGCGCGCACGGCCTGGTCGGGCACACCGCCACCGCCACCGTCACGGGCGCCCCCGACAACCCGAGGGACGCGTGCGGGACGAGCGAAGGGCGCGTCGTCACCGTCTCCTATGTGACCGGCGACGGCGACCAGGCCACCTGGGTCCTGGTCGCCGACACCGGGCACCCCGAGGCGCTGGACGACGCCGTGATCGAGAGCATGATGAGCAGCCTGCGCCACCTCCAGGAGGGGTGATGCGCTGGAATCCGGCCATTGAAGGCGGTCAGAAGTGGCTGATAAGTTCGGGCGCGGCCGTTGCCACCCGGCCGCACGGGGGTCGACTCGGGGGTCGAGAAGAGTGAACGCATGAGGACTCAGGACCGCGCTTCAGCCGCGCGGACGTCCATGGCGGCAGGGCCCGTTCCTGGAGAGCGGTTGCCCACGCCGCCGCGCGAGCGCAGGCCCGCGCTCGCGGCGCTCGCCGCGCTGCTCGTGCTGGCGGGGGCGCTCGGCGCCACCGTGCTCGTGCTGCGCGCGGGCGACCGCGTCGAGGCCGTGCGGATCACCGAACGCGTGCCCGCGGGAGAGCGGATTCCCGAGTCGGCCATGGAGTCGGTGCTGGTCGCCGACGACTCCGCAGTGAACTATGTGCCGTGGGGCCAGCGTTCCCAGGTGGCCGATGACCTGCGGTCCGTCACGGACCTGGTGCCCGGCACCGTGCTCGTCGGCGAGATGCTCACCGGCGAGGCGTCGCTGCCGCAGGACGAGGTGCTGGTCGGCGTCTCGCTCCAACCCGGCCAGTACCCCTCGGGGTTGGAGGCGGGCGACGCCGTCGCCGCCTACTGGGTCGGCGACGACGAGGCGCCGGACTCGGGCTCGGACTCGGGCTCTGGCTCGGGCGATGAGGGCTCGGGCGATGAGGGCTCGGAGAGCGCTCCCCCGCCGATCGGCGACGACGTGATCGCGGACCGGGCCACCGTCGCCGCGGTGCACGGCGGCGACGGCGTCGGCGGCAACAGCGCGCTCCCCGTGACCCTGAGGGTCGGCGCCGACGCCGCCGCCGCCCTGACGCGCGCGGCGTCGAACGGCGAGGTGTCCCTCGTCATCGTCGCGCCCCCGGGCGAGTGAGCCGGGGAGGGGCAGACCCATGGCGTTGATCGCGCTGGCCGCCGACAAGGGCGCCCCGGGGGTCACCACCACGGCCGTGGCCCTGGCCGCGCTGTGGCCGCGCCGCGTGCTGCTGGCCGAGACCGACCCCGCGGGGGGCGACCTGGTGTACCGGTCGGTCGGCGAGGGCGGGCGGCCCCTCGACCCCGGCACGGGCATGCTGTCGCTGGCCGCGACGGCCCGACGGGGCATCGCCGCCGAGCAGTTGTGGGACCACGCGCAGCGCGTCTCGGGCGGGTTGGACGTGCTCGTGGGGCTGGCCGCCTCCGAGCAGGCGGGCGGCCTCACGGGCCAATGGGGCGCGCTGGGGCGGGCGTTCGCCGAGCTGGCGCAGTCCCCGCACCAGGACGCGGCGGCCGATGTGCTGGCCGACTGCGGGCGCCTCGACGCCGGTTCGCCGCTGCTCGCGCTGCTGCCGCACGCGGCGGTGCTGCTGCTGGTCAGCCGCGTGCGCCCCGAGAGCATCGCGCATGTCCGCGACCGCGCCGCCGCGTTGCGCGCCAAGCTGCACGGACAGGGGCGCGGCACCGCGCAGTTGGCGCTGCCGAGGATCGGCGTGCTGCTGATCGCCGACGCGCAGTCGGGCGGCCGGATCGCCGGGCAGGTCAACGAGATGCTGATCGCCTCGGGCAGCGGCTCGTCCGTCGTGGGGCTGATAGCCGAGGACGCCGTCGGCGCCGAGCAGTTGGCGGGGCGGCGGCGCGGGCGCCTGGACCGGTCGCTGCTGGTGCGCTCGGCCCGCAAGGTGGTCGCCGACCTGCACCAGACGTACCGCGCCGAGCTGGTGCCCGCCACCCCGCCCGCCGCCTACGACGGTCAAGGCCCGCGGTTCGGCCAGCCGTTCGGGCGGCCGCCCGCTCCGGGCCAGGCCCCGCCGCACTACGGGCCGCCGCACTATGGCCCGTCGCCCTATGGCCCGTCGCACGAGGCCCCGCCCAACTACGGTGCGCCAGCGCCGAGTGCGGGCCCGCAGACGCCGCACCACGGCCCCGGGGTCGCGGGATGAGCGAGGTCAACCACCAGCTGGTGAAGCGCCTTCGGCAGGAGGCGGGGGACCGCATCGCCGAGCAGCGGCGCATCGACCAGGCGAGCGGCGTGCGGCCGATGACGTCGGAGGACGAACGCCACTACGCGCGGGCCGTCATCGCCCAGGTGCTCGAGGAGTACGCGCGCGCCGAGATCGCCGATGGCAGAGCGCCGCTGGATGCGCGGGCCGAGGAGGGCTACGCGTCCGCCGTGCACGCCGCGCTGTTCGGGGTGGGGCGGCTCCAGCCGCTGCTCGACGACCCCGACGTCGAGAACATCGACGTCAACGGCTACGACCAGGTGTTCATCGGCTACGCCGACGGCCGCGAGGAGCGCGGCGCCCCCGTCGCCGAGAGCGACGAGGAGCTGGTCGAGCTGATCCAGATACTCGGCGCCTACTCGGGGCTCTCCTCCCGCCCCTTCGACTCCGCCAACCCCCAGCTGGACCTGCGGCTGCCCGACGGCTCGCGCCTCTCCGCGGTCATGGACGTCACGCGCCGCCCCGCGCTCTCCATCCGCCGCGCCCGCCTCGGCAAGGTGTTCCTCGCCGACCTGGTCGGCAACGGCACCCTCACCCCCGAGCTGGGGTCGTTTATGACCGCCGCCGTCAGGGCCCGCAAGAACATCATGATCGCCGGGGCCACCAACGCGGGAAAGACCACCCTGCTGCGGGCGTTGGCCAACGAGATTCCGGCCGACGAGCGGCTGATCACCGTCGAGCGCGCCCTGGAGCTCGGCCTTGACCAGTTCCCCGAACTCCACCCGAACGTCGTGGCGTTCGAGGAGCGGCTGCCCAACTCCGAGGGCCAGGGCGCCATCGGCATGGCCGAGCTGGTGCGCCGCTCGCTGCGCATGAACCCCTCGCGCGTCATTGTCGGTGAGGTGCTGGGCGACGAGATCGTCACCATGCTCAACGCCATGTCCCAGGGCAACGACGGCTCGCTCTCCACGATCCACGCCAACAGCTCGCAGGAGGTGTTCAACCGCATCTCCACCTATGCCCTCCAGGCCAGCGAGCGGCTGCCGATCGAGGCCAGCCAGATGCTCATCGCGGGCGCGGTCAATTTCGTCGTCTTCATCGAGCGGCGCAACACCTACGCCCAGGGCGGCCGCCTGCGGCGCTTCGTCTCCTCGGTCCGCGAGGTCAACGGCGTGGACGGGCGCGTGCTCTCCAGCGAGGTGTTCGCCGAGGGCGCGGACGGCATGACCAGGGCGCACGCCGCCCTGTCGTGCGCCGACGAGCTGGCGCAGTACGGCTACCGCGGCGGCTGGGGGTGAGCGGCCGATGAACGGTGGCGGCCTCTTCTCGCCCGCGTTCGCGCTCGCCCTGCTGTGCGGCGTCGCGATCGGCGGCGGCCTCGCCCTGCTGATCGCCGCGATCCGCGGCCTGCCCCCGCGCTCCCCCGAGGAGCGCGCCGGGCGGCAGCGAAGACGCGCGGAGGTCGTGGCGTTCTTCGGCCGCCGCGGCACCGTCGCCGCGGCCGTGGCCCTGCTGGTCCTGCTGCTGACCCGCTGGCCCGTCGCCGCGCTCGCCGCCGCGCTGCTGGCGTTCACGTGGGACCGGCTGTTCGGCGGCGCGGGCGAGGAGCGGGCCGGGATGCGCCGCGTCGAGGCCCTGGCCGGGTGGACCGAGTCGCTGCGCGACACCATCGCGGGCGCGGTCGGCCTCGAACAGGCCATCCCCGCCTCCGCCCGCGCCGCGGCGCCCGCGCTGCGCGGCCCACTGAACAACCTGGTCGACCGGCTGCGCGCCCGCACCCCGCTGCCCGACGCGCTCCAGGAGTTCGCCGACGAGCTCGACGACTCGTCGGCCGACGTCATCATCGCCTCGCTCATCCTCAACGCCCGCCTGCGCGGCCCCGGCCTGCGCGACGTGCTCGGTGCGCTGGCCAAGTCGGCGCGCGAGGAGGTCGACATGCGCCAGCGCGTGCTGGCCCAACGCGCCTCCACGCGTCGCAGCGTGCAGATCGTCGTCGGCGTGAGCGTGGCGTTCCCCCTCGGACTCGCCCTCTTCAACCGCGACTTCGTCGAGCCCTTCGGCGACCCGCTCGGGCAGGCCGTGCTCTCCGTGGTGTGCGCTCTGTTCGGGCTCGGGTTCTGGTGGATGCGGCGCCTGGCCAGGATCGAGCTGCCCGAGCGCTTCCTCACCCGGGGCCGCCCCGAGACGGCGCTGCGCCCGCGCGAGGCCCCGCTGCCCGAGGGCCCGCACCGGCCCGACACCCCGAAGGGAGCCCGCGCGTGAACTCCGACATCACCACCGCGGTCCTCGTCGGAGCCCTCTTCGGGCTCGGCCTCTACGCCCTGGTCAGGGCGCTGCTGCCGACGCGCAGGGGCCCGGTCTCCACGGTCGCGCGGGTGGACGCGCTCCGCGCGCGCGGCGGCGCGGGCGCCCCCCTGGCCCCCTCCGCGCCCTCCGCGCCCTCGGGCGCGCCGGTCGCCAAGGGCGGCGTGAGCGGTCGTCTTGCCGAGCTGCGCGAGCGCACCGGGGGCCGACTGGCCGAGCTGTATGTCCAACGCGGCTGGGAGCAGCGGTCGTTGCGCGCCGACCTCGCGCTGCTCGACAGGACATGGGAGTCGTTCCTGGCCACCAAGGTCGTGCTGGCCGCGACCGGCCTCTTCTTCGGCCCGTTCCTCTTCTCCCTCGGCTGGATGCTCGGCATGGGCGCGAGCCCCGTCGTGCCGGTGTGGCTCGCGCTCGCGTTCGCCGCCGGGTTCTTCTTCCTGCCCGACGTCGAGGTGCGGCGCGACGCCAAGGCCAAGCGGCGCGACTTCCGCCGCGTCGTGGCCGCCTACCTCGACCTGGTCGCCATGAGCCTGGCAGGGGGCCGCGGCCTGCCCGAGGCGCTCAAGGCCGCGGCCGAGGTCAGCGACGGCTGGGCGCTGCGCCGCATCCGCAGCGCGCTGGCCGACGCGCGGATCACCGGGCTCACCCAGTGGCAGGCGCTCGGTCGGCTCGGCGACGAGGTCGGCGTCGACGAGCTGAAGGACCTCTCCGCCTCGCTCGCCCTGGTCGCCGACGACGGCGCCAAGGTCCGCGCCTCGCTCTCGGCGCGCGCCGAGACGATGCGCCACCGCGAGCTCGGCGAGATCGAGGGCAGCGCGGGCGAGAGGTCGCAGTCGATGCTCATCGCCCAACTCCTGCTGTGCATGGGCTTTTTGATCTTTCTCATCTTTCCGGCCGGGATGCGGGTGTTCCAGGCATGAGGTCCGCACGCACCACCCGTCCTGCGTCAAGTGGAGGTAGTAGCACCATGGTTCGTCATCCGGTAACGGACTTCCTGATCGCGCACCTGCGCGCCCGCGTGGCACGCGCCAGGTCCGCCGAGACCGACCGCGGCGCGTCCGCGATCGAGTGGGTCATCATCGCCGCCATCGTCGTCGGCGTGGTCGCGGGCGTGGCCGCGGTGATCATGAACGCCCTGAACGACCGCGCCGACGATGTGAGCGACTGCATCGAGGGCGTCCAAGACTTCCAAGACTGCTGACCGTGCGGCGGCTCGCGGCGTTCGTGCGCCGCCGCGTCGGCGAGGGGGCCGACGGCGGCAGTTCGGCGATCGAGTTCGTCGTGCTCACGCCGGTGATGTTCTTCATGATCTTCGGCGCGGTGCAGTTCGCGCTCTACTCGTTCGCCGAGCAGGTCGCCAAGGCCGCGGCGCAGGCCGGGGCCCGCACCGCGCGCGCCGAGGCCGACGCCGACCCGGACGGCTGGCGCGCCAAGGCCGAGGACAAGGCGCACCAGTACATCGAGCAGCTGGGGCCCGGCATGTTCACCGCCCGCCCCGACGTCACCACGGCGCGGCCCGCCGAGTTCACCGTCCGCGTCGAGGTGACGGGGAACGTGCCGTCGATCCTGCCCGGCGTGGACCTGACGGTCGAGGCGGCGAGCGAGGGGCCCATGGAGCGCTTCGTGCCGGACGGGGAGTGAACGATGCGACGCGTGAGCTTGCGGGCGGGCCGCTTGGACGGCGGGATGACGACCGTCGAGGTGGTGATCCTGGCGCCGCTGATCATCGCGTTCATCCTCGTGCTCGTCGCGTTCGGCCAGCTGGTCTCGGGGCGCGGCGCGGTCAACGGCGCGGCCAGGGACGCGGCGCGCGCGGGCTCGCTCGAACGCAGCACGCAGGCGGCGATGCGCGAGGCGCGCGCCGTGGCCGAGGCCCAGCTCGGCGACGTGTGCGTGGGCGGAACGGTCCGCGTCGAGGCCACCACCCCACCGGGGCACCGCCCCGGCACGCTCTTCGGCATCGAGGTGACATGCCGCGTGCGCGGCCTCGACCTGCTGGGCGTCCCGGTCACCAACACCATGAGCGGAACGTCGAGTTCGCCCATCGACCCCTATCGGAGGTCGGGATGAGAGAGCGCGATCCATGGCCGGGCGGCGACCGGGGATCCGGCGCGCTCGCGCTGATCTTCTTCGCCCTCGTGGTGCTCGGCCTCGCCGCGTTCGTGGTGGACGGGGGGCTGTCCATCTCGCAGCGCGAGCGTGCCGCCGACATCGCCGAGCAGGCCGCCCGCTACGCCGCGCAGGACCTCGACGTCGAGGCGCTGCGCGACGGCGTGCGCCCCGTCCCCATCAACTTCGGCAACTGCGAGGCGCGCGTCACCGAGTACGCCACCTCCGTCGGGATGGACGCCGACGACATCGCCGCCGCCGAGTGCTCCGAGGAAGCCGTCAACCGCGTCACCGTCCGCATCAGGCTGACCTATCACCCCATCTTCACCGGCCTCGTCTACGACCGCCCCCTCACCGTGTGGGGAACGGCGACGGCCGAGGCCCAGATCGGCTGAGAGACCGCTGAGAGACCGCTGAGAGATCGCTGAGAGGAACGACGACATGGCTCAGGTGAGGACAGGGCGCGGCGCGGGCGACGTGCTCAGGGCGCTGGTCGCCGTCATCGCCCTGCTCGCGCTGGTCGTCGGCGTCCCGCTCGCCCTGGCCAGCCTCATCGGCTGGCCGCTGCCCTCGTCGGCGCCCAGCCTCGACATGCTGACCGACGAGATCAGCTCGGACGCGTTCCTCAAGGTGCTCGCCGTGCTGGTGTGGGTGGCCTGGGCGCAGTTCACGGCGTGCGTCCTGGTCGAGGCAGCCGCCGCGATCTCGGGCGTCGGCATCCCGCGCCGGGTGCCTGGAGCCGGGCCGAGCCAGCTGCTCGCGCGCCAACTCGTCGGCGCCGTCCTGCTGTTGACATCGGCCGCCGCGTCGTTGACGCCGGGGCTCGGCCAGTTGGGCCCCGGCGGCCATGGCCCGGGGCAGGCGAACGTGGTGGCATCGGCCGAGCACATCCCCGGCGTGGTCGCGCGCTCGGCGCCCGACGGTCCGGGCAAGATGATGGACGACCGGCCCGCCGAGGGGGAGTTGGGCGCGCTCCAGTCGTCCGACGCGGGCGACCCGTCGGCGGCCACACCCATGGCGCCCGCCGACGCCACCAAGTTCTACCGCATCCAGCCGCCCGAGGGCCGCCACCACGACACGCTGTGGGGCGTCGCGGCGCGCCACCTGGACGACGGGCTGCGCTACCGGGAGATCTTCCAGCTCAACAAGGACCGGGTGCAGCCCGACGGTTCACGCCTCACCGAGGCAAGCCTGATCAGGCCCGGCTGGATCCTGGAGATGCCAGCGGACGCCCATGGCGGCGAACTGGTCGAGCTGCCAGGGGAGTTGGACCAGCTCACCGCCGAAGAGGCCGAGGAGATCGAGGAGTACCACGAGACGGGCGGCGGCGCGCCGCTCGCGCCCCAGCCGCCGCCCGAGCCGGACGAGGAGCCCGAGGAGGAGCCCGATGAGGACGGCCCAGGGCGACCGCTGCCGCCCAGCGGCGGCGGGGGGACCGTGCCGCCCGAGGACGGGCCCGAGGCCGAAGTGGCCGAGTCCGACGGCGGGTTGGGCCTGCCCCAGGCGCTCATCGGCGCGCCCCTGCTCGCCGCCGGTCTGCTGGTCGCCCTCGGCCGCACCCGCCGCGCCGCGCTGTGGCAGTCCGCCGCGGGGGCGCTGGGCCGCGGCGTCGGCGACGGCCTCGCCCCCGGCACGCGCGAGGCCGCCGCCGCCCGTGACGCGCTCCTGGTCGGCGCCGCGCCCCGCGCCGTCGCGTTCCTCGACCGCGCCCTGCGCCACCTGGCCGCCGCCCTCGACGCGGACGGCAAGCCGCTGCCCCCCGTCTACGCCGCCTGGCTCGGCGAGAGCACCCTCCACCTCCAGCTCGCCGCCCCATCGGGCCGCCCGCCCGCGCCCTGGAACACCAGTGCCGACGAGACCTACTGGACGATCTACGAGAACGACGTCCCCGAGAGCGAGACGAGCGCCGAGGCCCCCTACCCCGGGCTGGTTAGCCTCGGCACCCGCGACCAACTCCGGCTGCTGCTCAACCTGGAGGCCGTCCCCGGCGCGGTCGCCCTCACCGGCGAGCCGCACAGGCGCGAAGCCGTCCTGGCCTCCCTCGCCGCCGAACTCGCCACCAGCGGCTGGTCGGACCGCATGACCGTCACCCTCGTCGGCTTCGGCGACGACCTCATCCCCCTCGCCCCGACCCGCGTCCGCCATGTCGCCGACACGGCGGGTCTTTTGGAGGTCATGGAGAACGAGACCCGCCTGCGCATGAACCGCCGCACCGGCGCCGCCGCGCACCTCGTCCTGATCGGAACGCCGCCCACGGCCGAAGAGGCCGAACGCCTCGGCGCGCTGGCCGCCGTCTCCGCCCAGGTCGGCATCGGCTATGTCGTCGCCGCCGACAGGCCCGGACTCCCCGGCACCGCTTGGCAGTTCGAGATCACCCCCGAAGGGCGGCTGCACGAGCCGACCATGGGCCTCGAGCTGGCCGCCCAGCAGCTGCCCGCGCCGTCGCGGGCGGCCGTCGTCGAGCTGTTCGCCGGACTCACCAGGGGAGGCGGCGCCCTCGACGAGGAACGCGCTCCCGCGCCCGGCACGCCCGAGGTGTCCATCAGGCTGATGGGCGACTACGAGATCGCCGGGCTCCCCGAGCCCGAGCCCGAACGCGCCGAACAGCTGCGTGAGGCACTGGCGTTGCTGCTGCTCCACCGCGAGGGCGTGCACCCCCGCGTCCTCGGGGCGGCACTCTGGCCGCGCGGGGCGACGGACGACGTGCGCGAGGCGTTCACCGGCCGCCTGCGGGCCTGGCTCGGCCCGCACCTGCTCGCCGAGCCCGGCGGGCGGCTGACCCTGGCCCCCACGGTCGGCTCCGACTGGGACCGGCTCACGGCGCTCCACCACGCCACGGTGGCGCGCGGCGGCCGCCTGCCCGCGGACGAGCGCCTGCGCCTCCTCATCGAGGGCCTTGCCCTGGCCCGCGGCCCCCTGCTCGCCGAGCGCCGCGAACGCTACGGCTGGCTGGCCCATGAGATCGTCGACGCCCAATATCCGCTGGTCGTCGCGGAGTTGGCGCTGACGCTGGCCGCGGAGCAGCGCAAGGCCGGCGACGCGCAGGGCGCCTACACGGCGATCCGCACGGCCCTGGCGTCCGCCCCCGCGGACGAGCGGCTGTGGAACGAGCTGCTGCGCGCGGCGCATGCGACGGGGCGCGAGGAGTGGCTCGCGGGCGCGGCCAGCTGGCTGCTCGGCCACCACGCACGCCTCTTTGGCCCGACCCGCCCGCTGCCAGCGGCGACGGAATCCCTGCTCGACGAACTTCTTGCCTCCCGCAGGGGTGCGCCTCCCGCGGGGTTCGACGCGCCTGCGGCGCGGGGGTAGTGCGGGCCATGGCGCGAGCGCGAAGTGCCTGCGGCGCGGCACGGTGCCTGCGGCGCGGGGGGTGGTGCGGACCGGGGCCCGGGCGCGGGCCCCGGGGGCGCTTCGCGCCCCGGGGGGTTCCCCACCCATCCACCCTTTTTCGCCTACGGCGAGGGGGTAGCGCGCGCCGCCTTGCGGGGCGCTCGGGCCATGGCCCGCACCGCCCCCGCGCCGCAGGCGCACGTCCGCGCCGAAGGCGCGCCGAACCCCGCGGGAGGCGGGTGGCGGCGAGCCCTGCGGGAGGCGGGTGGCGCCGAGCCCCGCGGGAGGCGACCCCGCGGGAGGCGACCCGCACCACCCCCGCCGAAGGCGAAATCCGCACACCGCGCCGGAGGCGCTACGCGCTGGCCGTCAGGAACTGCGTCGCCGCCAGCTCGGCATAGAGCTCGCTGCCCGCCACCAACTCCCCGTGGGTGCCCACCGCGAGCACGCGCCCAGCGTCCATCACCACGATGCGGTCCGCCGACGTCACCGTCGAAAGACGGTGCGCCACCACCAGGACCGTCGTGTCGCGCGCCGCGGCCGTCACCGCGTCGCGCAGGGCCGCCTCGTTGACCGCGTCGAGCTGCGACGTCGCCTCGTCGAGCAGCAGCAGGCGTGGGCGTCGCAGCAACGCGCGGGCGATCGCGATCCGTTGGCGTTCACCGCCCGACAGCTTGGTGCCGCGGTGGCCCACCAGCGTCTCCAGGCCCTCGGGGAGCCGCCGCACCAGCCCGTCGAGGCGCGTCGTCTCCAGCGCCCTCGCCACCGCCTCGTCCGTCGCGTCGGGCGCGCCGAACAGGAGGTTGTCGCGCAGCGAGCCCGAGAGGACAGGCGCGTCCTGCTCCACATAGCCGATCTGCGCCCGCAGCTGCGCCACGTCCCACTCCGCCACGTCGCGCCCGTCGACCAGCACGCGCCCAGCGGTCGCGTCGTAGAAGCGCTCGATCAGCGCGAACACCGTCGTCTTGCCCGCGCCCGAAGGGCCCACGAACGCCGTCATCCCGCGCGGCGGTATCTCGAACGTCACCCCGTGGTGCACCGGCGGCAGCTCGGGCGTGTAGCGGAAGTGGACGCCCGAGAACGCCACGGACGCGGGCGGCTCGTCCCCCGTGGGGAGCGGCGACGCGGCGGTCCGCTCCGGCTCGCTCGGCAGCTCGCGCACCTCCTGGATGCGGCTGATCGCCGCGGAGCCCACCTGGTACTGCGTGATGGCGCTCACCACCTCCTGGATCGGCGCCATGAGATAGAAGACATACAGGAGGAACGCCACCAGCGCGCCCACGTCGATCGCCCCGGTCGCCACGCGCGCCCCGCCCACCGCGAGGACCGTGATGAACGCCACCTGCGTCGACAGGCCAGCGGTGTTCCCGGCGAGGGCACGCCACTTGGCCGCCCGCACGCTCGCGCGCCACGACTCCTCGGCCGCCGCGTGCACCGCGCGCCGCTCGCGTTCCTCGGCGCCCGACGCCTTGACCGTGCGCAGCGCGCCCAGCACGCGTTCGAGCGCCGCGCCCATCTCGCCGACGGAGTCCTGCGCGCGCTTGCTCGCGCGGTTGATGACCGGCACGATCAAGCCGATCACGACGCCCGACACCGCGATGACGCCCAGCGTCACCAGCAGCAGCACGGCGTCGACCAGGCCCATCATCACCAGCGTCGCGACCAGTGTCAGGCCGCCCGTTCCAAAGCCGATCAACGACTCGGTCGTCATGGCCCGCAGCAGCGTCGTGTCGGACGTCGCCCTGGCCAGCAGGTCGCCCGGCTCGCTCGCGTCCACCGCGGAGATGCGCAGCCGCATCAGGTACGACGTCAACGAGCGGCGCGCGGTGAGGACGACGGACTCGGCGGTGCGCTGGAGGACATAGCCACCGAGGGCGCCGATTGCGGCGTTGGCCAGCACCAGCGCGCTGAGCAGCACCAACGCGCCCGAGATGGACTCGTCCCTGGTGAGGTTCCCGATGAGGTCCTGGGCGACGAGCGGCAGCGCGAGGCCGGTGGCGCCCGTCGTCAGGGAGAGCAGCGCGCCCGCGGCCAACGCCCCGCGGTGCGGCCGCACATACCCGAGCAATACACGCCATGCGGACTGTGGTGTGTCGGTTGGCACGGCTTCACCCTACCTACCGATTGTCACGCCCTCCGCTTGCGGAGTGACATCGGCGCCTGCTTGACTGCGGCCTGCCGCTTCTGCGGACCGAGCAACAAGCCGAAGACCTCGGAGGTTTGGCGCCCGCACGGTGCCACGCCGTGCGTCCGTGCTCCCCGGGTTCGCCCCAACGGTATTGAGGTGCACGCGAATGGAGATACCGGCGGCATGGGCCGTCTGCCTGATGGCCGGGAGCGCGCTCGCGGTGGTGCTCGCGGGACTTCAGCTGCGCCAGCGAAGGAGCCAGCGCCGCGCCGAGGCCCGTCAACGGCAGCACCTGTCGGCCGTGGAGGCCGAGCTCGACGCGCTGCGCGGCCAGGTCGCCGAGCTGCTCGCGCGTGAGCGGATGCTGGCCGAGGAGGCCGAACACCTGGCGGTGAAGCGGCTGCCCGCGGTGGCCAAGGCGCTGCGCCACTCCCATGTGAAGGTTCCCGAGCCGCTGCACGCCAACCTCAAGGAGAGCGCGGGCGGCAAGGCGCTCGCCTCGGTGGTGTCGGGCGTCTCCGACGCGCTGGTCAGCGAGCGGCGCCGGGTGGACGGCGCGGCCCAGGCGGCGATGCGCGGCGCTACGACCAAGCTTCAGACAATGTGCTATCAGATGCAGACCACGGTGGACGAGCTCCTCCACAAGTACGACGACCCCGACCTGGCGGAGCAGCTGTCCGCCCTCGACTATCTGAACGAGCAGATCCTGCGCCGCCTCCAGGTGACGCGTGTGGTGTGCGGCGCGGGCGCGGGCCTGGTGCGGACCAAGTCGCCGCTGCGCGCCCTGGTGATGGGCGCCAGCTCCCGCATTCCCAGCTATGAGCGCGTGCAGATCGTGGACCACCTGCCGCGCGCGGTCGCCGTCGTGGACCGCGCGGCCGAGCCGGTGGCGATCATCGTGGCGGAGCTGATGGCCAACGCCGTGCATCACTCGCACGGTTCACTGCCGGTCGAGGTCTCGCTGCACCAGGCGCACAATGGCGCGGTGATCGTGGTGAACGACGCGGGCATCGGGATGAACGCCGACGAGTTCGGCTGGGCGCGGCGGTTGCTGTCGGGCAGCGACCAGATCCACCTCGCCGAGCTGGGCGACCCCCCGCGTTCGGGGTTCGCGGCCATAGGGGAGCTGTGCCGCCAGTTCGGCATCGGCGTCTCCGTCGAGCCATCGCAGTACGCGGGCGTGAAGGCGGTCGTGTTCGTGCCGAGCGAGCTGCTTGCCGAGGCGGACGAGGACGAGCTGCCCATTCCCGCCCCCGCCGCCCGCCCCGCGCCGCCCGCCGCCGCGGTCGGCCCAGGGGCGAGCGCGCCCCCGCTGCCGCAGCGGCGCCACCGGCGCGCCGACGAGGACCGTGAGCGGCTCGCGCGCCCCTCGCGCTCCCGCCGCGCGGGCGCCCCCGCCGCCTCCGGCGCTCCCGCCGCCTCCGCTAGCGCGGGCGGCGCGAGCGGCGCGGCCGACCGGCGCTTCCGCGATCCCGACGAGGCGGCGGCCCGCATGGGCGCGCTTCAGCGCGGGATGGCCAAGGGCAGGGCGGCCAGGCCCGACGAGGGCGACGCGGCGGGCGGCTCGGCCGACCAGGCCGCCGACGGCGGACCCGACGGCGTCGACGACGGTCGCGAACCGCCAGGCGGCCACGAGCTTTCCACCGGCCACGACCCGTCAGGCCAGGGCTCCGAGGACGACAGCGAAAGGGATAGCCGATGAACGCCCGAGTCCCCGTCACCAAACCGAGGATCGACCTCTCGTTCGTCCTGACGCCCATCCTTGAGGTGCCGGACGTCCAGCACGCCATGGTGGTCACGGCGGACGGGTTCTTCGAGGCGCACTCGGGCCTCGACAACGAGACGGCGGAGAAGCTGTCCGCCGTGCTCGCCTCCCTCCTGGCCTCAGCCCGCGGCACGTCGCTCACCTACTACGGCGAGGACTCGCCGCTGCGCCAGGTGATGGTCGAGGCGTTCGACGGCTATGTCTTTGTGATCCCGGCCGCCGAGGGCACCTATCTCGCGGTGTTCACCGGGCCCGGTGTGGCGATGGACAACGTCTCCTACGAGATGCAGAAGCAGGTACAGACACTCGGCAAGGCCATGGTCAGCCCACCGAGGACCGACACCGCGCGTTGATCCCCGGCCGGTCCCGTCGCCACACGCAAGGGAGACTCTCCATGAACCGGCGGCTCATTCCGCCCTATGTGTGGACCGGTGGCCGGACCCGTCCGACCCGGAACGTCCTCGACCGGCTGACCGTGCTGAGGGCGGCGGTCGAGACGATCCCGGCCGATGTGTCGCCCGCCGAGCAGCGGGTGCTCGAGATCCTCGGGGACGGCGCGCTGCCGCTCGCCGAGGTGGCGGCCCACCTCTCGCTGCCCGTCAGCTTCGTGAAGGTCCTCGCCAGCGACCTGGTCGACCAGGGGCTGCTGATCGTGCGCGCGCCCGCGGCGTTGATCCTCGACGAGCAGCCCGACACGCAACTCCTTGAAAGGGTGATCCGTGGTCTCCGCGCCCTCCAGTAGAGGCATTCATCTGCGCAATCCCGACCAGGAGTTGGTCAAGGTCATCGTCAGTGGCCCCTTCGGCGTCGGCAAGACCACGATCATCCGCACGCTGTCGGAGATCCCGCCGCTCAAGACGGAGGAGGTCATGACGGCCACGGGCGCCGTCGTGGACCACCTGCACGGGGTGCGCGACAAGACCACGACGACCGTGGGCCTGGACTACGGCCGCATCTCGCTGGGGGACGACCTGGCGCTGTGCCTCTTCGGCACGCCGGGCCAGAAGCGTTTCCACGCCCTGTGGCAGGACCTCACGCGGGGCGCGCTCGGCGCCCTGATCCTCGCCGACACGCGCCGCATCGCCGACTCCTACGAGGTGATGGGCATGATCGAGGAGCAGGGCATCAAGTACGCGGTCGCGCTCAACGAGTTCCCCGACTCGCCCGCCTATCCCGAGGACGACCTGCGCCAGGCCCTCGACCTGTCGCCCGACACCCCGCTGGTCGCGTGCGACGCGCGCGACCGCGCCACATCGTTGAACGCCCTGCTCGCGCTGGCCGAGCACCTGCTGAACCTTCCCGCCATGGAGCAGTCGTGACCACCGAGGCAACGCGCCCTGTGCCGCTGTACGGCCCCGATTACGCGGCCGACCCGTACGCCGTGTTCGACAAGCTGCGGGAGTTCGGCGCCTGCGCGCCCGTCGAGCTGGCACCAGGCGTCGTCGCGACGCTGGTGATCGGCTACCGCGCCGCGCTCGAAGTGCTCCAGGACCCGGAGACCTACTCCAAGGACCCCCGGGTCTGGCAGCACAACCTCCCGCCCGACAGCCCGGTCGCGCCGATGATGACCTGGCGCCAGAACCTCCTGTACAACGACGGCGAGGTGCACGCCCGTTACCGCAGGGCGATCAACGACAGCTTCGCGCTGATCGAGCCGTTCGAGCTGCGCGACCTGGTGCACCGCTTGTCGGACTCGCTGATCCAGGGCTTCGCCACCAGGGGCGAGGCCGACCTGCTGGCCGAGTACGCCAGGACGCTGCCGCTGCTGATCTTCAACGCGCTGTTCGGGATGTCCGACGAGTACAGCGAGCGCGTGGCCACGGCGATGGCCGCCTTCTTCGACGCGGAGTCCCCCGAGGCCGCCAACCACGCGATCATGGACTTCGACGGCTATCTGCGGGAGCTGGTCGAGCTCAAGAAGAAGGAGCCTGGCCAGGATCTGACCTCGTGGCTGCTCGAGCACCCGGTCGAGCTGACCGACCAGGAGGTCATCGACGAGATCATGATGACGATGTCGGCGGGGCACGAGCCGACGACCAACCTGATCGCCAACGCCCTGGCCCGCATGCTCTCCGACGACCGCTACTACCGCACGGTCTCGAGCGGCGCGCTGACCGCGACGGACGCCATCACGGACGTCCTGTGGAACAACCCGCCCATGCTCAACTTCTCGACCCACTTCCCACGCCGGGACGTGGACCTGCACGGCACGTGGATACAGGCGGGCACCCCCGTGCTGATCTCGTACGCCGCCGCCAACACCGCCCCTTCGGAGCTGCCCGCCGGGCCGCGCTCCGACACGGGCGCGCACCTGTCGTTCGCCGCCGGGCCCCACGCCTGCCCGGCCAAGCAGCCCGCCGTGCTGATCGCGGCCACCGCGATCGACCGGCTCACCAGCTGGCTGTGCGACATCCGCCTGACCGTTCCCTATGACCAGCTGACGTGGCGACCAGGGCCCTTCCACCGGGCCCTGACCGCTCTGCCCGCCCGCTTCACCCCGATCGCACCCGATCAGAAGGGAACCAACCCGTGGCACGAGAGCCGTTCGTCCTCGACCCCACCGCCAAGGACATACCCGGAGACATAGAGCGTCTGCGCGCCGCGGGCCCCGCGAGCCGCGTGGTCCTGCCCGGTGGCTACGAGGCGTGGGCCATCGTCACGCACGACCTCGTCAAGAAGCTGCTCGCCGACCCGCGCGTGTCGAAGGACGCGAAGCAGCACTGGCCCGCGTTCATGGCGGGCGAGGTGCCCCAGGAGTGGCCGTTCTTCTCGTGGGTCGCCGTCCAGAACATGTTCACGGCCTACGGCGCCGAGCACAACCGGCTGCGCCGCCTGGTCTCGCCCGCCTTCACCGCGCGCCGCACCAAGGCGTTGACGGGGCGCATACAGGCCATCACCGCCGACCTGCTCGACGGGCTCGCGGCCGGGCCGCGCGACGAGGCGGTCGACCTGCGGGCGGCGTTCAACCACCCGCTGCCGATCCAGGTGATCTGCGAGCTGATCGGCGTGCCCGACGAGGAGCGCGACGAGCTGCGGGACAGCGTCGAGGTGACGTTCAAGACCTCGGTGGCGCCCGAGGAGGCGTTGGCCAACTTCCAGGCGCAGATAGCCCAGATGACCCGCCTTGTGGCCCTCAAGCGGGAGCGTCCAGGCGACGACCTGACGAGCCTGCTGATCGCCACGCGCGACGACGAGGGCGACCGGCTCAGCGAGGAGGAGCTGGTCCACACCCTGCTGCTGATCCTCTCCGCTGGCCACGAGACCACCGTCAACCTGTTGGGCAACGCCGTTCACGCGCTGCTGCGCCACCCCGACCAGCTCGCCCTGGTCCGCGCGGGGAGGGCGAGCTGGAACGACGTGGTCGAGGAGTCCCTGCGCGCCGTCTCCTCGGTGACCGCGGTCCCGCTGCGTTACGCCGTCGAGCCCATCACCCTGGACGACGGAACGGTGATCGCCAAGGGGGACGCGATCCTCATCTTCTACGCGGCGGCGGGCACCGACCCGGCGCTGCACGGGCCCGACGCGCGGGAGTTCGACGTGACGCGGACCTCCCACGAGCACGTCGCGTTCGGCCATGGGGCGCACCACTGCCTGGGCGCGCCCCTCGGCCGTCTTGAGGCGGGCATCGCGCTGCCCGCCCTCTTCGAGCGGTTCCCCGATCTGCGGCTCGCGGAGACGGAGTTGACGCCGATCGAGTCCTTTATCGCGCACGGTTATCAGCGGATTCCCGTGTTGCTCGGCTGAGCCTCCTCGCGTTCCGCGGTGTTCCGGGTCCGCGGCTCACCGGCCGCGGACTCCTTCAGCCCCAACGTCCGGTGCACGCCCCGCAGTACGGGCGGCAGCCACCACATCGCACGGCCGCCGAGCCGCATCGCGGCGGGCGGCAGCGCGCCCCTGATGAGCGTCGCGTCCATGAGCACGGCGAGCGGCGCGCCGACGCCGAGGGCCTGCATGAACGAGATGTCCGAGATCGCGAATCCCAGGAACACCACGGACAGCACGACCGCGGCGGCGGTCACGATGCCGCCCATGCGCTGAAGGCCGAGGGCGACGGCCTCCGTGGGGGAGCCGGTGCGCTCGTACTCCTCGCGGATGCGGGAGAGCATGAACACCTGGTAGTCCATGCCGAGTCCCAAGGCGATCGCGAACAGCAGCACGGGGACCGTGCCGACGACCGTGCCGGTCTCGGTGAAGCCCGAGCAGCCCGGCGAGGTTGCCGTCCTGGAAGCCCCACACCAGCGCGCCGCCCCCCAGCGCGAGCAGCGCGGCGACGAGAAGCACGGCCCTGCGGCGCCTGGGCAGGAAGCCCGACAGTTTCGCGAGCATCGATGGTCTCTCCCTTGCGTTCCTTCCGACCGCCCGGCGGGGGTGCCCCGTCACGGGGGACGGCCCGTAGCGGGAGGGCCGTCACAGGGGTGACGGGCGCGCGGGGGCGCGTGTGACATGGCGGCGCGAGGGGGAGACGCGGATCACATGGCGATGATGGCCGCTTTGCGCCGTTGAAGCCTCTTGGCGTGCGCAGGACAATGGTGGGGCCACCGGAGGGGGCTGTGCGCGGGCCTACGGGACGGTTCGCGCGTCCGGCGGCGCTTCCTCCTGCTCAGGAGCGCCTTCGATGACAGCCCTTGCGACAGCCCTTGCCAGAAGTGCCTCTGGTTTTGCCCGAGTCGGCCTTGTTCTCGCCCTCTTCCTAGCCGTCTTTGCCACGGTCCTCGCGCCCTCGGCGCGCTCCGCCGAGACCCCAGCCGAGACGCCCGCCGAGGCCGCCGCCCCCTCGGCCACCCAGGCGCCGGTGCGGATCATGCCGCTCGGCGACTCGATCACCGGCTCGCCGGGCTGCTGGCGGGCCCTGCTGTGGCAGGACCTCCAGGCGGCCGGGTTCACGGATGTGGACTTCGTGGGCAGCCAGGCGCCCCAGGGCTGCGGCTTCCCCCACGACGGCGAGCACGAGGGGCACGGCGGGATCCTCGCGACGAACATGGCCGCGCAGAACCAGCTGCCCCCGTGGCTCGCGGCCGCCCAGCCCGATGTGGTGCTGATGCACCTGGGCACGAACGACGTGTGGAGCGCCAGGACGACCCAGGACGTGCTCGACGCGTTCACGGTGCTCGTCGGCCAGATGCGCGCGCAGAACCCCCGGGTTGTGGTGCTGGTCGCGCAGATCATCCCCATGGCGGCGAGCGCGTGCGGCCCCTGCCCCCAGCGGGTGGTCGAGCTGAACGCCGCGATCCCCGGCTGGGCCGCCGCCCTGTCGACGGCCGCGTCCCCCGTGACGGTGGTCGACCAGTGGACCGGCTTCGACACCGCGACCGACACCTATGACGGGGTCCACCCGAACGACGCGGGGACCAGGAAGATCGCCGACGCCTGGTTCCCCGCGGTGTCGGGCGTGCTGTGAGCCCTCCGCGGGCTCGGGAGCGCTGCAAGTGCCCGGCGCGGGACCCGGACCGCGGGGGTGGCCCTTGACCTCGTTGCGCCCGCCGGGACCGTAGCACTGGCCGCCAAGCGCGCCGGGGTCGGTGGCGGCGCGCGGGGTGGGCAGGGCGCCCATGGCGGGCGTCTGGCTGATCAGCGGCGCGAGCCAGGTGACGGGCGGGCGGAGTGCGGCCAGGCCGAAACCCCGTGCCTCTCGCGCTCGCCCACGAGCGCCGGTTCCCCCCCCTCAGGTCGGGGGCGGGACCGGTGGGGGAGGGGGCTGCGGCTTGGGCTCGGGGTGGTCGGGGCCCGGGGGCGTCGGCGGCACGGGATCGGGCTCCGGCGGCGGCATCGGCTCGGGCGGGGGCCCCGGCGGCGGCGCCGGGGGAGGCCCCGGCACGGGTCCCGGAAGCGGCCCTGGCTCGGGCCCTGGCCCCGGCGGGGGCGTCGGCTCCGGGGGCACGGGTTCGGGAGGTGGATGGGTCATCGCCCCCGGGTTCCCGTGCCCCCGCCCGTCAAACGCCGCCGCTCACGGCGTCGCCGTCGCCGCCGCTCAGGCCGCCGCGCCCGGCGCCTTGACCAGCTTCTCGAACAGGAACTCACGCTTGAGGAACGAGACGTCGTACTCGTGCCCCGGATACGGCGGGATCAGCTGCGCGGCCTGGATCAGCCGCCACCCGTCCCGCAGCGCCGCGACCCCGTCGGGGTAGGGCGGCTCGTCCCCGTCCCCCGTGGTCGGCGACGTGGCGCCCGTGCCGTCGTAGTTCGCCCAGCCCACGGTCGTGCTGTCGAGCGCCGACGTCGACAGATAGAGCACGAGCACCCGCTGACGCAGCTCCGTGCCCCTCATGAACGGTCTCCTTTCATCGACGGCTCGCGGCCTCAGGCGGCGGCGCGCGTCGGCCGGTTGGTCACCCGCGTCACCCAGTGGTCGAGATCGAACGTGTCGTCCCCGGTCAGCGCGCGGAGGGCGGCGGGCACCGGGCCGTGGCCGCGGCGATCGCCTCCATCGAGTCGCGCCTGGTCGAGCCGTTGACCGTGCCCGCGGTGGCCCGCGCGGCGGGCGTCTCGCACAACCACCTCACGCGCCTCTTCCGCGCCGAGACGGGCGACACGGTGGTGGCCCACATCAGGCGCCGCAGGATGGAGCGCGCGGGCCACCTGCTGCGCGCCACCACCCTCCCGATCCGCTCGGTCGCGGCGTCGGTCGGGATCGGTGACCTGCAGTCGTTCAACAAGATCTGCCGCCGCGGGCTCGGCGCCTCCCCCCGCGCGGTCCGCGCCCTCGGCACCCTTCCCCCGACCCCGTAGCCCCCGCGCGCCCCTTGGCCTTCCCACCGATGTGAGGGGCCATGATGCTCCCATGACCACCACCGCGTTCGACCCGCGCGCCCTGCTCGCCGAGAGCCGACTCGGCGTGCTGGCGACCATCAAGTCCGACGGGCGCCCCCAACTCTCGCCCGTCCAGCCCTTCTACGACCCCGACGCCGAGGTCATCCTCGTCTCGATGACCGAGGGCCGCGCCAAGACCGTGAATCTGCGCAGGGATCCCCGCGCCACCCTGGAGGTCACCAGCGCCGACGGCTGGTCTTGGGCCACGGCCGAGGGCGTCGCGACCCTGACGGGCCCGGGCACCGACCCCGCGGGCCCCGAGGTCGAGGCCCTGGTCGACTACTACCGCCGCGCCGCGGGCGAGCACCCGGACTGGGATGAATATCGCTCGGTCATGGTGTCCGACCGACGGGTCCTGATGACGATGACGGTGGACCACGTCTACGGCGCCCGCATCCGCTGATTCCCGCGCGCCCGCGGTGTTCAGCCGTTCGCTGATGCGCTCTGCCCGGAGCGCATGTGATGCAGCAGGAGCAGCGCCGCGGTGGTGTTCGCCGCGCGAATCTCCCCTCGGGAGATCAACGTTGGTATATCCGCCAGCGGCACCCACTCACGGCGCTCGGACTCGATCGCGTCAGCCGGTTCGCCGACATACTCAGCCCCTTCGCACCAGTACACGTGGTGGCGAGCGTCGCTGAACCCGTTCGACGGCTCGACGGTGATCAGGTGGTGCAACGGTCCGGCCGGTCGCCACCCGGTTTCCTCGACCACCTCTCTGGCCGCGGCAACCTGAATGTCCTCATCGTCCTCGACCACGCCAGCGGCGATCTCCCAGCCCCACGAGTCGGTGATGAAACGGTGTCGCCACAGCAGCAGTACCTCGTTTCGGTCGTTGACAGCCGTGGCCAGAGCGACCGGCCGCTGACGCAGGAGGTAGTGGTCGAGGTGTCGGCCATCGGGCAGCTCCACGTCGGCGAGCCGGACCCGAACCCACGGGTTCTCGTACACGGTGTGCTCGCTCAAGTTCTGCCACTGCACGTCGGTCGCCTCTCGTCCTCGGAGTGCCCATCCCAGCACACCAAGGGCTTCAGCTGAGCGGCACGCGCAACGTCTCGTCGATCATCTCGACGGAATCCGCAGCCGCGGCACCGCCCGCCCGCGACAGTGAGCGGCGCACGGACACCAACCGGTCACGAAGCCTTCGCGACTCCATCCCCTGTACGGTGCGCACCATCTCAACGGCGGTCGCGGCAGCCTGCTCGGCCTCACCGGCTGCCACCTCCGCACGGGTCAGTGTCGCCAACCGGTGGACCCGGCCTCGGGCATGCGCCTGCGTGTGCACAGCTTCAACGGCGTACTCCTGAGCGGGTTTCACGTCCCCCAGGCTCATCAGCGCCTCGGCAAGGTGCGCCTCAACCAGTCCAGGCTGGACGTATCCCGTCTCCGCGGGTTCTTCGTCTCTCCGGATCCTGGCGGCGGCAACCTCCGCGAGCCGCATGCACCGATGCGCCGAGGCGTGATCTCCCGTGCGCGCGAAGGCTTTGGCCTGCATGGCGTGCAAGTCGGTCGCGAGTGCGGGCGAGATGTGTGCTCCCGCC
>NZ_QEST01000071.1 GCF_003311645.1 Streptomyces sp. PT12 | reverse complement strand
CAAGAAGGCGTTGCATCGAAAGCCTCGTGAGAGGTTCTCCGCGGAAGCGTCGTTAGGTATGAGGTGACATCGAAACCGGGTCTTTAAGCTCAACCCGGGATAAGTCTGGCGGGTGCCCGAGTATTGGCCAGGCGGTGTCCGGCGCAGAGGTGGCGCGATCTGGATCTGCTGCTCTCGTGTGGAACGTGGGATGGCGTGTCCCGACACAGCCCGCGTCCTGAAACAGGGGGCGCGGCGAGAGGGAGTTCCCCAAGCGTCTGAAACGCGAGGGGGTGAGTACCGTCGCGGGATGCGCAGGCGGACCGGTCCGTAGTAGTGACGATCCCTCCTGCTTGATGCGGTGGGGCGGGGAGCGAAGGGGCTGGCTTGACCGTAGTTCGTTGATGAGATCAACCGGGCGTTGCGGCGGCCGGGAGGAGTCGCGTGGACGAGCAGAGACCATCAGGCAAGCCGTTCAACATTTCCAAACAGGAGGTCTGGGACGCTTATCAGAAGGTGCGGGCCAACAAGGGAGCACCGGGAGTGGACGGCTGCTCGATCGAGGACTTCGAGAAGGATCTGAAGGGCAACCTCTACAAGATCTGGAACCGGATGGCCTCGGGCAGTTATTTCCCTCCTCCCGTGCTGGCGGTGGAGATCCCGAAAGCGCATGGCGACGGCATCCGAGTTCTGGGGGTGCCGACCATCGCGGACCGCATCGCGCAGACCGTCGTGGCCGCCCGGCTGGAGCAGGCGGTGGAACCGAAGTTCCATCCCGACTCATACGGGTATCGGCCAGGTCGGTCTGCGCTGGACGCGGTGGCCAGGTGCCGGGAGCGCTGCTGGGGCAACGACTGGGTTGTCGACCTCGACATCCAGAAGTTCTTCGACAGCGTCCCCTGGGATCTGATCGTCAAGGCGGTCGAGGTCAACACCGACCAGGCCTGGGTCGTGTTGTATGTGAAGCGGTGGCTTGCCGCTCCCGTGCAACGAGCCGACGGCTCGCAGGCCGAACGATGCCGGGGAACCCCTCAGGGGTCGGCGGTCTCGCCCGTGCTGGCCAACCTGTTCCTGCACTACGCGTTCGACCAGTGGATGGCCCGGCGCTTCCCGTCGGTGTCGTTCGAGCGGTACGTCGATGACGCGGTGGTGCACTGCCGCACTGAGCGCCAGGCCCAGATGCTGGTCTCGGCGATCAGCGCGCGGATGGAACAGGTCGGGCTGCGGCTCCACCCGGACAAGACCCGGATCGTCTACTGCAAGGACGGGAAGCGTCAAGGCTCCTTCGAGCACACGGCGTTCGACTTCTTGGGGTTCACGTTCCGGGCTCGGGCGGTCCGCAGCAGGCGGGGGACCGTGTTCACCGGCTTCGGTCCGGCGGTCTCCAAGACCGCCATCCGGCAGATGAGCGAGACGGTGTGGTCCTGGAGGCTGCACCGCCGCACCTCCCTGTCCGAGCAGGACCTCGCACGATGGCTCAACCCGATCGTGTCGGGATGGATGAACTACTACGGCCGCTTCTACCGGTCGGAGCTGTATCCGCTGCTCAGGCGCATCAACGTCTACCTGGTGCGCTGGATGAGGAAGAAGTACAAACGGTTGAGGACCTTCAACAAGGCGCACGCCGCATGGAAGCGCACAACCCGCCAGTACCCGCGCTTCTTCGCGCACTGGCGGTGGGTCCCGGAGTTCTGACGGTGAGGTTGAGAAGAGCCCGGTGACGGGAGACTGTCACGCCGGGATCTGTGGGAGCCCGGAGGCGAGACCCCTCCGGGCCACCCGAC
>NZ_QEST01000087.1 GCF_003311645.1 Streptomyces sp. PT12 | reverse complement strand
CAGGCCATCCTCACCCTGCACCTGACCTGCTCAAACTGAGGTTGGAAAACGCTCACTGACTTCGAGTCTTGTCAGCATGTGTCCCCTCGGCGGTCCGGCGCGCACAGGAATCATAGAACGCCAGGCGGTGACAGACGGTTCGCGTCCGGCCGGTAGCGGGCGACGGAATCGGGGTGGCGGCCCAGAGAGCTGGCAGGATGTGTTCGACAGGACAGTGGATCGTGATCGTCGGCGTAGGGAGGAGTGGTCGCCGTTGTGCCTCCGACTCGCGGAGCCGATACGGGGACGCGCTCGCTGGACAGGCAGGCGCTCCTCGTTGGTCTGCGCAAGCAGGTCCGGACGCTGGAGGCGGATCTTCGTGAGCGCAGCGACAACGTCGATCAGTATCGTGACCGGCTGCGGGGCGCATACGAGCAGGAGAGAGCCGTCGGCCGTACAGGCGCCACGTATGGCGCCTGGCGCGACGAACACATCATGCAGGCCGCGGTCGCCTGGGTACTGGGAACGGTGTTCGTGCGCTACTGCGAGGACAACGACCTGATCGCCCGGCCGTTCATCGCAGGGCTGGGAGAGCGCCTGGCAGAGGCGGAGGAACGGCAGGGCACGTACCTGGCACAGCAGGAGGGGGCACAGGACCGGGACTGGCTGGTCGAGGCATTCATGCATCTTGCGCGCTCCCACCCGGTGATGGGCCGCATTTTCGACCGCGAATACAGTCCCCTCTGGCAGCTGTCGCCTTCTCCGCGGGCCGCGACCGGCCTGGTCGAGTTCTGGCGGCAGCGAGAGGAGGACGGCTCCCTCCGATTCGATTTCAGCGACCCGCAACTCGACCCCCGCTTCCTCGGGGACCTGTACCAGGACATCAGCGAGGTGGCACGGCAGGCCTACGCGCTCGTCCCGACTCCGGAATTCATCGAGGAATTCATCTTGGACCTCACCATGGATCCGGCTATCGCGGATTTCGGCCTCACCGGATTTCGATCGATCGACCCGGCCTGCGGCTCTGGAGCGTTCCTCCTCGGAATCTTCGGACGGCTGCTGAACGCCTGGCGGGCGGTGGAGCCCGGTACCCCGGACGATGAGCTGATCCGCCGCGCCCTGGAATCGGTTCACGGCTGCGATGCGAACGCATTCGCCGTGAACATCACGAGATTCAGGCTGCTGATGGCCGCCGCAAAAGCCAGTGGTCGACGGGCGCTGGGCCAGGTGCCGGGTCGGGTGGTCAACGTCGCGGTGGGGGACGCACTGCTGGAAGGCCGCGGTGCGCCCGGCGGGCCGGTCCGCGGGGCCGGAGACGTTGCCGACTTCTCTGCCTCCTGTGACCTCCTCGGGGTGAAGTCCTACCACATCGTGGTGGGTGAACCTCCTTTCATTTCCGTGAGTGACGAAACGAGACGAGCCGCGTACAGGGAGTCCTATGACGTGGCTACGGGGGTATTTCCGCTCTCGCTTCTCTTCGCGGAGCGCATGTTCCAGCTGGCGGTGACCAAGAACGAAGGAATGTCTGGCGGGTATGTCGGGCAGTACACATCCAGTTCCTTCACGAACCGGGGGTTCGGTGAGAAGCTGATCGAAGATTTCCTGCCCCGTGTCGGACTGACGCACGTCATCGACACCTCGGGTGCCTATGTGCCGGGCCACGGGACACCGACCCTGATTCTTGTCGGCCGGAATGACCCGGCTATGCGTGATGCCCCGGTGCGGGCGGTGTTCAGTGAGGTTTTCTCAACGATGTTTGTGCCATGCGTTGTTGAGGACGAGTGCGGC
>NZ_QEST01000229.1 GCF_003311645.1 Streptomyces sp. PT12 | reverse complement strand
TCGCCGCCCACCGCCGCGCCCACGGCCTGCCCGCCCAGTCCCTCGCCTGGGGACCGTGGAGCCAGGCGTCGGGCATGGCGGGCACCCTGAACGAGGCCGACCGCACCCGCATGGAGCGCGGCGGCATCATCCCGCTCTCCAACCGCGACGGCCTCACCCTCTTCGACGCGGCCATCCGCTCGGACGAACGCGCCCCGATCCCGCTGAAGTTGAACCTGGCCGCGGTCCGCGCCAGCGGCTCGGTGCCCGACGTGCTGCGCGGCCTGATCCCCGCTGTCACGCGCGGCGCCGCCCGCACCCGCGCCGACGCCGAGGGGATCAGGCAGCGGCTCGTGGGCCTGACCGAGGACCAGCGGCTCGACACCCTGCTGACCCTGGTCCGCGCCCAGGCGGCCGGGACCCTCGGCTATGCGGGACCCGAGGCCGTCGGCCCGGAGCGCACCTTCCGTGACCTGGGTGTCGACTCCCTCGCGGCGATGGAGCTGCGCAACGGCCTCGGCCGGGCCACGGGCCTGAAGCTCCCTGCGACCCTGGTGTTCGACTACCCGACCCCGGCCGTGCTCGCCCGCCACCTGCTCGACGAGGTGTGGGGGACCGTCGACGACGATCAGGTCAGGCGGGTCGTGGCCCCGGCCGACGACGACCCGATCGCCATCATCGGGATGGCGTGCCGCTACCCGGGCGGGGTGTCATCGCCCGAGGAGCTGTGGCGTCTGGTTGACGGCGGAGTTGACGCGATCTCGGGCTTTCCCACGAACCGCGGCTGGAACCTGGACCGCATCTACGACCCCACGGGCACGCGCCCCGGCACCAGCTATGTGGACCGGGGTGGATTCCTTTATGACGCGGGGGAGTTCGACCCCGGCTTCTTCGGGATCGCGCCCAACGAGGCGCTGGCGATGGACCCGCAGCAGCGGCTCCTGCTGGAAACCTCGTGGGAGGCGCTGGAGCGCGCCGGGATCGACCCGTCGTCGTTGAAGGGCAGTGCGACCGGCGTGTTCACCGGGATGAGCTACCACGACTACAGCCACAACAGCAGCACGGGCGCGATCGCCTCGGGTCGCGTCGCCTACACCCTGGGCCTGGAAGGCCCCGCGGTCACGGTCGACACGGCATGCTCGTCGTCGCTGGTCGCGCTGCACTGGGCGGCGCAGGCGCTGCGCTCGGGCGAGTGCTCGCTCGCCCTCGCGAGCGGCGTCGCCGTGATGGCGACCTCCGAGAACTTCATCGAGTTCAGCGACCAGCGCGGCCTGGCGCGCGACGGCCGCTGCAAGTCGTTCGCCGCGGCGGCCGATGGCACCGGGTGGGGCGAGGGCGTCGGCGTGCTGCTGGTCGAGCGCCTGTCGGAGGCGCGCCGCAACGGCCACCCCGTGCTCGCCGTGGTGCGGGGCACCGCCACCAACCAGGACGGCGCGAGCAATGGCCTCACCGCGCCCAACGGCCCGGCCCAACGCCGGGTGATCAGGCAGGCGTTGGCGAACGCGGGCCTGTCTCCCGCCGATGTGGACGCGGTTGAGGCGCATGGCACGGGAACGACGCTCGGCGACCCGATCGAGGCGCAGGCGCTGCTTGCCACCTATGGCCAGGACCGCGAGGAGCCCCTGTGGCTGGGCTCGATCAAGTCCAACATCGGCCACACCCAGGCGGCGGCCGGTGCCGCCTCGATCATCAAGATGATCGAGGCGATGCGGCACGGCGTCCTTCCGAAGACCCTGCACGTGGACGAGCCCACGCGGCAGGTGGAGTGGGAAGCGGGCAACGTCAGGCTGCTGACCGAGCCTCGAGAGTGGACGGCCAACGGCCGCCCGCGCCGCGCGGGCATCTCCTCGTTCGGGATCAGCGGCACCAACGCGCACGTGATCATCGAGGAGGCGCCCGAGG
>NZ_QEST01000266.1 GCF_003311645.1 Streptomyces sp. PT12 | reverse complement strand
CCGATCATCCCCGCCCCACTGATCAACACCGTCCCCTCCGGATCCAACCGACGAGGCACGGTCAGCACGACCTTGCCCACGTGCCGGGCCTGGCTCATGTGGCGGAACGCGTCCGGGGCTCGCCGCACGTCCCACGGGGTCACGGGAAGGGGGTTGAGCAGCCCTCGTTCACATAGGTCCACCAGCTCCACCAGGATCTGCTGGATCCTGTCGGGGCCCGCCTCTCGCAGGTCATATGCCTGGTACACGACGCCGGGGTGCGCGGCCGCCACCTCGGCGGCATCGCGGATGTCCGTCTTGCCCATCTCGAGGAACCTGCCGCCGCGCGGCAGCAGGTCGAGCGAGGCATCAGTGAACTCGCCCGCCAGCGAGTTCACCACCACGTCCACGCCGCGCTGCCGCGTGTGCGTCAGGAATCGCTCCCTGAACTCGGTGGTTCGCGACGAGCCGAGGTGTTCGTCGTCCAGGCCGAGCGGTCGCAGGGCGGCCCACTTGCCGGGGCTTGCCGTTCCGTAGACCTCGGCGCCGAAGTGCCGGGCGAGCTGGGCCGCGGCCATGCCCACGCCACCCGCGGCCGCGTTGATCAGGACCGATTCACCCGCCCGCAGTCCCGCCAGATCCCGTAGGCCGTAGTAGGCGGTGAGGAACGTGATCGGCACGGACGCCGCCTCGTTGAACGACCAACCCCTGGGGATGGGCGCGAGCAGGCGGCGGTCGGTCACCGCCCTGGTCCCGATGGCTCCGAAGTCGATGTCGAACGTCCCCATCACCCGGTCGCCGGGCGCCAGGTCCGTCACCTCGGCGCCGACGTCGAGCACGACCCCGGCCGCCTCGCCGCCGATGCCCCGCTGGCCCGGCACCATGCCGAGCGACACCAGCACATCGCGGAAGTTCAGCCCGGCGGCCCGCACCGCGACCCGCACCTGTCCCGGGGCGAGCGGTGCCAGCGCCTCGGGGCTCGGCACCAATGTCAGCCCCTCGAACGTCGACCCGTCCGCGCTGTCGAGCCGCCACGCCTCCGCTCCCTCCGGCACGGCGAGACCCGGGTCCGCGGCGCTGCGGGCGAGGCGGGGGGCGGCCAAGGTGCCCTGGCGGATGGCGAGTTGGGGTTCGTCGACGGCGATGGCCGTGGTGAGGGCGGTGGCCAGGGCGGCGCGGCTCGCGGGCTGGTCGTCGAGGTCGATCAGGACCAGGCGGTGGGGGTGTTCGGCCTGTGCGGAGCGGATGAGGCCCCAGACGGCAGCGGCCGGAGGGCTGGTGAGCTCGGTGGACGAGGCGGTGGCGACGGCGCCACGCGTGAGGACGGCCAGGCGCGCGCCGTCGGGGCGGTCGTCGTCGGCCAGGTAGTCCTGAACGACGTGGAGCACGTGGCCGGTCAGGTCACGGACGTCGCCGCTCGCCCCGGTGAGATTGAGCAGTTCAACACCCTCGGGGATCTTGGCCGCGCTCTCCTTCGGGGTGAGCGGGACCCATTCCACCCGGAACAACGACTCCCCCGCCGCCGAGCGCCCGGTGCCCTTCGCGAGTTGGTCCACGGCGATCGACCGCAGCGTCAGTGCGTCGATGGCTGCCACGGACTGGCCCTCGTGGTCGGCCAGTTGAAGCGAGACGCCGTCGCTGCCCACGGGTACCGCCCGCACCCGTAGCGCCGTGGCGCCGCTGGCGTGCAGGTTGACGCCGTTCCAGGCGAACGGCAGCGGCGTGCGCCCGTCCTCCGTCGGCCCCTGCCCCTCGCAGAACGTGCTCGCGTGCAGCGCGGCGTCAAGCAGGGCGGGGTGAAGGCCGAAGTGCCGGGCGGAGTCGGCCACTTCCTCGGGAAGGGCAACCTCGGCGAACACCTCACGGCCTCGCGACCACGCCCGGCGCAGGCCCTGGAAGGTCGGACCGTACTCATAACCCGCCTCGAACTGGC
>NZ_QEST01000075.1 GCF_003311645.1 Streptomyces sp. PT12 | reverse complement strand
CACTTCTCGCATTTATGATCAAGCTTCGGACAACCCACCTCGTGAAAGCGCGAGGTAAGTCGATAGGTCTCCTCGTCGAGGACATGGCCGACGTGGTGGTCGACGGCCGGGGCTCCACCCTCCACTACCACGGCCTCCAGACGGCCTTCGCCGCCATCCGCTCCGTCAGCGCCGCGGGGGTCGAGGACGGGCGGGCGTACCGGGTCCTGACCGTCCCCGCGGACAGCCCGTACCGGGTGGAGGGCGACCGGGTCACCTGACTGGGCGAGACCAGCCCGGCCACCGGCTGCCCCTTCCCGCGGTCAGGCTCGCTGAGAGATGGCTGCGGGTCTTCCGTAGGGTCAGCACATCCTCAAGAGGATCCAGTCGACTCGTCGTAGCGTGGACGCATGACAACGAACCCCCCGGCCGACAGGCACTCCCGAGATGACTCCGCCCTCCTGACTACTCCCTTCACCTCTCACGCCCGTGCGCAGGAGGTGATCAACGGCGTGGATCTCACCGGCCGACGTGCCGTGGTCACCGGCGGTGCCTCGGGTCTTGGCGCCGAAACGGTTCGGGCCCTGGCCGCCGCCGGCGCGGAGGTCACCATTGCCACGCGCCGCCCGCAGTCCGCCAAGCCGCTCGTCCAGGAGCTGGCCGCCGTCGGCGGAGCGGACCGGGTGCACGCAGAGGCCCTCGATCTGTCCAATTTGGCCTCGGTCGACGCCTTCGCGCGAGCATGGCGCGGGCCTCTCGACATCCTCGTCGCGAACGCTGGGATCATGGCCCTTCCCACGCGCACCCTCACCCCGGACGCCTGGGAAATGCAACTTGCCACCAACTACCTCGGCCACTTCGCTCTGGCCACTGGCCTGCACGCGGCTCTGCGGGACGCCGACTCCGCCCGCATCGTGGTCGTCAGCTCCGGCGCCCACCTGGGCGCGCCCTTCGACTTCGAAGATCCTCATTTCGCGCGGCGGCCGTACGACCCCTGGGCGGCCTACGGGCAGTCCAAATCCGCCGATGTCCTGCTCACGGTGGGTGCTGCCCGCCGCTGGGCGACCGACGGGATCACGGCCAACGCGCTCAACCCCGGCTACATCCTCACCCGTCTACAGCGGCACGTCGACGACGAGACCATGCGCGCGTTCGGCGTGATGGACGACCAGGGCAACGTGAAGCCGCTGCCGTACTACAAGACTCCCGAGCAGGGGGCCGCCACCTCCGTCCTGCTGGCCGCCTCTCCTCTCCTGAGCGGAGTCACCGGCCGCTACTTCGAAGACAATCAGGAGGCCCGGACCGTCCAGGGTGCGGAGGATCAGCCCGGTGGCGTAGCCGCCCACGCACTCGCCCCGGAGGCAGCAGACCGGCTCTGGGAGTACGGCACTGACGCCCTCCGCACTGCATGACCGCCTGCCGCCGCGGCAGAAATCCGCAGTGGGGCGGCGTTCAGGTGCTGCATGCAGTTGCCCGGGAGCGAGCCGCCCGTGACCTTCAGACGACCTTGACCGAGTCAATTCGCCGAGCCCTTCACCCGGACCAAGGCAGTCCGGCAGCAGGCTGGACTGGAACCCCGGCAGACGCTGCCCCTCGGACCCCGCGGCGGTGGTCGTGCGGGACGACGCCGTGCGGGTCGGCGCCGACCACGTGCTGCCGGTGCTCGGCGCCACCACCCGCTTCCACAGCAGCGACCCGGCCACGGTCGCCATCGGCCCCGACGGCACCGCCCTGGCCCTCCGCCCCGGCCGGGCCGACGTGACGGCGGAGACGGCCTCGGCGCCCGGTCCGCTGACGTCCCCGCCGGTGACCCTGTTCCCGGGGGCCGACCCCGACGCGGCGGAGTGCGCCTGAGGGGATCGTTCCGGGACCCGTCCCGCGGCGGGCCCTGCTAGTAGATTGTTGCAGCTTAATTTTGCTGTGTGGTTGGGTAGAGATGGCGCAGT
>NZ_QEST01000067.1 GCF_003311645.1 Streptomyces sp. PT12 | reverse complement strand
CCCTCGGCACGCTACGCCGCGACGACGGAGGCACCGACCGCTTCCACACCTCCCTGGCGCAGGCGTGGGCCAGCGGGGTCGGGATCGACTGGGACCGGCTCTACCCGGGCTTCGAGGGCCGCCGCGCCGAGTTGCCCACCTACCCCTTCCAGCGCGAGAGTCACTGGCTGGACACCACCGCCGGTCCCCGCCGACGGCCCGCCGCCACCGCCGATGAGCCAGCCGATAAGCCCGTGGTCGCATCGACCAGCGCGTCGGCCGTCCCCGGGCTCGCCGGACAGAACACGGCCGGTCAACGGGAGGTCCTGACCGACCTGGTGCGTCGGCACGCGGCGGCCGTCCTCGGGCATCCGGATGTCGAACGGGTCGAGCGGACCGTTCCGTTCAAGGAGGCCGGCTTCGACTCGCATATGTCGGTGGAGCTGCGCGACCGGCTCAACACGGCCACCGGGCTGCGGCTGCCGTCCGGGGTACTCTTCTCGCACCCCACGCCGGCGGCGCTCGCCGAGCGGCTGCGGCAGGACCTGGGCGTCGCCGGCGACGAGGCACCGGCCGGACGTCGCGACCGGGGCCGGATCGCGCCGGGACGGGCCGACGAGCCGATCGCCGTCGTCGGCATGGCCTGCCGGTTCCCCGGCGGCGTGGCCAGCCCCGAGGACCTGTGGCGGCTGGTCGCCGAAGGCCGGGACGCCATCGGTGACTTCCCCACCGACCGTGGCTGGGATCTGGACGCGCTCTATGACCCCGATCCGGAGGCCGTCGGCTCCTCCTACACCAGGAAGGGCGGCTTCCTCGACGGGGTCGCCGACTTCGACGCGGCGTTCTTCGGCATCTCGCCCCGCGAGGCACAGACCATGGACCCCCAGCAGCGGCTGCTGCTGGAAACCTCCTGGGAGGCGATCGAACGCGCCGGGATCGCGCCCTCGGCGCTGCGCGGCACAGGCACCGGCGTGTTCGTCGGCGCCATGGCGCAGGAGTACGGGGCGCCGCTGCACCGGGCCCCCGAGGGCTTCGAGGGGCAGCTGCTGACCGGCGGCGCGGCGAGCGTGCTGTCCGGACGGGTCGCCTATGTGCTGGGCCTCAACGGGCCGGCCATCACGGTGGACACCGCGTGTTCCTCGTCCCTGGTCTCGGTGCATCTGGCCGCCCAGGCACTGCGGCAGGGCGAGTGCTCGATGGCGCTGGCTGGCGGCGTCACGGTGATGCCGACGCCCGGGATGTTCCTGGAGTTCAGCCGCCAGCGAGGGCTGGCCGCCGACGGCAGGTGCAAGGCGTTCGGCGCGGGCGCCGACGGCACCGGCTGGGCGGAGGGCGTCGGCGTGCTGGTGCTGCAACGCCTGGACGAGGCGCGGCGGGAGGGCCGCCGCGTCCTCGCGGTGCTGCGCGGTTCGGCGATCAACCAGGACGGCGCCAGCAACGGGCTCACCGCGCCCAATGGCTCGTCGCAGGAGGAGGTCATCCGGCTGGCGCTGGGCGCCGCCGGGCTGGGGCCCGCCGATGTGGACGCGATGGAGGCGCATGGCACCGGCACCACGCTGGGCGACCCGATCGAGGCCACCGCGCTGCTGGCCACCTACGGGAAGGGCCGGGACGCCGAAGACCCGCTCTTCCTCGGCTCGTTGAAGTCCAATATCGGCCATGCCCAGGCGGCGGCGGGCGTCGGCGGCCTGATCAAGATGATCATGGCGATGCGGGCGGGAACGCTGCCGAGGACGCTGCACGCGGAGCAGCCGTCACCCCATGTGGACTGGTCGTCGGGCGCGCTGTCCCTCCTGGTGGAGTCCCGGCCGTGGCCCGAACGCGATCGGCCGCGTCGCGCCGCCGTCTCCTCGTTCGGGATCAGTGGCACCAACGCACATGTGATCCTTGAGGCCGCGCCCGAGCCCGTCGACGGCGTCGCCGCGCCTGCTGATGTTCCGGCGTCGGGGGTGGTGTGGCCGTTGTCGGGGGCGTCGCCCGAGGCAT
>NZ_QEST01000027.1 GCF_003311645.1 Streptomyces sp. PT12 | reverse complement strand
CCGTCTCCTCGGCGAGCCGGTTCCGCAGCTCGACGGCCGTGAGGGAGTCGAAGCCGAGGTCACGGAACGCGCGGCTCGCCTCGACGGCCTCGGGTCCGGCGAAGCCGAGGACGGCCGCGGCCTCGGTGCGGACCAGGGTGTCGAGGCGGTGGGTCAGCTCGGCACGGGGCAGGTTCCAGCGGTCGGTGTCGAGGTCGGTCCCTGGCCCGGTGGGCCCCGTGGCCAGGGCGTCGGCCGCTTCGGGGAGGTCGGCGATCAGCGGGCGTGGCCTCGCGGCGGCGAACGCGGGGGCGAAGACGGACCAGTCGACATCGGCGACGGTCAGGCAGGCGCGTTCCTCGGCGACGGCCCGCTTGAGGGCGTCGATGGCGAGGGCGGGCGGGAGGGCACGCAGGCCCCTGCGCAGGAGCTCGGCCTCGGCGCCAGTCTCGGCGGCCATCCCTGCGTCGGCCCAGGGGCCCCAGGCGATCGATGTCGCGGTGAGGCCGCGGGCGCGGCGGTGGGTGGCGAGGCCGTCGAGGTAGGCGTTGGCGGCGGCGTAGGCGGCGAGCTCGCCGCTGCCCCAGACGCCGGAGATGGAGGAGAAGAGGACGAACGCGTCCAACTCCCGTTCGCCAAGCAGCTCGTCGAGGTGGGCGGCGCCGGTGGCCTTGGCGGCCATGACGCGGGCGAGGAACGCGGGGTCGGTGGCGTCGAGGAACGCGGCGTCGCCGATGCCCGCGGTGTGGACGACGGCGGTGATGTCGGGGTGGGCGTCGATGACGGCGGCGAGGGCGGCGCGGTCGGTGACGTCGCAGGTGACAGGGGTGATGCGCGGGTCGGGGTGTGCGGCGGTGCCGCGGCGGCTGAGGGCGAGGACCCGTTCGGCGCCTGAGTCGAGGAGCCAGGTGGTGACGGCGGTGCCGAGGGCTCCGGCGCCGCCGGTGACCAGCACCGTGCCGCGCGGGGTCCAGCCCTCGCCGGGGTGGGTGCGGGGGGCGTGGGCGAGTCGGCGGGCGTGGACGCCGGAGGGGCGGATGGCGACCTGGTCCTCGGTGCCGCCGATGACGGCGGCGAGGGCGGCGAGGGCGCGGTCGTCGGGGTCGGCGGGCAGGTCGATCAACCCGCCGTAGATGGCGGGGAGTTCGAGGCCGATGACGCGTCCGTAGCCCCAGACGGCGGCCTGGGCTGGGGCGCGCAGCGGGTCGGAGCGGCCGATGGAGACGGCGCCCGAGGTGACCAGCCAGAGGGGGGCGCCGGGGTGGGCGCGGACGAGGTCGAGGGTGGCGGTGAGGCCGCGGGTCAGCCCCGGGTGGTCGGGGTCCTCTTCGGTGTCGAGGGCGAGGAGGGAGAGGATGCCGCCCAGGTCGTCGGGGGTGGGCAGCGGGTCGCGGCCATCGGCGACGACCACGTGGACGCCTCGGGCGGTGAGGGCGTCTACAACGGGTTGACAGGGCCGGTGGGCGACGACGATCCAGGTGCCGGAGGGGGCGCCGGAGGGGGTGATCGGCTTCCATTCAACGTGGTAGCGCCAGGAGTCGACGGTTGAGCGGGCGCGGGTGCGCTGGTGCCAGGTGGCGAGGGCGGGCAGCGCGGGGGCGAGGTCGTCGAGCTGCCCGTGGTCGAGGGTGTCGGCGAGCGGGGTGAGGTCGCCCTGGGCGACGGCCTGCCAGAACGCGGCGTCCTCGGTGTCGCCCGTGGTGGGGTGGGTGGTGGTGCCGGGCCTGGGCCAGTAGCGGTCGCGTTGGAAGGGGTAGGTGGGCAGGTCGACGGTGCGGGCACCCGTTCCCGAGAAGAGGGCCGACCAGTCGGGGTGGATGCCGCGGACCTGGAGGGTGGCGAGGGCGGCGTGAAGCGTTTCGGCCTCGGGGCGGTCCCTGCGGAGGGTGGGTGTGCCGTCGGCCATGGCGGACAGGACGCCGTCGGGGCCGATCTCGAGGAACGAGGTGGCGCCGCGCTCGCGCAGCGACACGATGGCGTCGTGGAAGCGGACGGCCTGGCGGACGTGGCGGACCCAGTAGGCGGCGTCG
>NZ_QEST01000138.1 GCF_003311645.1 Streptomyces sp. PT12 | reverse complement strand
CAACCGAAACGGCCCCCCGAAAGAACCGACGGACCGTCACGAAAGATCGAGGTTAGCGCCTCGCTCAGGTCGTGCGTGAACGACTGCCACGATGCGAGCTGCTTGACGGGCCCCTCGCGATTCAGCATCTGAAGGAGCCGCGCGCGGTTCTCCGAAAAGCGTGCCTGGAGCTTCTTCAGTCCGCGGCCCTTCTCCTCGCTGGCCGTGGCGATGGCTTGCTTGAGTAATGTCTTCGGGTCCGCCACCGACTCCGCCCGATTCGGTTTCGGAAGGCCGAGTGGCACTCTGCCGTTGGGATTCCCCGCCACCTCCCGGATCGCCGTATGGTCGAGGATCAGCCATGCCTCCAGCATGCGTACGGGGATCACGGGCACGTGAGCCAAGCTGGGGCTCACCGAGGCCACCGCGTCGGCGATTTCATCGCGACGTCTCTGCGGGGGATCGCCGTCGGAGTCACGATGGATCACTACGAGGTCGTACTCCTGTGCGCCGTGGCTGAGCTGCCGCACGGCTCGCAGTTCGCCCCCGACCGAGTGCCCGGGCTTGTGCGGCAGGCGGTCCAGGTCCGGAACCGTGACAAGGATCTCCCGACCCATCTCGCCCGCGATCGCCTCGATGTGAAAGCGCAGGCCTGTGTCGCTGGATCCCTCGCAGAGGTAGAGGGCGCGAAGGGTCACGAGGCGCTCTCCTCAAGAGTCAGCCGGGCCTGTGGCGGAGCCGTGAGGTACGCGAGGATGTCGGCCACTGTGCCGTAGCCCTTTTCGGCACCACTGGTACGCCAGGTGCTGGCCAGCGGCCGAAGCCGCAAGGCGCGCGCGGTCTTGCCTCCCTCCCTGGGAATGGTGGAGGTGTCGGCGATGAGCAGGTCTGCTGGGTCGACGAGTTGCACGACCCCCGGTGAATGGGTGTTGATCAGCACCTGCCGAAAGGGGTTGTCCTCGCCCACCGGTTCGGTGGGGTCCACCGCCAGATCCCGTACGAGGTTCACCATGGCGAGGAGGTTGGCTGGATGGATGCCGTTCTCCGGCTCCTCCATGCAGAGCAGGCCCTGCGCCTTGGGGTCCTCCAGCAGAACGCAGAGGGCCAGGAAGCGCAGGGTTCCCTCGGACAGGCTACGGGCCGGCAGCTCCATGCCGTCGATCTCGTGGAGCTTGATCGTGAGCAGCTCACGGGTGTCGTCGGCCTCCACGTGCAGCGTCCGGACATGAAGGCCCGACAGGTCCGACAGACGTCCCGCGACCCGCGAGTAAACCCGCGCGGGGTCGTCCGGGGACCTCTCCCGCGCGATCCGGTCCAGACTCCGTGGCAGGTGGAGGCCATCGGGCTGCATCGTGCTGGGGTCCTGATAGCGGTCCGAGGTGCGCAGAGCCGAGGGCTCAAGAGCCAGCCGCCGCCAGGACTGCATTTCCCGCCTGGCCGCCAGAATGGTGGGGTCGTCATTCCGGTTGACCGTGGCGAGCATGGTCTGGGGTGCACGGCTCGCCGGTGCGGGACGCGGCTGGCCCCTGCGGCCGCCGTCGGCGTGGATCTGGACGACGGGATCGCCTGTCTCAAGAGACGTGGAGATATAGGGCGCAGCCGACCGGCGACCGCGAACCACGGCGTTCCGGAAGCCTTTGACACTGTGCGGAAACCGCAGTTGCGACGCAGCATCACGAGGCCTGATCTGGCTGAGATCCTCGTACAGCAGCGTCAGTCTGCCACCGCGCTCCCCACCTCGCGGCGGCTGGTATCCGAGCCGGAGCACGTAGCGGAGGAAGGTGGACGTCGGTTCGGCGAGCCGACCGAAGTCGTCCTCGACCTCGCCCGGGACGATCATCTCCGCGGCGAACTCCATCCGGTGTTCGTCGTCCGAGTAGCCGTTCCAGAACAGGTCGCGCACGTCGCCGTGCAGTGCGCCATGGGTCCCGCGTACGGCCTGGGCGGCCTCGATCATGGAGTGGTCGGCGAGCAGGCTCAGGAACTGGATCGCATCGAAGACATTGGACTTACCGGTGCCGTTCTCCCCCGCGATGCAGGTGAAGGGGCCGAACTCGACCGTGAGGTCGAGCAGGTTCTTGAATCCACTGAGCTCTTTCAGTACTGCCGCTCCAGAGTGAGGACCGCCGCGGAGATTGAC
>NZ_QEST01000174.1 GCF_003311645.1 Streptomyces sp. PT12 | reverse complement strand
CATCCCCACCCACTGCGAACCCTGACCCGGAAACACAAACACCGCACGACCACGAGGGCGTGCCACACCCTCGACCACGCCCACGGCCAGCTCGCCGCGGGTGACCGCGTCAAGGTCACCATTCACGATGACGGCACGGTGCTCAAGGAACGGGCGCGACAGCAACGTCGCCGCCATATCCCGGGCATCCAACTCACCCACCAACGGCACCAGCCGACGCGCGGTCTCACGCACCGCCGCCTCCGAACGACCCGAGATCACCAGCGGCACAGGGCCCGAGACGGACACACGCCCGGCCGAAGACTCCTCATCCACCGGAGCCTGCTCGACAATCACATGCGCGTTCGTCCCGCTCACACCGAACGACGACACGCCCGCCCGACGCACCCCCTCCGTCGTCCACGCACGGGACTCGACAAGCAGCGCGACCGCGCCCGACGACCAGTCCACGTGCGACGACGGCGCGTCCACGTGCAGCGAACGCGGCAGCACGCCATCGCGCATCGCCATCACCATCTTGATGACGCCCGCGACGCCCGCGGCGGCCTGGGTGTGGCCGATGTTGGACTTCAACGAGCCCAGCCACAGCGGCCGTTCGGCGTCCCGGCCCTGGCCATAGGTGGCCAGCAACGCCTGGGCCTCAATCGGGTCGCCCAGGGTCGTTCCCGTGCCATGTGCCTCCACCACGTCCACATCGGCGGTCGTCAGGCCCGCGTCGGCGAGGGCGGCACGGATGACGCGCTGCTGGGAAGGCCCGTTGGGCGCGGTCAGACCGTTGGAGGCGCCGTCTTGGTTGACGGCCGAGCCGCGCAGGACCGCGAGCACCGGGTGGCCGTTGCGGCGCGCGTCGGACAGCCGCTCGATCAGCAGCATTCCGGCGCCCTCGGCCCAGGCCGTTCCATCGGCGGCCTCGGCAAACGGCTTGCACCGCCCGTCAGCCGCGAGGCCGCGTTGACGGGAGAACTCCACCAGGATGCCAGGAGTGGACATCAGGGTGACACCGCCCGCGAGGGCGAGGGAGCACTCGCCACGGCGCAGCGCCCGCATGGCGACGTGCAGGGCGACCAGCGACGACGAGCACGCGGTGTCGACGGTGAGGGCGGGGCCCTCGAAGCCATAGGTGTAGGAGAGGCGGCCCGAGGCAACGCTCGCGGTGGTGCCGGTCAGCAGGTAGCCGCCGAAGTCCTCGGGTGCCTCGTGCAGTCGGGGGCCATAGTCCCCCGCCATCGCGCCGACGAAGACGCCGGTCTGGCTGCCGCGCAGGGTGGCGGGGTCGATCCCTGCGCGTTCGAACGCCTCCCACGACGTTTCGAGGAGGAGCCGCTGCTGAGGGTCCATCGCCAGGGCCTCGCGGGGCGAGATCCCGAAGAAGGCCGGGTCGAAGTCGGCGGCGTCGTGGAGGAATCCGCCCTCGCGCACATAGGTCTTGCCGGGGCGGCCGGGTTCGGGGTGGTAAAGGCTCTCGACGTTCCATCCCCGGTCCACGGGGAAGGGAGTGATGGCGTCCTTCTCGCCGATGACCAGCTTCCACAGGTCTTCGGGCGAGCGGACCTCGCCGGGGTAGCGGCAGCCCATCGCCACGATCGCGATCGGCTCGTCATCGCCCAGGGCCACGGGCGCGGCGGCGGGTGCCGCGGCGCCTTCGGGGCTGGCGGAGAGCAGGTCGGCCACGGCCCGTGGGGTGGGGTGGTCGAAGATCAGGGTGTTGGGGAGGCGGAGGCCCGTGGCGTTGTTCAGCAGCGCGCAGAGGTCGATGCCCAGGAGGGATGTGAAGCCGAGGTCGCGGAACGTCCCGTCGGCGGGGATCTGCGAAGGGTGGGCGGTGCCGATGACCAACGCGGCCTGTGCGCGGACCAGTTCGAGCGCTTCCTCGTGGGTCAGCGCGCCGGGTGCGGCGGCATCGGCCGTGGGGGCGGGGGCGGGGGGGGTGTCCTCGTCGAACCAGTGGCGCTGACGCTGGAACGCATAGGTGGGCAGGTCGACGTGGCGGGCGCCCGTTCCCGCGTAGAACGAGGCCCAGTCAACGGTGACGCCCCGGGTGAACGCCATGGCGAGCGTCGTCAGCAGCGACTCGGCCTCGGGGCGGTCCTTGCGGAGCAGGGGAATGCCGTCGGTCAGGGCGGAGAGCACGCCGTCGGGGCCGATCTCAAGGAACGTGCCGACGCCATCGGCGCGCAGCTGCTCGGTGGCGTCATGGAAGCGGACCGCCTCGCGGA
>NZ_QEST01000083.1 GCF_003311645.1 Streptomyces sp. PT12 | reverse complement strand
CTCGCTCATCAGGCGTCTCCTTGATCATCAGATCCGCCGTCTATTGGACACTCCCGCGCCCGGCGAGCTGCGCCAGCTGGTCATCAACCACCTCACCGCCCACCCCGAGGAGGCGTTCACCGCCACCGCCATCAGCCGCGTCATCGAGAAGAGCTCCGGCGCCATCGCCAACGCCCTGGTCACCCTGACCAAGCAAGGCATCACCCAACAGGTCAACAACACCCCCCGCCGCTACCAACTCACCAACCCCACGCCGTAATCACCCACGTCACCGATGCCCCGCCCCTGGGCGGGGCATCGGCGTCTGTCAGCGACGACGCGCACGCGTTCACCACCGAAGGACTACCATGCCCCCTCGCATCCGCCCCCTGAAGAAGACCGTGGCAACCATCCTGAGTGTCATCGCGCTGACCGGCTCAGCCGTCGTGGCCACAGCGGGACCGGCAGCGGCGATGGACTGCCGCATCGACATCGAGGCCGCCGTCATCCGCTCCCACCCGAACCCCGACGCCACAGCCATGGGCATCGGATACCGAGGCCAAACCTGCCAGGTCACCGACAGCCGCTATGTCGACGGCGCCCGATGGGCCGAGATCCGTATGGACAAGTCCGATGTCAAAGGCTGGGTCAAGTCGGCCCACCTGTGGACCGAGGACCACGAGATCGGCACCCGTCTCCTCTGAACTGCCCGCACCTCACCCGACACCCAATTCGGGAACGGGCACCGCCAGAAGAGCTCTCGCCCATCTCCGCCGCCACGCCGGGCAACCTCGCGTGGGCGACAGCACGTCGCGTCATGCTGCCTTTACCGTGACAGCCATCGGAGAGCACGCCTGCCTTATTCAGGCTGACACCGAACGTGCGCAAGCCGGGCGGGGCGGTCGCCGTTCGACCGAGCCCGGACAAGCCCAGAAGCAACCCCTGATCGTCGACAGGCTGAACCTCCTGCGCGCCGCCGTCCTCACCAACGGCAACCGCAACGATGCCCCAGCGCTCCTGATACCTCTCGGACTGACCTGACGACCCCAGGCACAAGATCTCCTCAACGAGCCTGGGAAGCTCGCTGACGCGGTCAAAGTCTGACCATGAAATCTGGCTCCGCGATCATTGGCGAGCCACCTTCCACTTCAGAGCAGATCCGTCGACTCGCGGACTGAAGAGGTGGGCACGACCCCCCCGCGTGAGAGCGGCTGACATTTGGCGCGTAAATTCCTCCAAGCTGGACCAGTAAATCCTCGAGGTGTCGTCATGAATAAAAGCGCCAACCCGCCCGTAAGCATCCCCCTCGCGGTGATCGATAAAAAGCGCGTCGGTAGATACGCGCGCGGCGAAGGGAAGCCAAAGAGGGTGCCACCAGTGCCCGAATGATTCACTACCGAGCGTTCCCAATCTTTGAGTCAGGCCTTGATGCACCGTGATAATCTCGTCGACAGACAGAAGCCGATGCCCTCCAGGCAGGAAATAGCTCGCCGTTGCCACATCCCCCATTTCATCGAAGGAGTGAGTCCCATCATGATTACACAGCAACAAGGAGATGGCCTCACAGGCTGGAAAACCTAGGGCACGCTCGATTGCGGCAATAGATTCCTCCTGCGCCGGAGGGCGGAGAGCAGAATAGCTTGCGGGCGCATTCACGGACAACCATTGCTCGACTTGGACCCAATCATCCATGATTGCAGACATCCACCGACCCCGTTCGTTAATATATTCAACAAACGGCGACGGGGCGAGAACTCTCGGCCCGTCGCCGTTCTGCATGACGAGCAGATACGCTACTCCACTTCGCGCGAGTCGAATACTACGACATAGTAACCGTCGCCATCAAGGAGGCGTTGGGAATTTACAGCACCCCCTAACACCGAGCCCAAACTCGAATTTTGGCTACTAGGAGTTGTGGCCCGCAAGCACGGAGCATTGAAATCATAGGTCCCCACCGGCCTCAATCCCCAGTCGCCATCACTTCTCTAATAGGACGTGAACTGTGCGCATGCGTCACCGGTAACGACACCATTCTGTGCCCCGCTTTCCATGGAAGAGGCGAACGGGTACTCGTCGCAGCTCGCGTCGGGAACACTAGGATCTCGCGGCCAACTATCAGGACAGATGACCTGGCGGTTATACTCCTGCTCCACCGGGTCGGCCAGCCGATGCAAGGCACGCTCTCCTCCACTGAGGTTTTCTCAACGATGTTTGTGCCATGCGTTGTTGAGGACGAGTGCGGCT
>NZ_QEST01000023.1 GCF_003311645.1 Streptomyces sp. PT12 | reverse complement strand
ACCGCACCAGCGACGAACCGTCAGCCCTCACGACACCACGAGTTCAACCTCAGTATGCAGAGGTGCTGATGGAGAACAACGTCACCACGACCAACTTCTGCGTGATCTACACGCCGGTGTCGGACTGGGAGTTCGCGTCCATCAAGTTCCGCTGGTTCCACCTGGCGCCCACTCCGGGTGAGGAGCGCCGCCTCAGTTACTACGACGTGGACGCTTACGCCTCGACCAGCGACCAGTACGCGTCCATGTTCGTCAACTGCCCCGTGGGCGCCGCCCCTCCCGACGAGTTCCTGTGGGCCGAACTCGCCGTCCAGACCCCCGGCACCGGCTCGGACCACGACGACATGATCGCCATCCTCAACTCCGCCGCCTACGCCGTCGTCGACGCCCTCGACTGCACCGAGGAATCCGGCCTCACACCCGAACCACCCGCCCGATGGGAGGGCACCACCTGACCTCACACCCGCAGGGCCTCCCGCACCACCGCCTCGGCGTCCGCCGTTCCGAGACCCGATGAGGTGATCCGGCCCGCCTCCAGGACGTAGTACCGCTCGGCCGCCCTGAGGGCGAAGCCCACGTGCTGTTCCACCAGCAGCACGGACAGGTCGCCCCTGCCGCTCAGGTCGAGAATCGTGGCCTGGATCTCGCGCACCACCGAGGGCTGGATGCCCTCCGTCGGCTCGTCGAGGAGCAGCAGGCGGGGGCGGGTCATCAGGGCGCGGGCGAGGGCGAGTTGCTGGCGTTGACCGCCGGAGAGGAGGCCAGCGGGACGGGTGGTGACCTCGCGGAGTGCGGGGAAGCGGTCGAACGCCTCGTCGAGGGCCGCGCGCCCGTCGCGGCGGCCGTCGGCAATCAGCCGCAGGTTCTCCATGGTGGTCAGCTGCGGGAAGCTCTGCTGCCCCTGCGGGACATACGCGATCCCGCGGCGCGCCCGGCGGTGCGCGGGGAGCCGGGTGATGTCGTCGCCGTCGAGGAGGACGGTGCCGGAACGGGGCCTGATGAGGCCGACGGCCGCGCGCAGGAGCGTGGACTTGCCCGCGCCGTTGTGGCCGAGCACGGTGGCCACGCCGTCGTCGGGGACGGTGAGGGACACGCCGTGGAGCACGGTGGTGCGGTCGTATCCGGCGACCAGGCCGGTGATCTCCAGCATCAGGGCGCCGCCGTCTCGCCGAGGTAGACCTCCTGGACCCTGGGGTCGGCGCGCACCTCGGCGGCCGTTCCCTCGCTCAGGACGCGCCCGGCGTGCAGCACGGTGACGCTGGCGGCGAAGGCGCGCATGAAGTCCATGTCGTGCTCGATGACGACCACCGTGCGGTCCTCCCCGATGCGTTGGAGCAACTGGCCTGTCTGTTCGCGTTCTTCGTGGCTCATTCCGGCCACCGGCTCGTCGAGCAGGAGGAGTTGGACGTTCTGCACGAGGAGCATGCCGATCTCCAGCCACTGTTTCTGGCCGTGTGCGAGGGTGCCCGCCGCGCGGTCGCGTTGTGCGGTCAATCTCGTTGTCTCAAGGGCGCGTTGGACCTCTTCGGGGATGGTTCTGCGGCGGCGCAGCAGGGTGTGGGGGCGGCGGGTGGTGCCCGCGGCGATGTCGAGGTTCTGGAGGACGGTGAGGTTCTCGAAGACGGTGGCGGTCTGGAACGTGCGCCCGATGCCGAGCCGGACGATGCGGTGGACGGGGCGGCCGAGGAGCTCGCGGCCGCCGAATCTGACGGAGCCGGTGGCCGGGGCGAGGCCGGTGATGGCGTCCACCAGGGTGGTCTTGCCCGCGCCGTTGGGCCCGATGAGGAACCGCAGATCGCGGGGGCCCACGCGGAGGCTGACGCCGTCGACGGCCACGAAGCCGTCGAACGTGACCCGCATGTCGTCGATCACCAGGTCGTTGAGGGGCTGTTCGGTCATGCCGCTGTCACCACGTCCGTTCGCTGGCGGCGTCGGGTGGCGGCCAGGTGCCACAGGGAGGCGAGGCCACCGGGGAGGAAGGCGACCACCACGACGAAGAGGCCGCCCTGGAAGTACGTCCAGGCGGAGGGGAATTCCTCGGAGAGCGTGGTCTGCGCCCAGGCGACGGCGACCGCGCCGATGGCGGCGCCGACGACGCTGGCCCGCCCGCCGATGGCCGCGCCGATGACGAACTGGATGGAGGGCACGATGCCGATGAGCGCCGGGGAGATGATCCCGACCGCGGGCACGAACAGCGCGCCCGCCACGCCCGCCATCCCGGCGGACAGGACGTAGGCGGCGAGCTTGACCAGCGCGGGGTCGTAGCCGAGGAAGCGCACGCGTTCCTCCGAGTCCCTTACGGCGACGAGGAGTTCGCCATAGCGGCTGCGGAACAGCTGCCGGGTGGCCAGCATGAGGAGCAGCAGCGTGGCCGCGATGAGGAAGTACACCGTGCGGCGGTTGACGGGGTCGTGGAGGGAGAATCCGAAGAAACCCTGGAAGTTGGTGAGTCCGTTGGTGCCGCCCGTGGTGGCCTGTTGGCCGATGAGCAGGATCGCGAACGCCGCGGCGAGGGCCTGGCTGAGGATGGCGAAGTAGGCGCCGCGCACCCGGCGTCGGAAGACGGACCAGCCGATGAGCGCCGCGAGGCCCATGGGGAGCAGGAGCACGGCGGCGAGCGCGACGGCCGGGGAGCTGAACGGCTGCCACCACCAGGGGAGTTCGTCGGTGGAGCCGTAGAGCAGCATGAAGTCGGGGAGCTGTCCCGGGCCCGCGTCGGCGAGCTTCATGTGCATCGCCATGGCGTAGCCGCCGAGGCCGAAGAAGAGGCCCTGGCCGAGGACGAGCATGCCGCCCCTGCCCCAGGCCAGACAGATGCCGACGGCCACGATGGCGATGCAGAGGTAGCGGGCGAGCTGCCCGAGGCGGAAGTCGGACAGGAGGAGGGGTGCGAGGCCGAAGAGGGCGAGGGCGCCGAGCGCGTAGCCGACGGGTGTCCGCCAGCGGGCCCAACGGGCCGTCCCGCTCGGGGACTTGGCGGCGGAGGACGTGGCGGTGGTCTTTGCGGCGGTGGAGTTGGTCATGCCAGGCTCCGGGTGCGGAGGGTGTGGATGCCCTGGGGTCGCCACTGGAGGAAGGCGACGATGGCGACGAGCACGGTCACGCGGGCGACGCTGACGGTGGTGGAGTACTCCATCAGCGCCTGGAGGACGCCCAGGGCGAACGCGGCGATGACCGCGCCGCGCAGCTGCCCGATGCCGCCGACGACGACCACGAGGAACGCGTCGATGATGACGTTGGTGCCCATGGTCGGGCCGATGGGGCCGACCAGGGTGAGGGCGACGCCCGCCAGGCCCGCGAGGCCCGAGCCGAGGACGAAGGTCACGCGGTCCACGCGGGCGGTCGCGATCCCCGACGCCTCGGCCAGGTCCCGGTGTTGGACGACGGCGCGGATGCGGCGGCCCAGCGGGGTGAGCCGCAGCGTCAGGGTGAGCGCCACGACGGCGGCGAGCGCGAGGCCGAGGATGAACAGCCTGCCATGGGCGAGCGTCAACGGGTCGTCCCCGCCGATCAGCGTGATCCGCCCGGACAGCCAACTCGGCGTCTCGGTGTGCACGTTGGGCGCGCCGAAGAGGTCGCGGGCGAGCTGCTGGAGCATGAGCGAGACGCCCCAGGTGACCAGCAGGGTGTCCAGGGGGCGGGCGTAGAGGCGCCGGATCAGCAGCCATTCGAGGGCCGCGCCCATGGCCCCGGCGACCGCGAAAGCCACCGGGAGCGCGACGATGAGCGAGACCCCGGCGGAGCCGATGGGGCCCTGGAGCAGGTAGACGCTGTAGGCACCGGCCATGATGAACTCGCCGTGGGCCATGTTGATCACGCCCATCTGGCCGAAGGTGAGCGAGAGGCCGAGGGCGATGAGCAGCAGGACCGCGCCGATGCTGACGCCGGTGAGCGACTGGCTGAGGATGACCGTCACGGCGCGTCCTCGCCCGGGGACCCTTCCGTTCCCTCACCGCCCGGCTCCTCGGCCGAAAGTCCTTCGGCCCAGGGGTAGTTCGTGAGGAACGGGTCGGGTGCGACGGGTTCGCCGGAGTTCCACACCTCGTCGATCAGGCCGTCGGCGCTGATGCGGCCGATGCGGGCCGTCTTGTGGATGTGCTGGGTCTCGCCGTCCACGGTCACCGTGCCCTCGGGCGCCTCGAACGTGATGCCGTCGGCGGCGGCGCGCACGTCCTCCACCTCGAACGACCCGGCCTCCTCGACCATGGCGGCCCACAGGTAGACAGAGGTATACGCGGCCTCCATCGGGTCGGAGGTGGGCCGGTCCTCGCCGTAGCGGGCCTGGTAGGCGGCGACGAACTCCTCGTTGGTGGCGCCCTCGGTGGTCTGGTAGTAGTTCCAGGAGGTCAGTTGGCCCTCCAGCGTGTCGGCGCCGATGCTGCGCACCTCCTCCTCGGCGATGGAGACGGACATCACCGGCATGGACTCGGCGGTGAGCCCCGAGGCGGCGTATTCGCGGAAGAAGGAGACGTTGCTGTCGCCGTTGAGGGTGTTGAACACCGCGTCGGCGCCCGAGGATTCGACCTTGCCCGCGATCGTGGCGAACTCCGTCGAGCCGAGCGGCGCGTAGTCCTCGCCCGCGATCTCGATGCCGTGCTCCTCGGCGTACGCGGTGATGATGCGGTTGGCGGTGCGCGGGAAGACGTAGTCGCTGCCGACGAGGTAGAGGGATTCGACGCCCTCCTCCTCGCGCAGGTAGTCGAGGGCGGGGATGATCTGCTGGTTGGTGGTGGCGCCGGTGTAGAAGATGTTGGGCGACTGCTCCATGCCCTCGTACTGCACGGGGTAGAAGAGGAGCGACCCGGCGCGTTCGAAGACCGGCAGAACCGCCTTGCGGCTTGCGGAGGTCCAGCAGCCGAACACCGCCGCGACCTGGTCCTGCCTGATCAGCTTCTCGGACTTCTCGGCGAACGTCGGCCAGTCGGAGGCGCCATCCTCGCTGATCGGCTCGATCTGCTTGCCGAGCACGCCGCCCGCGGCGTTGATCTCGTCGATGGCGAGCAACAGGGCGTCGCGGACGGTGACTTCGCTGATGGCCATCGTCCCTGACAGGGAGTTGAGCAGGCCGACCTTGATGGTGTCACCCGAGGTGTCCACCTCGGCGGCGTTCCCGCCCGCCTCCTCTCCTGTCCTGGCCCCGCAGGCCGTGAGGGTCAGAGCGGTGGCGAACGCCAGTACGATCGCGGCGAGACGGGTTCCCCGGGCTCCGGGCATGACCGACCTCCTCCTAGGGTCCCTTGAAGGGACGGGGAATCGCGAGGGGAGTGGGCCGGGCCGCGCCGCCCGGCGTGCGCATGGCACAGCTTCAAAGGGCGGCGTTTCCCCGGGATTTCACCTCCATTAATACTTCCGTTCGGAAGTATCACGGCCGTTCATGGGCGTGCGGGGCCGCTCCAGGCGTCGAGGTCCGCGGTCACGGCGAAGTCGAGACCGTCCGCCTCCGCCAGGTAGATGCGCTGCCGCACATGGCGCCCCGCCAGGCGAAGCAGCCCTCTGGCGCCCTCGTAGCTGACCTCGCCCGCCGCGCCCTCGATGGCGCCGACCTCCCATGAACGGGCCCGGTTGATCAGGGCGGCGAGCAGCAGCACGCCCTCGTAGCAGGACTCCCCCAACGCGCTTGGCCCCGGCGATTCGGGCCCGAAACGCGCCGCGTAACGCCCGTGGAAGTCAAGGGTGTCTGCGGTGGCGAGCGCCCCGAAGAACCCCGCGGTGGCCGACAGGCCCCTGGTGGCCTCGGGGCCGCTCGCGGCCAGCATGTTCTCGTCCATCAGCGTGCTCAGCCGCAGACACCGCTGGTCGAGCCCCGCGGCGGCGAACGCGCGGTTGAACCGCACCGCGTCACTGCCGACCAGCAGCATCACCACCGCGTCAGCGCCCCGGCGTTCGACGGCCCGGAGCACGTTCCCGAACTCCTGGGCGCCCAGCGGGAGATACGACGCGCCGCAGATCTCACCGCCGCTCTCGCGCGCGTAACGCTGGGCGGCGCGGGCGGTGCGCCGGGGCCAGACGTAGTCGTTGCCGACGACATACCACCGCCGCACGCGCCGCTCGGCCGCCAGCAGCCGCATGGCCGGGCGTAGTTGACCGTCCGGCGTCTCGCTGGTGAGATAGACGCCCGTCGCGTCCTCCCCGCCCTCGTATAGCGCCGTATACACATAAGGCACCCGGGCGGCGATGCGCGGCGCGACGGCGTGGCGCACCGAGGAGATGTGCCAGCCGGTGACGCCGTGCACGGCGCCCGCGGCCACCAACGCCTCGACCTCGGCCGCCACCAGCGGCGGTGGCGCGCCCCCGTCCACGGTGACGAGCCGCAGCTCGCGGCCGAGCACCCCGCCAGCGGCGTTGACCTCGTCGGCGGCGAGCTGGGCGCACAGCTCGCACGCGGGCCCGAAGATCCCCGCGGGCCCCTGCCGCGGCACGACGAGAGCCACCCCGAGCACCCCGGCCTCGGCCGTCAATGGCCCACCCACCCGGCCCGCCTCCCGTCGCATCACCGGCCCATGATGCCCCCTCCCGGGGGCACTGAAGGGCCCGTTGCGGTGGTTCGCCTTCGGCGATCAGGGGGGAGCCATGGCCGACCGGGCACCAGGCGGCCTCGCGGTCACCCTCCGTCGGCCGCGTCGCCTCGCCTGGGGTGTGGTGGCCCTCGTGGCGGTCGCGGCCTGTTCGTCCTCAGATGACGCGCCCGACGAGCCGGGCGGGGAGCCGTCCGCCTCTCAGACGTTCGAAAAGGAGCGGACGGCGGGCGAGGTGTGCGGCGGGGTCTTCGCGACGGCGGCGGAGAGCCTGGAAGCGCTGGCCGGTGAGCGGGTCTTCGGCGAACTCGAGGGCGCGCCGCCCGCCGACCTCGGTCGCCACGTCGAAGTCCTGCGCGACGCCGAGACGTTCACCGAGGAGCTCTGCTCGGTATACCCCCCGACGCGGTGGCCGCCGAGCCGGGGCGCGTGGACGATGCGACGGGGCAGGCGGCGTACGCGGCGTCCGACAGTGCCTGGATCGAGTTCCGCCGTTCGGCCCGGAGCCCGTCACGCGAGGAGGAGTTGCTCGCGGCGCTGACCCACGCCGACGCCAGGCACGCCCACCGACCCCGACGCCATGGTGGCCGTCCTGAACGCCGCCGCGTATGGCGTCGCCGACGGGCTGGGCTGTCTCGCGGAGTCGGGGCTCGTCGCGGGACAGCCGGAGCGGGCGGCGGCCTGAGAGCTCGTACCATGGGGGTGGCGTTCGGGCCTTGGAGGGCGGAGGGCTATGTCCGTTGATCTCGTGGGGCTGCTGTCCCGGGCCGAGCGGCTGGCCGTGCGGCGGGTGCGTGGGGTGCTGGACGAGGAGGGGTGCTCCGTCGACGCGTGGCGCGTGATGTCGCTGCTCGCCGACGGCGAGGGGCACGGCATGACAGCCATCGCCGAGTGTGTGCTGCTGCCGCCGCCGACGCTGACCCGGCTCGTCGACCAGCTCGTCGACGACGGCATGGTGCACCGGCGCGTCGACCCGCTCGACCGGCGCAGGATCCTGGCGTTCCTCACGCCGCGCGGGAGCGAGGTCTGGCAGCGCCTCGACCAACGGGTCAGCGCCACCTGGGAGTCGCTGCCGAGCAGCGGCGACGACGACCTGCTCGCCGCGCTGCTCGCCCGGCTGGTGTCCGACCTTGAGGGGAACCGCCCCGCGCTGACCTGAGGTTGGTCCGCTCGCGGGTCAACGCCCCGTCGCGAGGTAGTCGTTGATCAGCGAGGCCCCGGTCGTGGCGTCCCGGCAGGTGATGACGACCCTCCGGCCGTTCCGCAGGTTGAGCACCAGACTCTCCCCGCTCCTGACCAGGTACGCCGTGGTCCGCCCTCGCACGCGGTATCCCCAACCCCCCATCGAGAGCGCGGAGATGTCGTCCTTCTCGGCCTTGTCGATGTCGGCGAGCGGCACATGCCGCCGAGGCCAGCCCAGATAGCCCATCCGGATGAGCACCCCGGACTCGCCGGCCACCACGCGCAGCGAGCCGAACATCGAGGTGACCACGGGCGCGATCAGCACCAGGAGGATCCCGGCTCCCGCCGACGACCACAGCGCCGCGATCAGCACGGCGGCAAGCAGAGCGCCGAAGAGGGGAACGGCGACGTTCCCCGCGCCGCTCACCCAGGCCGTCCGGCGGCCCGCACCGCCCTTGTCCCTGTCTCTCATCCGAACTCCTCGATCATGTGGGCCAGTTCCTCGCGCCGGTAGCCGTTCCGCTCGCCGACCTCCACCAACTGCCGGACCAGCTCGGCGACTTCGGCGTCCCCGGGGGAGAGCGCGCTCACCCGGATCCCGCGGCCCCGCCTGAACTCCAGCAGCCCTTCGTCGCGCAGCGCGCGCAGGGCGCGCAGCACGGTGTTCGCGTTGAGGCCGAGCGCCTCGCCCAGCTCCTTGGCGGTCGGGAGCCGGTCGCCCGCCGCCAGGTCGCGCGTGCGGATGGCACGGCGCAGCTCCGCCGCCAGCTGCTCGTGCAGCGGGCGCGCGTCCGTTGGATCGACATGAAGCAGCATGGTGCTATTCATACTAGCTTCATAGGCACCGTTGGGGAAGGGCCGTGTCGGCCGGGCCCGTTCAGCCGACGTCCTCGGCCACGCGGCCCGACGCGGCCCGGTGCCCGCGTTCCACGGCGCGTGCGGGCACCATGACCAGCGCGGTCGTGCCATAGGAGTCCGATGGCCGCACCTGGACGCGGATGCCATGGCGTCGGGCCAGGCGGCCCACCAGGATCAGGCCCATATGGCGGGGGGCGGTGAGGTCGGCCTCGGGCGGCTCGGCCAGACGGTGGTTAATGTCCTCCACGTCGAGGGGTGACAGGCCGATGCCCCGGTCCCGGATCTCCAACAGGACCCTTCCGTCGGGCAGTTGCTGGCCGCTGAGGGCGACCCGGGTCACCGGCGATGAGAACGAGGTGGCGTTCTCCAGGAGTTCGGCCAGCAGATGCACCAGGTCGCTCACCACGGGCTCGATGACATCGAGCGGCGGAACGCCGCCCAGCTCGACGCGCCGGTGATCTTCCACCTCGTACGCCGCCGCGCGCAGCACGTTCACCAGGGGGATCGGATGCGCCCAACGGTGGTATGTCTCCACGCCGTTCAGCGCGAGCGCGCTCTCCGCGAGGCGGCGCACGCGGACGGCCAGGTGGTCGAGCCCGAACAGCGAGGCGAGCCGGTCCTGGTCGGTCTCGCGCTCCTCCAGCTCGGAGATCAGCGCGAGTTGGCGCTGGACGACTCCCAGGGTGCGGCGCGTGAGCTGGACGGTGGCGTGGCGCAACGCGAACTGCCTCGCCGCGGCCCGCACGGCCTCCCGCCGCACCGCTTCGACCGCCTCGGCGGCCTGCCCGATGTCGTCCTGGCCATGGAGGGCCAGCGGCCGGGGTGCGAGGCCCTCGGGGGCCGGTCCTTCCGGGACGACGAGGCTCCGGCCGTACTCGGTGAACTCCTCGGCCATCTGCCGTGCCGCCTCGGACAGTTGGCGCGCCGCCGCCGATCTTCTGAGCACCGGGGGCCGGATCCGGCTGGCCTTGGCCGCCGCCTCGTCGACCAGCTTCTCCGCCTCGGCCCGCGCCTCCTCGATCCGCGCCGCGGCGTCCCGCGCGGCCTCGAACCGCACGCGTTCCGCCTCGCGTCGCACGCGCTCCAGGTCGTCGAGCCGGTGCCCTGCCGCCTCGGCGGCCTTGGCGGCGCGCAGCCGCTCCTCGGCGGCCTGCCGCTCCAACTCCTCGCGCTCTGCGGCGTCTTGGGCCGCCGCCAGCTCGGCCTCAAGCTCCTCGCAGTGGGTGAGCGCTGCGTCCCGTTCCCGCTCCGCCTCCCGCAGGGCCTCCTCGAGCCTGGCGACCTCATCGCGCAGCCGGGCGGACTCCTGCCGCAGCTCCTCCTCGCGGGCGCCATGCCGTTCGAGGTCGCCCCGCGGGCGGCTCCGCTCGCGCCTGCCCGCGCTGTCCACCTCGTGTAACCGCGCCTCAAGGGCGAGGAGGCGCCGCCGCTGCCCTGTGACGGCGCCTCTCAGCTCGCGCAGCTCGAGCTCCGCCGCCTCCTTGCGCAGCACGGCGTCCTCAAGACGGTCGCTTGCCATCTGCTCCCGGTAGCGGGCGGGCCTGGTGGCCAGCAGCGCGTCGCGGTGCAGCCGGTACAGGTCGCCCTGGAGCTCGGCGGAGACCTCACGGCCGTTGACCTTGCAGGCCGACTTCATCAGGTCGTCGAGGAACCGCTTGTCGGGAACGCGCTCTCCGCTCAGATAGCGCGACACCGCCGAAGGGCCGTAGTGGTGGTAGGCCGCGAACTGGCGTAGCGACTTCCCCGTGGCCCCCATCAGGCGACGCAGGGCGAGCGCCAAGTCCCGTACGTCAGGGCGCAGATCGGCCGACAGCTCCTTGAAGCCGCCCACGTCGCCCTCCGCGCCGCTGCCCGCGTCGCTCCCCTCCACCGCCCACTCCTCCCCGGCCGTCCCCTCGGCTACGCGATCAGCGCGTTGAAGAACGCTACGGCAGCGGCGAACGCCGCCGCGCCCACGATGACGGAACGGGCCGCCCCGCCGCCGTCGGCCAGGGCGGTCAGCAGCCCGGCCGCCACCCCGACGAGCACGCCGAGCAGCAGGATCAGGGCCGAACGCACGGTCAGCAGGGGCCGGTCCACCCGTGTCCTCCTCCGTAGGTGTCATGAGCCCGCCACGGTGGGCGAGCGCTCTCCCAGTCTTGCCGCCCACCGGGGTGTTCCCGGCCGGGAACGGGGCGTTCCCGGCAGGTGGGGACACATGTTCACGGCCGCCGACCGGTCGCCCAACGGCTATCGGGAGTACGGCCGTTCACAGGTCGCGCGGGTGGCCGACATCGAGCCGCTGCTGTCCCTCGGCCTCACCGCCGCGGACATCCGCGCGTTCCTGCCGTGCCTCGGCGACGCCATCGCCGATGGCCCCGTCTGCCCAGCGAGCGCCGCCGTGATCGCGCGGCGGCTCGCCGACGTGGACGACCGGATCGCCGCCCTTGCCGCGGCGCGCGCCCGCCTGGTCGACGCGCTGACCAGGGCGGGCGCAGGAGAGCTCGCGCGGCCTCACGAGCCCCCCGGCGCGCGCACCACCGGGTAGGGGACGAACGTGCTGCTGTTCTCGTCGATGTCCAGCGCGTGGCCGGGGGCCGGGACCGCGCGCTGGGGGCAGTCGAGGCGTTCACACACGTGGCAGCCCATGCCGATCGGGGTCGCGGCGGACGCGTTGTCCAGGTCGAGCCCGTCGGAGTAGACCAGGCGGCGCGCGTGCCGGAGCTCGCAGCCGAGGCCGATGGCGAACGTTTTCCCCTGCTCGCCCCAGCCGCCGCGGTGCCGGGTGACGGTCCTCGCGGTCCAGAGATACCGCTTTCCATCCGGCATCGCGGCGATCTGCACATGGATCCTGCCCGGCGCGGCGAACGCCTCGTACACGTTCCACAGGGGGCAGGTGCCGCCCGCGCGGGAGAAGTGGAACGCGGTGGCGGACTGCCGCTTGGACATGTTCCCGGCCCGGTCCACGCGGACGAACGAGAACGGAACGCCGCGCAGCCGGGGCCGCTGGAGGGTGCTCAGCCGGTGGCACACGGTCTCGTAGCCCATGCCGTAGCGGTCGGTGAGCCGTTCGATGTCGTAGCGCAACTCCTCGGCGGCGGCGTGGAATTCGGCGTAGGGCAGGATCAGCGCGGCGGCGAAGTAGTGGGCGATGCCGATGCGGGCGAGTGACCAGGCGGGCGAGCCCTCGTCGCAGTCCTGTGAGGCGAGCCGCGAGAGCTCGGGGCCGTATTCGAGCAGCGCGACCTGCGTGGCCAGGCGGAAGGTCCGCTGGCCCGGGCGAAGCCTGCTGGAGAGACGCAGCACGCGCGTCGAGGGGTTGTAGTGGTGCAGGCGCCCGGCGCCCGTGGCCAAGCGCACGCCGTGGCGCACGAGGAGGCGCGCGGCCAGCGTCCGCCCGCCCTCGCCGGGGCGGATGCCCACCTCGCGGGCCAGCTCCTCGGCGGCGGTGTCGATGTCGTGCAGGTAGTTCTGTCTGCGGTAGAAGAACTCGCGGATCTCCTCGTGCGGCGAGCGCGGCCCGGCCAGCTCCTCGGTGTCCCGGTCGGCCGTTCGCCGGGCCAGCCGCTCGGCGAGGGTGTGGTTGCGCCGCCCGAGGTCGACGAGGGCCCGCGCCACGGCGGGCATCCTCGACGCCAACTCCCCCAGATCCGCGGGGGAAAGACGCCCCGCGGTGATCTCGTCGGTCAGCGTCTCGCGCAGGTCGGCGACCAGCCGCGCGGTGTCGCGTTCGGAGAAGAAGTCCGGGTCGACGCCGAACGCCTCGGTGAGCCGCAGCAGCACGGAGACGGTCAGGGGGCGCGAGTCGTGCTCCATCTGGTTGAGATAGCTGGGCGAGATGGCCAGCAGCCGCGCCAACTCGGCCTGCTTGAGGCCGCGTTCCTCACGGAGCCGCCGCAGGCGCGCCCCGGCGTAGATCTTGCTCATCGGCACCTCCCTCGGCACCCCGCCCGCGACCGCGGCCCGCGCGCGGCGTCCTCCCCGTCCGCTCGCGCGCGGCGTTCGCTTGGCAGGATTCGCAGAACCGGCCCTGAAGATAGGCAGAGATTAGCAGAAGTCCAGCATTGATGACACTCAGTGCCAGTGCCACAGTGGGGATGAGGGCGTTGAACAGGCGGAGTTGAGCGGTATACCCGGGCCACCAGGGTAACGTGCCGCCCAGTCTTGACACTTGGTGTCACACACTTCGCACCATTGACAGAACGCCCCACGACAGCGCACGGCACCGCACGACAACGCAGGGCACGCAGGGCAACGCAGGGCTTCGAGCGAAGGGAGACCGGTCATGACGCAGACACCGACCCGGAGGGGGCCGGGGGCGGGGGCGCGGGGGCCCGCGTGGACGACGGCGGACGAGCTGGCGCTCCAGTGGGAGACCGACCCCCGCTGGGCTGGCGTGCGGCGCACCTACCGCGCCGAGGACGTCATACGGCTGGCCGGGAGCGTCACCGAGGAGCACACCCTGGCCCGGCTCGGCGCCGAACGGCTCTGGCGCGAGCTGCACGACCTGGACTATGTGCACGCGCTCGGCGCCCTGACCGGCGGCCAGGCCGTCCAGATGGTCAGGGCGGGGCTGCGGGCCATCTATCTCTCGGGCTGGCAGGTCGCCGCCGATGCCAACCAGGCCGGGCACACCTACCCCGACCAGAGCCTCTACCCGGCCAACTCCGTTCCGCAGGTGGTGCGTCGGATCAACAACGCGCTGCTGCGGGCCGACCAGATCGCCACCGCGGAGGGCGGCACCGACGCCACCGACTGGCTCGCCCCGATCGTGGCCGACGCGGAGGCGGGCTTCGGCGGCCCGCTCAACGCGTTCGAGCTGACCAAGGCGATGATCGCGGCGGGCGCGGCGGGCATCCACTACGAGGACCAGCTGGCGTCCGAGAAGAAGTGCGGGCACCTGGGCGGCAAGGTGCTCGTGCCCACCGGCCAGCACATCCGCACGCTCAACGCCGCCCGGCTCGCCGCCGACATCTCAGGCGTGCCGACCCTGATCGTCGCCAGGACCGACGCCCTGGCCGCGACGCTGCTCACGAGCGACGTCGACGAGCGCGACGCGCCGTTCTGCACGGGAGGGCGCACCGCCGAGGGCTTCCACCGGGTGCGCAACGGCATGGAGGCGGCCATCGCCCGCGGCCTGGCGTACGCCCCCTACGCGGACCTGCTGTGGATGGAGACCGGCACGCCCGACCTGGACCAGGCGCGCAGGTTCGCCGAGGCGATCCACGCGGAGTACCCGGACCGGATGCTGGCCTACAACTGCTCGCCTTCGTTCAACTGGAGGGCGGCACTCGACGACGACCAGATCGCGGCTTTCCAGCGGGAGTTGGGGGCGATGGGGTATCGGTTCCAGTTCATCACGCTGGCGGGGTTCCACTCCCTCAACCACGCGATGTTCGACCTGGCCCGCGGCTATGCCGAGGACGGGATGACGTCGTATGTGGCCCTCCAGGAGGCCGAGTTCGCCGCGCAGAAGGAGGGGTTCACGGCGGTGCGCCACCAACGCGAGGTCGGCACGGGGTACTTCGACCTGGTGTCCACCACCGTCAACCCCGCCTCGGAGACCACCGCGCTCGCGGGCTCGACGGAGGCCGAGCAGTTCGGCTGAGCACAGCGGTGAGCCCTCTCGGTGCCGAGCCCCCTTGAGGCACAGGGCCTCAAGGGGGCTCGTCCCGACGAACGCGACGCCGCTCGGATCAGTCGCCGCTCGGGTCAGTCGCCGCTCGGGTCAGTCGACGGCGTTGAGCGCGGCCAGGTAGCCGCCCGAGTGGCCAAGGGCCGTGGGGTGGTACGCCTCCCACGTGGGCAGCCTGACGTCGTGCAGCCAGTCGTCACCCGAGCACAGCTCGTGCCCGGCGAAGCGCGCCGCCACGTCGCCGAACGCGAAGCCATGGGCCGAAGCCCGGGCGGAGATCACGGAGTTGAGCAGGTCGGACGCGTCGTTGATGGCCTCGCGCTTGGTCTGGCTCAGCCCGATGCACCAGTTGGAGGGCTCGATGTACATGCGCGGGTAACCCAGCACCACCACGTGGGCGTTGGGCGCGCGGGAGTCGATGGCGGAGTAGACGGAGTTGAGGCGGCCAGGCAGCGTGCCGGTGATGAACGACTCGGCCGTCGCGATGCGGTTGAGGCACGTGGAGTCGGAGCCGGTCACACACGTGGTCATGACGTTGGCGAACCCGGCGTCGTTGCCGCCGATGCTGATCGAGACCAGCCCGGTCGACGCGTTGAGCGAGCCCAGCTGCGAGCCGGTGACATCGCTGGTCACCGCGCCCGAGCAGGCGACGAAGGAGAACGACGAGGGGGCGTTGGCCGCCGCCCACAGCGCGGGATAGGCGTTGTTGCTGCGGTGGCAGTTGCCGCTGGCGTCGATGTAGTTCCCGGCGCCGTTGCCGGAGGAGTACGAGTCCCCCAGGGCCACATAGGCCGGTCCTGCGGCCTGGGCCGAGCCCGTGCCCATCAGGGCCATCAGGACGGAGAGAACGAGCGCGGACAGGACGGTGAGGAACTTCGGCGGTCTCACGGAGCCTCCACGTGGGGGTCGAGGATCGCGCGTCGGATCGCAACGCGCGTTGACAACAGTGTTCATGTCAACCGCCCCGCCGTCGAGACCTCTGTCGCCGCCTCAACCACCGTTTCCCCCACCGGACATCGCGCGTTCGGCGACACGCAAGCCTTCCCGGGCTGCGCGCGCCCTCCTCACGCGGCGCGCGCCCTTCTCAGGCCCCGACCAGGAAGTCGGGCCGGTCGAGGTGCTCCATGATCGTCTGATGGGCGCGCCAGCCGTCGGGGAACGTCGGGGGAACGTCGAGATGCACGGGCTGGCTCGACGGGTGGCGGTCGAGGAGCGAACGGATGCCGTCGCGCGCGACGACGACGCAGGCGTGGCGGTGGCGGGAGAGGAGCACGCACAGCCGCCCGGTCTCCAGGTGGAACGCGCTGGCGTCCGCGCGCCCGGAGAGCGTGAGCCGGGCCAGGCGGCGCGCGGCGCCGACCGCGTGGTCCCCGCGGGCCTGGGGGAGGCCCGTCTCGGCCAGGTAGGCGGCGTAGTCGGTGAAGCGCGTCCTGTCGGTCTCCCAGCGCCCCGCGACGCTGGCGTCTTGTCGGCATCCCCGAGGGCACCGCCGCCGAGAGCGCGGCCCGCGCGGCATGAGCCGCGCGCGCCCGCCACGGCGCGGGCCCCCGAGGCACCGGTCCAACGAAGCCCCGCCCGGGCAGGGCCGAGCTAGTGCTCGGTCCTCTGGCGCGCGGCCGCCACCTGGCGCAGGATCTGCGGGAGAATCCCGCTGCTGGGCGGGGGCAGGCCCGGGTCGTAGGTCCAGGCGTGGCCCACCCATGGGTCGGCCAGGTGGTCGTCGGGGACCGGGGTGATGCGCAGCAGCGCGCGCCACAGCGGGTCGAGGAGCGGGCCGTAGGCGCGGGCGTCCTCGCGGTCGCCGATGATCATCAGGTGGACGCCGACCGAGGCCCCCTCGTCGGCCAGGTACCGCAGGTGCGTCACGCCGCGGTCGTCGAAGCCGTGCGGGAAGTCCCGGACGATCAGGAGCTGTTCGGCGAGGTCGATGTCCGGAGGCAGCGCGTCGCCCGCGCCGCTGCGGATCGCCATCTGCACCAGGTCGACGCGCTGAGTGAGCCCGGCGAGCGTCGCGGCGACGCCCGCCTCGCCCACCGCGGGCGGCTCGGCGAGCACCCCCGCCTCGACCAGCGGCGCCAGGCCGCCGACCGTGCCCGTGGGGTCGATGACGCGGACGCTGAGGCCGTCGGCCGGGTGAACGGCCAGCAGGCGCGCGGCGATCGCCGTGGCCGTCTCCGCGGCGCGCCTGCGCAGGTCCTCGGAGTCGTGCAGCGCGGCCTCCATCCCGCCACCGCCGCGCCCGCTGTCGATCCACAGGCCGCGCTGGAGCGGCATCCGCATGAGCATCGGGATCCGCAGCCCCACGTGCTCGGGAAGGCTGAGGTCGCCGAGGCGCAGGGCCATCGGGACCTCGTCGGGCACCTTGTAGGCGTGCCAGCAGGGGTTGTCCCAACGGGCGTACGCGGGCGGCAGGGCGGGCTCGACCACCTCGGACTCGGCGACCAGCTGCGTGACGTCGCGGTCGAGGGCGGCGCGGGCCTGGTCGACCAGCTGGGCGCGCTTGGCCTGGGCCTTCGCGCGGGCGGCGTCGGCGACGGGTCCGACGCGGTTGCGGGGGTCGGAGAGCACGCCGTCCAGCTCGCGGTCCATGCGGGAGTCGGCGAAGTCGACGGCGCTGCGGTAGGCGGCGGTGGCGCGGGCCAGGTCCTCGAACATGCCCCACACCTGGTTGTACAGGCGTTCGTCCATCGACCAGCCGGTGGCGTCCCCGGCGACGGGCTGGCCCGGCTGGCCGGGCTGGGCGGGTGGTGGCGGCGGCGCGGGCGCCACGGCGCGGGCGATGCCGCTGGCCACGGCGGCGTTGATCGTGGCGGCCAACTCCTCGGCCTCGGGCAGCCCTTGGTCGTGCAGCATCGCGGTGAGCCCGCCCGCGAAGCCCTGGCCGACCGCGCGGACCTTCCACGCGTCATTCCTGCGGTAGAGCTCGAGCGCGACGACGGCGGACTCCGCGTCCAGGTCGATGATGTGGTAGCTGACGATCGCGGCGCCGTCCAGGCCGGTGACGGCGGCGGTCGGGGGCGCGACGGCGCCGAAGCTGGCGGGCCCGCCCACGCCGGTGGGCAGCGCGAGCAGGACGTTGACGCGGTGCACGGCGGCGGGCAGCGCGTCGAGGTCGACGGCCAGGCGGTGGTCGGCGGCGGCCTGCTTGGAGACCTCGACGCCCGGCAGCCGCGGCGAGGCCGGGTGGGCGATCCATGTGGCGTCGCGCATGCGGCCGTGCTCGTCGTTGAGCGTCACCCCGGCGGCGATCGGCTGGCCGGCGGACACCCGTATCTCCAGGCGCGTCTCCGGGAGCGGGTGGTTCTGCCCGCGAATCAGCTCGACGGTCATCGTGGCGCCCTCTCAGAACGTTGGGGATGGGCGAGCCCGGCGCGGTCGCGCGCCCCGCCGGGCCCGATCGTAGCGGTGGATGCGTAACGGTGGGTCGTTACGGTGGGTACGGGCGCTTACAGGTAGGGGACCAGCGCGGGCAGCAGGTCCTGGAACGTCCGCCCGTTCGCGGGCTCGCCGATCGCGGTCATCTGCCAACCGCCGCCCTGCCGGTGCACCTTGGCCATGATCTGCGCGGTGTAGGAGCCGCCGCCGGTCAGGGTGTACCGCGCGAGCTCCTGCCCGTTGGTCTCGTCGACCAGGCGGCAGAACGCCTGCTGGACCTCGGCGAACGTCTGCCCCGTGAAGGAGTTGACGGTGAAGACGATCTGGTCGACATGGACCGGCAGCCGCTGGAGGTCGACGAGGATCGCCTCGTCGTCGCCGCCCTGGCCCGCGCCGCCCACTCGGTTGTCGCCGGTGTGCCGAACGGAGCCGTCGTCGCTGGTCAGATGCTGGAAGAAGACGACATCCACCGGCTGCTTGTCGGCGAACACCACGGCGGAGGCGTCGAGATCGACCTCGCGCGTGCGCGTCCCGAACAGCCCCCGCCGGGGAGCCGCCTGCCACCCCAGGCCCATCCGCACGGCGGTGAGCGTGCCGCCGTCGGACTTCTGGAGGTTGATCGCCTGTCCCTTGGACAAGTTGAGGCTCACGTGCTAACCCTTCTCCGGTCTCGCGCCGCCATATCCAGCGGTTGCACGGAACCCTACGCAGTCCCACCGACAGTCGCCCGCGGCGGCACGGCTTTGTGTCAGTCCTGCAACGCGGCGGGGCGAAAAGCCGCCCTGCCCGGTTCGGCAAGGTTTCTGCATGGATCTCGCCACTCTTCTGTCCGGACACGCGGCAACCATCCCGTTGTATGGGCCCCCGCGACGGCGAGCAGCCGCACGCTTGGCGGAAAGGCCCGCAATGACACACGGACATGGGGGATGTCGTCATGCCAGCCATCGGAGACTCCGAAGGCGTACACGCACATGACGGCCGGAACCGCGACCGGCAGTGGCTGACACTGCCGGGGCGCAAGAAGGTGCTGGCCGTCGTCCACACGGTGCCCTACGGGAAGCGACTGAGCGAGATCGTCGGCCTGTTGGCACAGGACTTCCGGATTCAACTGCTGTTCACCGCGCCGCCCCACGAGTTGGGGGACGGCGCTTCGCGCTATCTGCACGACCTCGGCGGGCCCGTCCTGCCGTGGGACGAGGCGCTACGTCTTGAGTACGACCTGGTCCTCGCGGCCGGGCCACGGGGCATGGGCGAGGTACGGGGGCCCGTCGTCACCGTGCCGCACGGGGCCAGCTATCTGAAGCGGAGGGCGGGGGCTTCGCGCACGCACGTCTACGGTCTCGGCCCCTCGGACATCCTGCTCGGCGAGGACCGCAGGCCGCCCGCCGCCGTGGTGCTGCCGCACGCGGGTGACCTTCGGCAACTCGAGCGTTCCTGCCCGGAGGCGGTGCCGGTCGCCACCGTCGTGGGCGATCCGGTGTACGACCGGATCGCCGCGAGCCTCCCAGGGCGGGAGCGCTACCGTACGGCCCTGGGGCTGCTGCCGGACGAGGAGTTGGTCACCGTGGTCTCGACGTGGGGGCCGCACTCGTCGTTCGGCGGCATCGAGACGCTGATGCCGCGGCTGCTGAGCGAACTGGCGCTTCCCGGGCAGCGGATCGCCCTGCTCCTTCATCCGAACGTGTTCTCCGGCCACGGGTCCTTCCAGGTGCGGGCCTGGCTGTCGCGGTGCATCGACCGCGGCATCGCCGTCGTACCGCCCCAGGCCGACTGGCGGGCGCTCCTGGTCGCCGCGGACGCGATCATCGGGGACCACGGCTCGGTGACGCTGTACGGAACGCTGACGGAGGCGCCGATCCTGCTTGCGGCGTCGCCGTCCCAGGAGATCAACCCGGACTCGCCAGCGGCGGCGCTCGCCCTGACGGCGCCCGCGCTGACCCCTGGGCATGCGCTGTCCGAGCAACTCGGCTATGCGGCGGCCGAGTACAGAAGAGAGGAGTACGCGGCCATCGCCTCCCGTATCAGCTCCGAGCCGGGGCTCTTCGCGCGCAACATGCGCCGACTGCTGTACCTGGTACTGGGGTTGGGCCAGCCCGCGCACGCCGCGCCGACGGCCCCGCTGCCGCTTCCGCCCCGGCTCGACACCTGGGCGGAAAGGCGGCTGACGGCATGAACGCGCCCGATGAACGGCCGTGCGGTCCCGCGGCCGTCGCCCGGCGTTGGGTCGCCACGCCGTCAGGGGGCGACCGTCCCGCCGACTCCTTCGCCCTGGCGATCCGGACCGCGTCGGGGTCGCGCACGTTCGTGGCGCGCGGCGGGCCGCTGCCCGACGCCATGGACGAGCACATCGCCGTGGACGCGGACGCGTGTGCGGAGGAACGCTGGCTAGCCTGCGCGGACGTGCTGTACGGGCACGTTCGGCGCCCGCCGCCGCGGGCGGTCCCATGGGCGCGGGCGCGACTCGCCCGGCACCCCGGGTGCCGACTCGTCGCCGTGCCCCTCGCCGGGGGCGGCTGGCTGGTGGCGGACCACAACGGTGTCGTCCGGGTGTCGGGGCGGCGGTCGGCTGCGTCGGCATGGCGCGGCGGGGTCAGTCCGCTGATGGCGTCGTGTCTGCACGGGTGGCTGGTCGATGGCCACTCGCTGGCGGAGCTGAAGGGTCTGGGTCCGCCGAGGGAGAGCGCTCTCCCAGAAGCTCCCTGAGCCGTGCCGCGTCCTTGGGACTCGAGGAGGCGAAGAGGGCGAGGGCGCGTTCACGATGGCCGCGCGCGGCGGAGTGATCTCCGGCGCGCGCGGCGCTGTCGCCCCACGTGTCCAGCGTTCTGGCCTGCCAGTGGACCGTCCCGCGGACCTCGAACACCTCGAGGGCCTGGCGTAGTTCGCTCTCGGCGCCGCCGTGATCACCCATCCGGGAGAGCGCTTGCCCGAGGAACACCCGGGCCCGGGCCACCTCGTACGGCTCGTCCAGCTCGGTCATGGTCGACAGAGCCAGCCTGAAGTGGGTCTCCGCCTGCTGGTACCGGCCGCGTTCGATGGCGATCTCGCCCAGCACGATGCGGGCGAGCGCGGTGCCCCGAAGGTAGCCGACCTCGTTCCACACCTCGATGGCCTCCGCGAGGTAGGGGATCGCCCCCTCGAACCGCCCCGCCTCGCGGTGCGCCGCGCCAAGCCCCAGGAGCGCCTGTCCCTCGTCCCTTCGGTCACCGACGCCGCGCGCGGCGTCGAGGGACGCCGTGTACCAGTCGATGGCCGTCTCGAGGCGGCCTGCCGCGCTGAGGCCGATCGCCCCCGAGTTGAGCATCTGCCGCTCGGCGTCCCCGTTCCCTGCCCGGTGGGCCGCCGCCCGCCCCAGCTCGTGCGCCTCGATCCACAAGGGGTAGTGGCGAAGACGCGAGAACAGCGGCCACATGGCGTCGACGAGCTGCCACGCCGTGTCATCCCATCCGCGCTCCACGGCCGTTCGCACCGCGACGAGCAGATCGGCGCGGCGGGCATCAAGCCAGCCGAGGGCACCGGCCTCGTCATCGAAGGGGAGGGAGAGGTCGGGCGGGTAGCGCACGGTGCGCTCGAGCACCGCCTGCACCGGGGTCAGGATCCGTTGCGCCGCCGTTGCCGTGGCCAGGAACCAGTCGCAGGCGCGCCTGAGCGCCTCCGCCCACGCCGTGCCGCCGTCCTCGGACGCCTCGTGTCGCGCGAGCGCGGCCGCGTGCCGCCGCACCACGTCGTGCAGGCGCCAGCGGTCGACGTCGACGTCCTCGACGAGGTTCGCCTCGAGCAGGTCGTCGAGCACCCGGTCGGCCTCGTCGAGCGAGAGCCCACCGGCCGCCGCGGCCAGCCGGGACTCGAAGACCGGGAAGGGGAACGCCCCCAACCGCCGGTACAGCCTGGCCGCCTCGGCGGGCAGCACCGCGTAGCACTCGTCGAGCGCGGTGTGCACGGCCGCCACCGCACCTTCCCCGGTGAGCGTCGCCGCGCGTCGGGGATCCCGCGCGAGGGTGTCGGCCATGGTGTGCACCGGCTGCCGCGGCCGGGACGACAGCCAGGCCGAGGCCAGGCACAGGGCCAGGGGGAAGCCCGCGCACAGCTCGACCACCCGGTCGGTGGCCCCGGCGTCGGCGCGCAGCCGGTCCTCGCCGATCCCCCTGGACAGCAACGCCCACGAGGCGTCGGCGTCGAGCGGCCCGAGCTGGTGCGGCACCGCGCCCTCGATCCGCAGCCCCGTCAGGCGGAACCGGCTGGTCACGATCGTGAGATTGCCCTCACCACCCGGGATCAGCGGAGTGGTCTGGGCGGCGGAGATGGCGTTGTCGATGACGACGGCGATGCGCAGGGGCGCGGTGAGCGTGCGCCACGTCCCCATCAGCTCCGGCAGCCCGGTCGGCGTCTGCGTCAGGCCGAGCGCGCGCAGGAACTGTCCGAGAACGTCGCCCGGCGCGACCGGGCCCTCAGGGGCGTGGCCGCGCAGGTCGGCGTAGAGGCAGCCATCGGGAAACCGCGACTCCGCGCGGGCTCTCACCCAGCGCGAGACCAGGGCCGTCTTCCCTATACCGGCCGGGCCGCTCACAACGATCAGGGGCGCCTCGCCGTCGGCGGCGCGGTCATGGATCTCGGAGAGCGCCGCGAGCTCGCGTTCCCTGCCCGTGAAGTGCGGGGGAACACGGGGCAGTTGCCGGGGAACGGGCCGAGGCGGCGCGCTCTGCTGGTGCACGTGGATCCCGCCGTTCACATGACCGGCCTGAATGCTCGCCCCCTCGATCCTGGCCGAGCCGCCGATGACGTTGCGATGGGCTTGCGCATAAGGATGCACGGGCCATCCCCCCAGACCGAGCCAGTGCCGTCGACACACATGACTACGTGCGCTGCGCTTCTTCCTACCCATCAGGATCACACCGAGAACAAGAAGAGCGATCGGCGGCCCGAAATCGGCCAACGCCGCCGCCCCATGCCCTCTGGCACCCCCGCGACGGCTCTGTCACCCTTGGGCCAAAGCACGACGGACCGGCCGGGGAGGGCTGGTGGAGGTCGCGGTGCTCGGCCCCGTGACGCTTGCATCACGGGGGCAACGTCTGGCGTTCCGCTCGGACAAGGAACGCATCGTCATGGCGACGCTCGCACTCGAGGTGGGTCGCCCCGTCGCACTGTCCACGTTGATCGACCGCCTCTGGGACGGAGCGACCGCGCTGCCTGCCCGGCCGCGCGAGAACGCCCACTCGCATGTCTCCCGAATCCGCCGCGCGTTACGCGAGGCCGAGCGGGATGAGGGGAATCCGGCCGCGGCGCGCACGCAGTTCATCAGGGGGCACGCCCACACCTACACGCTGGAGATGGATCCCGACCAGGTGGACTGGCACCGCTTCCAGCGCCTCGCCGCGCGGGCCACCCGCCTCGAGGGCGAAGGGGACGACGAGGGGGCCGCGGACTTATTCCGCGGGGCGGAGAGCCTGTGGCACGGCGAGGCGTTGGCCGGGCTCCCGGGGCTGTGGCCCGAGCAGGTGCGCACCAGCCTGGCGGAGTCCAGGCACCAGGTCACCTCGGCCCGCATCGCCGCCGAGCTGCGCCTCGGCCGCTTCGCCGAGTGCCTCGCCGAACTGTCCGCGCTGACCGCCCGGCACCCGCACGACCAGCGGCTCGCGGCCCGTCTGATGATCGCCTACTACGGGTGCGGGCGCGACGCCGAGGCCCTGGCCACCTATCGGGCCGTGCGGCGCACGCTCCACGACGACCTGGGGAGCGAGCCGGGCGAGCACCTGACGCAGATACATCAACAGATCCTCAACCGGACGCCGGTCGGGCGGCTGCTCCCGAGACCGCCCGGCAGAGGGGTCACCCGGGTCGCGCCCCGCCCGGCCCTCGCGCGGACACCGCGGAACAACCTCCCGCGTCGCACCGAACTCATCGGCCGAGTCCGTGAGTTGCGCCGCCTGGAGGCGGCGGGGGACGGAGGGCGCGTGGTCGCCCTCGAGTCCATATCCGGGATGGCGGGGGTGGGCAAGACATCCCTGGCCGTCCACGCCGCGCACATGCTCGGCGACCGCTTCCCCGACGCGGGGCTGTACCTCAACCTGCTGGGGGACGGCAGCGACAGGGAGCCACTGACCGCGGGCGCCGCGCTCGGCGATCTGCTCGGCCTGCTGGGCATTCCGCCCGAGGCCATCCCCCGGTCCACCGAGGAGCGCGCGGCCCTGTGGCGGGCCATCCTGGCGGACAGGTGCTCGGTGATCGTTCTCGACGACGCCGCGGGGCCCGACCAGGTCAGGCCGCTGCTCCCCGACACGAGCCCCTCGTTGCTGATCATCACCAGCAGGCGACGGCTCACCGGGCTGCCCGGGGTGCGCTCGCTCGCCCTCGACGTGATGGACGCGGACGACGCGGCGGCGCTGTTCCGGGCCTGCGCCGGTGAGGAGCGGATGCGCGACGCGGACGATCCGGCCGAGCTGGCCCGCGTGGTCGAGCTGTGCGGCTATCTGCCCCTCGCGGTGGAGCTGGTGGCGGGACGTTTCAGCACGCACGGGTCCTGGGACCTCGCGACGCTCAGGCAACAACTGTCCCGACCTTCGGGCAGATTGGCGCAGATTTACGACGGATACCGTGAAATCGCCAATGCGTTCGGGCTGAGCTACCTCGCGCTGCACGCTGATCAACAATCGGCGTTCCGCCTGCTGGGGTTGCATCCGGGGGATGATTTCGACCCACCGGCCGCCGCGGCGCTGACCGGTCTTCCACTGGCCGAAACCGAGCGCCTTCTCGATCACTTACTTCACTGCAATCTTGTGCGTGAGCAGATTCCGAATCGCTATGACTTCCATGATCTGGTGGGCGAGTACGCGCGGACCCTGGCCACCGCCGAGGAGACGGAAGAGGTGCGCGAGGCCGCGATCCTCCGGCTGATCAATTTCTATCTCAACGCCGCTGACCTCGCGGATCGTTCTCTCTACCCCGGTCGGCCCAGGATCGCCCTTCCGAGCACATCGGCGGCTTCGTCGTCGAACGACTGGAACGGCTGGTTCCAGCGGGAGCGCGGGAATCTCCTGGCGACGGAGGCGTTCGCGCGCGCTCACCTGCCTCCGGTCTGGTCGGCCCTGCTCGGCCATGTGCTGGCGGGATTCCTCGACGCCGAGGGCCGGTGGATCGACGCCGCCGCCATGCGCCACCACGCCGTGGCGCACTGGGAAGCGGCGGACGACCGCCGGGCGTTGAGCCTGGCCCTGCTCGACCTTGGCGCGACACACGCGAACACCGGCCTGTACGAGGAGGCCGTGGCGGCCTATCGGCGAGCGCTCGGAATCGCCCAGGAGATCGACGAGGGCGGAATCCAGGCGGAGGCACTGCGCGGCCTCGGAGTCATCGACTGGCATACCGGGCGCCTGCGCGAGGCACTGCGTCTCCACGAATCGGCCATCGCCCTCCACTCGGAGAGAAAGAACACGCGCGGTCAGGCCCGTTGCAAAAACAATGTGGCGATCATTCTGTCATCGCTTCATCGGTACCGGGAATCGCTGGAGCACTTCCAGCAGGTGAGCGAGTACTTTGCCGCCGTGGGCGACGACCACAATCTCACCATAACCCTCAACAATATAGGCACACTTCAGCAGGACCGAGGGCGAGTGGACCTGGCGCGGCCACCGCTCGAGCGAGCGCTGGCTCTGGCGAGAGCCAGCGGCGCCTCTTTCGACGAGGTCATCGTGCAGGCGAATCTGGCCTCCGTCCTCGCCGCTTCGGAAGATGCCGAGGAAAAAGACAGAGCGCTGGCCATGTTCGAGGAATGCCTCACGGCTTTCCGCAGCTTTGGCGACAGGAAGAGCACGGCGCATGCCCTCATCGGCATCGGGGCCCTTCACCACGACCGCGGCGCATTCGACCGCGCACACGAGACCTATCGCCGCGCAGGGGAGACGGCTCAGCTCATCGGGGCCACGGCCGAGGAGACGCGGGCCCTCATCGGCGCAGGAAAGGCCCAGGCCAGCCTGGGGAACCCGACCGCGGCGGCCCAGCACCTGAGCGCCGCGCTGGCGGTGGCCCGGGCGAGCCAGGCCCACCAGGAGGAGCGGGAAGCCCGTGAACTCCTGGCGGAAGTACACCACATCGCGCGCAACTCGGAATAGGACATGAACGCGATTTTCGGGACGCGCTTCAGCTGGTAGGATCCGCCGCTTAGAGCGCGTTCGCTCGCGCTTTCGGGACAAAGTGGACATTGACTCCAATAGCGGGTGCACATCCACGAGCCAAGCGCCGCCGGACTCTCCGCCTCAGCCAGATTTTGGGATCGCGCGCGGGGTGTCTAGGATCAGCGAAGCTTGTGCATCAGTTCGAGAAAGAGACTCCCGTGCGAACTTTCCGCAGCCGCCCCCTCGCGCCCGCCTCCGCCGCGGTTCTGCCCCTCGTATCGGCAGTGGCCGCGATGCTGATATCCCAGGGCATATCGAGCCAGGGAGACAGTGGACAGACGCCGAGGACGACGTATGCGACGGCAATGGCCGCCGGAATCTACACTCTGATGCACGAGATCCTGGGTATCTACATTCCGATGTGGGAGGCGGGGAACGGAACAGGCGCCCCCGAATCAGGATCCATACGGGCCTGACTTCGAGCACGTCCACCGAAGAATCGTTACAACACCCATCTCGGGTGCCGTTCGCGTTTCCGACGAGGGCACCGGCTCAATAACGAATGTGCTTCCCCCCGTCAACGATCAGCGACTCGCCGGTGACCAGGTCCATCGTCAGGAGGGTGAGGACGGCCTGCGCGATGTGGTCGGGGGTCGCGGTGGTGCGGAGGGGGACCGTGGCGCGCTCCGTGCGGGCGCGGCGGGCGAAGCGCTCTTCGCCGCGCAGGGCCGTCTGCCAGCGGGTGGCGACGGTGCCGGGGGCGAGGGCGTTGACGCGAACCTCGGGGGCGAGGGCGCTGGCGAGGTTGCGGGTGAGCTGCAGCAGGGCGGCCTTGCTGACGCCGTAGGCGATGGACGAACCCCCGGCGCGGTGGCCCGAGATGGAGGCGATGTTCACGATCGCGCCCCGGGAGGCGCGCAGGGCGGGGGCGAGGGCGCGGGCGCAGCGGAACGCGCCGACGACGTTGACCGAGCAACGTCGTGGCGAGAGCGTTGAGTTGGGCGGGTTGGGCGAGTCGTTCGGAGGGGCTCCGCGCGTCCGACACGTCCGCTCCTGTATTCCGTGGGATGGAATACCGTTCCGCATTCGCGGGTTCGATGCCGCCACACACCCCGGCCGCTGTGAACCCGGTCACACGAGGTTTCCGAGAGAAGTGGGGCGCGGGCCCCCAAAGCGGGCACCTAAACTGGGCGCATGACAGGGGAGGGTCGGCGAACGGCCGCCGACAAGACGCTGGATGTCCTGGAGGCGCTGGCCGAGCACGACAGCATCGCGGGCCTCTCACGGGCGACGCGGCTGCCGAAGCCGACCGTGCACCGGATCCTGCGGACGCTGGTCGAGCGGGGGTTCGCCCGCCAGACAAGCCACGGGAGTTACGCGGGCGGCCCCAGGATCCTCACGCTGATCGGCCGCCACCAGCGCGCCGCCGATCTGTCGGGGCAGGTGCGGCCCGCGCTCGACGAGCTGCGCAAACGCACGTCGTGGACCGTGCACTTCGCGCTGCTCTCGGGCCACGAGGCCGTGTACGCGGCCAAGTTGGAGGGCGACCGCCCCTATCACCTGGCGTCGCGCGTCGGGATGAGCCTGCCGCTGCACTCCACGTCGGTCGGCAAGGCGATCCTGGCTTCCCTGCCCGAGGAGACGGCGCGCGCGCTGCTCGCGCGGGCGGGCACGCCCGCGCGCACCGCGCGGACGCACACTGATCCCGAGGCGCTGCTCGCCGAGTTGGACGCGGTGCGGCGGCGCGGCTGGGCGGAGGACCACGAGGAGAACGAGGACGGCGTGATCGCCGTCGGCGCGCCCGTGTTCGACCACGGGGGGCAGGTGATCGGCGGGATCAGCGCGGCCGCGTTGAGCCACCCCGCCGACACCTCGGCCATGGCGGCCTGCGGCGAGGCCGTCGCGGAGTCGGCCCGGCACATCTCGCTCACCCTGGGCGCGCCGCCGCAGCGCTGCGACCTGGGCGGGGCAACGGGCTGACGCGCCCGGCGAGTTGGGCGATGAGTTGGACGGTGAGTCGACCGTTTTGCCGGTCGATGTACCGGCCACGCCGCCGTTCGCCCGGGTGACGTAGATTCGTGGTCTGTCGAGCTTGGCGCTGGGAAAGACCGGCGCCCGGAGCCCAAGGAGACCTCATGGCCGTATCCCTGTCCAAAGGCGGAAACATCTCCCTCACCAAGGAGGCGCCGGGCCTGACCGCCGTCACCGTCGGACTGGGCTGGGACGTCCGCGTCACCACCGGCGCGGACTTCGACCTCGACGCCAGCGCGATCGCCGTCAACCCCACGGGCCGCGTGTACTCCGACAGCCACTTCATCTTCTTCAACAACAAGCAGACCCCGGACGGCACAATCGTCCACCTCGGCGACAACCGCACGGGCGAGGGCGTGGGCGACGACGAGCAGATCCAGGTCGGCCTCGCGGGCCTGCCCGTCGACGTCGACAAGATCGTGTTCGCGGTCTCCGTCTACGACGCCGTGAACCGCGGCCAGAACTTCGGCCAGGTCCGCAACGCCTACATCCGCGTCCTCAACCAGGCGGGTGGCGCCGAGATCGCGCGCTACGACCTGAGCGAGGACGCCGCGACCGAGACGGCCATGGTCTTCGGCGAGCTGTACCGGAACGGCGCGGACTGGAAGTTCCGTGCGGTGGGGCAGGGCTACGCGTCCGGGCTCGAGGGCATCGCCAGGGACTTCGGCGTCGCGATCTGAACGCCCGGCACCTCCCGCCGCCCGGGCCGGGCGAGCCCCGTTGGGGCGGCAAGCCGCGGTGGGGCGGCGGGAGGCGGCGGTCCGCCGGGAGGCGTCGGGGCGGCGCGCGGGGAAGAGCTCACTCCGGCGCCCACGCCTCGCGCCTCGTCGTCACCGTCTCCCCCGTGCGCGCCGCCTCGACAATGGCCAGGCTGATGAGGTGGTCCTGGCACCCCCAGGCCAGCGGATACGGCTCCGGCCCCTCGCCGCGCACCCACGCGCCCATGCGGAACACCAGGTCCACCACGGCCAGATCGTCCTCGGAGAGCGCTCCCCCGAGATACGCGTTGCGGTAGATCACGCGGCCGTCGTAGCTGATGTGGTGCAGCTCGCGGCCCTCCAGGTTGAGGTCGGTGCCCGTCTGCCGCCGGATGAGCCGCGACTCGACGGGCGTGCGCGGGTCGGCCAGGCGCACAACGGTGTCGTCCACGATCTCGCCGAGCGACCCGCGCACCACCATGCGCCGGGCGCGCAGGGGATTCCACCACTGATTGTCGGTGAAGTCGTACAGGCCCATCCGGCCGCCGCCGAAGTCGATCATGGCGAGGGTCGTCGAGGCGTCCTTGGGCGTCGCGTCCCCCGACCAGCCCGCGGGCGAGAGCGGGTCGGCGAGCGGCGCCGTGAACGTACGGGCCGTGACCTCCGCGGGCTCGAAGCCCACGCCCAGCGTGTGCCGGACGAGGGAAACGGCATGGTAGAGGTGCGTGGACGACAGCTGCACCGAGGTGACATCGCCGATCGCCCCCTCGCGGAGCAGGGCGAGCCTGGCCGCGTGCCCCGGCATCAGCGGGTACTGCTCGGCGACCTGGACGAGCCCGCTCGCGCCGGTCTCCCGCCACATGCGGCGCAGCCCTTCGATGTCGGCCGCGGGCGGGGTCTCGGCCAGCACCGGAACGCCGAGGCGCACCAGCTCGGCGGTCGCGGACGCGGTCACCGACCAGGGGACGGACGGGATGACGAACTCGGGCCGCTCGCCCTGCGCGTTCACCAGCTCATCGGCGGTGCGGTACGAAGGAACGCCGAAGGCCGCCTCCGCCTCGGCGCCGCGCTCGGCGGTCCTGGTCACCACGCCCGTGACCGAGAGCCGGTCCGGCAGGGCGCGGGCCAGCCGCACGAAGAACTCCGAACGCCGCCCGCTGCCGATGAGGCCGAACCGTATCGGCCGAGAGGTCTCACTCACGGCGGGCAGCCTACCCACGACATCGGATGACAAGACGCCCCTTCCGTACGGGTGTCCGACCAGGGAAGATGTGCGGGATGTCCCCTCGGCCCCGGCGCGCACCGAAGCGCACGCGCCCAGCGCGCGCCGGAGCCCGCACGGAAGGTGAGCGCCGCCTTGGTCGAGCACCGCCTCGATCCGGCACCCGACACGGTGACCGACGTCTTCTCCGCCGATCTGCCGCCGGTGCTCTCCCTGGCTCCAGGGGACTCGGTCGTGGTCCGCTCCCTCGACGCCTCGGGGCATCTGGAGCGGCAGCGCACGCCGGGCGAGCCCGCCCCCACCCTGATCGAGGAACGCCGCGGGCACTGCCTCGCCGGGCCGATGGAGGTGCGGGGCGCCGCGCCTGGCATGGCACTTGCCGTGCGCCTCGACGCGCTGCGGCCCGACGCGTGGGGCTGGACCGTGGCGGGCGGGCGCGACACCCCGGTCAACCGGCGCCTCGGCCTGGTCGGTTCGGTCCCGACCTGGCTGCTGTGGGAGCTGGACGCCGAACGCGGCATCGGCACCGACCAGTTCGGGCACACGGTGCGGCTGGCCCCGTTCCTCGGGGTCATCGGCATGCCGCCGCCGGGGCCGGGCGAGCACTCGACGGTGCCGCCGAGGGTGTTCGGCGGCGGGAACATCGACTGCCGCGAACTCGTCGCGGGATCAACGCTGTTCCTGCCGGTGACGGTGAACGGCGCGCTGCTGTGCGTCGGCGACGGGCACGCGGCGCAGGGCGACGGCGAGGCGTCGGGCACGGCCATCGAGTGCGGCATGACGACGCGGCTGACGCTCGACCTGGTGCCCGAGCCCGCGCTGCCGACCGCGTACGCGGTGACCCCGGCGGGCCGGGTGACATTCGGTTTCAGCCCCGACCTCAACGAGGCGACGGGGCAGGCGCTTGAGGCGATGGTCACCTGGCTCGCGGCGCTGCTCGGCCTCACCCCCGCGGCTGCCCTGGCCCTCTCGAGCGCGGCGGTGCAGCTGCGGGTGACCCAAGTGGCCAATCAGACGTGGGGTGTTCACGCGCTGCTGCCCGAAGGGGCCATCTCCCCACGTGCCTCCCGCTGTTGAGGGCGCCGCCCTACGCGCTCGACGGCTTCCGCGTCCGAGGGAGCCCGGTGGCGGCGCGGGGCGGGTCCGCGACCGCTGCCGCGGGAGCGTTGCCGACGGAGGTGCGCAACGCCGTTGTGTCGGTGAGGAGTTGGGCTGCGCGTTGGTGGTCGCTCACGAGGGAGGCCGCGCCCGCCAGGCCCTCGGTGGCCAGGGCGGCGGCGCGGGGGTCGCCGAGCTCGCGGGCCACGGCGAGGCTCCTGGTGTGCAGGGCGCGGGCGCGTTCGGCGTCGCCGCGCAGCTCGGCGACGAAGCCCGCCTCGGCCAGCGGCAGGGCGAGGCCGCGGAACGGCACGCCGTAGTCGGCCGCGAGGCGCTCGTTCCACGCGAGCGCGCGGGCGAAGTGCTCGTCCGCCTCGGCGAGCCGCCCGGCGCGGCGCGCCACCATGCCGAGGCCGACGCGGGCGAACTCCTCGGCGAACGGGCTCGATTGCTCGGCCGCGCGGGCGCCCCCGGTGGGCGACGAGATCGGCGAGCAGCAGCTGCACCTTGCGCTCCGGCACCAGCACCGGCCGCCCCTCCGCGGTCCACACCGCAAGCGGCCCCAGCACTCCGAATCGCACGCGTTGACGCTGGTCGACCGCGCCGCGGGCCCCGGTGGCCACCATGAGCGTTCCGTCTACGGCCTGCCCGCGATCCTCAACGGCTGGGTGGACCGCACCTGAAACCACGGCTTCGCCGATGGCCGCAGCCAGCCGACGCCGCGCGGCAAGCGGGCGGTGTGGGTGGGCCTGATCGGCTACGGGGAGGAGCTGATCACCGCCCCCGGCTGGGACAAGCACCTGACGCGCCTGCTCAACGAGGGCATCCGCGCGTTCCGCTGCATCGACGACTCCGCGGTCCACCTCGTCTACGGCACGATCCCGGACACCCCGGGACCACGCGGACCGCGTCCTGGCCCGGGCGAAGACCGCCCTGGCGGCGACCCTCCCCGACCGGCGGAGAGCGCTCTCCCAGCTACCAGGAGAGCGCTCTCCGCGGGCCGGGAAAGGGAGAGCGCTCTCCACCCCTATCGGGAGAACGCTCTCCCGCTTACTCGCTTTGAACTTACTATGTCTGAGTTGAGTAAACTCGGCATAAGTATGGTCATGGCGAGAGAGGTGACGGGATGGCGGGGTTCGTGGGCCGGGTCGCGGAGCTCGCGGCGCTGGAGCGGCATCTGGCGTGGGTCAGGGACGGTCTCGGCGACCAGCGCGGACGGGCGTTGCTGCTGCGTGGGCGGCGCCGGGTCGGGAAGTCCCGGCTCGTGGACGTCTTCTGCGAGCGCTCCGGGGTGCCATATGTCGTGCACCAGGCCACCCGGGGCGAGGACCAGGACCGGGAGCGGGCCCGTTTCCTCGCCGAGGTCAGGCGCTCCTCGCTGCCCGGCACGGATCTGCTGGCCGGGATCACCGGCGTGGACTCCTGGGATACCGCTCTCCGACAGCTCGCGGCGGTGCTGCCCGACGACTCCCCCAGTGTCGTCGTGCTGGACGAGCTGCCCTGGCTGATCGAGGGCGACCCGGTGTTCGAGGGCACCCTTCAGACGGTGTGGGACCGGGTGCTCGGCCGGAAGCCCGTGCTGCTCGTCCTCATCGGCAGCGACCTGGCGATGATGGAGCAACTGGGCGCGTACGGCCGCCCGTTCCACCAGCGCGGGGTCGAGATGGTCCTGCCGCCGCTGTCGCCGCACGAGGTGATGCGGATGACGGGCCTGGCGCCCGCAGACGCCATCGACGCGCACCTGGTCACCGGCGGTCTGCCGTTGGTCTGCCAGGAGTGGCGGGAGGGCGAGAGCCGCGCGGACTTCCTCGCCCGCTCGTTCGACGATCCGACGTCGCCGCTGCTGGTGTCGGGAGAGCGCATGCTGGCGGCGGAGTTCCCCGCGGCCGTGCGGGCCCGGCAGGTGCTGGGGGTGATCGGCAGCGGGGAGCGGACGTTCAGCAGGATCGCTTCGGCGGCGGGGGGCGATGACCGGCCCCTGCCGCCCGGCTCGCTCAACCCCGTGCTGCGCGCCCTCGTCGGCAAGCGTCTTGTGGCGGTCGACACCCCGCTGTCGGTCAGGCCGGGCGACCGCGATCGGCGCTATCGCGTGGCCGACTCGTACCTCCGCTTCTGGCTGGCGTTCCTGGAGAGCGCTATCCCGGAGATCGAGCGCGGGCGGGGGCGGCTGGTGGCCGAGACGGTCGAACGCGGCTGGGCCTCGTGGCGGGGGCGGGCCGTGGAGCCGGTGGTGCGTGAGGCGCTGGGCAGGCTGCTGCCCGACGAGCGGTGGCCCGGGGTACGCGAGGTCGGCGGCTGGTGGCCGCGCACCAACAACCCCGAGGTGGACCTCGTGGGCGCCGACCGGGCGCCCGCGCGGGCCATCGCGTTCGTGGGGTCGGTCAAGTGGCGCGAGCAGCGGCCGTTCGACCAGCGGGCCCTGGGCGCGCTGGCCAGGGACGCGCTGGCCGTGCCCGGTGCGGACGGGGGCACGCCGTTGATCGCCGTGTCGCGGGCGGGCTTCACCACCGATGGCCTTGCGGCGGCGTACGGCCCGGAGCGGCTGGTGGAGGCGTGGGCGCCCTGACGGGATGGCGTCCTGAAGGGATGGCGTCCTGAAGGGATGGTGCCCTGACGGGATGGCGTCCTGACGGGGCGCGCCATGTCGCCTCAGCGCGCGATGAGTTGGGCCAGGGCCAGGCTGCCGATCACCACCACGGCGCCGCGCAGGACGGCCGGGCTCAGGCGGCGGCCGACCGAGGCGCCGATCTGGCCGCCGAGGGCGGAGCCCGCCGCGATCAGGGCGACCGCCGTCCAGTCGAAGTCGGCGACGAAGAGGAAGAAGAGGGCGGCGACGGAGTTGACGAGGGCGGCCAGGACGTTCTTGACGGCGTTGAGGCGCTGGGCCGTGTCGTCGATCGCCATGCCCATGAGGGAGAAGTAGATGATGCCCTGGGCCGCGGTGAAGTAGCCGCCGTAGACGCTCGCGAGCGTCAGGCCCGTGTACAGCAGCGGCCCGCCGTCCGGGCGCGACGGGCGGCCCGCGCGGGCGCGGCGGCGGCGGGACCAGGCGGCGATCCTGGGCTGGAGCAGGACGAGGACAAGGGCCACGGCGACCAGGACGGGGACGACCGTGTCGAACGCCGTGCTCGGCAGCGCGAGCAGCAGCGTCGCTCCGGTCAGGCCCCCGCACAGGGCCCCCGAGCCCAGCTTGACCAGGCGGCGCCGCTGCCCGGCGAGCTCCCTGCGGTAGCCGATGGCGCCGCTGATGGAGCCGGGTATCAGGCCGAGCGCGTTGGACACCACGGCGGTGACGGGTGGGACGCCGACGGCGAGCAGGACGGGGAAGGTGATCAACGTTCCTGAGCCGACGACGGTGTTGATCGCCCCCGCGCCGACGCCCGCGCCGAACACGGCGAGCAGCTCCGCCCCGGTCACGCGATCACCGGGGCCGTACGGCAGTTTGTTTCTCTGTGCACGTCAGGCAGGGTAGGCCGCCGGGGCGGGGCCGTGCTGGCAGTGGGGGCACCAGTAGGTGGGGCGGGGCCGTCCGGGCATGCCGTGGGTGTCGTCGGCGACGCGGATTCTGGCACCGCAGCTCTGGCAGGGTCGGCCCGCGCGGCCGTAGACGTGGAGGCGGCCCGCGCGGGGGTCGGCCGTGGTGGTGCGGTCGGGGCGTTCCCTGTTGGCCTCCATGAGGCGCCGGGCGGTGGCCACCAGGCGTGCGGGGTCGGGGAGTTCGCCGATGGGCAGCCAGGGGGTGGCGCCGACGGCGAAGCACAGCTCGGCCATGTACACGTTGCCGATGCCCGCGATGTTCCGCTGGTCGAGCAGCGCGTCGCCCAGCGGCCTCGCGGGGTCGGAGAGCAGGCGGGCCAGGGCCTCGTCCGGGTCCCAGTCGGGGCCGGGCGAGGCGAGCTGGGGGTCCCCCCGGCCGAAGGCTGAGAGAGGGTCGGGTCCAAGGTGACCGACGACGCAGTGCTCGTGGGCGGTGCGCAGCAGGTCGAGCACGGGGAGGCGGTAGCCGACGGCCGTGCGGTCCTCGGTGGCCAGGATGGCGCGGATCTGGTGGCCGGGCCCGCCGGTCCAGCGCTGACCAGCCGCGTAGACCCGCCACGCGCCGTCCATCCGCAGGTGGGAGTGAAGGGTGAGGCCCCCGTCGAAGCGGATCAGGAGGTGCTTGCCCCGCGGCACGACGCCGAGCACCTCGCGTCCCGCGAGGTCGGCGGTGGCGAGCCGGGGAACGCGCAGGTCCGACCGGATCAGGCGGTGACCGGCCAGCGCGGCGTCGAGGCGGCGGGCGGCCTGCCAGACGGTGTCTCCTTCGGGCATGTGTCCATGGTGCGGCAACGCGCCTCGACGCCAGCGCCCGTCGGCCGGTCGGCGCCCTGAGTCGACGCCCCGAGTCGACGCCCTCAGCGCCCCATGCGCAGCCCGTCGTCGGCCGCGCCCCTGCTGAGCACGGTCGCGGTGATGCTGTCGAGGGCGGCGGCGTGGGCGGCGTTGCCGGGGTTCTCGTCGAGGGCGCGCGGCAGGTTGACCAGGGTGATCGGGTCGTTGTCCACGGCGTGCGGGATGAACTCCGCCTTCCTCACGTCCCATGGCTCGCCCTCGGCGGCGGGCGGGGCGAACGTGAAGCGGGCGGCGGTGCCGTGCTGCCCGCGCGGGTCGTTCATGACACCGGCGATCTGGTCGCCCATGCCGTAGACGACCCAGGTGCCGTTCACCTTCTCGTACGCCTGAGGGACGTGCGCGTGGGTGCCGAGGATCAGGTCGATGTCGCGGCGCCCTTCCGTGGCCGACGCGGTCAACTGGTCGGCGAGGGAGAGCTGTGTCTCGTCGGGCTCCTCCTGCCACTCGGTGCCCCAGTGCATGCTCACCACGACGACGTCGGCGCCCTTCTCGCGGGCGGCGCGGGCGTCGGCGACGATGCGGTCGGGGTCGATGACGTTGACGAGCCAGTCCTGGCCCTCGGGGATGGGGATGCCGTTGGTGCCATAGGTGTAGGCGAGGTGGGCGACCTTGGCGCCGCCCGCCTCCATCATGGCCGGGGTGTCGCGCTCCTCAGGCGTGCGGGCCGAGCCCGCGTGGGCCAGGCCCGCGGCGTCCATGGCCTCCAGGGTGCGGCTCACGCCGTCGACGCCCGCGTCGAGGGTGTGGTTGGAGGCGGTGGAGCAGGAGTCATAGCCCACCTCCATGGTGGACTGGGCGAGTTGGGGTGGCGTCTGGAACAGCGGATAGCCGGTGAACGGGCCGCCGTCCGCGCCGTAGACGGTCTCCATGTGGCACACCGCGAGGTCGGCCTCCTCCACCAGGGGCTTCGCGTCCGCGAGCATGCGGCCGAAGTCGTGGCCCGCGCCGCCCGAGTCGGCCACCGCCTGGCGGATCACGGAGTCGTGGACCAGCAGGTCGCCCGTGGCCACCAGTGTGAACTCGGTCGCCCCGGCGTCGGCGGCCGACTTCTTTTCCGCGGGCGACGAGGGGGAGCCGTCCCCGCCGCAGGCGGCGAGGGCGGCGACGGTGAGCAGCAGGGCGCCGGTGAGCGCTGCGGATCCGGGGAGGGGAGGGTGCTGAGACACATGCGGCTCCATGCTCGTGTGACCTGAAGATCAGATAGTCATACTTATATGGAGAAACCGACCCATAAGGGTTCCCGGGAACGGCCCCCTCACCGCAACGGACGCCTCCCGCCACCCGGGAGGTACCGCCTACCATGAGCCACATGGACGACATACGAGGCGTTTCGCCCCACTCGCCCACCCCACCGAGCCGGTCCACGACACCGAGCCGGTCCACGACATCGAGCCAGCCCACCCCACCGAGCCAGCCCGTCTCACCGAGCCAGCCCGTCTCACCGAGCCAGCCCGTTCCCAATCCCCTGCGCGCGCTCACGCTCGATCAGCTGCGCGAGCGCACCAGCATGAAGTGGCGCGCCTACCCCCCCGATGTCCTGCCGCTGTGGGTGGCCGAGATGGACGTGCCGCTGGCCGAGCCCGTCGCCCGCGCGCTCACCGGCGCGGTGGCGCGCGGCGACACCGGCTACGCCTACGGCGACGCGTACGCGCGGGCGGTGTCGCGGTTCGCGGCGCGGCGGTGGGGCTGGGAAGGGCTCGACCCCGCGCGGGCGCGCCTGGTGCCTGATGTGATGCGGGGCGCCGTCGAGTTGTTCAAGCTGCTGACCGACCCGGGCGGCGCGGTCGTGGTCAACCCCCCGGTGTATCCGCCGTTCTACGCGTTCACCGAGCGGCACCTGGGCCGGCGGATCGTCGAGGCGCCGCTCGACGCCGCGCACCGCATCGACCCGGGGGCGCTCGCGGAGGCGTTCCGGCGCGCGACGGCGGGTGGGGCGCGCGCCGTCTTTCTGCTGTGCAACCCGCACAACCCCACGGGCGTCGCGCACTCCGCCGACGAGCTGGCCGAGGCGACCGCGCTGGCCGAACGGTACGGCGTGCGCGTGATCGCGGACGAGATCCACGCGCCCCTGGTGGCCGCGGGCGCGGGGTATGTGCCCTATCTGTCCGTTCCTGGGGCCGAGCGCGGCTTCTCGCTCGTGTCCGCGTCCAAGGGCTGGAACCTCGCGGGGGCCAAGGCCGCGCTCGCCCTCGCGGGTCCCGCGGCGGCCGACGAGCTGGCGCGAATCCCCGTGGAGGTGGGGCACGGGATGAGCCATCTGGGCTTTCTCGCGCACACCGCCGCGTTCGCCGAGGGCGAGCCCTGGCTCGACGCGCTGCTCGACGGGCTCGCCGAGAACCGCGCCCTGCTCGCCTCGCTCCTCGCCGAGCGGCTGCCCGAGGTGCGGTATCGGCCCACCGAGGCGACGTACTTCGCGTGGCTCGACTGCCGGGCGCTCGGCCTCGGCGACGACCCGGCGGACCGTTTCCTCGAACGGGGCAGGGTCGCGGTCAATCCGGGGCCCGCGTTCGGCACGGGCGGGGCAGGGCACGTCAGGTTCAACCTGGCCACGTCGCCCGAGATCATCGCCGAGGCCGTGCGCCGCATGGCCGCCGCGGTCTCGTCCGGCTAGGGGGCGTTTCTCGCCGCCTGAAACGTCAGGGCCGTTGCCCCCGACGCCTCGGGGCGCTTCGCCACAAGCCGCACGCGGTGCACGGAAGGGCCCCACACGGCGCGCAACTTGGCGTCGGTGACGGACCGTTCCTCCGTCTCGGCCCGGTAGCCCGCGGCGTCGAACCGCACCGCGAGCCGGTGCCCTTCGGGGCCGAGCAGGAGCGTGCCCGCGGCCTGGTCGACGGCGACGGGGCCCGTGGTGACCAGGTGAAGGGCCAGGTCGCCCGGCGGCTCGGCCAGGTGCCAGTCGTCCCGCACGGTCAGGGTCGCGGGCTTCGCTCCGCGCGCGAGGGTCAGCTCGCGCCGCCACGAGCGGACGCCCGCCTCCTGCGGCCACGCCCCTGCGAGGTCGAGGGTCAGCGTCGCGACGGTCGCGGAGAGCCGCGTGCACACGTCGGCCGCGGTGTGGTGGCGGCCCGCGGCCTGCTCGTGGCCGTCGATCAGCGGGAGGTTGTGCCAGGCCGAGCGCATGGTCCAGATGCGGTAGCGGTCGGGCCCGAACGTGCTCTTGTCGTAGGTCCCGACGCCTAGGTCGATGACGACGGGGCGGGCGTTGACGCCGACGATGAACGAGCCGACGTCGTTGTGGTTGTGCGACTCGTCGTTGTGGCCCGCCTTGGCCGCCAGGAACAGGCCGCCCGAGTCCCCGGCGTGCTCGCGCGCGGTGAGCACCTGGGTGTCGGGCAGCCAGGTCTGCCGGGGCAGGGGCGCGGCGGGGGGCGCGTGGCGGGCCTGGTGCCAGCTGTCGTCGATGAGCGGGGTGACAAGCCTGGCCAGCGAGTGGTCGGGGGCGTCGAGGTCGGTGGCGGGGGGCATCGCGGCGGCCTGGGCGCGCACCTCGGCGTCGCCGGTGCGCACGCCGTAGCGGTAGAGCAGCCCGGGCTCGGCGGCGCGCAGCAGGGGGCGGCCGTCGGCGAAGTTGACGTACCACTCGCCGCCGAGGTGGGCGGCCACGGGGTAACGGGCCATGCTGGCGACGACGGGCAGCCGGAACGCGCCGTCCTCGCCCGTGGCGGACGCGAGGTGTTCGAGGCACTCGAAGAACGAGGCCGCCGCGCGCCACCAGTAGTGGATGCCCTCGTCGCAGCCGCCGTCGGCGGGCACCGAGGCGAGGTAGCGGTCGAGGGCGGCGACGGCGCGGGCGACGCCGGACGCCTGGGTGCCGGGGTCGTCGTCGAGGATGAGGGTGGCGGGCAGGACGTTGGAGAGGATCCAGGGCGTCCAGTTGTTGAGCGGCTCGCCGCGCAGGCCGAGCCAGGGCCAGTCGCGTTCGCGGAACGGCACCAGGACGCGGTGGCGCACCTCGGCCTCGATCGTCCCGCGCTCCTCGGGCGGCAGCTCGTCGCCGACGAGCAGCGAGGTGAACGCCAGCAGCCCCGCCGTCTCGGCGGCGAACAGGTCGAGGGTGGGCCGGTCGGGGTCGGGCGCGGGGATCCCCCCGGGGCCCGTCGAGCGCTCGTGCGCGGGCACGCACCACGTCGGCTCGCCGCACAGCTCCCGCACGCCCTCGATCAGCTGGTCCGTGGCCGCGCCAGGGCCCGCGAGCAGCGTGCGCACCACGGCCGCGGCCATCCTGGAGCGGCGGGCGAAGTGCGGGCCCTCGTGGTGCACCCGGTCCCCGCGCGCGCCGAACGCCTCGAAGCCGTCGGGCGGCAGCGGCGGCCACGCCCCGGCCAGGCGCTCATCGGTCCAGCGCTCCAGGCGCGCGCGGGGCGCGGCGGGCACGCGCCCCCAGGCGGCGCGGTCGGCCGCGGGCGGCAGCGGGCGCCAGGTGCCGGGGCGGGGCAGGGCCGCGGCGATGCGGTCGGCGGGGAGCAGGTCGGAGAGCGGGCGGTCGGACACGGGGGGATCCTCCTGGTGGCGCTGCGGTGCGCCGCGCGGGGGACGTCGTGCGCACCCGGCGCGGCACCGCTCCCCTACCCCGGTGGCGGGCTCATACGACGGTTTCGCCGTCCACTTCCGTGGTGACGCGCTGGTGTGCGAAACACAGGTCGCCCTTCACCTTGAACGCGGCTTCGAGCGGGTGGGGATATGACCAGGCCACGTCGTCGATGCGCAGTCCCTCGCCGGTGTAGGACCAGTAGGAGGCCGTTCCCTTGTAGGGGCACACGGCGCGCGTGGGGCTCTCGGTCACCAGATCGAGGCGTACGTCCTCGACGGGGATGTAGTACCGGTTGGGCAGCCCGGTCTCGCTCAGCAGCCTGGGCCTGTCGGTCTCGGCCAGCACGCGGTCGTCGAGCAGCACCCGCACATGCCCGCTGCTCTGCCGCACGTCCACGCGGTGGTAGAGGTCGCGCAGGTGTCCCTCGACGCGCTCGTCCTCGTCGTACCAGGCGTCGGCCGCCTCCCAGTAGGGCGCGAGGTGCCCGGCGAGCCAGGCGGACTCCGGGCGGGGTCGCTCGTAGGCCCAGACGGCGTTCTCGGCGCGGCGGTCGCCCACGGCGATGGTCCAGTAGGAGGCGTCGCCCTTGAACGGGCAGGAGGTGCTGTGCTCGGTGCGCTCCAGCAGCTCGTGGTCGACGTCCGCGGTGGGGACGTAGAGCTGGGGCAGCAGGCCGGTCTCGTAGAGGAGCGTGCCGTCGCGCGTGTCGAGGACGATCGCGCCGCCGAACTCGGCGCGCACCCGGCGCGGGAACGGGGTCATGAGGAGGCGGTGCTCTGGCCCTTCGATCGTGTAGTTGACGGTCTCGGGCGGGGTCGTGGAGAGGGGTCCTTGGGCGTGGGTCAGTGTCACGTTCCATGCCAATCGCTCGCCTGGGCGCCCGCACCGCGCGGGCGCCCGGGCGACGACGTTAGCCGGAGACGCTAGCCCTCCTCGATCGCCGCGCGGCGCAGCTGCGCCGCGCGCACGCGCTTCACGTCGAGCTTGGTCGTGCGGTCGAAGCGGTAGACGCCGTTCTGCTCCTGGAACACGTCGGTGAGCTGCGTGTAGCAGTAGCCGAACATGCCGGGGTCGCCGAGCAGCACGCCGGTCAGGCCCTCGAAGCGGGCGTGGAACTCCTCCTCGTCGCGCGGCCGGTCGCCATACCCCCACGACGCGGTGCGGTCGTCGCCCGCGGCCGTCGCGGCGGCCTCGGGGTCCCACCAGATGCCGCCGAACTCGCTGACGAAGTACGGCTGTCCGCGGTAGGGCAGCGAGTACGCGGTGCCGTCGGCGTGGCGGTTGGTGTAGGGGGCGCCGTCGGCGAGCCCGGCCTGCTCGCGGGCGAACGCGGCGGGGTCCTGCTCGTAGGAGTGCGCGTCGTAGACGTCGGTCTCGGCGACGCGGTGGGCGTAGCCCGAGGCGTCGACGACCGGGCGCGTGGTGTCGAGGGCCTTGGTGGCCAGGAACATCGCGCGGGTGACCGAGTCGAGCTGGGTGACGCGGTCGTGGAGCTTCTGGTAGGTCTCGTTGAGCGGGCACCAGCCGATGATCGAGGGGTGGCTGTAGTCGCGCTCGATCGCCTCGAGCCACTGGCCGACGTAGGAAGCGTCGGGCTGCTGGTTGTCGCCCGACGAGCCGCCGACCTCGCAGCCCCAGTCGCCGAACTCGCCCCACACCAGGTAGCCGAGCCGGTCGGCGTGGTAGAGGAAGCGCTCCTCGAAGACCTTCTGGTGCAGCCGCGCGCCGTTGAAGCCCGCCGCCATGGCCAGCTCGATGTCGCGCACCAGGGCCTCGTCGGTGGGCGCGGTCATCAGCCCGTCGGGGTACCAGCCCTGGTCGAGCACGAGGCGCTGGAAGACGGTGCGCCCGTTGAGCGTGATCGCCTTGCCGCGGATGCCGACCGCGCGCAGCCCCGCGTAGCTCTCCGCGGCGTCCACCTCGACGCCCTCGGCGTCGAGCAGCGCGAGCCGCAGCCCGTACAAGTGCGGGTCGTCGGGGCTCCACACGCGGCGCCGGTCATCGGGCACCGGCAGATACAGGCGGGGCGCGAGGTCGAGGTCGGCGCGCGCCTCGGCGCGCGCCACCTCGCCGTCGGCGTCGGTGAGGACGGCGGCGACGCGGTAGCCCTCGCGGTTGCCCGAGAGCGGCAGCTCCAGGTGGAACGCCGAGCCCGCCAGGTCGGGGGTGATCCGGGGGCGGCGCAGGTGCAGGTCGGCCACCGGCTCCAGCCACACCGTCTGCCAGATGCCGGTGACGCGCGTGTAGTTGCAGTCGTGGTTGGCGTACTTGATCGCCTGCTTGCCGCGCGCCTGGGGGCCCGACTTGGGGTCGCGGGCCCTGACGGTGATCACGGCCCGCTCGCCCGGCTCGGCGACGCCGTCCAGGTCGGCGGTGAACGGGGTGAAGCCGCCGCGGTGGCGGGCGACCTCGGTGCCGTTGACCCACACGGTGGTGTCGTAGTCGACGGCCCCGAAGTGCAGCAGCACGCGCCGCCCGGCCCACTCGGCGGGCAGCGTCACGGCGCGGCGGTACCAGACGGCGTGGAGGAAGTCCGTCTCGCCTAGGCCCGAGAGCTCGGACTCCGGCGGGAAGGGGACCAGGATCTCGCCGCTCAACTCGCGGTCGGTCAGCCCCCTTTCGAGACCGCTGTCACCGCGGTCGAGCTCGAACTGCCAGGTGCCGTTCAGGTTCAGCCAGTCGTGACGGGCGAACTGCGGGCGCGGGTACTCCGGACGGGGTACGGCGGAGTGAGAGGGCACGGGTGCTCCTGGGGGGATACGGGTTGAGCAGGTGGAACCGGGCGGGTGAAGCGAGTCGGCGGCGCGCGGGGGTCGGCCTCACGTCCCGCCGAGTCCTGTGGTGGCGACCGACCGGACGATGCGCCGCTGGAACAGCAGGAAGACCGCGATCAGCGGCAGCGCCGCCAGCAGCGCGGACGCCATCGACTGCGCGTAGACGGTGCCATAGGTGTCCCTCACGGTGGCGAGCCCGACCGGCAGGGTCATCAGGTCGGAGTCGTTCGTCACGATGAAGGGCCACAGGAAATTGTTCCAGGCGCCGATAAACACGAAGATGCCCACCGCCGCCACGATCGGCCGGGACAGCGGCAGCACGATCGACCAGAAGACCCGCAGGTCGGAGGCGCCGTCGATGCGGGCGGCCTCCTCCAGCTCGCGCGGGATCCCGTCGAAGAAGCGCTTGAGGATGAAGACCATCATCGGGGCGACGATCTGCGGCAGGATCACGGCCCAGTAGGTGTCCACCAGGTCGAACGCCAGCATCTGCCGGAACAGCGGCACGATCAGCAGCTGCGGCGGCACCATGATCGACGCGACCGTCAGCGCCATGAGCGCGCGCCGCCCGCGGAACGTCCCGCGCGAGAAGCCATACGCCGCCAGCGTCGAGATCGCGACAGTCAGCGCCGTCACGACGGCGGCGATCAGCAGGCTGTTGAACGCCCAGACCGGCAGGTTGCCCCGGTCGAAGACCTCCCGGTACGACTCCAGCGTGAAGGCGCCCTTGAACGGCGAGAGCCCCGGCGTCGTGACATCCGCCTCGCTCTGGAACGACGTGACCACCGCCCACACGAACGGCAGCAGCCACACGGCGGCCATCACGACCAGCGCGGTCCCGCCAAGCACACGCGGCCACCGCCCCGCGCCAAGCAGCATCGGGGAGCCCTGCGCCTCACGGGGAGCGCGGCGCCGCGGGGGACGAACGGAAGCGCGGGGCGGGGAAGAGGGCCGGGAAGAAACAGTCGCGGACACGGTCAGTCCCCCTGCCGGAAGAAGCGGAGCTGCGCGATCGAGACGACGATGACGATCGCGAAGAAGAGGTACGAGATGGACGACGCGTAGCCGAGCCGGTAGCCGGTAAAGCCGACGTCGTAGATGTACTCGAGGATCGGCCGGGTCGACTCGTTCGGGCCGCCCTTGGTCAGGATGTAGATCTGGTCGAACACCTTGAGCGAGGCCAGGATCTGGAGCATCACCACCAGGCCCGTCGTCCGGCGCAGCTGCGGCAGCACGACCGACCACAGCCGCCGCCACGCGCCCGCCCCGTCGAGCGCCGCCGCCTCGTGGAGGGTGTCGGGGAGCGACTGGAGCGCGGCGAGGTAGAGCAGGAAGTTGAACCCCACCGTCCACCAGATGGTCAGCACGGCGATCGACCACATCGCCACCGACTCGTCCGAGAGCCAGCCCACCGGCTCCAGGCCGATCGCCGTCACCAGCTCGTTCCCCATGCCGAGATCGGGCTGGTAGAGCCAGCTCCAGATGAGCGTCACCACGGTCACGGGCAGCAGGTAGGGAGCGAAGAACGCCAGCCGCCACACCCACTGGCCCGCGAGCCCGGTGTGCACGAGCAGCGCCATGGCCAGGGCGATCAGCACCAGCGGGAGGCTGGATATCAGCGTGAAGAACACCGTGTTCCCCAGGCTGCTCCACACGTCCGGGTCGCCGAACGCCTCCGCGTAGTTGTCGAACCCGACAAAGCTCGTGCCGCGCAGCGACAGCGACTCGTCGGTGAAGCTCATCCAGATCCCGTAGACGATCGGCCACACCATGAACAGGGCGAACGCCGCCGTGAACGGCAGCACGAAGAACAGCCCGGTGCGCGAGCGCCTGCCCGGTCCCCCGGGCGCGGCCCCGGTCACGGCGGGGCGTGCGGCGCGCTCCCGCGCGGCCCCCTCGCCCACGGCCCTTCGGCCCGCGGCGCCTGTCGAAGCGGTGGTACTCACGTAAGTCGCTCCCTCGTACTCGCTGACTCGCTGACTCGCTCGGCCCGCCGTCAGGCGACCGGGTTGGGCTGGTCGAGGAGGGTGCGGGCCTCGGAGATCATCCGGTCCACCGCCTGCTCGGCCGAGGAGTTGCCGAGCAGCATCGACTGGAGCTGCTGGCTCATGGCGTTCTGGAAGTTCGACCCGGCGCCCGCGAACCAGTTCGCCGGGTCGAGGACGACGAACTCACCGGCCTCGGCATAGGAGGACTGCGGCGTCAGCTCGGCGTACCCGGGCTGGGAGATCACCGGCTGGTACGCCGGGATGTGGCCAGCCCCCGCCCAGGTCAGGCTGTCCTTGATCATGCTGGCCACATAGCGGTGGGCCTCGCGGCGCCGCTCGGCGTCGGGCCGCTCCTGGCGCGGCAGCACAAACGCGTGCGAGTCGGCGTACGCGGCGGGCTGCTCGAAGACCTGTGGATAGGGCGCGGCGCCCAGGGGTATCCCCGACTCCCGCAGCGTCGGCAGCTCCCACTCCCCCGACATCAGCATTCCGGCGCGCCCGCCCATGAACGCGGCCATCGCGCCGTTGTAGTCGAGCCCTCCGGGGTTGGGGCCGCCGCCGTAGAGCTCCCGGATGAACGACGCCACGCGCACCGCCTGGTCCCGGTCGACCCGGGGGGTGCCGCCGTCGGGCAGCGTGAACTCCGCGCCGGTCTGGGAGTAGAGGCCGAAGAACTGCCGCCAGTTCTGCGCGGTGTCGTTGACATGGCCGAAAACAATGCCCTGGCCGCCGCTCGCCCCGGCCAGCGCCTCGCCCGCGGCGATGAGCGCTTCGGGCGAGCCGAGCGGCGCCAACTGCCCGTCGGAATCCAGCAGTCCGGCCTGATCGGCGAGGTCGGTGTTGAAGAACACGATAAACGGGTGCGTGTCGAGCGGGATCCCGTACACCCTTCCCTCGTGCTGCACACGGCCCCAGATCGCGGGCGTGAAGTCACGCTCGGTGACGCCGAACTCGGCCAGCAGGTCGAGGTCCCACGGGTCGAGCAGCCCGCCCGGCGCATATCCGGCGAGCCGGGAGAGGTGCAGCACGGCCACGTCGGCGGCCCGGCCGCCCGCCGCCGACATCGCGAGCTTCGTGTAGTACGAGGCGCCCCACTCCAGGATGGTCCGGTCGACCGTGAAGCCGTCGGGCCCCGATGAGACGGACGCGATCATCTCGTCCATCAGCATGCCGTCGCCACCCTGGAACGGATCCCACACCTGGAGCGACGAGGCCCCTGTCGATGCGGCGGGCGAGGCACACGAGGCGAGCGACCCGGTGGCGAGCAGCGCGCCCGTCCCGGCGAGGCCCGCGCGCAGCAGGCCCCGGCGGCTGAACCCGCGGGCGGGGGAAGGAAGGCTCATCGTCGACCCTTTCAGGCTCGGTCGGACGCCCACCCGAACACGGAGAGTGAACCTGGGGCGGCCGTTGTCCCGATCCCGTTTTTACATCGATGTACATGGCCTGTAAAGGTCTAGTGCCGCGTCAGGCGGGGTTTGCCCGCGACGGGGCGAACCTTGCCTGATGCGGCACTAGGCCGTGACCGGTGCGCGCCACCGCCCCCGCCGCGGTCGCGCGGCCCCCTGAGCATGCCCGGAGACCCCGTGACGCCGTGCCGCCCGTCGTTCGCGAGAGCTACGATCGTCGGGTCCTGTGTCGGGGTGGGTGGTAAGGGGTGTGCGGTGGCGAGGCCGAGGATCAAGGACGTGGCGCGGCTCGCCGGAGTCTCGGAGAAGACCGTCTCCAATGTGATCAACGACTACGAGCACGTCTCCGACCGCACCAGGGCCGCGGTCAGGCAGGCGATAGACGAGCTGGGGTACCGGGTCAACCTCGCGGGCCGCCATCTGCGGCGCGGGCGCACCGGGATCATCGCGCTGATCCTTCCGGAGCTGGACTTCTCCTACTTCGGCGAGGTCGCGACGCATGTGATCGCCGAGGCCGAGCGGCGCGGCCTGACGGTGCTGGTGCACCAGACGCTGGCCGACCGGCAGCACGAGCTGACCGCGTTGGACGGCTTCGGCTCGGACTTCGTGGACGGCCTGCTGATGTCGCCGCTGGCGCTCACGGCGGACGACGTGGCCGAACGCGGCGGGCACCTGCCCGTGGTGCTGCTCGGCGAGCTGATCCAGGAGGGCGCCGACCACGTCGCGATCGACAACGTCCTGGCCACCCGCGAGGCCACCGAGCACCTCATCGGCATCGGCCGCCGCTCGATCGTGGCCGTTGGCGGCAAGGAGGCGGGCGGCCCCGAGCCCGCGACGACGGGCACGGCGCAGGTCCGCACGCGCGGCTTCCGCGAGGCGCTCCAGGCGGCGGGCCTGCCCTACGACCCGGCCGCGGTGCTGCCGGTGCGGCAGTTCAGGACGCCGGACGGGGCGGCCGCGGTGGAACGGCATCTGGCCGATGGCCACAGGCCCGACGCGATCCTGTGCCTCAACGACCAGATGGCCCTCGGCACGCTCCGCGCGCTGCACGAGCGGGGCCTTAGGGTGCCCGACGACGTGGCGGTGGTGGGGTTCGACGACGTGGAGGCGGGGCGTTTCAGCGTGCCGTCGCTGACCACGATCGCGCCGGACAAGGCGGCGGTGGCGCGGGTCGCGGTGGAGCTGCTGGTGGACCGGATCGCGGCGCGCGCCGAAGGGCTTCCCCCGGTGCCCCCGAGGAACCGGGTGGTGCCGCACCGCCTCGTGGTGCGGGAGAGCACGGGCGGGCCGCGCTGAGCGCTCCCTTGTCACCGGCCTGTCATCGGGCTTCCGCCGCCGGACCGCAACGGTCGTGCGACAAGGCCCCGTTGCCCCTTTCCGCCCGGGCAGCGCTCTGGGATCGTCGGAGCAGGGTGCCCGTCGGGCGCGCGTCTTGGGGGGTTCGCATGGCCACAGGGAACGCACCGCCGCCGCCGTCCTGGGACCCGCAGGGGCCGCCCCCAGGCCCGCCCCCTGGGCCGCCTCCGCCGTGGGGGCCACCGCCCTGGGGACCGCCGCCGCCCGTTCCTCCCGCGCCCGGCTCGGGTGGCGGGCGTGCGCCGGGCGCGCAGCGGGGGGCGTTCCTGCTGAGTGGCACGTTGCTGCTGGTCTTCGCGGTGGGCCTGATCGCCTGGCTGCTCAACGGGCTCGACCAGTCGGGCGCCCGGCCGATCCACCTGATCGAGGCGTTCTTCGACCCGACGCGCCAGGTGCCCGAGCGGCTGCTGACGCCGTACGAGTGGGTGTTCACCCTCGCGCTTGTCGCGGTGGGCCTGCTGGCGCTCGCGCGGCGGCGGTTCGCGCGGGGCGGGGCGCTGCTGCTGGCGTTCATGCTGCTCGCGCTGTGCCTGCGGCAGGGCGTGGGGGCGCTGGACGCGACCTACCGCGAGGGCTTCGACCACCCCGACTACGGCGCGTGGACGGCCCTCACCTATGTCGGCGGCTTCGCGATCGCGGTGGCGATCGTCGTGTCGCTGCTGCGGGCGCGCGAGGAACGCCGCCCCTCGGTGACCCTCCCCCTCGGCGGCGCCGCGCTGCTCGTGGTCGCGGGGATCCAGGTCGCGTGGGTGATCGACCGCCAGCGGATCCTGGCCGACTTCGGCGCGTTCTCGTGGGGCGACTACTTTCGCGACCTGGTGGATCCCTCGCTCCTGCACTCACCGCTCTCGCTCAGCGGCGGCGTCTCCTTCCACGAGGCGGCGCTGCTGGTCGCCGCCGTGGTGGTCGGCGCCCTTGCCGTGGCGAACCGCCCCGCGGCGCGCGGCGCTGGCGTCGTGGTCCTGGCGATGCTGGTCTACCTGGAGGTGCGGGAGATCACCATCCGCTTCCAACTGGACTGGTGGGACGATTCGTTCGATTCCACGCGGGGCGTTCTCGACCTGCTGACCCACGTCGTCTCGCTGCCCCTCGCCGTGGCGGGCCTCGCGCTGCTGGCGTGGCCGACGCGGGGGCGCGACCCGGTGCGCTGAGGCGCGACCAGGGAACGGGGCACTGAGGCGCGGGTCACCCTGGGGCGGGCGCCCGGCTCCTTGTGCCGCGACGCGGCCACATGGCACCGTGCGGCGTGACAGGGGAGCCATGGGACCACCAGAACAACCGCGCGGCGGCCGAGGTGCGGACGAGCAACAGGCGTTCGACGCCTTCTACACCGCGAGCGTCGGCAGGCTCATTGGCCAGCTGTACGCGATGACAGGCGACTTCGCCGAGGCGCAGGACGTGGTCCAGGAGGCGTTCGTCCGGGCCTGGGAACGCCGGAACGAGCTCGATCTGAACGCCGCTCCCGAGGCTTGGGTGCGCACGGTGGCCTGGCGGCTCGCGGTCAGCCGGTGGCGGCGGGTGCGCACCGCGCTCGCCTTCGCCCGGCGGCAGGGCCCGCCCGCGTCGGTGCCGCCACCGGAACCGCACCATGTGCTGCTCGTTCAGGCGCTGCGACGGATCCCCGAGACTCAGCGGCGGGCCGTGGTGCTCCACCACCTGTGCGACCTCACGGTCGAACAGGTCGCCGCCGAGGCCGACTGCCCCGTCGGCACGGTCAAGGCGCAGCTGAGCCGGGGGCGGGCGGCGCTGGCCCGGCTGCTGGCCGATACTGAGCTGGATCCGCGGACCGCGCGCGCGTCGGAGGTGCGTCATGGCTGACGAGACCGAGCTCGACGGCTACCTCGCCGGCCTCGCCGACCTCGCCGATTCGGGTCGGCGGCACGCGGAGCCGCTTTCCGCGGAGCGGATCAGGGCGCGCGGTGAGCGGCGCCTGCGCCGCAGGCGGGCCGCCCTGGCGTCGGGGGGCGCGCTGCTGGCCGTGGCCCTTGCCGCGGGGGGCGTGTCGCTGACCCGGGCGGCGCAGGGGCCCGAGCCGCCCGCCGCCGTCCCGACGCCGACCGCCTCGCCGTTCGTGCCGCCGACGCCCGCCCCGGGTGAGGAGTACGCGAGCGAGCTTGGCCATGTGTACGGCGCGGAGCTGCGGGGCGACATGGTGCGGGTCACCGTCGAGCCGCTGCGTGCGGCGGGCGGCGCCGCTGAACCCGTCGGCGAGACGCACACGTTGACCCTGCCGCGGGGGACGCTCGTCGAGACGCGGCGGCTGACCGAGGGGAACCCATCGGACGTCCAGCTCGACGCGCTGGTGGGCCAGCTGGCCGACGGGCCGCGGTGGGCGTTCGTCATCGACTACGACAGCGAGGGCCGCGTGGCCTCGCTGCGGGAGGCGTACTGGCTCTCCGGATAAGTCCCGCGGGAGCGCCGGGGCGAGCGGGGCCCGGCGCCGTCGGGGTCGGAACGGATCGCCGAGACGCGTTTGTGATGCAACCCCACGGGTGGGCTGGCGCGTAGAGCCCGTGTATCCCAAACGCACCTGATCCCTGGGGGACCCTTGACCACGTACGTTTCACGCCGCCCGGCCGCCGCGCGCTGCCTCACCGCCCTCGCCTTCGGCCTCGTGGCCCTGACCGCGTGCGGCGGCGAGGGCGACGGGCGGGCGGCCGACGCCGCGCCCGAGACCTCGGCGGCGCCCTCCCCCTCGGCCGACGCGGCGGACCAGGCCGAGGCATCGGACCCGGCCGACGCGTCGGCGTCGAACGAGGCGGCGCCGTGGGCGGGGGCCAGGCAGTTCGTGCAGATCGAGGACGCCTGGGCCGACGGCGGAACGACGTATCTGTCGGTGCGGCCCGCCGAGAAGGAGGCCCATGTCACCGACCACTCCGAGGCATGGGTGGTCGTCCCCAGCGAGGGCCCCTTCACCGAGGTGCCCCTGGCCGAGGACGCCCAGGTGCTGCTCGCGGTCCCGCTTGGCGACGAGTCCGCGGCGTCGTCGTACTCCCAGGCCGAGTTCGTCAGCCGACTGGCGGCCCAGTCGCCCTCGGTCCGCCCGCGCTTCGGGTACGACCTGAGCTTCGACGGAGAGGGCCGGGTGACCAGACTGGAGTCGCTGTACACGTCCTGACCGCGCGCGGGCCCGGACTCGGCGTCCGGGCCCGCCCGTTCACAGGGGGCCGATCGGCGAAGGGGGCCGCGGCCTCGCCGCGGACATCCACCGGGACGGGTGGCTCCCCGCGATCGGCATCAGCGACGCCCATCTGGAGGGCCAGCTCGGCACCCCGCACACCGTGGTGCGCGCCAACGAGCTGAGCACCGTCGCGATCCTCGACGGGCTGCGCGCTGGCCGGAGTTGGATCGCCGAGTCCGCCACCGTTGAGCTGGCGTTCACGGCCTCGGCCGGTGGGCGCCGCGCGGGGTCCGGCGAGCGGTTGGCGACCCGCGGGGAGGCGGCCGTGGTGCGGGTGAAGGTCCGCGGCGTGCCATCCGGAACGGTCAGCCTGCACACCGAGGCGGGAACGGCGCACCGCGCGGCGTTGCCCGACACGGGCGCGGGCGCCGTCGAGTGGCGCACCGGCGCGGACGAGTCGGGCTTCGTCCGCGTCGAAGTGCGCCATTCCCACGGGCACATGGCGGCGCGGGGCAATCCGGTCATTCTGGGGTGAATTCGAAGTCGACGGTGCAGCGGGGGAGTTCGACGAGCAGCTGCGACGCCATGAACCACGGCGCGGACGGGTGGCCGTAGGGCAGGTACTCGTCGGTGGGGTGAGGGCGGGGAGTGCCGACCGCGTCGGGCGTGAAGAAGCCGCCGTAGACGCCCCAGGTGCGGGGCTTGCGCGAGTGGATCAGCAGCGGGTGCCGCAGGTGCGGGCAGTGCCGCACGGCCAGCGCGGCGCACGGGCGGCAGATCGGCGGCTTGGTGGAGAGCGCTCCCTCGGGCCAGTCGTCGCCCGCCCACTCCGGCATCTCGGAGCCCTCGATGAGGAACAGCCACCCCTGTGACGTCCGGCTCGCCTGCCCGCCGCAGACCTGGCACAGCTTGTTGAGCAACGCGTTCCGCTGCCGCGCGGGGTGCAACGCCCCGAAGTCAGGCCGCCCCTTCCCCGGCGCCTCACGCATCCGCGTCCACAACACGCCCTGTCCGTCGCGGTCTTGAGGCACCTCGTCGCGGTAGCCGAGCCCCTTCCCATCGGGCCGAACGGTCAACGCGCCCGCCAGGCCCCCGTTTTCCCCCGTCCATGCGGCGGCATACGGAACGGGCAGCGACTTGGGCCCCCAGGAGAGGAGACGTGGCGGAGCGGGAACAGTGCGAACAGGCATGGCAATTGAGGTCTTTCTCAAAAGAGGGTGGAGGGTCGGACGGGCACGAGTTCGAGGTCACAGACGGACGCCCACCACGGACACCGCTCCCGGCACTCCGGCCTCAACAGGACGCGCACGGGCCGTTCCATGCGGCGTGTAGTGACCAAGTGCCGTGCGTCCTGGAGGAGTTGAACGGTGCCAACGCTGCCGGTTCCTGCATCACGCACGCGGGCACCGAACGTCAACCAGTCGGGTGGCCTGGGGGCCAAGGCTTTGGGCATGGTTTACCCCCTTGTCGCCGTGGGGGCGTTCGACTCCCGGTGAGCGATCCGCAGCGGGCTGCGACATCGTGCCGGGTGAGGAAGAATGCGACTACGACGGGTCAACAGGCAAGCTTGCTAAGCCAATTCGGAGGAGAAGGAGCACCCGCACCGCCGCTTGCCGCACCCGACGGGGGCCAATGCGCACCCGAAGCTTCTGTTCCACCACCCAAGGGATGTGAAATAGCACCATGCCGAATGTTCGGGCGATCCCCACGCTGCGGCGGCGTCGACTGGGTCAGATCATCCGGAAGTACCGCAACGACGCTGGCGTCACACTGCTCAGCGCCGCCAACGCGATGGGCTGGCACGAGAGCAAGCTCTCCCGCATGGAGACGGCAGTCGCGCGCCTGCTCCCGCAGGATGTCGCCAAGTTGATGTCCCTGTACGGCGTCACGGACGCCGGGGTCATCGCGGCGCTCGAAGGGCTGGCCAAGGACGCGGGAAAACGCGGCTGGTGGCAGACGTACGGCGACGTCGTGACCCTGAACTACAAGGACTACCTGACGTTGGAGACGGATGCCGAGAGCGTCCACGTCTTCTCCCCGGGCGCCATCCCAGGACTCCTCCAAACCGGCGCCTACGCACGCGAGATCATCGCGGCGACAGACATCACGATCACGCCGCAGCAGGTCGCCGCCCGTGCCGAGGTCCGGAAGACGCGGCAGGCGATCCTCACCACCAGGCCCGAGGGCCGTCCGCTCAAGCTGTGGGCCGTGATCCATGAGGCGGCGCTGCACCAGCGGTTCGCCGGACAACCGCACCTCATGCGCCAGCAGCTACGGCATCTGCTGGACATGACCGACCTGCCGAACATCACCATCCAGGTGATGCCACTCGTCGGCACGCCACACCCCGGCATGCTCGGCATCTTCCAGATCCTGCGCTTCCCCCACCCCTGGCCCACCGTGGTGCACCTCGAAAACATCAGAGGGGGATACTTCGTTGAGGGCACCGAGGACGTGAAGGTCTTCGAGGGAGCCTTCGAACGCGTCGTTGCCGCCGCCCTTTCCGTCGATGACTCACGGCAGCTCATCAAGACCCTCCTGGAGAGGAACAGAAAGTGAACACCCGCAAGGAAGACCTCTACGCCATCGACCTGTCCGATGCCACCTGGCGCAAGTCACCCCGCAGCGATACCGGCGGCGCCTGCGTCGAGATCACCGACCTCCCGGGCGGTGGAGTCGCGATGCGCGACTCGAAAAACCCCGAACGGGAGGCGTTGCGTTACACGGCCGCCGAGTGGAACGCGTTCCGCGAAGCCATCCTCGACGGCACCCTGTAAATCGAACGAACGGGGCCGTCTTCCCCCGAGAGAGCCGGGGAAAGACGGCCCCGCCCCACCCCTCTACCCGATCATTCCTGCTAGTACTCGAGGCCGCCGTGTTGGGTCAGGTCGCTGATCTCGCCGTCACACTGTGGTTGAGAATTCACGCTCCGGGGTAGATTCTCAGCGACCCCGAGCCCAATGAGAACGGGAGATCTCGATGTCTCTTGACTCGTCGACCACTGAGCGTGCGGCACCGGGTGCGCCCTTATCCGAGCTATCCGATTTCTGGCCCCCATCACCGCCTCCGACACCGATTCAGTCGCGTCTGTTCAGTGCCGACAGCAGGTATGTCGTGCAGACGCCCGCGGAGTCGCATGACACCAAGAAGCGGGCAGGGTCCTCGGACGGTGCCCGTACCTACGACACGCCGATCACCTGACCCCAGGTCCCCTGGTTCGGCGGGCCAGTGGCGCTTGCCAAGCTCACCACTCCCCGGCATCGGAGGGCGCCCGTGCTGACCCTGCGCCTGAGGCCATATGCCTCGACCACCTGGGTCTACCACGACCGCCGCTACATCACGGCGGATCAGACCAGCGAAATCGCGCCCTATGGGCACCCATTGCTCGAACAGCTCGCCATCACCGACACAGTGCGAACCGCTCTGATCGTGCGCGAGCGGGTTGCCCGTCGGCTCCCGAGCGACCCACACCCCCATGTGGTGGATGCCGACAGGTACACGGCGGCAGTGCACGCGGCCCAGCGGTGGCCCGCCGATTTCATCCTGATCGAAACCGCACCAGAACGGCCGGTGCGCGTCACCGCAGGCGCAGCCCGAACGACGCCGCTCTACCTCGCCCACGACGAGGGCACCCTCCATGGCTCTTGGGAGATGGGAGAACTCAAGCGCTTCGCCACCGGACTCAACGCGCGCGAGGCCGCACGGCTGCTCATCTACCGGCCCCGCTACGGCACCGAGACCCTCTTCCGCGGCATTCACCGCCTGACGGAACGGGCCACCGCGATCTTCGGAGGCAGCCTGCACATCCACTACCCCGAGCCAGCCCTGCACGGCTCTCCCCGGCCTTTGGATGACAATGCCAACGTGCTGGCTGCGTTCACCGAAGCCATTGACAACGCCCTCGACCTGCGACCGCTCAATCCCACGACAACGGTCTTCCATCTCACAGGCGGGTTCGATTCTGGCACTCTCGCCACCCGTGCCGCCCAGCGCTATCCCGGTCAGCTCGACACAGCCGCCGTCGTGGTCATCGGAGCCGGTCGCGAGCAACAGATCCGCCGCCGAGGCGAAATACGCGCGTCGTTACCCTTCGGCACAGGGGATCATCAGGTGGATTGCCGTGACAACCCGCCACTGAGTCGGGACTGCCCCCGCAGTCGTGGCGAGTTGATCAGCCCCTACGAGGAGCCTCTTCATCTCCCGTTCACGCGCCTCGCCACCCTGCTCGCCGATCACGGCGCCCGCACGGTCGTGACGGGGCTCGGCGGGGACGAGATGGTCGCTCTCTCGCCACAGGAGTCGGCAGCCACGGAGTCGGCCAACGCGCATATCACCGAGAAGCTGCCCTGGCTGGGCCCGCGCGCCCGCCAGGCTCTGGAGTATTCCGAGGATGCTATCTCCCCACCCGCGCTGGTGAACTCGATCACCCTGCTGTCCCTGGAGACCACCGCTCCCCCTCTTCTCCGCGCCGGGATCTGGCCCCTGCATCCCTTCACCGACCCCGGGATGATCCGACTGGGCGAGGAACTACCCATGTACTGGCGCGAGTTCAAGAATCTTCAGCGACGGCAACTCGCCTCGCTCGGCCTGAGTCGGGACGTCATCCACCCGGTGGAGCGCGAGTCGTTCGTCTGGCTCGTTCAGCACTCCCTCACCACTTACGGTGTGCCACTGCTCACCGCCATGTTGGACGGTGGCTCCCCTCTCATCGAAGCGGCCCTTGTTGACCCGGACGGCTTGCGTTCGACCCTCGATGAGTTGGCCGGTGAACCCTACGACGAGGAATTCCATTCCAAGCTGCTCCAAGTCATCGACCTGCATCTGGCAACCGTGGCCTTCCTCTCCTGAACCACTCGTCCAAGCTTTCGATCCGTTCCGCGCGGCGCCCCAGCATGAACAGCCGATACGCGCCCCGTTCGACCTCGTGGATCAGGGTGAACCCCTGCTCCTCGTAGTACCGCACCAGCCCCGGCCACAGGCAGTCCCGCCGCACCCACGCCCGCCCCTCGCGCGCCGCCCGGTCAACCGCCCACCAGGCCATCAGCGTCCCCGGCCGCAGATGCCGCAGCGCCGGATCCGTCACCGAGGTGTTCAAGTACAGCGCCGACTCGGCGCGTTCCTCCTCCGTCCACCCCCACGGCGGCCCCTGCTCCTGCACCGCCGTGACCCCCGCCACCCGCCCGTCCCGCTCCAACACCCAGGTGTCGCCAAACGGGTTGTCGCACTGCGACGCCAACTCGGCGGCGTTCTCGCGCCAACTCGGCAGCCCCCGCTGCTCCATCCACGCACACCGCGCCAGAATCATCCGCTCCACAGCCGCCCGATCACCAGAGACAGCGGGTCGCATCCGGAACACGACACATCCCCTTTCCGCATGTGCGAGAAGCCACGCCTCGTTTCTCGGCGAAGAGTCGCACAGTAGCGGCCCAAGCGAGACGCAGCGCGCCTCGACGGCGAAGCGACGATGCGCGCCTGGACGCTCGGCCTGGAGGTCGAGGTGTTCAGCAACCTCGTCCATGTGCCCGAGGCGCACTGGGAGTTGTACCGGCGCGAGGGTGTTTCGCTCGCCACGTCGTACTACTCCGACCAGGCCGGTGAACACAACGCCATGACCGGCCGCCCCAGCCACGCCCGCACCAGGGCCATCATCGCCAAGGCCGTCCGCCTCGGCATCCCCTTACGCGCCGGGATCATCGTCGCCAGCGACAACCAGCGCGCCACCGAGGCGAGAGCCGATCTCGAGTCCCTGGGAGTGACCAGGATCGGTGTCGACCGCATCCGAGAGTTCGGCCGAGGTTCAGTTGGCGAAGCCCCGGATGCGGCCAACCTGTGTGGGCGGTGCGGCGATGGCCGGGCGGCCATCGGACCGGACGGCCGGGTCAGTCCGTGCGTCTTCTCCACCTGGATGGGCGTCGGCAATGTCCGGCGTAGCCCGCTGGTCTCGGTCCTCACGAGCAAGGCCATGGCGGAGGCCAACAGCGCCATCCGCCGTGTGGCAGGTGAAGGAGATTGTCAGCCCCAGTGTTATCCCAACCAGACCCCCTGTTACCCTGCGAACACACCCTGCGCTCCCAAGGGGGACTTCCCCGAAGCGTGCAACCCCGACGACGAGGAATGCGGCCCCGGCGTCCCAAGCATCGAATGCCGCCCCAGGAGATAAGTGTCCACCGCAAGCGAACCCGACCTCGCATTCCGGGAGCTGATCCGTCCCCGCGTTGGGGCCGTGGCCGAAATCCAGCTGATCGAAAGAGCGTTCACCACGGACCTGACGGCCGTGGTGACCGGGGAACTCGGCCGTTTCTTCGTCAAGGGCATGAAGAACAGGCCCGGTGGGCGGCGTGATCAGATGTTGCGGGAGAGGGACATCAATCCGTTTGTCCGGTCCCTCGCCCCGGCGCTGGTGTGGTCCGCCGAGGACGACGAGTGGATCGTGCTCGGATTCGAGTGCGTGAACGGCCGGGAAACGGACTTCGCGCCCGACTCGCCGGACGTGCCGGTGGTCGTCGACCTCATCAACCGCGTGGGTGAGCTCGAACTCCCCGACATCGCCGAGGACTGGACCGAAACCCGCTGGGACTGGTGGGCCGACCGCGGCGCGCCCGCGCTGTTCCGCGGGAACGCGTTCCTCCATGTGGACATCAACCCCAGCAACTTCCTCATTGACGACCAGCGTTCCTGGCTCGTCGACTGGTCCTGGCCCACGCGCGGGGCCGCGTTCATCGACCCCGCCGTACTGGTGCATCAGCTCATCGCCGCCGAACACACCCCCGAGAACGCCGAGGCATGGGCGGCCAAGTGTCCGGCCTGGACCAGCGCCGACCCCGAAGCCATCGACGCCTTCGTTATCGCCCACACCCGCATGCACCGCCACCGAGCCCTGCGCAAGCCCGACCAACCCTGGCTCGCCGCCATGGCCGACGCCTCGGAAGCGTGGGCCGCTCACCGCCGCCTCACACCGTTCTGAACGCCCTCGAAGCAGCTGCCCGCCCGGAAGTGGGCCTCGGCCGTCTTGACGGGTGCCGGATACTGTGACCGGGCCGTAACTCTGCGGCGTTCGGGAGGCGTTGGGGTGGACCAGGGCGAGGGGACGACGAGATCGGCGTTCTCGGGGGCGGCCCAGAACGTCCTTCAGGGGCGAGACTTCGTTGGGGGCGTGCACTTCCACATGGGCGAGGAACGTTCAGCACTCACGCCACGCCAACTCCCTGGAGACGTCCACGGGTTCGTGAATCGCACGGCCGACCTGGACCGGCTCGACCAGCTGCTCGCGGATGACGAGAGCGGGTCTGCGCGTGTCTGTGTGATCGCGGGGACGGCCGGAGTGGGCAAGACCTCGCTGGCCGTTCACTGGGCACACCGGGCGCGGGCCCGTTTCCCTGACGGGCAGCTCTATGTCAACCTGCGCGGCTACGACCCCGGCGCGCCGATCAGCCCCGCCCGCGCCCTGGAGGGTTTCCTTGAGGCGTTGGGCATGCCTCCCAAGGCGATCCCTCTCGATCTCGATGCCAGGGCCGCCGCGTTCCGCAGCCTGCTGGCCGACCGGCGCGTGCTGGTGGTCCTGGACAACGCGGCCACCGTGGGGCAGGTGCGGCCGTTGCTGCCGGGCGCCGGTCAGTGCCTGACACTGATCACGAGCCGCAGCAGGTTGTCAGGGCTGGTCGCGAGGGACGGGGCGCAAAGGCTGACGCTGGATGTGTTCGACGAACCGGCCGCGTTGGAACTGTTACGCGGGACGACTGCCGGATACCGGGCGGACGAGGCCCAGGACATCGCCGAGCTGGCCCGCCTGTGCGCGCGCCTCCCCCTCGCCCTGCGCGTCGCGGCCGAACGCGCCGCCGCCCGGCCGCGCGTTCCGCTGGGCGCGTTGATCGACGACCTCCGCGACGAGTCCTCGCTGTGGGACGCGCTGTCGTCCGAGGACGACGAGGAGGCGGACGCGGTGCGGACGGTGTTCGCCTGGTCGTACCGGGCGCTCCCGGCCGAGGCCGCCCGCCTCTTCCGGTTGCTTGGCCTGCACCCGACGCCGGAGTTCTCGCTGCACGCGGCAGCGGCGATAGCTGGTCTGCCGCCCGGGCCCACACGACGCCAACTCGATGTGCTGGTGGGCGCGCACCTGCTCGCGCAAACGGCGTCCGACCGCTACCAGTTCCACGACCTGCTGCGGGCGTACGCGATCGACCAGACCACGCAATTGGACACGGAGGAGGCCCGCCGCGCGGCGCTGGGCCGCGTTCTCGACTGGTACCTCCACACGGCGGACGCGCTCGCTGAAGTGCTCGGACGCCAGTGGATCTGGCGCATACCGCCCGAGGAACGGAACGCGTCGGCGCGGCCTCTCCATTTCGCCGAACTCAGCGAGGGAACGGAGTGGTTCGCGGCGGAGCGGAAGAATCTGCTCGCTTCGGTACGCGTCGCGTCCGAGTCGGGACGTGCCCTCATCGCCTGGCAACTTCCCGCGGTGCTGATGCCCGCCTATACGACGCTGAGCCAGCTGGAGGACTTGTTCGAGGCGGGGTGCCTCGGTCTTGAAGCCGCCCGCCGGAGCAATGAGCTACGGGGCGAGGCGCTGCTCCTTGTCCTCCTGGGCATGGGGTGTCGCCAATCCCACAGGCGTGACGAGGCGATCGCGCATCATCGGGGTGCCCTGCCGCTGCTCCGTCGCCTGGGGGACCGCGAGGCCGAGGCATTCGTTCTCAATCTCCTTGGGCTCGTTCACCTGGACAGCCACAGGTTCGATGAGGCCAGGCTCGGTTTCCAGGACAGCGTGAGCCTGTGCGAAGAGATCGGCTACGCCGAAGGCGCTCGTATCGCTCGGTCCAATCTGGGCACAGCTCTCCTCGGGCTGGGGCTCGCGGATGAGGCGATCGCGTTGCTGCGTGGGGCGGCGGAGGAGGCCCGCCAAGCGGGAAACACCTACAGCCACGGAAACGATCTCGCGGACCTTTCCCTGGCCTACCTGGAGTCGGGACGATTGGAGGAGGCGCAACGCGCGTCCTCCACCGCGTTAGAGATCGCTCGGAGCATAGGCTATGCGGTGTTGGAGGCTTGGGTTCTGATCCGCCATGGGCGAGTTCAGCAGGCCAGCGGTCAACTCGACGAGGCGCTGGTGTCGTTCCAGAGGTCGGCGGTCATCCATCGACGCATCGGGGACCGTGGGCGCGAGGCCGAGGCGTTGGATGCGGCGGGGACGGTGTACGCGGAGTTGGGGCGTGAGGACGAGGCCGTTCATTTCCACCGGCAGGCTATTGCCACGTTCCGTGCCATCGGCGATGAATGGCAGACCGCTGTTGGGCTTCATCATCTGGCGTCCGTGTTGAACGCGCTCGGCGAGAACGAGAAGGCGCGCGCCGCCTGGCGGGAGGCGCTGCCGTTGCTCGCGGAGTTCCACCATCCGAAGGCGGTCACGTTGCGCGCGTTCGTCGAGAGGTCCCTGTCCGAAACCGGCGAACGTCCGGCGCCCAGCTGAGGAACGGAGACCATCGGGACCCATGGGCAAGCATCGCCGACCCGGGCCGCCGAACCAGCCATCGCGGGCCGTTCCACACGCCGATCCCAACGCCCCGCTGGCGCCATTCGAAAAGCGGCGGCGTCCACCGATGGACGTCCTCCGCGGCTTCACCTACACACCCACCGGAACGGCCCCCAACCTCGCGGCAGCCAGAGCCTGGGAACACGAAGCCGACCCCGGAACTACGGCCTGAGCGCGTCGAGGGGGCGGGGTGTGCGAGACCATGGGCGTGGTGAGTGCCATGACCGACGACCCGACGACGTTGCCGTTTCGAGAGCTCATTCGCCCGTACACCGGGGACATTGCCGGGGTCCGTCCCGCCGAGACCGTTGGCTGGACGGATTTCGCGGGGGTGGTCACGTGTGAGAAGGGGCCGTTCTTCGTCAAGGCCATGCGCAACGAGGGGTGGCGGTGCGCCTCCATCAATCGCGAGCGGCTGATCACCCCGTTCCTCGCCTCCCTCGCACCCACGCTGCACTGGGACGCGGGCGACGACGCGTGGATCGCGCTCGGCCTCGAAGTCGTGGACGGCAGAACGCCCGACTTCGGCCCGGACTCCCCCGACCTGTCGGCCGTCGTCGAACTCGTCGACAAAATCGGCCAGGTGCCCCTCCCCGAGCCCGCCCTGACCTGGACGGAGACCCGATGGGACCGATTCGTGACGCGGGAGTCCGCACGCGAACTGTTCCGCGGTGACACGTTGCTCCACGCGGATCTCAACCCGTACAACCTGCTGATCGAGGCAAACGGGATCAGGGCGCTCGACTGGGGGTGGCCGACCCGGGGCGCCGGGTTCATCGACCCGGCCATGCTCGTCGTTCAGCTCATCGCCTCAGGACACACGCCCGCTGGCGCCGAGAGCTGGGTGAACGGCTGCGCGGCCTGGCGCGATGCGGACCCCGAGGCCATCGACGCCTTCGCCGCCGCGTACCTCCGCATGCGGCACGAGATGGTCGAGCGCAAACCTGAGATGGCCGCGCGCCAAGCCATGCTCACGGCGACGGAAGCCTGGGCCGCCCACCGGGGCCTGGTGCCCCTGCCCTGAACGACTCCGGCAGCGTCTCGACCCGCTCCGCACGGCGGCCCAGCATGAACAACCGATACGCGTCCCGTTCCACCTCGTGGAACAGCGTGAACCCCTGCTCCTCGTAGTACCGCACCAGATCCGGCCACAGGCAGTCCCGCCGCACCCACGCCCGCCCCTCGCCCGCCCCTCGCGCGCCGCCCGGGTCCACCGCCCACCAGGCCATCAGCGTCCCCGGCCGCAGATGCCGCAGCGCGGGATCCGGACACTCCCGGATCATGCGGAACGGCTGATCCCTCTGGACCCCATCGGGTACCCGAAGGACGTCAGGTGACGCCTTGAGCGGGGTGCCTTCCATCCACGGAATACCCCCCTGGGTATAGCTGTTAGAGTGAGTGTCCGATACCCCCCAGGGTACACCGTTCGAGAGGGAGTTGTGAGTCGTGTTCTTCGTTGACACCCTGGAGTTCGAGGGCCTGGGCAACCGCAGCTACCTGGCTGGCGGAACCAATGCCGCGGTGGTCATCGACCCGCCGCGCGACATCGACCACGTCATCGCCGCAGCGGCCCACCGCGGTGTGCGCATCGCTTTCGTGGCCGAGACCCATGTGCACAACGACTACGTCACCGGCGGCCTGGAGCTGGCCCGCGTCACTGGCGCCCAGTACCTGGTGCCGGCCGCGGCGCACGTGGCCTTCGCCCGCACCGCCGTCACCGACGGCGACACGGTGACGGTGGACGAGGGCCTGGTGCTGCGCGCGATCGCCACCCCGGGGCACACCCCGCACCACACCTCCTACGTGCTGGAAGAGGACGGGCGGCGTGTGGCGGCGTTCACCGGCGGGTCCCTGCTGATCGGCTCCGTGGGCCGGCCGGACCTGGTCGAACCAAGGCTGACCGAGCAGCTGGCCCGCGCCCAGCACGCCTCCGCCCACCGCCTGGCCGACGAGCTGGATGACGAGGTGCCGGTGCTGCCCACCCACGGGTTCGGCAGCTTCTGTTCCTCCTCCCAGGCCGAGGGGGACGCGACGACGATCGGCAAGGAGCGCGAGACCAACGACGCGCTGACCTTGGACGTGGACACCTTCGTCGCCCAGATGCTTGCCGGGCTGGAGGACGTGCCCGCCTACTACGCGCACATGGGCCCGGCCAACGCCGCGGGCCCCGCACCGGTCGACCTCATCCCGCCGGGGCGTGCGGACGCCGAGGAGATCGCCTCGCGGCTGGCCGCGGGTGAGTGGGTGGTGGACCTGCGCAGCCGCGTGGCCTTCGCCGAGGGGCACGTGGCCGGGTCGTTCAACTTCGAGGGCGAGGGCAAGCTCGCCACCTACCTGGCCTGGCTGATCCCGTGGGGCAAGCCCGTTACCCTGCTCGCCGACACCCCGGAGCAGATCAGCCACGCGCAGCGGGAGCTGGCGCGGGTGGGCATCGACCGCCCGGCCGCCGCCACCACCGGCGACCCGGTCGGCTGGATCCGCGAGGGCGAGCAGCTCGCTTCCTTCCCGCGTGCCCGCTTCGCCGATCTCGCCGATGTCCGTGAGCGCGGCGACAAGGTGGTCGTCCTGGACGTGCGCCGGGACTCGGAGCGCGCGGGCGGCTTCATCGACGGCTCGGTCCACATCCCGATCCACGAGCTGCACGGCCGTATCGGCGAGGTGCCGGACGGGACGGTGTGGGTGCACTGCGCCGGTGGGATGCGCGCGGCGATCGCCGCCTCCCTGCTGGATGCCGCCGGCCGCGCCGTGGTCGCCATCGACGACGGCTTCGACGCGGCGGCGGATGCCGGGCTGTCCCTGGCCTCCGGCTGATTTCGACCGTTCTCCCCGCAAGGAAGGAAGCATGTGATGTCCCTCTTTCGCCGAAACGGGCCCCATGTCACGGTCGACGAGGCACGCAGCCGTACCAGTGGCGATCAGCCTGACGCTGTCCTGCTGGACGTCCGTGAGAAGCCCGAATGGACGGCGGGCCACGCCCCGGGCGCCGTCCACCTACCGCTGACGAAACTGGTCGCCGGCGCCGCCCTGCCCGCCGAGACGCAGGGCCGTCCGCTGGTGGTGATCTGCCGCAGCGGACACCGCTCCCAGCAGGCCGCGAAGCTCCTCACCGAGCGCGGAGCGCAGGCGGTGGACGTTGAGGGCGGCATGAACGCGTGGGCCGCCGCCGGGCACCCGGTCGTCGACGAACGCGGGAACAGCGGCCGGATAGCGTGACCGTACTCGTTCTCGCCCTCATCGCCGGGGCCGTCATCGGTCTCGCCCTCGGAGCCCTCGGCGGCGGTGGCAGCGTCCTTGCCGTACCGGCGCTGATCTACCTGCTCGGCTTCACCCCGGCCGCCGCCACCACCGCCAGCCTGATCATCGTCACCGCCACCTCCGCCACCGCCCTGTACGCCCACACCCGCGACGGGAACGTGGCATGGAAGACAGGGGCGCTGTTCGCCGCGGCGGGCGTCGTCCCCGCCTTCCTCGCCGGCGCTGTCGCCGGGCTCCTGCCCGAAGCGGTGCTGACGGCGGCGTTCGCGGTCATCGCCGCGCTGGCGGCCCTGCGTATGCTGCGGCCGTCCGCGTCCGAGCCGCCGGACCGGATCCATCCCGGCAAGGCGGCCGGTGCCGGTGCCGGACTTGGCGCCGTGACGGGCTTTCTGGGGGTCGGTGGGGGATTCCTCGCCGTGCCCGCCCTGGTGAGCGTCCTGGGACTGGCCATGCGGCGGGCAGTGGGCACCAGCCTGCTCGTCATCACAGTGAACTCACTCGCCGCGCTCGCCGCTCGCACCGGCACCGGTGGCGGGCTCCACTGGGAGATCATCGGCCCCTTCACCGGAGCCGCGATCCTCGGCGCCTGGGACGGCAAACGGCTCATGACGAAGATCCCCGGCACCACTCTTCAGAAGATCTTCGCCGGTGTCCTGCTGGCAGTGGCGGCCTTCATGCTCGTTGACGTGATCGTCTGAAAACGAGGGCCGCCACCGGCTCAGGACAGGGACCGGGAGAGCTTCTCCAGCCGGCCGCGCATCCCAGCACCGCCTTCAGCCCGGCTCCCGTCAGATCAAGCTCCACCACACTCCGACACACAAGGATGACATCTGCCATGACCACACCCACGGCCCTCACCACCGACGAGGCGCGCACCCGCCTGCACGAACTGACCGTCATCGACGTGCGTACCCCGGGCGAATACGCCGGCGGCCATCTCCCCGGCGCGCTCAACATCCCCCTCGACCAGATCCAGCGCGCGCTGCCCGACATCCGGCACGCCACCGACCGCGGTGACGTCCTGGTCGTCTGCGCCTCGGGCGCCCGCTCCGAGAACGCCTGCAAGATCCTCGCGGAGAACGGCATCACCGCCGTCACCCTGTCGGGAGGCACCAGCGCCTGGGCGGCCGACGGCCACGAGCTCCACCGCCCCCAGGGCGCCTCCCGTGCCACCTGGGGCATGGAGCGGCAGGTACGGCTCACCGCAGGAACGATCGTGCTGCTCGGCCTGCTGCTCGGACTCGTCGTCCACCCCGCCTTCCAGCTCGTCTCCGCCGGCATCGCGGGCGGTCTGATCTTCTCCGCCCTGACCAACACCTGCGGCATGGCTGCCATGCTCGCCAAGCTCCCCCACAACCGCCCCCGCGCCGCCGACCTCGACAACACGCTGGCCGCACTGCGTAACCGCTGAACCGCACCACAAAGGGGAGGGACCCGGCTCCGGATCCCTCCCCCTTCGCATGCCAGGCCCTGTGACCAACCGCCCTCAACCGGGCGGTTGATCCGACACCGCGGCACCACAACTCAGGCCAGAGAAAGGAACAGCTTCTCCAGCCGAGTACGCATCTGCTCCCGGTCACCGGAAGCAGCCATGTCCGCATCGGTCAGGCAGTGCTGCAGCCCCGTGGCGATGATCGCGAAACCGGCCTTGTCCAGAGCCCTGGACGCCGCGGCGAGCTGGGTGACGACGTCCTCGCAGTCCCGCCCCTCCTCGATCATCTTGATCACGCCGGCGATTTGGCCCTGTGCCCGGCGCAGCCGGTTGACCACCGTCTTCAGTTCCTCAGCCGCCATCGCCAGTTCCACAACCCACACTCCTTCGAGATACCCCCTTAGGTACCCTACCGAAGGGGCAACCCCAACCGGGCAAAGGAAAATCCCCGTCGCCCCACCACCACCGCCCTCCGCGCCGATCAGGACAACGCCCGCCCGCACGAGCTGACCGTCATCGACGTGCGCACCCCCGGCGAATACGTGTGCACAGTCGCGGTACAGGAAGTGCCACGAGCGAGGTGCACAGAGGAGTTCTCGGGTGCTCTCATGAACGGTCCTTTGCGCGATCAAGATCAAGAACGGGCCGCCGGACCCCCACCGAGCCCGGATTCGTTCTCATAACCCGTTCTCCCTCAAAAGCGGGACAACCCCCTTCTGAGACTTGCATGGTGCGAAAATCCGGGCTCAGCGGCCTTCCCCAACCGACCGGTCGGACGCCGAAGACATCGAACATCACGCCTGTCCGAAGGGTATGGCGCGGGAGGTCAAGGCACACGCCCCGCACTGCCGGGTCATCTTCACGGTGTACGAGATGAAGCGGCTCGGCCGCGACGCCGCCGAGCTCACCGCGCTCGCCAACCACCTCACCGCCCACTGCCTGGTCCTGGAGATGCTCGCCGGGCCCCTACCCGGCATCTACGCCCCCACCGTGCCTGGGAAGCTCCTCTTCGCGTTCTTGGCGGCGACGGCGGAGACCGAGCGGGAGAACATCCGGGAGTCGACGCTGGAGGGGCTCGACACCGCGGCCCGCAAGGGCAAGCACGGCGGCCGACCGCCGGTCATCACCGACGACACGCTGCACACCGTGCTGCGGCGTCGGGAGCTCGGCGAGTCCGTCGAGCAGATCCAGCCCGACCTGATCATCCCCACCGGCAAGCGCAAGGGCCAGAACCCCTCCGTCGCCAGCATCTACCGGGCACTCGCCGAGCACGAGAAACGAGCGGCGTACCCGGAAGCCGTCGAACAGGCCCGCGCCGACTTCGCCGCCCTCACCGGCAGCGAGGTTCCTGAACCTCGCCCAGAAGCCAAGGCCCTAACGGCACGCTGAGTTACTTGTCACGTCGCGGCGGCTTCGGGAGAACAGGGCCACGTTGCGCGTTCGTCGAGAGGTCCCTGTCCGAAACCGGGCGAACGTCCGGCGCCCAACTGAGGAACGGAGACCATAGCCGCGCGATCACCAGAGACAGCGGGTCGCATCCGGAACACGACACATCCCCTTTCCCCGTGTACGAGAAGTCACCCTGCTACGAACCCATTTCCCGTACGTTCATCAACCCGGCCGTCCTGGTGCATCAGCTCATCGCCGCCGCACACACCCCCGAGAACGCCAAGGCGTGGGCGGCCAAGTGCCCGGCCTGGACCAACGCCGACCCCGACCCGTCACGCCCAGGCGCGCCCACGCGCCAGCCGCGCCAGCCGCTCCAGCCAGCGACCCGCTAGGCGCGCGCCGTCGCGCGGGCGCGCCAGAGGTCGCGGAGGAGGGCGATCTCGGCCATGTGGTGGATGAATTCGAGATTGCCGCCCCACAGCGCGGACACAAACGGCTCGTCCGGGTCGGAGCCGTACGGGTACTGCGAGAAGCCGATCGTGTCGAGCTGCTCCTCGGTCACGGCGGCGACGCTGTCGCGCCAGCGGTCCATGAGCGCCCAGAAGCGTTCGACCGCCACGGCCGCGTCGGGCGTGAAGTCGACCAGCCGCGTGGGGTCCTGGCTCCGTTCGCCGAACGTCCACTCCCAGGTGCCCGCGAAACAGAAGTGCAGGTGGCCGAGCCGCCACGCGATCGTCGTGACCGGGGTCTCGTCGGGCTCCACCGGCCCTGTGTGGGCCAGGACCTCCTCGACGCGCTCGACGCTCACGCTCCAGTCGTCGGCGATCTTGGCGACCGGCATGCCGCCCGCCGCCTGCCGGGCGATCTCGGCGTACTCGCCCGCCGGGATGTCGGGGGCGCCCCGGTCGAGCAGCCAGTCGCCTGGCCCGAACGCCCTCGGCGTCGCCGCCTCGCCCCTGCGCCGGATCGACCAGCAGCCGGGCACCGGCTCCCACAGGTACTCCTCGTCGCCGAGCCCCGCCAGCCGCACCTGGGCCATGTCCCTGGCCTTGTCGAACTGGTCGAGCAGCAGGCCGAGTCGGTCGGTGCGCAAGCCCGCGATGGTCGCCATGTCCCGTTCCCCCTTTCGCGGTGGCGTCCCCGGCCCCCGCTCGTGCGGAGGCTAACGGCTCACCGCCGCGAGGCGCGACGGATTTCCGCCCTGCGCCGCTTCCCCCGTGCGACGCCCGCGAACGTCGCCGCCGCCACGCCCGCGACACCCCCGATGAATGGAGGGCCGCGGGCAGCACGCCGAACACCGCGATCCGGATCGCCGTCCACGCGGCCGACCCCGCCGAGCCCAGCGCGTCCTCGGCCCGGCCGCCGAGCGCGTCAGATGTGGGCGAGCAGGCGGTCAAGGGGGCGGGGGGTGCGGGGTGGGGGGAGGTGGTCGATCAGGGCGCGGGCGTAGAGGGACTTGCGGCCGCTGTGGGTGCCCATGAAGCGGCGGAGCTGCTGCTCGACGGTGCGCCCGCGCTGCGCGGGCTGGTTCTGAAACGTGTGGAACGGCCGCAACTCGCCCTGCGCGTCGATGACTTCCTGCACGGCGTCGGCGCCGAGGGCGCGGATCAGCTCGTCCTCCAAGTCCGCGACGCACACATAGAAGCCCAGCGGTTCGAGCGTGGCGCGCGTCAAGTCGGTGCCGAGTCCCACGCGTTCGAGGCCGCGCTGGAAGAAGCGCTCCTCACCCGCGTCGCACAGCCCGGCCAGCCTGACATCGAGGCCCGAGGGGCCGCACAGGGCAAGGAACGTGCCGATGTTGGTGACGCCGCCCAGCGGCACGACCGCGACGCCGTCGGCGTCGAGATCACGGCCGCGGCGCGCCGCCAGCGCCTCCACCGCGACCTGGTCGCTGCCCCCTTCGACGAGCACGACCGTGCGCAGGCCGATGTCGGCAGCCAGGTCGCGCGCCGTCGCCGCCGCTGTCGCCGCCGCCGCGCCGCCCGCGGCTCCGGCGACGAGCGCCCTGCGGAAGCGTGCCATCTCGTTCATGGGCCCCAGTCTCGCAATCAGGTCACGCGCGTTGGAACGTGTGGGTGCTGCCGATCGCGGCGAAGCCCCCGCGCGCGTACCAGTGGCGCGGCCAGTCGTCCTCGGCGGCGATGAGGAAGCGGGTCGAGCAGCCCGCCGCCCCATCAATGGGGAGGGGCACGGCGCTTGTAGCCTGAGCACCGAGCCGCGGAGCCACCGAGCCCGTCAGCCGCCGAGCCGCCGTTCCGAGGAGGAGCCCATGACGTCGCCCGCCAACGCCGCCGATCCCGCCCCCGCGCCCGGCCCGCCGCGGGTCGCGGTGCGCGGGGAGGCGCGGCTCGAGGTGGAGCCCGAGACGGCCAGGCTCGGGGTCACCGTGGGCGCGCGGGGCGGTGACCGGCGGGCGGCGCTCACCGATCTCACGCGGCGCAACAACGCCGTTCTCGACCTGCTCAAGTCCTATGGCGAGGCGGTGGAGAAGATCGAGACGGGGGCGTTCGCGATCAGCCCCGAGCTGCGGTCGGGCCGCGGGGAGCGCGTGCGGGCGTACCACGGGAAGGTGTATGTCCAGGCCACCGTCGTGGACTTCACCGCGCTCGGCGAACTCACCACGCGGCTCGCGGACTTGGAGCTGACCAGCGTTTCGGGGCCCTGGTGGGCGCTGCGCCCCGGGTCGCCCGTGCACCGCGAGGCGCGGCAGCAGGCCGTGCGGCAGGCGGTCGAGCGGGCGCGGGAGTACGCGGAGGCGGTGGGCTCCGAGCTGGCCGGGCTGGTCGACATCGCCGACCTGGGGGCCGACGCGCAGCCCGAGTACGGGGCCGTGGCGGGCGGCTACGGCGGCATGCGCGGCTCGGCGCCCGCGGGGGCCGGGGCCCCGCCGCCCGCGCTCGACCTGGAGCCCCGCCGCCAGACGGTGTACGCGCGGATCAACGCCCGCTTCACCATCACCCCGCCCGCCCTCTGACCCTGGCCGGGCCGGGGAACGGGCCGCGCGCTTTCAGGATTCGGCGTTGGCCACCATGAACTTCAGGAGGGGGTCGAGGAGTTCGCGCAGGTCGTCCTCGCTTGCCACCAACTCCTCTTCCTCCCAGGTCTCCTCGGCCGCCTGGTCGAGGAACACCGCGCGGACGCGGTGGGCCGGTGCGTCGCGGGGAGCGTCGGCGGGGCGAATGTCGAGCGTGACCAGGTGGGAACCGGCCTCCAGCGCGAGCGAGGGCGGCGCGCCCCGGAAACGCACCCGGTGGGCGGCGAGTTCGCCCTCGTGGGTGGCGTGCCAGTCGTTCAGCCAGCGCATGACCTGCTCCATGCCGCGACCCCTCGGGCGCTCGATCGGGTGGACGGAAGGTTGATCGTAGCGGGACCTCGGGCGTGGTCCGGCAGGCTCGCCGAAGGATCCTCGGCCTTCCCCCCGGGGGCCCGGATCGGGCCCTCGCCGGGTGTCCCCGGTCAACTGCCGGGCGGGAAGGGTCGGATGGGTCACCTGGGCGAGGGCGACCCGGTCGTCACGGCTCGGCGGGGTGGCGGAAACGGGCGTAGCGTGACTCGTCCTTCCGTCTGCGGGGGCGTGACGTGGTTGGCGTCGTTCGCGCTAGGGCCACACCCGCGCGGCGACGCGGCGGAAGGTGCCGCCCAGGATGGCGGCGACGGCGTCGTCGGGGTATCCCCGGGCGAACAGCGCGCGTTCGACGGTCAGCAGGTCCTCCGGCGGCAGGAACGCGATCGGCCCCCCGGCGGGTGTAGCACTCGGGGAACAGCTCGGGGCTCTCTTCGAGCAGCGCCTTGAAGTCCCCTGGTCGAACGGGTAGTCGGTCGGTCAACAGCCCCACACGGTCGGGGCCCACGAGGTCGACGGCGCGGTCGATGTGCCGGACCAGCGCGTCGATGTCCACGACGTTGGGGCCGAGGAAGATCCCGACGCCCGTGATGCCGACGCCCCCGCCGGTGGCGGCGCACGCCTTCGCCTGCTCGTCGGTGATGTCGCGGGGGTGGTCCCACACCGCGCGCATGCACGAGTGGCTGTAGATCGCGGGCTGTTGGGAGACCTCGCACATGTCGAGCCCGGTGCGGGCGCCGCAGTGGGAGCCGTCCGCGACCATGCCGACGGCGTTCATCTCCCGTATCAGCGCCCGACCACAGGCGGTGAGCCCTTCGTCGACGTCGTCGAGGCAGCCGCCGCCCGCCGCGCTGCGGGTGTTGTAGCTCGGCAGCATCGTGCGGACGCCGAGGTCGTGGAAGTGGCGCACCCGGTCGAGACGCCCTCGAGCGGCCCCGAGTCCTCAAGGTCGAACGCCACCGCCACCTGACCCGCCCGCGCGGCGGCGTCGATGTCCTCGACGCTCGCGGCAAGCCGCAGGCGGCCGTCCGCGGCGATCCGGGCCCGCCAGCTCATGAGCAGGCCGGTGACGTCGTCGGCGCGGTGCGGGGCATAGCCCGCGTTCACCGAGACAAAGCTGCCTCCCGGCCTGCGGCAACGCGCCAACTCGCCGATGTCCGCCCGGTGTTCGAGCGGCAGGCAGCAGTGCTGCTCCCACAGCAGGGGCGGTCGGCGCGGTGGCGGGGACGCGTGGGACATGCGGCCATCATGCGCCGCGGACCCGGCCGCGGGCCGGGACCGATGGCCGGGGTCGATGGCCGGGGTCGACGGTCTCGCCCGGAGCGAGGGCTTCGCCTAGCGTTCTCCCATGACCGAACTCGTGCGGCTCCACCGCGATCACGCTCCGGCCCTGCTCGCCTTCGAGCAGGAGAACCGGGACTACTTCGCCGCGTCAGTGCCCGACCGCGGGGACGCGTACTTCGCGGACTTCGAGGCCAGGCACGAGTCGCTGCTGGCCGAACAGGCCGCCGGGACCTGCCACTTCCATGTGCTGGTGGACATCGCGGGGGCGATCGTCGGGCGGGTCAACCTCGTCGATGTGGCGGGCGGCGCGGCCGAGTTGGGCTTCCGGATCGCCAAGTGCGCGGCGGGGCGCGGACTCGCCACCACGGCGGTGCGGCAGATGTGCGGGGTGGCGGCCGCGGAGTACGGGCTGGCGATGCTGCGCGCGGCCACGACGCTGGAGAACGCGGGCTCCCGCGCGGTCCTGGCGCGGAACGGCTTCACAAAGGAGGGCGAGACGGTACTCGCGGGCCGCCCGGCGCTGCGCTTCTCCAGAAGCCTGGGGCTGAGCAGGAGCCCGAGCTGAGCGGGAGACCGGGCTGAGCGGGAGACCGGGCTGAGCGCTGGCTCAGGGCGCCTCGATGGCGAAGATGCGGTAGCGGTGGATGTCGGCCGCGAGGACCGGGGGTGTCGGGGCGGGGGCGGGCCCGAGGCGCGGAAGAACTCCACGGCCAGGTCGGAGTCCCAGCGCTCGTGGACGTTGATCCGCCCGGGGTCGAGCGGGTCGGGGCCGAGCGCGAAGTCGAGGCAGCCCGGGGCTCTTGGGGCCCGCTCGACGACCTCGCGGCAGACGGCCAGGTAGGCGTCGCGGTCCTCGGGGGCGACGGTCAGCGTTCCTGCGACGGTGTTCACGGGGGCCTCCTCGTTGACGAGTGCCCCCGTGAGGACTCCGCGGGGGGCCTCGGCTCATCGGCCCCCCGCGGGCGTTCGGACGTCGGCCGTGGCCTCGGTCCGTGGGCTCAGTCCTTCTTCGGGAAGGCCGTGATCGCCTTCAGCGTCTCGGCGATCCGCGCCTCGACGGCCGCCTTGGCCAGGCCGACACCGGCCAACACCCCCTGTCCATCCTCCTGTTCGAGGAGGGCGAGCAGCATGTGCTCGGTGCCGATGTAGTTGTGCCCCAGGCGCAGGGCCTCGCGGAACGTCAGCTCGAGCGCCTTCTTCGCCGCCGCGTCGTAGGGGACGAGCGCGGGAACCTCGGCGACGGCCTCGGGGAGCGCGGCCTCCGCGGCCTCGCGCACGGCGTCGAGCGAGACGCCGAGCTCGGTGATCGTCACCCCGGCGAGCGCGTCGGGGTCGTCCAGCAGGCCGAGCACGATGTGGGCGGGGACCACCTGGTCGTTCCCCGCGGCCTTGGCGGCCTCGTGCCCCGCCATCAGCGCCTTGCGCGCGCGGGGCGTGAAGCGGTTGAAGCCCTCGGCGGGGTCGAGGTCGGCGCTGACGTCCTTGGGGACGAAGCGCTTCTGCGCCGCCTGCCGCGTGACCCCCATGCTGCGGCCGATCTCCGTCCACGAGGCGCCCGAGCGGCGGGCCTGATCGACGAAGTGGCCGATCAGGTGATCGGCCAGCTCACCGAGGTGATCGGCCGCGATCACCGCGTCGGCGAGCTGGTCCAAGGCGTTGTCGTGGACCTTCTTGATGGCCTCGATCAGATCGTCGAGCCGAATCTGCGTCGTCATGCGTCAACCGTAGGTTGACAGTACGAGGTGCGTCAACCCGGAGTTGACACCTGGATATGACCCTGACCAGGGCGGCGAACCGATGTGCGCGCAGTAACGATTCTCTGACGCTTGGTGACCCGCGGCGCCCCGAACTCTCCTAAGATCGGCGGGACGGTGGAAACCCGGGTCAACCCGCCTTGTCCGACAAGGGGTTCGTGATGTCCTTGAGCGCCGACTCCGTTCCGGTGGCGCCTATCCCGGAGCACGAGTTGCTGCTGCTCCTCCTCCAGATCGGCCTGTTGCTCCTGATGGCGCTCCTTCTCGGGCGCCTCGCCGTGCGGTTGCGGATGCCCGCGATCGTCGGGGAGCTGTGCGCGGGGGTGTTGATGGGGCCGTCGCTGCTGACGGCGGTGGCGCCCGGGGTGGCCGAGTGGCTGTTCCCTCAGGAGCCGGGGCAGATGCATCTGCTGGACGCCGTGGGCCAGTTGGGGGTGCTGCTGCTGGTCGGGTTCACCGGGGTGCACCTGGACATGTCGCTGGTGCGCAGGCATGGCGCGAAGGCGGCGGGGGTCAGCGCGGCGGGCCTGCTCGTGCCGTTGGCCATGGGGCTCGGCCTGGGGCTGCTGCTGCCGAACGCCATGCGGGGGCCCGAGGCGGAGACGCTGACGTTCGCGCTGTTCGTGGGCGTGGCGATGTCGGTGAGCGCGATCCCGGTGATCGCCCGCACGCTGATCGACATGGGCCTGCTGCACCGGACGCTGGGCCAGCTGATACTCGTCGTCGGAACGGTCGACGACGCGATCGGCTGGCTGCTGCTCTCGGTGGTGGCCGCGATGGCGACCACGGGCCTGGACGGCGGCGAACTGGTGTGGACGTTCGGGCAGTTGGGCCTGGTGCTGCTGTGCGCGGCAACGGTCGGGCGCGTGGTGGTCGGGGCCGCGATGCGGCTGGCGGCGCGTTCCGAGGTGCGGGGCATGCCGATAGCGGCGTCCGTCGTGCTGATCACGCTGGCCGCGGCGGGGACGCACGCGCTGGGACTTGAGGCGGTGTTCGGGGCGTTCCTGTGCGGGATCCTGATCGGCCGCACGACCGAGGAGGTGGGCCCGCGTCGGCTCGAACCGCTCAACACCACGGTGCTGGTCGTGCTCGCCCCGCTGTTCTTCGCCACGGCGGGGCTGCGGATGGACCTGACGGCGCTGGCCGACCCGGTGATCGCGCTGTGGGCGGGCGCGGTGGTGGCGACGGCGATCGCGGGGAAGTTCATCGGGGCGTTCGTGGGCGCGCTGGGGGCGCGCATGTCGCGCTGGGAGGCGCTGGCGCTGGGCGCGGGCATGAACGCGCGGGGCGTGATCGAGGTCATCATCGCGATGGCTGGGGTGCGGCTCGGGCTGCTGTCGACCGAGATGTTCTCGGTCGTGGTGCTGGTCGCGGTGCTGACCTCGGTGATGGCGCCGCCGCTGCTGCGGTTCGCGATGAGCCGCGTGGAGCGCACGGCGGACGAGGACACCCGCGAACAGCGCGCCCTGGCCTGGCACGTGCCGCACCAGCCGACGGTGCGGGGGTCGGGGTGAGGGGGCGCTGCGCTGGCCTGGCGGGGCGGCTACGGTCCTGACGTCCTCCCGTTCGCCGTCGGCCGGGTGTCGGGTGGAGGGCGGTGCGGGTCAGGGAGGGCACCCACGGGGGGAGGGGTGTTGGGTGTGCGGCCGTCTCGGTCACCCGACGCCCCCTCCCGTAGGTGCCGATCTCTGCCCCGCACCCACCACGAAACAGGCCACCGCGGCAGGCGGCCCGCGCCACCGGACCCTCCGTAGCCGCCGCCTACCCCGGATTCACATCCCCCAGGAACCGCGTCAGAAGACGCGCAAGCGTCGCGCGGTCCGATTCAGACCAGTCCGCGATCGCCTCGGCGACCACCCTGCGGCGGACGTCGCGGATGCGGAGCAGCACATCGTGGCCCTCGGGAGTCAGCGCCAGCAGCGAGCGGCGGCCGTCGTGCTGGTCCGCCTCGCGGCGCAGGAGTCCCGCCGCGAGGGCCTGCGCCGTGAGGCGGCTCGAACGCGGCTGGTCCACGCCGAGGACGGCGGCGGCCTCGCTCACGGTCAACGTCTCGCCGCGCGCCGCCGCTGACTCGATCGCGGCCAGCAACTCGACGACCGCGTCCGGCAGCTGCCCGTGCCGAACGGGCCACTCACCGCGCCGCGCGGCGAGCCGGGCGGCTAGGGCGCGGCGCCTGTGGATGCGGCGCAGGCTGACGACCGCCGCCTCGATGGCGGCGATGTCCGCGGCCCGGGCGTCTGCCACGCGTCCTCACCCCCGGTCGAACGCTCCAGGTCGAACACTCCAGGTTGAACGGCACATGCATGCTACGCGACATGCATATCGCTGCGTTTCCGGCGTATGTCACGCCGCGGCCGAGAAGTGGCGGGCGGTGCGCGGGGGTTTCGGACCCGTTAGAGGGGTGCAACGTCCTGGCCCCGGGGGTGGCGGGAAGGGCGGGCGTTCTGTTCTGGTGCCGTCGTGCCACCGCGCGGAACAGGAGAAAAGCCATGAACCACGACCCCAGCCACGCCCGTGACCTGCTCGTCGAAGGACTGGGGCGGCGAGGGTTCCTGCGCGCCGCGTCCGCCGTGACCGCCGTCGGAGGCGGCGCCACGGCCGGGGTGATCGGCGCCAGCACACCCGCCCACGCACAAACAAGGGCGCAGGCCCACGCACAAGCCCACGGGCGCGGCCGCGACGACCACCCCCGCGACGTGCTCCAGCCCGGCAGGGCCGCATCGACGGCGACCACTACGTTCCGTCCCTGCCCGAGCAGGTCCGCCGCGGCTCGGCGCTCTCCCTGCCGGTGTTCGCCGAAGGCGCCCTCTTCTACGCGGGCGACCCGCACTTCGCCATGGCCGACGGCGAGGTGGCGCTCACGGCGGTCGAGGGGTCGTTGCGGGCGACGTTCCGGCTGACCGTGTGCAAGCCGGGGTCGGGGGACGCGCCATCGGTGGCGTTCCGCTACCCGTTCGGCGAGACGGAGGACGCGTGGCTGCCCGTCGGCCTGTCCGCCCCGGACGGCGGCGTCGGCGGGCAGCTCAGCGATCTCGATGTGGCGATGCGCCGGGCCGTGGTCAACGCCCTGGACTTCCTCGAGCACGACCAGGGCATGGACCGAGCGGTCGCCTACGCGTACCTGTCGGCCGCCGCCGACTTCCACGTCTCCCAGGTGGTCGACCGCACGGTCGGGGTCCACGCGACGATCAGCAAGGAACACTTCCGGGACTGAACGGGCGGGACCGGAAACGATCAGGAGTGGTCGGGCTCCCGGTCCTGCGGCGGGGGGGGCGGCGACGAGGCGCGGCGCTTGCCCTTCCCCGGCCTGAACACGCGGTAGAGGACGAACGCGACGAGCGCGAGCGCCACCACGACCAGGACGACCTTGGAGTAGACCGACACCAGGTCGGTGACGCGCTCCCAGTCCTCGCCGAGGCGGTATCCGGCGAGGACGAAGAGGCTGTTCCAGATGGCGCTGCCCAGCGTGGTCAGCGCGAGGAACGTGGGCAGCGGCATCCTCTCGACCCCCGCGGGGATCGAGATGAGACTTCGGAAGATCGGGATCATGCGGCCGAAGAAGACGGCCTTGCTGCCGTGCTTGGCGAACCACGCCTCCGTCTTCTCGATGTCCTCGACCTTGACCAGCGGCAGCTTGTCGGCGATCGCGATCAGCCGCTCCCTGCCGAGCCACACGCCGAGGTAGTACAGCGCCACCGCACCGACCACGGAGCCGATGGTGGTCCACACGAGCGCGGCCCACAGGCTCATGTCGCCCTGGCTCGCGGTGAACCCGGCCAGCGGCAGGATCACCTCGCTCGGCAGCGGCGGGAACAGGTTCTCCAGGGCGATGGCCGCGCCGGCGCCCGGTGCGCCGAGGGCCTCCATGAGGTCGGTGGCCCACCCGGCGATACCGCCGGGGTCCTCGGGTGAGGCCAGGGGAAGGGGTGCGGAGGAAGAGATCACACAGTGAACGGTACAAAGTCCCCGTGGGGCGCTGCCATGCGGGCCGCCCCAGCGGCGGTTGTGCGGAAAACCGCACTCCGCTTCCCCGGCCCGCCGCGTTAGCTTGGCGGCGGGCATGGGGCAGGTGGCGCGCCGGTGGGCGCTGATGGCGGCCGGGCTGGCGTGTCGACGAGCGCGGTGGAGAAGCAGGTGAACGCGATCTTCGACACGTTGGGGCTGCCGGGGGCGGGGGCGGCTACAGCAGAAGGGGTCTCGCGGCGCTGCGCTACCTGGACGGCTGACGCGCGCCCCTGCCCGCGGCGGCGGGGCGTCCGTCAGAGGGAGAGCTTCAGGATGAGGTCCTTCACCTCCGTGGCGGCGATCGGCTCGCCGGTGAGGGCGTCGGGGTCCGAGCAGATGAGGACGGGGCCCTCGTCGGGGGTCGAGGGGAGGCGGCCATGGCTGCCCTTCACCCATGAGCCGTCGAGCGGGACGACGTTCATGCGGTAGCGCAGGCCGAGCTTCTTGCGCGCGAGCGCCAGGCCCGCGCGCGGCTTGGCCATGCGGTCGGTCGGGTCGAAGAACAGCTCGGCCGGGTCGTAGCCCGGCTTCTTGTGGATGTCCACGGTGGCCGCGTTGTCGGGGGCGCGGGCGTCGTCGAGCCAGTAGTAGTACGTGAACCACGCGTCCGGCTCGGCCACCGCGACCAGCTCGCCCGCGCGCTCGTGGTCGAGCCCGGCGCTCTTCTTGCCCGTCTCGTCGAGCACCTCGTCCACGCCGGGCAGCCCGGCCAGCACCTCGCGCGTGCGGGCCAGGTCCTCGGGGCGGCGGACGTAGACGTGCGCAAGCTGGTGGTCGGCGACGGCGAACGCCCGGGAGACCCAGGGGTCCAGATACTCCATCCCGGCCTGGGTGTAGACCTCCAGGAGCCCGGCGCGGCGCAGCTCGCGGTTGATGTCGACCGGGCGCGAGACGCCGGTGATGCCGTACTCGGAAAGCACCAGGACCCGCGCCCCCACGGTCTCGGCGGCGTCGAGCAACGGGCCGAGCTCGTCGTTGAGTTGGGCCGCCGCCGCGCGAGCCTGCGGGCCATCGGGGCCGAACCTCTGGAGGTCGTAGTCCAGATGGGGCAGATAGACGAGCGTGAGGTCGGGGCGGCGGCTGGTGAGCAGGTGGCGGGCGGCGCCCGCGATCCAGCGGGACGAGACGATGCTGGCGGTCGGCCCCCAGTACTGGAAGAGCGGGAACTCCCCGAACTCCCCGACCAGTTCGTCGCGCAGCTCGACGGGCCTCGTGTAGCAGTCGGGGTCCTTGCGGCCGTCGGCGTAGTAGATGGGACGGGGGGTGACGGTGTAGTCGGTGTCCGCGCCCATCGCGTACCACCAGCAGACGTTCGCGACGGTGTAGCCGGGCCGCTCGCGGCGGGCCGCATCCCACACCTTCTCTCCGCCGACCAGGGCGTTGTGCTGCCGCCACAGCAGCACGTCGCCCAGGCCGCGGAAGTACCAGCCGTTGCCGACGATGCCGTGCTCGGACGGCGGCGCGCCCGTGAGGAACGTGGCCTGCGCCGAGCAGGTCACGGCGGGCAGCACGGTGCCGAGCGGCGCGCTCGACCCCTTGCCCGCCAGGGCGGCAAGGCGCGGCATGTGCGGGAGGAGGGCCGGGGTCAGGCCCACCACGTCGATGACGACCAGGGGGCGGGTCATGGCAGCTCCTTGCGGGTCATGGCAGCTCCTTGAGGCCGAGGCCGGTCAACAGGTCGCGGGCGAGGGTGAGTTCGGCGGCTATGCCCTCGGCGAGCTGCTCGGGGGCGCGCGGGCGCAGCGCGGGCGGCAGCACCTGCCACGTGTAGGTCTCGACCTCGAGGTGGGTGGTGAGCGGGTGCTCGCCGCCGACCAGGCGGGCCAGGGCGCGCTGGAGCTGCGGCAGCGTGGAGGTGAGCGGCGGGGTCGGCGTGGCGTGCAGCGGAACGTGCAGGTGGACCCGCCAGGGGCCGCGGCCAGGGAGCGGGTCGGGGCCGAAGAGCGCGGTGTCGAGGTCGTCGCGCCCGTTGACGCCCGCGTGGACGCGTTCCCTGGTCTGGTGAAGAAAGCGGGGCTCGGCGAAGTCGGCCAAGGCGGTGCGGACTTCGGGGCGGCCCGGGTGCTCGGCGTGCAGGGCGGCCGAGAGCTGGGACTTGACGATGGCGACGCCCCGGGCGGTCAGCCCGTCGACGGCCTGGTCGGGGTCCTCGAACTGGGTGGCCAGGTGGCATGTGTCGAGACACACGCCGACGCGGTGCCCCGGCGGGGCGTCGGGGCCCGTGAGGATGTCGGCGGCCTGGCCCGTGGTCTCGACGGTGCAGCCAGGCTCGGGTTCGAGCGCGATGCGGATCTCGCGGCCCGTGCGCTCGGCGAGGGCGTCCAACCGCCCGGCCAGCTCGGTGAGATGGCCGAGCGCGCGGGCGCGGTCGGCGGGCGTGAACGGGTGCCGCCAGGCCAGCGGCAGGGTGGATATGGTGCCGTGGGCGACGTCGTCGGGCAGCAGCTCGGCGAGGATCGCGGCCAGGTCGGCGGTGTGGTCGAGGCGTTCCCCGCTGGTCCAGTCGGGCGTGTAGACGGCGTACTTGACACGTTCGCCGCCGAACCCCCGGTAGGGGAAGCCATTGAGGGTCACGACCTCGAGGCCGCGGGCGTCGAGCGCGCCGCGCAGCGTGCGGCGGGCATCGGCGTCCGCGACGAGCGCGGCGGCGGCGTCGCGGGCCAGCCACAGGCCGATGCCGAGCCGTTCGCGGCCCAGGGCGCGGCGCACCGGCTCGCAGTGGTCGCGGAGCTGGGCCCGCACCCCGTCAAGGGTCTCGGCCGGGTGGACATTGGTGCAGTAGGCCAGGTGGACGGTGGACCCGTCGGGGTGCAGGAAGCGCATCGGGTCACCGCCCCGATGGGGCGCCGCGCGCGATGGAGTTGCCCTCGAACAGGTCGGGCCGCTCGCGCTCGCCTAGGTCGAGTCGGCCGCTCTGGCCATAGAACTCCACGGGGTTGCGCCACAGCACGCGGTCCACGTCGTCCTCGCTGAACCCGGCCGCCAGCATGGCGTCGCCGACCTTACGGGTCTTGAGCGGGTCGCTCTTGCCCCAGTCCGCCGCCGAGTTGACCAGCATCCGGTCGAGGCCGAGGCGGCGCAGCACGGCGACGGTGCGGGCCTCGTCCATCTTGGTGTCGGGGTAGACGGAGAACGCCATCCAGCAGCCCGACTCGGCCGCGCGGTCCACGGTGGTCTCGTTGAGGTGGTCCAACACCACGCGTTCGGGCGGAAGTTCGGACTCGGCCACGACGGCGATGGTGCGTGTCAGACCGGCGAGCTTGTCGCGGTGCGGGGTGTGGACCAGGGCGGGCAGGCCATGGCGGGCGGCGAGTTCGAGCTGGGCGGCAAGGGCCTCGTCCTCGGCGGGAGTGATCGAGTCGTAGCCGATCTCGCCCACGGCGACCACGCTGTCCTTCTCCAGGTAGCGCGGCAGCTCCTTCAGGATCGGCGTGCAGCGCGGGTCGTTGGCCTCCTTGGGGTTGAGGGCGAGCGCGCAGTGGTGGGAGATGCCGTACTGGGCGGCGCGGTAGGGCTCCCAGCCGAGAAGGGCGTCGAAGTAGTCGACGAACGAGGCGGCGGACGTGCGGGGTTGGCCGAGCCAGAACGACGGCTCGACCAGCGCGGTCACGCCGGACGCACGCATCCGCTCGTAGTCGTCGGTGGTGCGGGAGGTCATATGGATATGGGGATCGAAGATGCGCATCACGCCTCCTGCACGGGCGGGTTGCCAGGGGACGAAGGGGAGGTTGACGAGGGAACGTCGAGGGTGCCGGGGGCGTCGGGGACGAGGCTGAGGATGTGCGGCACGTCGTCGGGCACGGGGCGGCCAGCGGCGGCGCGTTCGGCGGCGACGTCGCGGGCCATGCGGGCGAGTTCGGCGTCCGCGCGGTCGGCGAGCCCGGCCACCTGGTGGACGGGGACGCCGATGAAGACGCACTTGAGGACGGCGTGCCGCCACAGGTGCTGGTCGAGGTGGCGGGCGGCGTACGGGCCGAGCGCGGCGGCGATCAGGCGGGCGTCGTTGGCCCGCAGGGCGTCCTCGACCAGGGGCAACGCCTCGGGCCCCAGGGGGAGTTCGGGGAGCGCGAGCAGCACGGCGAGGCGCTCGGCCGCGTCGCCGCGCTGGTAGATGCGGGTCAGGATCGCGGCGTCGGGGCGGGCGACGCGCAGCAGCTCGACGCGGGCGGCTGTGGCGTGGCCGCGGCCGACGTGGCGTCCCGCGGCGGTGAAGGCGGTCTCCCAGCCTTCGGTGCCCAGGACGCCGTCGAGCCAGGCGCGGCCCTCAGGGGTGAGGTCGGGGTCGGTCAGCATGGTGCGGGTGCCTCCCGGCTGGCGGTGGGGAGTTGATCGGGTGCGCGGGTCCCGGGTGCGCGGGTCCCGAGTGTCCCGAGTGTCCCGAGTGCCCGGGTGAGGAACGCGATCGAGCGGCGGGCGAGGTCGGGTCCCGCGTGGGAGTGGCGGGGCAGCTCGACGGATACGAGCCCGTCGTAGCCGGTGGCGGCGAGCGCGGCCAGCGCGGGCGGAAAGTCCATCTCGCCGTCGCCGAACGGCAGATGCTCGTGCACGCCGCGCCGCATGTCCTCGATCTGGACGTGCGCGAGCCAGGGCGCGGCGGCGGTGACGCACTCGGGGACGGGGTCGGGTTCGAGGCAGTGGCAGTGCCCGATGTCCAGGGTCAGGCGCAGCGCCTCGGGGTCGCCGAGCTCGGCCCGCAGCCGGTGGAACGCGGCCAGCGTGTCGAGCAGCATGCCGGGCTCGGGCTCGACGGCGAGCGGCGTCCCCGTGGCGGTCGCGGCCTCGACGACGGGGGTGAGGGCGTCGGCGAGGCGCGGCCAGGCGGCGTCCTCCGTGGTGCCGGGCGGGAGGTGGCCGCTGAAGCAGTGCACGGCGGTGGCCCCGAGGTCGGCGCCGACCCGCACGGCGTCCACGAGCAGCGCGGTGCGGCGGGCGCGGGCCTCGGGGTCGGGGTCGAGGAGGCTGGGGCCGTGTTTGGCGGTGGGGCTGAGGACGTAGCGGGCGCCGGTCTCGATCGCGACGGCGAGCCCGTGCCGCTCCAGGTCGCGGGCGACGTCGGCGGTGCGCCGTGCCAGGTCGGGGGCGCACGGGTCGAGGTGCATGTGGTCGAGCGTGAGCGCGACGCCACGGTAGCCAAGGTCGGCGAGCAGGGCGACGGCGTCGGTCAGGCGCAGGTCGGCGAGGCCGTTGGTGCCGTAGGCGAAGCGGAGTTCGGTCATGTCGGGGTGACCTTCCTGGACAGCCGCTTGGCGGCGAGCAGGGCGGCGAGCAGGGCGGGCGCGGCGAGGCCGCCTCCGGCGCGGGCCACGAGGGCGGCCTGGAGCGGCAGCATGGCGTTGAGCCCGCCCACCACCCCCTGCCGCATGCGCCCCCCGGTCGGCTCCCGCACGGCCCGCACGAGCGGCGGCAGCGCGGTGGCGGCATAGGCGGCAGCGCACACGGCCTCCGGCCAGGTGAGCGACATGCCCTCCGGGCGGGAGACCCGACGGGCGGAGGCGACGGCCGCTGCGCGGCCGGGCGCCGCGACGGCGCTCCGGCTGCCGCCGGGGGCAAGCGCGGGCCACGCGCGCGGCAGCGTTCGTGACTCGGCGGTCGCGCCGCCGAGGCGCGGGGCTCGGGGAGGCCAGCCCCCCTTCCGCGGGTTGACCGCCGCCTCGCGGCGGGGCATCAGGGCCGCCGTGATCGCCGTTGTCGCCGCCGCCGCGGCGAGCGGGACCGCGCGGGGGGCGCCGCCGACCTCGTGGCGTGAGACCGCCGTCAGCGTGAACGTGTGGGCGGCGGCGAGGGCGGAACGCCGCAGGGCCGTGGGCGGGGTGCCGCCCGAAGTGGCCGCGCCCAGCAGGACGTTGAGCGAGCGGGCGGTGGCCATCGCGGCGGGGCCAGCGGGGGTGTTCTTCAGGCCGAGGTTGTAGGCCCACGCCGTGGCCGCGACCGCCGTGGCCGTCGTCGCGGCCGTCCTGCCGCACGCGGCGGCCAGGCCGAGGCCCGCCGCCGTCAGCGCCGCCGCCGCGCCGAACGCCGCGCGCGGCGCGATGCGCCCCGACGGCAGCGGGCGCTCGGGGCGTTCGACGGCGTCGAGCTCCCGGTCGGCCCAGTCGTTGAGCGCCATCCCCGACCAGTACAGGCACACCGAGGCCCCCGCGGCCATGGCGATGCGCCGAGGGGGCGCACCGCCCGCCGTGACGGCGCCCGCGATGATGTCGCCCGGCACCGTCAACGCCGCCGGCCCGCGGAGCAGTTCGGCCCAGGCCCTGGCGGTGGGGCTCACGATCCGGTCCGCAGCGTCTCGGCCAGCGCGACAAGCTCGCGCCACTGGTCGCCGAGGGCGGCGGATCCCGAGTCGGGGTCCTTGAAGAAGAAGCCGAGCCCTGGCACGGGGCCCGCGAGGCCCACCGCGTGGGCGCGGGAGACGAGCCGGGCCAGGTCGAGCACGAGGGGCGCGGCGAGCGAGGAGTCGCAGCCCTCCCAGATGGTCTGGAGCACCATGCGGGTGCCGAGGAAGCCGTCGAACGCGACATGGTCCCAGGCGGTCTTCCAGTCGCCGAGTGCCGGGACGTTGTCGATGTGGACGGTGCCCTCGGGCAGGGCGCCGAGGTTGTCGTCGAGGACCCGCTCCTTGCCCGCGTTCTTGGCCGCGGCCGCCGCGGGGTCGGCCAGGGCCGCGCCGTCGCCGCCGCCCAGCAGGTTGGTGCCCGACCAGGAGCGGACGTGGAGGGCGCGCTGGGCGAACATCGGGGCCAGCGCGGCGCGCAGCAGCGTCTGCCCGGTCTTGCCGTCGCGCCCGGCGAACGGCAGGCCCGCGGCGGTGGCGCGTTCGGCCAGGCCCTCGCCGCGCATGCCGGTGGCGGGGGTGAAGTTCACATATGAACAGCCCGCGTCGATCGCGGCGTTGGCGTAGCCGGTGGAGACGGAGGGGTCGGTCTCCACGGTGGCGACGTTGACGACGACCGTGCGGGCGAGGCCGTGGCGGCGGGTGAAGTCGGCGATGTCCAGGGCGGGATCGCCGTGCGGGTAGCGGATCTCGGTGTCGGCGGCGGCGAGTTCGGAGGCGATGGCGGAGGGGAGGCCATGGGGGAGGACGCCGCCCGCGACCAGCTCATCGGCGCGCTTGGCGAGGGGCGTGTCGGCGATGTCGTGGCCCCCGATGACCAGGTGGTCGAGGTCGGGCAGCCCCGAGGCGGCGAACGGCGGGAGCGCCGTGACGAGACCGGTCGGCGGCCAGAGCCCGGCTGCGAGGGCCGCCCGGCCCGCGATGGTGGTGGTGGCCACGGAGCCCCTGGCCCCGATGAGCCAGAGGCCGGTGCGTTCGGTGGATGCGGTGGACACGGGGGGCCCTCCCTTTTCTCGGGTGGTGCGGAAGGCGGGTGGTGCGGAGGGGTGCCCGGCCGCGTACGGGTACGCGGCCGGGCACCGGAGTGCCGACGGCGGGGTGGGTTCGGCGTCACCACCCGCGCCGCCGTTTCCCGGCTGTACGGGCCGGGCCGTCGCCGCCGCCCCTCGCGGCGTCGACGGGCATGGGGGATGTGCTGGGTACGTGCTAGGGGGTCAGCTCTTGGATGCCGATGTCCCCCTGGATGCGGATGTCCCCCTGGATGCGGATGTCACGGAAGGACACGGTGTCGCCGTCACCGTGGTTCTGAATGCCTATGTGGCCTTGGAGGCTACGCGCCGGGTCGGTGTTGGTGAAGTCGTTGATCAGGGTCCCGTTGAGGAAGATCTGGAGCCGCTCCCCCTCGACGCGTATTTCATAAGTGTTCCACTCCCCCGGCGGGTTGAGGCTGGCGTCGCGCGCCTCGATGTCGGCGGACTGGAAGCCGTAGACGGATCCCGTGGTGCGGTCGTCGGCGTCGGTGGCGTCGATCTGGATCTCGTAGCCGTTGTCGACGGCCGACCAGGGGTCGTCGGATGGCGGGAAGCCCACGAAGATCCCCGAGTTGTCGTCGCCCTCCACGCGCCAGTCGAGCTTGAGCGAGTACGAGGCGAACTCGGCCGTCTCGTACCACAGCAGGCCCATGCCGCCGACGCTGGTGAGGCTGCCGTCCTCGTCGAGGGAGAACGAGCCTGGCCCGGCCTGTGCCCAGCCCTCGGCGCCCGAGCCGTCGAAGAGCGGCGTGTAGCCGCTCTCGGGGCGGCAGTCGGCCTGGGCGGCCCCCGCGGCCCAGCGGATGCCACCGAGCAGGTGGCGCACGAACTCCGGCTCGCTGTAGGACTCTTCGGTGTGGCCGCCGCCCGTGTAGAACGCGCGGCCCCCGTCGTACTCCTTGCACCAGGCGATCGGGTGGTCGCCGTTCATGTTCCCGCCCTCGTAGCTTGACTCGTCGAGCGAGGCCAGGACGTGGGAGTCGGCCCGGGGGTTGGTGCGGTAGTTGTACCACTCGTCGGTGCGCTGCCACGTCTCGCCGAGGTGGGCGGTCGCGTCGTGCGCCCGGTTCTCGACGACCACGTCGGCGGGCTGGATGTGCGGGTGCGAGTGGAAGAGGGCACCGGCGAGGCCGTTGTACCACTCCCAGTCGTACTCGGTGTCCGCCGCGGCGTGGATGCCGACGTAGCCGCCGCCGCCCTGGATGTAGCCCTGGAACGCGGCCTGTTGGGCGTCGTCGAGGATGTCGCCCGTGGTGGAGAGGAAGACGACGGCCTCGAACTGCTCCAGGCTCGCCTCGTCGAACGCCGTCGCGTCCTCGGTGGCGGTGACCGTGAAGTCGTTCTCGGCACCGAGCTGGGTGATCGCCGCGATGCCCTCCTCGATGGAGTCGTGCCGGAAGCCCGCCGTCTTGGAGAAGACGAGCACGTCGTAGGCGGGTTCCTGGGGCGCGGCCGTGGGGTCGGCCGAGGCCGACGCCGAGGGCAGGACGGCCGTGCCGAGCAGTCCGAGTGCGGCCCAGGAGGCGAGCCGCCGTGTGCGTTTCGTCCGGTCGGTCATGCGCTACTCCCCTGTGGAGAAGGTGAAGTCGTCGATGTCCAGGAGGCCGCCCGCCCTGCCGCTGAAGGTGAGGTAGAGGGTGGTCGTACCATCCGGCTGCCCGGAAAGTGTGGTGCTCACGTCCACGTACTGGTCCCAGCCGCCGGTGGCGGGCACGTCGACCGCGCCGAGCGCGGGCCCGCCGTCGAACGCGGAGTTGCGGTCGGGGCGTTCGTCGATCGGGGTGAAGCCGTCGGAGGCGAACGGGTTGGGGTCGTCGCCGGTGGACAGGTAGAGGTTGCCCTCGGCGTCGAAGTCGATGTCGCCGCCGACGTGGCGGCACTGGCCCCTGCTGGCGGCGACATCCAGGATCTCCGTCTCGCTGTCGAGGTCCAGGGTGTTGTCGTCGCTCAGCGTGAAGCGGGAGAGCCGGTTGACGCCGTCGAACGGCGCGAAGTCGGCGGCCGAGCCATCGGCGGGCGCGTCGCCGCCTGGGGTGTCGAGCGGGGGCGCGTAGTAGAGGCAGATGAAACGATTGCTCTCGAAGCCGGGGTCGACGCCGATGCCTCGCAGGCCCTCCTCGTCGTGGCCGTAGACGGGGAGCTGGCCCGCGACGCTGGTGCTGCCGTTCGCGTCGGTGCGCCGCAGCGTGCCGTCGCGCGAGATGTGCGGCACGGAGCGGTCGGGGAGCACGGCGAGCGTCATGGGCTCGCCCATCTCGGCTTCGCCCTTGACGAGCGTCACCTGCTGGAACTGCGTCTGGGCCACGTCGGGCGGCGGCTCTTGGGCCGACGTGGTCGCGGTGTCGAAGGCCAGCACGCCGGTCGCCGCGAGCGGCGAACCCGCGAGCGCGGCTGTGGCCTGGTGAAGTTTCCGGTGCACGCGCATCCTCCGTTGAGCGCACGGGGTGGGGGTCGAGCTCTCTCGCTGGGCGCGCGCCGCCGCGCCGAAGGAACCGCGCGGCCGTCAGAGGAGGGGTCGGACCACGCGGTCGGGTGGTGACCGGTACACAACATGGACGGTAACGACTTTCTCCCTCAGTGGAAACCCCTTTGAAACGAGAAGCGCGAACTTCATCCACCACGCGGACAAAGTGAGCGGCCGAACTGTCCGAAAAGCAGCGTTCCTTGGCGTTCCTCCGGGGTCCCGTCGGCCTTCCCTTCGGCGTTCTCAGTCGGCGTCGGGCAGCGGCCGACCGAGCAGCGCGCTGATCGCCACCTCGGTCACCGCCGCCATGTCCACGGCGTCGGGCGCGAGCAGCCACTGCACCTGGAGGCCGTCCATCACCGCGATCACGGCGCTCGCCGCCGCCACGGGATCGAGCCCTTCGTCGACCTCGCCCAGCTCACCGGCCTCGGTGAGCGCGTCGACGAGCAGCCCGCGCAGGCCCGCGTAGCGTGACCTGAAGTAGTCCTGCGCCGGGTGGCCCTCCGTCACGCTCTCCGCGGAGAGGACGGCGTAGAGCCGCACGATCCCCTCGCGCTCCTCGTTGCGCGCGGCAGTTTCCACCAGGTGCCGCAGGAACGCCAGACCTCGTGGCCGCTCCTCGCCCAGGGTCCCGATGTCCGACTGGTCCCGCAGATCGAGAACGCCCGTCAGCAGCCCGGCCTTCGAGCGGAAGTGGTGCAGCACGCCCGCCTGCGTCAGGCCCGCGCGGTCGGCGATCTCGGCGAGCGAGGCGTTGTGGTAGCCGCGGGTCGCGAAGGTCTCCATGGCGATGCGAAGAATCTCGTCGCGGCGGCGCTGCCGGTCGCCCCGCGCCCTCGGCGCGCCCCGGGCACCGCCGTTGCCGCCGTTGCTGTCGTCGCTGTCCTTGCTGTCGTCGCTGTCGTCGCCGTCGTCGGCCGAGCTCATCGGTGGGCGCGAAGGAGGCATACGAGTCCCGCTTTCCCTGCTCTGCGGACACACCCCCATCGGTGTGTCCTTCGGCGTGCCGGATCGGTTCCGGAACCGGACGCACCTTACTAAGCACTTGGTAGGTCTGCTTTCATCGAGTATTGGAGCAACCCATCTACGACCCAGCCGACCACCCCATCGCACAAGGACGGGACCGCCCATGACCTCGCTCTCCACCCCGGCCGCCGCCTCGGCGGCCGCCCCTGACGACGCCGAGCTGGCGCGCCGGGTGCGCGGCCTCGACGTCGCGGCCAAGGTGCGGCTGCTGACCGGGGCGACGCTGTGGGCCCTGCCCGCCGAGCCGCGCATCGGCCTGCACCCCGTGGTGATGTCCGACGGACCCCAGGGGGTGCGCGGCACGGGCGAGATCCCCGGCGCCACCGGGCTGCTCGCCCCCGCCCCCAGCGCGGTCGGCGCCGCGTGGGACGTCGAACTGGCCGAACGGCTCGGCGCGTTGTTCGCCACCGAGGCCCGCCGCAAGCGCGTCGACGTGCTGCTCGCCCCCGCGGTCAACCTCCAGCGCACCCCCGTGGCCGGGCGGCACTTCGAGTATGTCGCCGAGGACCCGCTGCTCACGGCCGCCATCGCGGGCGGCCTGGTCCGCGGGCTCCAGCGCAACGGCGTCGCCGGGTGCCCCAAGCACTATGTGGCCAACGACTCCGAGACCGACCGCACGCGCTACCGCGTCGAGCTGGACGAACGAACGCTGCGCGAGGTGTATCTGGCGCCGTTCGAGGCGCTGGTCGCCGACGCCGACGCGTGGACCGTGATGGCCGCCTACTCGGGCGTGGACGACGGCTCCGAGGCGGCGCCCATGACCGAGCACCTGGGCCTGCTGCGCGGGGTGCTCAAGGGCGAGTGGCACTTCAGCGGGCCTGTCGTCAGCGACTGGGCCGCGACCCGCACCACCGCGGCCTCGGCCATGGGCGGCCTCGACCTGGTGATGCCGGGCCCCGAAGGGCCGTGGGGCGACGCCCTGGTCGCCGCGGTGCGCGCGGGCGAGGTGCCCGAGTCCGTCGTGGACGACAAGGTGCTGAGGCTGCTGCGCCTGGCGCGCCACGTGGGGCGGCTGTCCGAGCCCGGCGCCCCACTGGAGCGCCCCGCGCCCCCCGCAGGGCCCACCGACGAGGAGTTCGCGCTGCTTCGCGAGGTGGCGACGCGTTCCACCGTGCTGCTGCGCGACCGCGAAGGGCTTCTCCCGCTGGACGCGGGCGCGTTGCGCCGCGTGGCGCTCATCGGGCCCAACGCGGTCGCGCCCTACTACCAGGGCGGCGGCAGCGCCTTCGTCCCCGCGGTGCGCACCGTGGGCTTCGAAGAGGGGCTGCGGAACGCGCTGCCCGCGGGCGTGGCGCTGACGGTGCTGCGCGGCGGCGACGACCGCGCGCACGCGCCGTTCGCCGACCCGGGGCTGCTCGGCGACGGCATCACGGCCGACTTCGTCGACGCGAACGGCGAGCGGATCGGCGGCGTCACGCGCCGCACGGGCGACTGGGGCGGCTTCCACGACTACCCCGCCGAGACCCAACGTGTGGTGCTGCGCGGGGAGTTGACGCTGAGCGAGCCGGGTCTGCACGACATCGAGATCGGCGCGGTCGGCCGCTTCACGGCGCGCGTCGACGGCGAGGTCGTGGCGTCGGGCGACGAGGACCGCGGCGTCGAGGTCGTCCTCGACTCCACCCACCACCACCCGCCCGGCACCCGTGTCGAGGTGACCGTCGGCGACCAACCGCGGCGCGTCCGGCTGGAGTTCGACCTGACCGTCGTGGACGCCGAGGGCTATGGCCGACTGATCACGCTCCATCTGCGCCACAGGCCACCGGGGCCAAGCGTGGCGGACGAGATCGCCGATGCGGTCGCCGAGGCCGCGCGCGCCGATGTCGCCGTGGTGGTCATCGGCACCAACGAGGAGGTGGAGTCCGAGGGTTGGGACCGCACCTCGCTCGACCTGCCCGGCCACCAGGTGGATCTTGTCACCCGCGTCGCCGCGGCCAACCCCCGCACGGTCGTGGTGGTCAACGCGGGCGCCCCCGTCGTGCTGCCCTGGACCGAGGACGAGGTGCCCACCCTGCTGTGGGCGTGGCTGCCGGGACAGGAGGCGGGCCACGCGCTCGCCGATGTGCTGCTCGGCCGCGCCGAGCCCGCGGGCCGCCTGCCCTGCACCCTGCCCGCGCGCGCCGACGACGTCCCGGTGCCGCACGCCCGCCCGGTCGACGGCGTTGTCACCTATGCCGAGGGCCTTGACATCGGCCACCGCGGCTGGGACCGCGCCGGGCTGACCCCGGCGTTCCCGTTCGGCCACGGCCTCGGCTGGACGACGTGGCGCTATGACTCGGTCGCGGCCGCCGCTGGCCACCCGGCCGCGGGCGACGACCTGCGGCTGACCGTCAGGATCGCCAACACCGGGCCGCGCGAGGGCCGCGAGGTCGTGCAGGTCTATGTCGAGTCGCCCGACGAGGGGCCGGAACGCCCGGTGCTGACGTTCGCCGGGTTCGCGGGCGCGCGCGTCCCCGCGGGCGAGTCGGCGCCGGTCACCGTGACCGTGCCGGGCCAGGCGTTCCGCGTCTGGGACCCGGACGCGGCGGCCTGGCGCACGCCGCGCGGGCGCTACCGCCTGCACATCGGGCGTTCGAGCCGCGACCTGCGCCTGGTCACCGACGTGGAGGTGTAGCCCTTCCCGAACCGGCGGCCGTCCCCGCCCCACCGGGGCGGCCGCAAGGGCGCTCGCCTCCCCACTTCCTTCCCTGAGGACCCCCCACACCGAAGGAGCCGCCCCATGACCCGCACCCCTGTCCGCGTCCGCGCGCGCACCCGCGTCCACGCGCGCCGCCTCGCCGTGCTCGCGGCCGGTCTCGCGCTCGCCGCGGCGGGACTCGCCGAGCCCGCGCGCGCCGCCGACACCACCGCCGACGTCTGGCTGACCACGTCCGACGGCGGAACGCGCCTCGCCCAGCGGGGCGAGGCGTCGTTCACCGGCGCCCCCGAGGCCATCGACATCGGCGTGGACTCCCGCGTGCGCCACCAGCCGTTCACCGGCGCGGGCGCCTCGATCACCGAGTCCTCGGCCAGCCTGATCGACCAACTCCCCCAGGGCGAACGGGACTCGCTCATGGCGTCGCTGTTCTCCGACGCGGGCGACGGCATCGGACTGAGCTATCTGCGGCAGCCGTTGGGCAGCACGGACTTCAACTCGGGCCCGTTCTACACCTTCGAGGACACCCCGGGGCAATTCTCGATCGACCGCGACCGGCAGCAGATCATCCCGCTGCTCCAACAGGCCACCGGCGTCAACCCCGACCTGCGGTTCATGGGCAGCCCATGGTCGCCGCCCGCGTGGATGAAGACCAACGACTCGCTCAACGGCGGCAGTCTGCGCCCCGAGCACCACCAGACCTACGCGGACTACCTGGTGCGCGCGATCCAGGAGTACGGCGCCGAGGGCATCGAGCTGACCGACCTCACCGTGCAGAACGAGCCGCAGTTCGCGACGAGTTACCCCTCGATGTCGATGACCGCGGCCGAACAGGCGGAGTTCCTGCGGGTGTTGGACGGCGCGCTTGACGCGGCCGGGCTGCCCACCAACCTGCTGGCGTACGACCACAATTGGGACACCCCGCAGTACCCCCTCGACGTCCTGGCCGCCACCGGGGACATCGACCGCGTGATCGGGGCGGCGTTCCACTGCTACGGGGGCGAGCCCGAGTCGCAGTCCGGGATCGCCGCGACGGGCGCGCGGGTCTTCCTCACCGAGTGCTCGGGCACGGACAGCGCGACCCCGGCCCAGACGTTCAGCGACAGCCTGCGCTGGCAGGCCGAGAACCTGGTGGTCCGCAACATGCGCAACGGCGGCGAGACCGTGATCACCTGGAACCTCGCCCTCGACGCGAACGGCGGCCCCCACCAGGGCCACTGCGACAGCCGCTGCAACGGCGTGGTCGAGGTCGACGGCGCGCGGGTCACCCGGGGCGCGGAGTACTACGTGCTCGGCCACCTGTCGAAGTTCGTCGACCCCGGCGCGGTCCGCATCGGCTCCACCAGCCAGGGCCCTGGCGGCGTGCAGAACGTCGTGTTCGAGAACCCGGACGGCCAGCGGGTCGCCTATGTCGTGAACGCGACGGACTCCGAGCAGCGCTTCTCGATCACCGAGTCGGGCCTCTCCCTGTCCACGGCCCTCCCCGCGGGCGCCGTCGGCACATATGTGTGGGACGGCCCCCCGGCGTGAGCCGTCGCCTCGCGGCGGGACACCGGCGAAGTGCGCCCGCCGCGGGCGGGGCCGCTTCGTCGTGTCCCTAGGCTTGCTTCGTGATCAGATGCGTGGCGCTCGACATCGGCGAGACTCTCACCCGCGACGACCGGTACTGGGCCGCGTGGGCAGACCGGTTGGGGGTGTCCCGCCATACGCTCTCGGCGCTGGTCGGGTCGGTGGTCGCGCGGGGCCGGGGACAATGCCGAGGCGCTTCGGTTGCTCAGGCGAGGCATCGATCTGGAGGCTGAGTACGCCGCGAGGGAGGCCGCCGGGCGCGGGGAACGTCTGGAGGAGAGCGACCTCTACCCGGACGTGCGGTCGGCGTTGACGACGCTGCGCGATCTCGGGGTGCGGGTGATCGTGGCCGGGAACCAGACGGTCCGGGCCGGGGAGCTGCTGCGGGCGCTGGACCTGCCTGTGGACTGTACATGGGCGATCACCCCGTCAACGACGTGTTCCCCGCACGTGAGATGGGCCTGTTGACGGCCCACCTGAGGCGCGGCCCGTGGGGGCATCTCTGGGCGGACGCCCCAGACGACGGCCCGGTGCGTTCTGTCGCGCGCCTCCGCGCCGCCGTGGCCAAGACAGTGACGCACGCTCTCCTGCGCCAAGTGCGGCGCACGCACACCACGGGGTACCTCATGGGCCGCCGAGCCGAGCGCGTCACGGACCTGGAAGAACGGTTCCGGGCACTCCAGTGAACTCGGGGCCGCCCGCTGGACCCCCTACCACCGGCGCGGGGCCCGTTGAACGCGGGGGCGGGCGGCCTCCGACGCCGGGGACGGGCCTCCACCCGCCGTTCTCCCGTTTCGCCGCCCCCGCACGGGGTACTCGCGGCGGTCAGACACGACACGCACGGAACTCGCATGGAGGTGATGACCGTGCCGGGACGCAAGGATCTCCCCTCGCCCCTGGAACGCTCACCAGCCGGAGCCCAGCGCACCTGGATCAAGGCCCATGACTCCGCGCTCAAGGAGTACGGGCGTGGCCAGCGCGCCCAGCGCGTCGCCTATGGGGCGCTCAAGCACTCCTACGAGAAGGTCGGCGACCACTGGGAGCGCAAGGAGGGCGGCCGCAAGGGCCCGTCCGACCCCCGATCCGCACGCCCCCGCCAGCGCGGCGGGCGCAGCGGCGAGGGCGTGGACGAGGGCGCGAGCAAGGAGCACCTGTACGAGGTGGCCAGGCGTCTCGACATCGCGGGCCGCTCCCGGATGGCCAAGTCGGAGCTGCTCGACGCGGTCCGCAAGGCCAACCGCTCGCGCACCAGGAAGGCGCGCTAGGAACGCGCCAGGGAACGGGACGGTCCTCACGCGACGGTCCTTGAGGGACGGTCCGGGACCCAGGGACGCCCGCACGGAAGGGGCCACGTCGATGCCGGAGACCCAGCTGAGCCACGACGAGCTGTCCGCCCTCGACGCCCACTGGCGCGCGGCCAACTACCTGGCCGCCGGGCAGATCTACCTGCTCGCCAACCCCCTGCTGACCGAGCCGCTGCGCCCCGAGCACATCAAGCCGCGGCTGCTCGGCCACTGGGGCACATCGCCCGGGCTCAACCTGATCCACACGCACCTCAACCGGGTGATCAACGCCCGTGACCTGGACGCGATCTGCGTCTGGGGCCCGGGCCACGGCGCGCCAGCCGTGCTCGCCAACGCGTGGCTCGACGGCAGCTACACGGCCACCTACCCCGATGTGACGCGGGACGCGGCGGGGATGGGGCGGCTGTTCAAGCAGTTCTCGTTCCCCGGCGGCGTGCCCAGCCACGCCGCGCCCGAGACCCCGGGGTCGATCCACGAGGGCGGCGAGCTGGGCTACTCGCTGGCCCACGCGTACGGCGCGGCGTGCGACAACCCCGGGCTGCTCGCGGCGTGCGTGGTCGGCGACGGCGAGGCGGAGACGGGCCCGCTCGCGGGCTCGTGGCACGCCAACAAGTTCCTCGACCCGGTGCACGACGGCGCGGTGCTGCCGATCCTGCACCTCAACGGCTACAAGATCGCCAACCCCACCGTGCTCGCCAGGCTGCCCGAGTCCGAGCTGGCCGAGCTGCTGCGCGGCTACGGCCATGACCCGCTGATGGTCGCGGGCGATGACCCCGAGGCGGTGCACAGGGAGCTCGCCGCCGCGTTCGACACCGCGCTCGACCGGATCGCGGCGTTCCAGCGCGCCGCGCGCGACGAGGGCGCCACGCGCCGCCCGCGCTGGCCCGCGATCGTGCTGCGCACGCCCAAGGGCTGGACGGGCCCGGCCGAGGTGGACGGCCTTCCGGTCGAGGGCACGTGGCGCGCCCATCAGATCCCGCTCGCGGCGGCGCGCGAAAACCCGGAGCACCTGCGCCAGTTGGAGCGCTGGTTGCGCTCCTACCGGCCGCGCGAGCTGTTCGACGAGCGCGGTGGGCCCGTCGGCCTCGTGCGCTCCGCGTGCCCGGCCGGAGAGCGGCGCCTTGGCACCAGTCCGCACGCCAACGGCGGCCTGCTGCTGCGCGAGCTGCCCGTGCCGCCGCTCGAGTCGTGCGCGGTGCCGGTGACCACGCCTGGCTCGGGCCAGCACGAGCCGACGGCCGTGCTCGGCACGCTGCTGGCCCGGCTGATGGAGGCCACGCGCGAACGCCGCGACTTCCGCCTGGTCGGCCCCGACGAGACCGCGTCCAACCGGCTCCAGGCCGTCTACGAGGCGACGGGCAAGGCGTGGGAGGCTAAGACGCTGCCGGTGGACGAGCACCTGGCGCGCGACGGCAGGGTGATGGAGATCCTGTCCGAGCACCTGTGCCAGGGCTGGCTCGAGGGCTATCTGCTGACCGGGCGGCACGGGCTGTTCTCCAGCTACGAGGCGTTCGTGCACATCGTCGACTCAATGGCCAACCAGCACATCAAGTGGCTGCACTCGTCGCGCGAGCTGCCCTGGCGGCGCCCGGTCGCGTCGTTGAACTACCTGCTGACGTCGCACGTGTGGCGCCAGGACCACAACGGCTTCTCGCACCAGGACCCGGGATTCGTCGACCATGTGCTCAACAAGAGCCCCGAGGTCGTCCGCGTCTACCTGCCGCCCGACACCAACACCCTGCTGGCGTGCGCCGATCACGTGCTGCGCAGCCGCGACTACGTCAACGTCGTGGTGGCGGGCAAGGAGGCGTGCTTCGACTGGCTGAGCCTGCCCGACGCCAGGGCGCACTGCGCGCGCGGCGCCGGGATCTGGGAGTGGGCGGGCTCCGAGGCGGACAACCGCGAGCCCGACGTGGTGCTCGCCTGCGCGGGCGACGTTCCCACCCAGGAGGTGCTCGCCGCGTCCGACCTGCTCCGCCGCCACCTGCCCGAACTGGCCGTGCGCGTGGTCAACGTGGTGGACATCGCGCGGCTGCTGCCGTCGGACGACCACCCGCACGGGCTGTCGGAGCACGACTACGACGCGCTGTTCACGACGGACCGGCCCGTGATCTTCGCCTACCACGGCTACCCCTGGCTGATCCACCGGCTCACCTACAAGCGCGCCAACCACGCGGACCTGCATGTGCGGGGCTACCACGAAGAGGGCACCACCACCACGCCGTTCGACATGGTCGTGCGCAACGACATGGACCGCTACCGGCTCGTGATGGACGTCATCGACCGGGTGCCCGGGCTCGCGGTGCGCGCCGCCCACGTCCGCCAGCACATGGCCGACGTCCGCTACCGGCACGGCCTGTGGATCACCGAACACGGCGTCGACCTGCCCGAAGTGGCCGACTGGACCTGGCGAGCGCGCGCCTGACTCTGCGCTACCTTCAAGTGACCATCCGTCAGGTGAACGGATGTGTGAACTCAAGCCGAACGCCGGGCAACCGTGCGCTTGCCTCCAAGGGTCTATGTCCACATGCGAATCTCCTTCCTCCTCCACAATGCCTACGGGATCGGAGGGACCATCAAGACCACGTTCAACCTGGCGGGCGCGCTCGCCGAGCGGCACGAGGTGGAGATCATCTCCGTGCACCGGCACCGGGAGGAGCCGAACTTCACCCTCGACACAAAGGTGCGACTGCGCGCCCTGACCGACCAGCGGGTGGAGAAGGACCACCCGCTGCGGCAGCGCCCCGCCAAGGTGTTCCCCGCCTCCGAGTACCGCTACGACCAGTACAGCGAGCTGACCGACCAGCGGATCGAGGAGTGCCTGAGCGGGCTCACGTCCGATGTGATCATCGGCACGCGGCCCGGGCTAAACGTTCATCTCGCCCTCCAGGGCCCGCGCCGCGCCGCGCTGGTGGGCCAGGAGCACCTGACGCTCGACGGCCACCCCCCGGCCCTGCGGAACGCGTTGCGCGCCGTCTATCCGCGCCTTGACGCGATCACCACGGTCACACGGGCCGACGCCGACGCCTACCGGCGCAAGATGCGGATGCCGGGCGTGCGCGTGACCGCGCTGCCCAACAGCGTTCCCGAGCCGCGCCTCGCCCCGGCCGACGGCGAGGGCCGCATCGTCATCGCGGCGGGCCGCCTGGTCCGTTCGAAGCGGCACGACCTGCTGATCCGGGCGTTCGCGCGCGTCGTGGCCGAGCGGCCCGACTGGCGGCTGCGGATCTACGGCAAGGGCGACGAGCACGACAGGCTGCGGGCGCTGATCAACGAGCTCGGCCTCTACAACCACGTCCACCTCATGGGCGCCTACTCCCCCATCGAGGCCGAGTGGGTCAAGGGCTCGATCGCGGCGGTGACCTCCAGCTTCGAGCCGTTCGGCATGACGATCGTCGAGGCGATGCGCTGCGGGTTGCCCGTCGTCTCCACCAACTGCCCCTACGGGCCCGCGGAGATCATCGAGGACGGCGTGGACGGCAGGCTCGTGCCCGTCGGCGACGAGGAGACCCTGGCGGGCGCGCTGCTCGACCTGATCCGCGACGACGCCCTGCGCCACCGCATGGGCGCCGCGGCGCTCGCCCGCTCCCGCCGCTACGGCCCGGGGCCGATCGTCGAGCAGGCCGAGGAGCTGTTCGACGACCTGCTGCGGAGCAAGACCACGCGCGGCCGGATCACCGGCGCGTTCCGCCGGAGGGCCAGCGTCCACGCCCTCAAGGACGCGGCCCTCACCCTCGCCTTCGCCCCCCTGCGGACCCTACGAAAGGTCAAGCGGTGAATTCCTCTTCGGTGAATCCCTCTTCGGTGAATCCCTCATCGGTGAACGACGCGTCGGTGAACGCCACGTCGGTGAACGCCACGGACCTCCCCAAGGACAAGCTGCCGCGCGCCGACTGCGCGGTGGACGCCACCGGCACCCTCACGCTCGAGGTGGGCGGGCTGCGCGGCGCCGACCGGCCTCGGCTGCTGCTGCGGCTGCGCCCCAAGCGCGGCACCGAGCAGGTCGCCGTCGCGGACCGGCCCACGCACGAGGTGGGCCTCGCCCCCTCCCCCGACGAGCCGGGCCGCTGGCGCGCCGAGCTGAACGGCACGGGGCCCGTCCTCGACGAGGGCCGCTGGGACGTCTGGGTCGCCCCGGGCGGCAGCACCACGGGCGGCGAGCTTCGCGTGGTGCCGGGGGCCCGCGACCTGCGGATCCTCGCCTCGGGCGGCTTCCCCGAGCCGGTGCTCCCGCTTGAGGCGCGCGTCCCCTACGCCACCAAGGACGGATACTTCTCGATCCGCGCGTGGCGGCGGCCCACCCACGCCGAGGCGGGCGATCTCACCGTGCGGGACGGGGCGTTGACCGTCACGGGGCGGCTGCTGGGCGCGCGCATCGGCCGGGGCGCGCGGGCGCTGCTCAAGCGGCGCGGCAAGGGCGGCCCCCAGGTCGAGACGCGCCTTGCCGACGAGGGGGAGGGCGCGTTCACCTTCCGCGCCGACTACGCCGACATCCCGCATGACGTGCAGGGCCCCGACCCGGCGTACTGGGACGTCTACCTCAAGCCGGGCGGCAAGGCCGCACGGGTGAGGGTGGCGCGGCTGCTCGACGACGTGGCGGACAAGAAGACGGTGTTTGTCTACCCCACGACGGAGCTGGGCCGGGTGACCATCCGCCCCTACTACACGCTGGACAACGACCTGGCCGTCCAGGTCTCGGCGCGGTAGGCCGGCGCGGCCAGCGCCGTGGCGCCAGGGCTCTCGCCGCGCGGTCCCGGCGCCGAGGGGGTTCGATGGAGGGGCAGGCACACGGCGAGGAGCAGGGAGGTAGCGGCATGGGAGGCAGCGGCACGATCTTCGCCGACCGCGTGGACGCGGGGCGGCGGCTCGCCCGGGAGCTGACGTATCTGCGGGGCCAGGACGTGGTGGTCCTCGGCCTGCCGAGGGGCGGGGTGCCGGTGGCCGCCGAGGTCGCCTCCGCGCTGCGGGCCCCGCTCGACGTGGGCGTGGTCAGAAAGCTCGGCCTGCCGATGCAGCCCGAGCTGGCCATGGGCGCCATCGCCGAGGACGGCGCGCGCGTGATCAACCAGCAGGTGATGAACACCGCGCGTGTCAGCGACGACCAGCTGGCCGAGGTCGAGCGCAACGAACGCGCCGAGCTGGCCCGTCGCGCCCGCCAGTACCGGGGCGGGCGGCCCCCCGTCTCGGTGAGCGGCCGCACGGTGGTGATCGTGGACGACGGGATCGCCACCGCCGCGACGGCGCGCGCGGCGTGCCGGGCGGCGCGCACGCGCGGCGCCAGCCGGGTGATCCTTGCGGTGCCGGTGGCGCCCGACGACTGGCGGGAGCGCGTGGGCGGGGACGCCGACGCGTGCGTGTGCCCAAAGACCGTGTCGGACTTCATGGCGGTCGGCCAGTTCTACCGCGACTTCGCCCCCACCACGAACGAGCAGGTGGTGGCCTTCCTCGCCCGCGGCAGCTCGCGCGAGGTCACCGTGCAGGCCGGGCCCGTGCGGCTCGCGGGCGAGCTGACGGTGCCCGAGGGCGCGTCGGCGATGGTGGTGTTCGCGCACGGCGGCGGCAGCGGGCGGCACAGCCCGCGCAACCGGTTCGTGGCCGACGCACTGAACACCGCGGGCCTCGGCACGCTGCTGTTCGACCTGCTCACCGACGAGGAGGAGGGCGACCGGTCGAAGGTGTTCGACGTTCCGCTGCTCGCCGACCGCCTCGCCGCCGCCACCCGCTGGCTCGACTCCTCGCTCCCGCTCGGCTACTTCGGCGCGAGCACGGGCGCGGCGGCGGCGCTGTGGGCGGCGGCGGACGGCGACCCGCGGGTCGGCGCGGTGGTCTCCCGCGGCGGCCGACCCGACCTCGCGGGCGACCGCCTCCCCGAGGTGCAGGCCCCGACCCTGCTGATCGTCGGCGAGAACGACCCCGAGGTCCTGACGATGAACCGCGAGGCCCAGCGGACCCTCCAGGCCCCCACCCGCCTGTCGACGGTCCAGGGCGCCACCCATCTCTTCGAGGAGCCCGGCGCCCTGTCCCAGGTCGCCGAGCTGGCCCGCGACTGGTTCATCGACCGGCTGCGGACAAGCCCGTCGGCGAGATAAGGAGGCCCAGGGACCGCCCTACTCCTCGGGCGCCGACTCGATGGCGTCCAGGGCCAGTTGGCGTTCCAGTGAGACCACGCGCGCGTTCTGCAACGCCACGGCCCGCCAGCCCTCGTCCCGCCACCTGACGGCGAGCAGCCGCAGGCGTAGGCCGTGGCATCCTCGGTTCCACGCGTCCACCATCCGCGCGCAGATCGCACCCATCGCTTCGACCGACTGATCCATCGGCGCGCCACTTCCCTTTCCGAGGCCCCGGCTCACCGGAGGCGAACCGCTACCGCCCATCCTCTTAAAGGCGTTCGGAGAACGCCTCGCCGCTCGGCGTTGATCCACGCACGTGGGATGCGGCGCGCCTCACGACGGGGCGCCTTCATCCGCTCCCCCGCAGGAAGCGGCGGAGGCGGGCGAGCGGCCATGTGTTGACCACCTCGGCGGCGGGCAGCCACGCCCGCTGGGCCGTGGCCGCCGACCAGCGGACGTTCGCCAGCTCGCGCGTGCTGTGCGCGTCGCTGTCCAGGGCGAACCGAACGCCGTGGCGGCGGGCCCTCGTGACGTGCTCGTCGTGGAGGTCGAGGCGGTTGGGGTGGCCGTTGATCTCCAACACCGTGCCCGTGCGCGCGCAGGCCGCGAAGACCGCGTCGAGGTCGGCGTCGATCCGGCCGCGCAGGCCGATCTTGCGGGTCGTCGGGTGACCGATGACATGGACGTGGGGGTTCTCGCACGCCCGGATCAGGCGGCGCGTCTGGGCCGCCCTGTCCAGGCCGAAGTGCGAGTGGATCGACGCCACGCACAGGTCGAACTCCGCCAGGAACGCGTCCGGCCAGTCGACGCTGCCGTCGGGGGCGATGTTCAGCTCGGCGCCGTGCAGCAGCCGCATCCCGCCCGTGCCGCGCCCGCCCGTGCCGCGCCCGCCCGTGCCGCGTTCAAGGGCCCGCAGCTCCTCGCGCTGCGCCAGGATCTTCTCCTCCGTCATCCGCTGCATCCGCAGCCGGGGCGCGTGATCGGTCACCGCCAGATACGCGTAGCCGCGCGCGGCCGCCGCCTCGACCATCGCGGCCAGCGGCGCGAGGCCGTCCGTGAGGTCCGTGTGCGTGTGCAGGTCGCCGCGCAGCGCGTCCTCGGTCACCAGCGCGGGCAGCGCCCCCTCGGCCGCCGCGTCGATCTCGCCCCGGTTCTCGCGCAGCGTAGGAGGCACCCAGTCGAGGCCGAGCGCGGCGTAGAAGTCCTCCTCCGTCGCGGTCGCGACCCGCTCCCCCGCGTCCGCGTCCACCAGCCCGTCGGGCGCGAACCTCAGCCCCCGGCGCGCGGCCCGCTCCCGCAGCGCGGCGACATGCGCCCGCGCGCCGGTCGCGTGCGCCAGGCCCGCGCCCCACGCCTCGGGCGCCACCACGCGCACCGTCACGCGCTGCCCACCCGCCGTGGCCACGGCCGCCCGCACCCGGCCCGCCTCCACCGTCCTCGCCGCGAACGGCAGCGCGGTGAACGCCTCGAGCACCGGACCCGGGTCGCGCGCGGCGGCCACCACGTCCACCGAGCCGACCGTCTCACGCATCCGGCGCAGCGCCCCTGCCCATGCGGCGCGTTCACACCCCGCGGCGCCCACCAGCCCGTTCACGGCCTCCTCCGCGAGGTCGTGCGCGGCGTCGAGCAGCATCCGGCCGCCCGTCTCCCTGGCCACCGCCACCCCGCGCAGGATGTTCTCGCGCGTCCTGGGGCCGAAGCCGGAGAGGCCCGCGAGCTTGCCCGCGTCGATCGCCTCGACCAGCTCGTCCACGCCCGTGATGCCGCGTTCGCGATACAGCGCCATGGCCTTCTTGGGCCCGAGCGACGGGATCGACATCAGCCGCCGCACGCCGGGCGGCACGGCCGCGCGCGTCGCCTCGAACGCCTGGACGCGCCCGGTGCGCAGATACTCCTCGACCTTGTCCGCGATGGACGCGCCCACCCCGGGAATGTCCCGCAGCCCGTCCGCGTCGAGCCCCCCGATGTCGCGCGGGTGGCCGCGAATGGCGCGCGCCGCCTTCTCGTAGGCGCGCTGCTTGAACGCGTCTCCACCGGTGATGGCGATGAGGTCGGCGTACTCCCGCAGCAGCGCGCCCACCTCGTCGTTCGGCCGGGCCATGCGGCCAGTCTCGCAGCGCACGCGAAGGCGCGCGACCGGGGGCGAAGCCGGGGAGAAAGAGCCACGGGCCGCCCGGGGCGACGCCGACGCCCCGGGTGACCCGTGTTCCGAACGACCGCGAGCGGCCGAACGGGTCTATGCGCCCGAGTAGATGGTGGCTTCCTCGGACGTTTCGCCTATGCCGTCGGGCCCGTTGAGGAACCGCTCGCCCCAGGGCGTCAACGAGGCGGGATCAAAGCCGTTGACCATGTCAAGGTACTCCACACCACCGCTGTTCCCGCTCCAGGACCAGCCAAGGTAACCAAGCCCCAACTCCCGCGTCACCGACATGATCGCGTCCTCATCCGGATTCCCGTCGGAATGATCGTGCCCGAACTCCCCCACCACAATCGGCAGTCCGGCACCGACAAAGCCCGTCAGATACGAACGCACCACGGACTCCCCGGTGAACACCCCATACATGTGAATCGAGAACACCAGATTCCCCGTCGGATCCGCGTCATACACCTCCCGCGCCGTGTCCCGCATCGTGAACGACCAGTCCTGACCCCAGTTCGGCGCGTCCACCAGCAACGTGTGCTCAAAACCCGCACCCCGCAACGTCCCCACCGCATCGATCGTCGCCCGCGTCCACTCCTCGTAACCCGTGTTCCCATACGGCTCGTTGCCGATGTTCACCACGACGTAGTCCTCCTGGCCCACCACCGCGCTCCGCACGCTCAGCCAGTACTCCGCCGCACGCTCAAGCGACACCGCCGCGGACGCCTCCGGATACCCCGTCGTGTCATGCACCTCAAGCACACAGATCAAACGGTTCGCCTTGCACTCCTCCACGATCCCCGACAACTCCGCCGCCGACGTCTCCTCCCACTGATCACCACTGGAGAGCACCACCCGCACGGAGTTCGCCCCCTCCGCCTTGATCGCCGCCAACGACTCCGACGTCTCCCCCGGAAACCACGCATGCGGAAGATTCACCCCACGCAGCACCAGATCACTCCCCGTCGACTCCACCAACCGCCCATCCTGCACGGTCAATCCGGTGGCAGCGGGAACAACGGGGCCTTCCGCGAGCGCGGGGGGTGCCGCGAGCGAGGCACCGAGCAGACCGGCGGCTACGATGCCGCCGATGCGGGTCTTGGCGTTCAAGGTCTTCTCCTCAAGGAGTTCCGTCCCGTAGGACTCCGAGCGGGTGGGGAAAGGAGACCGGCATGGGAGCGCCAGCGAATGGGAGCGCTCCCATGGGCGACTCCCATCTCATCCACCCGCCCCGGCCCTGTCAAGAGACGGGACGCGACCACTTCAAGCGGAGGGATGTAATCCGCGCCGTTCGTTACTCTTCGCCATGATTTGCACCCCCATTCGGGTGCACCTAGGCTGGGAACGGTTGCGGAGAGTGAGAAGGGGGGCGTGAGGGCGAGGAGGCGTGCGGCATGTCCCGATCCCGGCTCGGCGGGCGGCGGCCGTCGCCTCGGTTGCGGCTTTCGCTGTGCGCGTCGGGTGGCGCGATGGCCGTGGCGGCGGCGCTCGGCGGCGGCGCGCAGCCGCCCGAGGCGGCGGCCGAGGCCGGGTCCGTGGCGGGCGAGGTCGCGAACGCCTCCGGCACGCGCCTCCGCGAAGCCCCGCACGCCGCGTCCGCCGTCCTGGCGGCGGCCCCCGAGGGGGAACGGCTGCGCGTGCTGTGCGCGGCCGAGGGCGAGCGGCACTCGCGGTGGTACCTCGTGCGGGGCGACGACTACGCGTGGGTTCCGGCGACGGATGTCGAGGTTGTGGGGGTGCGGGGGGCTGAGCGGTGTTGAGCTTGGGGCGGCTGCCGAGGGTCCGGTGGTTGTCGCCGTCGCCCGCGGTGTCCGGTGTTGTGGCGGTGCGGGTCAGAGACCGGCACCTACGGGAGGGGGGCGTCGGTGACCCGCACCCACCACGAAACGAGCCACCGCGGCGGGCGGCGAACACCGCCGGACCCTCCGTAGCCGCCCGCCACCAGGCCACGCGGCGCGGAAACGTTCGGTGCGATACGTCGGGCGGGGTCCGCTCGTTGTGCACGGTGAACCGCCGTGACTCGCTTCGGAGGGATCCCCCATGACCATCGCCACCCGCCCGGCCGACGGCAGTCCACGCGGCTCCGCGTGGCGTGCGGTGTTCGACGCCGTGCCGCGTGACGCGTTCCTTCCCGAGCCGGGTGGGGGCGATGAGCCGCACGGGATGCTGCGGGCCATGTTCGAAGCGCTCGACGTGCCGGACGGCGGGCGGGTGCTCGAGCTGGGCACCGGCACGGGGTACGGCGCCGCGCTGCTGTGCCAGCGCTTCGGCGGCGAACGCGTCGTGTCCCTCGACCCCGACCCCGAGGTGCTGGGCAAGGCGCGCGCCCGGCTGGCGGGCGCCGGGTACGCGCCAGCGCTCGCAGCGGGTGACGGGGCTCGCGGCTGCCTGGAGTACGCCCCCTATGGGGCGGTGGTCGGGCGGCCGGTCAACGGGCGGGTGCCCGCGGCGCTGCTGGCGCAGGTGGCGCCGGGTGGTGCGTTGGCCGTGGCGCTCAGCTCGGGCATCGCGGTGCTGACCGCGGGGGTGGACGCGACGGCTTCGGGTCGCTTCCTGCCGGTGCTTGCGCGCCCAGGAGCGGGAGCGGCGCCCTCGGTGCGCAGCTACATCCCGGCGCTGCTCGTGCCGCTCGGCACGGCGGCCGACGTTCCGCTGCCGGTGGAGCTGTCGGCCGAAGTGCCGCGTTTCCTCGGGGGGTTGGTGCAGCCCGACGTGCACGAGCTGTCGCTCATCGACGCGGACGGGCGGCGGATCTACGGGCTGGTGCACCCCGGCAGCGGGTCATGGGCGCGGGTGGCGCCGCGCGACGACGGGACCGCGCGCATCCAGTACGACGGCTCCCGCGACCTGTGGGGCGAGCGCGCGCCGGTGCTGGCGGCGTGGGCGGACGCCGGGCGGCCGCGCCCCGAACGGTACGGGCTCGGCGTCTCCGCGGACGGGCGGCACCGGCTGTGGCTCGACACCCCCGTGGATGGCCCCGGTTGGTTCCTGCCCGGCTGAACGGGCCGCGAAGGGACGGGACTTCGGCCCGGGACCTCAGGCAGGAACGCCGCTGCCGTGCCGCTCCTGTGGCAGCCCGGGGCTCAACAGCCGTGGCGGCAGGGCGACATACGCGGACACCCCGGCGCCCCGTGCGGAGGCGTTGGTCGGCGCGCTCTGCGTGTGCCTGACCTCCACCTGCACGCCGAGGCGGGCCGCGATCGTGCCCACCACGTAGTGGCCGAGGAAACGGGTCGGCGCGACAAGGAAGTTGTCCTTGCCCGCGAGCCTGGCGTTGGCGCGGCTCAGCTCCTCCTCGGTCATGCCCGTGCCGCGGTCCACGATGGCCAGGCAGTACTCCGCGCCGTCCCACCAGCCATAGACCTCGACGGGGCGAGCCGGGGGCGAGGCGGTCAGCGCGTTCTCGATCAACTCCGCGAGCAGGTGCGACAGTTCGTAGACCACCGAGCCATGGATCTGGCAGGGCTCGGACTCCACGAGCGTCACCCGCCGGTACTCCTCGACCTCCGAGACGGCCGAACGCACCACCTCGGCCACCTCGGCCGTGCCGGTCCACACGCGCGGCGGGAGCTGCTGGCCTGTGAGGATGAGCAGCGAGTCGGCGTTGCGGCGCATGCGGGTGGCCAGGTGGTCGAGCTCGAACAGCTCCGCCAGCGCGTCCGGGTCGAGCTCCTTGCTCTCCAGCGCGGTGATCAGCCGGAGTTGGCGGCGGACCAGGGCCTGGTTGCGGTGGCCGAGGTTGGCCAGCGACTCGGTGCCGTTGCGCCGCAGCACCGTCTGCTGGGCGGCCAGGTCGACGGCGGTGCGCTCGACATCGTGCAACGCGGCCGCCAGGCGCGTGACTTCCTCCGCGCCGCCGCCCAACTCGGGGTCGGGCACTGGTGGTTCGAGGTGTTCGGCCTCCTCGGGCTCGGCCTCCTGGATGGTGCGGACGGTCTCGGGGAGCCGTTCGCCCGCGACGTTCTCCGCCTGCCGCGTCAGCTCGTCGAGCGGGCGGGTGATCGAGCGCGCGGCCAGCACGGCCAAGGCGATCGCGACGGCCACGATCAGCACGCCGAGCGCCACAAAGCCCACGAGCTGCGCCGTGGCCGCCCTGCGCAGCTGGTCGGCGCGGCTCGTCGCGTCGGGCCCGATCCGCTGCTGCACCTCGTGCAGCGCGTCGGTCAGCGCGGTGGCGGACTCCCACCACTGGGCCGCGTCGGTCTCCAGCGGCGAGCCGTCGGCGCCCGCGTCCGCCCGCTCCTCGAACGCGGCGACCCGCTCGGCCTCCGGCGAGTCGAACGCCCCGTCGAGCGCGGCCTGTTGGGTGTCCGTGGCCAGTCGGCCATAGCTGGCGAGCGCGGCGTCGCGTGCGGCGCGCGTCGCGGCGAACTCCAGGTACTGGCCGTCCTCGAAGCGGCCCGCGACGAACACCCCGTTCATCAGGCCGCGTTCCTGGGCCAGCGCCTCGGTGGCGGCGGACAGGGCCTGGAGCGCGGCCATGCCGTCGCTCAGCCGCTGGTCGCCATGGGCCGGATCCTCGGCCAGCTGCGCCTCGTTGAGCCGGGCGATGGCGTCGGAGAAGTAGGCCAGGGCCTCCTCGGGGGCGATGTTCTCGTCGTCCACGCGGGCGCGCGTGTCGTCGAGCTCGCCCAGCGAGGCGAGCGCGTCGTCGAACGCGGGCGCCGCGCCCCCGTCGACGCGCCTGACCAGCTCGCCGCGGATCGCGTCCACGCGGCGGCGCGTGTCGGCCAACTCGGGCCGGTAGCGCCCCGCGCCCACCATCAGCCCGCTGGTGAGCCCGTGCTCGCGCTGCAACTCGCGCACCAAGTCCTGGACGTCGAGGGCCAGTTGGACCCGCTCGCCGCTCTCCCTCGCCGCCGACCAGTCCTCCGCGCGATCCGCGACCCCGATGCCGGTGAGGACGAGGAGCAGGGCCGTGGGCACGGCGAGCACGATCGCCACCCGGCCTCGGATGGTGCCCCAGTAGGGAAGGCGGCCCGTCCGTCGTCGCTTCATGTCACCCAGCACAGCCGAGCGCGGTTACCTGCGCCCCGGGGGCCCGTGTCCGTCAAGTGAACGGGGGGAGTGAACCTGTGGGTGAACCTGTGGATGGCCGGGTTAGGCCGTCCTGTCGGTGGCGGCGGTTACGCTTCGGGGCATGACCAGCCGTCCCGCAGCACCCCCTCGGGCATACCGCAGGCTCAGCGTGGAGCAGCGCAAGGACGACCTGCTTGCCGCCGCGCGGCGGCTGTTCGCGCGGTACGCGCCCGACGCCGTGTCGCTCGACCGGGTGGCGCGCGCCGCGGGGGTCTCAAGGCCGCTGGTGTACCGCTATTTCCCCGGCGGCAAGCAGCAGTTGTACGAGGCGGTGCTGCGCGGCGCCGCGGCCGATCTGGAGCGGTGCTTCACCGTGGCCGCCTCGGGGCCGCTGAGCGAGCGGCTTGCCGCGGTGCTCGACCGCTATCTGACGTTCGCCGTGGAGCACGGGGAGGGCTTCTCGGCGCTGCTCGCGGGCGGCAGCGTGGTGGAGACGTCGCGCACTTCGGCCATCGTCGACGGTGTACGACGCGCCGCGGCCCGGCAGGTGCTCGACCACTTGGGGGTCGAACGGCCGGGGCCACGGCTCGACTTGACGGTGCGCACCTGGATCACATCGGTCGAGGCGGCGTCGTTGATCTGGCTCGACGAGGAGCGGCGGATGCCGCTGGGCGAGCTGCGCGACTGGCTTGTCGACCAGTTCGTCGCGCAGCTGGTCGTCACGGCGGGGCGTGACAAGGAGACCGCGCGCGTGCTGCGCGCCGCGGCGGCCGTCGAGGCGCCCGGTGGGCGCGTCGACGCCCTGGTGGAGCGCACGCTCTCCAGGATGGCGCCTGCCACACTCGAGTCGTGAGAAGCGAGGAGACGCCGTTCGTCGGGGGGCCGCTCGACGGCCGGGTGCTGCCGGTGCTGACGGGGCCGACCGGCAAGCCACCGCGCGTGTACGAGGTGCCGGTGCCGGGCGAGGGCGACGAGCCCGACACCGTGCACGTCTACCACCTCCAGGCCGCGGGCCACACCCGCCTGCTGCGGGTGCCGCGCGGCTGGCGTTATGTCTACGCCCCCGACGCCACGCCGAGCCGGGCCCACCGCCGCAAGGGCTGACCACCCGTTCGCGCCTCCCGGCGCGCGCCCGGCGCGCGGGTGTGCGCACCATCGGTCCGCCGCGGCGAGCGCCGCGGCGGATGGGAGAGGTGCGCCCCGATGTACCGAACGACGCTGAGCGCGGCCCTCGCCGCCCTGGCCCTGGCCACCGCATCACCGGTCGCGCCCCCCGCGGCCGCCGAGCCTGGCGCGCCGGAGCAGGGGAACGCCGAGCAGGGAAACGCCGGGCAGGGGAACGCCGGGCAGGGAAACGCCGGGCCCGGCGCGAACGACACCGCCGCGCTGCTCGACGAGCTGCGGACCGCGTACCGCGCGACCGGCGAGGCGGCGGAGGCATACCGCGAGACCGAGACCCGGCTGCGTCAACAGCAGGAAGAGACCGAGGAGTTGACCGACGAGCTGGCGGATGTCCGCGGCGAGCTCGCGGAGGCGAAGCGGCTCGCGGGGGCCATCGCGCGCGAGGAGTACCGCGCCGGGGGCGGCCTCCGCCTGCCGCCCGCGCTGCTCGTGCTCCTCGGCGAGGACCCGGCGCGTTCGCTCCACGCCGGAACGGCCGTCGCCCGCGCCGAGGCCCGGGCCGCGGAGGCCGTGCGGCGCCTGACGGCCGGGGAGCGGCACGCCGACAAGCTGGCCACGGCGGCCCGCGCCGCGCTCGACGAGGAACGCTCGCTCGCCGAGGAACGGCGCGAGCAGCGCGACGAGGTGCACCGCCGTCTGGACGAGGCCGCGGCCCTGCTGGCGGGGCTCTCGCCCGCCGAGCTTGGCCCTCGCCGGGAAACGACGCCCACGACGCGGCCGTGAGCTGCCGGGCGCTGCCCGGGCGAGAAGCCGCGCGGCCGGGTGGCTCGCGGCCGGGGCGCGGCTGCCGCCGCACGGCGAGGGGCCCACCACCGGACCGTTCGCGGCTGCCGCCGCACGGCGAGCGGCGTCGCCCACCGGACCGCCCGCGGCTGCGCCGCGGCCGCCGCCGCGCGGCGAGGGCTGCGCCCCCGGCGCCTACCGGGTCGCCGGTGCCGCCTGGCGCAGCTCCGCTCGCAGCTCGGGGGTCAGGAGGTGGCCCGCGCGGCCCACGAACAGGGCCATCTGGTAGGTCACCGAGCTCATGTCCGCGTCCGGCGTCGTGTAGACGCCAAGGAGCGAGCCGTCGCTGATGGTCATCACCAGGAGGTTCCCCGTGTCCATCGCGACAAGCGTCTGGCGGACGCGGCCGCCCTCCATCAGCGTCGCCGCGCCACCGGTGAGGCTGCCGAGGCCCGAGACGACCGTGGCCAGGTCGGCCACCGCGCCCGAAGGGCCGCCGCCCGGGTGCGCGAGCCCCGGAGCCTCGTCCGACGGCTGCGAGGAGAGCAGCGGCAGGCCGTCGGCCGAGACGACGGCGACCGAAAGCACGCCTGGCACCTCCTCGACCAGCCGGGTCAGCAGCCAGCGCAGGTCGGCGCCCCCTCGGCCGCTGTTGGTGCCGGGGGCCATACGGGTACGTGAACTCATGACGGCATCCCCTCTCCGGACTCGCCGGGGTACGGGCCACCCGCCGCACCTGCCGCGTCGCGGTGGCCTTCCCTGGCGCCGCGCTGGAAGCCGCCAAGGCGGCGGCGCAGCTCCTCGGCGTCCACGGAGGCGCGCTCCCGTGCGGCGGTGGGCGGGGTGGCGGGGGTGGCGGTGGCCCGGCTGCGCAGCGGCAGGCCGCTCTCGGTGACCGGGTGTGATCCTGGGATGGTGTCGGTGGCCCGCCCGTGCTCGGGCGGCAGCTCGACCGACGGGTGCGGAAGGGTCGGGTGCGCGCCCGTGTGGTGGTCGACGGGCGCGTGCCCGACGGTCGGGACGGCGCCCGTGTGGCGGGGCGCGGGCCGGGCGACGGTGGGGACCGCGCCGGTCGAGGTGTAGGGGTCGGCCTGGTACGCGTCAGGCAGCGCCTCGATGAGCGCGCCCGGCACCACGACCTGGGCGATCGTTCCCCCGGTCGGCCGGGTGTCGAGCCAGCAGCGCAGGCCGTGTCTGGCGGCCAGGCGCGCCACGGTGTAGAGGCCCATGCCGATGCCCACGCCTGTCCCCGCCTGGTCGGCCCCAGGCGGCGGGGTCACGGGGTCGACGAGGCGGGCGTTCAGCTCGGCGAGCCGCGCGGGGGACAGGCCGACGCCCTCGTCCTCGACGGAGAACAGCAGGTCGCTCTCCACCCAGCGCGCGGTCAGCCGCACCCGGGCGCCGGTCGGCGAGAACGCCGTGGCGTTGTCAAGCAGCTCGGCCAGCAGGTGGCTGACGTCGCGGGCGGCCACGCCCACGACCCGCCCAGGAGGCGGCGGGGGCGTGGTCTCCACCAGCTCGTAACGCTCTATCTCGCTGACGGCGGCGCGCGCCACGTCGATGAGGGTCTGGGGCTCGCCAAGCTCGGCGACGGGCGGAGCACCGGCGAGCAGCAGAAGGTTCTCACCGTGGCGGCGCATGCGGGCCGCGAGGTGGTCCACGCTGAACAGCACGGCCAGGCGGTCGGGGTCGGCCTCGTGCTCCTCCAACCCCTCGATGACCGCGAGCTGTTCGCCGGCGAGGGCGAGCAACCGCTGGGCGTGGTGGGCGAACATGCCGTGCACCGCGCCGTGCAACGCCGCGAGGCGTGCCGTCAGATCGCTCTGCTCGGCGAGCAGCCGGTCGCGCTCCATGCGCAGCCCGCCGCTGTCCCGCGCGGCCTCCTCGGCCTCCCGCACGGCGCTCGTCGCCTGCTCCTGGAGGGCGACGGTGCGGGCGCGCAGGGCGTTGACCGACGCGACGACCTCGGCGAACTCGTCGTTCCTCCCGGTGTACTTGACGGGCTCCTGGCCCGCGGGGTCGAGGGCGACGCGGCGCGTGCCGAGCCGGACGGCGGCCAGCGGGCGGGTGAGCGAGCGGGCGGTCTGGACGCTCACGGCCAGCGCGACGAGCAGCGCCACGAGCACGACGCCACCCGCGAGCTGAAGCGACGTCATGTCGTCGTCGTTGAGGGCCTGGAGCGCCGCGGCCCGCTCGGCGGCGAGCGAGGTCAGCACCTCCTGCTGGCGCGCGGTGCGCCCGCTGAGCGCCTCGTGCACCGCGGCCTCGTCGGCGGCCCTGTCGTCGGCCGACAGGAAGGCGGTGTCGGTGAGCGAGGCGAGCAACTCCTCGGCCGCCGCGGTCTCTTCGCCCGCCATGGCCCGCTCGTAGGCGTCGCGCCCCGCGGGTCCGGCGACGGTGGTGAAGTCGGCGACCGCGGCGCGCTCGCGCGCCGCCTCGACATGGGCGAGCGCGGCCAGCTCGGGTGCCTCGCCGCCCGAGCGCAGCCCGGCGAGCACGAGCCCGCGGGTCGCGGAGGAGGCGTGCACGGCGCGCACGAGGTCGGGCAGCGCGTCGCCCGTGGGGTCGGCGGCCCGGTCGGGGCGCGTGCGGCTGACCTCCCTGAAGACGGCGTCGAGCTCGTCGACGGCGGCGGTGTACGCCTCGTAGGTCTCGACCGCGGTGCTCTCGCCCGCCAGGGCGCCGTCCCTGACGGCGGGCAGGGCGGCGAGCCGGTCGTGGACCGACTGCCCCGCGTCGTCGGGCAGTTGATCGATGGCGCGGTCGGTGCGCTCCCTGGCCTCGCCGGAGAGCGCGCCTCCGGCCACGCCGGGGTCGCCGTCGGCCACGGCCACCACGATCACCTCGCGCTCGTCGGCGAGCAGGTGCGAGAGGGCGAGCGCGCGGCGGCCCAACTCGGCGTCGTCCACGAGCCGCTGGGAGTCGGTCAGCCGCGCGTAGGCGCCGTGCACGGCGGGCGCGCCCGCCGCGGCCACGGCAAGACCCGTCAGCAGGACGCCCACGAGCAGCCTGCTGCGCACCCGCACGCGCCGCCTGCGAGCCGCTCGGGCCCGGGAGCCTGCCGGTGCGGAGGGAGACGGGTCGGCGGGGTCGTGCAGTGTCGTCTTCCGCACCTGTGCTCGCATTCTCGTCACGTGGGCACCGACCTTGCCAGCGACGGCGGCACCCTGGGGCCGACTCCCTCCGGCCTTACCCGAAGGAGTGAACAACACCGGGAGTTGACGGACAAGCAGGTGACCTCGCCGGGCACGTCGGGGCCCGGGGAGCCGACTGGAATTCCCCATCGGCTCCTGGCAAGATCCCTCCTCCTTGCCTGCCAGACCGCGCGGAGCGCCGGAGTGGAACGCCCTCCCCTGGCCTCGCAGGGGATGCAGGATCCCGCAACCGGAGCTGGCCCCACATTCGCTGACAAATGCCAGCTTACGGCAGAGTGATCACCATGCGCACCCAGTCCACGACCGTGCCAGGGACCCCAGGGCGGCCGAACGAGGATTACGCCGCCACCGCCGTCCCCGCCGAGGGATCCGGCGGCGCGCTGGTCCTGCTCGACGGGGTGACGGCCCGTTTCCCCGACCAGGGCTGCTCCCACGAGGTCTCCTGGTACGTCGCGCGCCTGGGCGGGGCGTTGCTCGAACTCTCCGGCTCGCGGCGGGACTTGTCCCTCACCGACTGTCTCGCGTCGGCCATCTCCCGCACGGCGGACGCCCACCGGGGGACATGTGACCTTTCTCACCCACGAACGCCGCAGTCCACCGTCGTGTGCGCGCGCTGGGACGAGGCCGCGGTGGAGTATCTGGTGCTCTCCGACTCGGTGTTGCTGCTCGGCGAGCCCGATGGCACGGTCCGCCCCGTGCTCGACACGCGCCTGGACGACCTGGGCCCGGCGGCCCGCGGGCTGCCGAGGGAGAGCAGGGGCGCGTTCGTCGAGTCGCTGCGGAACGCGCCGGGCGGCTTCTTCACCGCGGCGGCCGACCCGGCCGTGGCCGAGCTGGCGGTGACGGGCGCGGTGACCCGCGAGCGGGTGCGCGCCCTCGCGGCGGTGACGGACGGGCTCGGGCGCTGGGTGGAGACGTTCAGGCTCGGCGGCTGGCCCGAGCTGTTCGCCGCGCTCCTTACGCGCGGTCCCGAACGCGCGATCGCCGAGGTGCGCGCCGCGGAGGCGGCCGACCCCGACGGGGCGGCGTTCCCCCGCGGCAAGGCCCACGACGACGCCAGCGCCGTGGTCGTCGAGCTGTAGCGATCCTGTAGGGCGACCTGTAGGAGGATGGGCCCATGGCAGCGCACCACCGCACGGGCCAGCCCGCCGACGACGCCCTCCCCGTGGTCCTGGACCGCAGGGAGGGCCCGCACGGCGAGGTCGTGCTGCGCAGGCACGGGGAGTTGTTCCAGATCATCGCCAACGGCTGCTTCCTGATGGACACATCGGACGGCCGCTCGGAACGCCTGCTGGTGAGCGCGGCACTTGAGGCTCTTGAGGCTCCTGACGGCGAACGCCCCGCGCCGCGCGTGCTGATCGGGGGCCTGGGCGTCGGCTTCTCGCTGGCCGAGGCCGCGGCCGAGCCGCGCTGGGGCGCGATCACCGTCGTGGAGCGCGAGCCCGCCGTCGTCGACTGGCACAGGGAAGGGCCGCTGTCGGACGTGACCACCGCGGCGCTCGCCGATCCGCGCACCGAGCTGGTCGTCGCCGACCTCGTCGACCACCTGCGCGACGTGGCGAGGCGCGGCGGCGAAGGCGGCGAGGCGCGTTATGACGCGCTGTGCCTCGACATCGACAACGGCCCTGACTGGACCGTGACGCCGGACAACGAGAGCCTGTACGCGCCCGCCGGGCTCGCCGCGTGCGCCGACGCGCTCAACCCCGGTGGCGTGCTGGCCGTCTGGTCCGCCCGGCCTTCACAGGTTTTCCCCCGAAAACTGAGGGATGCCGGGTTCGCAACTGTTCGCACCAGAGAAGTGCCGGTCGTCCGGGGCGTTCCCGACGTGCTGTTTCTCGCCAGCCATCATCTCGCCAGCCGGTCCGCGTAGCCGACGGTTGATCCGTCGCTCTACGCTCTTGGAAGTGCTCATCAGCACAGGATCAGCACAACAAGAGCCAGAGACCAGCCGACTGGCACCAGGACGAATCCCGGGGGCGGGATACATGAATCAAGCAGAGACCAGGACAGCACCGATGGATCGGACCCATCAGGACAAGGCACCGTCACCGCATGGCCACGCCGACCCCACAGCGCAGGAACGGGCCGGACACCACAACGCCACGGTGACCACACCGGGCGCCCAGCGCCGCGTCCTGGTCGTCGAGGACGATCCGACCATCGTCGAGGCGATCGCCGCCAGGCTGCGCGCCGAGGGCTTCCTCGTGCAGACCGCCGCCGACGGCCCGGCCGCCGTGGAGACCGCCGCCGCCTGGCACCCCGACCTGCTCATCCTGGACGTGATGCTGCCGGGCTTCGACGGGCTCGAGGTGTGCCGCCGCGTCCAGGCCCAGCGCCCGGTGCCCGTGCTGATGCTCACCGCCCGTGACGACGAGACGGACATGCTGGTCGGCCTCGGCGTCGGCGCCGACGACTACATGACCAAGCCGTTCTCGATGCGCGAGCTGGTCGCCCGCTCCCATGTGCTGCTCCGCCGCATCGAGCGCGCCGCGGTCGCGGCGACCACGCCGCGCCCCGGCAGCGTCCGCCTGGGCGACCTGGAGATCGACCGCACCCAGCGGCGGGTGAGGGCCGCGGGCAAGGACATCCACCTGACGCCCACCGAGTTCGACCTGCTCATGTGCCTGGCCCGCTCGCCCCGCGCGGTGCTCACGCGCGAGCAGCTGCTCGCCGAGGTGTGGGACTGGGCCGACGCATCGGGCACCAGGACCGTGGACAGCCACGTCAAGGCGCTGCGGCGGAAGATCGGCGCGGAGCGCATCCGCACCGTCCACGGAGTCGGCTACGCCCTGGAGACACCGCCCGGCTTCGCCGGCGAGACGGCAGCGCGGAGTCAGGCGCCCAACGAGGTCTGAGGTGCAGGAGCAGACCAGCCATTCCCTCGTGCGCGGCATGTGGCCCATGATGTGGCGCGTGCTGCGCCCGCTCGATCCCTACCGCTCGGTCAAGGCCGCGCTCGGCTGGCTCGTGATCATCTCGGTGGCGATCACGACCCTGCTGATCCTGATGGCCTATCGCTCCGACATCGGGCTCCAGGTCATCGCGATCATCGCGATCATCGCCTCGCTGCTCGTCACCCAGTTCGTCGCGCACAGCCTCGCCACGCCCGTGCTGGAGATGACCTCGGCGGCGCGGGCGATGGCCAGGGGCGACTACGGCCGCCGGGTCAGGGTGGCCCGCCGCGACGAGCTGGGCGACCTCGCGCTGGCGTTCAACCGCATGGCCGCCGACCTCCAGGCGGCCGACCAGCACCGCAAGGAGCTGATCGCCAACGTCTCGCACGAGCTGCGCACCCCCATCGCGGGGCTGCGCGCCGTGCTGGAGAACGTGGTGGACGGAGTCTCCGAGGCCGATCCCACCACCATGAAGACGGCGCTCCGCTCCACCGAGCGCCTGGGGCGGCTGGTCGAGCAGCTGCTCGACCTCTCACGGCTCGAGAACGGCGCGGTCCCGCTCCAGCCGCGCGGCTTCCAGGTGGAGCCGTATCTCTCGGCCGTGCTGAACGACGCGACCGTGGCGCTGCGCCGCGGCCACGCGCGCACGGATGTGAGGTTCCGGCTCGACGTCACCCCCGGCAGCCTGCGGGCGCACGCCGACCCCGAACGCCTCGACCAGGTGGTCACCAACCTGGTGGACAACGCCGTCAAGCACAGCCCGCGCAACGGGCAGGTCACCGTCGTGGCCAGGGCGGGCCAGCAGACGGGCGGCCTGGTCCTCGAAGTGCTCGACGAGGGCCCAGGGATCCCGCACGCGCAGCGGGAGCTGGTCTTCGAGCGCTTCGGGCGCGGCACCACCAACGGCGTCACGCCGCATGACGGGGGCACCGGGCTCGGCCTCGCGATCGCCCGCTGGGCGGTCGACCTGCACGGCGGCACGATCGGGGTGGCCGAATCCCGTCGGGGCTGCCGGATCCGCCTCACGCTGCCAGGTAACGCGCAGGCAAACACTTGACGTAGGGTCCCCGCCAGGGGCCACTCCCCCTCGCCGCCCCGGCGCCACCACGCGCCCCGCGGCGGGGGGTTTCGTCATGCCCGGCGGCATTCGCCCAGCTCGACGCCGGTCACGACCGGTCGGCGATCAACCATTGCCAAATGGTTACTGTTCTGCGCCGAACTTGTTCCGTTTCCCGGGACATCGCGACCTGAAACCCCCGAATGAATGTGGTGTAGGCCACGACTGGTGGCCCGGGACTGCGCCGGGGGGCATGAGGGGCGTAGCCTTGATTTCCGCTGTCCATCACCACTGCGGAGCGGAAGAGGGCGGTTGCCGCCGTGTCGCCACAGTCCCCGAACACATCGAGTGCCGAGACCGACCGAGGAGCAGTGCCCAGCGCTGCCGCGGGGTTCGGCGCGAACGAATGGCTCGTCGACGAGATCTATCAGCAGTACCTCCAGGACCCCAACTCCGTGGACCGTGCCTGGTGGGACTTCTTCGCCGACTACAAGCCGGGAGGCGGCGACGCCGCCGCGGCGGACGGCCCGGGGCCGAACGGCACGGCCGTCTCGCCCCCGAAGGCGGACGCCCACCCGGCCGCCCCACGGGCGGCCGCCGCCCAGGCGCAGGAGCGGCCGCAGGCCCCGGCTCAGCCGCAGGCCCAGGCCGCGCGCCCCGCCCAGGCCCCCGCGCCGCAGCCCGCCAAGGCCGCGGCCCCGGCACCGGCGCCCGCGCCCGCGCCCGCGCCCGCCAAGCCCGCCCTCAAGACGCCGCAGCCCTCGGCCGCCAAGCCCGCCGCGGCCAAGGAGCCGGCCGAGGGCCCCGAGCTCGTGACGCTACGCGGCCCGGCCGCCGCCGTCGCGAAGAACATGAACGCCTCGCGCGACCTGCCGACCGCCACCTCGGTCCGCGCGGTCCCCGTGAAGCTCCTGTTCGACAACCGCATCGTCATCAACAACCACCTCAAGCGCGCCCGCGGCGGCAAGGTGTCGTTCACGCACCTCATCGGCTACGCCATGGTGCAGGCGCTCAAGGCGATGCCCTCGATGAACCACTCGTTCACCGAGAAGGACGGCAAGCCCACCCTCGTCAAGCCCGCCCACGTGAACCTCGGCCTGGCCATCGACCTGGTCAAGGAGAACGGCGACCGCCAGCTCGTCGTCGCCGGGATCAAGAAGGCCGAGACGCATCGCTTCTTCGAGTTCTGGCAGGCGTACGAGGACATCGTCCGCCGCGCCCGCACCGGGAAGCTGACGATGGAGGACTTCTCCGGCGTCACCGCCTCCCTGACGAACCCGGGCGGCATCGGCACCGTGCACTCGGTGCCCCGCCTGATGCCGGGGCAGGGCCTCATCCTGGGCGTGGGCGCGATGGAGTACCCCGCCGAGTTCCAGGGGACCTCCCAGGAGACGCTCAACAGGCTGGGCATCTCCAAGGTGATGACCCTCACCAGCACCTATGACCACCGCGTCATCCAGGGCGCCGCCTCGGGCGAGTTCCTGCGCCACGTCAGCCAGCTGCTGCTGGGCGAGCACGGGTTCTACGACGACATCTTCGAGGCCCTGCGGATCCCCTACGAGCCCGTGCGCTGGCACCGGGACATCGACGTCAACCACGACGACGAAGTCACCAAGGCCGCCCGGGTGTTCGACCTGATCCACTCCTACCGCGTGCGCGGCCACCTGATGGCCGACACCGACCCGCTGGAGTACCGCCAGCGCAAGCACCCCGACCTGGACATCAAGGAGCACGGGCTCACCCTGTGGGACCTGGAGCGCGAGTTCGCCGTCGGCGGCTTCGCGGGCAAGTCCATGCTCAAGCTCCGCGACATCCTCGGCGTGCTGCGCGACTCGTACTGCCGCACCACGGGCATCGAGTACATGCACATCCAGGATCCCAAGGAGCGCAAGTGGATCCAGGACCGCGTGGAGCGCCCGCACACCCCGCCCGAGCGCGAGGAGCAGCTGCGGATCCTGCGCAGGCTCAACGCCTCCGAGGCGTTCGAGACGTTCCTCCAGACCAAGTACGTCGGGCAGAAGCGCTTCTCCCTCGAGGGCGGCGAGACCGTCATCCCGCTGCTCGACACGGTGCTCGACGAGGCCGCGGGCGACAAGCTGGACGAGGTCGTCATCGGCATGGCCCACCGCGGCCGGCTGAACGTCCTGGCGAACGTCGTGGGCAAGTCGTACGCACAGATCTTCCGGGAGTTCGAGGGGAACCTCGACCCCAAGTCGATGCACGGCTCGGGCGACGTCAAGTACCACCTGGGCACCTCCGGCACGTTCACCGGGCTGTCCGGCGAGAAGATCAAGGTCTCCCTGGCCGCGAACCCCTCGCACCTTGAGGCCGTCGACCCGATCGTCGAGGGCGTCGCCCGCGCCAAGCAGGACGTCATCGGCCGCGGCGGCAAGGACTTCACGGTCCTGCCGATCCTGATCCACGGCGACGCGGCGTTCGCGGGGCAGGGCGTGGTCGCCGAGACCCTGAACATGTCGCAGCTGCGCGGGTACCGCACCGGCGGCACCGTCCACGTCGTCATCAACAACCAGGTGGGCTACACCGCCACGGCCGCCGCCGCCCGCTCCTCCACGTACTGCACGGACGTGGCGCGCATGATCGAGGCGCCGATCTTCCACGTCAACGGCGACGACCCCGAGGCCGTCTGCCGGGTGGCACGGCTGGCTTTCGAGTACCGGCAGGCGTTCAACAAGGACGTCGTGATCGACCTCGTCTGCTACCGGCGCCGCGGGCACAACGAGACGGACAACCCCTCGTTCACGCAGCCGCTCATGTACGACCTGATCGACAAGAAGCGCTCGGTGCGCAAGCTCTACACCGAATCGCTCATCGGCCGCGGCGACATCACCCTTGAGGAGGCGGAGCAGGCGCTCCAGGACTTCCAGGGCCAGCTCGAGAAGGTGTTCAAGGAGGTCCGCGAGGCCACCGTGACCCCGGCCCCCGCCGAAGTCCCCGCGCCCAAGCCGGAGTTCCCGGTGTCGGTGGAGACCGGCGTCTCCGCCGAGGTCATCAAGCGGATCGCCGAGTCGCAGGTCAACATCCCCGACCGCATCACCGTGCACCCCCGGCTGCTGCCGCAGCTCCAGCGGCGCGCGGCGATGGTCGAGGAGGACGCGATCGACTGGGCGATGGGCGAGCTGCTCGCCGTCGGCTCCCTGCTGATGGAGGGCACCCCGGTCCGCCTCGCGGGCCAGGACAGCCGCCGCGGCACGTTCGGCCAGCGGCACTCGGTGCTGATCGACCGCAAGACCGGCGAGGACTACACCCCGCTGCTCTACCTGACCGAGGACCAGGCGCGGTTCAACGTCTACGACTCGCTGCTCAGCGAGTACGCGGCGATGGGCTTCGAGTACGGGTACTCCCTGGCCAGGCCCGAGGCGCTGGTGATGTGGGAGGCGCAGTTCGGCGACTTCGCCAACGGCGCGGCGACCGTGATCGACGAGTTCATCTCGTCGGCCGAGCAGAAGTGGGGCCAGACCTCGGGCGTCACGCTGCTGCTGCCGCACGGCTACGAGGGCCAGGGCCCCGACCACTCGTCGGCCCGCATCGAGCGCTTCCTCCAGCTGTGCGCGCAGAACAACATGACGGTGGCCATGCCGACCACCCCGGCGAACTACTTCCACCTGCTGCGCTGGCAGGTGCACAACCCCCACCACAAGCCGCTCGTGGTCTTCACCCCGAAGTGGATGCTGCGCCTGAAGGCGGCCACCTCGGCCGCGGCGGACTTCACGCGGGGCGGGTTCGCGCCGGTCATCGGCGATACCACGGCCGACCCCGCCGCGGTGCGCAAGGTGGTCCTGTGCTCCGGCAAGGTGTACTACGAGCTGGCGGCCGAGCGGGACAAGCGCAAGGCGAGCGACGTGGCGCTGGTCCGCGTCGAGCGGCTTTTCCCGCTGCCGGTGGCCGAGTTGCAGGCCGAGCTGGCCCGGTACTCCGGGGCCGAGACGTTCGTCTGGACCCAGGAGGAGCCCGCGAACCAGGGCGCCTGGCCGTTTATCGCGCTCAACCTCAGCGAGCGCCTTGACGGCGTGGACGCGCTGCGCGGAGTGACGCGCCCCGCGTCGTCCTCGCCCGCGGTCGGCTCGGCGAAGCGGCACCAGAGCGAGCAGCAGGCGCTGCTCGACGAGGTGTTCACTCTGTAACGGCCACCCCGGCACGACCCAAGGGCCGGTGCCCGCCGCCTCGCGCGGTGGGCACCGGCCCTTCGCCGTCCCAGGGCGCGGCGGGCTCAGGCGAGCAGCGGCTCGAAGTCCCAGAAGGGGCGGACCCGCGAGCGGGCGGTGACCGTGTGGACATGCTGGGAGCCCAGGGTCGCGATCAGGCCCGCCAGCGCCTCCTCCTCGATCTTGTCCGCCTCCTGCCGCTGCCGCAGCCCGCGCAGATCGGTGGCCAGCGCGATCTGGCAGGACAGGTGCAGCGGGTGCCGCGGCCCGAGGAACGCGGCGGCCCGCCGCCCGGTGTCCCGGCTCAGCTCCGCCGCGCCCTCGAGGTCACCCTCGAGATTCCGCCCGGCGCTGGCGTTGAGCGCGATGCCGAGCGTCCAGGGGTGGTCGGGGCCGAGCGCCCCGGTCATGTCGGCAAGGCACTCCTCGTTGAGCAGCAGGGCCTGCTGCCGCTCCCCCGCCGCGCGCAGCACCAGCGCGTGATTCCCCAGGGCGCCGATGGTGAACGGGTGCGCGTCGCCGAGCCGCGCGCGGTAGTGCTCGACGGTGCGCTCGCCGATCGCGCGCGCCTGGTCGAGGCCGCCATGGGCGCGCAGCACGAACGCGTAGCACGTCGCGACCGACAGCGTCAGCGGCGAGGTGTCGCCGAGGACGCGCTCGGCCCGCTCAAGCAGGGAGCCGAGGCGGGCGTGCGCGGCGCCGCGGTCGCCCGTGCGCAGGTGGCACAGGGCGAGGTTCACCTCGGCGGTGAGCGTCTGGGGGTTGTCGGGGCCCAGGGTGTACCGGTGGGTCTCGACGCTCTGTTCGAGCACGGACAGCGCCTCGCCGTAGCGGCCGAGGAGGCGCAGGTCGAGCGCGAAGGCGTTCTCCGAGGTGAGCGAGAGGTTGTGCCGGGGGCGGTGCAGGTCCCTGCGAGCCTGGAGGTTGCGCCGGTCGACCTCGAGGGCCTCGGCGTAGCGGCCGAGCATGCGCATGGCGGCGGCGAGGTTGTGGCGGGCGTTGAGCGTGCGGGGGTGCTGCTCGCCGACCAGCTCCAGATAGCTGTCCAGCACGTCCTGGCACACGCCGAGCGCCTCGTCGTACCGCGCGAGCCCGCTGAGGTCGGCGCTCAGGCCCTCCTCGGCGCGCAGCACGGTGAGGTCGCGGGGGCCGCGGTGCGCGGACAGCCGCTCGATGACCAGGCGGTCGATCCGCTCGGTGGCGGCGTAGGCGCCGGTGGCGCGCATCAGCGTGGCCATCTGCGAGGCCAGGTCCCACACGAGCGGGTCGTCCTCGCCGAAGACGGCCTTCCACGCCTGCTCGGTGCGCGTGGCGAGCTGGACCCCGGCGACGTACTCGCCCGCGAGGTAGAGATAGCTGAGGCAGCTGAAGATGAGCCGGTGCATATCGGCGTCGCGGCTGCTGAGCGCGCCCGAGGCGTCGAGGTGCGGGACGACCTTGGCGAAGCGGGACCAGCGGCGGGTGTCGGAGGGGCGCCCTGGATTCGCCGCGGAGAGCGAGCGGCGCACCGCGCGCGAGAACACCTCCTGGTCGGAGCGCGACATGCCCTCGCGGACCGTCGCGTGGACCATGCGGTGCAGATGGATGGTGCCGGTGCTCTCCGGGTCGCCGCCCTCCTCCTCGGTGGCCTCCCAGCGGATCACGGAGTACTGGACGAGCTTGCCGATCGCGGCGTTCCACCGCAGGGTGTCCTCCATCAGGCCCGCCAGGCGCTCGGGGAGGCTGGCCGCGGGGACGCCGCGGACCAGCTGGACCGGGATGGCGCCCGGCGCGAAGAACGCGCAGAGCCGCAGCAGCTCGACCGCCTCGGGGACGGTCTCCCGCAGGCGGTTCAGCAGTATCGAGAACGCGGTGTAGTACGTCATCGGGAAGTCGGCCGCCACGCGCAGGCCCACCTCGAGGTCCGCGCCGTTCCCCAGGAGGGCGATGTACTCGTCCACCGACATCGTGGAGTCGCTGAGCCAGCCCGCGGTCTGGTCGAGCGCGAGCGGCAGGTCGCCCAGCGCCTCGGCCAGCCGGTCGGCCTCGTCGGGCGTGACGCGGGGCGCGCGGCGGCGGGTGAACGCGATCGACTCCTCGCGGTCGTAGACCGGGACGTTCTGCACCTCGGCGTTGTGCTCGGCCCACTCGCGGTTCTGCGAGGTGATGATGACATGCCCCGATCCGGTGGGCACCAGGTCGGCGATGGGGCCGGGGTCGTCGGCGCCGTCGAGGACCAGCAGCCAGCGGCCGTAGGGCTCGCCGCGGCGCAGCGCGTCGCCGACGGCGCGCAGCCGCTCGCCGTACTCGGGCCCCGTGGTGAGGCCGAGCGCGGGGGCCAGCTCGGCGAGCCGCTGCCGCAGGGTGCCGCGCTGGTCGGCGGGGACCCACCACACCACGTCGTACTCGGAGCCGAAGCGGTACACGTACTCGGCGGCGACCTGCGTCTTGCCGACGCCCGACATCCCGAGCAGGGTGATCACGCCCGCGCCAGGCTCGCTGGCCTGGAGCAGGTCATACACCCGCTGGAGGGTCGCCTCGCGGCCGGTGAACCGGGTGTTCCTCCGGGGGACGCCGCCCCACACCAGCGGCTGGTCGTGCGGATAGCGGGGGCCGCTCCGGCCGCCCAGGGTGCTGCTCGACGAGGCCCCACCGCCGGGGCTCTCGCCCAGCACATGGGTCAGCCGCCGCTCGGCCTCGCGGGCGCCGATCCCCCACAGCTCGGTGGTGCCGCCGAACGCGGCGGTGGCGGACGGCATCGGCTGGGAGCCGACCGAAACGGCGGCGAAGCGCTGGGCGTTGGGCGCGACGACGGCGCGCAGCGCGGCGTTCCACTCGGCGTCGGTGCGCGGCCCCAGCTTGAAGTACCAGTCGCTGAGCACCACAAGGATGCGGCCCTCGACGAGCAGCAGGTCGCGCAGCGCCACATCGAGCGGCACCTCGGCCGGCGGGTCCCAGCGCTGGAAGACCACCTGCCAACCCTGGCGCTCAAGGCGGTCACCGATCCAGGCGGCCCACGCGCGGTTGTACCCGGCGAAGCTGACGGTGACCCGTGGGCCGCGCACCGCGCTCTCCTCAGCGGTCATCCGACCGACTCCCTCGTGCATGCTGCCTGCGGCGGGCCCGACTGCGGACGGCCCGTCAGATGTCCTCTCCGGGAACATACACCGCGCCCCCGACACATAACCTCCTACCGCGGGTGCCTCCGGAGCCACTCGGTGCGCGCGGTCTCGACATAGGCGGCCGCGCGGACCAGATGGCCTTCGGGGGGCGCGGGATCGCGGAGGCGGGCGTGCCGTTCGGCCATCGCGCCCACGAACACCCGCCCCGCGTCGGTGAGTCCACGGGCCCCGGCGAGCGTGGGCAGCACGGCGCCGACCTGGGTGAAGCAGCGGGCGTGCCCGGCCCACGCGCGGTCGCGCCCCGCGGGGTCGTCGAGCGCGACGGCGAGGCGCTGCCAGAAGCCCGCGAGCGCGAGATGGGCGTAGGTGCCGTGCAAGAGGGCGTGGAACGGGCGGGGTTCGGGCCGCCATGGCGCCCAGTGGCGGTGCTCGGGGCCCGCGGTGTGCAGGGGGTTGAGCTCGCTGACGGCGGCGAGCTTGGCGTGCTGGAGCTCGTGGGCGAGCCCGGCCGCGAGCTGGGCGGGCCCCGGCGGGGTGCTGGCCATCACGGCGCCGAACGCGGTCGGCGTCGTGCCGCTGGTGTGCGCCCCGCCCGTGTGCGCCCCTCCGGGCGGCGGGCCCCCGGTCGGCGCGGCGGCCGGGTCGAGGGTGGGCACGATGCAGTCGAGCAGGGCCAGTTCGGCGGAGCGCGCGGCGCCGCCGAGGCCGAGCAGGGGCAGCGCCTCGCGCCAGAGGGCGCTCCAGCGGGCGCGTTCCTCGGGGGGCAGCGCCCTGCGGTCGCCCGCGGTGAAGGGGCCACGGTCGAGGTCGTCGAGCAGCACGGGCCGCGGCCCGCCGTCCAGGGTGTGCAGGGGCAGCCAGCGGGGGTCGCGCGAGCGCCATGCGCCGGTGGCGTCGCGCCGCACCTCGGCGCGCGCCCCCGCGCCTGTGCGGATGGTGAACGCGTCGCCGCCGCCCGCCACGTCGACGACCGACCCGTCGGGGTCATGGCAGCACAGGGCGCCCAGGGTGGGCAGGGTGATGCGGCCGCCGTGCACGGGGACGCGGGTGGCGAAGCCGACGCCCGAGCGGGCCGCGGCGGCGACGGCCAGGGAGCCGAGGTGGGCCAGGTCGCGCGCGGCGCCAGGCCCGTCGCCCGGGTGGCTTCCGGTGCCGAGCCACTGCACGCAGCGCTCGGCCCATGGCCCGGTCAGCGGGTAGAAGAGCACGCGGCGCGCGGCGGCGGGCGCGGCGCGTTCGGTGGCCTCGAGCAGCCCCGCGTGGTCGTGGGCCAGGGCGGCGCCGAGCCGGGTGCCCGCGCTCTGGGCGTCCAACTCGTCGATGGCGTCAAGGAGTACACGCATCAGCAGCAGGCGGCGCGTGTGCTGCCCCGCGGCGAGGCGGGCGAGGGTCGCGCCGCCGCCGTCGGTGTGGCCGAGGTCGCGCAGCTCGTCGGCGGTGAGCGCGGGGGCCGGTGCGGCGGCGGGCGTCATGGCGCGGCCACCCGGTGCAGGGCCGCGGCGATGTGGCGTATGAGGCGGGTGAGATCGGCGCAGTAGACGGAGGGGTTGCGGAAGCCGTTCTCCGCGCGGAAGCGGTGCGCGTAGTGGCCGCCGCCGCACACGGCGAGCAGGGGGCAGGCCAGGCACGCGTCGGCGAGCGCGGCCCTTCCCGCCTGGCGGGCGGCGACCCCCGGGTGGTCGAGAGCCGCGTCGAACGGGTGGCGGTGGACATCGAGTCCGGTGGCGGCGGCGCCCTCGTAGGCGGACTTGAGCGAGTCGACCTGTTCGACGCTGCCGTCGGTCTCGACCACGACGGCGGTGAACGGCTGGAGGCCAAGTGCCTCGGTGGCGGCGGGCAGTCCGAGGAGGAGGGCGACGCACTCCTGGAAGAGGCGGATCCGCACGCGGCGGCGGTCGGCGTTCCACCAGTCGTCGAAGACGGCGATGAGCCAGTCGGCGTAGGGGGCGGGCGCGTCGGCGGGGGCGGGGAGCCCCGGGGGCGGCCGGGTCCAGTTGCCGTGCGGGAGGAGGAAGTCGATGGCGGGCGGGTCGAGGGCGAGCAGCGAGCGGTACGCCTCGATCGGGTCAGTGGCCAGGTCGATGACCGAAAGCACGCCCGCCCAGGACGCGCGGTGCGCCGGGCGGGCGAGCAGCCTGGCCGCGCGTAACACCCCGGGCCACGAGGGCCGCCCCGCGTGGTCGACGCGCTGGGCGTTGTGCCGGGCGAGGCCGCCGTCGAGGCTGAGCCCCACGGTGATGCCGTGGGCGGCGAGGGCGGCGAGCTTGTCCTCGGTCAGCAGCACGCCGTTGGTCTGCACGGCCGGGTGGACGGCGCAGCCCTCGGGGACGGCGGCGCGGACGTCGTCGGCGAACGCGCCGAGCACGGCCGGGTCGGTCAGCAGCGGCTCGCCGCCGTGCAGCACGAGGGAGACGGCGGGCAGCCGGTGGGCGGCGGCGTGCTCGCCGATGCGGCGCGCGGTGGCGGCCAGGGTCGCGGCGCTCGCGGTCACCGGCTGGCGGCGCCAGCCCTCGTCGGCGGCGAAGTACATGTAGCAGTAGCGGCAGGCGAGGTTGCACCGGCTGTTGACCTTGACGATGAACTGCCGGAACGGCTCCATCGGGATCGGTCGTTCTCAGACGATGTCGTCGAACTGCGTGAAACCCCACAGCCCGTCGCGCTGGCCGACCACGCGGTCCCTCAGCTCCTCGAGGACTTCGGTGAGCACCGGATGGTCCAGGTCGCGCAGCTCGGCAAGGCTGAGCCCGAGCAGATCAGGCAGCGGCTCGCGTGCGTCGCTCATGGTGTCCTCTCCGGGGAACGGCGCGCCAATGGGGCCAACCGGAGATTCCCGCCAGGGGCGCGCGAGAAACCCTCCTCTGCGCGTGAGGGGGCGCAAGGGGCGCAAGGGTATTCAACGGTCGCGTCGAAGCACTTCCAGGCGCGCGTCCGTCTCCCGTGCCTCCTCCCCGTACTCGCCGTGGATCCTGTTGCCCTCGGGGTCGGAGTGGCCGCCGGGGGCGCCGAGGCGCGTCCAGAGCCGCCGCGCCGCCTCGTACGCCTCCCTGGCGGCGAGCGGGCGCCGCGCGACCTCGAGGACGAGGCCCCTGCGGTGGAACGCCCGCGCCGCGAGGCGCAGCGGCTCGTCGGGGTCGGCAGGGTCGGCGGTGGCGTCCCGCGCGGCCCGCGCGGTGCTCGTGTACGCCTGCGCCGCCTGGTCGAGCCGCTCGGGCCGCAGGATGTGGCGGTAGGCCCTGCGGTGGGTCTCGGCGAGGGCGAACCAGGCGCGGGCGGCGGTCAGTTCGGTCTCGGCGTCGTGGGCCGCGCGGCCGAACAGGTGCTCGGCCTCGCGCAGGTCCACCAGGTTCTCCTCCTCGCGGTAGCGCGCGATGAGGGCCTGGCCGAGCAGCAGCAGCCGGTGCGGCAGCCTGGGGTCGCCCGCGGGGGTCTCCATCCGGCAGTCGCGCAGCACGCGCACGGCCCGCGAGATGAACGCCGCACCGCCGGGCAGCGTGGCGCGCCGCAGCAGCGTGGCGCCCCACTCCGCGATCAGGTCGCTGTAGTCGGCGCGGTCCCGCGAGGCCGCGCGCCCCGCCTCCTCGAACCTGCGGGCCGCCGCCTCCAGGTCGGCCGGGTCGCCGTCGGCCTCGTAGCGGCGCACGTTCAGGCGCCCGGCGCGCACGTGGCACGCGGCGATCTGGCCGCGTTCCTCCGCCAGCCTGTGGGCCTGGGCGACGACCTCGTCGGCCCACAGCCAGTCGTCGTCGGTGAGCAGCAGCGCGTCGACCAGGTCGAGCAGCGCGCGCACCCGGCGTGCGCCCGGCGCGTTCTCCGATTCGAGCGTCCAGCAGCCCTGCCGCAGCAGCTCGACCGCCTGCCCCGCGTACACCGTGGCCTGCTCGGTGCCCGCCGCGGTGGCGGCCAGGCGCAGCAGGGAACGGCCGTGGGCGAGCGGCAGCCCGCTCGGCTGGGGGTCGTCGGGCGGCCAGGACTCGGCGACGGCCTCGAGGACGCCGATGCTCTCCTGGAGGAGCGCGGAGTCCCGCGTGAGCCGCCACTGCTCGTAGAGCACCTGGATGCGTTCGAGGGTGAGGTCGACGGCCAGCCTGTGGTCGAGCCCCGGCGTGGCCCAGACGGCGGCGAACTCCCGGTCGGCGCGCCCCCACAGCTCGAGCGCCTGCTTGGTGTCGCCCGCCGCCCTGCGCTCCCCCGCCGCCGCGTGGTGGACGCGGGCGAGGGCGGCCCGCGCGGCGAGCGACCCGGGGTGCGCGGCGGCCGTGCGCGCGGCGTTGTCGGCCTCGGTCAGCAGGTCGCCGTCGCGCTGCGCGCGCCACAGCCGCAGCAGCTGCTCGGCCAGCTCGCTCCACAGCTCGGGGTCGGTGCCGTGGCCTTCGGCGCGCCGCGCCTCGGTGGCGCCGCGCAGCAGCCGCACGGCGTCGAGCTGGTGCGCGACCTTGCCGTCCGCGTCGAACCGCGCGGCCAGCGCCCGCGCCTGGGCGATCACCGCGGACGAGCCGCCGCTCTCGCCCACCGCCCTCGGCCTGGCGAACGGCAGCGGCTCCTCGGGCAGGAAGCGGCGCAGCAGCCTGGCCGCCACCTCGGCGAACGGGCGCGCGGCGCGCCGCTCCTCGTCATCGGGTCCATCGCCCTCGTCGGGGTCGGCGGCCTCGGGGTCGAACGCGGACGAGGGGGAGCGTTCGCCCTCGCCTGAGAGCTGGGCGAGCGCGAGGGCGGGGAAGTTGGGCCCGGTCTTGCCGAACCGCTGCTCGACATAGCCCGAGCAGTGCTTGAGCACCAGCAGCGCCTCGTCGTGCCCCAGCTCGCGCAGCAGCTCGTCGTGGACGCCGTCGACGAACTCGTACCACCAGCCGTCGCCCGACGAGCCGTCACGCCTGCGCAGCAGCCCGCTAAGCAGCACCTCGGACAGCTCGGCCGGGCCCGAGCCCGGCAGCATGGTGCGCTGGACCAGCTGCATCACCGGCAGGTAGAGCGGCGCGGCGGCCAGGTGGACGGCCAGCTGCCCCGCGGCGGGCGAGGCCGTCGCGCGGAAGCGGCCGATCAACGCCGCGGGCGTGCGCGGCGGCCCACCGGCCCTCGGCGCCGCGGCGGGCGGCTGGTCGGCGCGCACCCAGCCCACGGCGGCGGGCACGGCGCCCGCGCCCGGCCTCGACAGCAGCCCGGCCCACGCGCCGAGCGCGGCGGGGGTCGGCGGCAGCACCGGGATGGCGACGGCCCCGGGGCGCGGCTCGGCCCCGTCGGGTCCCTCGGAGGTAAACCGCAGCCTGGCGGAGCCCGCGGGGCCCTCGTCCCTGCGCAGCAGGCCGTGCGCCACGGGCAGCCGGGTGCGCGGCCACAGCCGCCCCGGCAGCGGCTGGACGACGGCGACCGGGCCGTGGGCGGCCAGCCGGTGCAGCAGCCGGTGGGCGGTGCCCTCCCGCCACAGCGGCCCCGTGCAGTCGCTGACCACGACGGTCAGCCGCCGCCCCGTCGGGTCCTGGAGCTGGGTGGCCGGGCGCAGCGGCGCCTTCGCGGGGTCGAAGCCGCGGCTGACGGCGGGTGAGCCGTCGGGCGACTCGTGGAGGTAGTGCAGCTGGATGTCGCGGAACGCCCCCAGCCGGCCGAAGACCTGGGCCAGCTCCATCAGCATGCCCTGCCACACCCGCATGGCGGGCGCGGCGTCCATCAGCAGCTGGATCTCCGTCTGGGCCCGTGACTCCTCGCGGAACGCGGGGGTCAGCAGGCCACCGGCTCGCGCGGTCAGCTCCACGGTCTCCCGTTCGTCCAGGGCCCGCGCCGAGGCGCGGCGCGGCGGCCTGGCGGGCGGGCGGTAGCGCTGGAGCGGGCGCAGGGCGCGCTCCAGGTCGAGCAGGCTGGGCAGGGCCCTGGCCGCCGGAACCCCCACGCGCAGCGCGTCGTCGGGCAGCCCGGGGCTCCGGTGTCCCGAGCCTACGGGGTCCGCGTAGAGCCTGACGGTTTCGTCCTCCGCGCGCGGCGGCCGTCCCAGGGGGCGCGTCGTGGTGCGCGCCGGATCGTCCTCGTCGCCCGCGCCGCCGTCCCGCCCCGGGCGCCGGGGCGGGAGCCCCGCGCGATCCCCCGGCGGCTCGTCGCCCGCCGCACCGCGGGGCCCGCCGTCCCCCGGGGCGGCGGTCGGCCGGGAGAACTGCGCGAGCCACAGCGCGTCGGCAAGACCCGACCAGTCGGGATCGAGACCCGCGCGGCGCAGGGCGCGGATCAGCGTCGTCAGATCCCCTCCTGGCCCGTCCTCTCCTGGCCGGTCTTCGCGCGGCCGGTCGGCCGGTGCGGACATGGTGGCCTACCTCGGCCGGTCGAGTCGCTGGATCAGGGTGTCGGCCAGCCGGTCCCTGGTGGGCGGCTCGGCGTAGTGGGTGAGGTATATCGCGTTCAGCAGCTGGTCGGTGGCCAGCTGCTCGGTGCGGGAGCGCTCGAGGAAGCGGGCGATCAGGTCCTCCCCCACCCGGGTCAGCTCGTCGCCCAGGTGGGCGCGGACCACGGTGGCCAGGCGCTCGTGGTCGGGCTGGCCGAGCTCGAGGTGGATGCAGCGGCGCAGCAGCGGAGCGGGGAAGTCGCGCTCGCCGTTGCTGGTCAGGACGACGAAGGGGAACGCGTGACAGCGGATCCGCCCGTCCCGCACGGTCACCTTGGCGCCGTCGTCGGTCAGCACCTCGACCTCGGGCTCGCGCTCGGCCAGGCGCTCCAGCTCGGGGATGGCGAACTCGCCCTCCTCCAGCACGTTCAGCAGGTCGTTCGGCAGGTCGATGTCGCTCTTGTCCAGCTCGTCGATCAGCAGCACGCGGGGGGCGGCGGTGGGGAGCAGCGCGGTGCCGAGCGGGCCGAGGCGCAGATAGCTGCCGATGCCGCCGGGGACGGCGGCGGGGCTGCCAGCGGCGCGGCTGGTCGCGGCGATCTGCATGTCCTGGAGGCGGGCGATCGCGTCGTAGTGGTAGAGGCCGTCGACCAGCGTGGTGCGGCTGACGATGGGCCAGTGCAGCACGCGGCCGAGGCCGAGCTCGTACGCGACCGCGTGGGCCAGCGTGCTCTTCCCCGTGCCGGGGCTGCCGGTGACCAGCAGGGGGCGGCGCAGATAGAGCGCGGCGTTGATGATCTCCAGCTCGTCGGCGCTCGGCCGGTGCATCTCGGCCAGGTGCCGGTACGCGCCGAGCCGCCGCGTGGAGGCGCTGTCGGCCGCGGGTCCCGGGGCGACGAGCGGCTGGCCGTCGAAGTCCCGCCAGGGCGGCGGCTTGGGCAGCGAGCGGATGCCGTCGTGCGGCTCGCCCGCGCCACGGTAGATGAGCCACTCCCGGTCCGGCGGCTCACCGGGGGCAGCGCCGTCGGGGGGGCCGGGGTTCGTCTCAGACACTGCCACAGTGTGCTCCTCGTCGCTCGTCCACCGTCCGGGCAGCTGAACGTGCCCCGACCGTACCGGGGAATCGCCGGGTCCGTACCTCGCTTCGGCAAGCCCTCCCTGGGCCGCCCGCGGCGCCGCCCCTCACAGCGTCACCAGCGGCTCGTCCATGCCGGGCAGGGGGCGGTGGGGATCCGAGTAGAGCAGCGCGAGTCCCTTGGCCCAGTGGGGACCTGGCGCCTCGTCCGCCATGTCCGCGCGCAGCCGCCGCACCGCGTCGGGCAGCCTGCCCGCGTGGCCCGCGCCGGTGACCACGCGGTCCACGCCCCGGTGGAAGTCCGCGCAAGCCCGCTCCCTGTCGGTGATCTCGCGGCGCCACAGGATGACGTTGTACCCACTCGTCATCACCCGAAGCAGCGCCGCGGGCTCGCCTCCCGTTGACGGGGTGTGGCACAGGATCGGAACGGTCGCGGGGTCGCGGCTGATGAGCACCGCGGGCTCGGGCAGCGACCTCGCGGTGGCGTCGATGCAGTCGAGTATGTCGGGGGTCATGCGGCCCACGTGGACCTTGGTCCAGCGGGCCAGGCGCAACGCCCGCACCTCGTCGCTGTCCTCGGCCTCGGGGACCGGGGTGGTGCAGCGGATGACGACGGGCCGCTGCTCGCCCAGCCTCGGGCCGCCGGGGGCCAGGCGCCACTCCTCGACGGGGAAGCCGAGGAGCGAGTAGGGCAGGCCGACCTGGAGCGGCACCGGCTGCTCGGGCTCGTCGCCGCGCCGGAACGCCTCCTCGAGCGCGGCGCGCAGCCTCCTCGGCGGGGCCGCGGGGCCCCGCTCGCGGTAGTCCTCGTCGATCGAGACCAGCTCGTCGGCGCCGCGCCCCACGCACACGCGCCAGTCGTAGCGGCCGCGTTCCCAGCTGTGCGGGGTGATCTCCAGGAGCACATAGGGGCTCTGCCACACCTCGGCCCGCTCCTCGCCGGGGCGGGGCTCGAAGTCCCAGGGGTCGGGCCCAGGACGGGCGGCGGCGGCGCGCAGGCGGACGCGCTCGGCCTCCTCCAGGTGGAGCGACGTGCGGAACCAGCGGGGCAGCTCGGCGCTCGCCGCGGTGCTCGCGGCCCAGCGCAGCAGGCGGCTCTCGGCGTCGCCAGCGGCCGGGTAGGGGCGGTCGGCGGTCGCGGCGTGAACGGCGTACCGCAGCACGGTCTTGAGCTCGTCGGTCCCTGGCTCCGCGGTGTAGAGCCTGCCGAGGCCGTCGCGCCAGCCGCGCGGGGCTGGGACGGTGCCGTGGTAGGGGCGGCCGATGAGCGGGGTGACCAGGTCGTCGAGGCGCCTGGTAGACACGGGCGGGGGCAACTCGGAGAGCAGGCCGAGCAGTTCGGCGCGCTGCCCCGGGGTCAGGGCCCGCCCGTGACCGGCCCGCAGCTCGCTCTGCGCGTCGGTCCAGGTGCGCACGGCGGCGTCGCCGACGTCGCGGTGGCGCTCGGCGTGGTAGCGGTCGTGGGCGTGCAGGACGCGCTGGTAGAGGTCGTCGCCGTCCTCGCCGGGGCCCGGCATCCTGCGCAACTGGACGACGGACGTGGCGAGTCCGCCGTCGCGCCCCGCGGTGCGGCGGGCCTTGAGCACGCCGATCACCTCGCCGCGGCGCAGGTCGACCACGGGCCCGCCCGACACGGCCTCGGGGAACTCGTCCTCGCCGCCCAGCTTCATCAGCCCGTCGGTGCCCAACTCCCCCCGGATCGTGCAGCGTCCGTTGACGTCCTGGACGCCGTCGGCGGTCTCCTGGCAGCCGAAGAACGCGACCTCGCTGCGCGTGAAGACGCTCGCGGTCCGCTCGCTGAGCCAGACGCACGGGTGGGCCACGGGCTCGAGGAGGCGGATCAGAGCCAGGTCGGGCGCGGGCCAGGGGCCGCCCGTGGCGCTCTCCTCGGGGCGCGCCCACTCGACCCGGCCGGTGACCGGCCGACGCGCGCCCCGGAAGCTCAGGCCCACTTCGCGCGCTCCTCCCTGGCCTTGCCGCCCGTCCGTTCCCCCGTTCGTTCCCCCGTGGAGTGCTACATGGGCGCAGGTGAGGACCCAGTTGGGGGCGATGAAGAAGCCACTGCCCCAGGGCCGTGTCACCGGCTCGCCCCCGTCATACCCGGTGGGCGGCTCATGGATGCGTACCGTGGCGTCCGCGGCGAGAGGCGCGAGGATCTCGAAGGGGTTCACATCCATCGGCTGTGCGCCCCCGTTGTCCGACCATGCCATCCGACCCCCCGTCGTCGCGGTGTGCATGCAGGTTAACCGCCGGTACGCACACGTGCCTATCCTGGGCTTTTCCTTCCCCAACGGCGCACGGGAGCACGTCGTGTACTTCACGGACCGCGGTATCGAGGAGCTCGCGCGGCGGCGCGGCGAAGAGGAGGTCACGCTCGAGTGGCTCGCCGACCAGCTGCGGACGTTCGTCGATCTGAACCCCGACTTCGAGGTGCCGGTCGAGCGCCTGGCCACGTGGCTGGCGCGCCTCGACGACGACGATGACGGCGACGACGGCGACGACGGCGACGGCCTGGGCGGTGGCGGCCTGGGTGGTGGCGGCGGCCTGGGTGGTGGCGGCGGCCTGGGTGGTGGCGGCCTGGGTGGGGCGTAGTCGCGATATCGCGACTTGACTTTCGCGTCACGCGATATATCGTGTTCCCTGAGGACGCGATATATCTGTGTGTCCGCAGCCAGGGGAGGTCCGATGACGGCCAGGTCCACATCCGAGTCCGGGTCCGCCGCCGACGCGACATGGTCGGTCGCCGAGGCGCGGACGCTCACCTTCGACGACGAGCGCTTCGACGAGCTCGAGGTGCGCCTGGTCAACGGCGCGGTGAACGTCGTGGGCACCGAGGGCCACGCGACGCGCGCCGAGATCAGCGAGGTCGCGGGCCCTCCCGTGATCGTCAGGCGCTCGGGGCGCAAGCTCACCATCGCGTACGACGACCTGCCGTGGAAGGGCTGGCTCAAGTGGCTCGACCGCAAGGGGTGGCGGCGCACCGCGGTCGTCTCCGTCTCGGTCCCCGCCGCGGTCCGGGTGAGCGTCGGGGTGGTCGGCGCTTCCGCGGTGGTCAGCGGCATCACGGGCCGGGCCAATGTGCGCGGCATCAGCGGCGGCACCACGCTGGTCGGGCTGCGCGGCCCGGTCCGCGCCGACACCGTCTCGGGCGATGTGGAGGCCCAGGCCCTCGGCGGCGACCTCAGGTTCAACTCCGTGTCGGGACAGCTCACAGTGATCGACGCCCGCGGCCCGCTGCTGCGCGCCGACACGGTCAGCGGCGGCATGGTGGTGGACCTGGCCCCGGCGGGGCGCCCCGCCGACATCGCGCTGAACACCGTGTCGGGCGAGATGGCGCTGCGGCTCGCCGAGCCGCTCGACGCCAAGGTCGAGGCGAGCACCGCGAGCGGGTCGATCTCGTCGTCGTTCACCGAGCTCGGCGTCTCGGGCCTGTGGGGCGCCCGGCACCTCTCCGGCACCCTGGGCTCGGGCGCCGGATCCGTGTCATGCCACTCGGTCTCGGGCGCGATAGCCGTGCTGCGCCGCCCCCCGGACGCCCAGGAGCCCCCGGTCGCCTCGTCCCTGCGTAAGGATCTGTGAGATGCCCCCCGTCTTCGGCCATGGCCGCCTCCGCCTCTACCTGCTGAAGCTGCTCGGGGAGGCCCCCCGGCACGGATACGAGGTGATACGGCTGTTGGAGGAGCGCTTCCAGGGGCTCTACGCGCCCTCGGCTGGCACGGTCTACCCCCGGCTGGCCAAGCTGGCGGCCGAGGGGCTTGTCACCCACTCCGAGGAGGGCGGCCGCAAGGTCTACACCCTCACCCCCGAAGGGCAGCGGGAGTTGGCCTCACGCGAGGAGGAGCTGACCGCGCTGGAGCGGGAGATCAGGGACTCGCTCGCCGCGCTCGCCGCGGACATCAGGGAGGACGTCAGCGGCTCGGCCCAGCACCTGCGGGACGAGGTCAGGCAGGCCACCGCGGCGGCGTATGCCGAGGGCACCGACTCGGCCCCGGGGCGCGCGGCCTGGCAGGCGCAGGCGCGGCAGGCCAAGGAGGAGGCGCGCCGGGCGAAGGAGGAGAGCCGCAGGGCCCGCCGTGACGCCCGGCAGGCGCAGGAGGCGACGGTGTCGGCCAAGCGGCACTTCGAGGAGGCCGCCAGGCGCCTGCGCGAGCAGGCGGCGCGGGGCGGCGGGGGCGCCGAGGGCTGGATGGACGCGGTGTGGGGCGGGCTTGACGGGATCGGCCAGGAGATAGGCGGTTGGAGCCGGTTCATCGAGCACCCCGAGCAGCCGGGGGCGCCCTGGTGGCACTCGGCCGCCACCGACGAGCCGTCCGAGCCGGTGGAGGACCCGGAGCGCGAGCTGGAGCGGCTGCTCGACAAGTTCCGCGACGACGTGCGGGACGCGGCGCGGGACCACGGGGTCAGCCAGGAGAGCCTGCGCGAGGCCCGCCGCCAGCTGTCCACGGCGGCGGCCCATGTGATCGCGATGCTGCGCTCGTCGGGGAGCTGACGCCCGCTGCCCGCGCCCCGGCGCTCACTCGACGGTGAAGACGATCTTGCCGAAGACGTCGCCGTGCGCGAGCCGCGTGAAGCCCTCGACGGCGCGCTCCAGCGGGAGTGTCTGGTCGATCAGGGGCCGGATCCCCGTGGTGGCGCAGAAGGAGAGCAGCGATGCCAGCTCCTCCTTGGAGCCCATGGTCGAGCCGACGACCTTGAGCTCGAGGAAGAAGATCCGGTTGAGCTCGGCCGAGGGCGGGGCCTGGCCCGAGGTGGCGCCCGAGATCACCACGGTGCCGCCGGGGCGCAGGGACGTGATCGAGTGCGACCACGTGGCGGCGCCCACCGTCTCGAGCACGGCGTCCATCCGGTGCGGCAGCCGCTCCCCCGAGGGGAACGCGCCCTCGGCGCCGAGGTCGAGGGCCCGCTTGCGCTTGGCCTCGTCCCTGCTGGTGACAAAGATCCGCAGCCCGGCCGCGGCCCCCAGCACGATCGCCGCGGTGGCCACCCCACCCCCGGCGCCCTGCACCAGCACGCTGTCGCCGGGCCCGACCCCGGCCTGGCTGAACAGCATGCGGTACGCCGTCAGCCACGCGGTGGGCAGGCAGGCCGCCTCCTCGAAGGAGAGCGAGGGCGGCTTGGGAAGGACGTTCCACGAGGGGACGGCGACCCGTTGGGCGAACGTCCCCTGGTACCGCTCGGTCAGCAGGCTGCGGCGCTCGGTGGGCCCGACGCCATGTCCTGTGGCGCCGATGACGGAGTAGATCACCACCTCGTTCCCCTCGGGGTCCACGCCCGCGGCGTCGCAGCCCAGGATCATCGGGAGGGCCCGCTCGGTGATGCCCACGCCGCGCAGCGTCCACAGGTCGTGGTGGTTGAGGGAGGCGGCGCGGACATCGATCACCGTCCAGCCGTCCGGCAGGTCCGCGGGCTCGGGCCGGTCGCCCAACTCGAGGCCGTCGAGCGGGTGCTTCTGACTGAAACGTGCTGCGTAGGCTGCGAACATGGCCCCTACGCTAACCGCCCGGGGTTCGCACATTCCACAACGCCCCGGCAGGTGCCACGATATGAGGGCGCGGGGAGGATGTGGCCATGAGCACGGTGTTTCTCCGACGGCTGAGCAGGTGGCAGGCCGAGACGGAGCGCGAGGACTTGGGGGACCTGTACGCGGAGGCCCACCGGGACGCCCAGGGAGCGGCGGCGTCGACCCGGGAGGCGTTCATCCGGCACTTCGTCGACCACGACGCGCAGCAGCCGGAGTTCGACCTGGTGGTGGCGGGCGATCCGGCGCTGGTCGGCTGCGCGTACGGCTTCAGGGCCGAACGCGGGGCCCGTTGGTGGGACGCGTTCGACGACCCGCCCGCCCTCATCGGCGAACTGGCCGTCCCCCGGCAGGTCTTCGTGCTCGCTGGCCTCATGGTGGTCAAGCGCAGGAGGCACCAGCAGGTGGCCACCCGCCTGGTGACCCAGCTGCTCGCGCGCAGCACCGCGCCGCTGGCCATGGCGGCCTTCCCACCGGGGAGCGCGCCCGCGCGCGAGGCGTTCCGCTCGTGGGGCTGGTCGGGCCCAGGGCGGCTGACGCCGCGCTCGGGGGACCCGCTGGAGGTGTGGGCCAAGGAGCGCTGAGCCCTGCCCGGGCGGGCCTTGTGGGATCAGCCCGCGGCGACCGGGGCGTTCGCGCGTGCACAGCCGTTCGCGCGTTCACCGGCGCTCGGTGTTCACAGCACCTTCGACAGGAACGCCTTCGTGCGCTCGTGCCGAGGGCTGGCCAGGACCTCGCGCGGGTGGCCCGACTCGACCACCACGCCGCCGTCCATGAAGACCAACGAGTCGCCCACCTCGCGCGCGAACCCCATCTCATGGGTGACCACGATCATGGTCATCCCGTCCTCGGCCAGCGACCGCATCACATCAAGCACCTCGCCGACCAGCTCGGGGTCGAGCGCCGACGTGGGCTCGTCGAAGAGCATCAGCTTGGGCTCCATGGCCAGCGCCCTGGCGATGGCCACCCGCTGCTGCTGCCCTCCCGAGAGCTGCGAGGGGTAGGTGTCGACGCGGTCGGCGAGCCCGACGCGGGCCAGCAGCCGCTCGGCGCGCTCGCGCGCCTCGGCCCTGCGCAGGCCCTTGACCTGGACGGGCGCCTCCATGACGTTCTCGGCGGCGGTCATGTGCGGGAAGAGGTTGAAGCGCTGGAACACCATGCCGATGTCGCGGCGCTGCGTGGCGACCTCGCGCTCGCGCATCTCGTAGAGCTTGTTGCCCCGCTGTCGGTAGCCGACGAGGTGCCCGTCGACGTAGAGGCGGCCCGCGTTGATCTTCTCCAGGTGGTTGATGCAGCGCAGGAACGTGGACTTGCCCGAGCCCGAGGGGCCCACGATGCAGAACACCTCGCCGGCGCGGACCTCGAGGTCGATGCCCTTGAGCACCTCGATCGGCCCGAACGACTTGTGGACCTGCTCGGCTTTGACCATCGGGTGGCCGGTCATATCCGCTCGCCTCCCACCTGGCTCCTGGTCCTGAAGCTGGTGAGCTGGGCCCGTATCCGCTGGAGCGGGGTGGGCGGCAGCCCCCGGCCCGAACCCTTCGAGTAGTGCCGTTCCAGGTAGTACTGGCCGATGCTGAAGACGGTGGTCAGGATGAGGTACCAGACCGTCGCGACGATCAGCATCTCCATCACCGCGAGGTTGCGGGAGCTGACGTTGGTACTCGCGAGGAACAGCTCCTCGTGGCTGATCGCCGAGACCAGCGACGAGGTCTTGAGCATGTTGATGAACTCGTTGCCCGTCGGCGGGATGATCACGCGCATCGCCTGGGGCAGCACGATCCGGCGCGTGGTCTTGGCGCTGTTCATGCCGAGCGCGTGCGCGGCCTCCGTCTGGCCGGGGTCGACGGACAGGATCCCGGCGCGGCCGATCTCCGCCATGTAGGCGGCCTCGTTGAGGCCGAGGCCGAGCAGCGCGGCCACGAAGGACGTGATGACCTGGTTCATCTCGTCCTTGTAGAAGCCGACGTTCAGGACCTCGAAGATGAGCGACAGGTTAAACCACAGATAGAGCTGCACCAGCACCGGGGTGCCGCGGAAGAACCAGATGTAGCCCCACGCGACGCTGGAGAGCACGGGGTTGGACGAGAGCCGCATCACCGCGAGGAGCATGCCAAGCACCACGCCGATCAGCATGGAGAGCAGCGTGATCCACAGCGTCTCCCACGCGCCCCGCAGCACCGTGCCATACGTGAGGTGCTCGCCGACCACCTCCCAGCGGATGTCCGCGGTCGCGAACGCCTGGACGAGCAGCCCGAGCAGGACCAGCACGACCGCGGCGCTCACCCAGCGGCCGTAGTGCCGCACCGGGACCGCCGTGATGGCCTCGGGCGGCACCGCGTCACGCGGCGCGGGAACGGGCGCCGACGAGGGGGTCTTCTCCAGATCGGGCACGTGCGTCACTCACCCGCGTTGACGGTCGCCTCTTCGATGGCCCCGGCCTCGGCGTTCCACTCGGCCAGGATCTCGCCGTAGGTGCCGTTGTCGATGATCTCCTGGAGCGCGGCCTGGAGGGCGTCGCGCAGCTCCGTCTCCTCCTTGGGCACCGCGATGCCGTAGGGCGCGGCGTCGATCTGCTCGCCCACGACCTCGAACAGCTCGCCGCCGCCCGCGGTCAGCTCGTTGTAGAGCGCCACCGGGTAGTCGGTGATGACGGCCTGGGCGCGGCCGTTCTGGAGGTTGGTGATCGACTCGGAGTCGACGTCGCTGATGAGCGGGTCGATCTCCTCGTCACACGACGCCTGCTGCTCCTCGATGAGGGTCTCGTTGGCCGTGCCGCGCTGGGCGGCGACCGTGAGGCCGCACAGGTCGTCGAGCGACTGGATGCCCTCGGGGTTGCCCGCCTCGACGAGGATGGCGGAGCCCGCCTGGAAGTAGTTCACGAAGTCGGCGCCGCCGCCCTCGGCGTCCGCGCTCGCGCCCTCCTGGCGCTCCCGCGTGTCGGTCATCGCCGACATGATGATGTCGTAGCGGCCGTTGTTCATGCCGAGCACGAGGCCGTCGAACGTGCCGTTCTCGAAGGTGAACTCGACGCCGAGCACCTCGCCGAGCGCCGCGGCTATGTCCGGGTCGACGCCCGCTATCTCGTCGTTCTCGTCGATGAATTCGATGGGGGCATACGCGATGTCGGAGCCGACGACGATCTCCCCGGCGTCCCTGATGTCCTGGGGCAGCAGGTCGGCCGCGGACCCCGTGGACCCGTTCTCCTCGGCGGACGACTCGGGCGCCGCGCTCTCGTCCCCGCTGTCCGCGTCGTCGGTCTGGTCGCCGCACGCGCTCAGCAGCAGGGCGCCCACGGCGAACGCGCCGACCGCGGCGAGGCGGGAGCGGCGGGGTGTGCTGGCGATCATGGGGTGAGCCTCCTGGGATGGCGGAAGATCGGGGGGTGAGAATCGGGGCACGCGTCTTCGGGTGTCACGAGTGGGTGCAATTTTCGATGCAGGGCATCCTGCCATTCGAACCGGCACCTCCGGTTACCCGGTACGTCAAGATCGGATAACGGACACCCGTGACCGGTGCCCGGGAGTGAACATCTTCCGGGTTCTAAAGGCCCTCTTGGGCAACGGTGAGAGATGCCTCACGCTCCCTGGTCCCACGCTGGGCCGGGTAGTCCTTCCTGGTCGCGTTCCCGTCCTCGCCCGGGGGCGCGTTCACGATCCGGTTACCGAACGCGCGCGCCCCGGGAACGCGCGATCAGGTAGAACGATCCGAGAACACCCCTCACCCGGGGACAAGGGCGCGTGTGCGACGCGTCCGGCGTCCGCCGCCCACCCGCGCGGACGTGGTGCCCACACGCCTCCGACCCGGGGGCGTCCCATTCCTCAACCCGAGATTGCGACAAAGGGGTTCAATCAGTGGCATCGGAGATCGTCAATCCGAGCAATGACCTGGCGGACGCGGGGCCCGATCCGGCGTTCGCCCTGCACCGGGGCGGCAAGATGGCCGTCCAGGCCACCGTGCCCGTGCGGAACCGCGACGACCTGTCCCTCGCCTACACGCCGGGCGTCGCGCGCGTGTGCAGCGCGATCGCCGAACAGCCCGAGCTGGTGCACGAGTACACCTGGAAGTCCCAGGTGGTCGCCGTGGTCACGGACGGCAGCGCCGTCCTGGGCCTGGGGGACATCGGTCCCGAGGCGTCCCTGCCCGTGATGGAGGGCAAGGCGATCCTGTTCAAGCAGTTCGGCGGCGTCGACGCGGTGCCGATCGCGCTCGACTGCCGGGACACCGACGCGATCGTGGAGACGGTGGCGCGGCTCGCGCCCTCCTTCGGCGGAGTGAACCTGGAGGACATCTCCGCGCCGCGCTGCTTCGAGATCGAGCGCAGGCTCCAGGAGCGCCTCGACATCCCGGTGTTCCACGACGACCAGCACGGCACCGCGGTGGTCACGCTGGCAGCGCTGCGCAACGCCGCGCTGCTGGGCGGCCGTTCGCTCGCCGACCTGCGGGTGGCCATCTCGGGCGCGGGCGCGGCCGGGGTCGCCATCGCCAAGATCCTGCTGGGCGCGGGCGTCGGCGACGTCGTCGTGTGCGACCGCAAGGGGATCGTCTCGGGCGACCGGGCCGATCTGACCGACGTCAAGCGGGAGCTGGCCTCGCTCACCAACCGCGAAGGGCTGCGCGGCTCGCTGGCCGACGCGCTGGACGGCGCCGACGTGTTCGTGGGCGTCAGCGGAGGAACGGTGCCGGAGTCGGCCGTCGCGAAGATGGCGCCCGGCGCGTTCGTCTTCGCCATGGCCAACCCCGACCCTGAGATCCACCCCGAGGTGGCGGCCCGTTACGCGTCGGTCGTGGCCACGGGGCGCAGCGACTACCCGAACCAGATCAACAACGTGCTGGCGTTCCCCGGCATCTTCGCGGGCGCGCTGGCCGTGCGGGCCTCGCGGATCACGGAGGGCATGAAGCTGGCGGCGGCCGAGGCGCTCGCGGCCGTGGTCGCGGACGAGCTGTCGCCATCGACGGTGATCCCTTCGCCGTTCGACGAGCGCGTGGCGCCCGCGGTGGCCAGGGCCGTCTCGGCGGCGGCCCGCGCGGAGGGCGTGGCCCGCGCCTGACGCGGGGCGCGACGGCGGCCCGCGCTCTGCGGAGCGCGGGCCGTTCGCGCGCGCCCGGCGCGGGTCGTGTCCGCGCGCGCCGGGCGCGGGCTCAGCGCAGCGCCAGGATCACCGCGTCCGTCAGCGACACCCACGCCGCGCGCGCCTCGGCGAAGCCCGCGGCGCGCAGCGTCTCGGCGTGCCAGCCCACCGGGTGCACCTCGCCCTCGCTGTGGTCGCCCGCGGTCGGATCGCCGATCAGGCGGAACCGCTCGCGCGCCAGCTCCCCGAGCTCGGGCGACGCGGCCACCGAGCGCCACCACTCGGCCCAGTCCGCCACGCCAGCGGCCCGCTCACGCTCCCGCCGCGCCGTGGTGAACGCCCGCTCAGCCGCCGTGATGCGCGGGGTGGAGTCATCGGGCATGTGGTCGGCGTTGAGCAGGATGCCGCCGGGGCGCACCAGGCCCGCGAGCTGCCCGTAGAGCGTCACGAGCGCGCGCCCGTCGAGCCAGTGCAGCGCGGTCGAGGTGAGCACGGCGTCGTACGGGGCGTGCGGCAGCGCGTCGGCCCAGTCGGGCGCGGTCAGGTCGGCCGTGATGAACGAGACCCGTTCATCGCCGTCGAACGTGCCCCGCGCGATCGCGAGCAGCGCGGGGTCGAGGTCGACGCCCGTGGAGCGCGCCCCGGGGAAGCGGCGCAGCAGCCGCCGCGTGATGCTGCCCGTGCCGCACGCCAGGTCGAGCACGCGCGGCTTGTCGCCCACGAACGCCTCGACGGCGTCCAGCATGACCCGGAAACGGTCCTCCCGGTCCGGCATGTACCACTCCTGCTGCCGGTCCCAACTCTCCTGCCAGCCCTGCCAGTCCGTCATGCCCGCTCCTCCCTGGGACACACCGTTGAGTAAGAGGCGTCCTCCAAGCACACCCCTTACTAGTACGCTGCTGACCATAGCCCGCTCCGGTAAGGAACACAATTGGAACTCACCTATTACTCCGACTTCGCCGTGCGCCTGGTGAACACCGAGGAGCCGCTGCGCGGCACCGACAGCCTCACCTCCGTCGACGCCGTGCGCGGCCTGTTCGGTGAGGCACAGCACGCGGCGCGGCGGGCCGGGGAGGGCGATGTGACCCGGCTGCGCGGGGTCAGGTCGCGGCTGCGGGCCGTCTTCACCGCCGCCGCCGAAGGCGACGAGGTGGCGGCGGTCGACCTGCTCAACGCCCTGCTGCTCGAATACCCCGCGAGCCCGCAGATCTCGGGGCACGACCACCTCGACGAGGCGGGCCGCCCGCGCTGGCACCTGCACCTGGCCGAGCACCCGTCGAGCGCGACCGCGGGGTATGCCGCGATCGCGTGCATGGGCCTGGCGTTCCAGCTGACCGACCTCGGCGTCGACCGGCTCGGCATCTGCGAGGCCGCGCCCTGCCGGAACGCCTATATCGACACATCGACCAACCGCTCCAAGCGCTACTGCTCCGACCGCTGCGCCACCCGCGCCAACGTCGCCGCCTACCGCGCCCGCAAGCGCCGCGAGCGCGCGCTCAGCGGCCGGACCGACGACGCGAGCCGCCGCAGCGCGGAGCCCTCCGAGCCCTGAGCCCCCCCGCCCGGCGCCGCGGCGCGCGGCGACCGCAGCCGCAACAGCGCCCGCGCGCACACCAGATCGTCGGGCACCGCGCCGAACTCGCGGCTGTCGTTGGTCACCTCAGGGTTGTCCCCCACCACCCACCAGCCCCCGCCGCGCCGTTCCACCGCGCGCTTGACGATCAGCAGGTCGTGCTGGAACGGATGGCACAGCACCACCACGTCCCCGGGGCGCACCCGCGCGCCATAGCTCAGCAGCAGCCGGTCCCCCGGGCGCAACGTGGGCAGCATCGAGGGGTTGTAGACCTCGGCCAGCCCCAGCCTCATCGCTCTCCTCAGGGTTCACCCGCGCGTTCACGGCCATCGTCCGCCACCGGACCCAGTCAAGCACTGGACTTTTGGCCTAGGTCCCGCCGCGCGGCCCGGGTCCGCCGAGAAAACGCGCCCTGCACGGAGTAATGTCGCCCGGGAGAAGACGATCACGAGGAAGGACGGCTCTCATGCTCTCCCGCCTGTTTGCCCCCACGGTCAGGGTCAGCGCGCACTGCGACCTGCCCTGCGGTGTCTACGACCCCGCCCAGGCCCGGATCGAGGCCGAGTCGGTGAAGGCCATCCAGGAGAAGTACCAGGCCAACGACGACCCGGCCTACCGCACGCGCGCCATCGTCATCAAGGAGGAGCGGGCCGAGCTTGCGAAGCACCATGTCTCGGTGCTCTGGAGCGACTACTTCAAGCCCCCGCACTTCGAGAAGTACCCCGAGCTGCACCAGCTGGTGAACGACACCCTCAAGGCGCTCAGCGCCGCCAAGGGCTCCACCGACCCGGAGACCGGCCAGAAGGCCCTTGACTACATCGCTCAGATCGACAAGATCTTCTGGGAGACCAAGAAGGGCTGAGCCCCGGCGTCACCCCTTCGGACCACCGACCGCACCCGGCCACCGGGTGCGGTCGTTCGTTTTCCCCTCCCCTCCCCTCCCCTCCCCTCCCCTCCTCTTCCCTCCCCTCCTCTTCCCTCCTGTTCCTCGACCGTGCCGCCTGGCGCCAGGGCGCGCTCCTCCCCGGCGAGCCTGGCCGCCGCCCCGGCCAACTCCCCGGGCGCCACGGCCGCGTGCCAGGGCGCGACGGAGGAGGCGCGGACGGCGCGGGGCGCGCGCCGCCCCGGGTCGATGTGGCGCAGCACGCCCTCGGCGACGGCGGCGATCTCGGCGGGCAGGCGGTAGTTGACGGTCAGCTCGGCCGTGGTCCAGCGGCTCCCGACGTGCGGGGCGAGAACGCGTTCCCACGAGGACGCGCCCCCACGCTCACCCGTTTGGGCGATATCGCCCACGACCGTCATCGAGCGGGCCGGGCAGCGGCGCATCAGCACGCGCCAGGCCATCGGCGACAGCTCCTGCGCCTCGTCCACCACGACATGGCCGAACGCCCATGCCCGGTCGGCCGCGGCCCGCTCCACGGGCGTGCGGTGGTCCACGGCGGCGTGCCGCTCGGCCAGCCGCTCGGCGTCCACGAGGTCGAACGCGCCCAGCGTCTCCGCCTCCTCGTCCTCCGCGTCGACGTCGGACGTGCGCGAGCCATACGCGATGTCCAGCGCCTCCTGCGCCAGGGCCAGCCCCTCGGCGCGCTCGGCCGCGGCCGCCTCGTCGGCGCCGCGCCGCACGTCCTCGTCCACGCCGAGCAGCTCGGCCGCCTCGTCGAGCAGCGGGATGTCAGCGGCCGCCCAGCCCCGATGGCCGCGGGGCCGCAGCAGCAGGGCCCGCTCCTCGTCGGTCAGCCCGGGGGCGGCGGCGGCCAGGCGTTCCGGCGACAACCACAGGTCGGCGAGCAGCCGCTGCGGGGTGAGGGCGGGCCAGAGGTCTTCGAGCGCGGCCAGCACGGTGGGCTCGGCGGCCAGCTCGTCGCGGATGGTGGCCAGGTCCTGATCCGTCAACGGGCTGCCGCCCTCCAGCACATCGGCGCCGAACCGCGCCGCCGCGCGCCCGGCGAGCCCTTCGAGCGCCCGCGCGCGGAAGACGGAACGCGCCTGGTCGTGCGGGAGCCCGGTTTCCCTGGCCAGCGCGCGGGCGCGGGCCAGCACGTCGGGGTCAAGGGGGGAACGGCTCGCCGTCGTGCTCGGCGGGATGAGGCCCTTGGGGCACCCGCTGCCGCTCGCGCACCGCGGCGGCGATCACCCCTGCCATCGCGGGCGCGCCAGTCGATGAGCAGCGGCTCGAAATCCCCGTCGAGGATTCCGGTGCGACCGATCCAGCGCGCGCTTTCCGCGCCTGGTCCCTGGCCGGGCTCCAGCATGTCGAGGCGGCCGAAACACAGGCCGTTCTCCACGGAATCAAGAAGGGCCGCGCGGCGGGCGAGCTCGGCGGCCCTCACATCCCTTTCCGCCAGGCCCTGATGGCCGAGCCCTGTGGTCGCGAGCACGGTGTCGAGCCTGGTCCTGGCCTGGGAGCGCAGCTCGTCCAGGCGGTCGTAGAGCCGGGTCACATGGGCCTGTTCGGGAAATGCGCCGCCGGTTGACACACAACTCCTCGGGGTCTAGAATATAAATTGCGGGAATGGCTTGGCAGTTGAGAGCATGCCATTCCAAAGGGTCCACCCTAGCGAGGAATTCAGCTCGTCGCACACGATGCGGCGGGATTTTTTATGGAATCGATGACACAGCTGGTCGCCGCCGTCCTGGTGCACGATCTGGACACCGACCGCGTCGTTCTCCTGCGCCGCGCGCCCGGCGCCTCCTTCGGCCGCGACCTGTGGGACCTGCCGGTGGGCAAGTGCGCCCCGGGCGAGCCGATCACCGCCACCGCCGTGCGCGAGCTCGAGGAGGAGACGGGCCTGCTGGTCGACCCGGCCGACCTCGGGCTCGTCCACGTGCTGCACGGGGCGGCGGGCGTCTCCGCGGACCACGGCTTCCTCACGGTCGTCTTCCGCACGCACCGCTGGCGCGGCGCGCTGCTCAACGCCGAGCCGCACAAGCACTCCGAGGCGCGCTGGTTCGCCACGGACGCGCTGCCCGACGACCTGGTGTTCGGCGACGAGCGCGTCATCCACCGCTGCCTCACGGGCGAGGTGGGCCTCACCCTGCGCGGCTGGCCCTGACCCCCGGCGATCCCCCCGGCGGCCCGGGTCCGCGGCGCCACGCGAGGGCAGTACCATCGGCGATCATGGCGGGGCTCCTCGGCAACGCCACGAAGAAATCCAGGAATTGACGCTTTTCCGCAGCCACAGTACGCACCGGATGCATTACGATGAGTAATACCGTCGAGTGTGTCGCCCCGGCTCATCGGATCCCGGGCCAGGCGACAGCGTGCCGTGCATCGCGGTAGCGTCGCAGGGCGACCAGGACACCTCGGCGGTGCCCGGGAGCGCTCAATCAGTGTGAGTCTCTGTGGAGGTGAGGGTGTCCCCCATCCCAGGTGAGCCCGGATCGCAGGACTTCGTGGAAGTCCGGCTGCCGGCCGCGGGTGCCTATCTTTCCGTGCTGCGTACGGCCACGGCCGGACTCGCCGCCCGGCTGGACTTCACCCTCGACGAGATCGAGGACCTGCGCATCGCGGTCGACGAGGCGTGCGCGATCCTGCTCCAGCAGGCCATCCCAGGCAGCGTGCTGGAGTGCGTCTTCACGCTGGTCGGCGACGCCCTGCGGGTCACGGTCTCGGCGCCTACCACGGAGGGCCACGCGCCCGAGCGGGACACCTTCGCCTGGACCGTGCTCACCGCGCTCGCGGGCGAGGTCGAATCGGCCGTCGGAGAGGACAAGACGGTCAGCATCAGCCTGCACAAGAAGCGCGGCGCCGCCCCCGGAGCGCCGTGACCGGCGCACAGGGGCCGCCGCCGGACGAGGGGGCCGAGGTGAACGATGCGGAACAGGCGGCGACAGCCAGCCGCGAGCCGTCGGGGACGGCCATTCCCGGACAGCCCGAGGTGCTGAACCCCGTGCCACGGCGTTCGGGCTCGGGCCCGCACGACCGGGGCGCGGCGCGCGATCTCTTCGTCGAGCTGCGGACGTTGCCCGACGGCTCGCCCGAGCGCGCCGAGCTGCGCAACAGCCTGGTGAGGATGCACCTGCCGCTCGTGGAGCACCTGGCCCGCCGCTTCAGGAACCGAGGCGAGCCGCTCGACGACCTCACCCAGGTCGCCACGATCGGGCTGATCAAGTCGGTGGACCGCTTCGACCCCGAGCGCGGCGTCGAGTTCTCCACCTATGCCACGCCGACCGTGGTTGGCGAGATCAAGCGGCACTTCAGGGACAAGGGCTGGGCGGTGCGCGTGCCGCGCCGCCTCCAGGAGCTGCGGCTCTCGCTGAGCCAGGCCACCGCCGAGCTGTCCCAGCAGCACGGCCGCGCGCCCACCGTTTCCGAGCTGGCCCAGCGGCTGAGCATCTCCGAGGAGGACGTGCTCGAGGGCCTCGAGTCGGCGAACGCGTACAGCACGCTCTCCCTCGACGTGCCCGACACGGACGACGAGTCGCCCGCCGTCGCGGACACCCTCGGCGCGGAGGACGACGCCCTTGAGGGCGTCGAGTACCGCGAGTCGCTCAAACCGCTGCTCGAGGAGCTGCCGCCGCGGGAGAAGAAGATCCTGCTGCTCCGCTTCTTCGGGAACATGACCCAGTCCCAGATCGCGCAGGAGGTCGGCATCTCCCAGATGCATGTCTCCCGGCTGCTGGCCCGCACACTGGCGCAGCTGCGCGAGAAGCTGCTCGTCGAGGAGTGACGCCCCGCGCCCGGCGGGGAGTTGGGCGCGCGGCCGGGCCGCCCGGGGGCCTTCAGGCCGTCGGACCCGCGGGGCGCGGGCCGACGCCGAGCGCCCTGGTCGCCTTCGGGTTCACCAGGCACCCCAGGGCGGCCACCGCCGAGAGGGCGAGCCCCGCCCCGGCCAGCGGCCACAGCCCGCCGCTGCCCACCAGCGTGAACGCGATCGGCAGCGAGAACAGCTGCACCACAACGCCGGGCGCGCGGCTCCAGCGACGCAGCCGCCACAGCCCGTGCCCCGCCGCCAACGGCAGCGCGGCCAGCACCAGTACGGTCACCGCGCCGGTCAGCGCCTGCGTCCTGTCCCCCGGGTCCCCGGCCACCGCGAGCAGCAGCATCACGCCGCCGAACGCGGCCGCAACGGCCCCCTGAACGCCGCACAGCACCGCCGCCACGGTCACCGCGCGCGGGCGCTCGCCGGCGGGGGCGCCCGGCTCCTCGGTGGTGTTCTCGCTCACGCGGCCAGGGTAGCGGGCCTCCAGCGCCGCCTCGGGCGCACCGGGCTCGGTACCCTGCCTCTCATGCGCGCACTTCTCGTGGTCAACCCCGTCGCCACCACCACGAGCGCGCGGACCCGTGAGGTGCTCACCCACGCGCTCGCGAGCGACCTCAAGCTCGAGGTCGCGGCGACCGAGTCCCGCGGGCACGCGCGGGAGCTGGCCAGGGACGCGGCCGAGCGGGGCGGCGTGGACCTGGTGATCGCGCTCGGCGGCGACGGCACGGTCAACGAGGTGGTCAACGGGCTGCTCGCCGAAGGCCCCGACACGGGTGACCTGCCGCGCCTCGCGGTGGTGCCCGGCGGCTCGACCAACGTGTTCGCCCGCGCCCTCGGCCTGCCCAACGACGCGGTGGAGGCCACGGGCGCGCTGCTCGACGCGCTGCACGCGGGCTCCGAGCGAGCGGTGGGCCTCGGCGTGGCCGCGGGGACGCCGGGGACGCCCGACGCGGTGGTGCCGCGGCGGTGGTTCACGTTCTGCGCGGGGCTGGGCTTCGACGCCGGGGTGGTGGGCCGCGTGGAGTCCGAGCGGGAGCGCGGCAAGCGGTCGACGCACGCGCTGTACGTGCGCCAGGCGCTGCGGCAGTTCGTGGGCGACCCGCGGCGCACGGACGGCGCCATCTCCCTGCTGCGGCCCGGGCATTCGCCAATCGAAGGGCTCGCGCTCTCGATGGTGTGCAACACCGCGCCCTGGACGTTCCTCGGGAACCGGCCGATGTACGCGGCGCCCAGGGCGTCGTTCGACACCGCGCTCGACCTGGTGGGGATCACGCGCCTGTCCTCCGCCGCGATGCCCCGTTACGCCGCTCAACTGCTGCGTTCCTCCCCGGAGCGCGGACTCCGTGGCAAGGGTGTGGTGACCCTGCACGATGTGTCGGACTTCACCTTGCAATCGCAGGTGCCACTGCCGTTTCAGCTTGATGGTGACCACCTCGGACTGCGTACGAGTGTGACCTTCACAGGCGTACGGCGTGCACTGCGTGTGATTGTGTGAGCGGAACCCCGGAAAGTCCTTGTAGTCGAACGTTTAGCGCAGGCTCCACCCGACGGAAGTAGGGCTGTGAGCAAGGCGACACCAAGGATTCAAAAAAAACTTCCCGGAAGGGGTTGTATCCGCAGCCGAGGTTTGCGAGTCTCTTCATGGCGATCGGGACGGCTGAGACCTCGGCCCCCTTGAGAGCCCGAATCCTCCATCTTCCCCTGCGGGCTCGCAGTACGGACCCTCCCCGCTCCGGCGGGGGAGGTGTTCCAGGCTCGACTTGTCGGAGGATTCGTGAAAGCGTTCACATTCACAAGCAATCGTGCAGGAGATGGAGCAGACATGGACTGGCGTCACAGCGCCGTTTGCCGCGAGGAAGACCCCGAGCTCTTCTTCCCCATCGGCAACACCGGTCCTGCGCTGCTGCAAATCGAGGAAGCCAAGGCCGTCTGCCGCCGCTGCCCCGTCATGGAGCAGTGCTTGCAGTGGGCTCTCGAGTCCGGCCAGGACTCCGGCGTCTGGGGCGGGATGAGCGAGGACGAGCGTCGTGCCATGAAGCGCCGCGCCGCCCGCAACCGCGCGCGGAAGGCCACTGCCTGACCCCTTCAGGGAGCACCCCCGCCCGCCCGTAAGACGCCGCCCCCGCTGCCCCCGAGCCGCAGCAACGCGCAGCACCCACGGTGCCACCGCGAAAGCGTCGAGCCCCGGTCCCGCGACACGTCATCGCGGACCGGGGCTCTTGCGTGCGCGGCCTCCCGCGCGGGGGCGACCGCGGCGGGGGGCGACTGGGCGTCCCCGGGGGGCGCGTTGACCGCTCAGCGCTTCTGCGCGTGCCGGGCGAGCGGCACGTCGAGCACCACGCGGGTGCCGCCCTCCTCCCTCGTGACCATGTCGAAACGCCCCCCCAACTCGCCCTCCACAAGCGTGCGCACGATCTGGAGGCCCAGGCTGCCGTCGGCGTGTGGGTCGAACCCGGGCGGCAGGCCGCGCCCGTCGTCCTGCACGGTGACCAGCAGGGTCTCCTCCGCCCTGGCGCCCCCCGCGCGGCCCGCGCCCACCTCGATGGAGCCGCGCTCGCCGGTGGGGAAGGCGTGCTCGAGGGCGTTCTGAAGGATCTCGGTGAGCACCATGGAGAGCGGCGTCGCGGTCTCGGCGTCCAGGATGCCGAACCTGCCGACGCGGCGCCCCGTGACCCTGCCGTCGGGGGCCAGCTCGGTGACCATGGCGATGACGCGGTCGGCGATCTCGTCGAACTCGACGCGCTCGTCCAGGTTCTGGGAAAGGGTCTCGTGGACGATGGCGATCGAGCCGACGCGGCGCACCGCCTCGTCGAGCGCGGCCCGCGCGCTGCTGTCGCCGGTCGCGCCGATGCGGCGGGACTGGAGGCGCAGCAGGGCGGCGACCGTCTGGAGGTTGTTCTTCACCCGGTGGTGGATCTCCCGGATGGTGGCGTCCTTCGTCATCAACTCCCGCTCCCTGCGCCGCAGCTCGGTCACGTCGCGGAGCAGCATGAGCGAACCGATGCGCCGCCCCTTGGGCTTGAGCGGGATCGCGCGCAGCTGGATGACGCAGTCGGTGCCCTCGATCTCGGCCTCCCGCGGCGCCCAGCCGCTGGCCAGCTTGACCAGCGACTCGTCGACCGGGCCGCGCGTCGGGGCGAGCTCGGCGGTGAGCGGGCCAAGCGGCAGGCCCACCAGATCGGCGGCCAGGCCCAACCTGTGGTACGCGGACAGGGCGTTGGGGCTGGCGTACTGCACGACGCCGTCGGCGTCCAGGCGGATGAAGCCGTCGCCGACGCGCGGCGCGCGGTCCATGCCGCCCTGCTGCCCGGGGAAGGGGAACGCGCCGCCCGCGATCATCTGCGCCAGGTCGGACGCGCTCTGGAGATAGGTCAGCTCGAGGCGGCTGGGGGTGCGCACGGTCAGGAGGTTGGTGTTGCGCGCGATGACGCCGAGCACGCGGCCCTCGCGGCGCACCGGGATGGACTCGACGCGCACGGGCACCTCCTCGCGCCACTCGGGGTCGCCCTCGCGGACGATGCGGCCCTCGTCGAGGGCGACGTCGAGGAGGGGGCGGCGGCCGCGCGGGACGAGGTGGCCGACCATGTCGTCCTGGTACGACGTGGGGCCGGTGTTGGGCCGCATCTGGGCGACCGAGACATAGCGCGTGCCGTCGCTCGTGGGCAGCCAGAGGACGAGGTCGGCGAACGAGAGGTCGGAGAGAAGCTGCCACTCGGAGACGAGCAGGTGCAGCCACTCGAGGTCGCGTTCCCCGAGGCTGGTGTGCAGGCGCACGAGATCGTTCATGGAGGGCACACGTGCGAGCTTACCGGCGCCCTCCGACAGGGCCCCGGGCCCGCTCCCCGCACGCCCGAGCATGGACAGGCGGGCGGGGCGGGGGTGAGAATGGGTGGCCCGCGGACTTCTGCCCGCCCGGAGACGGGCGGGTGGAGCGCGGCCGGCGGCGCTCTCTGCCCTGACGGCGCCGGTGGCCCGCAGTGCTCCGGGCTGCGGTGCCGAGAGGGTTGAGGGTCCCTCCCCGGCGCCGCGGCCCGTGGGTAACGCCCGCGCCCCTCGGTCAGGCAACGCCCGCGTCCCTCGGTCAGCGCGTCTCGGTGACCTTGGCGAGCGCGCGGGGAGCGTCGGGGTCCTGGCCCCTGGCGAGGGTCACCTCGTAGGCGAGCAGCTGGAGCGGGATGATCTCCAGGATCGGCTGAAGCTCCTCCGGCACGCCGTCGGTGGGCAGGACGAATCCCGCAGAGGCCGCGTCGACCTGGGACTTCGGGCCGAAGACCACGAGGTCGGCGCCCCGGTCGCGCAGGCGGTCGAGCACCGGCTGGAGGGCCCTGCCACCGCGCCCTTCGGTGACGATCGCGATCACGGGGGAGACGTTGTCGACCATCGCAAGCGGTCCGTGCAGCAGGTCGGCTCCCGAGTAGGAGAGGGCGGGGATGTAGCTGGTCTCCATCAGCTTGAGGGCGGCCTCCTTGGCCGTGGGATAGCCGTAGCCGCGTGAGGTGAGGACCATGCGCTCGGCGAAGCGGTACCGGGCCGCCAGCTGGCGGATCTCCTCCTGGCGGGCCAGGATCCCCTCGGCCAGCGCGGGGAGCCGGTGGGCCGCGCCTGCCCCGTCCCCGCCGCGCAGGCCCTCCACGAAGAGGTAGAGCGCGAGGAGTTCGGCGGTGTAGGTCTTGGTGGCGGGCAGCGCCTTCTCGGGCCCGGCGAGCACGTCGACGTGGAACTCACTGGCCAGCGCCAGCGGCGAGTCGGGGTTGTTGGTGACGGCGAGCGTGGTCGCCCCTGCCTCGCGCGCGGTGGTGGTGGAGGCCACCAGGTCGGGCGAGCCGCCCGACTGGCTGACGGCGATGACCAGGCAGTCCGTCAGGTCGGGCTTGGCCTCGTAGGCGGTGGTGGTGGACATGGAGGTGAGGCCGCACGGCTTGCCCAGCTGAATCTCCAGCAGGTACTTGGCGTACAGCGCGGCGTTGTCCGAGGTGCCGCGGCCCGTCAGCAGGACGAAGCGGGGCTGCCGGGCGGCGATCCGCTCGGCGACGGCGCGGATCGGGGCCGCGCCCTCGTCCAGGAGGCGGCGCAGCACCGCGGGCTGCTCGGCCATCTCTCCTGACATCACATGGCCGGGCCGCACGGAGGACGTGGCGGACATCGAGGGGTCCCTCCCTGGGGTGTCGCGTGGCTCGGTCAGTCGGTGGGGGCGGCGCCCGCGATGACCTCGGCGGCGGCCAGGCCGCAGACACGGGCGGCGCCATGGGTCGCGATGTGCGTGGCGCCCGAGGGCGGGGCGTGCGGGACGCCCATCTCCACCACGACGGTGGTGGGGCGGGCGGCGAGCAGCGCGTCCAGGGTCTGGGCCATCCAGGGGTGGCGGTGGACGTCGCGGACCACGGCGACCACCGGGCGGTCCCCGGCGGCGGCGAGCACCTCGGCGGCCAGTCCTTCGGGGCCCGCGCGGTCCGCGTCGGCCCGGGTGTGGCTGCCGCCCTCGGTGCCGGGCAGCAGCCGCTCCAGCTCGGCGGCCACGCCCCAGGGGGTCTGGTTGCCCACGGCGATGTTGGCGACGGGGGGGAAGGAGGCGACATAGGCGGGAGAGGTGAGCGGCCGGTGCGCGGGGGCGCCTGGCGGGGTGCTGACCACCAGGGCGCGGCGGGCCGCCGCGAGGCCGATCGGCCCGTCGGCCGCGGAGGCCGCGCCGGGGTCGGCCGACTCGGCGGCCCAGCGGGCCAGGGCCCTGACGCGCTCGGCCGCGTCGTGCAGGCGCTCCTCGGGGAGCTCGCCCGTGTGGACGGCGTTCACGAGGGCGTCGCGCAGCCGGAGGACCTCGTCCTCGTCGGACGGGGTGCCGCCGATGCAGAGGGCGTCGGCGCCCGCGGCGATGGCCAGGACGCAGCCGTGGTCGAGGCCGTAGGTGTCGGCGACGGCGCGCATCTCGATGGCGTCGGTGAAGATCAGGCCCTGGTAGCCGAGGCCGCCGTCGGCGGCGGGGGCGCGCAGCAGCCCCGTGAGGACGGCGGGGCTCAGGGTGCCGGGGCGCTCGCCGTCGAGCGCGGGAAGGAGGATGTGCGCGCTCATCACGCAGCGGGTGCCCGCCGCTATCGCCGCCTTGAACGGCACGAGTTCGCGCTCGTGGAGGGTCGCGAGGTCGATGTCGATGCGGGGCAGGGCGTGGTGGGAGTCCACGTTGGTGTTGCCGTGCCCGGGGAAGTGCTTGACGCAGGCGGCGACGCCCGCGCTCTGAAGGCCCTCGACATAGGCGACGGTGTGGCGGGCGACCAGCGCGGGGTCGTCGCCGAAGGAGCGGACGCCGATGACGGGGTTGTCGGGATCGGTGTTGATGTCGGCGGATGGCGCCCAGTTGAGGTTGATGCCGCAGGCGGCCAGGCGGCGGCCGAGGGCGGCGGCGACGTCGCGGGTCAGTTCGGGGTCGTCGACGCTGCCCAGGGCGTGGTTCCCGGGGAAGGACGAGCCGCCGTGCACCTCGAGGCGGGTGACGTCGCCGCCCTCCTCGTCGATGGCGATCAGCACATCGGGCTTGGCGGCGCGCAGCCGCCCGGTGAGCCCGGCCAGCTGCTCGGGCGAGACGACGTTGCGGCCGAAGAGGCCGACGCCGGTCATGCCGTTCTCCAGCTGGCGCGGCAGCCACGCGGGGAGGGAGGTCGTTCCGTCGAAGGTCGGCTGGAGGACGGCGAGGGCGTCCCTGGTCACGGTGTCCGAGTCGCGTACGGCGGTCGTCATGCGGAGCGCTATCCCTTCACGGCACCCGCGGCGAGGCCGCCGGTGACCCGACGCTGGAGGAGGACGAAGACGATCAGCACAGGGACGGTGAACATGGAGGAGGCCGCCATGGTGGCCCCCCAGTCGTTGCCGAAGTTCGTCTGGAACTGGGTGAGCCACAGGGGAAGGGTGGCCGCCTCGGGGTCCTTGTTGAGCACGAGGACCATGGCGTACTCGTTCCAGGCGCTGATGAAGCCGAACAGCGACGTGGCCATCAGGCCGGGGGCGAGCAGCGGGAAGATGACGCGGAAGAACGCCTGGGCGCGGTTGCAGCCGTCGATCATGGCGGACTCCTCGAGCTCCTTGGGCACCGCGGCGATGAAGCCGCGCAGGGTCCAGATGCTGAAGGGCAGGGCCATGACGAAGTAGATGAGCGTCAGGGTGAGCAGGCTGTTGAGCATCTCCAGGTCGCGGGCGTTGAGGTACACCACGATGATCAGGATTTCCCAGGGCGCCATCTGGGCCATCATCACGGCCAGCACCATGCCGCGCCGCCCGCGGAAGTTCATGCGGGCGATGGCGTAGCTCGCGGCGAGCGCGACCAGGAGGGCGAGCAGGACGGCGCCGATGGTCACGACGAAGCTGTTGCCGACATACGTCCAGAAGAGCTCGACGGCGGTGGCCGTCTCGTAGTGGTCGAACGTCGGGGTGAACAGGAAGACGGGGTCCTCGCTCAGCACCTCGGTGCTGCTCTTGAAGGACGTCGAGAACATCCAGTACACGGGGAAAAGGAACAGCGCCGACAGGATGACCGCCGTGCCGTTGAGCCAGAGCTTCCTGGCGTTCCTCACAGTTGCTCCCTCTCCTGCTTGAAGATCAGCCGGAAGTAGAACGACATGGCGACCAGGAGGATCACGAGGGTCAGCACGGAGATCGCGGCGGCGCTTCCGTACTGGCTCTGGCTCATGCCCTCGACATAGGCCATGACCGGCAGCGTCTCGGACTCGCGGTTGGGCCCGCCGGCGTTCAGCGCGTAGATCTGGGTGAACGCCTTGAAGACCCAGATGATCTCCAAGAAGGTCGTGATCATGAAGAACGGCCTCATAATCGGCGCGAGGATGGACCAGAAGATCCGCCAGTTGGACGCGCCGTCCATGCGCGCGGCCTCGAAGATCTCACCGCTGACGGTGGTCAGGCCCGCGTAGAGGTTGAGCGCCACGAAGGGCACCGAGGCCCAGACGATGAGGATCGTCACAATGGCCAGCGTGGAGGTGCCGCTGCCGAACCAGTTGTGCTCCTCGTAGGAGGAGAAGCCGACGCTGCTCAGCGCCCAGTTGACGACGCCGAGCTGCTGGTCGAACAGCCAGCGGAAGACGGTGGTCGACGCGGTGACCGGCATGGCCCAGGCCGCGACGAGGCTGATCGAGAGGAGCAGCCGCATCCTCTTGCCCAGGGCGTAGAGCAGGAGGCCGATCAGGGTGCCGAGCGCCATGATCAGCACGACGTTGGACGCCATGAAGAAGAACGTGCGGACGACCGAGTCCCAGAACCGCTGGTCCTCCAGGATGGTCCGGTAGTTGTCGAGCCCGGTCCACTCGGTGGTTCTTGAGATCAGCTGACGGCGGCCGAACTCCTGGAAGGAGATGATCAGATTCTGGAGGAGGGCCCAGCCGAGCACGGCGACCAGGGCGGCGATCGACGGCAGGATCAGCAGGTACGGCACCCAGCCGGTGGGGAGCCTGCGGCCGGTCCGCCGCTTGGGCGGGCCCTTGGACGTGGCGCCGGAAAGATCGGGCGGTGCGTCCTCGATGTGCACGGTCATGCGTGTCGTCCCTCACAGGCGGAGAAGGGGTGCCGCCGGTGACCGGCGGCACCCCGATTGCGCGGGCTATTCGCGGTTGAGGCGGGTGGTCATCTCTGTATCGGCCTCTTCGGCCACCGAGCTGAAGTCCTCGCCGTTGAGGACCTTGGTCATCAGGTCCTTGATCGGGTTGGGCTCGACCTCGACGTTGGCCCATCCGGGGGTGAGCGGCGGGAGGAAGCCGACGTCCGCTGAGGCGACCATGGCCTCGGCGAAGGTGTCGGCGGCCGGCTCGGCGGTCACGTCGGAGCGGTTGGGCACGACGGTGCCCTCCATGGCGTCGTTGAACCTCTGCGACCACTCCTGCGACGTGGCCATCGCGAGCCAGGCGCGGGCCAGCTCCTGGTCGCCCGCGCGCTCGGCGACGGCGAGGTTCGAGCCGCCGAGGAAGACATGGCCGAGCTCGTCGGCGGTCTTGCCCGGCACGGGGAAGAAGCCCCAGTCGGCCTCGCCGCCCGCCTCCTCGATGGCGGTCGTGGCGTTGACGACCTCCCAGGGCAGGCCGATCCAGCTCGCCACGTCGCCGTTCGGCACGACGTCCGTCGACTGCTGCGGCTCGCCCTCGTCGATGTCGGTCGGGGCGTCGGAGAACTCCTGGAGCTCACCGTAGAAGCCGAGGCCCGCCTCGACCTCGGGGGTGTTGAGGGTGCCCTCCCACTCGTCGCCGTTCTGCGCGGCGAACGCGCCGCCCTCGTCCGCGACGAAGCCGCCCATGACGTAGTAGGTCTGGCCCGGCAGGTAGATGGGCTCGGCCTCGGTGTTCTCGTCGATCAGCTCAAGGGCCTCGATCCACTCCTCCCGCGTGGTCGGGACCTCGGCCCCGGCCTCGGCCCAGATGCTCCGGTCGTAGACGACGACTCGGTTCGCGCCGTACCACGGGATCGAGTACAACGTGTCGTCGACCACGGCCGACTCGAGCATGCTCTCGGTCCAGGGCTCGTCGGACAGCTCGCTGAGGTCGGCGAGGCCGCCGGTGTTGGCGTATCCGACGGCCTGGGTGTTCCCCAGCTCCAGGACATCGACCGTGCCGTCCTCGGACAGGGCCGTGGTCAGGCGGTCCTGGATGCCCTCCCACTGCTGGATCTCGACATTGACCTCGACGCCGTGCTCTTCCTCGAAAGCGGCGTTGAGCTCCTCAACCCAGGGATCTGGTGCCGAGCCGCTCATCAACCATACGGTGATGGAGTCGGCGCTGCCGCCGCCCCCGTCGCTGCTGTCGTCGGAGCCGCAGGCGGCCATCGTGGCCGTCAGGGCCGCCGCGCCGACGGCAGCGATCAGCTTGCGCTTCACGTCACCCTCCTCCAAAAGGGCCGGACCCCATCACGATGTGGCCCGGTAACGGCCGTTACGTTAGTGGTGTATGCAAGAGGTGTAGACCAGTTGCACGGGAGCCTGGACTAGACCAGGGCGGGTGTCAAGGGCCCACGAGCTGCGGGCCCGGTCCGTTACAGGACCGACATCTGCTCGTGGGCATCGTCCCTGACGGGCCCGTGTCACGATGTGAGCTGCGATGTCTCGGAGGAGCCGGTGACGGCAGAACAGAACCAGTCGGAGGGGCGGGTCATGGCGAGGGACGGGGGGAGCACCGCGAGCGCCGGCGGACCGGCGGCAGCGGCCCCGACCGGCCCGGGGCCCGACGGCGCCGACCGGACACGCACGGCGCGGGTGCCGAAGTACTACCGCCTCAAGCGGCATCTCCAGCAGATGACCGAGACGCTGCCGCCCGGCACCCCCGTACCCCCGGAGCGTTCCCTCGCCAGCGAGTTCGACACCTCTCGCACAACGGTCCGTCAGGCGCTCTCGGAGCTGGTGGTCGAGGGCCGCCTCGAACGGATCCAGGGCAAGGGCACGTTCGTCGCCAAGCCCAAGGTCTCGCAGGCGCTCCAGCTGACCTCGTACACCGAGGACATGCGTGCCCAGGGCCTCGAACCCACGTCCCAGCTGCTGGAGATCGGGTACATCACCGCCGATGAGCGGCTCAGCGGGCTGCTCGACCTGCCCGCGGGCGGCCGGGTGCTGCGCATCGAGCGGCTGCGCCTGGCCAGCGGCGAGCCGATGGCCATCGAGACCACGCACCTGTCCCAGGAGCGCTTCCCCGCGCTGCGCCGCAGCCTGGTGCGGTACGCGTCCCTGTACACGGCGCTCGCCGAGGTCTACGACGTCCATCTGGCGCGCGCCGAGGAGACGATCGAGACGTCGCTCGCCAACCCCCGCGAGGCCGGGCTGCTCGGCACGGACGTGGGGCTGCCGATGCTGATGCTCTCGCGGCACTCGCGCGACACCCAGGGCGAGCCGGTGGAGTGGGTGCGCTCGGTCTACCGGGGCGATCGGTACAAGTTCGTCGCCAATCTGGAGCGCCCAGGACCCGGCGGATCGCGGTAGTCCGCGCGGAAGCCCGCACAGAAGAGCGGCAGGAGCGCGTCCGCCCCATGGTCAACGAGGCTGTCCTGGCCTAGATTCCGGCAGGTCAGTCAGAGAGGACCGGCGGGAGGACCACCGTGCATTCCCCACCTCGGGCACGCCCCACAGGAAACGCTCGTCACCTGCGACCACGATCGATCGTGATCTGGTCCCTCGTCGCCGTGGTCGGAGCCGTCGGCTGGTCGGTGCTCGCGCTCTCCCGCGGCGAGGAGGTCTCGGCCGCGTGGATGGTGGCGGCGGCGCTCGGCTCGTACGCGATCGGCTACCGGTTCTACGCCAGGTTCATCCAGAACCGGGTGCTCAAGGCCGACCCCACCCGCGCCACGCCCGCGGAGCGGATGGGGGACGGCCACGACTACCACCCGACCGACCGCAGGGTGCTGCTCGGCCACCACTTCGCCGGGATCTCGGGGGCGGGCCCGCTCGTCGGCCCCGTGCTCGCGGCGCAGATGGGCTATCTGCCGGGCACCATCTGGATCATCGTCGGCGTGATCTTCGCGGGCGCCGTGCAGGACATGGTCGTACTGTTCTTCTCGACCCGCAGGGACGGCAAGAGCCTGGGCCAGATCGCGCGCGAGGAGATCGGCCCCGTGGGCGGCGTCGCCGCGGTCATCGCGATCTTCTCGATCATGATCATCATCCTGGCGGTGCTCGCGCTCGTGGTGGTCAACGCGCTCGCCGAGTCGCCGTGGGGCGCCTTCTCGGTCGGCATGACCATCCCGATCGCCCTGTTCATGGGCATCTATCTGCGCTATCTGCGGCCCGGCAAGATCGCCGAGGTCACCCTGATCGGCGTCGCGCTCCTGCTGCTCGCCATCGTCTCGGGGCGCTGGGTGGCCAACTCGGGGCTCGCGGACGCGTTCACGCTCGACCCGCGCACGCTCGTCATCGCGCTGGTGCTCTACGGCTTCGCCGCCTCGGTCATGCCGGTGTGGCTGCTGCTGGTGCCGCGCGACTATCTGTCGACGTTTATGAAGATCGGCACCATCGCGCTGCTCGCCGTCGCGATCGTGGTGACCCTGCCGAACCTCCAGATGGAGGCCGTGACCGACTTCGCGTCCAACGGCGACGGGCCCGTGTTCGCCGGGTCGCTCTTCCCGTTCGTCTTCATCACGATCGCCTGCGGCGCCCTCTCGGGCTTCCACTCGCTGATCTCCTCGGGCACCACGCCCAAGATGATCCAGAAGGAGACCCAGGTCCGCACGATCGGCTACGGCGCCATGCTGATGGAGTCCTCGGTCGCCGTGATGGCCATCACCGCCGCGTGCGTGCTCGACCCCGGCATCTACTTCGCGATGAACGCGCCGCCCGCCGTGATCGGCGACACGGTCCAGGCCGCCTCCGACACGATCACCTCGTGGGGCTTCACGGTCACACCCGATCAACTCGCGTCGGCCGCCGAGGCGGTCGAGGAGGAGTCGCTCCTCTCGCGCACCGGTGGCGCGCCGACGCTGGCGCTCGGGGTGGCCGTCGTGCTCGCCGAGATCATCGGCGGCGACACGATGATGAGCTTCTGGTACCACTTCGCGATCATGTTTGAGGCGCTGTTCATCCTGACGGCGATCGACGCGGGCACGCGCGTGGGCCGTTTCGTGCTCCAGGACGCGCTGGCCAGCATCCACCCCAGGCTGGGCAAGCTGCGCGACAACACGTGGTGGCCCGGCATCCTGCTGATCAGCGGCATCGTCGTGGCGCTGTGGGGCTATCTGCTGTGGGTCGGCGTCAACGACCCGCTCGGCGGCATCAACACCCTCTATCCCATCTTCGGCATCTCCAACCAGCTGCTCGGCGCCGTCGCCCTGGCGATCTGCACCGTGCTGCTGGTGAAGTCCGGGCGCCTGAAGTACGTGTGGGTGACGCTGCTGCCGCTGACATGGGTCTCGGTGGTCACCCTGACCGCCAGCTGGCAGAAGGTCTTCTCCGGCGACCCCGCCGTCGGCTTCCTGGCCCGCCGCGACCAGTACCAGGAGGGCATCGACAACGGCGAACTCCTCGCGGGCGCCCAGAACATGGACGACATGCGCACCATCGTCAACACCGCGACGCTCGACGCGGTGCTCTCGGCCGCGCTGGCGCTGCTCGTCCTGATCGTCTTCGCCGACGCCCTGCGGGTGTGCGTGAAGGCGGTGCGCGACCCCGGCTCGGTGACGCTGCGCGAGACGCCGCACGTGACGTCCCGGATCATCGCGCCATCGGGGCTGATCGCCACCAAGGAGGAACGCGCCGAGCTGGTCTCGGCGGGCCTCGGCCCCGGCGGCGGCATCCCCGAGCAGTCCACGGGCGAGCGCAGGGAGGTGTCCGAGCGATGAGCCCGACCGCCGCCCCGCGCCGGGCGTTCGCCTGGCTGCGCTGGTATGTGACCGAACTCACCGGCGAGAACGCCTACGACCGGTATGTCGAGCACACCAGGCGGACGGACCCCGGCGCGCCCGTGCTCGCGCGCGGGGAGTTCGAACGGCGGCGCACCGACCGCCGTTACGCCGCCCCTTCCGACGGGCTCGGAGCGTCGTTCAAGGGCTGCTGCTGACGTTCTCCCGGCCCGCCGCCCCGCGTTCGGGGGCGGCCGGGCCGGTCCGGCCTTCTGGTCGGCGCTGGCGGTCTCGTACCGTTCTCACGGTGAGCATGGAGCGCGGGACCCGGCCGAGCGGGCCGAGCAGGCCGATCGGGACAAGTGACCTGCCCGAGGCGGCTGCTGGGGAGGCGGCCGGGGAGGCGGGGGAGGCGGCCCCGGCGCCGCCCGCCAGGGTCCGCTCCCGGCGCGGCCCCTGGCTGCTCGCGCTCGGCTTCTTCGCCGTCTACACGGCGATCTCCGTGAGCCGCTGGGTGCGCTGGCAGAACCGCTCGTGGGACCTGGGCATCTTCGAGCAGGTCGTCCGCTCCTACGCCCGCCTCGATGCGCCCGTCGCGGATCTCAAGGGGCCCGGATTCCACATCCTGGGCGACCACTTCAGCCCGGTGACCGCGCTGCTCGCCCCGTTCTACCGGGTGTTCCCGACGCCGGTGACGCTGCTCGTGGCCCAGGCCGCGCTGTTCGCGCTCGCCGTCGTGCCGGTGACGCGGGGCGCCGCGGCGCTGCTCGGGCGGGGCGCGGGTCTCGCCGTCGGGGCGGCGTTCGGGCTCTCGTTCGGCATCCAGCGCGCGGTCGACTTCGACTTCCACGAGATAGCCTTCGCCGTCCCGCTGATCGCGTTCGCCCTCGAGGCGCTGCTGCGCGAACGCTGGCGGGCGGCGCTGTGCTGGGCGCTGCCGCTCGTCCTGGTCAAGGAGGACCTGGGGCTCACGGCGGCGGCGATCGCGCTCGTGGTCGCGCTGCGCGTGCGGCGGCGCAGGCCCGAGCTGCTGCGCCTGGCCCTGGGCGCGGCCCTACTCGCCGCGGTGGCGTGCGCGGTGACCGTCGCGGTGGTCATACCGTCCTTCAACTCGGGCGGCGGCTACGACTACTGGGCCAAGATGGGCGAGAGCGGGGGCGGGCGGCTTGGCGGGCTGTTCGACGGCACGGAGGAGAAGGTCCGTACCCTGCTGTGGATCCTGGTGCCCACCACGGGGCTGCTGGCGCTGCGCTCCCCGCTGCTGCTCGTGGCGCTGCCGACGCTGGCCTGGCGGTTCGCCGCGCAGGAGCCGCACTACTGGTCCACGGACTGGCACTACGACGCCGTGCTGATGCCGGTGACCGCGCTGGCCCTGACCGACGCCGTGGTGCGGGCCAGGACCTCGGAGCGACCCTGGCTGCGCGCCTACGCCCACCACCTGCCCGCCGCGGCCCTGGCCGCCGCGGCGGCGCTGGCCACCACGCTGCCCACGGGGACGCTGACCGAGCCCGCGACCTACCGGCCCGACGCGTCGGCGCGCGAGGGCGCCAGGGTGCTCGCGGCCATACCCGACGGCGCGGAGGTGGCGGCCAACATCCGGCCGATCTCCCATCTCACGCAGCGCTGCCGGGTGTTCTGGATCGGCGGCGGCGAGGAGGACGAACCGCCGCGCTATGTCGCGTACTACGACGGGGAGCGGGACGCGAAGGAGCTGACCGACTATGTGAGCGGCCTCTACCCGGACGCGGGCCCCTGGTCGGTGGTGGCCGAGGGCGGCGGCTACTGGGTCTTTCGGCGTTGATCAACGGGTGCCGCGCGCGCCGACTCGGGAGGGCCGGTGTGGCGATTTCCAGCCGGTCGCGAATGCACACGGCGCATCGGCTCTACGGGCGGCTGGGGTTCGTTCGGGCGCCTGAGCGCGACTGGGAGCCGGTCCCGGGGCTCCGGCTTCAGGTGTTCGCACTGGCCTTTTCACCCAACCCCCTAACCGAGCACAACATATAGGGGCGCTCGCTCGGCACAGCACAAGATGTATGCTCGTGCTCGCTGTCGCCGCAGGGAATCCGGTGCGAATCCGGAACTGTCCCGCAACGGTGTGCGATGGGCTGCTTCGTGCCGCCTGTGGTGAGTCCGACCACCTGCTGACAGCGTCGTTCACGTCCGGGCCTCGAGGGCTGGGCCGGCGGACGTCACCGGCATGCCTTTGCCTTGTCACACGGCCACACGCATGCGCGGCGACGCTCGTCACTTCTCCCGCCCCCGGGCCACCGCGATTCGAGGGAGAGCACCGAGTGACCATCGCACCCGTCGCACCCGCGGAGCCGGTAACAGCCGCGTTGCCCCGCACGCTGTCCGAGCTCGCCGCCGACCTGCCGGATGTCGACCCCCGACGGGTCGCCGCCGCCGTGTCGCGGGGCGCGCCTCCCGGAGCCGACGAGGCCGCGGTGCGGGAGCTGGCGATCGAGGCGGCGGCCGGGCTGATCGCCGAGGACCCCGCCTACTCCCGGCTCGCCGCCCGGCTACTGACCCTCGCCATCCGCGACGAGGCCGCGGGCCAGGGCGCCGTGTCCTTCTCCGCCTCCGTGGCCACGGGCCACCGCGTCGGGCTGATCGCCGACGCCACCGCCGCCCTGGTCGCCCGGCACGCCGAGCGCCTTGACGCGCTGGTGGAGCGGAGCGTGGCCGAGGGCGCCGACGACAGGTTCGAGTTCTTCGGCCTGCGCACGGTCGAGTCCCGCTACCTGCTGCGCCACCCCACCACCCGCAAGGTCATCGAGACCCCGCAGCACTTCCTCCTGCGGGTCGCCTGCGGGCTCGCGGCGGGCGAGGGCGAGCAGGCGGTCGACGAGGTCGCCGCGTTCTACCGGCTGACCAGCGGCCTGGCCTATCTGCCGTCATCGCCCACTCTGTTCAACTCCGGGACGCGCCACCCGCAGATGTCGTCCTGCTACCTGCTCGACTCCCCCAAGGACGAGCTCGACTCGATCTACGAGCGGTACCACCAGGTCGCCAGGCTCTCCAAGCACGCGGGCGGCATTGGCCTGTCCTACACCCGGATCAGGGCCAGGGGTTCGCTGATCCGCGGCACCAACGGCACGTCCAACGGCATCGTGCCGTTCCTGCGCACCCTCGACTCCTCGGTCGCCGCGGTGAACCAGGGCGGCCGCCGCAAGGGCGCGGCCTGCGTCTACCTGGAGACATGGCACGCGGACATCGAGGAGTTCCTCGAGCTGCGGGACAACACCGGCGAGGACGCCCGCCGCACCCACAACCTGAACCTCGCGCACTGGATCCCCGACGAGTTCATGCGCAGGGTCGAGGCGGACGCCGAGTGGTCGCTCTTCTCCCCCGTCGACGTGCCCGAGCTGACCGACCTGTGGGGCGAGGAGTTCGACGCCGCCTACCGCAGGGCCGAGGCCGAGGGCCGCGCCAGGCGGGCCGTTCCGGCGCGGCAGCTCTACGCCCGGATGATGCGGACCCTCGCCCAGACCGGCAACGGCTGGATGACGTTCAAGGACGCCGCCAACCGCACGGCCAACCAGACCGCCGAGCCGGGCGCGGTGGTGCACTCGTCCAACCTGTGCACCGAGATCATCGAGGTCACCGACAACGGCCAGACCGCCGTGTGCAACCTCGGCTCGGTCAACCTCGCGGCCCATCTGCGCCCCGACGGCACGCCCGACTGGCAGCGCCTCGACGCCACGGTCCGCACCGCCGTCACGTTCCTCGACCGGGTCGTCGACATCAACTACTACCCCACCGCCGAGGCCGCCGCGTCCAACACCCGCTGGCGCCCTGTCGGTCTTGGCGTGATGGGCCTCCAGGACGTGCTGTTCCGGCTGCGGCTGCCGTTCGACTCCGCCGAGGCGCGCGAGCTGTCCACGCGCATCGCCGAGCGGATCATGCTCGCCGCCTACCGGACCTCCGCCGAGCTGGCCGAGCGGCACGGCGCGCACCCCGCCTGGGACGCCACGCGCACCGCCAGGGGCGTGCTCCACCCCGACCACTACCCCGACGCCTCCCCCGCCTGGCCCGATGAGTGGGCGGCGCTGCGCGCGCGCATCGCGCGCACCGGCATGCGCAACTCCCTGCTGCTCGCCATCGCCCCGACGGCCACCATCGCCTCCATCGCGGGCGCGTACGAGTGCGTCGAGCCCCAGGTGTCCAACCTGTTCAAGCGCGAGACGCTCAGCGGGGAGTTTCTTCAGGTCAACGCGTATCTCGTGGCCGAGCTCAAGCGCCTGGGCCGCTGGGACGAGGCCACCAGGGAGGCGCTGCGCGAGGGCAACGGCTCGGTGGCCGCGGTGCCGGGACTGCCGCAGGACGTGAGGGAGTTGTACCGGACGGCCTGGGAGCTGCCGCAGCGGGCGCTGATCGACATGGCCGCCGACCGCACGCCCTATCTGGACCAGAGCCAGTCGCTCAACCTGTTCATGGCCGCGCCGACCATCGGCAAGCTCAGCTCGATGTACGCCTACGCCTGGAAGCGCGGCCTCAAGACCACGTACTACCTGCGGTCGCGCCCCGCCACCCGGATCGCGCAGGCGGCCAGCACGAGCGCGGCCGCCGCCGCGCCGACCGTCCCCGAGCAGGCCGTGGCCTGCTCCCTGGAGAACCCCGAGACCTGCGAGGCATGCCAGTGACCGCCCCCACGACACCCGCCGCGGCCAAGAACCTGCTGGACCCCGGCTTCGAGCTGACGCTGCGCCCGATGCGCTACCCCGAGTTCTACGAGCGCTACCGGGACGCCATCAAGAACACCTGGACCGTCGAGGAGGTCGATCTCCACTCCGACGTGGCCGACCTGGCCAAGCTCTCCCCCGGCGAGCGGCACATGATCGGGCGTCTCGTGGCGTTCTTCGCGACGGGCGACTCGATCGTGGCGAACAACCTCGTGCTGACCCTCTACAAGCACATCAACTCCCCCGAGGCGCGCCTCTATCTGTCGCGGCAGCTGTTCGAGGAGGCCGTGCACGTCCAGTTCTATCTGACGCTGCTCGACACGTATCTGCCCGATCCCGACGAGCGGGCGGCGGCGTTCGCCGCGGTGGAGAACATCCCGTCGATCCGCGAGAAGGCGCGGTTCTGCTTCCGCTGGATGGACTCGGTGGAGAGCCTTGACCGCCTGGAGAGCAGGGCCGACCGGCGGCGCTTCCTGCTGAACCTGATCTGCTTCGCCGCCTGCATCGAGGGGCTGTTCTTCTACGGCGCGTTCGCCTACGTGTACTGGTTCCGCTCGCGGGGGCTGCTGCACGGGCTGGCCACCGGCACCAACTGGGTGTTCCGCGACGAGACGATGCACATGGACTTCGCGTTCTCCGTGGTGGACACCGTGCGCGCCGAGGAGCCCGACCTCTTCGACGCCGAGATGGAGCGCGAGGTGGCGGCCATGCTGGCCGAGGCCGTCGAGGCGGAGACGCAGTTCGCGCGGGACCTGTGCGGCGACGGGCTGCCCGGGATGAACACCGGGTCGATGCGCCAGTACCTCGAGGCGGTGGCCGACCAGCGGCTTGTCCGCCTCGGCCTGGCTCCGGTGTACGGCGCGAAGAACCCGTTCTCCTTCATGGAGTTGCAGAACGTCCAGGAGCTGACGAACTTCTTCGAGCGCCGCCCCTCCGCCTACCAGGTGGCGGTCGAGGGCAGCGTGTCGTTCGACGACGAGTTCTGACGGTCGCCGAGCGCCGGGCGCCGGTCCGCCCCCGCATGGGCGCGGGAGCGGACCGGCGTTCACGGGGTCTTGCGGATCGGCGCGCCGGTCGCAGCGCCGATCAACGCTCCGGTCAGATGCCGCAGCTGGGCGCGGACCAGTAGCGCGACGACCTGTGCGCCAGGTGCACATGGTCGTTGTGGCCTGGGTAGCCAGGGCCGAGGATCTCGTTGAAGCCGTGGTACCTGGCCTGCTGCGACAGCTGGCAGAACGACGGCGTGCCGACGAGGTCGACGGCGTCCCCGTACATGTGGCGGCTGGTGGGCGAGCCGCCCGCGGCGTTGTTGCAGGAGACGGAGCGGAAGCCGCTGCTGGTGACGATGGCGCGGTCGCCGAGGGCGTGGCGCAGGGCCTCCAGCTTCCACATGCTCACCAGGGCGTTGGCGCGCGCCTGGGAGGCGCTGACCTGGCCGCCCGACCAGTTGCTGTTGCACCGGTTGAGCTCGCCCCAGGTGAAGTGAACGGGGGTGCAGTCGTTGTCCTGGAGGTCGTAGATCTTGCCGAACGTCTGCGGCCCGGCGATGCCGTCGGCGCTGAGGCCGTACGCCTGCTGGAACCGCGTCACGGCCGCCGCCGTGGCCGGGCCGTACACGCCGTCGAGGGCGAGTACCGCGCCATAGCCGGGGTAGCCTGACACCCGGATCTGGAGCTGGCGCACATCCTCGCCCGTCGAGCCCTGCCTGAGGGTGCGGTTCCAGGTGTAGCAGCCGTCGGCATAGGCGGTGCCAGCGGTGGCCACCGTGCTGACCACGGCCGCTGATGAGATCATGACAATCGCGAGCAGGACACGCAGCGCGCGTCTCAACATGCTGCCTCCGTGGGGAGAGATACCGGTCGGTATCCAGCGTGACGCATGGGCTCAACGCGCGTCAACCATCGGGGCGTTCGCCACAGGACCAGCCCAGTGGAGCCCGTCCCGCGGCCAACGCCCCACCCCGGATCACTCCCCCTCCGGATCACTCCCCCTCCGGATCACTCCCCCTCCGGATCACTCGGCGGCCGGATCACTCGGCGTTGGGCACCGTCTCGTAGCGCGGGGTGCCCTCGGCCATCATCGTGAGCGCCTTCTTCCGCTCCCGCTTGGACAGCCGATCCAGATAGAGGCGCCCGTAGAGGTGGTCCGTCTCGTGCTGGAGGCAGCGCGCGAAGTACCCGGTGCCGCGCACCGTGATGGGGTTCCCGCTGGCGTCCTGCCCGCGGACCACGGCGTAGTCGGGGCGCGCGAGCTCGGCATAGGCGGTGGGCACCGAGAGGCAGCCCTCGTTGTTGTCGTCCAGCACCCGTGACTCGGCGGGCAGCTCGTCGAGGACGGGGTTGCACACCACCCCGACGTGCCGCACGCCGTCGTCGTCGGGGCAGTCGTAGACGAAGACCTTGAGGTCCACGCCGATCTGGTTCGCGGCCAGGCCCACGCCCTCGGCGGCGCGCTGGCTGGCGAACATGTCGTCGATCAACGCCGCGAGCTCGTCGCCGAACTCCGTGACATCCCGGCACTCCCGGTGCAGCATCGGATGGCCGACAACGGTGATCGGCCGCACCGTGCCCCGCTCCCGGTGCTCCCTCTCCCGCTCCTCGGCGTCCTTGGTGTCGTCGACGAACTCGTCGCTGACCCGCTCATCGATGTCCTGCTGCGCCATGGTCGGCCGTGTGCCTTTCCCTCATGCCAGGTCCCCGCTGCGAAACTCACAGCCCCGTCGATCCAGCCCGTCCGGCTGATCCCCACAGCTTAAAGGGCGGGCGGGGGCGCCTGTCCCCTTCTCTCAGCAGACCTCTTCGAGATCACGCCAGTCACGGGAGTCGGGGCTGTCCGCGACCCAGCCGTCGAGCAGCCCCCGCACCAGCGCCCCCGGCGCCGCCACCCCGCACTCGCGCTCGGGCGACCACATCCCGCCCGCGCCGGTGTGGCCGAGCGGCCCGGGCTGCCCGGGAACGCTGTGGTCGTGCGGGTCGTGCTGCGCCAGGCCGTCGCCCTCCTCGCTCGGCATGCGGCTCTCCGAACAGGCGCGGCACAGCAGCCGCACCGACGACGACCAGTCCTCGGCCGCGTAGCCCGCGTCCGCCGCCAGCCGCTCCAGGGCGTCGCGGTCGGACTCGGCCGCGGCCTCGATCAGTACGACCCACGTCGGCACCGCGGATGGCGCCCACAGCTCGATCTCGTCGAAGACCGGGTACACCGACGAGACGCCGCCCGTCGCGGTCGTCCGCTCGCCGCGCGGGACCCCGTCGTGCAGGACGACCTCGCCCCAGCGGCGGCCCGACGACGGCAGCGGGATGTTCTGGATCTCGATCCTGGCCGGATCGAGCCGCCGCCCCCACACCACCTCGGCCTCGCCCTCGGGCGAGAGGCGGACCGCGGCCCCGCCGAGGTCCATGGCCACGGGGGCGTCCGCGACCGCGGGGTCGCCCGGCACCGGCAGGCCGTACGCCTGCCACGCGCGCCGGGCCAGCGGCCAGTCCTGGAGCGCGGTGGCGGCGATGCCGACGTTCCACCAGTCAGGGGCGCCCGCGTCCTTCTCCAGCAGGGCGACGGCCCGCAGCCCCGCGGAGCGCGCCTGCTCCCAGTCGTGCCGGAACTTGTGCAGCAGCGCCAGGTTGAACCAGGACTCCGACAGCCAGGGCTCGAGATCGGCGGCGCGCGTCAGCAGCGCGTCCGCGTCGTCGTAGCGGCCGTCGTCGATGAGGGTGAAAGCCCGGTTGGTGGCCAGCCGCCAGTCGGTGGAAGGCCGCTGCCGGACCCTGCCGAAGATCCTCACGGTGTCCCGCCTGATTCCCGCTTCGTAGCGTGCACTTCACAGTTCTCCTGTCCGTCCAGGGCCGCATCCAACCATGGGCGGACAGGCGCCTGCTCACAGCATGGGTCAGGCGCGCGCGGCTCGCGAGACGGTGGAAGACCAGCGGGGTGAAACGCGGACGGTGAGGATTCCGTTACTCGATCCGACGGGGGGCGGGGCTCGCGGCGTCCGCCTCGTCCTCGCGGATCGACTCGATGCGGTCCATGACCTTCGACCTGAGGTCGGAGGGGACCTCGTCATGGCCGCAGCAGCGCTTCACGAGCTCCTTGACGGACTGCTCCAGGCCGTATTTCTCCAGGCACGGAGAGCACTCGTCGATGTGCTCCTGGAACTTGGCGCACTCCCCGTCCGGCATCTCGCGGTCGAGGTACTCGTAGAGGCGGCCCAGGACCTCGGAGCAGTCCGTGGGGTGTGACTGGTCACCACTCATGATCCTGAGCCTTCCTGGACCCCGGCCGGGACGAGACCGCGCTCCCTGGCGTAGTCCGCGAGCATGTCGCGGAGCTGCCTGCGGCCGCGGTGCAGCCGGGACATCACCGTGCCGATGGGTGTTCCCATGATGTCGGCGATCTCCTTGTAGGCAAAGCCCTCGACGTCAGCGAGGTAGACCGCGATGCGGAACTCCTCGGGGATCGCCTGGAGCGCCTGCTTCACGTCCGAGTCGGGCAGGTGGTCGAGCGCCTGCGACTCGGCCGACCGCAGCCCGGTGGACATGTGGGACTCGGCGCGCGCCAGCTGCCAGTCCTCGATGTCCTCCGCCGCGCTGCGCTGCGGCTCCCGCTGCTTCTTGCGGTAGGAGTTGATGAACGTGTTGGTGAGGATGCGGTACATCCACGCCTTGAGGTTGGTGCCCTCGCGGAACTGGTGGAACGAGCCGTACGCCTTGGCGTAGGTCTCCTGCACCAGGTCCTCGGCGTCCGCGGGGTTGCGCGTCATGCGCAGCGCCGCCGAGTACATCTGGTCCAGGTAGCCGAGCGCGTCGCGCTCGAAACGGGCGTTCCGCTCGGCCGTGGTCTCGGTCTCCTCGTGCGTGCCCTCGTCCGTGCCGGTGACCGGACCCACCTCCTCGAAAAGCGTCGTGAGCCCGGTGGTGCCGGACTCGTCCGCTTCGGAGGATAGACGACCCTTCGGCGGGTCCGCCTTCGGGTGCGACCGCTCGGCCGCCAGCCGGAGCGTGGCCCAGTCCACCTCGGCGGCCCTGCGGACCGGGGTCTTGGTGGGGCTCGCCGGCCAGGCGATGGAAGCCATCGGGGGTCTCCCTCTCTCGCGTGAGCGTGTCGGAGGGGGAACGCCGCGCGGGCGCCCGGCATTCCCGCGCGCCGAGGGGTGGCCGCCCCCTCAGAAGAGGGTGGCCTCCTCGGGCGCCGGAAGCTCGGCAAGCAGCTCGGGGCCGTTGTTGCGCACATTGCTCACGGCGGTGGGGACGGGGTAGGCGCGGAAGCGGCCGGGGGGCGGGGGCGCGAGCAGGCCGCGGACCTCGTCGGGGTCGGTGCGCCCCGGGTCGAGCCAGGCGTCCCAGCGCTCTGGCGGCAGCGCGAGCGGCATGCGCGGGTGGATGTCGGAGAGCGAACGCGGCGCCCGCTCCGCCTCGCCGATCCCCGCGGGGACCGGCAGCGGCTCGGTCTCGGCCTCGGTGGTGATCACGGTGCACGTGGCCCACCAGGCGCGCGGGTGGTCGTCGGGCAGCGTGCCGTCGCGCCAGAACTCGTAAAGACCGGCCAGCGCCATCACGCCGCCGTCGAGGGGCGTCACGAAGTAGGGCTGCTTGCGGGGGCGCTTGCGCTTGCCCTTCTCCTCCTCGGCGCGCTCGGCCCGCCCGGTGACCCACTCGTAGTACCCGTCGGCGGGCAGGAGGCAGCGGCGGGCGGCGAACGGGCGGCGGTAGGCCGTCTTCTCGTGCACGGTCTCGGCCCTGGCGTTGATCATCTTGACCGCGGACTCGGGGGACTTGGCCCACGAGGGCACCAGGCCCCAGCGCAGCACGCGCAGCTGGCGGACCGGCTCGGGGCCCGCGCCCTGCTCCCTGAGCGGGCGGTCGAGAACGGCGTACACCTCCTTGGTGGGCGCGACGTTCCAGTCGGCGGGGAGGGTGGCCTCGGGGTCCCAGCGCTCGATGTCGAACAGCCCCGCCAGGTCCTCGGGCCGCCTGCTCGCCGCATACCGTCCGCACATGCCGCCACCCTAACGGCTCACCCGGGAGGGCGGCCCGGCACGGAAGAACGCGCGGCCGGGGCCCCGGACTTCCGGGGCCCCGGCCTCAGTCACATCCCCGGGATGTCAGATCACAGGGGCGGGTAGGCGTTGGCCAGGAGCTCCTGGAACTGCGCGGAGAACCAGTGGCCCGACAGGGGCGCGTCGGGCAGCGCTCCCGACATGTTGTTGTTGTTGCGCGGGTTCCCCTCGTATGTGGGGTCGCACATGCGGTCGAAGCCCTTGCCCTCGTCGTTCGGGATCTCCTCGCTCGAGCCGTCGGACTCGCCCGGCGGCTTGATCCACGCGTAGGCGTCGATGTTCGGGACCGGCGACGCGGTGGGCCGCTCGCCCAGGCCCGCGCCTGACTGGTTGCACCAGTTGCCCGTCTGGATGCGGCCGTCGACGCGGCTGCCCTCGACATAGGCGTTCACATCGGTCGTCGGGCCTGGGCCCGTCGGCCGGTCGGGGCCGCCCCACCCGTTGCGCGAGGTGTCGATCAGCATGCCGATCTCGTCGTTGAAGCCCTGACTGACCAGCTCGTCGCGGAAGGCGAGGGCGAACGACTGGTTGTCGATGTAGCGGTTCCAGTCGACCCATTCCGACTCGCGCACGGACCTGCCGCCGACGGTGTCGTCGATGCTGTAGTGCGGCTCGACGGACGGGCCGTAGTTGGCGGTGTTGACGATGAAGCCCGCCACATCGTCGACGGACGCGCCGCCCGTGGTGGCGGTCTCGTGGAACAGCTCGGCCGAGGCGCCGAAGTTGTCGTCCCAGCCGATCCAGCCGTAGTGGCCCGCGTCGATGTAGTTGTAGACGTTCGGGATGTCGCCCAGCGTGTCGAGCGCGTAGGAGACGCCCTCGACGTAGTTGCCGTTGGCCAGCATCTCGTCGCACTGGTCGGTGGCCGTCTCGCGCGGGGAGACGTTGGTGATCAGGTTGGGCAGCGAGTCGATCTCGATGATCGTCACGATGCGGAGGTCCGCGTACGCCGGGTCGCCCAGGATCTCGGCGATCGGGTCGATGAACTCCTCCTTGTAGACGTCGATCTCGTCGGCGGCCAGCTCGCCGTTGGAGGCGAGCGCGGCGCAGTCGCGGCCAGGGAGGTTGTAGACGACGACCTGGAAGACGAAGTTGTCGTGCTCCTCGGCCTGGATCAGGGCGTTGTCCAGGTGCTCGCGCAGGCCCGTCGAGTTCCCGGCGGAGCCGCCGGTGATCGCGGCGCGGCGGTCGAGCCAGACCGCGGTGGGCTCGTCGGCGATGGCGTCGCCGCCGGGCTCGGCCGCGGCGTTGGCCGACCAGTCGGGGTTCACATAGACGCCCGCGTCCTCGTAGGGGTTGTCCACCCGGTCCCCTGGCGGGTCGGGGTCAGGGTCGGGGTCGGGGTCGGGCCCTGGGCCGCCGTCGTCACCGCAGACGACGCCGTTGACGGAGAACGCCGTGGGCGCGGCGTTGGCGCCGGAGTAGGTGAAGTTGGCCCCGGTGGAGACGGAGGCCCCCGGG
>NZ_QEST01000042.1 GCF_003311645.1 Streptomyces sp. PT12 | reverse complement strand
ACAACCGAAACGGCCCCCCGAAAGAACCGACGGACCGTCACGAAAGATCGAGGCTTACACCGGCAGCGGTGAACAAGCGCCGGGTCGCACTCGATATGCGAGCAAATCCGATCGCACATGCCGTAGCGGTGATGATTCCGTGGGCTGTCAAGACGTCCCATCGAGGTTCGACGCATCACAACAACTACCACTTCACTGGACTCAAGCTGTACCTGCGGAAGCGGCTCGGAGACGACTCCTTGAGCCCGCGGCAGGCCGCCGACGCCGCCCGCTTCGAGCGTCGCATCCGACGAGACGATGTGGTGCTGACCTACGACCCCGAGTCGGAGTTGGGCTTCACCTATCGACCTAGGAGGCCCGAGGACGGCTGCATGGTCCTGGACTGGCCTCGTGACGTTCCGTTGCCTACCGGCGAGAAGCGGGCGGCCCTGGACCTGCCGCCCGAGGGCACCTAGAACCGGGGTGCGGCGGCCAAGGGTGTCGACCGGAGGAATGTGCGGAGAGTGACCTCCCCCGATGGGGGAGATCTTGTCATGTGAGGGTTGCCTTAATTCTATCTTTCTTGATTGTGAATCAGATCACAGTTGATGCGCGTGAAACCGATGTAGTGTTCTTGAACATCCATTCGAGGAGAATGTCGGGGGGAGCGCGACGGTGATGCTCTCTGAAAGAGCGTTTTGTCCCGGCAGGGCTGTTTGATAACTCGGGCGGCGAAGCCGCTTGGAGCAGGTGATCGGGCGTGTGACGATCGGGGCGTGAGAACCGGGGTCGTCCGTAGAAGCAAGGGGGTGTGCCGCGAGTGGCCACTGGGGGAACAGCGCGGCTGCTGCTCAGCAATGGTGGTGAGGCGGCGCTGGAGTTGACCGTGGAGCCCTGGGCGGAAACGCACCAGATTCCCCCGAAGCGGACGTGGGTCGCCGTCACCCACTCGCCTGCAGCAGATGGATCATGGTCCGGGACTCTGCGCGGGGACGAGCCATTCCAGGTCGAGCATCGGCCCGGATCGCTCACGGCGTGGGTCAACGGCAACTGCTTCCACCTCAGCGACGTGGAGGGAACCACGATCGACTCGGCCGACTGGGACTGTCCTGCTCAGGGCTCTGCCTCCTGACCTGGCGGGCTCAGGAGTCGCGCCAGTTCGGGGTCGATTCGCGGGTGAGCCGTCGGCTTATGAGATCGACCATGGCCACCTTGATCATGGCTTCGGAGCGGTGCGGGTGGGTCTCGTAGTCGCGGGCAAGACGACGATGGTGCATCAGCCAGCCGAAGGTCCGCTCGACGACCCAGCGTCGCGGAATCACCTTGAAGCCCTTCTGGGCAGGGTCGCGACGGGTGACTTCAACATCGATCCCGAGACGGGCGCCGTGGTCGATGACCTTGGTGCGGTAGCCAGTGTCGGCCCACGCCTTCGTGACACGCGGGTGGTCTGCAGCGATGCTCGAGAGAACCTGAATACCGCCGACGTTGTCGGAGATACTGGCGGCGGTGACCAGGACAGCCAGGAGAAGGCCGAGTGTGTCGACGCCGATGTGGCGTTTGCGGCCTGCAATCTTCTTGCCCGCGTCGATGCCCTGGCCGGTGGCCGGGACGTTCGCGGAGGTCTTGACGCTCTGGGCATCGAGGATGCAGGCGCTGGGCTCGGCGTCGCGGCCTTCCGCCTCCCGGACCAGTCGTCGCAGGAGTCCGTTGAGCTGGTCGAAAACCGCGTCCTTCTGCCAGGCAGCGAAGTAACCGTAGACGGTTTCCCACGGGGCGAAGTCGTGTGGCAGGTACCGCCAGGGGATCCCGGTCCGGTCGACATAAAGGATCGCGTCCATGATCCGGCGCAGGTCGTGCTCGGGCGGCCGGCCTATGTCCAGGCCCTTTCCCTCTGCGTTCGGCCCGCCAGGCTGTCAGAGTTGGTTCCAGCAGTTCCCAACGGGCATCGGACAGGTCACTCGGGTACGGCCGCTGCTTACGAGGCATGTTTCTGTAGTACCGATGGCCGCCGTCCCGCCACAGGGCGCAAACCGGCGTGACCGGGGGCGTGTTGGGATCAGACAGGAGCGAAGGGACCGAAACGGTCCCTCGAAGGCCGTCATCCGCCTCACCTGCCACAAGAGACGCTTACCGCCCCAGCCGACCCGAAACGGTCCGCTACCTGAACTGTAATAAAGCACCCCGGATGGGATAAAACGCTCTTTGAGAGCGCGTTTGAGATCTGGAGTGCCTCGCCTGGGGCTTGGTCGTTGAGCGGTGT
>NZ_QEST01000007.1 GCF_003311645.1 Streptomyces sp. PT12 | reverse complement strand
GGCTGTTGATCGAGGAGGGGCACTCCCTCTTCGTCGAGGCGAGCGCCCACCCCGTCCTGTGCGCCAGCATCACCGAGACCGCAGAGGCCCTGGGCGCCGACGCCGCCGCGGTCGGCACCCTGCGCCGCGACGACGCGGGCCGCGAGCGCTTCCTCGCGGGCGCCGCGGGCGCGTGGGCCCATGGCGCTGGCGTCGACTGGTCGTCGGCCTTCGCGGGCTCGGACGCGCGCGTCGTCGACCTGCCCACCTATGCCTTCCAGCGCGAGAGCCACTGGCTGAGCGGCACCCCTGGGACCACCGTGACCGGTGGAACGCCTCAGGCGCCCGCCGCGCCCGAGCCGCCCCGGCCCGTCGCGCCCGGCGTGCCCGAAGGGCTCGCCGTGGAGCTGGGCGGCCGGGGCCCCGAGCAGCAGCACCGCCACCTGCTCGGGCTGGTCCGCCGCCACACCGCGGCCGTGCTCGGCTACCGCGACGCGGCCCGCGTCGGGGAGTCCGCCACGTTCAAGGAGGCGGGGCTCGACTCCCACATGTCGCTTGAGCTGCGCAACAGCGTCGGCGCGGCCACCGGCCTTCGCCTGCCCTCCGACGTGCTGTTCTCCCACCCCACCCCGGACGCCCTGGCCGGGCACCTGCGGCGGCGGCTGACCGATGGCGCCAGGGCGGCGACCCGGGCGACCCCCGCCCCCCAGGGCACGGCGGACCCCCAGGGAACGGCCGACGACGGCGACGCCATCGCCATCGTCGGCATGGCCTGCCGCTACCCAGGAGGCGTCCGTTCGCCCGAGGACCTGTGGCGGCTCGTCGCCGAGGGCACCGACGCCATCGGCGGCTTCCCCACCGACCGCGGCTGGGACCTGGACGCGCTCTACGACCCCGACCCCGACCGGCGCGGCACGTCCTATGTGCGCGAGGGCGGATTCCTCGACGGCGCCGCTGAGTTCGACGCCGCGTTCTTCGGGATCTCCCCGCGTGAGGCCCTGACGATGGACCCGCAGCAGCGGCTGGTGCTCGAGACCTCGTGGGAGGCCGTGGAGCGGGCCGGGATCGTTCCCGGGTCGCTGCGCGGCACGCCGACGGGCGTGTTCGTCGGCGCGATGGCGCAGGAGTACGGCTCCCGGCTCGACCAGGCGCCCGAGGGCTTCGAGGGCCAGATCCTCACGGGCAGCGCCAACAGCGTGCTGTCGGGGCGCGTCGCCTACACCCTCGGCCTCGAAGGCCCCGCCGTCACGGTGGACACCGCGTGCTCCTCCTCCCTGGTGTCGCTGCACCTGGCCGCCCAGGCGCTGCGCCACGGCGACTGCTCCCTGGCCCTGGCGGGCGGCGTCGCGGTCATGTCGAGCCCCGGCATGTTCCTCGAGTTCAGCACCCAGCGCGGCCTGGCGGGCGACGGGCGGTGCAAGGCGTTCGCCGCGTCGGCCGACGGCACGGGCTGGGCCGAGGGCGTCGGCATGCTCGTGCTGACGCGGCTGTCCGAGGCGCGCCGCGCGGGGCGCCCCGTGCTCGGGGTGCTGCGCGGCTCCGCGATCAACCAGGACGGCGCGAGCAACGGCCTCACCGCCCCCAACGGCCTCTCCCAGCAGCGCGTCATCCGCGCCGCGCTGGCCAACGCGGGCCTCGCCGCCGCCGATGTGGACGCGGTCGAGGCGCATGGCACGGGGACGACCCTGGGCGACCCGATCGAGGCGCACGCCCTGCTCGCCACCTATGGCCAGGGCAGGGACGCCGAACGGCCGCTGTGGCTCGGCTCGTTGAAGTCCAACATCGGGCATGCCCAGGCCGCCGCGGGCGTGGGCGGGGTCATCAAGATGGTCATGGCCATGCGCCATGGCACGCTGCCAGGATCCCTGCACATCGACCGGCCCTCGCCGCACGTGGACTGGTCGGCGGGCGCCGTCGCGCTGCTGGCCGAGGCGCGGGAGTGGCCGGAGACCGGGCGGGCGCGCCGGGCGGGCGTGTCGTCGTTCGGCATCAGCGGCACCAACGCGCATGTCATCGTCGAGGCCGCCCCCGCGCCCGCCCCCGCCGCCGCCCCCGCGCCGCCGTCCGTGGCCGATCCCGGGGTGACGGTCTGGCCCGTGTCGGCAAGGACCCCCGAGGCGCTGGCCCAACAGGCCGCGCGGCTGCGGGATTTCGTGAGCGAGCGCCCCGAGGCCGGGGTCGCCGACATCGGCTGGTCCCTCGCCACGACGCGGGCGCCGATGGAGCACAGGGCCGTGCTCGTGGGCCGGGAGCGCGCCGCGCTGCTCGACGGCCTCACCCGGCTCGCCGAGGGCGGTGAACCCCCTTCCACCGTCCTCGGCGTCCGCCCTGTCGCGCCCACGGGGGCCGTGTTCGTCTTTCCGGGGCAGGGGTGGCAGTGGGTGGGGATGGGGCGTGAACTGGCGGGGGAGTTCT
>NZ_QEST01000207.1 GCF_003311645.1 Streptomyces sp. PT12 | reverse complement strand
TTTCTGTCTTCGTGATCAACCTCTGGACAGCCCACCTCGTGAAAGCACGAGGCTAGTACGGAGGTCACGTGTCAGCGACACCAGAGCGCCCGGGTGGCTGCGGGATCGCGGTGCTTGCGAGCAGGGTCGGTGCGGACGAGAAGAGGATGTTCGACGCATACGGCCGGCGTGGGGGAGGGGCCCACCGGGTGGATGTCGCGGATCGCATTGTGGGTCATCTGCTGGATTGGTTGCGGCGATGAAGGAGGCTTTTACTCCCTCGGGGAATGTGACCGAGACGTATGCGGCGGGACTGCGGACGACGAGCACATCGTGCTCTCGGAGTACTTGCATGGCATCGACGTCCTGACCAGTGCCATCGAGGAGTTGGCACACCTGCCCACACGCCCGGACCACGACCCGGCAGGCGAGGCACCGCTACGCATCAGGAGACTCAGGTGACCGACATGACCCAGCGCATCGCCGCGCTCCCCGAACAGCGCCGCACGCGGTTCCTCGCACGGCTGAGGGAACACGCGGAAACCGTGGCACGGCGCGGGCTGACATCGCGCGGCCACACAGGCCCGACACCGCTCTCCCACGCGCAACGGACCCTACGGTTCCTCGACCACCCGGTCCCCGGCACCCCGCTGTGCCTGCGCCTTCGGGGCAGGCTCGACGCGGGCACGCTGCGCGAGGCGCTGGCGTCGACCGTGGCCCGGCACGAGGCGCTGCGGACCACGATCGCCGAGCGCGAGGGCGCCCCGATGCAGGTCGTCGCCACCGAGGTTCCGGTCGACCTGCCGCTGACCGAGGCGGAGAACATCGCGGCGGCACGAGCCCTCATCGAGCGGCGGGCCGCCGAACCGTTCGACCTGGGCCGTACGCCGATGTGGCGCGCGGCACTGATCAGGGTCGAGCCGGACGACCACCTGTTCCTGCTCGACCTGCCCGCCCTCGTCTGCGACAGCCGCTCGCGCGGCGTGCTGATGCGTGAACTCGCCGCGTTCTACACGGCATTGACCGACGGCGGCACACCGAACCTGCCCGAACCGTCGGTGCAGTACCCGGACTACGCCCGGTGGCAGCACGACCGGCTCGGCAGCGCCGACCTGGACAGGATCGGCGCGTACTGGCGCAGCAAGCTGGCGGGCGCCGAGGTCCTGGAGTTCCCTACCGACCGGCCGCGCGGCGAGACCCGCACTTTCGCGGGCGACCGCGCCCGCTTCACCGTCGGGGGCGAAGCCCTGCGGCGGGCCGATGAGCTGGCCCGGCAGGTGGACGCGAGCCCGTACGACGTCCTCGTCGCCACGTTCTGCACGCTGCTGCACCGGTACTCCGGCCTCGACGACCTGGTGATCGGCTCGCCGGACGAGAACCGTCACCACGACAGCGTGTCCTCGGTGGTCGGGCGCTTCACCGATCCGCGCGTGCTGCGTGCGGACCTCTCCGGCGATCCGACCTTCCGCGAGCTGGTCCGGCGGGTCGCCCGCGTGTCGGCGGAGGCCGACGAGCATGCGGGCCTGCCCTTCGACAAGCTGGTCGAAGCGGTGGACCCGGTCGTCGACCCGTCGCGCTCTCCCGTCTTCCAGATCGTGTTCGGCGTGACGGACGCGGATACCACGGACACCGCTGCCGCCCTGCCCGGCATCGACATCTCGTACGAGGACGGCCCGACCCACACCTCCTGCTTCGACATGAGCTGGAGCCTGAGCCGGCGGCCGGAGCCCGGGGCCGGCGCGGACCTCGCCGTCGAGTTCAACACCCACCTGTTCGACGCCGAGAGCATCGCCCGGTTCACCCGGCACTACGCCGGGCTGCTGCACACCCTGACCGCGGCCCCGGACGCCCCGCTGTCCACGGCCGAGATGCTGAGCCCCACGGACAAGGCGTTCCTCACCGAGGCCGCCGGGGGCCCGGTGCGGCCGGTTCGCGAGTCCACCGTGGTCGCGGAGTTCGAGGCGCGCGCGGCGGAGACCCCGGACGGCGTGGCCGTCGTCGTCTCCGGTGTCGAGACCGGCTATGCCGAGCTGAATGCCCGCGCGAACCGGCTCGCCGCCCTGCTGCGCGCGCACGGTGTGGAGCCGGGCGCGCGGGTCGGTCTGTGTCTGCGTAGGAACCTGGACCTGCCGACTGCGATCCTCGCGGTGCTCAAGGCCGGCGCGGCCTACGTGCCTCTCGACACGGCGCACCCCTCCGGGCGCGTCGCCGAGATCGCCGAAGACGCCCAGTTGCGAGTGGTGCTCGCGCACGCCGAGGCGGGCAAGGCCGTGAGCGAGGTCGGCGCGCCCGTCGTGATGCTGGACGAGGTCCGCGACGCACTGGCGGCACTGCCGGACGACAACCCGCCGCTCGCGGCGGGGCCAGACGGCATCGCGTACGTCATCTACACCTCCGGCAGCACCGGCAAGGGGAGTGTCCGATAGACGGCGGATCTGATGATCAAGGAGACGCCTGATGAGCGA
>NZ_QEST01000110.1 GCF_003311645.1 Streptomyces sp. PT12 | reverse complement strand
GCGGGTTGACCGCCACGTCGATCGCCTGGGGCCCCTGGGCGGGCGGCGGCATGGCGCTCGCCGAGGGCGACACCCTCCGCCGCCGCGGCCTGCGCGCCCTCGACCCGCGGCTGGCCATCGCCGCGCTCCAGCGAGCCCTTGACGAGGACCAGACCTGCCTGACCGTCGCCGACGTCGACTGGTCCGTCCTCGCCCCCGCCTTCACCGCCACCGGCCACCGCCCTCTGTTCGACGACATCCCCGAGGCGCGCGAAAGCCATCAGGCCCCCAGCCATCAGGCCCCCACGACCGGCGAGCACGGCACCGCCCTCGCCACCCGCCTCGCCGCACTCCCCGCCGGGGAACGCGAACGCCACCTCATCACCCTCGTCCGCACCGAGGCCGCCGCCGTCCTCGGCCACGCCGACACCGACGCCGTCGAACCAGGCCGCGCCTTCAGGGACGTCGGCTTCGACTCGCTCACCGCCGTCGAGCTCCGCAACCGCCTCACCGCCACCACGGGCGTGACCCTGCCCGCCACCCTCGTCTTCGACCACCCCACCCCCACCGCCCTCGCCGCCCACCTCCTCGACCAACTCCTCGGCCGCAGCACGGCCGTTGACACCCCCGCGCCCCAACGCCCCACCACCGACGAGCCGATCGCCATCGTCGCGATGAGCTGCCGCTTCCCCGGCGGCGTCCACTCCCCGGAAGACCTGTGGGAGTTGGTCGCCGAAGGCCGCGACGCCATCACCGCCCTGCCCGTCAATCGCGGCTGGGACGTCGGCGCCCTCTACGACCCCGACCCCGACCGGCAGGGCACCACCTACGCCCGCGAGGGCGGATTCCTGCACGACGCCGACCAGTTCGACCCCGCGTTCTTCGGCATCAGCCCCCGCGAGGCACTGGCCATGGACCCCCAGCAGCGCATCCTCCTCGAAACCGCCTGGGAGTTGCTCGAGCGCGCGGGTATCGACGCCACGACCCTGCGCGGCAGCGACACCGGCGTCTTCGCCGGGACCAACGGCCAGGACTACGTTCCGATGCTCCTCAACGGCGAGGACAGCGTGGAGGGTTACATCGGCACCGGCAACGCCGCCGCAGTCTTCTCTGGCCGCATCTCCTACACGCTCGGCCTCGAAGGCCCCGCCGTCACCGTCGACACCGCCTGCTCGTCCTCCCTGGTCGCCCTCCACCTGGCCGCCCAGGCCCTCCGCAACGGCGAGTGCTCCCTCGCCATCGCGGGCGGCGCCACCGTCATGTCGACCCCCGGCACCTTCCTCGACTTCAGCCGCCAGCGCGGCCTGGCCCCCGACGGCCGCGTCAAGTCGTTCGCGGGCGCCGCCGACGGCACAGGCTGGGGCGAGGGCGCCGGGCTCCTGCTGCTTGAACGCCTCTCCGACGCCCGCCGCAACGGCCACCGGGTCCTTGCGACCGTCCGCGGCTCGGCCGTCAACCAGGACGGCGCGTCCAACGGCCTCACCGCCCCCAACGGCCCCTCCCAACAGCGCGTCATCCGCGCCGCCCTCGACAACGCCGGACTCGAACCCGCCGACATCGACGTGGTCGAGGCCCATGGCACCGGTACCACCCTCGGCGACCCCATCGAGGCCCAGGCCCTCCTCGCCACCTACGGCCAAGGCCGCGCCCCCGAACGGCCGTTGTGGCTGGGCTCGGTAAAGTCCAACATCGGGCACACCCAGGCCGCCGCTGGCGTCGCTGGCGTCATCAAGATGGTCATGGCCATGCGCCACGGCATCATGCCGCCCAGCCTCCACATCGACGAGCCCACCTCGCACGTCGACTGGTCGGCGGGCGCCGTCGAACTGCTCACCGACGCCCGCACATGGGCAACGGAGGGCCCGCGCCGCGCGGGCGTGTCCTCCTTCGGCATCAGCGGCACCAACGCCCATGTGCTCCTCGAGGCCACCACCGACGACGAGCCCCCAACTCCCGCCCCCACCCGCGCACTTCCGGCCCTCCCCATCGCCATATCGGGCCGCGGCCCCAAGGCCCTGCGCGCCCAGGCCGCCCGGCTGCTCGACCACTGGACCGCCGACCCCGAGCTGCGCCCGGCCGACGTGGCCCTCACCACCACGACCAGCCGCGTCGCCCTCGACGACCGCGCCGTCGTCGTCGCCCCCGACCGCGCCACCGCCCTCACCCGCCTCGCGGCACTCGCCCGCGACGGCGCGCCCACGACCGGCACACCGGGGCGCCTGGCATTCCTGTTCTCCGGCCAGGGCAGCCAACGCCTGCGCATGGGAAGCGAGTTGTACGAGGCGTTCCCCGTCTACGCGGACGTGTTCGACGCCGTGTGCGCGCACCTGGACGCCCATCTCCCACGCCCCCTGCGCGACGTCGTGTTCGGCGACGACACCGACCTGCTCAACCGCACCGAGTACACCCAGGCCGCCCTGTTCGCGGCCGAGGTCGCCCTCCACCGCCTGGTCACATCCTTCGGCGTCCACCCCGACGTCCTTGCCGGTCACTCGATCGGCGAGATCGCCGCGGCCCATGTCGCCG
>NZ_QEST01000246.1 GCF_003311645.1 Streptomyces sp. PT12 | reverse complement strand
CCGTCTTCGCCCCGGCCTTCACCGCCGCCAGGCCACGCCCCCTGATCAGCGAACTTTCCGAGGTGCGGCAGGCGCTCAACTCCGGTGCCACACAAGGCAAGGGCGACACGGGCGACAACGGCACCGAGCTGGCGGCCACCCTCGCCGCCCTCGCCCCGGCCGACCGCGAACGCCACCTCACCGGCCTCGTTTGCGCCGAATCCGCCCGCGTCCTCGGACACCCCGACACGGCCAACGTCGCGGCGGGCCGCGCGTTCCGCGACATGGGCTTCGACTCGCTCACCGCCGTCGAGCTGCGCAACGCCATGACCGCCGTCACCGGGCTCACGCTGCCCGCCACGCTGGTGTTCGACCACCCCACACCGGCCGCGCTCACCCAGCACCTCCTCGCCGCACTCGGCGGAGGCCACGACACCTCCGCCGTCCCGGTGCTGACCGAGCTCGACCGGCTGGCCGACCTGCTCGCCGGAGCCGCCCTTGAGCACTCCGAGCGCGCCAGCGTCACCGTGCGGCTGCGCACCCTCCTCGCCCAGTGGACAAGCGAGGAGACAGAAGAGCCCGGCGGCATCGCCGAAAAACTTGACTCGGCCACCTCCGACGAGGTGTTCGACTTCATCGACCGCGAGCTCGGCCTCTCCTGATGCGGCACGACCTCCCGATTGCGTTTGGTGGATAGCAACAATGCCCACGAATGAAGAGAAGCTGCTCGCCTACCTCAAGCGCGTGTCGGCCGACCTCCACAGCACCCGCGCGCGCCTCCAGGAGGTCGAGTCGCGCGACCAGGAGCCGATCGCGATCGTCGGCATGGCGTGCCGCTACCCCGGCGGCGTCCACTCCCCGGAAGATCTCTGGGAGTTGGTCGCCGAAGGCCGCGACGCCATGACCGAATTCCCCACCGACCGCGGCTGGGACGTCGAGTCGCTCTACGACCCAGACCCCGCGAGCACGGGCACCAGCTACACACGCTCGGGCGGATTCCTGCACGAGGCAACGGAGTTCGACCCCGCGTTCTTCGGCATCAGCCCCCGCGAGGCGCTGGCCATGGACCCCCAGCAGCGGCTCCTCCTCGAAACCGCGTGGGAAGCCGCCGAACGCGCCGGGATCGACCCGGCCGGGCTGCGCGGCAGCCGCACCGGCGTCTTCGTCGGCACCAACAGCCAGGATTACGCGACCCTGTTGATGTTCGCCGAGGACGAGCTCGGCGGCCACGTCGGCACCGGCAACGCCGCCAGCGTCGTCTCAGGTCGCCTCTCCTACACGTTCGGCCTCGAAGGCCCCGCCGTCACCGTCGACACCGCGTGCTCCTCCTCCCTCGTCGCCCTGCACCTGGCCGCCCAGGCGCTCCGGCAGGGCGAGTGCACCCTCGCCCTGGCGGGCGGCGTAACCGTCATGTCAACCCCTGGCACCTTCATCGAGTTCTCCCGCCAGCGCGGCCTGGCCGCCGATGGCCGCTGCAAGGCGTTCGCCGCCGCCGCCGACGGCACGGGGTGGGGCGAGGGCGTCGGCCTCCTCCTGGTCGAACGCCTCTCCGACGCCCGCCGCAACGGCCACCCCGTCCTCGCCGTCGTCCGTGGATCAGCTGTCAACTCCGATGGCGCGTCCAACGGGCTCACCGCCCCCAACGGCCCATCCCAGCAGCGCGTGATCCGCCAGGCCCTCGCCAACGCCGGGCTGTCCACCGCCGATGTCGACCTCGTCGAGGCCCATGGGACGGGAACGACCCTGGGCGACCCCATCGAGGCCCAGGCCGTCATCGCCACCTACGGCCAGAACCGCCAAACACCCCTCGCCCTCGGCTCGTTGAAGACCAACATCGGCCACACCCAGTCCGCATCCGGCGTCGGCGGCGTCATCAAGGTCGTCATGGCGATGCGAAACGCCGTCCTCCCCAAGACGCTGCACGTCGACGAGCCCACGCCGCATGTCGACTGGTCGGCGGGCGCGGTCGAGCTGCTGACCGAGGCCCGCCCCTGGGAGGCGGAGGGCCCGCGCCGCGCGGGCGTGTCGTCGTTCGGCATGAGCGGCACCAACGCCCACCTGATCGTCGAGGAGGCGCCCACCGCCGAAGAGGGCGCGAACGCCCCCACCGGGGCCAGGCCCGGCACCTATCCCGTGCTGGTCTCCGGGCACAGCGCCACGGCGCTCACCGCACAGGCCGCCCGCCTCCTGGAAGAGTCGAACGCCCCGATCGGCGACCTCGCCTACTCCACCGCCACGAGCCGCGCCGCGCTCGAACACCGTGCCGTCGTCGTCGCGGGCGACCGCGACGCTCTCACCGCCGGTCTCAACGCGCTCGCCGAGGGCCGCTCCGCCGCGGGTGTCGTGCGCGGCACGGCCGACGAAGACCGGCGCCTGGCGTTCCTGTTCTCGGGCCAGGGCAGTCAACGCCTGGGCATGGGACGGGAGTTGTATGAGGCGTTCCCGGTGTACGCGGAGGCGTTCGACGCGGTGTGCGAGCGCTTCGAACTCCCGGTCAGGGATGTGGTGTTCGGTGGGGACGCGGACCTGCTCAGTCGCACCGAGTTCGCGCAGG
>NZ_QEST01000255.1 GCF_003311645.1 Streptomyces sp. PT12 | reverse complement strand
GCGGGTTGACCGCCACGTCGATCGCCTGGGGCCCCTGGGCGGGCGGCGGCATGGCCTCGAACGAGACCGGCGACGCCCTGCGCCGCCGCGGCCTCATCGCCCTTGACCCCGCCATCGCCCTCGCCGCCCTTCGGCAGGCCACCGGCGACGGCGAGACGTGCCTGACCGTCGCCGATGTCGACTGGTCCGTCTTCGCCCCCGCGTTCGCCGCCGCGAGGCCACGCCCGCTGATCGCCGACCTCCCCGAAGCGGCCGACGCCCTCGCCACCGAGACGACGACCGGCGTCCAGGCCACCCGACTCGCGACGCTGGGCCACGCCGAACGCGCCCGCGAGCTGCTGCACTTGGTGCGCTCCGAGGCGGCGGCGGTGCTCGGCTTCGCCGGGCCCAATGAGGTCGAACCAGGCCGCGCCTTCCGGGACTTGGGCTTCGACTCGCTCACCGCCGTCGAGCTGCGCAACGCCCTCACCGCCGCCACCGGCCTGCCGCTCCCCGCCACCGCCGCGTTCGACCACCCCAACGCCGAAGCCCTGGCCGCCCATGTAGCCGCCGAGCTGTCCGGCGAGGAGAACGCCCCCGACGACCGCCTTCCCACCCCGGCCTCGGTCGCCGACGACCCGATCGTCATCGTCGGCATGGCCTGCCGCTACCCCGGTGGCGTCCGCTCGCCCGAGGACCTGTGGGACCTGGTGGCATCGGGCGGCGACGCGGTGGGCTCCTTCCCGACCGACCGTGGCTGGGACCTCGACACCCTGGGCTCCGGCGCCTCCACCACCACCCTCGGCGGATTCCTGTACGACGCTGGCCACTTCGACCCCGCCTTCTTCGGCGTGTCCCCGCGCGAGGCGCTGGCCATGGACCCCCAGCAGCGGCTGCTGCTCGAGACGTCGTGGGAGGCGTTCGAACACGCCGGTATCGCGCCATCCACGCTGCGCGGTAGCGCCACCGGCGTCTTCGTCGGCACCAACAACCAGGATTACGCGGCCCTGTTGGTCTCCGCGTCCGACGAACTCGGCGGCCACGTCGGCACCGGCAACGCCGCCAGCGTCGTCTCAGGTCGCCTCTCCTACACGTTCGGCCTCGAAGGCCCCGCCGTCACCGTCGACACCGCCTGCTCGTCCTCCCTGGTCGCACTCCACCTGGCCGTGCAGGCGCTCCGGCAGGGCGAGTGCACCCTCGCGCTCGCCGGTGGTGTGACGGTCATGGCCACGCCCGGCACATTCGTCGAGTTCTCCCGCCAGGGCGGCCTGGCCTCCGACGGCCGCTGCAAGGCGTTCGCCGCCGCCGCCGACGGCACGGGGTGGGGCGAGGGCGTCGGGCTTCTCCTAGCGGAACGCCTCTCCGACGCCCGCCGCAACGGCCACCCCGTCCTGGCGGTGGTGCGCGGAACGGCCACCAACCAGGACGGCGCCTCCAATGGCCTCACCGCCCCCAACGGCCCATCCCAACAGCGCGTCATCCGCGCCGCGTTGGCCAACGCGGGCCTCACCTCCGCCGATGTCGACGTCGTCGAGGGACACGGCACCGGCACCCGCCTCGGCGACCCGATCGAGGCCCAGGCCGTCGTCGCCACCTACGGGCAGGACCGTGAACAGCCGCTGTGGCTCGGCTCGTTGAAGTCCAACATCGGCCACACCCAGTCCGCATCCGGCGTCGGCGGCATCATCAAGATGGTCATGGCGATGCGCCACGAGCTGCTGCCCAAGACCCTCCACGTCGACGAGCCCACGCCGCATGTGGACTGGTCGGCGGGCGCGGTCGAGCTGCTGACCGAGGCCCGCCCATGGGAGGCACAGCGCCCGCGCCGCGCCGCCGTCTCCTCCTTCGGCATGAGCGGCACCAACGCCCATGTCATCGTCGAACAAGCCCCCGACGCCCCTGCGGACGAAAAGCCCGACGCCCCCACCCGGACGCTGCCCGTCGTTCCCGTGATCGTGTCGGGCGCCACCCCCGAGGCCCTGCGCGAACAGGCCACCCGCCTCCGCACGATCACCGAGGCCCGCCCGCTCGACCTCGGCTACGCCACCGCGACCGCGCGAACTCCCCTGGACGAACGCGCCGTTGTCATCGCGCGCGACAGGGAGACGCTGAGCATCGGCCTCGACGCCCTCGCCGACGGCAGGACCGCGACCGGTGTGGTGCGCGCCACCGGGCGAGGCGGCCCCCTGGCCTTCCTGTTCTCGGGGCAGGGCAGTCAACGGCTTGGCATGGGGCGGGAGTTGTATGAGGTGTTCCCGGTGTACGCGGACGCGTTCGACGCCGTGTGCGCGCGCCTGGACCGCGAACTGACCCGCCCCCTGCGCGATGTGACCTTCGGTGGGGACGCGGACCTGCTCAGTCGCACCGAGTTCGCGCAGGTGGCGTTGTTCGCGGTTGAGGTGGCGCTGTTCCGGCTGGTCGAGTCGTGGGGTGTCAGCCCTGACTTTCTCGCCGGTCACTCGATCGGCGAGATCGGGGCGGCGCATGTCGCGGGGGTGTTGTCTCTGGACGACGCGTGCGCTCTGGTGGCGGCCCGTGGTCGTCTGATGGGTGCGCTGCCGGAGGGTGGTGCGATGGTGGCGGTGCAGGCGTCGGAGTCGGAGGTGCTGCCGCTGC
>NZ_QEST01000212.1 GCF_003311645.1 Streptomyces sp. PT12 | reverse complement strand
GACCCGGACGGCGACCCCTGCGACGCACCTCATAACCAGATCTCAAACGCGCTCTGAGGATCAGGCGCCGGTCGTTGTCGAGCCGAAGCCCGAGAGGAAGCCGAAGCCCCACCCGGCCCGGCGCGGGGTCCTGTACGAGGGCTGGCTCGCCACGGACGGATCCCTGTCCGTACTCCACATGGAGACCGGCAAGGTGATCGGCTGGCTCACCCCTGACATGCAGTCCTTCATCTCGGCGGAGGTCTGACCATGAGCGAGCAGCTTGAGTGCATCAACGACTCGTTCGAGTGCGCCGGACCGGTGCAGTACCGCCAGGCGCTCAGCGGCACCGGGCAGTCCTACCCGCGCTGCGAGAAGCACTGGCAGGACCGCCTTGACCAGGAAGAGGATTACCGAGTGAAATACCCCGAGTACAACCCCTTCGCCGACGCGGCGGGTGTCTACGACGACGCGTACGACGGGGACTACTGATCTGGCCTGCTGCGCAGCGCCCCCGGCTGCTGACCGGGGGCGCTGCGGGCCAGTTCACGGCTGGCGGTGCTCCAGGTCGGTGAGATCGGCCTGCCGCATCCGGGCGGCCTCCCAGGAGGAGGGCAGCTCCAGGGCCTCAGCCGTCTTGCGGTTCTCGGCGCGCTGGGCAACCTCACCGGTACCGAGCAGCACCGCGGCGACGGCGAGGAACGGCTCCCAGGAGATGTTGGACCACAGGCTGGCGACGAGCGGCACAGCGGCGGCGAGCACGGCGTAGAGCCTCACACCGTGGTTGCGGATGAATTCATTCATGCATGACTCCAAAGAGTGATGGGATGGTGAGGGGAGGTTGGTGCGGGACAGTCACTTCATGAGCCGACGCCAGGTCTCCGGGCCGGGGTAGCCGTCCGCATCCGAACCGGACCAGCCCTGGGCCCGCTGGAAGGCCCGAGTGGCGTTCCGGTCGGCATCCGTCCAGCGGGGTCCGGGGCCGACGCGGTAGTACCGGCCGTAGCCCTTTCGGACGAGGGCCTGGCCGAGCTGGGTGACGTACTTGTTGTTCGCCCCCGGGCCGAACTTGTCGCGACCGGGGAAGGCAGGCGGGGCCGGGGGCTTGGGCGGCGTCGAGGGGGTGGTGGGCGCGGAGGCCGTGGCCTTGTAGGTGAAGCCGCTCTTGCCCCTCTTCGACGGGTCCGCAGTCGTGACCCCCTCGTTGAACTTGGGGTATCCGTATCCGTAGACGTAGGCGTCACGGCGGCGGGCGCGGCGGGCGCCACGACCACCGCGGCGGCTCCCGCGGCGAAAACGGCGACGGCGGTCCCGAGCCGCCCGCGCCCCCGGGGCGCGGAACGGGACAAGCGGAAATTCCTCACAGCGGGGTGCCCTCCTCATGGTCCTGGGTCAGCACCGGCCTCGGCCCGCCCGGCGCGACCACGGAGCTAGTGCTGTGACCGGGAAGGTTCGCCGGGTTGGTGGTCGTGGCGGTTGGATGGGCGGTGACGTTTGTTGCGACCGCTGGAGGTGTGGTGGCCGAGCCTGTGCGGGTGCGCAGACTGACCGATCAGGAAGGGCGGAAACTGCAGCAGATCGTGCGCCGGGGCAGCACCAGTTCGGTGCGCTACCGCCGGGCGATGATGGTGCTGGCGTCCGCCGGCGGGAACCGCGTCCCGGTGATCGCCCAGCTGGTCCAGGCCGACGAGGACACGGTGCGGGAGGTGATCCACCGGTTCAACGAGATCGGCCTGGCGTGCCTGGACCCTCGGTGGGCGGGAGGCCGTCCCCGCCTGCTCGATGATGACGAGGAGGACTTCGTCATCCAGACGGCCACCACCCGCCCCGCCCGGCTCGGGCAGCCTTTCACCCGCTGGTCGATCCGCAAACTCGCTGCCTATCTGCGCCGTGTGCCCGGCCATATGATCCGCATCGGCCGTGAGGCCTTACGGTGCCTGCTCGCCCGCCGCGGGGTCACCTTCCAGCGCACCAAGACGTGGAAGGAATCCCCCGACCGCGAACGCGACGCCAAGCTCGACCGGATCGAGCAGGTGACCCGGCGTTTCCCGGACCGGGTCTTCGCATTCGACGAGTTCGGCCCCCTGGGGATCCGGCCCACCGCGGGGTCGTGCTGGGCGAAGCAGGGCAGGCCCGACCGCCTGCCGGCGACCTACCGCCGCACCCACGGCGTCACCTACTTCCACGGCTGCTACTCGGTCGGCGAAGACCGGCTGTGGGGCGTCAACAACCGCCACAAGGGAACCGCGAACACCCTGGCAGCCCTGAAATCGATCCGTGCGGCCCGCCCGGACGGGGCCCCGGTCTACATCGTCCTGGACAACCTGTCCGCCCACACCGGAGCGACGATCCGCCGCTGGGCGGACAGGAACAAGGTCGAGCTGTGCTTCACCCCGACCTACGCCTCCTGGGCCAACCCGATCGAAGCCCACTTCGGCCCGCTGCGGCAGTTCACCCTGGCCAACTCCCACCACCGCAGCCACCCCGCGCAGACCCAGGCACTGCACGCCTACCTGCGCTGGCGCAACGCCAACGCCCGCCACCCCGACGTGCTCACCGCCCAACGCCGAGAACGCGCCCGCATCCGCAGCGAAAAGGGCATCCGCTGGGGCGGACGCCCCCTCGCACCCGCAGCCCGACCAACCCGGCAAACCTAAACGGTCACAGCACTAGTAGATTGTCGCGTCTAAGTGTTGTTCTGGTTGGTTGGGGTCGGGCAGGCT
>NZ_QEST01000034.1 GCF_003311645.1 Streptomyces sp. PT12 | reverse complement strand
TTCGAGGAGATCGTGGCGGTGCGGGAGGCGTGTGGGGACGCGCATCTGAAGGTGATCCTGGAAACGGGGGAGCTGGCGACGTATGACAATGTGCGGCGCGCGTCGTGGCTGGCGATGCTGGCGGGGGCGGACTTCATCAAGACGTCCACCGGCAAGGTCGCGGTGAACGCCACGCTGCCCAACACGCTGCTGATGTTGGAGGCGGTGCGTGATTTCTTGGTGGTGTCGGGGCGTCGGGTGGGGGTGAAGCCTGCGGGGGGGATTCGGTCGGCGAAGGATGCGTTGCGGTATCTGGTGGTGGTGAAGGAGACGGCGGGGGAGGGGTGGCTGGATCCGGGGTGGTTCAGGTTCGGGGCGTCGAGTTTGCTGAACGATTTGTTGATGCAGCGGCAGAAGCTGGGTTCGGGTGTGTACGCGGGTCCTGACTATGTGACGGTGGACTGAGTGATGGCTGACACTGTGTTTGAGTATGCGCCTGCGCCGGAGTCGCCGGGGACGGCGGCGATTGCTTCCTCGTATGGGTTGTTCATCGATGGGGAGTGGCGTGAGGCGGCGTCGGGTGGGGTGTTTGAGACGGTTTCGCCTGCGTCGGAGGAGGTGCTGGCGCAGGTTGCGGAGGCGGGGGAGGCGGATGTGGAGGCGGCGGTGGCCGCGGCGCGCCGGGCTTTTCCTGGCTGGTCGGGGCTGCCGGGGGTGGAGCGGGGGAAGTTCTTGTTCCGGATTGCGCGGCTGGTGCAGGAGCGGGCGCGTGAGCTGGCGGTGCTGGAGTCGCTGGACAACGGGAAGCCGGTGCGGGAGTCGCGGGATGTGGATGTGCCGCTGGTGGCGGCGCATTTCTTCTACTACGCGGGGTGGGCGGACAAGCTTGAGTACGCGGGTTTGGGTGCCGGGGTGCGGGCGGTGGGGGTGGCGGGGCAGGTGATCCCGTGGAATTTCCCGTTGCTGATGCTGGCGTGGAAGATCGCTCCGGCGCTGGCGGCGGGGAACACGGTGGTGCTCAAGCCCGCGGAGACCACGCCGTTGTCGGCGTTGCGGTTCGCGGAGATCTGCCAGCAGGCGGGGCTGCCGCGGGGTGTGGTGAACATTCTGCCGGGGGATGGGCGTGCGGGGGCGGCTTTGGTGGGGCACCGGGGGGTGGACAAGGTGGCGTTCACCGGGTCGACGGAGGTGGGCCGCCGTATCGCGCGCACGGTGGCCGGGACGGGCAAGCGGCTGACCCTTGAGCTCGGGGGGAAGGGCGCGAACATCGTGTTCGATGATGCGCCGGTGGACCAGGCGGTGGAGGGGATCGTGGAGGGGATCTTCTTCAACCAGGGTCATGTGTGCTGTGCGGGGTCGCGGCTGCTGGTGCAGGAGTCGGTGGCGGAGGAGGTGCTTGCGGCGTTGAAACGGCGGATGGCGACGTTGCGGGTGGGGGATCCGCTGGATAAGAACACCGATGTGGGGGCGGTCAACTCCGCCGCGCAGCTGGCGCGGATCCGGGAGCTGGCGGATGCGGGGGACGCGGAGGGCGCGCGGCGCTGGAGCGCGCCGTGTGAACTCCCCCAGCGGGGTTTCTGGTTCGCGCCGACGGTGTTTGAGGGGGTGTCGCAGGCGCACCGGGTAGCGCGGGAGGAGATCTTCGGGCCGGTGTTGTCGGTACTGACGTTCCGTACGCCCGGTGAGGCGGTGGCCAAGGCGAACAACACCCCTTACGGGCTGTCCGCGGGGGTGTGGACGGAGAAGGGGTCGCGGATGCTGTGGATGGCCAGCCGTTTGCGGGCCGGGGTGATCTGGTCCAACACCTTCAACAAGTTCGATCCGACCTCGCCTTTCGGCGGGTACCGCGAGTCCGGCTACGGCCGGGAAGGCGGCCGCCACGGACTGGAGCCCTACCTCAATGCCTGAGACCACCCCCATGCCCGAGACCACCCCCATGCCTGAGACACCCCCTGAGCGCCTTCGGGTGTGGAAGACGTACAAGCTGTTCATCGGCGGGGCGTTTCCCCGTTCGGAGAGCGGGAGGGTCTACCCCGTGACCGACACCAGCGGCGCGCACCTGGCCAACGCCCCGCGCGCCTCCCGCAAGGACGCCCGCGACGCCGCCGCCGCGGCGCGCAAGGCGTTCGGCCGCTGGTCGGGGGCCACCGCCTACCACCGCGGGCAGATCCTCTACCGGATCGCCGAGATGCTCCAGGGCCGCCACCAGCAGTTCACCGACGAGGTCGCCCACGGCGAGGGCGTCAGCGCCCAGCGAGCCGCCGCGCAGGTGGAGGCAGCCATCGACCGGTGGATCTGGTACGCCGGATGGGCCGACAAAGTCCACCAGGTCTTCGGCAACCCCAACCCCGTCGCCGGGCCCTACTTCAACCTCTCCACCCCCGAACCCACCGGCACCATCGCCATCCTCGCCCCCCAGCACTCCTCCCTCCTCGGACTGGTCTCCACACTCGCCCCCGCGATCACCACCGGCAACACCGCCGTCGTCATCGCCTCCACCCCCCACCCCCTCCCAGCCCTGACCCTGGGCGAAGTCCTGGCCACCTCCGACCTCCCCCCGGGCGTAGTCAACATCCTCACCGGCCACCACGACGAACTCGCCCCCACCCTCGCCGCCCACCAGGACATCAACGCCCTCGACCTCACCGGCGCCCCCACCCCCGCCCACGCCACCCACCTCGAAACCCTCGCCGCCGACACCCTCAAACGCATCCACCACCCCCACCCCCACGAAGACTTCACCACCACCCCCACCACCACCCGCCTCACCACCCACCTCGAAACCAAAACCATCTGGCACACCACAGGACCATGAGCC
>NZ_QEST01000187.1 GCF_003311645.1 Streptomyces sp. PT12 | reverse complement strand
GACCCACCCGGCTTACGGCCCCGCTCCTTCTGGGAGACAGCCCTCCGCCCACCCCAGCCGTCGCGGGCGGAGATCGTCGCCCAGGTCGTCGTGGGATGCGCCCTCGTCATCGTCATCGCCCTGGCGGTGATGGCGCGATGAACCCCACCGGGATGGTCGCGATCGAGATCACCGCCGCCACGGTCCGGGTCGGCGACCAGCTGGTCGTTGGCGGACGGCCCTACACCGTGTGCGACATGAGCGCGCTCGCCAGCGGCGGCAAGCTGCTGCACTTCGCGGGGGGCGAGTCGTTCCACATGGGCTGCTTCACCGTCCTGTGGGCCAGCCGCCACATCTCCCAGCTCCCCGGCTTTATCCCGCCCCGCCCGAGACGGTACGAGGGAACGCGCCGCCAGCGCACCGCGCGGTAGCGGAGGCAGACGATCCGAACCCGCTGAACGCCGGGGCGAGCGGCCCCCGAGGCGTCACGCAGCCACGTTGCGGCGAGCCTCCGACGGCGGGCCCCACCGGGCTCTGTCGGCGGCCTGGCCGCTCGGCCGGGACCGGCCGTGAGGCCGCATGCCCGGCCGGGGGCGGCCGGGGGCCGCCCGGCGCGCCGGTAGGCGCGCCCCTTGAGCCAGTAAAGATATTTCGGACCCACGATGTCCCGGCGTGTGCCCCGGCGAGCGGTGAGGGGCCGGTTGTCTGTAAGCACTTCTGTGGGCTCCACCGTGGCAACGTGAAGTGGCCCCACTGGGCGTAACAAGTTGTTTTGGCCCCACCACCCGAGATGTGCGACATGCCCACGTTGGAGTGAATCCGGTAGGCCGCCTGTCCAGCGACGTCAGGGTGTGGTCCGTCGTTCACGGTCATGTCGGAGGCCGTGTCGGTCGGTTCACGGTCGTGTCGGGAGGCCGGATGGGCTCATCGCGGGTTGATCTGTTTGCGAACATCCGTCGGGACAAGCGTCTTGATCCCGGGGTCTCGCAGCGTGCGTTGGCGGAGAAGTACGGGGTTCACCGTCGGACTGTTCGCCAGGCGCTTCGGTCAGCGGTGCCGCCTCCGCGCAAGGCGCACAAGCCGCGGGCGACGGTGCTGGACCCGGCGAAGGCGTGGATCGACGCAATGCTGTGGGAGGACCTGTCCTCGCCGCGCAAGCAGAAGCACACCGCCCGCCGCATCCACCAGCGCCTGGCGGAGGAGTACGGGTTCGACGCGGCGTCGTACTCGACGGTCTGTGACTACGTGGGCAGGCGCCGACTTCAGATCGCGGTGGAGGCCCGTGAAGGGCGTGAGCATATGGACGGTGTCGTTCCGCAGATACACCTGCCAGGTGAAGAGGCCGAGGTCGATTTCGCTGACGTGTGGGTGCGTCTGGCCGGGGTGGTGGTGAAGTGCAACCTGTTCACGCTGCGGCTGTCCCACTCAGGCAAGGCCGTCCACCGGGTGTTCGCCTCCCAGGCCCAGGAGGCGTTCATGGAGGGCCACGTCGAGGCGTTCAAGGTGCTGGGCGGGGTCCCGACCAGGCACATCCGTTACGACAACCTGAAGCCGGCGGTCCGGCAGGTCTGCACCGGCCGCAACCGGGTGGAGTCCGAGCGGTGGACCGCATTCCGCGCCCACTACGGCTTCGACGCCTTCTACTGCATCCCTGGCGAGGAAGGCGCTCATGAGAAAGGCGGAGTTGAGCAGGAAGGCGGCCGGTTCCGCCGCACCCATCTGGTCCCAGTCCCGGACGTCGCCTCGCTGGAGGAGCTGAACGCCAGGATCGAGAAGATCGACGCGGAGGAGGACGAACGCGTCCTGCGCGGGAAGCTCACGACGATCGGCTTCAACTTCACCATCGAGGCCGAAGAACTCGCCCCGTTGCCGGACGAGGACTTCGAGTGCGGGATCACGATGACCCCGAAAGTCGACCGCTCCAGCCGGATCACCGTGCGGCAGTGCCACTACTCGGTGCCGGCGCGGTTCATCGGCCAGCGGGTGCGAGTCCTCCTGCGGGGCAACGAGCTGCTGGTCTTCGACCGGCGCAAGGTCGTCGCACGGCATCCGCGGCTGACCAAGCGCTACGACTATCGCGACGAACTCGACCACTACCTGGAGATCCTGCTGGCCAAGCCCGGCGCCATGGCGGGTTCGACCGCGCTGGCCACCGCACGCGCCGAAGGCTCCTTCACCTCGGTCCACGAGGCGTTCTGGGCCCAGGCCCGGACCGATCACGGTGACGCGGCCGGAACCCGTGCGCTGATCGAGGTGCTGCTGCTGCACCGGCGCCTGCCCGCGGATGTGGTCCTGGCGGGTATCACCGCCTCGCTCACGGCCGGCTCTACCAGCCCCGACGTGGTCGCCATCGAAGCCCGCAAAGCCGCCGCGGAGGCCCGGGAGAAGGAACCGGCAGACGAGGAGAACCCGCCCTGGGACGAGCACGGCGACCACGTCGTGTCCCTGCCTGTCCGCAGCGTCCCGCTGCCCGCGGATACCCGTCCGCCGCCCTCGGTGGACATCTATGACCAGCTGCTGACCCGCCGACCGAAAGGCACAGCATGACCACCCCCCTCTTCACCGACCCCTCCCACCAGAAGATTCCCAAGCCCCGGGCGGACACCTCCGCCCAGGGCGCCGTCGAGACCGTCATCGACGAAGCCTGCCGCACCCTGCACCTGCCCACCATCCGCGACCGCTACGAGGACATCGCCGCCGCCGCGCTCAAAGAACAGGCCACCTACAAGGACTTCCTCGCCGATCTCCTGGAAGCCGAGTGCCATCAGCGCGAGGAACGCAAGAAACTCCGGCTGGTTAGCCTCGTGCTTTCACGAGGTGGGTTGCCCGAAGCTTGATCATAAAAGCGAGAAGTGCTCCTGACCTGCAACGATAGGGCTTGTCGAGAGTCCTGTTGGTTG
>NZ_QEST01000136.1 GCF_003311645.1 Streptomyces sp. PT12 | reverse complement strand
ACGACGACGAACACGCCGTGTCCACCGTCACCGCAGGACCCTCAAGACCCAGCGCATACGCCACCCGCCCCGACACCACGCTGGCGAGGCCGCCCGTGACCAGGTGTCCTTCGAGGCCGTCGGGGGCGTCGCGTAGCCGGGACCGGTACTCCTGGTAGGTGCAGCCCGCGAAGACGGCGGTGCGGGTGCCGCGCAGCGAGGTGGGGTCGATGCGGGCGTGTTCGGCGGCCTCCCACGCGGTTTCCAGGAGCAGGCGCTGCTGGGGGTCCATGGCCAGGGCCTCGCGGGGGGAGATCCCGAAGAGGCCCGCGTCGAAGTCCCCCGCGTCGTAGAGGAATCCGCCCGCGCGGACATAGCTCTTTCCCGGCCGGTCGGGGTCGGGGTCGTACAGGGCGTCGAGGTCCCAGCCCCGGTCGGTCGGCAACGGGCCGATCGCGTCCCGCCCTTCGGCCACCAGCTCCCACAACTCCTCGGGCGAGCCCACGCCCCCGGGGAAGCGACAGGCCATTCCCACGATCGCGATGGGCTCGTTGGCGCGCGCCTCGTGGTCCCTGAGGGCGCCCCGGGTGCGGTGCAGATCGGCCGTGATCCGCTTGAGGTAGTCCAGCAGCTTGTCCTGATCCGCCATGGGTGCCTGCCCTCTGGTCGCGGGGATGTCGTCGCGGTGGGGTGGTGGGGGAACGTGGGGGCGTGCGTGGGTGGGCGCCGGTGTCAGGCGCCGAACTCGTCGTCGATGAAGGCCATGACGGCCTCGGCGCTCGCGGCTTCGAGCCCGGCCGCGATGTCGTCGGCGTCGTGACCGCCGCCGGTTCCGGTACCGCCGCCGCCGGTGCCAGTTCCGGTTCCGGTTCCGGTGAGCGTCTCCAGGAGGGAGCGCAGGCGTACGGTGGCGCGCAGCCGGGTGTCGCCGTCCGGGGTCGTGGCGGTGAGCCGTTCGGCCAGCCGGTCGAGGTCGTCGAGGAGCGTTCCGGGGGTGCCGTTGCCGTTCTGCCCGTCGCCGCTGGGGAGTTGGGCGGCCAGGTGGCGGGCGACGGCGAGCGGGGTGGGGTGGTCGTAGACCAGGGCGGCGGGGAGGCGCAGCCCGGTGGCGGCGCCGAGCCTGTCGCGCAGTTCGAGCGCGGTGAGGGAGTCGAACCCGATGCCCCTGAACGCCCGTTCCGGCTGGACGCGTTCGGGGGTGTCGTGGCCGAGGACGTCGGCCACGACACGGCGCACGAGGCCGAGCAGGGCCTCCTCCCGGTCGGGCCCCCCGAGCCCGAGCAGGTCGGACAGGCCGGGCGGGGCCTCGGCTGGCGCGTTCGGCTCGTTCGACTCGGCCGGGTAGGCGGGGCCGTGGGCGCGCAGGGCGGCGACGGGCGGCAGGTCGTGGAAGAGCGGCCGGGGGCGCGCCGCGCTGAACAGCGGGTAGAAGCGTTCCCAGTCCATCGGCGCCACGCTGACGGCGGCCTCGTCGCGGTCCAGGGCGCGCCGCAGGGCGGCGAGGCCGAGCCGGGGCTCGATCAGGCCGAGGCCGCGCCGGTGCAGCAGGGCGGGGTCGGCGCTCTCCATGATTCCGCCGCGACCCGCCTCGCCGCCTTCGGCGCCGGGGAACGCGTTCCACACGCCCCACGCCACGCTGGTGACGGGGAGGCCCCTGGCGCGGTGGTGTTCGGCGAGGGCGTCGAGGTACGCGTTGGCGGCGGCGTACGAGGCGTGCTCGGATGTGCCCCACACGCCCGCGATGGAGGAGAAGAGGACGAGGGCGTCGAGGCGTTCGGGGTCGAGGAGTTCGAGCAGGTGGCGGGCGCCCTCGGCCTTGGCCGCCATGCCCTGGGCGAGCGCGTCGGGCCCGGTGGCCCCGACCGTGGTGAGGTCTGCGACCCCCGCGGCGTGGATGACGGTGGTGGGCGCCTCGTCCCGGTCGGCGAGGCGTTCGAGCAGGGCGTGGACGGCGTCGCGGTCGGCGACGTCGCAGGGCTCGACGGTCACCCGGGTGCCCGAGGCGCGCAGCTCGGCGGCCAGCTCCGCTGCGCCGGGCGCTTCGGGGCCGCGCCGCCCGGTCAGCACCAGGTGCTCGGCGCCCTCGGCGGCGAGCCAGCGGGCGAGGATGCCGCCGAGGGCGCCGGTGCCACCGGTGATCAACGCGGTGCCGCGCGGCTGCCAGCGGCGGCGGGCGGGGGCCGGGTCGGCGGGGACGAGGCGCCGCGCCAGGGTGCCGTGAGGGCGCACCGCGAGCTGGTCCTCGCCGTCGGGGGCGGCGAGGGCGCGGCACAGGCGGCGGAGCAGGCGGGCGTCGAGGGGCGTGGGAGGAGCCGGGAGGTCGATCAACCCGCCCCAGCGCTCCGGGTGTTCAAGGGCGATGACCCGGCCAAGGCCCCAGGCCATGGCCTGCCGGGGGTGGTGCGGTGGCTCGGTGGGTCCGGTGCCGACAGCGCCGCGGGTGACCAGCCACAGGGGGGCGGGGCCTTCGATGGCCCGGGCGAGGGACAGGGTCAGGGCGAGCCCCGTGGTGAGCCCGGGGTGGGCGGGGTGTGGCCGTTCGTCGATGGCGAGGAGGGAGAGCACGCCCGAGGGCGCGGGCGCGTCGGCCAGCGCGGAGCGCAGATGGGCGGCGAGCGTCGCGCGGTCGGCGTGGTCCGCGGTCAGCTCGACGGCGCGGACCGTGGCTCCCCGGTCGCCGAGCGCGGTGGCGGCCAGGGCGGCGACAGGGGCCGCCGCGGGGTCGTCCGCCAAGGAGACGACCAGCCATGTGCCGGTTGGATCGGGGGAGTTGGCGTTCTCGGGGGTGGGCTTCCAGGTGATGCGGTAGCGCCACCCGTCCACGGTCGACGCGTCGCGGCCGCGGGCGCGCCAGGTGGCGAGGGCGGGGAGAACGGTGGCGAGCGGCGCGTCGGGGGCGATGGCGAGGTCGGTGGCGAGCGCGGCGACGTCGCGGCGTTCGACGGTCTCCCAGAAGCGGGCGTCGGCGCCGGGCGCGGCGGCCGTGGGCTTCTGGCGTGCGGGCGCTTCGAGCCAGTAGCGGCGGTGCTGGAAGGCGTAGGTGGGCAGGTCGACGGCGTGGCC
>NZ_QEST01000236.1 GCF_003311645.1 Streptomyces sp. PT12 | reverse complement strand
CGCGATCCGCGGCGACCTCGCGCCGCCCGGGGGGGGGGGGGGGGGTGGCCCCCACCCGCCCGCCCCTCTTCGGCCCCGGGCTGCGGCCGCCCGTGGTCCCCGCCGTCCTCAACCCCCGACACCCGGGGCGCCCCACCCCGCCTCCGGCAGAACTTCCCTCCGGCCGAGACCACCGGCTCCACTGCCGCGGCGGCACGGCCGCCCGCCGCAGAGCGGGGAGGGGTGGCCCAGGACCCCCGACTGCGCCCCGCCTCCCGCAGGGAACCCCGTGGCGCTCGGGCGCGTCGTCGCCGGACCGGAGGTCAGCCGTGTGCGACGCCAGCGGGCGGATCTCCGTCACCCGGCGCACCAGCTCGGCCTCGGCGCGTGCAACACCCGCAGCCGCGGGACCGCGAGCGGCGCGGAGCCGCAAACCACCGCCACGAATTCGATGTCGCTGCGCCCCTCGCGCCACGCGCCGAGCGCCGCGGAGCCCACGACGTGAAAGCCCGCGACGTGAAAGCCCGCGATCCGGCCGGGCAGCAGCCGGTCGGCGCACGCCCGATAGCGGCGCACGGCCCTCGCCACCGCGGGGTCAGGCCGCAGGCGGCATGTCCTCCACGCGTTCGAAACGCCAGCGGTGCACGGGCCTGGCCAGCAGCTCGTCGGGCGGGGGCGGCAGCTCGGGCAGGTCGGCGGACAGCGCCGCGTTCTCCCACCAGGTGATCACCAGCACCCGCTCGCCGGGCGCCGTGAACGCCTCCCTGCGCGTCGGCGCGGGGCTCAGCTCACGCGCCCGCGCCCACGCGAGCAGCTGCGCGCCCCGGCCCCGCGCCGCGCGCGCCTCCCACATCAGCGCCACCGTCGCCATCAGTGCGCCGCCGCGACATGCGTGCGGGTCACGGGGAGCGAGGAGTCCGCGGGCAGGTCGAGCGCCGAGGGCGCGCGCCCGCGCGCGACCATCTCCGCGCCGAGCGCCGCCACCATCGCGCCGTTGTCCGTGCACAGCCCGGGGCGCGGCACCCGCAGGGTCAGGCCCGCCGCGGCGCAGCGTTCCTCGGCCATGGCGCGCAGGCGCGAGTTCGCGGCCACGCCCCCGCCGATCATCAGGTGGTCCACGCCCTCGTCGCGGCACGCGCGGATCGCCTTGCGCGTCAGCACATCCGTGACCGCCTCCTGGAACGACGCCGCCACATCGGCCACCGGCACGTCGTCGCCCGCGTTCCGCCGCGTCTCGACCCAGCGCGCCACGGCCGTCTTCAGGCCCGAGAACGAGAAGTCGTACGGCGCGTCCCGCGGCCCCGTGAGACCGCGCGGGAAACGGATCGCCCCCGCGTCGCCCTCGCGCGCCAGCCGGTCGATCGCCGGGCCCCCGGGGAACCCGAGTCCCAGCACGCGCGCCACCTTGTCGAACGCCTCGCCCGCCGCGTCGTCGATCGTGGCGCCCAGCGGACGGACGTCCGACGTGATGTCCGGTGCGAGCAGCAGCGACGAGTGCCCGCCCGAGACCAGCAGCGCCATCGTCGGCTCGGGCAGCGGCCCGTGCTCGAGCTGGTCCACGCAGATGTGCGAGGCCAGGTGGTTGACGCCGTACAGCGGCTTGCCCAGCGCGTACGCGTACGCCTTGGCCGCCGAGACGCCCACGAGCAGCGCGCCCGCGAGCCCGGGCCCCGCCGTCACGGCGATCGCGTCGAGGTCGGTCGCCGCCACGCCCGCGTGCGCCAGGGCGCGTTCGATCGTGGGGACCATCGCCTCCAGGTGCGCCCTGCTCGCGATCTCGGGGACCACCCCGCCGAACCGCGCGTGGTCGTCCACGCTCGATGCGACCGCGTCGGCCAGCAGCGTGTGGCCGCGGACCACGCCCACGCCGGTCTCGTCGCACGAGGTCTCGATGCCGAGCACGAGCGGTTCGTCAGCCATCGTCCTTCGCCTCTCCTTCGTCGTTCCCCCGCGCGGCCTTGCCCGGCGCGGCGGTCCCCGGCGCGGCCTTGCCCGGCGCGGCGTCCCCCAGCGCGCGGCGCATCACCAGCGCGTCGTGGTTGCCCGGCTGGTAGTAGCCGCGGCGCACGCCGATGCGGACGAAGCCGAAGCGCTGGTAGAGGCGCTGCGCGGGGGCGTTGTCCACGCGGACCTCGAGCAGCACCTCGTGGCAGGCGAACGCCTCGGCCGCGGCGATCAGTTCGGCCAGCACCAGGGCGCCGAGGCCGCGGCCCTGCCAGGCGCCCGTGACGCCGATCGTCATGACCTCGCCCGACGTGCCCGCCACCGAGAGCCCGCCGTACCCGGCGAGCGAGCCGTCGGGCGCCTCGGCCACCACATAGTGGCGCGTGCGCCCCGGGCCGCGCGCCCCCGCCAGCTCGGCCCAGTACATGGCCTCGGACCACGCGTCGCGCGGGAACAGCTCGGCCTCGAGCGCGAGCACCCCTTCCATGTCCCACCAGCGCATCTCGCGAAGCGCGACGCCCTCACCTCCGGCCAGCGCGTCCCCCGTCATGTCCGGGTCACCGCCTTGTAGCCGGTGGGCACGCGCGCGTCGGGGCGGCGCAGATACTGGGGGCGCGCGCCGGGCAGCGGCTGTCCGGCGGAGAGCCGTTCCGCCGCGAGCGCCCCCAGCGCGACCGCCGACACATGCGCCGGAAGGTCATCCCGCACGCCCGTGAACGCCTCGGGATACAGCCGCGCGCCCGCGCCCGCCGCTGGCAGCCCCGCCACCTCGCCCGCGATCTCCGCGGGGCGATCCACCGCTGGCCCCGCCACCCGCGTGCGGGCGTCGGCGTAACGCGCCCAGTACACCTCCTTGCGCCGGGCGTCGGTCGCGACGACGAACGGCTCGTCGAGGCCCGTGGCATACGCGAGCGCGTCCAGCGTTCCCACGCCGTGCACCGGTATCGAACGGGCAGCGCCGAGCGCCTCCGCCGTGACCAGGCCGACGCGCAGCCCGGTGTAGGGTCCGGGGCCCGTTCCGACGACGAGGCCCGTCACCTCGCCGAGGCCGCGCCCCGCCTCGGAGAGGACCCGGTCGACGGCGGGCAGCAGCAGCTCGCCGTGGCGGCGGGCGTCGATCTCGTCGGAGGCGGCGAGCGCCGCGCCCCCGTCGCGCCCGGCCTCGTACAGGGCCACGGTGACCGCGGGCGTCGCGGTGTCAAGAGCCAGCAAGAGCACGCGGCAAGCCTACGGCTCCCCGAACGGTGGCCCCGTGCCTGGTAGCGTCGCTCCGATCCGACGCGTTCCCCTCCCGGCTCCCGTGAACCCGCGGACCCGCAGACTCGCAGAAGGGCGGCAGCGAAACCGTGGCGCGCCATACCTCAGGCTCCGGCTCCGGTGTCTTCGTCACCATGCTGACCGTGGGCGCCCTCGCCGTCGTCGCCTTCTTCGCCTACCAGGCGTCCGCGTCCGACGACCGCCCCGCCGCCGCGGGCGTCCAGCCCTCCCCTTCGGCGTCGCCCGAGGACGGCTCGGGGGGCGCGGACGGCGGGGGCGAGGGGGAGGGCGACGAGGGGCCGCCGCCCGTTCCCGCCGAGTCGGGCGACGGGCGCCGGGTCGTCTACTCGGTCGGCCAGCAGCGCGTGTGGCTCGTGGACACGACAGCGGGCGGCTCCGAGGAGATCGTCCAGGGCACCTACCGGGTCTTCCCCGGCGGCATCGACCCGGAGCCCGGCGAGTACGCGGTCACCTCGCGGACCGCGCAGGGCACCGGCTCCGATGGGGTGGCCATCGAGCACACCGTCATCTTCCACACCACGGCCGACGGCACGGTCCACGGCTTCTCCGCCGCCCTCGACGGCTCGACGCCCGACCCCGAGTCGGGCCAGGAGACGGGCGCGATCCGGCAGACACGCGAGGACGGCGACGCGATGTGGCTCTTCGCGACCGCTGGCGTCGCCGTCGTGGTCGTGGCCTGACGGCCGCGTCCACGCCTCAGCCTCAACCTCAACCTCAGCCTCAACGCGAGCCTCAACGCGCCAGGTCGCCCAGCGGCACCCCGCGCCAGCGCGCTCCCACGCCCATGAGCGTCACGCGCCGCGCCCCGGGCTCGCCATCGCCCGCCCCGTCGTTCCCCTCCGCGTCGTTCCCCGCCCCGTCGTTCCCCTCCGCGTCGTTCCCCTCCGCGTCGCCCCCCGCCGCGTCGCCCCCATCGGCGTCGTCGCCCTCGGCGCCGTTCCCGCGGTCGATCAGCACATGCAGCCGCTCGTCCGACAGCTCCTCGACCCGGCCCTCGCCCCACTCCACGGCCACCACCGAGTCGGACAGCGCCACGTCGAGGTCAAGGTCCTCCATCTCCTCGATGCCGCCGCCCAGCCGGTAGGCGTCCACGTGCACCAGCGGCGGCCCGTCGCCGAGCGGCGGGTGGACGCGCGCGATCACGAACGTCGGCGACGTCACCGCGCCCCGCACCCCGAGTCCCTCGCCGATGCCCCGGGTCAGCGTCGTCTTGCCCGCGCCCAGCGGCCCGGTCAGCAGCACCAGGTCCCCGGCGCGCAGCAGCGCGGCCAACCGGCGCCCGGTCTCCCGCATGCGCTCCTCGCCCGTCACGGTGAACGACACGGATGACGCGGTGGGCGAAGGTGAAGGCGAGGACAAGGGCGAAGACCCGGGCAGCGGCGGCTCAGACAGCTGGCTCATGGAACCGGATGCTACGCGCCAGCAGCCGCGCCAGCTGCTCGTTGACCTCCCGTGGCTGCTCAAGCAGCAGCAGGTGTCCCGCCTCGGGCAGCACGACCAGCTCGGCCCTCGGCAGCACCGAGGCGATGTGCTCGCTGTGCGACGCGGGGGTCACCTCGTCACGTTCGCCGCCGAGGACCAGCACGGGCAGGTCGGCGGCGAGGCCGTTGAACACCGAGAGCGCCTGCTCCTTGTCGTGCCAGCCGAACGCCGGGTAGAACTCCGCGACCACGTCCACCGGCACCGACGCGATCAGCCGCTCCGCGAAGCGCGCGACCCCGGGGTCGACGGCGCCCGGCGCCCCGAAGGAGTAACGCCGCACCAGGCCCGAGTACAGCTCGCCCGACGCGCGCAGCGCCCGGTCAACCAGCGCGGGCTGCGAGCCGAGCACCCGCAGCACCCCGGGCACCACACGGCGGGCGACGCGCACGGCGGCGGCGGGGAAGCCGTAGGTGACATCGGCGAGGTTCCCGGCCGATGTGGCCACGAACGCGACGCCCGCCACCCGCCGCGCGACATAGTCGGGGAACTGCTCGGCCAGCGCCATGATCGTCATGCCGCCCATCGAGTGCCCCACCAGCACCACGGGCCCCTCGGGCGCCACGGCGTCGAGGACCGCCTTGAGGTCACGCCCCAGCAGGTCGATGTCCACCGGCTCGGTCACATCGGCGACGACCCGGCCGCGGCCCCGCTCGGAGCGGCCATGGCTGCGCTGGTCCCAGTACACGGCACGCACCAGCCCGCGCAGGGCGGCGCGCTGGAAGTGCCACACGTCCTGGTTGAGGCAGTACCCGTGGCAGAACACCACGGTGGGCGGCGGCGCGCCCCGCCCGCGGCGGCGCAGCAGCCGCCCCAGCCTGCCGCGCGGCGCCCTGCCCCGGTACCCCTCGGGCGGCGGTGGCGGAACGACGGGCTCGGCGACCGGGCCGCCCGCGCGGTCGTCCGCTGGCCTGGCGAACGCGCCCACCTCGTCGATCTCGTAGTACAGCTCCGTGCCGTCCTCGGCCGCGACCGTGCCGGGCGTGCCGCGCAACGTTCCATAGGGGCCCGCGGCGTCGAGGGCGAGCTGGGCCTGGCGGCGCAGCGAGCGGTTCACGGTCAGCCGGTCGACGGCGACCGTGGCGGCCACCGTGCCGATCGCCGCCCCGGCTATCCCCAGGCGCCTGGCCCAGCTCATGACGCGACCGCCCCGGGGCGTTCGCCCAGCAGGACGCGGGGGACGCGCGGACCGACGCGGGTGACGATCTCGTAGCCGATCGTGCCGGTGGCGCGCGCCCAGTCCTCGACGGTCGGCTCGCCGTCGTCGCCAGGCCCGAACAGCACCGCCTCGTCGCCCACGGCCGCCGAGTCGCCGCCGAGGTCCACCACGAACTGGTCCATCGCCACCCGCCCCGCCACCGTCCGCCACTTGCCCGCGACCAGCACGGGCCCGCTGCCCGACGCGTGGCGCGGGATGCCGTCGGCGTACCCGGCGGGGACGAGTGCGAGGGTCGTCGCGCCCGGCGTGGCATAACGGTGCCCATAGCTCACGCCATGGCCGCCTGGCACCCGTTTGACGGAGGCCAGCCAGGCGCGCAGCGTCATCACGGGCCGCAGCCCGAAGTCCGCGGGGACGCCGATCTCCGGCGAGGGCGAGAGGCCGTAGACCGCGAGCCCTGGGCGGACCAGGTCGTAGTGCGACGCGGGAAGGGTCAGCGTGGCGGGCGAGTTGGCGAAGTGCCGCACCTCGGGGTCGAGCCCGGCGCGGGCCGCCGTGGCGAGCGCGTCGGCGAACGCGGCCTGCTGGCGGGCGATCGACGGGTGCCCCGGCTCGTCGGCGCACGCGAAGTGCGACCACAGGCCCGTCACCCGGACGGCGCCGTCCGCCTCGGCGGCGCGCGCGGCGGACACCAGGTCGGGCCAGTCGGCGGGCTGGCAGCCGTTGCGCCCCAGGCCCGTGTCGGCCTTGAGGTGGACGCGCGCGGTGCGGCCCGTGGCCCTGGCGGCGGCGACCAGCTCGTCCAGCGCCCAGCGGCCGCTCACCGAGACATCGACATCCGCCTCGACCGCGCGCCGCCATGGGCCGCCCGGCGTCCACAGCCAGCACAGCACGCGCCCGGTGTCGCCCGCCGCGCGCAGCGCGAGCGCCTCGTCGGGCGTCGCGGTGCCGAGCCACGCCGCCCCGGCCTCGCGCGCGGCGCGGGCGGCGGCGAGCATGCCATGGCCATAGCCGTCGGCCTTGACGACGGCCATCAACTGCGCGTGACCGCTGGCACGTTCACGCAGGGCGCGCACGTTCGAGCGCAGCGCGTCCAGATCGATATCGGCGCGAAGACGCCAGCTTTCGGCCGGGCGGTGATCGTTCATTACCCACCAGTGTCGCAGGAAGTGCGCCAGCGCACGGGCCAGACTGGGGCCATGAGGACTGCTTACCGTGTGGAGACCGTCCGGGCCGCCGAGCGCGCGCTGATGGCGCGGCTGCCCGAGGGCACGCTGATGACCAGGGCCGCCGCGGGTCTCGCCGCGGCGTGCGCCGGGCTGCTGAGGCCGCGCACGCGGGGGGCGCGCGTGGTGGTGCTCGCGGGCAGCGGGGACAACGGCGGTGACGCGCTGTACGCGGGCGCCCGGCTCGCGCGGCGCGGCGTGGCCGTGACGGCGGTGCTGCTGTCGCCGGAGCGCGCGCACCCCGGCGGCCTCGCGGCGTTGCGCGCCGCCGGAGGGCGGGTCGCGCCCCCCGAGGGGGCGCACGAGCTAATCGCGCGCGCCGTTCTGGTGGTGGACGGCATCACCGGCATCGGCGGGCGCGGCGGGCTGCGCCCCGCCGCGCAGGAGCTGGCGCGCGCCGCGGCCGAACGCGCCGTGCCCGTCGTCGCCGTCGACCTGCCGAGCGGCGTGGACGCGGACACCGGCGAGGTGCACGGCTCGGCCGTGCGGGCGGCGTTGACCGTGACGTTCGGCGCGTTGAAGCCCGGCCTGCTGATCGACCCCGCGCGCGAGTACGCGGGGGAGGTGCGGCTCGTGGACATCGGCCTCGGCCCCGAGCTGCCGCCCGAGCCCGATGTCGCCGCCCTCGACGACGCGGACGTGGCCGCGCTCCTGCCACGCCCCGCGACGGAGACCGACAAGTACCGGCGCGGCGTCGTCGGCGTGGTGGCGGGCTCCAAACGCTACCCGGGCGCGGCGGTGCTCGCGGTCGGCGGCGCGCTGCGCGGCGGCGCTGGCGCGGTGCGCTACGTCGGCCCCGCGGGCGACGCGGTGATCAGCCGCTACCCCGAGACGCTGGTCTCGGCGGGGCCCCCGCACCGGGCCGGGCGCGTCCAGGCGTGGGTGATCGGCCCTGGGCTGGGCACGGGTCCGGGGCCCGAGCGCACGGTGGCCGATGTGCTCGACTCCGACGTGCCGGTGCTGGTGGACGCCGACGGCCTGGCGCGGCTCAACACCGAACAGGTGCGGGCGCGTTCGGCCCCCACCGTCCTCACCCCGCACGCGGGCGAGGCGGCGCGGCTGCTCGGCCGCGACCGCGCGTCGGTGGAGGCGGGCCGCCTGGCGGCGGTGCGCGAGCTGGCCGAACGCCATGGCGCGACCGCGCTGCTCAAGGGCTCGACGACGCTCATCGCCGACGCCACGGGCCCGGTCATCGCCAACACCACCGGCACCCCCTGGCTGGCCACGGCGGGCAGCGGCGACGTCCTGTCCGGCCTGATCGGCGCCCTCATCGCCGCGGGCCTCCCCCCGCGCGAGGCGGCGGCGGCGGGCGCCCACCTCCACGGCCGGGCGGGCCAGGAGGCGCCGCCTCCCGCGATGGCCTCGACGATCACGGAGGCGCTGCCGGGGGTCTGGTCGAGTCTCCTCTGAACGGTCGCCTGCCGCACGGTCGCCTGCTGCACGGTCGCCTGCCGCTGGCTCCGTCGCCGGGCCCGCGGCCCGGATCGCTCCCCCACCCACCCGCCCCTTCCGCCTCAGGCGAGGGCGCTGGCGCCGCCTCTCTCGCCCGCGCAGCGGGGGCGCGGCCCGGCGCCAGGCCGGGTGGGCGCACCTCTCGGGCCGCAGGCCCGGAGGGACGACCGCGCCACCGCCGCAGGCGAGCACCGTGGGCCGCAGGCCCCGGGGGCGCGGACGCGCAGCCCGACACCACCACGGGCGCGGGCGGGCACAACTCCCGAGCCGAAGGCCCGGAACGGCGCCGCCCGCCGCGGACGAGCACCGTGGGCCGAAGGCCGGGAGGGGCGGCTCCCCCCGCCGATGGTGGGAAAGGGCGGGTGAGTGGGGAACGGTCCAAAGGCGAAGGTCCCACCGCGACCACCCCCGCCGAAGGCGAAAACCCCGGGCCGCAGGCCCGGCGTCGAAGCGAGCCGCAGGCTAGTCGCCGCAGGCGACTAGCCCTCCGCGATCGCCACCGCCGACGCCACCCCCGCGTCATGGCTCAGCGACACGTGCCACCTCACCACCCCGAGTTCCGCCGCCCGCGCCGCCACGCTCCCGCGCACCACGAGCCGGGGGCGCCCGTTCGCCTCGGGCACGATCTCCGCATCCGTCCAGCGCAGCCCGCCCGGCGCGCCCAGCGCCTTCGCCACCGCCTCCTTGGCCGCGAAACGGGCGGCGAGCGACGCCACCCCGCGCCGTTCCCCCGTGGGCAGCCACAGCTCCCCCGGCGCGAACAGCCGCCCCGCGAGCGCGGGCGTGCGCGCCAGCGCGGCGCCGAAGCGTTCGATCTCCGCGACATCGATGCCGACGCCCACGATCACGCGGTGACCACGCTCCCCCCGGCGTCCGTGATCTCGCACCCCACGCCGTCCACGTCCCGCCGCAGCACCACCACGTGGTCATCCGCGAGCCCCACCACGTCCCGCGCCAGCCCGCCGAACGCCACCCCGTCCGACGCCGCGAACGACTCCCCGTCGCCGAGCCCCACCACCAGCGGCTGCCCGCGTCGCGCCCCCACCACCGTGTCCGGCTCGTCCGCGTGCACCGCGAGCAGCGCGAACTCCCCCACGAGCGAACGGCACACCTGCCGCATCGCCTCCCCCAGGTCCTCGCACGACGAGAACTGCTCCGCCAGCAGGTGCGCCACCACCTCGGTGTCCGTCTCGGAGGCGAGCGCGTGCCCGCGCGCGGCCAACTCGGCGCGCAGCGCCGCATGGTTGGCGATCTCCCCGTCGTGCACGACGGCCACGCGACCGGCGTTGTCAAGCTGCGGATGCGCGTTGCCCTCCGACGGCGCGCCGTGCGTCGCCCGCCGCAGGTGGCCGACCGCGCTGCCGCCCGTCGGCAGCGGCCGCTCCCTCAGCACGCCGTCCAACGCCGCGAGCCCGCCCGCCGCCCGCGCCACCGCGATGCCCCCGTCCTCCGCGAGCACCGCGACGCCCGACGAGTCGTGGCCCGGCCGCTCCAGACGGCCGAGCCCCGCCAGGACCACCTCGAGCGCGGACCGCGCCTGCGCTCCCACGTAACCGACCATCCCGCACATGCGGGCAGACTAGCCGGGCGGCGAGAATGTCCGCGTGGCAACCTCGCCCCAGCAGCACACCCCGTACGTGGATCTCAGCCGCGAGGAGTGGAGTGCCCTGCGCGCCCGCACACCCCTGCCGCTGACCGCCGCCGAGGTGGAACGGCTGCGCGGCCTCGGCGACGTCATCGACCTGGCCGAGGTCAGGGAGGTCTACCTGCCGCTGTCCCGCCTCCTGAACCTGTACGTCGGCGCCACGGAACGGCTGCGCGGCGCGGTGAGCACGTTCCTCGGCGGGGCCCCGCAGCCGCCGACGCCGTTCGTCATCGCCGTGGCGGGCAGCGTCGCGGTCGGCAAGTCGACGGTGGCCCGCCTGCTGCGCGCGCTCCTCGCGCGCTGGCCCGAGCACCCGCGCGTCGAGCTCGTGACGACGGACGGCTTCCTGCTGCCCAACGCGGAGCTGCGCCGCCGCGGCCTGATGACGCGCAAGGGGTTCCCCGAGTCGTACGACCGGCGCGCGCTCACCCGTTTCGTGGCGGACGTCAAGGCCGGGCGCGCCGAGGTCGAGGCGCCCGTGTACTCGCACCTGACGTACGACATCGTGCCGGGCGCCCGGCTGACGGTGCGCCGCCCGGACATACTGATCATCGAAGGGCTCAACGTCCTCCAGCCCGCGCCGCCGGGACGCGTCGGCCTCGCCGACTACTTCGACTTCTCCGTCTACGTGGACGCGCGCCCGGCCGACATCCGCCGCTGGTATCTGGAGCGTTTCGGCACACTGCGCGCCACCGCATTCCACCACCCCGATTCCTACTTCGCGAAATACGCGGCGGTGCCCGAGAAGGAGGCGATGGAGTACGCCGAGAACAATTGGCGCACCATCAACGAACCCAATCTCCTGACGAATATCGCCCCCACCCGTGGCCGCGCCACCCTGGTCCTCCAGAAGTCGGAAACGCACACGGTGAGAAGAGTGCGGCTCCGCAAACTTTGATCCCGCCCACCCACCCCTTTCGGGCCCCGGAGACGGCCGCCGCGAACGAGCCCCCGCGTCGACCCGACGGCCCACCACCCCCGCAGACAGGCCCAGGAGGACAGGAATCGCACGCCCCCGCCCGAAGGGCGACCACCGCCCAGAACCCCAGACCCACCCCCGCCGAAGGCGAAAACCCCCGGGCCGCGGGCCCGATAACACACCCCACACCCACCCCTTTCGGGCCCCGGAGACGGCCGCCGCGAACGAGCCCCCGCGTCGGCCCGACGGCCGATTCACGCCCCCGCTCCTTCGGTCGAGCGGCGCTCCGCCCTCGCCCCGGAGATGCCCCACCCGCCTGCCCACCAACTCGCCGCACCGGGAAAGCTCCCCACCGGTCCTGAGGCGGCCACCCCCGCCGAAGGCGAAAGCCCTCGGGCCGCAGGCCCGGCGTCCGGGCGAGCCGCAGGCGTGTGCCGCGCCACCGTACGGCCGACGCGTGGGCGCGCCCTCCACCCACCGCCCCCGGGGCCACCAGGGGGTGGGTGGGCGGGAAAACCTCAGCCGAGCGCCGACTTCACCGCGTCCGCGAGGCCCGACGCCACCGCGCGGGCCTGGGCCGCGTCCGCGGCCTCCACCATCACGCGCACCAGCGGCTCCGTGCCCGAGGGCCGCAGCAGCACGCGGCCCGTCTCGCCGAGCACCCGCTCCGCCTCCGACACCGCCTCCGCCAGCTCCCTGCTGTCGCCGACGCGCGCCTTGTCGACGTCGGGAACGTTGATGAGCACCTGCGGCAGCCGTTCCATCACGCCCGCAAGGTCCCGCAGGGGGCGCCGCGTCGCCGCCACCCGGGCCGCGAGCAGCAGCCCGGTCAGCGTCCCGTCGCCCGTGGTCGCGTGGTCGAGGACGATCACATGGCCCGACTGCTCGCCGCCGAGCGAGAAGCCGCCCCGCTTCATCTCCTCGAGCACATAGCGGTCCCCCACCGCCGTCTGCCGCAGCCGCAGCCCCTCGCGCTCCATGGCGAGCGCGAACCCGAGGTTGGACATCACCGTCGCCACCACCGTGTCGCCGCGCAGCGTCCCCGCGTCCCGCATCGCGACGCCGAGCACCGCCAGGATCTGGTCGCCGTCGACCTCGCAGCCGCCGCCGTCGGCGGCCAGGCAGCGGTCCGCGTCGCCGTCCACCGCGATGCCGAGGTCCGCCCCGTGCGCGGGGACCGCGGCCCGCAGCGCGTCCAGGTGGGTGGAGCCGTAGCCGTCGTTGATGTTCAGCCCGTCGGGCTCCGCGCCGATCGTCACCACCTCGGCGCCCGCCCGCGCGAACGCCTCGGGCGCCACACGCGACGCGGCCCCGTGCGCCGCGTCGATGACGACCTTCAGGCCGTCGAGGCGGTTGGGCAGGACGCCCACCAGGTGCGCCACATAACGGTCGAAGCCCTCGCCGTACTCGGAGACCCGGCCGACCCCCGCCCCCACGGGGCGCTCCCACGGCGTTCCGCCCGTGTTCTCCCGGTAGGCCGCCTCGATGCGGTCCTCCGCCTCGTCCGCCAGCTTGTGGCCGCCCCGCGCGAAGAACTTGATGCCGTTGTCCGGCATGGGGTTGTGCGACGCGGACAGCATCACGCCGAAGTCCGCGCCGAGCGAGCCCGTCAGATACGCGACGGCCGGGGTCGGCAGGACGCCGACGCGCAGGACGTCGACGCCCGCGCTCGCCAGGCCCGCGACCACCGCCGCCTCCAGGAACTCCCCGGACGCCCGGGGGTCGCGCCCCACCACGGCCATCGCCCTGTGGCCGGACTCGCCCCCCGCTCCGGCGAGCACGCGCGCCGCCGCGACCGACAGACCGAGGGCCATCTCGGCCGTGAGATCCGCATTGGCGACGCCGCGCACGCCGTCCGTGCCGAAGAGTCGTCCCACTGTCATTCCTCCGAGCTTTTCCCAGCTTTCCGAGCAGCCATCCGCGTTAACCCTATAAAAGGAGCGCCCCGACAGCACGGATGTGCTGTCGGGGCGTCAGCAAAAAGCTCCCGACCGGGTTAGCGCTTGCTGTACTGCGTTCCCTTGCGGGCCTTCTTCAGACCGGCCTTCTTCCGCTCGACCGCGCGGGCGTCGCGGGTCAGGAAGCCAGCCTTCTTCAGGGGGCCGCGGTTGTTGTCGACATCGGCCTCGTTGAGCGCGCGGGCCACGCCGAGGCGCAGGGCGCCCGCCTGGCCCGAGATGCCGCCGCCCGAGATGCGGGCGACCACGTCGTAACGCTCGTCGAGCTCGAGCACCTTGAAGGGCTCGTTGACCGACTGCTGGTGCACCTTGTTCGGGAAGTATCCCTCCAGGGTGCGACCGTTGATCTTCCACTTGCCGCTGCCCGGCACGATGCGCACGCGGGCGATCGCGTTCTTGCGGCGGCCCGTGCCCGCGCCGGGCTGCGGGTCGCCGAAGCGGGCGGCCAGCGTCTCGGCACCCGCGAACTCGTCGGGCGTGCTCTCGGTCGTGTACTCGTCGACCTCGGGGACCTCGGAGTCCAGGGTCTCGGTGGTGGTCTCGGCCACGGTTCTCCTCGAATTCTCTTTCGCGTTGACGGTGGCCGGGACTACTGCGCGACCTGGGTGATCTCGAACGGGACGGGCCGCTGCGCGGCGTGCGGGTGCTCGGGGCCCGCGTAGACCTTGAGCTTGGAGAACATCTGCCGCCCGAGGGTGTTCTTGGGCAGCATCCCCTTCACGGCCTTCTCGACGGCCTTCTCGGGGTTGTTCTTCAGCAGGTCCTCGTACCGGACCGAGCGCAGACCGCCGGGGTAGCCGGAGTGGCGGTAGGCCAGCTTCTGGGTCCGCTTGTTGCCGGACAGGTGCACCTTGTCGGCGTTGATGATGACGACGAAGTCACCGGTGTCGACATGCGGTGCGTAGACAGGCTTGTGCTTGCCCCGCAGAAGGGTGGCGGCCTGGGAGGCCAGGCGGCCCAGGACGACATCGGCCGCGTCGATGACGTGCCACTGACGCTGAATGTCGCCGGGCTTGGGGCTGAACGTACGCACGGGTCGTAGCCTTCGCTTCTTCAGTGTTTGGGATCCTGACAAGGCCACCCAGAGAAGCCCGCAAAGGCCGCACACCGGTGACGCAAACCGGGTGCCGGCCGCTGGCATCCATCTGGTGGACCGGCGCAGGCCCCTCACGTGAGATCGAGCAAGCCATACGCATGATTTTCGTTGTACGACGTTGCAGCGTACTGCCAGGGCCCGCACGGGGTCAAAACGGTGGACACCCCTTTCTCGTACACAGGCGCGAACCCCGCCCCGAACCGGCGTTCTTGCGGCGCCCGGCTGGCGCTAAGCTTCGCGCCATGAGTTACGGGCAGGGGGGACCAGGCGGCTGGGTCCCAGGGGGCTCGAACACCCCCGACTGGAACGCTCTGGCCGCGGACGCGGAGCGGCGCCGCGGACGCCGCAGGACCACCGTCATCCTCGTCTCGGCGCTCGCCACCGTCCTGGTCGGCGCCGTGGTGGCCTTCCTCATCGTGAGCCAGAGCGGCGACGACGGCGAGCCAGCCGCGAGCGGCGGCTCGTCCGGCCTGCCCGACCCCTCGGACTCCGGCTCGGGCGAGCCGTCGTTCGAGCCCACGACCCTGCCGCCGCTGCCGCAGCCGCGCGAGTTCATATCCGACCCCGAGAAGGACATCGCGCCCTTCTCCGCCGAGGAGTTCTTCGCGGGCGACACGATGGAGATCGAGGGCAGGTCGTACGCCAGGGCCGCCACCCAGGGCACGGCCGACTGCGCCGAGGCCGCCTCCGCCGAGCTGGGCGCCGTCCTGGCCGACAACGGCTGCGCGGCCCTGCTGCGCGCCACCTACACCGGCGACGGGGTGGTCATGACCGTGGGCGTGGCCCAGTTCGGCACCGAGGACGCCGCGATCGCCGCGCGCGAGGCCGCCACCGGGAACCTCCTGGTCCTCACCGGCGGCGACGCCCCCACGTTCTGCCAGCAGGGCGGCTGCCGCACCACGACGAACCAGGTCGGCCGCTACACCTACTTCACCATCGCGGGGAACGCCGACGGCTCCCCCGACAGCGGCGAAGGAACGCCCGCCCAGCTGGCCGCCCGCGACGGCAACGACCACGCGTTCGCCCGCATCATCCAGCGCGGCGAGGCCCAGGCGTCGGCCTCGGCGAGCGCCCTGGTCGAGGAGCGCGAGAGCCAGCAGGAGTGAACGGGCCGGGCGCTGCGCCCGTCGCATCCGCATCCGCAAGCGTGCGCCGGGCGCGCGCCTCGGCGTTGCGCGCCGCCAGCTCGTCGGCCGACGGATAGGCGACCTCCTCGAGCGTCAGCCCGTGCGGCCGCACCACGTGCACCGCCGAGTCCCGCGTCCCCGCCGCCAGCACGGCCGCGGGCCACTGCGGCGGCCTGTGCCCGTCCCCCACGAACAGCAGCGCGCCCACGAGCGAGCGCACCATGTTGTGGCAGAACGCGTCCGCCCGCACCGTGCCCTCCACGATCCCGTCGGGCCTGCGCTCCCAGCGCAGGTCGCGCAGCGCGCGGATCGTGGTCGCCCCCTCGCGCCGCTTGCAGAACGCCGCGAAGTCGTGCGTGCCGAGCAGCCGCAGCGACGCGTCGTTCATCGCGGCCACGTCCAACGGCCAGTTGTGCCACAGCACATGGCCGCGCAGCAGCGGGTCGACCCCGCCGGGGTGGTCGCTCACGCGATACGCGTAACGCCGCCAGATCGCCGAGAAGCGCGCGTTGAAGTAGGGCGGTGCCTCATCGGCCCGCCACACCCGCACCTCCTGCGGCAGCCGCCCCGCCAGCCTGCGCACGAGCCGGTCACGCTGCTGGGCCCACACGGCCTCGGGCAGGTCCACGTGTGCGACCTGGCCGCGGGCGTGCACGCCGGCGTCCGTGCGCCCCGCCACGGTCAGCTCGAAGCGCTCCGCGGACCGCGTCACGATCCGCAGCGCCTCCTCGACCTCCCCCTGCACGGTCCGCCGCCCCTCCTGCCGCGCCCACCCGGAGAACGCGGCCCCGTCGTAGCTCAGGTCGAGCCGCACCCGGACCAGGCCGGGCGCGACGAGGTCGCGGTCGTCGTACGTGGGGGTGCTCATGAGACTCTTCCCAACGGGGTGCTCAACAGGTGCTCGACAGGTGCTCGACGGGTCCCGACGGGGCGGGAACGCCGCTGGGCCCGCCCCTGCGGTCAGGGCGGGCCCAGCGCGCGATGACGCGGAACGCCTCAGGCGTCCTTCTTCTCCTCGCCGCCCTCGGCAGTCTCGGCGGCCTCCGCCGCGTCCTGGGGCTCGTCGGCCGCCGACTCCTCGGCCGCCTCCGGCTTCTTCTCCAGATCCGCCGCGACCGCCGACTCCTTGGCCGCGCGGCGCGTGGCGCCCTCGGCCTCGCCGACCGCCTCCTGCTGCACGGTCAGGGCCTCGACCAGCTCGATGACCGCCATGGGGGCGTTGTCGCCGCGGCGCGGGCCGATCTTGGTGATCCGGGTGTAACCACCGGGCCTGTTGGCGAACTTCGGGCCGATCTCCGTGAACAGCGTGTGCACCACGCTCTTGTCGCGGATGGTCTGCATCACCTGGCGGCGGTTGTGCAGGTCGCCCTTCTTCGCCTTGGTGATCAGGCGCTCGGCCACCGGACGCAGGCGCCGGGCCTTGGCCACGGTGGTGGTGATGCGCCCGTGCTCGAACAGCGCGGTCGCGAGGTTCGCCACCATCATCCGCTCGTGCGCGGGGCTGCCACCGAGCCTGCGACCCTTGGTGGGCGTCGGCATGTCTCTCTCCTGTCGATCTGCACCGGCCGTGTCAGGTACCGATGTCAGCGAAAACGCTCCGAGGACGCTCCCCGGAACGCGGCCCCCGGAGGGACGGCACAAGGCCGCCCCGCCGGGGTGTCGTTCAGTACTGCTCGGTCTCCGCGAAGCCCGTGTCGCCGTCGTCCTCCGCGCCGAACGCGTCGGCCGCGGTGGTCGGGTCGAATCCGGGCGGGCTGTCCTTGAGGGCCAGGCCCATCCCGGCCAGCTTCGCCTTGACCTCGTCGATCGACTTCGCGCCGAAGTTGCGGATGTCGAGCAGGTCCGCCTCGGAACGCGCCACCAGCTCACCCACGGAGTGGATGCCCTCGCGCTTGAGGCAGTTGTAGGAGCGGACCGTCAGCTCCAGCTCCTCGATCGGCAGCGCCAGATCGGCGGCGAGCGCCGCGTCCGTCGGCGACGGGCCCATGTCGATGCCCTCGGCGTCGACGTTCAGCTCGCGCGCCAGGCCGAACAGCTCGACCAGCGTCTTGCCCGCGGACGCCATCGCGTCGCGCGGACGCATGGCCTCCTTGGTCTCGACGTCGACGATCAGCTTGTCGAAGTCGGTGCGCTGCTCGACACGGGTGGCCTCGACCTTGTAGGTCACCTTCAGCACCGGGCTGTAGATCGAGTCCACCGGGATGCGGCCGATCTCCTGGCCGACCTGCTTGTTCTGCACGGCGGAGACATAGCCGCGACCGCGCTCGACGGTCAGCTCCATCTCCAGCTTGCCCTTGCTGTTCAGGGCGGCGAGCACCAGGTCGGGGTTGTGCACCTCGACGCCCGCGGGCGGCGCGATGTCCGCCGCGGTCACCAGGCCGGGGCCCTGCTTGCGCAGGTACATCACGACCGGCTCGTCGTGCTCGGACGAGACGACCAGCTGCTTGATGTTGAGGATCAGGTCGGTGACGTCCTCCTTCACGCCCGGCACCGTCGTGAACTCGTGCAGCACCCCGTCGATGCGGATGCTGGTGACGGCGGCGCCGGGGATGGAGGACAGCAGCGTGCGCCGCAGGGAATTGCCGAGCGTGTAGCCGAAGCCCGGCTCGAGCGGCTCGATCACGAACCGCGAACGGAATTCGTCGACGACCTCTTCGGTCAGGGACGGGCGCTGAGCGATCAGCATGGGGATGACTCCAGTCTTCGGCAACCGCTATTTGATGCCGAGCCAGACAGCATGTACAAGAAAGGGTACCGGCGAGGCCGCGCGACCACGCGACCCCGCCGAATCCCTGGCCGGGCCCTACTTCGAGTAGAGCTCGACGATCAGCTGCTCCTGCACCTGGGTGTCGATCACCTGGCGCTCGGGCAGCGAGTGGATGAGGATCCGCAGCCGCGAGGGAATGGCCTCAAGCCACGCGGGAACGGTCTTGTCCCCGGCCTCGGCCACGGCCACCTGGAAGGGGGTCAGGCCCCGGGAGGACTCGCGCACCTCGACGATGTCGTTCGGCGAGACCCGCGCGGAGGGAATGTCGTTCTTCCGGCCGTTGATCAGGATGTGACCGTGCCGGACGAGCTGACGGGCGTGGTCGCGGGACTTGGCGAAGCCCGCCCGGTAGACCACGTTGTCGAGGCGGGACTCGAGGATGCGGAGCAGGTTCTCGCCGGTCTTGCCCTGCTGCCGGTTGGCCTCGTTGTAGTACCCGCGGAACTGCTTCTCCAGGACACCGTAGATCCGCGCGCACTTCTGCTTCTCGCGCTTCTGCTGAAGGTACTCGCTGTCCTTGGTGCGCCCGCGTCCGTGCTCACCCGGGGGGTAAGGACGGATCTCGATCGGGCACTTAGCGCTCTCGCACTTCGCTCCCTTGAGGAAGAGCTTCTGCTTCTCCCGACGGCAACGCTTGCAGTCGGCCCCGGTGTAACGCGCCATGATTCTTCTCGTCTCCTACTTCGCCTGGTCAGACTCGGCGGCGCTTGGGCGGGCGGCAGCCGTTGTGCGGGGTCGGGGTGACGTCCTGGATCGAGCCGACCTCAAGCCCTGTGGCCTGGAGCGAGCGGATCGCGGTCTCACGGCCCGAGCCCGGACCCTTCACAAAGACGTCGACCTTGCGCATGCCGTGCTCCTGGGCGCGGCGCGCGGCGTTCTCCGCGGCCATCTGCGCGGCGAACGGCGTGGACTTGCGCGACCCCTTGAAGCCGACGTGGCCGGCCGAGGCCCAGGAGATCACGTTCCCCGTCGGGTCGGTGATCGAGACGATGGTGTTGTTGAACGTGCTCTTGATGTGGGCGTGCCCATGAGCGACGTTCTTCTTCTCCTTGCGGCGCACCTTCTTGGCGCCGGCCGTACGGCCCTTTGGAGGCATCTGCTTCTGAACTCCCGTGGAGGTGGTCGGTCCTGGTGCACGGACCGCTGTCGGCGTCCGTGCGGACTACTTCTTGCCCGGCTTCTTCTTGCCGGCGATCGCGCGGCGCGGGCCCTTGCGGGTGCGGGCGTTGGTCTTGGTGCGCTGGCCGTGGACGGGCAGGCCACGGCGGTGGCGCAGCCCCTCGTAGCACTGGATCTCGACCTTGCGACGGATGTCGGCCTGGATCTCCCTGCGGAGGTCGCCCTCGGTCCTGATGTTGTTGTCCACGTACTCGCGGAGCTTGACCAGGTCCTCCTCCGCGAGGTCCCGCACGCGGGTGTCGGGGTTGACCCCGGTGGAGGCGAGGGTCTCCTTGGCAAGGGTGCGCCCGATGCCGAAGACGTAGGTGAGGGCCACCTCGACGCGCTTGTCGCGCGGGAGGTCGACGCCTGCGAGGCGTGCCATGTCTGCGTGGCTCCTGTGGTGTTATCGGCGGAGGTCTTCCGCAGCACCGTTCCCGAGAGCCCGGAATGAGCTGCCGGGCCGGGTCCCCGGCCTCCGACCGGGGGTGTCGTCCCCGCGCTGAGCGAGGGGTCGGGTGACTGCGTATCTGCTGGTGTCGCGTTGTCGAGGGACTGCGAAAGTGCTGCGGTCAGCCCTGGCGCTGCTTGTGGCGCAGGTTCTCACAGATGACCATGACGCGCCCGTGGCGGCGGATCACCTTGCACTTGTCGCAGATCTTCTTGACGCTCGGCCTGACCTTCATGGGTTGTGAGGTTCTCCGGTCGTGATCTGCTCGATCTACTTGTAGCGGTAGACGATCCGCCCGCGCGTCAGGTCGTAGGGCGAGAGCTCCACCACGACCCGGTCGTCGGGAAGGATACGGATGTAGTGCATCCGCATCTTGCCGCTGATGTGCGCGAGGACCTGGTGGCCGTTCTGGAGCTCCACCTTGAACATGGCGTTCGGCAGAGACTCGACGACGGTGCCCTCGATCTCGATGGCCCCTTGTTTTTTGGCCATACTTGAGCGCTTCACCTTCCGGGATCGGCTACCTGGATGATCCCGGGCAGACGGGTGCACGGGACCGACAAGCCAGTCTACGGCACCCCACCCGAAAAGACGAATCCATGATCTTTACCCGGTGAGGAGATCGTTAACCTCGCGATTCTCAGGCCAACGGGTCGGGCGCGGCCGTCACGCCGAGATCGGCCAGCCTCGCCCGGCCGCCGTCGGGGGCGGTCAGCACCAGCGGGCCCTCATCGGTGAGGGCGACGGAGTGCTCCCAGTGCGCGGCCCAGGTGCCGTCGTTCGTCTTCACGGTCCACTCGTCGGCCAGCACATGCGTCTTCGGCGTGCCCAGCGCGATCATCGGCTCGATCGCCAGGCAGAAGCCCGGCACCAGCCGCGGCCCGCGGCCACGCCGCCGGTCCACATAGTTCAGCAGGTGCGGGTCCATGTGCATCTCGCTGCCGATGCCGTGGCCGCCATAGCTCTCGACGATGCCGTACCTGCCCGACGGCGGCAGCGGCTGCCGCCTGATGTAGGTCTCGATGGCCCGCGAGACATCCACGAGCCTGGCGCCCTTGCGCACCGCGGCGATGCCCGCCCACAGCGAGTCCTCGGTCACCCGGCTCAGCTCGCGCACCTCGGGCGCGTGGCCCTCGCCCACGAAGACGGTCAGCGCCGCGTCCGCGTGCCAGCCGTCCACGATCGCGCCCGCGTCGATGGACAGGAGATCGCCCGAGGCGAGGACCGTCTCACGATCGGGGATTCCGTGCACCACCACGTCGTTCACCGAGGTGCAGATCGTCGCGGGAAAGCCGCCGTAGCCGAGGAAGTTCGGCTTGGCGTCCCGCTCGGCCAGCACCGCGGCCGCCACGTCGTCCAGGTCCTTCGTCGTCGCCCCCGGCACGGCCGCCTCGGCGCACCTGCGGTGTATCTCGGCGACGACCAGCCCCGCCGCCCGCATCCTGGCGATCTGCTCGGGGCTCTTGATCTCGACCATCAGCTGTCCCGGTCGCGCGCGGGAAGCGCCTCGATGGCGTGCCGCGTCACCTCGACCACGGGGGCGACCGCCGGGATCGTGGAGACCAGGCCCTGCTCGCGGTAGTACCCGATGATCGGCTCGGTCTCCTCGTGGTAGATCGCGAGGCGCTTGCGCACGGTCTCCTCGCGGTCGTCGTCCCGCTGCCGCAACTCCCCGCCGCAGACGTCGCACACCCCGGGCGTGCGCGGCGGCTTGTTGTGCACATGGAACGTGTGGCTGCTGTCCTTGACGCACGTGCGCCGCCCCGCGATGCGGCGCACCACCTCGTCCTCGGGGATCTCCAGGTCGAGCACCGCGTCCAGCGCGTGCCCGCCCTCGGCGAGCAGCCCGTCGAGGGCCTTCGCCTGCGAGATGTTCCGGGGGAACCCGTCGAGCAGGAAGCCCCCCTCGGCATCGGGCCGCGCCATGCGGTCCGCCGCCATCGCCACCGTCACCTCGTCGGGGACCAGACCGCCCTCGCTCAGGATCGACTTGACCTGCTTCCCGAGCTCCGTGCCCTGGGAGATGTTCGCGCGGAACAGGTCACCGGTGGAGATGTGGGGAATGGACAGGCGCTCGGCGAGCAGCGCGGCCTGCGTGCCCTTGCCCGCGCCCGGCGGCCCTACGAGGACGATTCGCATCAGCGGAGGAACCCTTCGTAATTACGCTGGTGCAGCTGGCTCTCGATCTGCCGCACCGTTTCCAGACCGACACCCACGATGATCAGGATGGAGGTACCGCCGAAGGGGAAGTCCTGCTGCGCGTTGAACATCACCAGCGCCACGGTGGGCACCAGGGCGATGAGGCCGAGGTAGAGCGACCCTGGCCACGTGATGCGGTTCAGCACATAGCTCAGGTACTCCACGGTGGGCCGCCCCGCCCGGATGCCCGGGATGAAACCACCATACTTCTTCATGTTTTCCGCGACGTCCTCAGGGTTGAACGTGATCGCGACGTAGAAGAACGCGAAGAAGACGATGAGCAGGAAGTACGTGACGATGTAGTACGGGTGGTCGCCACCGGTGAAGTACCGCTGCACCCAGTCCGTCCAGCCCCCCGAGTCCGTCCCGGCGAACTGCACGAGCAGCTGCGGGATGTAGAGCAGCGAGGACGCGAAGATGACGGGGATCACACCCGCCTGGTTCACCTTGAGCGGGATGTAGGTGGATGTGCCGCCGTACGACCTGCGGCCGATCATGCGCTTCGCGTACTGCACCGGGATCCGGCGCTGCGCCAGCTCGACGAAGACGACGAGGCCGACCATCGCGAGACCGCACGCGACGACCACGCCGAACTCGATCCAGCCGTCGGCCAGGCTGCCCTGCTGCTTGATCTGCCACAGCGAGGCGGGGAAGCCCGCGGCGATCGAGACGAACATCAGCATCGACATGCCGTTGCCGATGCCGCGGTCGGTGATCAGCTCGCCCATCCACATGATCAACGCGGTGGCCGAGGTGAGCGCGATCACCATCACCAGCGTCGTGAAGATCGAGTCATCGGGGATGATGTCGTTCCGCACGGTGCACTGGGGGAAGAGGGTGCCGCTGCGCGCGGTGGCCACAAGACCGGTGGCCTGGAGCACGGCAAGCGCCATCGTCAGATAGCGTGTGTACTGCGTGATCTTGGCCTGGCCCGACTGCCCCTCCTTCTTGAGGGCCTCCAGGCGAGGGATCACCACGACGAGCAGCTGAAGAATGATGCTCGCGGTGATGTAGGGCATGATGCCCAGGGCGAACACGGTCAGCTGGAGCAACGCCCCGCCGCTGAACATGTTGACCAGACCGAACAGACCGGAGCCGGCCCCGAGGGCGTCGGCCTCCTCCACACACTGTTCGACGTTCTGGAAGCTGACCCCCGGGACCGGCACATGCTGGCCGAACCGGAACACCACGACGATGCCGAGGGTAAAGAGCAGCTTCTTACGCAGGTCGGGCGTCTGGAACGCCCGGGCGAACGCGGTGAGCACGGCTCCTCCTGCGCCCCCCGCACTCATCGCGAGAGGTGACGGTCTTGAAGTCCAACGGATATGACAGATCAGGTGACGACAACGGACGCCACCTTACCGGCGTATGTGCCAGGCCGGAACGACTGACCGGGGACGCCTATCACTCAGGCACCCCCGGTCACTCACATATCCGGCCAACCGCGCGCCGGCTCAGGAACGCTCGGTGACCGTGCCACCGGCGGCGGTGATCTTCTCCCTGGCGGAGGCGGAGACGGCGTCCACCGTCACCGTCAGCGCCACCGAGATCTCACCGCTGCCAAGGACCTTCACCAACTCGTTCTTCCGCACGGCGCCCTTGGCGACCAGGTCGGCCACGGTCACCTCGCCACCCTCCGGGTAGAGGACGGCGAGCCGCTCCAGGTTGACGACCTGGAACTGCTTGTGGGCGGGGTTGCGGAAGCCCTTGAGCTTCGGCAGCCGCTGGATCAGCGGCAGCTGCCCGCCCTCGAAGCCCGCCTTCACCTGGTAACGCGCCTTGGTGCCCTTGGTGCCGCGACCCGCGGTCTTGCCCTTGGACGCCTCACCGCGACCGACGCGGATCTTGGCCTTTTTGGCGCCGGGCGCGGGCCTCAGGTCGTGGAGCTTCAGCGGCGAACCGCCACTCTCCGTGCTCTCGTTCTTGGCGAGTTCGGCCATGTCAGTCCACCTCCTCGACCGTCACCAGATGCCGCACGGTGTTGGCCATGCCGCGGATCTCGGGGCGGTCCTCCTTGACGACCACGTCGTTGATCCGCTTCAGCCCGAGCGAGCGCAGCGTCTCACGGTGGTTCTGCTTGGTCCCGATCCGGGACTTGACCTGGGTGATCTTCAGCTGCGCCATCACGCACCCACCCCGGCGCGCGCCCGCAGCAGAGCGGCGGGGGCGACGTCCTCGAGCGGCAGACCACGGCGGGCGGCGATCTCCTCGGGACGCTGAAGTCCCTTCAGAGCGGCCACCGTCGCGTGCACGATGTTGATCGGGTTGGACGAGCCGAGCGACTTGCTCAGCACGTCGTGGATGCCCGCGCACTCAAGGACGGCGCGCACCGGGCCACCGGCGATCACACCGGTACCGGGCGAGGCGGGCTTCAGCAGGACGACGCCCGCGGCCTCCTCGCCCTGGATCGGGTGCGGGATGGTGCCCTGGATCCGGGGGACCTTGAAGAAGTGCTTCTTGGCCTCCTCGACACCCTTGGCGATGGCGGCTGGCACCTCCTTGGCCTTGCCGTAGCCGACACCGACGGTGCCGTCGCCGTCGCCCACCACGACAAGCGCGGTGAAGCTGAAGCGGCGACCACCCTTCACTACCTTGGCGACGCGGTTGATCGCGACGACGCGTTCGACGTACGCGGTCTTCTCGGCGGCGGCGCCGCCGTCTCGGCCCTTACGGTCCCGCCGCTCGCCGCCACCGGCGCCGCCACCGCGGCGCTGGGGTCCAGCCATGGGAATTACCTCTCTCGATTCAGTCGACGGGACCGGCTCAGAACTTGAGCCCCGCCTCGCGGGCGGCGTCGGCCAGTGCGGCGACCCGCCCGGCGTACCTGCTGCCACCACGGTCGAACACGACGGTCTCGACACCCGCGGCCTTGGCCCGCTCGGCCACGAGCGCGCCGACCTGCTTGGCCTTGTCGCTCTTGGCACCCTCGGCGCCCCTGATGGAGACGTCGAGCGAGGACGCGGACGCGACCGTGTGGCCGATGGTGTCGTCCACGACCTGCGCCACCATGTGTCGGTTGGAACGCGTCACGACCAGGCGCGGGCGCTCGGGCGTGCCCGAGATCTTCTTGCGGATGCGCACGTGGCGACGCTTGATCGCCGCGCGCTTCCTGGCGTCGCCCTTGGCGATCTTGACACCGTATGCCATGGCTACTTACCAGCCTTTCCGACCTTGCGGCGGATGACTTCGCCCTCGTACTTGACGCCCTTGGCCTTGTACGGGTCGGGCTTCCGCAGCTTGCGGATGTTCGCCGCGACCTCGCCGACCTTCTGCTTGTCGATGCCCTCGACGCTGAAACGCGTGGGGTTCTCGACCTTGAAGGCGATGCCCTCCGGCGGCTCGATCACAATCGGGTGGCTGTAGCCGAGCGAGAACTCCAGGTTGGAGCCCTTGGCCTGGACGCGGTAGCCGACGCCGCTGATCTCCAGCTTCTTGACGTATCCCTGGGTCACACCGGTGATCATGTTGGCGACCAGGGTGCGGGAAAGACCGTGCAGGGCACGGATCTTGTTCTCGTCGTTGGGACGGGTCACCAGGATGGTGCCGTCCTCGGCCCTGGCCACCTCGATGGGCGCCACGACGGTGTGCGAAAGCGAGCCCTTGGGGCCCTTCACCGCGACCGTGCGACCGTCGATCGTGACATCCACACCGGTGGGAACCGGGATCGGCTGCTTGCCAATGCGCGACATGCTTCTTCCTCCGTTCCCTTCCGTCACCAGACGTAGGCGAGGACTTCCCCACCCACGCCCTTCTTCTGCGCCTGCTTGTCGGTGAGCAGGCCGTTGGAGGTGGAGATGATCGCCACCCCGAGGCCGCCGAGCACCTTCGGCAGGTTCGTGGACTTCGCGTAGACCCGCAGGCCCGGCTTGGAGATGCGCTTGATGCCGGCGATCGAGCGCTCGCGGTTCGGGCCGTACTTCAGCTCGAGGACCAGGTGCTTGCCCACCTGGGCGTCCTCGGTCTTCCACCCGGTGATGTAGCCCTCCTGCTGGAGGATCTCCGCGATGTGCGACTTGATCTTGCTGTGCGGCATCACCACGTTGTCGTGGTACGCCGAGTTCGCGTTCCGCAGACGGGTCAGCATGTCCGCGATCGGATCGGTCATGGTCATGTAACGGCCTTCGGCCTCTCTCGCCGGGGTTTCCTCGCCTGTGCGGTGCCGCTTCCACGAACACGCACACGCACGGGACCTACGGCGTAGCAGTGTTTACCAGGAGCTCTTGGTGACGCCCGGCAGCTCGCCGCGGTGCGCCATCTCACGCAGGCACACGCGGCACAGGCCGAACTTGCGGTACACGGAATGGGGCCGACCGCACCGCTGGCAGCGCGTGTAGGCACGCACGGCGAACTTCGGCTTGCGGCTGGCCTTGGCGATCAAAGCCTTCTTCGCCATAGGTCACGCCTCCTTGTTCTGATCCTCAGCCCTCGTCACGACTCAGGCCTCCTTGAACGGGAACCCGAGGTGACGCAGCAGGCTGCGGCCCTCGTCGTCGGTGGTCGCCGTGGTGACCACGGTGATGTCCATGCCGCGGACCCGGTCGATGCGGTCCGGGTCGATCTCGTGGAACATGACCTGCTCCGTGAGACCGAACGTGTAGTTCCCGCGGCCGTCGAACTGCTTCGGCGACAGGCCGCGGAAGTCACGGATGCGCGGCAGCGCCAGCGAGAGCAGCCGGTCGAGGAACTCCCACATCCGGTCGCCGCGCAGCGTCACATGGGCGCCGATCGGCTGCCCCTCGCGCAGCTTGAACTGCGCGATGGACTTCCTGGCCTTGGTGACGGTCGGCTTCTGGCCCGTGATCGTGGCGAGGTCGCGCACGGCGCCCTCCATCAGCTTGGAGTCGCGGGCGGCGTCGCCCACGCCCATGTTGACCACGATCTTGGTCAGACCCGGGACCTGCATGACGTTCGGGTAGGCGAACTCGTCGCGCAGCTTGCCGACGATCTCCTCCCGGTAGCGCGTCTTCAGGCGCGGGATGGCGGTGGTGGTGGCAGTGGTCATTTGATGTCCTCACCGGTCCGGCGGGCAACGCGGATCTTGTTGCCGTCCTCGTCGAAGCGGTAGCCGATACGGGTGGTGACCTTCTTGCCGTCCTTCTCCACCACGAGCGCCACGTTGCTCACATGGACCGGGGCCTCGGTCGTGATGATGCCACCGGTCTTGGAACCGCGCGGGGTCGTGCCGGACTTGACGTGCTTCTTGACCCGGTTCACACCCTCGACCAGGACGCGCTCCTCGCGGGGGTAGGCCACGATGACCTTGCCCTGCTTGCCCTTGTCCTTGCCGGTGATGACCTGGACCAGGTCACCCTTCTTGATCTTCATGTTCACAGCACCTCCGGCGCGAGAGAGATGATCTTCATAAACCTCTTCTCGCGCAGCTCACGGCCCACGGGGCCGAAGATGCGGGTGCCACGGGGGTCGCCGTCGTTCCGCAGAATGACGGCGGCGTTCTCGTCGAAGCGGATGTACGAGCCGTCGGGGCGCCGGCGCTCCTTCACGGCGCGCACGACGACGGCCTTGACGACATCACCCTTCTTGACGTTGCCACCGGGGATCGCGTCCTTGACGGTGGCCACGATGACGTCACCGATGCCCGCGTAGCGGCGCCCGGATCCGCCGAGAACGCGGATGCACAAGATCTCCTTGGCACCCGTGTTGTCGGCGACGCGCAGTCGCGACTCCTGCTGGATCATTGGTTACTTCGCCTTCTCCAGAATCTCCACGACGCGCCAGCGCTTGGTCGCGGACAGCGGACGGGTCTCCATCAGAAGAACGCGGTCACCGACGCCGGCGGCATTCTGCTCGTCGTGCGCCTTGAGCTTGCTCGTGCGGCGGATGATCTTGCCGTACAGGGCGTGCTTGACACGGTCCTCGACAGCGACGACGACGGTCTTGTCCATCTTGTCGCTGACGACCAGACCCTCGCGGGTCTTCCGCCGGCCGCGCTCAATCGTCTCAGTCACAGTCTTCTCACTCATCAGGCGTTCTCCACCGCCTCGGCGACGGGCTCCACCGTCTCGATGCCGAGCGCGCGCTCCTGCATCACGGTGTAGATCCGGGCGATGTCCTTGCGGGCGGCCTTGAGCCTGCTGTTGTTCTCCAGCTGTCCGGTCGCCGCCTGGAAGCGGAGCTTGAACAGCTCCTCCTTCGCCTCGCGCAGCTTCACAACGAGCTCGTCGTTGTTCAGCTCCCGCAGCTCGGTGACCTTGGTACCGGCTGCCATCACGCCTCACCTGCCTCGCGCCGGACGATCCGGCACTTCATCGGAAGCTTGTGCGCGGCGCGGGTGAGCGCCTCACGAGCGATCTTCTCGTTGGGGTAGGAGAGCTCGAACATCACGCGTCCGGGCTTGACGTTCGCGATCCACCACTCCGGGGAGCCCTTGCCCGAGCCCATGCGGGTCTCGGCGGGCTTCTTGGTCAGCGGGCGGTCGGGGTAGATGTTGATCCAGACCTTGCCGCCGCGCTTGATGTGCCGGGTCATCGAGATACGCGCGGCCTCGATCTGCCGGTTGGTCACATAGGCGCCGGTGACGGCCTGGATGCCGTACTCCCCGAAGGCGACCTCGGTGCCGCCCTTGGCGGCGCCCCTCCGCTTGGGGTGGTGCTGCTTGCGGTACTTGACCTTGCGAGGGATCAGCATGGTCTCAGCTCTCCGTTCCGGACGTTCCGGACGCGCTCTCGCCGCCCTGGGCGGCGGCGGGGGCCTCGGCCCTGGGAGCCTCGGCGGCGGGCGCGCCCTGCTGCTGCGGCCTGCGGCCGCGGCCGCCGCGCTCGCCACGGCCACGGGCCGGGCGGTCGCCGCCGCCGCCGGGGCCACCGCGCGCCGGGCGGTTGCCCGCGCGGGCGGCGGCGTTCTCGGCGCGGACCTCGGCGATGTTCTTGACGTCGCCCTTGTAGATCCAGACCTTGACGCCGATGCGCCCGAAGGTGGTGCGGGCCTCGAAGAAGCCGTAGTCCACGTTGGCGCGCAGGGTGTGCAGGGGAACGCGGCCCTCGCGGTAGAACTCCGAGCGGGACATCTCGGCGCCGCCGAGGCGGCCGCCACACTGGATCTTGATGCCCTTGGCGCCGGCCTTGAGCGTGCTCTGCATCGACTTGCGCATGGCACGCCGGAACGAGACGCGGGACGACAGCTGCTCGGCGACCGCCTGGGCCACCAACTGGGCGTCAAGCTCGGGGTTCTTGACCTCGAGGATGTTGAACTGGATCTGCTTGCCTGTCAGCTTCTCCAGGTTGCCCCTGAGCCGGTCGGCCTCCGCGCCGCGGCGGCCGATGACGATGCCGGGCCTCGCGGTGTGGACGTCGACGCGGACGCGGTCACGGGTGCGCTCGATCTCCACCTTGGAGATGCCCGCACGCTCCATGCCCTGCGTCAGCATGCGGCGAATGGCGACGTCTTCCTTGACGTAGTCCTTGTACAGCTTGTCGGCGTACCAGCGCGACTTGAAGTCGGTCGTGACGCCGAGACGGAACCCGTGCGGGTTTACCTTCTGGCCCATTACCGGGTCCCTTCCTTGCTGCTGACGACCACCGTGATGTGGCTGGTCCGCTTGCGGATCCGGTAGGCGCGGCCCTGGGCTCGCGGCTGGAACCGCTTCAGGGTCGGACCCTCGTCGACGTACGCCTCCTTGATGTAGAGGGTGTCGACATCCGGGTGGTTGTAGTTGTGGGTCGCGTTGGCGATGGCACTGGCCAGCACCTTGCCCACCGGAACGCTGGCGGCCTGCGGGGCGAAGCGCAGGACCGCCTGGGCCTCCGTGGCGTCCATGCCCCGGATGAGGTCCACCACACGGCGGGCCTTCATGGGCGTGACGCGGATGTGCCGCGCGATAGCCCTGGCTTCCATGGTTGTCCCTTCGGTGTCGGTCGGGGAGTCGGTCATGATCTGCACACCCCGCTCAGCGCCGCCGCGACTTGCGGTCGTCCTTCACGTGGCCGCGGAAGGTGCGGGTCGGCGCGAACTCGCCGAGCTTGTGGCCGACCATCGACTCGTTGATGAACACCGGGACATGCTTGCGGCCGTCGTGCACCGCGATGGTGTGGCCCAGCATCGCCGGGACGATCATCGAGCGGCGCGACCAGGTCTTGATGACGTTCTTGGAACCGGACTCGTTCTGCGCGTCCACCTTCTTGATCAGGTGGTCGTCGACGAAGGGCCCCTTCTTGAGACTGCGCGGCATCGCACCTGCTCCTAGCGCTTCTTGTTCGTCTTGCGGCGGCGGACGATGTACTTGTTGCTCGCCTTCTTCGGCGAGCGCGTACGGCCTTCCTTCTTGCCCCAGGGCGAGACCGGGTGGCGACCACCCGAGGTCCGGCCCTCGCCACCGCCGTGCGGGTGGTCGACGGGGTTCATCACGACGCCGCGGACGCTCGGCCGGACGCCCTTCCAGCGCATCCGGCCAGCCTTGCCCCAGTTGATGTTCGACTGCTCGGCGTTGCCGACCTCGCCCACGGTGGCGCGGCAGCGGACGTCGACCAGGCGGATCTCGCCCGAGGGCATGCGCAGGTGGGCCATGCGGCCCTCCTTGGCGAGCAGCTGCACCGAGGCGCCCGCGGAGCGGGCGAACTTGGCGCCGCCGCCCGGCTGGAGCTCGATGGCGTGGATGACGGTACCCACCGGGATGTTGCGCAGCGGCAGGTTGTTGCCTGGCTTGATGTCGGCCCCGGCGCCGTTCTCCACGCGGTCGCCCTGCTTGAGGGTGGCCGGCGCGATGATGTAGCGCTTCTCGCCGTCCGCGTAGTGCAGGAGCGCGATGCGCGCGGTGCGGTTCGGGTCGTACTCGATGTGCGCGACCTTCGCCGGCACGCCGTCCTTGTCGTGCCTGCGGAAGTCGATCACGCGGTAGGCGCGCTTGTGGCCACCGCCCTGGTGGCGCACGGCGACGCGACCGGCGTTGTCCCGGCCACCCTTGCTGTGCAGGGGGCGGACCAGCGACTTCTCCGGCGTGGACCGCGTGACCTCGACGAAGTCGGCGACGCTGGCGCCACGACGGCCCGGAGTCGTCGGCTTGTACTTGCGGATTCCCATTGTTGTGTCCTCGTCCGGTATCGGACGGGCCGTCGCCTAGGAGGCGATCGGCCCGCCGAAGATGTCGATGCTGTCGCCCTCGGCGAGGGTCACAATGGCGCGCTTGGTGCTGGCGCGCCTGCCGTAGCCGGTGCGGGTCCGCTTGCGCTTGCCCTGCCGGTTGATGGTGTGGACCGAGGTGACCTTGACCGAGAAGACCGCCTGGACGGCCTGCTTGATCTGGGTCTTGTTGGCGCGCGGGTCGACGATGAACGTGTACTTGTTCTCGTCGAGGAGCGCGTAGCTCTTCTCGGACACCACGGGCTTGATCAGGATGTCGTGGTGGTCCGGGAAGTGCTTGCTCGAGATGTCGGCGGCGGTGAGCGCGTCACTCATCAGGCGTCACTCCCTTCGGGCTTCTTGTCGAGCGCGACGCCGGCGGCCGTCGGGCCCGCCACGAAGCGGTCGAAGGCGGCCTTGGTGAACACCACGTCGTCGGACTCGAGGACGTCGTAGGTGTTGAGCTGGCCCGGGTCGATGAGGTGCACCTGCGGAAGGTTCCGCGCGGAGCGCCACGCCGTCTCGTCGGTGCGCTCGGCGACCAGCAGGAGCTTCTTGCGGTCGCTGATCTTGCCGAGCAGCGTGCGGGCGGCGCGCGTGGAGATCTCGCCGTCCACGACGCCGGTGACCACGTGGATGCGGTCGTGGCGGGCGCGGTCGGTGAGCGCCCCGCGCAGGGCCGCGGCCTTCATCTTCTTGGGGGTCCGCTGCGAGTAGTCGCGCGGCACGGGACCGTGCACGACGCCACCGCCGGTGAACTGCGGGGCGCGCACCGAGCCCTGGCGGGCACGGCCCGTGCCCTTCTGGCGGTACGGCTTCTTGCCGCCGCCGCGGACCTCGCCACGGGTCTTGGTCTTGTGGGTGCCCTGGCGCGCGGCGGCCAGCTGGGCGACGACGACCTGGTGCATCAGCGGAACGCTGACCTTGGCGTCGAAGATCTCCGGCGGCAGCTCGACGGTGCCGGCCTTCTCGCCCGCGGGCGAGAGGATGTCGATGTTCTTCGGGGTACTCATGGCTTAACTCAGGCCCCCTTGGCCGCGGTGCGGACCAGGACGAGGCCGCCGTTGGGGCCGGGGACCGCGCCCTTGATGAGCAGCAGGCCCTTCTCCGCGTCAACGGCGTGGACGGTCAGGTTCTGGGTGGTGACGCGCTCGTTGCCCATGCGGCCGGCCATGCGCAGGCCCTTGAACACGCGGCCCGGGGTGGCGCAGCCGCCGATGGAGCCGGGCGAGCGGTGCTTGCGCTGGGTGCCGTGCGAGGCGCCGAGGCCGCCGAAGCCGTGGCGCTTCATGACGCCTGCGGTGCCCTTGCCCTTGCTGGTGCCGGTCACGTCCACGCGGACGCCGGACTCGAAGACCTCGGCGGTGACTTCCTGGCCGAGCGTGTACTCGGCGGCGTCGCCGGTCCGGATCTCCACCAGGTGGCGGCGGGGGGTGACATCGGCCTTGGCGAAGTGGCCCTTGAGGGGCTTGTTCACCTTGCGGGGGTCGATCTCGCCGAACGCGATCTGGACGGACTCGTAGCCGTCCCTGTCGTTGGTGCGCACCTGGGTGACGACGCAGGGCCCGGCCTTGACGACGGTCACGGGAACGACTCGGTTGTTGTCGTCCCAGACCTGGGTCATGCCGAGCTTCTCGCCCAGGACGCCCTTGATCTGCTTGGTCATCTCTCTTCCGCGCCTCTCAGAGCTTGATCTCGATGTCGACGCCGGCCGGAAGGTCGAGGCGCATCAGCGAGTCAACGGTCTTGGGGGTCGGGTCGAGGATGTCGATCAGACGCTTGTGGGTGCGCATCTCGAAGTGCTCGCGCGAGTCCTTGTACTTGTGCGGCGACTTGATGACGCAGTACACGTTCTTCTCTGTGGGCAGCGGCACCGGGCCCGCGACCGACGCACCCGTGCGGGTCACCGTCTCGACGATCTTCTTCGCCGAGTTGTCGATGACCTCGTGGTCGTAGGCCTTGAGCCTGATGCGGATCTTCTGTCCCGCCATGGCTGCTTCGTAATCCCTGTCTCTTGCGCCCTGGCCCCCGGCGGGCGTCTTCCGAGCCCCGCTCCTGCCGACCCACGCGGTCGGGCGTGTCGCGCTCGCTCCCATGGGTCACCGCTAAAGAACCTCCCGGCCGAGCGGCTGGAGGAGGTTTCCTCTGCGAGGAGTGGGGGGAGAACTTCCACCGGGCGCCTGGTCGATACGTCGCCCACGCTTCCCGGAAGATCCCGGTATTTCCGCCCCTGCCCTGATCAGGGCGTATATGGAGCGACGAATACAGTGGGACTCGCTTCCAGTCCTCCCGGCGGGAGGCGCGCGGCATCGACTCTCAACCGAGCAACCTGGTCAGTGTGCCACAAGGCCCGCCACGCGTGCCAATCGGCCCGGGGCCGAGGGGACGCCCGACCCATCCGTCCATGCCCTGAGGCTGTGGCGTTGGTCACGTCAACGCGCCGGGCGGTGCGCGGCGTTGACGCGCGGGGGCGCTCTCACGCGCTCGGGCTGTGCAGCCGCAGCACCGCGCGTTCGGCCCACTCGGGCGGGCGGCCGAGCAGCGAGACGCCGATCATCACGGCGAACGCCAGCGGGACGGTCCAGGCCGCGGGTTGGGCGAGCAGCACGACGAGCCAGCCGGGGCCGGGGTCCGTGAGCACGGAGGCGAGCGCGGAGCCCGTCGCCGCGCACACCCCGGCCGCGAGCCCCGCGGCCGCGCCCGCGGGGGTGAGGCCGCGCCACCAGATGCCGAGCACGAGCAGCGGGCAGAACGTCGAGGCGGCCACGGCGAACGCCCAGCCCACCGCGACGTTGATGTCCACGCGCTGCGCGGGCAGCGACAGCAGCACGGCGACGAGCGCGCCCGCGGCCACCGCGAGCCGCAGGCGCGGCACGCTGGGGCGGGTCAGGTCGTGCGAGAGCCCGCCGGCGAGCGCCATCAGCAGCCCCGAGGACGTGGAGAGGAACGCCGCGAACGCCCCGGCCGCCACCACCGCGGTGAGCACCGAGCCCCATGTGCCCGGCACGATCTCGCCAGGGAGCACCACCGTCACCGTGTCCGTGTCGCCGCCGTTGACGAGCTCGGGCGTGAACACCCGCCCGAGCAGCCCGTAGACGGCGGGGAAGAGGTAGAAGACGCCGAGCAGCACGATCACGCCGACCGCGACCCTGCGGGCCATCCACGCCGACGCGCTGGTGTGGAAGCGCATGACGACGTGCGGCAGCCCGACCGCGCCCAGGGTGGTGGCGAGCAGCACCGACCAGGTGGCGAGCAGGGGTTGGCCCGAGCTCTCCAGGTCGAGCAGCGGGCGGCTCCAGTCGGAGACGTCCATGCGCAGCGCCTCGGTGCGCGCCCCGTCCCCGGCGTGGGCGACGAGGAAGACCGCGGGGACGGCGATGAACAGCAGCTTCACCACGTAGTGGAAGCCCTGCACATAGGTGGCCGAACGCATGCCGCCCGCGGCGATCGACGCGGTGACCACGGCGCCCGCGAGCACGACGCCGACCCAGTAGGGCGTGCCGCTGACCAGGTGGAGCACGACGCCCGCGCCCTTGAACTGCGGCACGAGATAGAGCCACATGATGACCAGCACGATGACGGCGCACAGCTTGCGGATGCGCTCGGAGCCGAGGCGGTAGTCGGCGAAGTCGGGGACGGTGTACGCGCCGGAGCGGCGCATCGGACCGGCGACCAGGGCGGCGACGGCGACATAGCCCGCGGTGAAGCCGACGGCGTACCACAGCGTGCCGATGCCGTTCTTGAGCATGAGCCCGGCGAGGCCGAGGACGGAGGCGGCGGAGACGTACTCGCCCGCGATGGCCATGGCGTTCCAGCCGGGCGAGACGCGGCGGGAGGCGACCAGGAAGTCGGGGGTGGTCGAACGGGTGGCGCGGACGCCGTAGACGCCGATCGCCATGCTCGCGGCGAAGAGCAGGCCGATCGCAAGCAGCGCCGTCATCGTCCTGATCTATCGGGTCGTCCTGATCTATCGGGTCCTTGCGGTCTCTCGAGTCGCTGCGGTCTCTCGAGTCGCTGCGGTCTCTCGCGGCGTCCCGGTCGCTCGATCCGCTCGGCGCCGCGGACGTGGAACACGGCGATGACCAGCAGGAGGGGGTAGCTCGCGGCCATCAGCAGGAGCCAGGAGACGGGGATGCCAAGGACGCTGACGCGGCCGAGCCCCGCGGCGGCGCCGAGCAGCCCGCTCAGGCCGAAGAGCAGCAGCCCGAGCAGGCACAGCGTGCGCGCGGTGAGCCGCCGCTGGCGGTGGAACACCGCGCGGGCGCGGGCGAGTTCGCCCTCGTCGGGCGAGCCGGGGACGGGCTGGGGCAGCAGGTGCTGGGCGGGCCTGTGGCCGCGCGAGAGGGCGATCCTGGTCTGCGGGCTCGTGACCCTGACCCGGCGCGGGCCACTCATGCGCGCTCCCCCTGCCTCATGGTGTCTCCCGGGTCATCTCGTCTCGTCCCGCACCGCGGCGAGCAGGCGCTCCTTGAGCGCGCGGGCGTGGCGCCTGCTGACCGGGACGTCGCCCGCCGGGGTCGAGGCGAGCAGCCCCGACGAGCTGGTGACGCGCAGGTCGCGGACCCAGCGGATGGCGACGAGGTAGCCGCGGTGGGCGCGCACGAAGCCCGCGGGGGCCCAGACCTCCTCCAGGTAGCTGAGGGAGAGCCGGATGAGGTGGGACTCGTCGGCGGTGTGCAGCCTGACGTAGTCGCCGTGCGCCTCGGCGAACTGGATGTCGTCGCGGTGCACGAAGAGCGTGTGCCGCCCGCTCTCGATCTGGACGACGGACAGCTCGTCCGCGGGCGGCGGCCCGGCGCTCGGGCGGTGCTGCGCGCCGGCGCGCGAGACGGCTTCCGCCAGGCGCTCGTGGCGTATGGGCTTGAGCAGGTAGTCGGTGGCGCCGATGCCGAACGCCTCGACCGCGTGGTGTTCGGACGCGGTGACGAACACGATGGCGGGCGGCGTGGAGAGCATGCTCAGCACGCGGGCGACGGCCATGCCGTCGAGCCCTGGCATGGAGATGTCGAGGAACACCGCGTCGAACGTCTCGGTGCCGAGCAGCCGCATGGCCTCCTCGCCGCCGTCCGCCTCGGCGACCGCGTGGATCTCGGGGAAGGCGGCCAGCATGTCGGCCAGCTCCTCCCTGGTGGACGCCTCGTCCTCCACGACGAGCGCGCGCAGCGCCTGTCCGGTCAATTCGCGACCACCCCCCGCATGAAGCGCGGCACCCGGATGACGACCTTGGTGCCGCCGCCGGGGGCCGTCTCGATGACCAGCCCGTACTCGGGGCCGTACACGGTCCGCAGCCGCTGGTCGACGTTGGCGAGGCCGACGCTCGCGCGGCCCGTGTCGGGCGAGAGAACCGGGCGGCCGCCCGAGCCCGCGAGGATGGCCTGGGCGAACTCCGGCTCCATGCCGACCCCGTCGTCCTCGATCTCGATCACGCACAGCGGGCCCTCGCCGAAGCCCGAGACGCTGATCGAGCCGGGGCCCGGCTTGGGTTCGAGGCCGTGTCGTACGGCATTCTCCACGATCGGCTGGATGACGAGGAAGGGGATGGCGACCGGAAGGATCTCGGGGGCCATGCGCACCGAGAGCTCCATACGGTCGTCGAAGCGGGCGCGTTGCAGCTCCAAGTAGGTCTGGATCGCCTGGAGTTCGTCGGCGACGGTGGCGTAGTCGCCCTGGACGGAGAAGCTGTAGCGCAGATAGTCGGCGAAGTCGTTGAGCAGCGTGCGGGCGCGGGCGGGGTCGGTGCGGATGCGGGCGCCGATGACGGAGAGCGCGTTGTGCAGGAAGTGCGGGGAGATCTGGGCGCGCAGCGTCCGCAGCTCGGCCTGGGCGATGCGGCCCCTGGCCCGGCGCAGCGCGGCGTGGTCGAGCGAGCGGGACACCAGCGTGCCGAGGGCGGCGAGCTCGGCCTCGGCGCCCTCGCGGACGGCGAGCGCGCCCGACAGCTCGCCCGCGACGATCAGCGGGACGGCGGACCAGGGCGGGCGGTGGGCGGGGGTGCCGTTCTCATAGGTCTGGGCGAGGAGCGCGGCCAGCTCGTCGGGGTCGGGGTCGGGGCCCGCGACGGCGACGGTCCCGTCGAGCCCTGCGAGCACCACGGCCTCGGCGGCCAGCAGCCGACGCAGCCGCCGGGCGGCCGCGGGCGCGCCCCGGCCGCCGAGGCCGTCGCGCAGGTCGGTGTCTATGTCCTGGACCACGGTGAGCACGCGCATGGTCAGGCCCTCGTCGGGCCGCCGTCGGCGCATCCGGTCCAGCATGGCCGCACGCTAGCCGAGTGCGGGCGAAGGGAGTAGGCCCCTGACAAGGGGCGCTTCCCGTGGGGGCGCTCACTCGCCCCCACGCGCGGCGCCCTCGCCCTCGTGCCCGGCGCCCTCGGCGCCCTCGCCCGCGGCCCCGGCGCCCTCGCCCTCGGCCTTCTTCCGCCTCTGGTACTCCTCGACCTCGGCGAGCGGCGGGTGGATCTGCATCGGGCCATAGGGGTCCCTATCGGTGGGGCGCGGGGTCTCGGGACCGTCGGGGCCGATGCGCATCAGGCGTTCGACGCGGATGATGCTGAAGCGCCGCCCCAGCACGTCGAGCGCGTCGCTCGGCGGCCCCTTCCGGTAGGTCTCGGCCGCGCGGGCGTAGGCTTCGGCGTCCTCGGGGGAGACCCCTTGCTCCAGCTTGGGCAGGAACTCCGAGAGGTAGTTGTAGAGCGTGGTGCGCGCCTCGTGCGGCGTGGACTGGGGCCCCGCCATCGGCTCCCAGGCGTTGGCCTTGCGCTCGGCGAAGGTGAACGTCGCGGGCAGCAGCACGACGCCGGGGTGGGTGGTGAGCGCGCGGCGCGAGTCCTCGCGGACGTCCTCGGGGATGCGCGTCGCCTCGTAGTGCAGCGACAGCAGCTCCATGCGCTGAAGGCTCTCCATGATCCCGGTGGGCCTGGCGTGGTCGATGACAAAGCCCTTGGTGCGGCTGACCGTCTCGCGGCGGCTGCGGTCCCCGATGTCGCGCGAGGGGTCGTCGGGGTCGGTGGGGCGCGGGCCTTCGAGCCCGTCGTCGCCGATGCGGGCGAACTCGTCGCCGCGCACGACGCGGTACCTGACGTCGCCGACCCACAGCTCGTCCAGCGGCTCGGTCTCCAGCCGGGCGACGGCGGCCAGCAGTTGCTCGCGGTAGGGGTCGCCTGGGCGGGTCTCGTCCCTGGCCTTGAACCACAGGTACGAGTTCAGCCCGTCGCGCGAGTGCTGCGCGAAGCCGTCCACGACGTCGCTCAGCAGACGCCACGCGGGCCCGTCATCGGGTCGCTGCTCGGCGAATCCGAAGACGGGCCCACGGACGATCACATGGGGGTAACGTTCCGCGGCGCGCATGGCGTCCTGCTCGACGACCTCGGAGACCGGATCGTCCCGGTGTGTCACGCGGAAGGTGAGATGACGCGGTGGGCTCTTGGGGTGATCCTCCATGCGCTCAGTGTGAGGGCAAACCCGCGGCGCGGTCAGTCGATTACACAAAGTCCCCCCGAGGGAGGGGCTAACTTGCCCCCATGTTCACGTCCTCCCGCCGGTGTTCTCCCTGCCGCGGGGCCGTCTCGGCCGTTTCCCCGTGGCTGATCCTCGGGAGCCAGGAGAGCGCGTGCGGCAGGTACCAGCTGCGCTCACCCAGCAGCGACATCAGGGCCGGGAGCAGCACCATCCGCACCAGGGTGGCGTCGACCAGGACGGCGACGGCGAGGCCGATGCCCATCTGCTGCATGTCCTGCATCCGCAGCAGGGCGAAGACGGCGAAGACCGCGATCATGATCGCCGCCGCCCCGATCACGGGCCCGGCCGTGGCGCGTATGCCATCGGTGATGGCGTCGCGGTTGGCGAGCCCGCGGTCGTGCGCCTCGCGGATCCGGGAGACGACGAAGACGTGGTAGTCCATGGAGAGCCCGAAGAGGATCACCAGGACGAACAGCGGCATCCACGCCTCGATCGAGCCCGCGGGCTCCATGCCGAGCAGGTCGGCGCCCCAGCCGTGCTGGAAGACCGCGGTCATCGCGCCGAACGCCGCGCCCACCGAGAGCAGGTTGAGCAGGATCGAGGCCAACGCGATCGGGAGCGATCGGAAGCTCAGCAGCATCAGTACGAAGGTGATCGCGGCGACATACAGCAGGACCGGGAAGAGGTCCTGGCCGAGCTGGTCGTTGAAGTCCTCCGAGTTCGCCAGGTCACCGCCCACATACGCCTCGGCGGCCACCGGCTCCAGCGTCTCGGGCACCACCGTGCCGCGCAGCGTCGCGAGGGCGTCGCGCGAGGCGTCGTCGGAGCCCGACCCGGCCAGCGGGACGTCGATGACGGCGACGTTCTCCTCCTCGTGCACCGTCACCTCAACGGCCTCGCCGAACTGCCCCGCGTCGACGAGCCGTTGCTCGAACGCGGTGAGCGCGTCGGCGAACCCGGGCGCGGTGACGTCGTCGGCGCGCACCACGACCTCGGCGGGCGCGGGCCCGCCTGGGAAGCTCTCGCTGATCTCGGAGTACGCCACGCTCAGCTCCGCCTCGGAGCCGAACTGCTTCTCCAGGCCCAGGAGTTCGGTCTTCATGCCCAGCGCGGGCGCGCACAGCACGAGCAGCACCACGCCCGAGACGCCCGCGGCGGCCTTGGGCCGCGCGAGCACCAGCCGGATGAGCGCCCCCACGACCCTGCCGCGGGGGCGCGCCTGGCCGCCGCCCCCGCGCGAGCGCCGGTGGAGCAGCGGAACGCGCCCGGCCTCGACGCGGTCGCCGAGCCACGAGAGCGTGGCGGGCAGCACGGTGACCGAGCCGACCATGGCCAGCAGCACCACCAGGATGGTGGCCACCGCGAAGCCGTGGAAGAGCATGAGACCCGAGAGGAACATCCCGGACATCGCCAGCATCACGGTGACGCCGGAGATCAGCACGGCGCGGCCGCTGGTGCTCGCCGCGATCCGCAGCGCCGTCCCGGCGTCCCGCCCCGCGGCGCGCTCGTCCCGTTCCCTGCGCAGATAGAAGAGGCAGTAGTCGACGCCGACCGCGAGGCCGACCAGGAACATCACGGAGCTGGTCGACTCGAAGATCGGCACCTGGTGGGAGGCGAGCGCCAGCAGGCCGAACGTGCCCGCGCAGGCCGTCAGCGCGAGGAAGACGGGCAACAGGGCGGCGGCCAGCGCGCCGAAGACCACGAGCAGGATGCCGAGGGCCAGCGGAACGGCCGTGAACTCCGCCGTCCTCAGGTCCTCCGACAGCATGTCGGCCAGCGCGGCATCGGCGCTCGCCCTGCCGAACTGGTGGATCTCCAGGTCGTCATGGGCCTCGGCGACCTCGGCGACGACCTCGATCACGGGCTCGACCCGGTCGCCCGCGGTGGCCGGGTCGCCGTCCATCGCGAAGCCGATCAGGCCCTCGTGCCCGCTCTCGGAGCGCAGCGGCTCCTGAACGCCGAGCACCTCGCCCGTCGCCTCGATCCCCGCGACCAGCTCATCGGCGGCGGCCACCCAGCCGTCGGGCTCGGCGCTGCGGATGAGCACCTGCTCGGCGGCCGGGCTGACGAGGTCCGTGTCCTCCAGGATCTCGTCGGCGCGGCCCGAGTCGCCCGCGCCCCGCTCGGAGTCCGTCATCTCCCTGGCCCCGGTCGCCCCGCCCACCACGGCCGCGACCACGACGAGGAGTAACCACCCGGCGATGGCCGCCCTGCGGTGCCGTGTGCTCCAGCCACCCAGCCGGGCGGCGATCCCTTTCGGTATGTCCTTCACATCACGTGTCATGCACTCGACGTTAGAAAGGGGAAGGGCCGCGCCCCAGCCGTTGGGCCCCCCACACGGAGAGTGTCAACAGGTCTACCCCCGGGGGGCGTTGGGCCACCCACATCGGGGCGCCAGCACCCTTGACAGAATCTGTACCAGACGCCACCATCCGCTGCGGCCGCCGCGCATCGGCCCGCGGGGGCCCGGACTCAGTATCCGACGGTGAAGCGCCGCCCGGTGTGGCGGCCCTCCTCGATCTCGTCCACGACCGCCACAGCGAAGTCCTCCATGGAGATGCGGCTGACCCCCGCGTCGTCGGCGACCGGCTCGTCATAGGCCGTGCGGTATTCCCCGGTCCGCTCCCCCGGCGCCACATCGGCGGCGGGCGAGACGGTCGTCCACCGCAACTCCCCCGCCCCGGCCCGCAGATAGGCCAGCGCGTCGCCGTGCGCGCGCATGACGCGCCGCGCCTCGTCAGGGACGCCGGGCGCGTCCCACAGCGGGCGCCCCCGCCTGGTGCGCAACGAGCCCGCGCCGCCCACCGTGATCAGCCGCGGCGCCTTGGGACCCAGCGCGTGCAGCCCGGCCACCAGCGCCTGCGCCGCGGGCCGCAACACCGCCTGCGCCCCCGCGCCGTCCCGCCCGCCCACCGCGCTCACCACCACGTCACGCCCCTCGGCCACCGCGCTCACACAGGCCGGGTCGAGCACGTCGCCGCGCGCCACGTCCAGCCGCTCGTGCTCGTCGGGGACGGACGCGGGCTCGCGCACCACCGCGGTGACCCGGTGGCCTCGGTCGAGCGCCTCGCGGAGCACCCGGTGGCCGATGGCGCCGTTCGCCCCGAAGATCGCGATGGTGGCCATGGCCGCCTCCCTGGGCTCGCCGCGCTTCTCCCCCAGGTCCGGGGCCTGGGGGGTACCCCCACACAGCCTGCCACCGGCCCATCCCCCGCGCACGGCGAGGCGGGCACGCGGGTCAACGGGCCCGCGCGACGCGCCCCACCGTGATTCAGGTGGTGGTCGCCGTGGCGGCGGGGCTGCCGCTGCTGGTCGACGCCGCAGGCATCCCCTCGACGGCCGCCCGTGTCGGCATCGTCCTGGCCGGGGCCTCCGGAGTCACGCGCGTGATGGCGCTGCCGATGGTGCAGGGCTTGCTGCGGCACGCGGGCCTGACGACGGACGAGCCAAACGACCCGCTGCGCTCCCGCATGCTGCGGTGCGCCCGCTGGTGCGCCGTGACCGCACGGCGGTGACGGCGCACGTCTTCCGCATGTGGATCATATGGAACGGTGACGAGGACGACGAGCAGCCCGGCGACGACGACCCCACTCCGCCCTGGCATGGTGTGGACTGGCACGTCCACGGCATTGCGTGGACAGCGCGGGACCACCCGCCGGGCCAGTCGGTCACTGCGTATCTGACCGGGCAGCCCACCGACCGGATTTTCGCCGCGGGCGAGGTCGACGCTGCCTTGGAGTGGCTGCGGGAGCAGTTGGAAGCGCAACCGTTCCCCGCGCAGGTGGCCGCCTACTACGGCGGTGACCCCGTCACGCCGAGGCTGGAGTTCGCTGCATCAAGGCTTCGGCAGCCCGGTGACGTGACGTTCGGATACACCAGCAGCCACAAAGCGTTCGCAGGACGGCAGTTGGTGCTGTGCCCTCGCCCCGGCGTGCCCTGCCCCGGACGACGCAGCCGGTAGCCCGCAGCACAACGGCCCTCCGTCACCGCAGGGTGATGGTGGGGCCGCTCGCTGTTCCCGCCCGCCAAGCGGCGGGTACCGTCCATGTGTCACCCCAAGGACGGCAACGACCGGAGCACCACTATGCCATCACCGCCAGTGCCAGCCATAGAGGGCGTCGGATCGAGGATCGAGGAAATCAGGCTCCTGCGCGGCTACTCGCTCCGCGAGCTGGGCGCCCGAGCGCACGTCTCGGCGGCGCAGATCTCCCGTATCGAGAAGGGCAAGCGCTACGCCTCCCCGTCGATCGTGGCGGCGATCGCCCGCGCCCTCAGCGTCAACGTGTCCGTTCTGCACGGCCAGCCGTACATCCACATGATCCAGCAGGACCAACTCGACGGCCTGCTCTCGCCGATCGCCAGCGCGCTGGACGACTGGGACATCGCCCCCGACGAGGACGACCCGCCACCCCGACCACTGTCGGTCCTCGAAGCGGAAGTGCGCGCACTCGACGACAAGCGCGAGGCAGGCCAGCAGTTCGAGCTCGCCGAGGCACTGCCCGCGCTCATCAGCGAGGTCAACCACGCGACGTTGCTCCACGACCGACCAGGCCGGGACCGTGAGCGCGCGTACTGGCTCCAGGCCGAGCTCGGCCGCACCACCTACGTGGCGACCCGCCGACTCGGCTTCGTCGATCTGGCCCGGCATGCCCTCGGTCGCATGTCGGCCGCAGCCCCCCACTCCGGGGACCCTCGGCAGGTCGCGATCGAGCGATGGGACCGGGCCCGGCTCCTGGGGGACGGTGCCCGGCACGACAAGGGATACCGGCTGGTCCGGCAGGCGTTGCGCGACCTGGACGACGATAGGACCACTGCGACGCGGGCCGTGCGTGGGGCGCTGTACCTCGAGGCGTCAGTCCTCGCCCGCCGCGCCGGGGCAGCCGGAGCGGTGCCCGACCTCCTCGGTGCCGCCGGGGAACTCGCGGAGCAGACCGGCGAGTTGGACGACTACGGGCTCGTCTTCGGCCCCGCGAACGTGTCCATCCACACGATGTCGGTGGCCGCCGATCAGGAGGAGCACGGCGAGGCGCTGAGGGTGGCCGAGGCGCTCCGGCTCCCGGACGACTACCCGAAGGCTCGGGCGGCGTCGTACTGGGCGTCGCGGGCCCGCGCCGAGGCATGGACGGCACGCCCCGAAGCGGCACTGCGGTCGCTGGTGACGGCCCGCGAGGTGGCGTCGCAGCAAACGCGTTATCACCCAGGGGTGCACGAGACGGTGGGCACGCTGCTGCGCGCTCGCCGCGCGCCGTCGGATGAGTTGAGGGAGTACGCGGCCTGGTGCGGCGTGTAATGCATCCATGACGGTATGTCAATAGAGGTGCTGTTGCCAGCGCGGTAACACCACGTCTGTTGCGTGCGGGCACGCTGTGACTGTCAGCACCAAGACGGTCACTGGAGCCGAACCATGACGTCTACACCCCGCACACCCCCACCCGAGCCCGCGCCGCCGCCGTTGTCCGACGACCCACCGATCACGGTGATTGTTGGGCGGGACTGCCCGCCCGCGATGCCGCTTGTTCTGTGTCTCGGCTGTCGCGGCCGCGTTCCGTCGCTCGCCGGGCACATGTGGGCGGGCGGTGGGTCGTGGGCGGGCGGTGCGCGTCGTGCCGAACGAACTGCTCGCCCGGCTCGCGGTGTTGGGGGAGCGGCCCGTGTTGGCCGCGCCGATCGGGCGGCTGCTGGCCGCCATCGCCCGCACGAAGAACCGCACGCTCGACGCGGACGAGATGCACGCGGCGCACGACGAGGCCCGCGCCATCGTGGTGCAGCTGCGCGGGCTCGCCGCCCGCAGTGAGCTGCACCCACTGCCGGGGGAGGCGCAGCATAACAGCCCCTCCGTCACCGCAGGGTGATGGAGGGGCTGTTCGCTGTTCCCGCCCATCGGGGCGGGGGTACCGTTTGGATTGTCGACGCCAAACGGAACAACGGGAGTCAGTATGCCCGAGACCACTGACAAGCACATCGGCGACCACCTGAAGGAACTTCGCAAGCGGCGCGGCATGTCGCAACGAGACCTCGCCCACGCCTCTGGTGTTTCGCTCTCAACCATCCGGAAACTGGAGCAAGGCGAGCAGGACGGCACCCGGATGGAGACCGCGCGTAAGCTCGGTGCCGCGCTGCGTGTGCCGACTTCCCGCCTGCTGGGCGGCGGCGAGACGCCAGCACCGGCCGCCCGGCCCGATGAAGCGTGGCTGCGGGTTCAACGGGCAGTTGAGCGCCCACCCGGGCTGACCGAAATGCCGGAGCCCACTGTGCCGGGTATCGAGCGGGAGTTGAGCGCCGCGCGCGCCTCCTACTTCGCCGACGACTTCGCAACGCTCGCTGAGCAGTTGCCGCCTCTTCTTCGTGACGCGGACGCGCTAGGTGACACTTCGGACGCCCGCGACGTGCGGGCTCGGGTGCTCGGCTTCACGGGGTCCGTACTCACGCAGGTCCGGCACTGGGACGCTGCCGACACCGCGCTGGAACGTGCCCTTGACGAGGCGCCGGACGCAACGACGGCGGCAGGGATCGTCAACACGCGCTGCTGGCTCCTGCTCCGGCGCGGGCATCTCACAGAGGCTCGGGAGCTGGCCACTCGGTGGGCGGACGACGTAGAGCCACGTCGTGTCTCCCGGGCGACGCCCGATGACCTGGCGGCGTGGGGGTTCCTCCTGTTGAAGGTGGCGGCGGCGAGTACCCGGGACAACCGTCCTGGCGAGGCCGCGACCGCGCTGAAGATGGCGCAGGGGGCAGCTGTGATGACCGGCAGGGATCTTCCCTACGGTCGCCGCATGAACCGCTGGAGCCCGACAGTTGTGGCGCACAAGCGCGTTGAAAACTTCGTCATCACGGACCAGCCAGACCGTGGTCTGGCGCTCGCGGAACAGACGGCTGCGGTCGTCCCTCGCCGTCGGCTTCCTTCGGACGGCAACGCGAACCGGCATCTGCTCGATGTGGCCCATGCGCATGCCCAGCTGCGGAGCTACGGTGAGGCCATGGAGACGCTGTTGGAGGTCAACGCGCGCGCGCCGTCGTGGTTGGCCAATCAGCAGTACGCCAAGGACATCCTGGGCAAGATCGTGGCCAAGCGAAGGACGTTGACACCAGAGATGCGGCGGCTCGCCGATGCGATCGGCCTGCCTATGTAGCTCCCATATAGCTACCACCTGGTACTTCGCCGTGACAGATAGTCAAACTACCATTGAGGCTGCGCGAGGGCAGGCATAGGTTCGGCACACCGGACGGTCAGTGATCGACACGTCACAGGAGCCGAACCATGACGTCTACACCCCGCACACCCCCACCCGAGCCCGCGCCGCCGCCGTTGTCCGACGACCCACCGATCACGGTGATTGTTGGGCGGGACTGCCCGCCCGCGATGCCGCTTGTTCTGTGTCTCGGCTGCCCGGAGCGGGTGCGCGACCGCGCCGCCCGCGTGGGTTCGGGCGGTGGGTCGTGACGGAGCGCTGTGCGTCGTGCGGGACGACGATGCCGCCGCTGGTCGTGGTGGCGGTGCACCATGCCGGGTCGGGTGGCGGATGGACGCACCGCGCGTGCCGGGGTTGTCTGGCGCGCGAGCGGCTGATCCCGTTCACCTTCCACCCGCTGCGCCACGACGGGGCACGGCTGCCCTATCCGGAGATCGTTCCGGGTGAACTGGTGGCCACGCTCGCGCCGTTGGGCGAGTCGCCCGTGCTCGCGGCCCCGGTCGGGCGGCTGCTGGCCGCCGTGGCCCGCACGAAGGACCGCACGCTCGACGCCGACCAGCGGCACGCCGCCCACGACGCCGCCCGCGCCACCGTCGCACACCTGCGGGAAGCCGCCCGACGGGCGAACCACGCCACCCGGAAGGCGCGGTGAACGGCGCGATCGATCTCTATCTCCGCGATCCTGACCGGGGCAACGACCAGCCCGTCAACGGCCGCTGCTGGCTGGGCTGCGACCCCGAGACCCTTCAGCCCGTGGTCTGGATCGGACCCGTCTCCATCGCAGGGCCGAACGGGATCGCGACCGCGCCCGCCTACGCCTGCCCCCGCTGCGTGCGCCGCCTCTACGCCATGGCGCGCGCCGACGAGAGCGAGCGCGACCGCCCGCCGCATCTGGCCGAGCAGCCGCACCACCGCCCCTGACCCCTGCTGTCACCCGTGAGGCCGCCCCACCGGGGAAGGTACGCGGCCCGGGTGACAGCAGGCCCAAGCCCGCCCGGCCCACGACCGGGCGGACATCCCGGAGCCGCTTCCTCCTCTGCGCGCCCCGGGGCACCCGCCCGCCCCGGCCTGGTCACGACCGGGGCGGGCGGCCAGTCCTTGTCCATCACGATGACCTTCCGGAGTCCGTCATCTTCTGGCCGTTCCTCTTCTGGCCCCCGACCCGGCCCCACCCCTCGCACATCTCCCGGCCCACCCGCTGGCGACGCCGCCTGCGGCGGCGGATGTCCGCGGCCAGCGGCGTGCGACATGTCGAGGTCACCACGGCATCGGTCCTCACCGGGGATGTACTCACCATCGGCGACCAGTACTTCAAGGTCATGACGCGCACCCGGGTCCACGGCGGGATGAAACTGGGGCTCACCTCGGGTGCCCTGTTCGTCATGTCTCACCGCACCACCCTCACCGTCTGGCGCGCCAACCCACCCGGCCTACGACCCCGCACCTTCTGGGAGACAGCCCTCCGCCCACCCCCGCCCACCCGGGCGGAGATCATCGCCCAGGTCGTCGTCGGCTGCGCCCTCGTCATCGTCATCGCCCTGGCGGTGATGACGCGATGAACCCCACCGGAATGGTCGCGATCGAGATCACCGCGGCCACGGTCAGGGTCGGTGACCAGTTGGTCGTCGGGGGACGGCCTTACACCGTGTGCGACATGAGCGCGCTGGCAGGCGGGGGCAAGCTGCTGCACTTCCACGGGGGAGAGTCGTTCCACATGGGCTGCTTCACGGTGCTGTGGGCCAGCCGCCACATCTCCCAGCTGCCGGGGTTCATCGCGCCGCGCGCCAGACGTTACGCGGAGACGCGACGCCAGCGCGCTACCAACCCGCTGAGCGCCGGGGCGAGCGGCCACCCCTGATCCCCCTGTCGTCGTCTGTGAGGTCGCGTCCCGGGGAGGGGTGCGGCCCGGACGGCGGCAGGGGCTCCACCCTGCCCGGGACGGCTGGTCCCGGGCGGCCCGCCCACGGCGCGGCGCTCGATCCCTGCGAGCGCCCCCGGGGCACCCCAACAACACTGAACGAGGAAAGGAGTCTCATGGGGGAAGCGATGCCGGGATCGACCGTTCCGAGGCGGCAACTCGGGCGGCATCTGCGGGAGTTGCGCACCGATGCGCGGCTCACGCTCAGGCTGGCGGCGAGGAAGCTGGAATGGTCCGAGGCGAAGATGTGGCGGATCGAATCCGGGCTCACCTCGATGCGCAGCCATGACGTTCAGACCATGTGCGGGATCTACGGCGCGCCGGAGGAGACCACCAAGGCGCTGGTGGGCCTGGCGAGAGAGAGCAAGGCCCGGGGCTGGTGGCACGCCTTCGGAGACACGATTCCCGAGGGGTTCGACGTCTTCAGCAGCCTGGAGGGCGCCGCCTCCCAGATGTCGATCTATCGCGGGGACGTGGTGCCCGGACTGCTCCAGACCGAGGAGTACGCACGCGCCATCATCCGGGCGGCCCATTCCGACGCGGACGAGGAGGAGATCCAGCGCCGGGTGCGCCTGAGGATGGCGCGGCAGCGCCTGGTCACCCGGGTGACCGCCCCACCGTGGCTGCGGGTGGTGCTGGACGAGGCGCTACTGCACCGTCCGATCGGCGCGGGCACCGTGATGGCAAGGCAGCTGCGCCACCTGGCCGAGGTCTCCACGCGGGACAACGTGGCAATCCGGGTGATCCCGACAAAGGCAGGGGCCCACCGGGGCCTGCTCTCACGGTCGTTCACCATCCTGCGGTTCCCGCAGGGTGGCGACGGCAAGGAGACCGAGCCACCCACCGTCTACGCCGACGGGGACACGGGCGACCTCTATCTCGACCGGCCGCACGAGATCGCCCAGTACGACGCGGCGTTCACCGACATGTGGGACACGTCGCTGAGCGAGGAGGCGTCCAGGAGCCTCCTCACGGAACTGGCAGAGACCCACGAACAGGGCTGACGCAACGGGAGCGGCATGGACCAACTCCTCGCGCCCCGAAGCCAACGGACAGTGTGTCGAGGTGGCCCGCATGACCGATGTGGTCGCGACGCGGGACAGCACGTTCGGGGAGGACGGCCTCCCGGTTCAGGGCGGGTGCCGTGTGCCGCAGCCCGCGACCTACATCAACCGCGCTTCCCCATCGAGCGAATCGGACCCTCCACATGAGAACGCGTAGCGATTCACGATGAGCGGTTCCCCAGGCGAGGTTGGCACAACGGGTCCGAATGGTGTGCGGCAGGGGCACCCGGACAGCAAGGGGCCCGGGGCCCTGAGAGGGGAAGCTCAGGACCCCGGGCGGGGAGCCGGGCGGGGATTCCCGGCGGTGGGCGGCTGAGGGGGGGAGAGCCGCCCAGGGGGTGGTCCGCTCAGCGGGGGGTCGGCCCGGTGGCCGGTCGGCTCAGTGGGTGGTCGCCCGCTCGGCCCCGGCACCGGTCAGCGCCCTGACCTGGAGCTTGGCGAAACGCTTCGGATCGCTTTCGTTCGACGTCAGGGTCCCGATGATCGCGAAGAGCAGCCCGACGGGGATGGAGACAAGCCCCGGGTTCTCCAGCGGGAACCAGGAGAAGTCCACGCTCTCCGGGAAGAGCGACAGGTTGTTCCCCGCCGCGTCCACGCCCTTGCCCGACACCACGGGCGAGAAGAACACCAGGCCGACCGAGCTGATCAGGCCCGCATAGATGCCCCACACCGCGCCCCTGGTGTTGAACCGCTTCCAGAAGAGGCTCAGCAGGATCGTCGGCAGGTTGGCCGACGCGGCGATCGCGAACGCGAGCGCCACCAGGAAGGCCACATTGAGGTCCTGCGCGAAGACCGCCAGCACGATGGAGATCGCGCCCACCCCGATCGCCGCGAACCGCGCCACCCGCACCTCCTCCTGCTCGCTCGCCTGCCCCTTGCGGAGCACGCTGTTGTAGAAGTCGTGCGCCAGCGAGGACGACGAGGCGATGGTCAGACCCGCGACCGTCGACAGGATCGTCGCGAACGCCACCGCCGCGATGAACGCCAGCATCACCGCGCCCCAGAAGTCGCCGCCGAAGTGGTCGCCGACCGCCTGCGCCAGCTGCGGCGCCGCGGTGTTGCCCGCGGTGTTCTGCTCCGTGATCGCCTCGTGCCCGACCACCGCCGCCGCGCCAAAGCCCAGGATCAGGGTCAGCAGGTAGAAGGTGCCGATGATGCCGATGGCCCAGTTGACCGACTTCCGCGCGGTCTTGGAGTCGGGGACCGTGTAGAAGCGGATCAGGATGTGCGGCAGGCCCGCGGTGCCGAGCACCAGCGCCAGGCCGAGGCTGATGAGGTCCAGCTTGTTGACCATCGTCTGCCAGGCGTCGCCCGCCACTTCGACGCCATAGCGCTGCCCCGGTTCGAGGAACGCGTCACCCGCGGCGCTCGATGCCGCCGCGTCGTTCATGAGCGAGCCGAAGTTGAAGTCGTACATCGACAGGACGAGCAGGCTGACCAGCAGTGCGCCGCCCATCAGCATCACGGCCTTGATGATCTGCACCCACGTGGTGCCGGTCATGCCGCCGAACGACACATAGGTGACCATCAGGATACCGACGACCACGATGCCGACGATCTTGGCGACATCCGCGCTCATCCCGAGGTAGGTCTCGCCCTCCTCGATGCCGAGCAGCAGCGCCACCAGCGCGCCCGCGCCCACCATCTGGGCCAGCAGGTAGAAGATCGACACCGTCAGCGTGGAGACCGAGGCCGCGGTGCGCACCGGGCGTTGCCTCATCCGGTACGAGACGACGTCCGCCATGGTGAAACGGCCGGAGTTCCGCAGGAGTTCGGCGACCAGCAGCAGGGCCACCAGCCAGGCGACCAGAAACCCGATCGAGTACAGGAAGCCGTCATAGCCGAACAGCGCGATCGTTCCCGCGATGCCGAGGAACGACGCGGCCGACATGTAGTCGCCGCCGATCGCGAAGCCGTTCTGGATGCCGGTGAAGCCGCGCCCGCCCGAGTGGAAGTCGGTGGCCGACTTGGTCTGCCTGCTGGCCCACACGGTCACCCCGAGGGTGATGGCGATGAGGACCGCGAACAGGATGACCGTGATCAGCCGCTCCTGGTTCGTGGCGTCCTGAGCGATGACGTTCATGCGTCCTCCCCCTTACGGGCGCCGGGGACGGCGGCCCCGCCCTCGAGTTCCTCGCGCAGCTCGTCGGCCAGCGGGTCGAAGCGGCGGTTGGCGTAGCGGGAGTAGAGGACCGCGATGCCGAACGTCGTCACGAACTGCGCCAGGCCGAAGAAGAGCGCGATGTTGGCGCTGCCCACGACCTGGGTGGACATCACGCCGCCCGCGTAGGCGGACATCAGCACATACAGCAGGTACCAGGCGAGGAAGGCGATGCTCGCCGGCACCACGAACCGCAGCAGCCGCGAGCGCAGCTCCTTGAAGCGCGGGTCGTCGTGCAGCAGGACCGAGCGGGCCTCCACCTCGCTCTCGGAGGGTGGATTCCCCCCTCCGCCCTGCGGCGGGGGATCGCTGCCTTCCGGCACGGAGTGCGTCGTCGTCATCACCGGCTCCTGGTCGAGGGGAGTGCTCCGGGAAATGTAAGGAGCGTCACACCGGAAGGACACCGGGCGCCCGGCACCGCGCGCCGAGCGGTCGTAATGAGCGCCGAGCGGACGACAAGGGGACGCTCGACCGAGGGGCCCGCACGCGACGAGGCCCCGTTCCGCGACGTATCACGGAACGGGGCCTCGTACGACCCTCTGGGTCAGCTCACTTGACGATCTTGGTGACCTGACCGGCGCCCACGGTGCGGCCACCCTCGCGGATGGCGAACTTCAGGCCCTCCTCCATGGCGACGGGCTGGATCAGCTCGACGCGCATGTCGGTGTTGTCGCCGGGCATGACCATCTCGGTGCCGTCGGGCAGGTGCACGACACCGGTCACGTCCGTCGTCCTGAAGTAGAACTGCGGGCGGTAGTTGTTGAAGAACGGGGTGTGACGGCCACCCTCGTCCTTCGACAGGATGTACGCGGTCGCCTCGAACTCGGTGTGCGGGGTGACCGAGCCCGGCTTGATGACGACCTGGCCGCGCTCGACGTCCTCGCGCTTGATGCCGCGGAGCAGCAGACCGACGTTCTCACCGGCGCGGCCCTCGTCGAGCAGCTTCCTGAACATCTCGATGCCGGTCACCGTGGTGGTGGCCTTCTGCTCCTTGATGCCGATGATGTCGACGGTCTCGTTGACCTTGAGGATGCCGCGCTCGATACGGCCGGTCACGACGGTGCCGCGGCCGGTGATCGTGAAGACGTCCTCGATCGGCATCAGGAACGGCTTGTCGACGTCGCGCTCCGGCTGCGGGATGGACTCGTCCACGGCCGCCATCAGCTCGAGAACGGTCTTGGCCCACTCCGGGTCGCCCTCGAGCGCCTTGAGCGCCGAGACCTTGACGACGGGCACGTCGTCGCCCGGGAACTCGTACTCCGTGAGCAGCTCACGGACCTCGAGCTCGACGAGCTCCATGATCTCCTCGTCGTCCACCATGTCGGCCTTGTTCAGGGCGACGACGATGTACGGAACGCCGACCTGGCGGGCCAGGAGCACGTGCTCCTTGGTCTGCGGCATCGGGCCGTCGGTGGCGGCGACCACGAGGATGGCGCCGTCCATCTGGGCGGCACCGGTGATCATGTTCTTGATGTAGTCCGCGTGGCCCGGGCAGTCGACGTGGGCGTAGTGACGGCTCTCCGTCTGGTACTCGACGTGCGCGATGGAGATGGTGATACCGCGCTGGCGCTCCTCGGGCGCCTTGTCGATGTTCTCGAACGCGAACGTCTCATTCAGGTCCGGGTATGCGTCGTGCAGCACCTTGGTGATCGCCGCGGTGAGCGTCGTCTTGCCGTGGTCGATGTGACCGATGGTGCCGATGTTGACGTGCGGCTTAGTCCGCTCGAACTTCGCCTTCGCCACTGGGGTCCTCCTGTGGACTGGTGCTGTACGCCCCCCGCACCTTGCGGAAGGTTTCAGATGGTCGACCGAACCGGTCAGGACCCCGAGGGGATGCCCTTGACCGCTTCGCTGAAGGGCCGGACACCGGGGGCGAAATGCCCCCGGATGCCCGTTGCTCAAGCTTAGGGGCTACTCGCCCTTGGCCTTCGCGATGATCTCCTCGGCGACGTTCTTGGGAACCTCACCGTAGGAATCGAACTGCATGCTGTAGCTCGCACGACCCGACGTCTTGCTGCGCAGGTCACCGACGTAACCGAACATCTCGGACAGCGGCACGAGCGCCTTGACGATCTTGGCGCCGCTGCGGTCCTCCATGGCCTGGATCTGGCCACGGCGGGAGTTGATGTCACCGATCACATCGCCCATGTAGTCCTCGGGCGTGGTGACCTCGACGGCCATCAGCGGCTCGAGAAGCGCCGGGCTGGCCCGCCGCGCGGCCTCCTTGAACGCCATGGAACCGGCGATCTTGAAGGCCATCTCGGAGGAGTCGACGTCGTGGAACGCGCCGTCGAGCAGGGTCACCTTGACGCCGGTGAGCGGGTAGCCGGCGAGCACGCCGAACTCCATCGCCTCCTGGCATCCCGCGTCCACCGAGGGGATGTACTCCTTGGGGATGCGGCCACCGGTGACCTTGTTCTCGAACTCGTACCCGTCGCCCTCGAGCGGCTCCAGGCTGATCTGCACCTTCGCGAACTGACCGGAGCCACCGGTCTGCTTCTTGTGCGTGTAGTCGACCTTGTCGACGGCGCGGCGCAGGGTCTCCCGGTAGGCGACCTGCGGCTTGCCGACGTTGGCCTCGACGCGGAACTCGCGCCGCATGCGGTCGACCAGCACATCGAGGTGCAGCTCGCCCATGCCCGAGATGATCGTCTGACCGGTCTCCTGGTCGGACTTGACCTGGAACGACGGGTCCTCCTCGGCCAGGCGCTGGATCGCGATGCCCAGCTTCTCCTGGTCGCTCTTGGACTTGGGCTCGATGGCGACCTCGATGACCGGGGCCGGGAAGTCCATCGACTCCAGGATCACCGGGTTGCCTGGGTCGCACAGGGTCTCGCCCGTGGTCGTCTGCTTCAGGCCCATGACGGCCACGATGTCGCCAGCGCCGACGCGGTCGATCTCCTCACGCTTGTTGGCGTGCATGCGGTAGATCTTGCCGATGCGCTCCTTCTTCTCCTTCACGGAGTTCTGCACCTGCGCGCCCGCCGTGAGCACGCCGGAGTAGACCCGGATGAAGGTGAGCTTCCCGAGGTGCGGGTCGCTCGCGATCTTGAAGGCGAGCGCGGCCAGCGGCTCGTCCTCCGACGGCTTGCGGAGGATGACCTGCTCCGCGTCACGCGGCGAGTGGCCCTCGACGGCCTCGACGTCCAGCGGCGACGGCAGATACCGCACGACCGCGTCGAGCAGGGGCTGAACGCCCTTGTTCTTGAACGCGGTGCCGCAGAACACCGGGGTGACCGTGATGGAGCCCTCGGTGCCCGTGGAGGCGAGGGTGACCCGGCGGATGGCCGCCGTGAGCTGCTCCGCGGAGGGCTCCTCGCCCTCCAGGTACAGCTCCATGATCTCCTCGTCGTTCTCCGCGACGCCCTCGACCAGCTTGCCGTGCCACTCCTCGGCCTGGTCCTGAAGGTCCGCCGGGATGTCGACGACGTCGTACATCTCGCCGAGCTTGGTCTCCTCCGACCACACCAGGGCCTTCATGCGGACCAGGTCCACCACGCCCTTGAATCCGGCCTCGGCGCCGATCGGCAGCTGCATGACCAGCGGGGTCGCGCCCAGCCGGTCGACGATCATGTCGACGCAGCGGAAGAAGTCGGCCCCGGTGCGGTCCAGCTTGTTCACGAAGCAGATGCGCGGCACGCCGTAACGGTCCGCCTGGCGCCAGACCGTCTCCGACTGCGGCTCGACACCGGCCACACCGTCGAACACCGTGACGGCACCGTCCAGCACGCGCAGCGAGCGCTCCACCTCGACCGTGAAGTCGACGTGCCCGGGGGTGTCGATGATGTTGATGGTGTTGTCGACGTCGTCGAGGGACCAGTGACAGGTAACCGCGGCGGACGTGATCGTGATGCCGCGCTCCTGCTCCTGCTCCATCCAGTCGGTGGTCGCCGCGCCGTCGTGAACTTCACCGATCTTGTAGCTCATGCCGGTGTAGTACAGGATCCGCTCGGTGGTCGTCGTCTTGCCCGCGTCGATGTGGGCCATGATCCCGATGTTGCGGACCCTGGCCAGGTCAAGTGAAGTGGTAGCCATCTGGCTTCAGTCTTCTCTCGGTCTCGATGGGGTGCGACTACCAGCGGTAGTGCGCGAAGGCCTTGTTGGACTCGGCCATCTTGTGGGTGTCCTCGCGCTTCTTCACGGAGGCACCGAGCCCGTTGGAGGCATCGAGCAGCTCGTTCATCAGCCGCTCGGTCATGGTCTTCTCACGGCGGGCGCGGGAGTAGCCCACGAGCCAGCGCAGGGCGAGGGTCGAGGAGCGACCCGGGCGGACCTCGACCGGCACCTGGTACGTCGCGCCACCGACGCGGCGGGAGCGGACCTCGAGGGTCGGCTTCACGTTCTCCAGCGCGCGCTTGAGCGTGATGACCGGGTCGTTGCCGGTCTTCTCCCGCAGTCCCTCCATGGCGCCGTAGACGATGCGCTCGGCGGTGGAGCGCTTGCCGTTCAGCAGCACCTTGTTGATGAGGGAGGTCACCAGAGGAGAGCCGTACACCGGGTCGATGTGCACGGGACGCTTCGGGGCAGGGCCCTTACGAGGCATGCTTACTTCTCCTTCTTGGCGCCGTAACGGCTGCGGGCCTGCTTGCGGTTCTTGACGCCCTGGGTGTCCAGGGAGCCACGGATGATCTTGTAGCGAACACCCGGCAGGTCCTTCACACGGCCACCGCGCACCAGCACGATGGAGTGCTCCTGAAGGTTGTGGTTCTCACCCGGGATATAGGCCGTGACCTCGATCCCGTTGCTCAGCCGCACACGGGCGACCTTGCGCAGGGCGGAGTTCGGCTTCTTCGGGGTGGTGGTGAACACACGCGTGCAGACGCCGCGCCGCTGAGGGGAGCCCTCGAGCGCCGGCGTCTTGTTCTTCTCGACCTTGTCCTGCCGGCCCTTGCGGACCAGCTGCTGGATCGTTGGCACGATTTCTCCGGTTTCTCTGTGCCGATCTCAATAAAGCTAACCTGGGCCACAGCACCGACCCACGCGGTCGGGCGTGTCGAAGACTCCACGGTCCAGCTGCCACGCGCGTGCGGGGAGCGGATGCAGATCCCGGAGTTCCTGTCTGCGGCTGAAAGAGCGCAGGGAACACCCCAGGCACAAGGTCAGAGCGTACCTACCCCGCGGGCTGGGGTCAAAACACGCCCTTCAACGGTCTTCTCACCCTCAGACCTGCACAGATCGGGAGGAGACGCCCCCTCGTCAATCGCACACGGCTGCGGGACAATAGCGATGCGTTAGCTCTGGCGCGAGGGGCGGTCATGACTGATCAGGTCCGGTGGGCGGGGCAGCGCACCTTCGAGGACGGGGCACCGTTCCTCGCCAGGCTCGAGCCGAAGGACGCGGACGCACTGCGCGCCTTGGGCCACCGCGTCCAGTACCGCCCCCGGGACGTGGTACTGCGACAGGACGACCCCTCGGCCCACGCGCTGATCCTGGAGAAGGGCTGGACAAAGGTCACCGTCAGCGCGGCCAACGGCTACGAGGCCCTGCTGGCACTCAGGGGGCCCGGCGACCTGATCGGCGAGTCAGCGGGATTCAGTGAGCAATTCCGGGCCGCGACAGTGACAGCCCTTGAAGAGGTCACCGCCGTGACCATCGAACGCGAGACCTTTATCCGCTTTGTCCGGAGCACCGCGCAGGTCGCCTACCAGCTGGCACATCTGGCTTCGGACCGCCAACGCACGGGAGATCGCCGCCGACTTGAGCTCGCGGCGCTCGACGTGCGACAGCGCCTCGCGGTGGTGCTCCTCGAGCTGGCTGCCAAGCACGGGCGCCCCACCGCGGAGGGCATAGAGATCACCATTCCCCTGAGCCAACAGGAGTTGGCCGGGGCTGTGGGCTCCTCTCGCGAGGCCGTGAGCCGCCTGTACCGCGAGCTCAGGGGCCGGGGGATCATCCGGACCGGTCGCCGCGCCATCGTGATCCTCCAGCACGAGCGGCTCCGCAGGATCGCCTCCGTCGTCTAGGGGTCACGGAGCATCACCGGACGTCACAAAGCGTCACTCCGTGCAGACCGTCACAGTTCTTCTGTGTCATCGGTCCTCCCGCGCCCGCCCCGCGGGAGCCAGGGTGCTGCCTCAAGCCCACAGTCCCGAGGGAGAGGTACCCGGTGCCAGAGCCCGTGAATCGCACGATCCTCCTTTTCGACATCGAGAAATTCGGACGGCGCGACGACGTCCAGCAAGCCTTCATGCGTCGGAAGCTGCACACCATCGTCGAGCAGTCCTTGACCGCTGCGGGGGCGAACCCCCACGCCCAGCACCGCGAGGACCGCGGCGACGCCGTGATGGTCCTGGTCACTCCCGACATCTCCAAGGTCAGCCTGCTGCGCGTTCTCCTCAAGGAGACCGACGACCTGCTGCGTTCCGACAACCGGCTCACGGCCGACAGCGCCCAGGTCAGGCTGCGCGTCGTTCTCGCCGCGGGCGAGGTCGCCCTCGATCCGCAACCCGGCACCCTCGGTGGGGCCGTGGGTCACGACCTGAACCAGGCCTTCCGACTGCTCGACGCGGAGGAGCTGAAGACCGCCCTCAAGAGGAACGACCGTCCCACGGCTGTGTGCGTGTCCGCGTCCGTGCACCAGAGCGTGGTCCGGCACGGATACGCGGGAGTGAACCCCGAGGAATTCCGCGAGATCACCGTCCAGGGGAAGGAAGGCCCCCTGACCGCCTGGCTCCACAGTGTGAACGAGCCTCCCTCCCTTGGCGCCTCCACCGCTGCGGTGCCACCTCCCGGCACGGCGGCACCTTCCCGAGCGCCCATCCGAGCTCCTGGGACTCCACGGGGAGCATTCGTCGGTGGAAACCTCGTCATGGGCAACCAGTACGGCGTCACCGGCGGCCAGGTGAGCGGTGACGTCGTGATGGGCAGCAAGAACGAAGGCGACCCCCGGTGACCACCAAGGACGAAGCTCCCGCGGAAGCCAAGCCCGCGGCGCAGAAGTCATCCGAAGAGCCGGAGGACGGCGCCACGGAGGAGTCACAGGAGCCCGGGGAAGGTTCCGCCGACAAGGATGCCCCGCCGAAGCCCACGTGGTTGGCGGCACTGGAACTGATGGAACACATCCCGGCGGATCTGTTCTCGCACGGCGGCGCAACGTTCGGCGGCGGTCTGGTCGCGGGGGCACAACACGGTGTGTCCGGAGGCAAGGTCGACGGCGACGTCGTGCAGGGCCCCAAGGTCGTCGTCCAGGCCATGGGAGCTCTCGGCGGCTCGGATGCCCTGGGAATGCCCGTCAGGGGAGCATCGGGCGAGGTCCCGCGCCCGCTTCTCGACAGGCTCGCCGACGTGTTCCAGGAGGGGAAGGCCTTCCCTGCGGCCCTTGACCGTCTGAGGGCCTCGCGCTTCGTCGTCCTGCGGGGCGCCTCGGGAACCGGCCGGGAAACGGCGGCCCTGATGCTGCTGCGCCGTGTCGGAGCCACCCCGATCCGAAGACTGGCGCACGACATCGGCCCCTCCGGCATTCGTGACCAGCTCACGTCCTCCTGCGGCTATGTGCTCTGCGACCTGGACATCAGCCGTACCCGCGGTCTCCACCTCCAGTTGCTCTACGAGCTGCTTGAGGTGCTCGAGTCACGGCGAGCGCGTCTCGTCATCACCACCAACGAGTCCGCAGCGCTCCCGGACGAATACCACGTGGACTGGGTGGCGCCGGAGCCGAACGCGGTCCTCCGCGCCCACCTCGCCACCGGGCTGCGCGATCTCGGTACGACGGAGGAGGAACTGGCGAAGTTGGAGGAGCTGCGTCCCGTTGCCGACTTCCTCGCAGGCGATCACCGCCCGCGCGAGGCCGCTGGCTTCGGTGCCCTTCTGGCCGCTCACCACCGGGGCGAAGCCGATCTGTCCGAACTCGAGCACTTCGGCGCGGCAGCGGTCGAACAGCGCGTGCGGGACTGGCTCACCCACGCTGACACCCGGTTGTACGACAAGGCGTTCCTGATCGCCCTGGCTACCTTCGACCAAGCCCCCTACCCGATCGCCGCCGAACTCGGTGATGAGCTGTATCTCCTGTTGCACAGGCGTGCGCACCCGGGACTCGTCGCAGAGATCCCGCTCTTTCGCCCCTCCGTCGCGGAACGTCTCGCACTCGCCCACGCGCGGGAGCGCGAGGCCTCCGAACTCACGGCATGGGGCGCGGTGCGTCACAAGGCCGTTGAGTTCAAGGACGAGGAGACGGCCCGCCTCCTGCTGTCCGAGATATGGCTCGCGCATCCCTCCACACGCCCGCCCCTGGTCCGCTGGCTCCGGCAACTGGCCGACGACGGCCGCCCCTTGGTTCGCGCAAGGGCAGCTTCCACCGCCGCGAGACTCGCCGTCGGCGATCTCCCGTCCGCGATGGCTCTCCTTGTCGAACCGTGGGCCAACGCCCGCGAGTTCCAGCGACGGCTGGCCGCGGCCAACGCGCTCGCGGTCGCCCAGCTCACGGGCATCCCAGCGGTCCCGCACATCCTGCACGAGTGGTGCGTGGATTCCGATGGGCATCCGCACCGGCGGTGGACGGCCATCCGCGCCTACGCACTCCTGGGGAGCGCGCTTGCGAAGGAGGGGCTGCGCGACGTCGCAACCGTCGCCAAGAGCGAACCGACCGAGCCCGAGCTGGAACAACTGGTGGAGACTGCGGAACTGCTGCTCGTCCAGGATCCGCCCGCCGGTCTGGCCACGTTCGCCCGCTGGCTGGACGCGGAGGCGGAGCTGCGCTCTCTGGCTCTCGCTGCCTTCCTCAGCGCGGCCGACCGCGGCTCGCAGGGCGCCGACCGCCTCGATGCCAGCAACAGCACGCCTCGCGCGCTGGAGTGGTGGAGGGCAGGCACCGAGACCAGTCGCGCGGCCCTCGTATCACTCTGGCGCGCCGCCCTGTCGTCCGACCTCGACACCTCGGAGGCGGCTCTGGACGTGATGGGGGCCTGGGCCCTCAGCGTCGAGCGCTCGCCCGAAGCGGAACAGGCGCTCGGGGATCTCCTCCGGGCGCTGGCGATGAGCGACGCCGACTCCCGGCGACTCGGTCATCTCCTCCGCACGCTCGGAGACGGAACACCGCCGCCGGTGGCGGTCCGCCTCCTCGGCATCCTCCAGACCCGGAGGTCGTCGTGACGTCACACCGCCAGGAGCCGGAGTGGCAGCAGGACGTCGACCGCCACAGTCACCTCGTCGACCCGGTTATCACGGTCCGCCAGCTCTCACGCTTCGAGTTCACCGGCCGACGCCTCCCCGGCCGCATCGACCACGCCCTGGTCTTCGCGACCGCCCGCGGTGAGTACGTGACCTCCCTGCCTCCTCACCGCCCGGGCCGGATCCGCAGGCCGGGACCCGCTTACACAGCGCTCTACGAGGTCGATCTCGGCGTTCACCCACACCGCTGCGCATGGGGGTTGCCGAGCCTGGGCAACGTCTTCGAGTTCGCCGCCGTGGCCGACCTGGCCTGGCAGGTGGTGGATCCGGCCCGAGTCGTCGCCAGCGGCCTCCGAGACGTTCCCCGTGAGATCACGCCCCGCCTCGAACAGCGCGCCCGAGACATCAGCCGACGTTTCCCGATCGACGAGAGCGGCGATGCCGAGCACGCCGTGCGGAAGGAACTCTTCGACGGCGAGCCGCTCGCGAGGGCCGAAGGGCTACGCATCACCGGCTCCGTGCGGCTGTGGGCCGACGAGCGAGCCCGCGACCACGAGGAGCGGCTGCGCGAACTCCGCTACCGGGATGCCGAGGCAGTCCCCGCACACCGTCACCAACTGCTCCTCGCCCAGCAGAGACAGGAAGTGCTCGGCGAAAAGGCCAGCTTCTACCGAAGCTACCTGGAAGGAGGCGACATCGCGCAGCTTGCCCTGCGGCTCGCGGAACACCCCGAGGACCTGCGAGACGCGCTCGCGGCATTCCACACGGGTCGGCAGCAGGACGTCGAACGCCAGCTCGAACTCATCAGGCTCATGGTCGAGAAGAACAGCCTGGAGAGATACCAGTGGGAGGAGGCCAACAGCCAGGCCACGCGTTTCATCGCGGACGTCTTCGAGCGAGGCCGATACAGCGAAGGAGCGCCGACCGCCAAGGAGGTGCCCGCGCCCACGGATGCGCCATCCCTGCCGGAATCGCCCGCGTGATCGACCGGCATCGGTGCTCTGAACACCGCACCCACCGGCCGAAGTCCCCCGACGACAGATGAAGAAAGAGAGCAATGAAGCGCCTCAGCCCTCCTGCCCCTCACGAACATCCCGCATCTCCCCCACCCCCGGTCGCCGACCTCCGTTACACGCGCGGGCGGGTACACATCAAGAGCCACCAGCGCGGCATCGATGCCACCACTGCCTGGCGGATCTTCCTGTACTCCCCGCACTTCCTCGGCAGCCTCGCTGTCGTCTACGTCGCCACCCGCCTGATACCCCCGGTATTCGGCTGGGTCGTGCTCGGTGCGTGGCTGCTGTCCGGCGTGCTTGCCTTCGTCCGCCCCTTCGAAAGGCCGCTCGCCCGCTATCTGTTCGGCCTACGCGAGCCGAGCCCTGGTGAGCACGCCAGGCTGACGCCTCTCTGGCGCGAAGTGACCGTCCGTGCGGGAGTCGACGCCGACGCCTACGACCTGTGGATCGAGGAGAGCGACGGCATCAACGCCTGCGCGGCCGCCGGACACATCGTCGCGGTGACGCCACTGGCGATGGAGGAGCTGACCGACGGGGAACTCGCCGCCGTTCTCGCACACGAACTCGGGCATCACACCGGCGGACACCCTTGGTCGTCGCTGCTCGGAGCCTGGTACGCCGCTCCCGCCCGGATGGTCTGGCGGCTGCTGCGACGCGTGGTCGAACGGAGGTCCGGGCTCACCTCGCGTGGCTCCACCGCGCTGGTTCTCGCGTGCGTTGCCGTGCTCGTGTGCCTTCTCTTCTCCTCCGCCGCTTGGTTGGTCGTCGTGGCATTGCCCGCCTTGCCCTTCGTCCAAGCAGCCGTGGGGCGCCGCTCCGAGCTGCGCGCGGACGACCGGGCGGCCGATCTGGGATTCGCACCCCAGCTCTCCGAGGCACTCGCCAAGGTGGAGGGGGAGGACAACGCGACGACCCCAGGGGCAGCCGCGAGCAGGGCGCCGTCCGGGTTCATCGCGCGGCTTCTGGTCAGCCATCCGGACGTGAACCAGCGTCGGAATCGGCTCGACAAGCGGCTGCCGCGGGCAGCCGGATGACGAGACGCCGATGGGCGGCTTCCCCGCAAGGGAAACCGCCCATCGTGTGGTGACTTCTCAGCCCTGGTAGGGACCGTAGTCGTAGTCCTCGAGCGGGACCGCCTGGCCCGAGCCCGAGCCGAAGGGCGAGTAGTCGATGTCGTCGTAGCCGACGGCCGAGTACATCGCGGCCTTCGCCTCCTCGGTGGGCTCCACCCGGATGTTCCGGTAGCGGGACAGGCCCGTGCCGGCCGGGATCAGCTTGCCGATGATCACGTTCTCCTTGAGGCCGATCAGGGAGTCCGACTTGGCGTTGATCGCCGCGTCGGTGAGCACCCTGGTCGTCTCCTGGAACGACGCCGCCGAGAGCCACGACTCCGTGGCGAGCGACGCCTTGGTGATGCCCATCAGCTGCGGGCGACCCGAGGCCGGGTGGCCGCCCTCGGCGACCACGCGGCGGTTCTCGGACTCGAACTTCGAGCGCTCGACCAGCTCGCCCGGCAGCAGCTCCGCGTCGCCGGACTCGATGATCGTCACCCGGCGCAGCATCTGCCGGACGATGATCTCGATGTGCTTGTCGTGGATGGCCACACCCTGGGAGTTGTAGACCTTCTGGACCTCGCCCACCAGGTAGATCTGCACGGCCCGCTGGCCGAGGATCCGCAGCACGTCGTGGGGGTTGGCGGCGCCGACCGTCAGCGGCTGGCCGACGGTGACGTGATCGCCCTCGCCCACCAGGAGCCTGGCCCGCTTGGAGACCGCGTAGGAGGTCTCGTCGGAGCCGTCGTCCGGCGTGACGATGACCTTCTTGGTCTTCTCGGTCTCCTCGATCCGCACGCGGCCCGCCGACTCGGAGATCGGCGCGACGCCCTTGGGCGTGCGGGCCTCGAACAGCTCGACCACACGCGGCAGACCCTGCGTGATGTCCTCACCCGCGACACCGCCGGTGTGGAACGTCCGCATCGTCAGCTGCGTGCCGGGCTCACCGATCGACTGGGCGGCGATGATGCCGACCGCCTCGCCGATGTCCACCAGCTTGCCGGTGGCCAGCGAGCGCCCGTAGCACATCGCGCACGTGCCGACGGCCGACTCGCAGGTGAGCACGGAACGGGTCTTGACCGTCTCGACGCCGTGCCTGATCAGCTCGTCGATCAGCACGTCGCCGAGGTCGGTGCCCGCGGGGGCCAGGACCTTGCCGTCCACGACGATGTCCTCGGCCAGGCAGCGGGCGTAGACGCTGGACTCGGCGTCGTCCGCCTTGACCAGCGCGCCGTCCGAGCCCTTGGAGGCGATCGTCAGCTTCAGGCCGCGGTCGGTGCCGCAGTCCTCCTCGCGGATGATGACGTCCTGGGAGACGTCCACCAGACGCCGGGTGAGGTACCCGGAGTCGGCGGTCCGCAGGGCGGTGTCGGCCAGACCCTTGCGCGCGCCGTGCGTCGAGATGAAGTACTCGAGCACGGTGAGGCCCTCGCGGAACGACGCCTTGATCGGCCGCGGGATGGTCTCGTTCTTCGCGTTGGACACCAGGCCGCGCATGCCCGCGATCTGGCGCATCTGCATCATGTTCCCTCGGGCGCCCGAGTCGACCATCATGAAGATGGGGTTGGTCTTCGGGAAGTTGTCGCTCATGGCCTCGGCGACCTCGGCGGTCGCCTTCGTCCAGATCGCGATCAGCTCCTGGGTGCGCTCGTCCTTGGTGATCAGGCCGCGCTCGTACTGTTTCTGGACCTTCTCGTCCTGCGCCTCGTAGGTGGCGATGATGCTCTTCTTCGCCTCGGGCACGACGATGTCCGAGACCGCGACGGTGACGCCGGACCTGGTGGCCCAGAAGTAGCCCGCGGCCTTGAGGTTGTCCAGCGCGGCCGCGACCACGACCTTGGGGTAGCGCTCGGCCAGGTCGTTGACGATGCGAGACAGCTCGCGCTTGCCCACGGACTGGTCGACGAACGGGTAGTCCTCGGGCAGCAGCTCGTTGAACAGCGCGCGGCCCAGCGTGGTGCGGAGCCTGAAGCTGTCGCCCGGCTGCCACTCGGGCTCGCCCTCGGCGGGCTCCGGCGGAGTCCAGCCGCGGTAGGGCACCGAGCCGACGGGGAAGCGGATGTCGATCTTCGCCTGGAGCGACAGCTCCCCGGCGTCGAACGCCATGATCGCCTCGGCCGTCGAGGCGAACGAACGCCCCTCGCCGCGGACCTCCCGCTCCTCCTCGTCGGTCGTGAGGAAGAACAGGCCGAGCACCATGTCCTGGGTGGGCATGGTCACGGGACGGCCGTCGGCGGGCTTGAGGATGTTGTTCGACGACAGCATCAGGATGCGGGCCTCGGCCTGGGCCTCGGCGGACAGCGGCAGGTGCACCGCCATCTGGTCGCCGTCGAAGTCGGCGTTGAACGCCGTACAGACCAGCGGGTGGATCTGGATGGCCTTGCCCTCGACCAGCTGCGGCTCGAACGCCTGGATGCCGAGGCGGTGCAGGGTCGGCGCTCGGTTCAGCAGGACCGGGTGCTCGGCGATGACCTCTTCGAGGACGTCGTACACCACGGTCCGCTGGCGCTCGACCATGCGCTTGGCCGACTTGATGTTCTGCGCGTGGTTCAGGTCGACCAGGCGCTTCATCACGAACGGCTTGAACAGCTCGAGCGCCATCGCCTTGGGCAGCCCGCACTGGTGCAGCTTGAGCTGCGGGCCCACGACGATCACGGAACGGGCCGAGTAGTCGACGCGCTTGCCGAGGAGGTTCTGGCGGAAGCGGCCCTGCTTGCCCTTGAGCATGTCGGACAGCGACTTCAGCGGCCTGTTCCCCGGGCCCGTGACGGGACGGCCGCGGCGGCCGTTGTCGAACAGGGCGTCCACGGCCTCCTGGAGCATGCGCTTCTCGTTGTTCACGATGATCTCGGGGGCGCCGAGGTCGAGAAGCCGCTTCAGGCGGTTGTTCCGGTTGATGACGCGGCGGTACAGGTCGTTCAGGTCGGAGGTCGCGAAGCGGCCACCGTCGAGCTGCACCATCGGGCGCAGGTCCGGCGGGATCACCGGGACGCAGTCGAGCACCATGCCGCGCGGGCTGTTGGACGTCTGGAGGAACGCGGAGACGACCTTGAGCCGCTTCAGGGCGCGGGTCTTCTTCTGGCCCTTGCCGGTGCGGATGATCTCCCGCAGCCGCTCGGCCTCCTCGTCGAGGTCGAACGTCTCCAGGCGCTTCTGGAGCGCCGCGGCGCCCATCGAGCCGTCGAAGTAGGTCCCGAAGCGGTCGCGCAGCTCGCGGTAGAGCAGCTCGTCGCCCTCCAGGTCCTGGACCTTGAGGTTCTTGAAGCGGTTCCACACCTCGTCGAGGCGGTCGAGCTCGCGCTGGGCCCGGTCGCGCAGCTGCTTCATCTCGCGCTCGGCGCCCTCGCGCACCTTGCGCCTCGCGTCGGCCTTGGCGCCCTCGGCCTCGAGCTCGGCCAGGTCGGCCTCCTGCTTCTTGGCCCTGGCCTCGAGGTCCGCGTCGCGGCGCTGCTCGATCTGCTGGCGCTCCACGGAGATGTGCGCCTCGAGCGACGGCAGGTCGCGCGTGCGGCGCTCCTCGTCCACGAACGTGATCATGTACGCCGCGAAGTAGATGACCTTCTCAAGGTCCTTCGGGGCGAGGTCGAGCAGGTAGCCGAGGCGGGAAGGAACGCCCTTGAAGTACCAGATGTGGGTGACGGGCGCGGCGAGCTCGATGTGGCCCATCCGCTCGCGGCGCACCTTGGCGCGGGTCACCTCGACGCCGCAGCGCTCGCAGATGATGCCCTTGAAGCGGACGCGCTTGTACTTGCCGCAGTAGCACTCCCAGTCCCGGGTGGGGCCGAAGATCTTCTCGCAGAAGAGTCCGTCCTTCTCGGGCTTGAGCGTGCGGTAGTTGATGGTCTCCGGCTTCTTGACCTCGCCGTGTGACCACTGACGAATGTCGTCAGCGGTGGCCAGGCCAATCCGCAGCTCGTCGAAGAAGTTGACGTCGAGCACTCTCGTCAATCCCTCTCAGGGTCGTGTCAGTCAATGGTCTGTCGGGGTCCGGGGTGGGGAGGCCGGCCGGGGCGAGTCTCTCGCCCCGGCCGGCTCGGCCCGTCAGACCTCTTCGACGCTGCTCGGCTCGCGCCGGGACAGGTCGATGCCGAGCTCCTCCGCGGCGCGGAAGACGTCCTCGTCGGTGTCCCGCATCTCGATGGACATGCCGTCGGACGACAGCACCTCCACGTTGAGGCAGAGCGATTGCATTTCCTTGATGAGCACCTTGAAGGACTCGGGGATCCCGGGCTCCGGGATGTTCTCGCCCTTGACGATGGCCTCGTAGACCTTCACGCGGCCGGTGACGTCGTCGGACTTGATGGTCAGCAGCTCCTGGAGGGCATAGGCCGCGCCGTACGCCTCGAGCGCCCAGACCTCCATCTCGCCGAAGCGCTGGCCGCCGAACTGCGCCTTGCCGCCCAGCGGCTGCTGGGTGATCATCGAGTACGGTCCCGTCGAGCGGGCGTGCAGCTTGTCGTCCACCAGGTGGTGCAGCTTGAGGATGTACATGTAGCCGACGGAGATCGGCTCGGGGAACGGCTCGCCCGACCGGCCGTCGTACAGCCTGGCCTTGCCCGAGGGCAGCACGAGCCGGTCGCCGTCGCGGTTGGGGATGGTCGACTCGAAGAGACCGGCCATCTCGTCCTCGCGGGCGCCGTCGAACACGGGGGTCGCGACGTTGGTGCCGGGCGCGACGTCGTCGGCGCCGATGGCCGCGAGCCGCTCCTTCCACTCCGCGTCGAGGCCCTCGACCCGCCAGCCCTGGGAGGCCAGCCAGCCCAGGTGGATCTCCAGGACCTGCCCGGGATTCATCCGGGAGGGGACCCCCAGGGGGTTGAGGATGATGTCCACCGGGGTGCCGTCCTCGAGGAACGGCATGTCCTCCACGGGCAGGATCTTGGAGATGACGCCCTTGTTGCCGTGGCGGCCCGCCAGCTTGTCGCCGTCGGTGATCTTGCGCTTCTGCGCGACATAGACGCGGACCAGCTGGTTCACGCCGGGGGGCAGCTCGTCGCCCTCCTCGCGGTCGAAGACGCGCACGCCGATGACCTTGCCGGTCTCGCCGTGCGGCACCTTCAGCGACGTGTCGCGGACCTCACGGGCCTTCTCGCCGAAGATCGCGCGCAGCAGCCGCTCCTCGGGGGTCAGCTCGGTCTCGCCCTTGGGGGTCACCTTGCCGACGAGGATGTCCCCGGCCTCCACCTCGGCGCCGATGCGGATGATGCCGCGGTCGTCGAGGTCGGCGAGGACCTCCTCGGAGACGTTGGGGATGTCCCGGGTGATCTCCTCGGGGCCCAGCTTGGTGTCGCGGGCGTCGACCTCGTGCTCCTCGATGTGGATCGAGGAGAGGACGTCGTCCTGCACCAGGCGCTGGGAGAGGATGATCGCGTCCTCGTAGTTGTAGCCCTCCCAGGGCATGAACGCGACCAGGAGGTTCTTGCCGAGGGCCATCTCGCCGCGCTGGGTCGAGGGGCCGTCGGCGATGACCTGCCCGGTCACCACGCGCTCGCCCTCCTCGACCAGGACCTTCTGGTTGTACGAGGTGCCCTGGTTGGACCGGTGGAACTTGGCGAGCCGGTGCGTGACGTGCGTGCCGTCGTCGTTGGCGATGGAGATGTAGTCGGCGGAGACGTCGGTGATGACGCCGTCCTGCTCGGCCTTGATCACATCGCCCGCGTCCACCGCGGAGCGGTACTCCATGCCGGTGCCGACCAGCGGCGACTCGGCCTGGATGAGCGGCACGGCCTGGCGCATCATGTTGGAGCCCATGAGCGCTCGGTTCGCGTCGTCGTGCTCGAGGAACGGGATCATGGCGGTCGCGACCGACACCATCTGGCGCGGCGAGACGTCCATGTAGTGGACCTCGGCGCCGGTGACGTAGTCGATCTCGCCGCCGCGGCGGCGGACCAGCACGCGGGACTCGGCGAAGTGGTAGTCGTCGGTCAGGCGGGCGTTCGCCTGCGCGATGACGTACCGGTCCTCCTCGTCCGCGGTGAGGTAGTGCACCTCGTCGGTGACGACGCCGTCGGTGACCTTGCGGTACGGGGTCTCGACAAAGCCGAAGGCGTTGACCCGGCCGAACGCCGCGAGCGAGCCGATCAGGCCGATGTTGGGGCCCTCGGGGGTCTCGATGGGACACATGCGGCCGTAGTGCGACGGGTGCACGTCACGGACCTCGAGACCGGCCCGCTCACGGCTGAGGCCGCCGGGGCCGAGCGCCGAGAGGCGGCGCTTGTGGGTCAGCCCGGAGAGGGGGTTGGTCTGGTCCATGAACTGCGACAGCTGGCTGGTGCCGAAGAACTCCTTGATGGAGGCGACGACCGGCCGGATGTTGATGAGCGTCTGGGGCGTGATCGCCTCGACGTCCTGCGTGGTCATGCGCTCGCGGACGACGCGCTCCATCCTGGCAAGACCGGTGCGGACCTGGTTCTGGATGAGCTCGCCGACGTTGCGCAGGCGGCGGTTGCCGAAGTGGTCGATGTCGTCCGTCTCGACCACGATCGTCCGGCCCGCGCCCGCGACCGTCTCGGTCTCCCCCGCGTGCAGCCTGACCAGGTACTTGATGGTCGCGACGACGTCCTCGACCGTGAGCACGCCGGCGTCGAGCGGCTCGTCCCCGCCGAGCTTCTTGTTGATCTTGTAACGGCCGACCTTGGCCAGGTCGTACCGCTTGGGGTTGAAGTACAGGTTCTCGAGGAGGGTCTGCGCGGCCTCGCGGGTCGGCGGCTCGCCAGGGCGGAGCTTGCGGTAGATGTCGAGCAGCGCGTCGTCCTGGCCCTGGGTGTGGTCCTTCTCCAGGGTGGCCCGCATCGACTCGTAGTCGCCGAACTCCTCGAGGATCTGGTCGGAGGTCCAGCCGAGCGCCTTGAGCAGCACGGTCACCGACTGCTTGCGCTTGCGGTCGATGCGCACGCCGACCATGTCGCGCTTGTCGATCTCCATCTCGAGCCAGGCGCCCCTTGAGGGGATGATCTTGGCCGAGAACAGGTCCTTGTCCGAGGTCTTGTCGATCGTGCTGTCGAAGTAGACGCCGGGGGAACGGACCAGCTGGGAGACGACCACGCGCTCGGTGCCGTTGATGACGAACGTGCCCTTGTTGGTCATCAGCGGGAAGTCGCCCATGAAGACCGTCTGGGACTTGATCTCACCGGTCTCGTTGTTCGTGAACTCGGCGGTGACGAAGAGCGGCGCGGCGTATGTGAAGTCGCGCTCCTTGCACTCGTCGATCGAGTTCTTCGGGGGCTCGAAACGGTGATCGCGGAACGTCAGGGACATCGACCCCGAGAAGTCCTCGATGGGAGAGATCTCCTCGAAGATCTCCTCGAGACCGGACTTCGTCGGAACGTCCTGTCCACTGTCAAGCGCGGCCTCGACGCGGGCTTTCCAGGCGTCGTTCCCGAGCAGCCAGTCGAAACTCTCGGTTTGCAGCGCAAGGAGATTCGGAACCTCGAGAGGCTCCTTGATCTTCGCAAAAGAGACACGCAGGGGTGCGGTGCTGGTGCCATTGTTCGTACTGTTGGTCGAGGCGGTGCGCGAGGCGGCCAAGAGGGGGTCCTTCCGAGGGCTCGGACTCTCTGCGCGCGGACCGGCTCTCCTGGTGACGGGCAGGGAGCAGCCAGGCAGCGCAAAGGGTCAGTGTAGCCACAAGACCCACTGATGTCCAATGTGCCGGTCAAGCATCGAGGAGCCACCCTCGGTGTTCTTCACGCAGTGCCCATCGTGCGGTACTTCTCTGCCACTTCGCCGTGCTGCCCTCGGGGTCTGCTCCCGGCCGCCTCGATGGCCGAGGTGCGGACCCGCCTGCCGCATCACTTCCCGCCCCGCCGTGGATTCATGCCTCGGATCATGGACCGATCTGGCGGCGCGTGAAGGAGAATCGCGCGCCCGGTGCGGTTCGTCAAGGCCCCTGCTCCGTCGCCACCCATCAGGGGCGCGGCCGGTGAGCGACCGAAGATCACCATACCCCGCACCGCGCGAAGGGCAAGGAGACAGTCGCCACAACGTCAGGGGGCGACCACCCAAGTGGGTGATCGCCCCCGGGAGAGCGTCAGCGGTTCAGACCGGTGTCACTTGACCTCGACGCCGGCGCCCGCGGCCTCGAGCGACTCCTTGGCCTTGTCCGCGGCCTCCTTGTTGACCTTCTCGAGGACGGGCTTCGGCGGGTTGTCCACCAGCTCCTTGGCCTCCTTCAGGCCGAGCGAGGTCAGCTCGCGCACGACCTTGATGACCTGGATCTTCTTCTCGCCCGGGCCGGTGAGGATGACGTCGAACTCGTCCTTCTCCGGCTCGGCCTCGGCGGCGGCGGCGCCACCACCCTGCGCGGCGGCGGCGACGGCGACCGGGGCGGCGGCCTCGACGTCGAACTTCTCCTCGAACTTCTTCACGAACTCCGAGAGCTCGAGCAGGGTCATCTCCTCGAACTGCCCGAGCAGCTCTTCCTGGCTGAGCTTCGCCATGATGGCGGTCCTTCCACGTAAGTCGGCTGGTGCCGGTTGGATATGACGGGCGGGCGGTTGCCTACTCGGCAGGAGCCGGCTCCCCGGCACCGCCCTGCTCCACCTTGCTGCGCAGCGCGTCCGCGGTGCGGACGAACTTCGAGAGCGGGGCCTGGAAGGTCGCCGCGGCCTTGGCCATGGACGCCTTCATGCCACCGGCCAGCTTGGCGAGCAGCACCTCGCGGGACTCGAGGTCCGCGAGCCTGTTGATCTCCTCGGCGCTGAGCGCCTTTCCCTCGAGCACGCCGCCCTTGATGACGAGCGAGGGGTGGTCCTTGGCGAAGTCACGCAGACCCTTGGCCGCCTCGACCGGGTCCCCGGTGACGAACGCGACGGCCGTCGAGCCCTTGAAGAACTCGTCGAGGCCGGAGACCCCGGCCTCGTTGGCCGCGATCTTGGTCAGCGTGTTCTTCGCCACACGGTACTGGGCGTTGTCACCGAGGGAGCGACGGAGCTCCTTCAGCTGCGCCACGGTGAGCCCGGTGTAGGCGGTGACGACGGCCGCGTTGGAGACCTCGAACTTCTCCTTGAGATCCTCGACGGCCGCGCTCTTGTCGGGACGCGCCATAACCTCGGCCCTCCTTCCGGGGGCTTGTGTTCCCGAGTGCTTGGTTCCCGAGAGATGGGACCGCACGGAAGGCGCCGGACACGACAAAACGCCCCGGGCGCAGGCGCACACGGGGCAAGAAGCGAACTCTCTCCACGGTCACCTGCGCAGGCCGTCCGCGTCTGCGGATCCTTCGGCCACCGAACGCTCCTCGCGGAGCACACGGCGGCAACCAGCGGTCTTTGGCTACCGTGCGAGAGTACGTGACGGGTCGGGCGGCGGGCAAATCAGCCGGGGAACGGCCCGCGCGGGCCTCAGCCCTGCGCCATCCCGCTCTCCAGCTGCTCGAGCAGCTCCATGAAGTCCACGACCGTCTCGGCGGGCGGGGCCTCGGCGGAGACGTCGGTGCCGTAGTCGCTGTACCTGACCTCGTACTCCACGGGGCCCGCGTCGGTGTCGAAGGACTGGTGGATCTGGACCGGGTAGTCGTTCTCGTCGACCCACACGTCGAGGTCGTAGCTCTCGATGCCCTGGGAGTTCATCGCCTCGACGAGCTGGTCGCGCTCCTCGTCGGTCAGCAGCGCCTCCGTGCCGCCGTCGCGCTCGATGGCGTCCTCGACGGAGATGGTGCCCTGGTAGCGCGTGGTCCCCACGCCGTCGAGCGTCTCCTCGCCGACCAGCTGGATCTCGGGCGCCTCAAGGAGCAACCCGAGCTGCTGCGCCGGGTCCTGGTTCGCCGAGTCGAGGCCGAACGACATCGAGTCGGCCACGGCCGGGTCGCCCGTCTCCTCGGCCAGGGACATGAGGTCCATGGCCATCCAGCCGCGCCCGTCGAACTCCGCCGCGAACTCCTGGCCCATGTGCATGTACATCACGCCATCGACCCAGACGACATCGACCTCCTGGGGCACGGACGGGTCGGCCGCGAGCGCCTCGCCCGTCATGGTGAGGTCCATGGCCAGCTCGGGGTCCCACGACATGGCGCCCGACATCTCGACGTCGCCGCCCGCCTGGGCGGGGCTGCTCATCGTGGCCTCGAAACGGGCCGAGGTGACCTCGCGCGTCGTCTCGGCCGCCGCGGAGACCGCCTCGAAGGGCGATCCGGCCGAGCGGCCCCCGCCGTTCCCGGAGCTGCCGTCCGTCGTCTCCTCGGAGTCGCCGCACGCCGCCGTGCCCGCGAGCAGGGCGGCCGTCGCGAAGCCGAGCGCGACCTTCCGTGTGGGACGCATGTCTCCCGGTCCTTTCGTGGTCCGTCAACGCCTGTGTCGATCTCGTTTCACGCTAACTCGACCCTCTGACAACGAAAATGCCCGCCCCCGCTCTGTAACAGAACGGGGACGGGCGCGACATCTCCGGCTCAGGCGACGGCTTCCTCCGCCAGGAGGTCACGGGTGCGGTTGGTGTCGACCGGCACGCCGGGGCCCATCGTGGTGGTGATGGTCGCCTTCTTGAGGTAACGCCCCTTGGCCGCGGACGGCTTGAGCCTGAGGATCTCCTCGAGCGCGGCGGCGTAGTTCTCCACCAGCTTGCTCTCGTCGAACGAGACGCGGCCGATGACGAAGTGGAGGTTCGCGTGCTTGTCCACGCGGAACTCGATCTTGCCGCCCTTGATGTCCGTGACGGCCTTGGCCACATCGGGGGTGACGGTGCCGGTCTTGGGGTTCGGCATGAGACCCCTGGGGCCCAGCACGCGGCCGAGGCGGCCGACCTTGCCCATCAGGTCGGGGGTGGCCACGACGGCGTCGAAGTCGAGGCGCCCACCGGCCACCTCGTCGATCAGCTCGTCGGAGCCGACGATGTCGGCCCCCGCGGCCTCCGCCGCCGCGGCACGGTCACCGGTCGCGAAGACCAGGACCCGGGCGGTCTTGCCGGTGCCGTGCGGGAGGTTGACGGTGCCGCGGACCATCTGGTCGGCCTTGCGCGGGTCGACACCCAGGCGCATGGCGACCTCGACGGTCGCGTCGAACTTGGTGATCGAGGTGTCCTTGGCGAGGCGAACGGCCTCGAGCGGTGCGTAGACGCGGGTCCTGTCGACCTTGGCGTCCGCGCCGCGGAGGTTCTTGCTGCGCTTCACTGCTGCTCCTACGGGCGTTGACGGGGGAGTCGTGGTCCGGGCCAGCGCGGGCCCTGCCACGGTGGGCTTGCGGTGCGCCGACTCGCGCGTCGCGCGTCAGCCCTCGACGGTGACGCCCATGGAACGGGCGGTACCGGCGATGATCTTCTCGGCGGCGTCCAGGTCGTTGGCGTTGAGGTCGGGCATCTTGGTCGTGGCGATCTCCCGGACCTGGGCGCGCGTGATCTTGGCGACCTTGGTCTTGTGGGGCTCGCCCGAGCCCTTCTCCACGCCCGCGGCCTTGAGGATCATCTTCGCGGCGGGCGGGGTCTTGGTGATGAAGGTGAAGGAACGGTCCTCGTAGACCGTGATCTCCACCGGGATGACCCAGCCGCGCTGCGACTCGGTCGCGGCGTTGTAGGCCTTGCAGAACTCCATGATGTTCACGCCGTGCTGGCCCAGCGCCGGACCGACAGGCGGCGCGGGGTTGGCCGCTCCGGCCTGGATCTGGAGCTTGATCAGCCCTGTGACTTTCTTCCTCGGCGGCATGCGCTCGCCCTCCGGGTCCTTCTGTGGGTTGGGTGTGCGCCGAACGCGGGGGGCCTGTGCCGTGCCCGCCCGCGGGCATACCGCACTACGGTAATGGCTGACCTCACCCGGCCCAAATCCGAGCCGGGTGATGACGCGATCCCGCGGTCGGCGGGGCCGGGGTCGGCCTAGTTCTTCTGGATCTGGTCGAAGCTCAGCTCGACCGGGGTCTCGCGGCCGAAGATCTCGACCAGGCCCTTGACCTTCTTCGAGTCGGCGTTGATCTCGTTGATCGTCGCCTGGAGGGTCGCGAACGGGCCGTCGGTGACCGTGACCGAGTCGCCGACCTCGAAGTCGAGCACCTGGACCTCGACCTTGCGGCCGCCCGCCTGGCCGCCGCCCTCGGCCGCGGCCTCCGCGGCCTTCTGCTCGGCCTCGGGGGCCAGCATCTTGACGATTTCGTCGAGGGTCAGGGGGTAGGGGTCGTAGGCGTTGCCGACGAAGCCGGTGACGCCGGGGGTGTTGCGCACGACGCCCCAGGACTCGTTCGTCAGGTCCATCCGCACCAGGACGTAACTGGGCAGTTTGTTCTGCTTGATGGTGCGGCGGTCGCCGTTCTTGATCTGGACGACCTCCTCCTGCGGCACCTCGACCTGGAAGATGTAGTCCTCGACGTTCAACGAGACGGCGCGCTGCTCAAGATTCGTCTTGACGCGGTTCTCGTAACCGGCGTAGGTGTGCACGACGTACCACTCGCCGGGGAGGACGCGCAGCTCCTCGCGGAGCTGGGCGATCGGGTCGACCGGCTCGGGCTCCGGCTGCTGCTCCGGCTCCTCAGCCGCCGCCTGGGCCTGATCGACGTCGGTGGCGTCCGCGGTGTCGACCGCCGCCTCCGCGGTATCGCGGGCGGTCTCCTCCTCGCCCTCGGCGTCGGGCGCGGCGTGGTAAGGATTCGGGTCAGACACGGTAGCTGCTACTTCCTGACATTCGGGAGAGGGGAGCGAATCAGCCGAAGACGTACTCGACGGCCCGGCTCATTCCCCAGTCAAGCACGGTCAGGATCAGGATGACGACGACGACGAAGACGATCACCGCCGTCGTGTACGTGGACAGCTGGCGCCGCGACGGCCAGACGACCTTGCGCAGCTCCGCGATCACCTGGCGGTAGAACAGCGCGAGACGGCCGAAGCGGCCCCTCTTGGCGCGCCTGCCCCGGCGGCCGGTGCTGCCCTCGCCCCGGGGCTCTCGGGGCTCTGGCGTCTCCACGGAGTCCGTGATCCCAGCCACTCGTCCTCACCTGATCCCGGTCATGGTCATAAGCCGCCCGGCCACCCGGACGGCTGTTCATTTTGTGTAGCAGGGCCGGAGGGACTTGAACCCCCAACCGCTGGTTTTGGAGACCAGTGCTCTACCAATTGAGCTACGACCCTTTGCCGCGTGGTGCCCGACAACGTACCGCATCAGAGGCGCCACCGGTGAGGAGTGTACGTGGTGAATCACCAATCGTCGAACGGCTCATGGGTCCACCGCCCGCGACGTCCCGGCAACCCGGGTGCCATGTCAGGGGGCGGTCTGGGACGATGCCCCCATGAGTGCCGTTTCCCCTTCCTCCGCAGCCTCCTCCCCCGTCCCACCCTCAGCATCCCCCGCAGGGCGCCGGGTCTCCGCCCGGGTCGGGGCGATCTCGGAGTCCGCGACGCTCGCGGTGGACGCCAAGGCGAAGGCCCTCAAGGCCGCCGGGCGGCCCGTGATCGGCTTCGGCGCGGGGGAGCCCGACTTCCCCACGCCCGGCTACATCGTGGAGGCCGCGGCGGCCGCGTGCCACAACAGCCGCTTCCACCGCTACACCCCGCCCGGCGGGCTCCCCGAGCTGAAGGAGGCGGTGGCCACCAAGACGCTGCGCGACTCCGGGCTGCGGGTCGAGCCGTCGCAGGTGCTGATCACCAACGGCGGGAAGCAGGCGATCTACGAGGCGTTCGCCGCGCTGCTCGACCCGGGCGACGAGGTCATCGTTCCCGCCCCCTACTGGACCACCTACCCCGAGTCGATCCGGCTGGCTGGCGGCGTCCCCGTCGAGGTGGTCACGGACGAGACCAGCGGCTATCTGGCGTCCGTCGCGCAGCTTGAGGCGGCGCGGACCGAGCGGACGAAGGTGCTGCTCTTCGTCTCCCCTTCGAACCCCACGGGCGCGGTCTACTCCCGTGAGCAGACCGAGGAGATCGGCCGCTGGGCGCTCGAGCACGGCCTGTGGGTGCTGACCGACGAGATCTACGAGCACCTGGTGTACGGCGCGGCGAAGGCCACGTCGCTCCCGGTGTCGGTGCCCGAGCTGGCCGACCGCTGCCTCGTGGTGAACGGCGTCGCCAAGACCTACGCGATGACCGGCTGGCGCGTGGGCTGGCTGCTCGGCCCTGGCGACGTGGTCAAGGCCGCGACAAACCTCCAGTCGCACGCGACGTCCAACGTCAGCAACGTCGCGCAGGCCGCCGCCCTGGCCGCCGTCTCGGGCGACCTGACGGCGGTGTCGGCGATGCGGGAGGCGTTCGACCGGCGGCGCGGGACGATCGTGCGGATGCTCAACGAGATCGAAGGCGTCGAGTGCCCCGAGCCGTCGGGCGCGTTCTACGCCTACCCGTCGGTCAAGGGCCTGCTGGGCCGCGACATCCGCGGGCGGCGCCCCGCGACGAGCCTGGAGCTTGCCGGGGTGCTGCTCGATGAGGCCGAGGTCGCGGTGGTGCCGGGCGAGGCGTTCGGCACGCCGGGGTATCTGCGGCTGTCCTACGCGCTCGGCGACGACGACCTCGTCGAGGGCGTCTCGCGGTTGCAGAAGCTGCTGGGCTGAGGCGGTCGCCAGGGGCCGTCACTGAGGCGGTTGTTCGGCGGGCAACACGTCCGGGTCATGCGACTACCAGCGATCTGCCGGGATGCGGCAAGATCTTGGGATGGCTCGTGTTGGTCCCGGACGTGATGTCCGTTCGCTCCCCAAGGCGCATCTGCATCTGCACTTCACCGGCTCGATGCGGCCCGGCACGCTGATCGAGCTGGCGGACAAGTACGGCGTTCACCTGCCCGAGGCGCTGAGCGGCGCGCGGCCGCCGCGGCTGCGGGCCACGGACGAGCGCGGCTGGTTCCGCTTCCAGCGGCTCTACGACATCGCGCGCTCGTGCCTGCGGCGGCCCGAGGACATCCAGCGGCTGGTGCGCGAGGCGGCCGAGGAGGATCTGCGGGACGGGTCGCGCTGGCTGGAGATCCAGGTGGACCCGACGTCGTACGCGCCGCGCCTCGGCGGGCTCTCCCCCGCGCTCGAGATCATCCTCGACGCCGTGGAGACGACGTCGCGCGAGACCGGGCTCGGGATGCGGCTGCTGGTCGCGGCGAACCGGATCAAGCACCCCCTGGAGGCCAGGACGCTGGCGCGGCTCGCGGTGCGCTACCGGGACAGGGGGATCGTGGGGTTCGGCCTGTCCAACGACGAACGCCGGGGCTTTGCACGGGACTTCGACCGCGCGTTCGCGATCGCGCGGGAGGGCGGGCTGCTCGCGGCTCCGCACGGGGGCGAGCTCTCGGGGCCGCGCAGCGTGCGGGACTGCCTCGACGACCTGCGGGCGAGCCGGATCGGGCACGGGGTGCGGGCGGCGGAGGACCCGCGGCTGCTGGAGCGGCTGGCCGAGGCGCGCGTGACGTGCGAGGTGTGCCCGGCGTCGAACGTCGCGCTCGGCGTGTATCCGACGCTGGCCGACGTGCCGCTGCGGACGCTGTTCGGGGCGGGCGTGCCGATGGCCCTGGGGGCCGACGACCCGCTGCTCTTCGGCTCGCGCCTCGCGGCGCAGTACGAGATCGCGCGCGAGCACCACGCCTTCACGGACGCCGAACTGGCCGACCTGGCCCGCCAGTCGGTCCGCGCCTCGGCGGCTCCTGAGGATGTGCGGGACAAGATCCTGGTGGAGATCGACGAGTGGCTGGCGCTTTAGGCTTTTGGCGGGGGCTGGGTGGGGGCCGCTCAGGGCTGAACGTCCTCCCGTTCGCCGCGCGCACGTTGAGCTCAGGTGGCGGGGCGGTGCTTATCCCCCGCTTACGCGGGGTCGGGGTATCTTCTGACACGGGGCGCGTTCTGTTCACTACACACCGTGCCCCGCGCGGGGGAAGCGCGCAGCGTCAGAGTGATGTGCCGACCAGGACCGGCTCGTTGACCAGGGTCACGCCGAACGTCGCGCGGACGCCGTCGCGGACCTCGCGGGCCAGGGCGAGCAGGTCGGCGGTGCGGGCGGTGCCGCGGTTGGTGAGGGCGAGGGTGTGCTTGCCCGAGATGCGGGCCGGGCCCGTTCCATAGCCCTTGGTGAACCCGGCGCGTTCGATCAGCCAGGCCGCCGACGTCTTGGTGAGGCCGTCCTCGGCCGGGTAGGCGGGCGCGGCGACATCGGGGCCGAGGCGGTCGGCGACGCGGTCGAGGAAGGCGGCGAACTGGGCCTCGTCGAGCAGGGGGTTGGTGAAGAACGAGCCAGCGGACCACGTGTCGTGGTCCTCGGGGTCGAGGACCATGCCCTTGCCGGTGCGCAGCTTGACGACCGCGTCGCGGGCCTCAGCCGCGGGAACGCGGTCGCCCGGCTCGACGCCGAGCAGCCGGGCGGCCTCGGCGTAGCGGATGGGGGCGGAGAGCCCTCCGGCGTCCTCGAGCGCGAACCGGACGCGCAGCACGACGAAACGGTCGGGGTCGGCCTTGAACCTGCTGTGCCGGTAGGCGAATCCGCACGCGGCGGCGGGGAGGGTGACCGTTGCGCGGCTGAGGCGGTCGTAGGCGACGACCTCGGTGAGGACGCTTGAGACCTCCTGGCCGTAGGCGCCGACGTTCTGCACGGGGGTGGCGCCCGCGGATCCCGGGATCCCGGCCAGGCACTCGATCCCGGCGAGCCCGGCCTCGACGGCGCGGCCGACGGCGGCCGACCAGTCCTCGCCAGCGGCCAGTTCGAGGCGGGTGCCGTCGAGTGCGAAGCCGGTGGTGGCGATGCGCAGGGCGGTGCCGGGGAAGCCGCTGTCGGCGATGACCAGGTTGCTGCCGCCGCCGATGAGGAGGAGCGGCGTGCCGCTCGCGTCCGCCTCGGCGACGGCGGCGACGACCTCGTCGTCGGTGGTGGCGGTGATCAGGCGTGCGGCGGCCCCGCCGAGCCGGAGGGTGGTCAGCGGGGCGAGCGGCGCGTTACGGGTCTCGTGCACGGTCCTCAGGGTAAGGGGGACGCCCCCCGCCCGCCCCTCCACCGCGGGCGGGGGGCGCCGGTCATGCGGTCATGGTGACCGGGGTGCGCGGGGGCTCCTTGGCGAGGGGTCCATCGGGCGCGGGGCCGGGGCGGCGGGCGTTGGCGGTGAACAGGATCGCCACCGTCGCCGCGACCAGGGCCGCGGCGCCGAGCCACAGCGCGGGGACGAGCCCGTCGGTGAAGCGCCGCGGGGTCTCGTAGCCGCCCTGGGAGGCGAAGACGGAGGCCAGGACCGCGACGCCGAGGGCGCCGCCGACCTCGCGGAGGGCGTTGTTCACGCCGGAGGCTATGCCCTCCTCCTCGGGGGAGACGGAGCCCATGACCATGGCACCGGTCGGCGCGAAGAACATCGCCATGCCGATGCCGCAGATCACGAACGCGGGCACCTGGCTCGCATAGCTCACGTCGGGCTCGGCGAGCACCGCGAACCAGCCGAGGCCCGCGGCCATCAGCGCCAGGCCCGTGGCCACGATGGGCCGCCCGCCGACGCGGTCGCTCAGCGCTCCGGCGAGCGGGGCGACGAGCATGGGCATCGCGGTCCACGGCAGCATGCGCAGGCCCGCCTCCATGGGCGAGTAGCCCTGGATCAGCTGGAGGAACTGCGTCAGCAGGAAGATCGAGCCGAACATCCCGAGGAACATCAGCAGGCTGGCGACGTTGATCGCGGTGAACGTCCTCGACCTGAAGAAGCGCATCGGGAGCATCGGGTGCGGCGTGCGCAGCTCCCACAGCACGAACGCCACGAGCAGCACCGCGCCCACGGCGAACCCGGCGAGCACGGGGCCCGAGGTCCAGCCGTGCTCGTGGCCGCGGACGATCGAGAGAACGATCCCGAAGAGGCCGCCGCTGGCGAGGACCGCGCCGATCAGGTCGAGGCGGTTGTTGGGGCCGTGGCTCTCGGCGAGGCGGGTGTAGACGAGCGGCAGGACGGCGAGGCCGATGGGGATGTTCAGCCAGAAGATCCACTGCCAGGTCAGGTGTTCGGTGATGGCGCCGCCGACGAGCGGGCCGCTGGCGATGGCGAGGCCGTTGACCGCGCCCCAGATGCCGAACGCGGCGCCGCGGCGGGCGGCGGGCACGGCCGCGGAGATCAGGGTGAGGCTCAGCGGCAGCAGGATCGCCGCACCGGTGCCCTGGGCGGCGCGCGCGGCGATCAGCGCGCCGGGCGAACCGGCGAGCGCGGCGGCCGCCGACGAGACGGTGAAGAGCGCGACGCCGATGCCGAAGATGCGGCGGCGGCCGAAGCGGTCGCCAAGCGCCGCACCGAGCAGCAGGAGGCAGGCGAACGGGAGCGTGTAGCCGTTGACGATCCACTCGAGGTCGGCCAGGTCGCCGCCGAGGTCGTCGCGGATGACGGGCAGGGCGGTGGTGACCACGAGGTTGTCAAGGGACGCCATGAACGTGGCGGCACTCGTGACCAGCAGGGTCCAGACGACCAGGGCGCGATGGGCCTTGGGCTGCGCGGGCGGTTCGTTGTCGGACATGTCCCCCTCCGGAGAACGGCGTTGGCGGCCGGACGACCGCGCCAGGTAGTGATCGGTCAATAACTTTTGGGTACACACGGGTGCACCGTGCGTGACGAGATCAGGGAGCCGGTGGGCGCTCAGGCGTCGTGCATGCCGGGGCAGATGTTCCAGACCCGGTGCTCCGGTGGGAAGCCCATCGCCACCAGGACGTTGATCAGCATGCCCACGCTGAAGAACGTGCCGATCAGCTCGTCGTCGGCGCCCAGGTGCATGCGCGCGGAGTCGTACAGCTCGAGCCACGCGGCCCTGATCCGCTCGCCGAACTCCGCGTCCCCCGACGCCTCGGCGATCTGCACCGCCACATACATCTGGAGCTGGAACAGCAGGCCGTCGCGGTCCTCGACCAGATCCAGATAGGCGTCGGCCATCGCCTCCTTGACCTCGAGGATCTCGGACAGGTCGACCTTCCGCGCCGCCTCGTCGAAAACGCGGCGGATGTCCTGCGTGCACCGCTCCGCGGCGGCCAGGAAGATCTCGCGCTTGTCGGGGAAGAGGCGGAACAGATACGGCTGGGAGACCCCCACACGGCGGGCGATGGCAGCCGTCGATGTCCCCGCGTACCCTCCACGGGCGAACTCGACGATGGCGGCCCGCACCACGCTCTCGCGCCGCTCCTCGGCCGACATCCGGCTGCTCTCCTTGGCCATGAGGAGTAAGTTAGTGCTCGATCACTAACTTGGTCAACCCTGCGGGCGGCTTGCGACGGCGACCGCATGGGGCACGGTGTGTGTTGAACAAAACGTGCCGCGTTTCAGAAGAGACCGCGACCCCGCGTAAGCGGGACATAAAGCCCGGTGTGCCCGCTGAACGACGCGCTCCCCGGCCCCGGACCGGCCCGCTCCATAAGCTCAACGGACGCCAGGAATGAAAACGCCACATGCGGCCAGGGCAGGCCCGAAGGGTGCGCGCCACCGCAACCGACCACCGGCCAGGCGGCCGCCCACAAGGGACGCGGCCGCGCCCGTTCGGCGAACGGCCCCAGCCAGCAACGAAATAGCCCGGTGACCGAGACGGCCGCACGCCCGACGCCCCCTCCCCCGTAGGTGCCCTCAGTAACCCGCACCCGCCATGAACCCGTCCGCCCGGCCGACGGCGAACGGGAGGACGTCAAGACCGTAGCCGCCCCACCCAGGCCAGCGCGGCGACTCACGCCAGGCGAACGACCGCCCGCGCCATGCCGAGGACCTTCTGGCCCGCGCTCCGCGCCGTCAGGTCGACGCGGACCGTGCGGGCCTCGTCGTCCAGCTTGGCGGCCACCGTTCCGGTGACCTCGATGAGCGCGCCCGTCTCGTCGTTCGGCACGACGACCGGCTTGGTGAAGCGGACCCCGTACTCCACGACCGCCGCGGGGTCGCCCGCCCAGTCGGTCACCACGCGCGCGGCCTCGGCCATCGTGAACATGCCGTGCGCGATGACGTCGGGCAGGCCGACCTCGCGGGCGAACTTCTCGTTCCAGTGGATGGGGTTGAAGTCCCCCGAGGCCCCGGCATAGCGCACGAGCGTCTCCCGGGTGACGGGGAACGCCGCCCCCGGCAGCTCGGTGCCGGGCTCGACGTCCGCGTAGGCGACCGCGGCGGTCATGACGCCTCCTTCTTGCGCGACACCAGCTTGGTGAACGCGGTCACGACGTGCTCGCCGGCCTCGTCGTGCACGTCGCCGCGCACGTCGATGACCTCGTTCCCTGCCATGGAGCGCACCGACTCGATCGTGGAGGTCACGGTGAGGCGGTCGCCCGCGCGCACGGGGCGTGAATAGGCGAACCTCTGGTCGCCGTGCACCACCCGCGTGTAGTCGAGGCCGAGCGCCGGGTCGCGCACCACCTGGTGCGCGGCGTGGTAGGTGATCGAGAAGACAAACGTCGGGGGCGCGATCACATCGGGGTGGCCCAGCTGCTTGGCCGCCTCGGGGTCGGTGTACGCCGGGTGGGAGTCCCCGATGGCCTCGGCGAACTCGCGGATCTTCTCGCGCCCGACCTCATAGGGCGGCGTGGGCGGGTAACTCCGCCCGGCGAAGGACTGGTCCAGGGCCATCGATGACTTCCTCGTCGGGTCCGGAGGCGCCGGAAGGCCGCCCCCCATGGAGAAGGAGCGGCCTTGAGGCGATGCGATGTGGAGTGGAGGGGCGCGTCAGCGCGTTTCGCGGTGGGCCGTGTGGGCGTTGCAGCGCGGGCAGTGCTTCTTCATCTCCAGGCGGTCCGGGTCATTGCGCCGGTTCTTCCTGGTGATGTAGTTCCGCTCCTTGCACTCCACGCAGGCCAGCGTGATCTTCGGGCGGACGTCTGTGGCAGCCACGTGAGTGCTCCTTGACGGATGAACGGGTGAAACGGGATCGAACGCGATCGAACACGTACGAGAGTAGCCGATCGGAGGACCGACCTCGCAACCGGCTACTGTGCGTAGCGGCGACCGGACTTGAACCGGTGACATAACGATTATGAGCCGTTTGCTCTACCGACTGAGCTACGCCGCCATGAGATGAGCGACCCCGCGTCGCGAACGGGAGGTCTCACACCTCAGAGCCCCAAAACGGAATCGAACCGTTGACCTTCTCCTTACCATGGAGACGCTCTGCCGACTGAGCTATTGGGGCGAGCGCTCAAGAGATTACACGCTGAGGCGGCCAAGGCGAAATCCGATTTGGGCGGAGGCGACCGACCGCGCCGGAGGGCCGGGGGCGCCCGTCGGGCCACACCGGTATGACTATTCTCTCCCTCCCCACGCCCACCTGGCACGAGCCTTACGCTCCTTCCGATGCCAGAGCGTCTCGTACTCAGCGGACCCCGGCTCGCCGACGGCCGGACCGTCGACGTCCGGCTGTACGGCGGCCGGATCGAGGCCGTCGGCACCCCAGGAAGCCTCGCCGTGCGCGGCGCCGCGCACGGCGAGGGAACGCGGGTCGACCTCGCGGGCCATCTGCTGCTCCCCGCCCCCGCCGAGCCGCACGCCCACCACGACACCGCGCTGACCGGCGTCGCGGCGGGCCCGCCGCCCGACACCCCCGACGAGCTGCGCCGCAGGATCACCGAGGCCGCGCTCGTCCAGCTGGGGCACGGGGCGACCGCCCAGCGCAGCCACATCAGGATCGGCGACACGCGCGGACTCGCCGACCTCGAGGGGGCGCTCGCCACCCGGCGCGCCCTGCGCGGGCTCGCCGAGCTGACCACGGTGGCGATGCCGCGCCTGCTCACCGGTCGCGCGGGCGCGGACAACCGCGCGCTGTTGCGCGACGCGCTGAAGATGGGCGCGGGCGCGCTGGGTGGTTGTCCTGATCTGGACCCCGATCCGGCCGGTTATCTCGAGATCCTGCTCTCCCTGGCCGACGAGCACGGCTGCCCGATCGATCTGCACACCGAGGCCGACGACCCCGCGCGGCTCGCGCGGCTGGCCTCCGCCGTGGCGGCGTGCCGCTCGGGCGTCGCCATCGGCCCCTGCACGGGCCTGTCCCGGCTGCCCGCCCCGCTCGCGGCCCGTTGCGCCGAACGGCTCGCCGCCGCCGGGGTCACGGTGATCTGCCTGCCGCAGGGCGGCTGCGGCCCGGCCCACAGGGCGCGCGAGAGCACGCCCGTGCGGCTGCTGACCGCGGCGGGGGTCGCGGTGGCGGCGGGCGGGGGCGCGCTGCGGGACGCGGCCAACCCGGTGGGGCGCGGCGATCCGCTGGAGGCGGCGTTCCTGCTGGCCTCGCGCGGGGCGTGCGAGGCGCCCGAGGCGTACGGCGCCATCAGCGGGCGCGCGCGGCGCGCGCTCGGGCTGCCCGAGGTGCGGATCGAGGCGGGCTTCCCCGCCGAGCTGCTGGCGCTGCGCGGCGAGACGGTCGCGGGCGTGCTGTCGCAGGCGTACAGCAGGCTCGTGATCCACCGCGGGCGGATCGTGGCCAGGACCAGCGCGGTGCGCGAGTACTGCGGCTCGCCCGCCGACGGCGGGCTCGAGCTGCCGCGCCAGGCCACCGGCTGAGCCCCCCACCCAGGCACAACGCCCCACCCCGCGCACAACGCCCCCCAACCGCCGCCCCACGAAAGGCAGTCGAGACAATGGCGTCAGCCCTCCCCGTTCCCCTCCGCAGGGCGGCTGGCCCCGCCGCCGCCGCGGCGCTGGTCCTGCCCCTCGCCCTGGTGCCTGGCGCGCCCGCGGCCGGGGCGGTCGCCGGGCCCGAGCAGCAGGTGCTGTTCTCGGCCGCGGACGACGACGGCTACGCCTGCTTCCGCATCCCGGCGATCGTGCGCACCACGGACGACACCCTGCTGGCGTTCGCCGAGGGGCGCCGCGAGCACTGCGGCGACGCGGGCGACATCGACATCGTGCTCCGGCGCTCCGACGACGACGGGCGCACCTGGGGCCCGGTCGAGCTGGTCGACGAGGGCGGCGGCGAGACCCATGGGAACCCCGCGCCGATGGTCGACGCCGAGACGGGTCGCATCCTGCTTGCCAGCACGCGCAACGCCGACGCGGGCACGGGGAACTGCCCCGCGCCGTGCGAGCGCGTGCCGTTCCTCTCGGTGAGCGACGACGACGGCGTCACCTGGTCGAAGCCGCGCGACCTGGGCGCCGAGCTGCGCCCCGACGGCTGGAACTCCTGGTACGCGACGGGGCCGCTGCACGGCGTCCAGCTGGCATCGAAGCCGTACGAGGGCCGCCTGGTCTTCAGCGTCAACGCCGAGAGCTGGGCGGACGGCAGGATCACCGAGAACCACGCGGCCCTGGCCCTGAGCGACGACGGGGGCGCGACGTGGCGGCTCGGCGCCGTGGACAGCTGGCCGATCGCGGCCGACGGCACCTATCGGCAGCGGCCCTCCGAGATGGCCGTCGCCGAACTGGGCGACGGCTCGGTCTATGTCAACACCCGCGAGCAGGACGGCACCGACCTCGGCCACCGCGACCACGCGGTCAGCAGGGACGGCGGCGAGAGCTTCGAGGCGCCGTTCGAGGCGATCCCCGACCTGTACACGCCACAGGTGCAGGGCTCGCTGCTGCGGCTGCGCGGGACGGAGGACGACGGCTACGACCGGCTGCTGCTCGCCGCGCCCGCCGATCCCGACCGGCGGCGCACGATGATGATCCGCTCCTCGTGGGACGAGGGCCGCACCTGGGATGCCACGGACCGGGGCGCGGTGCTGACGACCGACTGGGCGGGCTACTCGGACATGGCCGAGACGGCGGACGGCGCGGTGGCGCTGCTCTACGAGGCGGGCGCGGTGGACGCGCGGGACGAGATCCGTTTCGCGCGGGTGTCCGAGGAGTGGCTTGGCCCCCGGCGCGCGCCCGACCCCGTGACCCCGGACGGCGCGCCTGGCGCTCCCCCCGCGCCGGTGCTGGGGGGCGCGGCGCCCGTGGCGGGGCGGTTCGGGAACGGGCTGGCGTTCGACGGGGTGGACACGGCGGTGCGGCTGCCGTTCAGGACCTCGCTGCCGCTGGGCGACGACGACTTCACGGTGAGCCTGTGGTTCAGGTACGAGGCGGGGAGCGGGGAGCACCCGTTCCTGTGGATGGGCGGGGTCGGGGACGCGCCCCAGGTGTGGGTGCGCGGGGAGCCGGAGCGCGGCCGGGTCCGCGCGCTGCTGACCGCGGTGGAGGGCGGGAACGCGCCCGCGAACGCCGAGGTGGTGACGGAGGGCGCGTTCAACGACGGGGCGTGGCACCATCTCGCGCTGACCCGCTCGGGCGGGCTGCTCTCGCTCGCGGTGGACGGCGGCGCGGCGGTGACGGCGCCCGATGTGCCGGGGACGGTGAGCCGCTCGTCGACCTTCGGCGTCCACCTGGGCCAGCGCCCTGACAACGCCCTGCGCCTGGTCGGCGCGCTCGACGAGGCGCGCGTGTGGCGCCGGGCCCTGGCGCCCGATGAGCTGACGGCCCTTCGGGAGTCCAACGCGACCCCGCCCGGGACCGATGACGCCGCGGTGCTGCGGCTGCCGCTCGACGCGGTGGATGAGCCGTAGCGGCCCTGGGGCGTACGGTCGGGGCATGCGCACAGTCATCGCTGGAGGACATGGCAAGATCGCCCGCCGCCTTGAGAGGCTGCTGGCGAGCCGGGGCGACCAGGTCGCCGGGCTGATCAGGAACGAGGACCACGCGGGGGACCTGCTGGACGCCGGGGCCGAGCCGATCGTGTGCGACCTGGAGTCGGCGGGCGCCGAGGAGGTGGCCCGCCATCTCGCGGGGGCGGACGCGGCGGTCTTCGCGGCCGGGGCGGGGCCCGGCAGCGGGGCGGCGCGCAAGGACACGGTGGACCGGGGCGCCGCGGTGCTGTTCGCGGACGCGGCCGAACGGGTCGGCGTGCGGCGGCTGATCGTCGTCTCGGCGATGGGCGTGGACGACGAGCCACCGCCCGGCACGGACCCGGTGTTCGCGGCGTATCTGCGGGCCAAGGGCGCGGCGGACGCCGACGTCAGGTCGCGCTCTGGCCTGTACTGGACGGTCCTGCGGCCAGGGCGGCTGACCGACGACCCGGGCACGGGCACGGTGCTGCTCGCTCAGAGCGCGCCGCGCGGGGCGGTGACGAGGGACGATGTGGCGGCGGTGCTGGTGGCGTTGCTCGACCACCCGGCGACGGCCGGGCTCACGCTCGACCTGGTGGGCGGCCCCACGCCGATCGACGAGGCCGTGGCGGCGGTGCTGGCCTGAGGGGGCGCCGGGTGCGTCAAGGCGCCTTGTCGGGTGGGGGGTTCGCTCGTATCGTCCCCGGAGGTGGGACGTCCCATCTCCTGCCCACCGCCACCCCCACAGCGAAGGGACCATCGGCGCCATGAAGTCCTCGATCCCGGCCCTGCGCGTGCTCGTCGTGACGACGACCGCCGTGCTCGGCGTGCTGGCCACCTCCGTGGTGGCCCTGGCTGACCCAGGGCCCGACGGCGAGCGGGAGGGGGCGCGCGACAGGCCGTCGTGCGACTCCTCGGTGCCGTTCGTCTCGGGCACCGAAGGCTATGACACCTTCCGCATCCCCGCCGTGGTGACCACGGCGGACGGCGCGCTGCTCGCGTTCGCCGAGGGCCGGGTCGGGGGCGCGGGGGACACCGGCAACATCGATGTGGTCGCCCGGCGTTCGGAGGACGGCGGGTGCACATGGGGCGCGTTGCTTCTGGTGGCGGGCGGCGAGGGGGACACCAGGGGCAACCCCGCCCCCGTCGTGGACCCGGCCACGGGCCGCGTGGTGCTGCTGACGTCGTTCAACAGCGGCGAGGTGACCGAGGCGCAGATCATGCGCGGTGAGGTCACGCCCGAGCAGAGCCGCCGGGTGTTCGTGCAGACGAGCGACGACCACGGGCGGACGTTCGGGCCGCCGCGCGAGATCACCGAGGATGCCAAGCTGCCGCACTGGCGCTGGTACGCCACGGGTCCCGGGCACGCCGTCGCGCTCACGCGCGGGGAGCACGCGGGCCGCCTCGTCGTCCCGGCGAACCACTCGGCCGCCCCGCCCGACGGGTCATCCGACACCGGACAGGAGGCCAGGTACTACGGCTCGCACGCGCTGTTGAGCGACGACGGCGGCGCGACGTGGCGGATCGGCTACGTCGACGACGACTACGAGGGCGTCAACAACTCCAACGAGTCCATCGCCGCCGAACTCCCGGACGGGCGGCTCTACTTCAACGTCCGCGACCAGAACGGCACCAGCGCGGGCAACCGCCTCGACTCCCATTCGAGCGACGGGGGCGAGACGCTCGACCGGGAGTTCGCGGTGCAGCCGACGCTCTCGGATGTGCCGGTCGTCCAGGCGACCGTGCTCCAACTCGAGGGGCGCCACGCGCCGTTGCTGTTCGCCGGGCCCTCGGTGCCGACGCGCAGGGCGGCGCTCGCGGTGTGGCGCAGCGACGACGCGGGGCAGACGTTCGCGCGCGTGGAGACGCTGTCCGAGCAGCCCGCCGCGTACTCCGACCTGGTGCAGATCGATCGGCGCACGGTCGGGGTGCTCTATGAGACGGGCGTCACAGGACCGTACGAGACCATCGAGTTCCGTCGCCTGACCGGTTTCTAGCTCGGTCTGGTCGAACGACGGCCGCCGGGGGTGCTCACAGCAGCCCGGCGGCCGTCAGGTGTTCCGCGATCAGGGCCGTCTCCTCGTCGGTCAGCGGCGTCTGCGGCTCGGCGAGGGTCGCGTGGTCGATGACCCCGCGCAGCCGCAGCGCCGCCTTGAACGCCCCGACCCCCGCCGCGCCCCTGCCCATCCGCTCGGGCGAGCCGACGCCCACGATGGCGAACAGCGCGGCCAGCCGCTCCTGTTCGGCGCGGGCCGCGGCCCAGTCGCCCGCGACGGCGGCCCGGTGGACGCGGAGATAGCCCGCGGGGTCCACGTTGCCGAGCCCGGGGACCGCGCCGTCGGCGCCGATCAGCATCGCGGTGTCGACCAGCACTTCGGAGCCGGTAAGCACGCTGAAGCCGGGGGCGCGCCCCCGCACCACCTCGCGCAGCGCGCCCTCGTCGCCGCTCGAGTCCTTGAGCCCCGCGAGCACCCCGTCGGCCGCGAGGCGCAGCACGACGTCGGTGGGCAGCTTGGTGCCCACCGACGTGGGCAGGTCGTAGGCCACCACGGGAACGCCCGCGGCCTCGGCGATCAGCCGGTAGTGCCGTTCGATCTCGGCGGGGTGGGTGCGGGTGTAGAACGGCGCGGTGGCCACGATCGCGTCCGCGCCCGCCGCGACGGCCGCGCGCGCATGGTCGATGACGCGCGGCGTGGTCATGTCGATCGCCCCGGCGAGCACGGGCAGCGCGCCGCCCACGCGGGCGGCCACGGCCTCGGTCACCGCGCGGCGCGCGCGGTCGGTCAGGAACGCGGCCTCGGACGAGGAGCCCAGGACGAACAGGCCGTCCACGCCCGCCCCCGTGAGGTGGTCGACGAGCCGGAGCAGCGAGCCGGTGTCGAGCTCGCCGTCCGGGGTGAACGGGGTGCAGACGGGGGGGATGACGCCGGTGAGCCCGAGCGGGACGCTCATGGCAGCCGCTCCGTCACGGCCGCCTCGGGCGCGTCGGCCGCGCCGCGGGTGGCCTGGGCGACGAGGTCGCGCGTCGACTCGTTCTCGCCCACGGGGTGATGACAGCGGAATCGGTGCATATCGCCAGTCTTCCCGCCGTTCGCGGCGAAGCCGGGCATCGACTCGGCGCACACCTGGTCGGCCTTCCAGCACCGGGTGCGGAACGGGCAGCCGCTGGGCGGGCGCACGGCCGACGGCACGGGCCCGGCCAGCGGGATGGGGTCGATGGGGTCGAGAAGCCCGGGGGTCGCGGAGAACAGCGCGCGGGTGTACGGGTGCCGCGCGTGCGCCGTGACGCGTGCCGCGGGGGTCTCCTCGACGATCCTGCCGAGGTACATGGTGACGACGCGGTCGCTCATGCGGCGCACGGTCTGGATGTCGTGCGACACGAAGACCAGGGCGAGGCCGAGGCGTTCCTTGAGGTCGAGGAGGAGGTTGAGGATCTGGGCGCGCACGGAGACGTCGAGCGCGCTCGTCGGCTCGTCCGCGACGACGAGCTCGGGTTCGAGGGCGAGCGCGTGGGCGATGGCAACGCGTTGGCGCTGGCCCCCGGAGAGCTGCCCCGGCAGGGCGTCGGCCAGCTGCCGGGGCAGGCCGACCAGGCCCATCAACGCGCCGACGCGCTCCTCGCGTTGGGCCGGGGTGCCGACGCGGTGCACATCGAGGGGGTCGCGCAGGACGCGGCGGATCGGCAGCCTGCGGTTGAGCGCGGTCGAGGGGTCCTGGAAGACCATCCCGACATGGGCGCCGATCGTGCGGCGGCGCTCGTCCGCGGGCATGGCCCACAGGTCGCGGCCCCGGTAGGAGACCGTGCCCCGGGTGGGGCGTTCGACCCCGACGAGGACGCGGGCCAGGGTGGACTTGCCGCAGCCCGACTCACCGACGACGCCGACCGTCTCGCGCGGGGCGATGTCCAGGTCGGCGCCGGTCAGCGCGTGGACCCTGTCGGGGCGGAAGAGGCCGCCGGTGCGGGCGTGGTAGACCATGTGCGCGTCGCTGACGCTCATCAGGGGCGTCGTGGGGGTCATCGGGCGGCCTCGCTCTCTACGCCGTCGTTCTCCGCGCCGCCGTCCTCGGCGCCGTCGTTCTCCGCGACGCCGTCCTCGGCGACGCCGTCCTCCGCGCCGCCGTCCTCCGCGCCGCCGTCCTCGGCGACGGCGGCCGGGTGGTGGCACGCGACCGTGTGCAGGCGCCCTGGGGCGCGGGCCTCGGGGAGGGGCGTCGCGCACACCTCGGTGGCCATGGGGCAGCGGTCGCCGAAGCGGCAGCCCTCGGGGAAGTCGGCCGGGGAGGGCACCACGCCCCTGATCTGGGTGAGCCGTTCGGCGGCGGACTCCAGGGAGAGCACCGAGCCGAGCAGGCCGCGGGTGTAGTGGTGCGCGGGGTGCTCGACGAGGTCGGCGGTGACGCCCTCCTCGACGAGCTGCCCGCCGTACATCACGACCACCCGGTCGGTGACGTCGGCGACGAGCGCCAGGTCGTGGGAGACCAGGATCAGCGCGAAGCCGAGATCGGCGCGCAGCCGCAGCAGCAGCTCGATGACCTGCGCCTGCACGGTGACATCGAGCGCCGTGGTGGGCTCGTCGGCCACGATGAGGCGGGGGTCGCGGGAGAGCGCCATCGCGATCAGCACGCGCTGCCGCTGGCCGCCCGAGAGCTCGTGGGGGTAGGCGCGCAAGGTGCGTTCGGGGTCGAGGCCGACGAGCGCGAGCAGCTCGGCGGGTGTCATGCCGCCGCCGCGCCGCACGAGCTGCTTCAGCTGGGCGCGGATGGGCATCGCGGGGTTGAGCGAGGAGAGCGCGTCCTGGTAGACCATCGCCATCTCGTGGCCGAGGAGGGGGCGGCGGGCGCGCGGCGAGAGCCCGTTGAGCTCGCGCCCGTCGAAGCGCACGCTGCCGCCGACGCGGGCCGTGCGCGGCTGGAGGCCCATCACGGTCAACGCGGTCAGCGACTTGCCGCAACCCGACTCGCCGACCAGGCCGAGGACTTCGCCGGGGTGGACGTCGAAGCTGACGCCGTCCACGACGTCCCGGCCGCCATGGGCGCCCGCGAAGCCGATGGTGAGGTCGCGCACGGACAGGATCGGCTCGCCGACAGCCGGGGGGCGGGCGCGTTCGCGCAGGCGGTGGGCGGCCTCGGCGAGCCCGGGCAACGCCAGGGGCGCGCGCGGGCGTTGACCCTCGCGTTCAGGCTCGCCGACGGCCTGCTCGGGCAGCGCGGGAACGTCGCGCGCGGGCGCGTCGGGGGCCTTCAGGGCGCGGGGCGCGGCCCAGGCGTCGGAGACGCCCTCGGCGAGGATGTTGAGCGACAGGACGGTGGCCAGCATCAGCAGCCCGGGGAAGACGGTGGCCCACCAGCCGCCGAGCAGCACCATGTTCTTGCCCTCGGCGATGACGCTGCCCCACGAGGGCTCGGGCGGCCGCACGCCCGCGCCGATGAACGAGAGCGACGCCTCGAGCACGATCGCGTCGGCCACCATCACCGTGCAGAACACCAGGATCGGCGCGGCGCAGTTGATGGCCACGTGACGGATCAGGATGTGCGGGGTGCGGGCGCCGATGACGCGCTCGGCGGTGACATAGTCCTCGCCGTACTGGGCCATGACGTTGGCGCGCACGACGCGCGCGATCGGCGGCGTGTAGAGGAACGCGATGGCGCAGATCAGCACCGGGATGCCGCCGCCGAAGACGGAGATCAGCACGGCGGCGAGCGCGATGCCGGGGAAGGCCATCACGATGTCGAGCGCGCGCATCAGCGTCTCGTCCACCGCCTTGCGCGACGTGGCGGCGATCGCGCCGATGACCGCGCCCGCGGCGAGCGCGAGCAGCGTGGCGCCGAGGCCGATGGCCAGCGACCAGCGGGCGCCGTGCATCAGGCGGCTGAGGATGTCGCGGCCGAGGCTGTCCTGGCCCATCCAGTGCTCGCCCGACGGGCCGTCCGCCGCGGCGTCCTGCGCGTACGGGTCGTGCGGGGCGACGAGCGGCGCGAGGAGCGCGGTGAGCACGATGACGGCGATGAGCGCGAGCGCCGCGCGGGTCAGGAGCGGGAGCCGGGTGAACCACGCGAAGGGCCTCATGGGGCGCTCCTCAGCCGGGGGTTGACCAGGAGGTAGAGGATGTCGATCACCAGGTTGACGACGACGAACCCCGCGGCCGTGGTGAGGACGACGCCCTGGACGACGGCCGGGTCGCCGTTGCGCACGGCGTCGATCATCAGCTTGCCCATGCCGGGCAGCGAGAAGATCGTCTCGATCACGACCGCGCCGCCGAGCAGATAGCCCACGCGCAGGCCGAGCACGGTCAGGGGGTTGATGAGGGCGTTGCGCAGGACGTTCCGCCCGACCACGACGACCGGCGGCAGGCCGCCGCCGATCGCGGTGCGGACGTAGTCGCGGTCCAGCTCCTCGACCACCGCCGTGCGGACGATGCGGGTGAGCTGCGCGGCGACCGGCAGGGAGAGCGCGAGCGCGGGCAGCGTCATCGTCTCGAGCCAGCCGGTGAACGAGTCGGCGGGGTTGGTGTAGCCGCCCGTGGGGAACCAGCCCCACTCGACGCCGAGGTACTGGATCATCAGGAGCGCGAGCCAGAAGCTGGGCGCGGCCACGCCGGTCAGCGACACGACGCGGATGATCTGGTCGAGCGCCCTGTCGCGGTGGATCGCCGCGGTGACGCCGAGCACGAGGGAGAGCACGACGGCGATCCCCAGGCCGAGGAAGGTGAGTTGAAGGGTGAGCGGCAACGCCGTGCTCACCTGGTCGATCACCGGGGCGCGGGTCAGCACGCTGATGCCGAGGTCGCCGGTGAGCAGGTCGCCCACGAAGTCGAGATAGCGCACGGGCAGCGGGTCGAGGAGGCCGTTCTCCTCGCGGAAGCGGTGCAGCTGCTCCTCGGTGGGGTTGGCGCCCTGGAAGTAGGCGGAGGCCGGGTCCATGTCGGAGAACCGCATGACCAGGAAGACGAACAGGACGATGCCGAGCGCCAGCGGGATCAGCAGGAGGACGCGCCGCAGCAGCATCCGGGCGACGACGATCACGACGAGGCGGGCCTTGCCTGGAGCACGTTGATGCCGGGGTACGCCTGGGCGCGCACCCCGGTGATCCTGGCGGGGTCCCACGCGGTCAGCAGCTCGGTGTGCACGACCGGGTAGAGCACGGCCTGCTCGGCGACGATGTCCAGGTACTCCTGGGTGAGTTCGAGCTTGCGCCCAGGGTCGGGTTCGGCGCTCGCCTCGTCCATGCGCGCGAACAGGTCGGCGGCGGCGGCGCTCCCGCCCCAGCGCGCGTATCCCATCCACAGCCCGTCGGCGGTGTAGTTGTAGCGCAGGATCAGGTCGGCGTCGAGGCCGAACTGGTTGGGGTTGGAGACGGCGGCGACGACCTGGTAGTCCTGGTTCTGGTCCATCTTGGTGAAGAGGGCCGAGGTCTCCTGCGGCTCAAGGGTCGTCGAGACGCCGATCGCGTCCCATGACTCCTTGATGGTCGGCAGGCAGTCCACGAGCCAGCTGACGTTCACCGCCATCAGGGTGACGCTCAGGTCGGTGACGCCCGCCTCGGCAAGCAGCTGCCTGGCGTGGTCGGGGTCGTGGGCGTAGACGGTGCTCGCGGGGCGGTGCGAGGGGTTGCCCTCGTCGAGGAACGACGTGGCGGGGAGGCCGTAGCCGCGCAGGCCGACCTCGATCAGCTGGTCGATGTCGATCGCGTACAGCAGGGCCCGCCGGACGCGGACGTCGTCGAACGGGGGGTTGCCCGTGTTGAACATGAGGAAGGCATGATTCATGCCCGCGGCCCCCCGCACCTCAAGGCCGTCGCCGCGCAGCTGCTCGACGTTGGCGTAGGGGATGTTCTCGGCGATCTGGGCCTCGGCGCTGTCGCCCGAGACGCGGGCGACGCGGGGGGCGGCGTCCACGACGCTCAGCCAGTTCATGCGGGGGAACGCGGGCGGGCGGGGGCCGTTGTAGCCGTCGAACGCCTCGAACGCCGTGTTGGACTTGGGCTGGTGCGAGGCCAGCCGGTAGGGGCCGGAGCCCACGACGAGGCCGCCGGTGGCCTCGTCCCACGCGCCGTCCTCGCCGAAGACGTGCCGCGGCATGATCTTGGCGATGCCCAGGCGCTTGGCGGCGTCGGGGAACGCGTAGTGGAAGCGCAGCTCGACGGTCCTGTCGTCGACCCGGGCGACCTCGCGCAGCCAGGTGTGGAAGAACGACCTGGTGAGCACCATGGCCTCGGGGTCGAGGACCCGCTCGAACGTGAAGACCACGTCATCCGCGGTCACCGGCTGGCCGTCGTGCCAGGTCGCGCCATCGCGCAGGGTGAAGCTCCACGTGGTGGCGGTGGTGTCGGCGGGGAGCGCGGTGGCGAGCGCGGGGTAGGGCTCGCGGGTGATCGGGTCGGTGTCGAGCAGGCCCTCGTAGAGGTGCTGGATCGCCGCCATGGAGAACGCGGACGCGGTCTGGGTCGGGTCCCAGCTCTGGTCGTTGCCATAGCCGATGACGGCGGTCAGCTCGTCGAGCCCGTCACCTCCCGCTCCGCTGTCGTTGGTCGACGCGGGGCCCGAGCAGGCCCCCACGGTGGCGGTGATCGCCCCCGCGGCGCCGAGGGCGCCGGTGAACTTGAGAAAGGCCCTGCGGTCGAGACTGCGGCTCACGTCGCCTCCAGCGGCTCCTCGGGAGGTCCTACGTTCTACGTCCTACCCCCGAACGTAGGAGGGCCTCGCGAGAGAGGTCAAGACCTGTGCGTCCACCGTCAACGGACCAGACATCCCATGTCCCACCTCCGGTGGCAGAATGTGAACTCGGGGTCAGGAGTTGGTGCTCATCCGTCCGGGGGCGAAGGAAGGGGGCATGCCATGGCAGCCCGCCGCATGATGTCCGACGAGGTCCAGGAGCAGATCAAGAAGCTGATCCTGCGCCGCCGCCTCGCCCCCGGGGACCCGCTGCCCACCGAGACCGACATGATGGGCCTGTTCGGCGTCAGCCGTAACTCCGTGCGGGAGGCGCTGAAGGCGCTCCAGGCCGTCAGCATCGTGGACATCAGGCACGGCTTCGGCACGTATGTGGGCTCGCTCAGCCTGGACTCGTTCATCGACGGCATGGTCTTCCGCGCGGCCGTCAGGGATCGCAGGGGGGAGGCCAGCCTCGACGAACTCCTGGAGGTGCGCGAGGCGTTGGAGGCCGGGCTGATCGTCAGCGTCGCGGGGCGCGTGCCGCAGGACGACCTCGGGACGCTGCGCGAGGTCGTCGCCACGATGGAACGCGAGGCCGCCGTGGGCCGGGTGACCGCGGCGACGGACCGCGCGTTCCACCTCGCGCTCTACCGCTCCCTGGGCAACCACCTGCTGAGCGAGGTGCTCGACGCGTTCTGGGCGGCGTTCCACCGGGTGCGCGAGGAGCTGAGGGAGGACCGGCACGACCCGCGCGTCACCTGCGACCGGCACAAGGACATCCTCGCCGCGCTCGAATCGGGCGACGGGCCACGGGCCGCCGAGGCGATGCGGCGCCACTTCGCCGGGATCCGCGACGTACTGAGCGAGAGCGCGGCGCGCGGCGGCGGCCCGGCGGGGCAGCGCTGAGGGTGCGCGGCGGCGGCCCGGCGGGGCCGCGCTGAGGGGTGCGCGGCGGCCGCGCCGAGGTGCGTCGGCCCGGAGCGCGGGTGCGGCACCGTCGGGGCGCGGGCGCCACGGCGCGGCGGTGGGGAAGGCCAGTGACGATCATGGCGTTCCCGGCCCCCTGGCCAGCGACCCGACCATGTGGGCGAGGTCTTCGTCGAGCGGCACGGGCGAGCCCCAGCCGCGCCACTCGCTCCGCCGCTCGGGATGGCGCACGGCGTGGAACGACAGGATGCCGAGCAGGCCCCACAGCTCGAAGTGCGGCACCATGCCCGCGTCGTCGGGGCACAGCCGCTCGGCAGCCGCCGCGAGGAACGGGCCACGGGGCGCGCGCCCGCGCAGGTGCGTGGTGATCGCGCCCACGGCGTGCGCCGGGGTGGAGTACCCGGCGATCGGCACATTGAGGGTGACGATGCGGCGGTCGGGGGTCATGACGAAATTCTTCAGGTTGGTGTCGACGGACACGACGGCGAACGAGGCGGGGTGCCGCCGCGCCGCCTCCGCGAACCCCCCGTCGAGCCACGCGTCGACGGCCAGGCCCACGGGCGTGTCCGCGTAGAACGGGCGCGCCCTGCCCCAGTAGCGGCGCGCGTAGTGCTCGACGAACGCCTGGTGCGTGGCGTGGACGGGCGCGTCGCGCTTGTAGAGGCCGAACCCCTCGTGCGGGCGCGGCAGCTCGCGGCACGCCAGGACGAACGCGCACAGGTGGTCGACCAGCTCATCGGTGGTCGGCGCGCGGTGCTCGTCCTGCATGACCGACGCGAGGTCGTCGCCCTCGACATACTCGGAGAACACCGCGTCGAACGGGTCGCCGCGCTCCGTCTCGAAGACCCGGAGGATCCGCTGCACCGGCAGGAGCGAGGCGAGCGTGGCGTTCGCCTCCGCCAGGTAGGGCAGCGGGATGTCGGTGTCCGTCACATGCTTGGCCACGACGGTCTCGTCGGCGGACGTGACGAGGAACACCGCGTTGTTCGAGTCGCTCAGCTGATGGATGTGCGCGCCGGGGAACTCGGCGGCGAGGAAATCCCTGAAGGTACCCATGCGCTCTCCCACTTCGGCAGTGCCCGGCGTGCTCGGTGTGCTCGGGGAATCCGGCCTCGTCCATCGGGACGACGTGGCGCTGATGCGTCTCGGGCATCGAATCACGGACGCGTCCTCCGCGACGTCGTCAGCCGTCGGCGGTGGCGAAGCCGATCGCGCGGGCCGTCGCGCGGGCGCCCCGGCGCAGTTCGGTGGTGAGGCCGAGGACATCGGTCGTGGCCCGGTCGGCGGCGACGAAGGCGCGCACGTCGGACAGGTGGCGGCGGCGCAGCTCGGTGTTGACGTTGAACTTGGCGACGCCGAGCAGGCGCGCCCGCCGCACGTCCGCGGCGGGCAGCCCCGAGGTGCCGTGCAGGGAGATCGCCGCGGGGACGCGGGCGACGATCTCGCCGAGGCGGTCCCCGTCGAGCCTGGGCTCGCGGCGGTAGGAGCCGGGCACGTTGCCGACCGCGACGGCCAGGCAGTTGGCCCCCGTCTCCTCGACGAAGCGCACGGCCTCGCCCGGGTCGGTCAGCGCGCCCGCCGCGGCCCCCGTGTCGAGGTCCTCGTCGCCCTCGAAGCGGCCGAGCTCGGCCTCAACGGCCGCCCCGCGCGCCCGCGCCGAGGTCGAGCTGGATTGGCCCGCAGCGTTGTTGACGCGGGCCAATACAACGAGACCGCGGGCCCACCCGAGGGACGGCACGACGGCACGACGGCACGACGGCAGGCGACGACGAGCTGGTGAGGAGACCGAACTGTCAGCACCACCCACAGGCCAGGACCCCAGCGGCGGCACGGACGCGCGGCGCTCGGACGACGTGGCGCGGCATCTGCTGCGGCGGATCCGCGAGGGCACGCTGCGGACGGGCGAGCGCCTGCCCAACGAGCGAACGCTCGCCGCCGAGTTCGGCGTCTCGCGCCCGGTGATCCGCGAGGCCATCAGCCACCTCGCGGGGCGGGGCGTGGTCTCCCCGCGCGGCGGCAGCGGCTCCACGGTGATCGCCGTGGCGCCCGAGCGCGCGCAGGAGGCGCTGTTCCTCTACATGCGCGACAACCGCCTCGACTACCGCTCGATCCACGAGGTCAGGGAGCTGGTCGAGGTGCACGCCTCGGGCGTCGCCGCGGCGCGGGCGACCCCCGACGACATCGCGGCGCTCCGGCAGTCGCTGCGCACGCTCAAGGAGTCACCGGGCCAGCTCGCCGCGGCGGCCGACGCGGACGTCGCGTTCCACACGGCCATCACGCGGATCACGGGCAACCAGGTCATCGAGCTCATACTGTCCTCGCTCCACACCACGCTCCTCGACGTCCGCAGCCACAACCTGGCGCTGCCGTCCGCGTACCGGGAGGCGGTCCGTTCGCACGAGGCGATCCTCGACGCGATCGTGGAGGGCGACGAGACGGGCGCCAGGGTCGCGATGAGCGCGCACCTGAACGCGGTGTTCCGCTACTGGCAGGAATCGGACGCCCCGGACACCCCTGAGCCACCGGGGCCCTGAGGGTCAGGGGGTCGCGGGGTCAGGGGGTCGCGGGGGCGGCGGGTTCGGGGCGGTGGACGCCGCGCGGTCGGTAGCCGAGGGCGTCGGCGACTCCGGCGAGGTCGGCGAGCAGCCAGACGATCGCGAGCCACATCTCGGTGCCCTGGAGGCCGGGCGCGGCCGCGGGCGCGCGGGCGGTGGTGGGGTGCGGTGCCAGGAAGCCGAACCCCTGGCCCGGCGTCCAGTGGCCGATGGCGTCGGCGAGCAGGCGGCGGGCGAGGGCGGTGACCTCGTCGGCGCGGTGGCCGGTGTGCCGGGTCAGCCACAACGGGTGGGCGATGTCGAGGATGTTGCAGGCGTTCTGCCGCTCGGGGCGGACCCAGCGGGGGTCGCGGGCGTGCTCGAGAACGGTGTCGATCACAGGCTCGGGATAGGGCAGCGGCAGCCCAAACTGGGCGTGGGTGCCGCGGGACGCGCGATAGAAACCGTTGACGATCGTTAGAAGGCCATCGGCGGGGCGCGGTGATCCCCACATGCCGGTGCGGGGGTCGGCGTGGGCGAGCAGCCAGCCGAAGAGGGCGTCGAACGCTCCGGGGCGCCCGGGGTCGCCATGCCCGCGGTTCCACAGGAACGCGGTGCCCAGGACGTCGACCCAGTGGCCCGCGTGCCAGGCGTCGCTCGCCCAGGGCTGGCGTTCGAGACCGGCGATCACGTCCTTCGCCTCGGCCGCCGCCACCACCTGGACGGGGCCGGCGAACCGGCTGCCGAGCAGGTCGAGGGCGTAGCCGACGCACAGCACGTGGTACGCGGCGCCCGCGTCGAAGAGGCCGGACTCGGGCGGGCGGCGGCGGCCGTCGGGGAGGAGGGGGCCGACCATGCCGGTGACCGGGTCCTGCCACGAACGAAGCCGTTCCGCCTGCTCGGCGGCCGGGAGCTGGGGCGGGGCGGAGCCCAGGAGCAGGTCGGCAATCTCGATCGCGTCGCACTGCGCCCGCACCGTGGGCTCGGCGCCTGGGGCGTCGGCGAAGAGGCCGCCGCTGGCCTCAGGGCTGAAGCAACGGGCCAGGACGCGCTCGGCCTGGTCGCGGGCGGCGTCGGCGAACGCCGCTACCGCACCCGCCAGATCGCCTTCGACCGCAACTGCTCGATCACCTTCGACCGCGCCCGCCCGGTCGCGTTCGGCCGTGGCCGACTGCCCTGCCGGGGGCGCGAGTTCGGGCACGCGCCACCGCAGCACCTTCGCGGGGTTCCCGCCGACGACCGCGCCCGCGGGAACGTCCTTGGTGACCACGGCGCCCGCCGCGACGACGGCCCGGTCGCCGACGGTCACGCCGTCGAGCACGACGACGTGGGAGCCGATCCACACGTCGTCACCGACCCGGATGCCCCGTGAGGTGATGGGCTGCCGGTGCACCTCGGTGTCGGGGTCGGAGAACGTGTGGTTGAACCCCAGCAGCGAGGTGTGCGCCCCGATGCGCACCGCGTCGCCGAGCCGGATGTCGCCCCGCACGACGGTGTAGGGGTTCATGGTGCAGTCGCGCCCCGCGGTCAGGGTCCCGGACAGATACGCTCCGGCGGCGACATAGCTCCCGCGCCCCAGGATGAGCTTCTCGTTCTGCACGGAGGCGAGCTCGGAGACGAAGCAGTGGTCGGCGAACGTGCAGCCGGGGCGGCGTTCGGTCAGCTCGCGCTGGCGCTCGGCCTGGCGGTCCTTCTCCTCCTGGCTGGCCTCGTCCCAGAAGAGCCAGGGTGAGTAGTCATACAGGGTGTGTGTCATGGCCGCGCCTTCTCTTGGTCGGGGCAGGCGGGTGGCGCCCAAGGGGATCCCGGGGGGCCGGTCGGGGGTGCGGTGATGCACGCCGCCGCCCGCGCGATCGCTTTGCATCGCTTGCGCATACCTTCGCTTCTGATCGATGAGGCATCTTTCAGGAGGTTCGTCCGCTTGTCCAGGGGATCCACGCGGCTCGCTTGCCCACACGGAAGCCGCCCGAACGTTCGAACGCAATCATCCGATCGTGGTCGCACAACGCCGATAGGATCCCGGCACCGACGTGCGAGGGAGCTGCCGTGTTCGCCGATGAGCGCCAAGAACTGATCCTCCGCGAGGTGCGCGAACGAGGCTCTGTCCGCCTGTCCGCCCTGGCGGAACGACTCGATGTGTCCATGGTCACCCTGCGCAGGGATGTCGACGTGCTGGCGGGCCGCGGGCTGGTCAAGCGGGTGCACGGGGGCATCACCCGGGGAAGCCAGCCCCGGGACGCGGCGGCCGAGGCGGGCGCGGGGGAGCCTGAGGCGCCCGACCAGCGGCTGGTGTTCGGCATGCTCGTGCCGACGACGAGCTACTACTACCCGACCGTCATCAAGGGCGCCCGCGAGCAGGCCGAGCGCTATGGAGCCAGGATCGTGCTCGGCGTCTCGCGCTACGACGAGGCGGAGGAGCGCTCCCTCGTGGCCCAGTTCCTCGACGGCGGGGTGGACGGCCTGCTGCTGACCCCGAGCAGGCACCCGGACGCGTCGCACGACGACTGGCTGGCCTCGCTGACGGGCGCCGCCGTGATGGTGGAGCGGCAGCCGGAGCTCGGCCGGTCGGCCTCGCGATTCGACGCGGTGGCCTCCCACCACGCGCACGGGGCGTTCCTGGCGGCCCGCCACCTGACCGGGCTGGGCCACAGCCGCCTGGGCCTGGCGGCCAGGCCGAGCCCGACGACGCCGAGCGTGCGTCACGGCTTCCTGTCCACGGTGCGCGAGCTGGGCCTCGACGACCCCGTCGAGCTGGACATCGACCTCGACGGGCCGACCGCCGCCCAGGTCAAGGATGTCGTCTCGGCGATCAGCCACGGCGTGACCGCGATCGTGGCGCACAACGACGTGGACGCGCTGTCGCTGGTCCAGCACCTGCACACGGCGGGCGTGCGCGTGCCCCAGGACCTGTCCGTGGTGGCCTACGACGACGAGGTGGCCGCGCTCAGCGCCCCCGCGCTGACCGCGGTCGCGCCCCCCAAGGAGACGGTCGGCCGCCGCGCCGTCGACGCGCTGGTCCGCCGCATCGACGAGGGGCCGACCGCCCCCGTCGAGCACACGCTGCTCCTCCCCGAGCTGAAGCTGCGCGAATCCACGGACCGGGTGCCGTAGAGGCCCCGTCGCCACGCCTGACGAGCGATCCCCCGCGCTATTGAGCGTTTCCATTCGGATGATATCTTTCGCTTTCTAGCGAACGAAAACGAAAGGCTGGGCGACCGGCTCGCCGCCTTCCCGCGCGTTCAGGACCCGGAGCGGCATCAACGGACTTCGGAGGGGCTCATGAGTCCACGACGGCCTGTGACCACGATCGCCATGGACCCACGGGTCGCCGCGCGGCTCATCAACGCCCCCCTGCGCGAACGACTGCGAACGATCGCGGACGTTCAACCCGCCCACGTGGTCAGCGACTTCACCGGTGTGGAACTCGCCCACACGGAGGTGCTGTTCACCTCGTGGGGCTGCCCACCGGTCACGGCCGAGGTCCTGGCCCGCGCCCCCCGGCTGCGCGCCATCGTGCACGCGGCTGGCACGGTGAAGGAGCTGGTGACCGACGCGTGCTGGCGGCGCGGCATCGCCGTCTCCTCCGCGGCGGCGGCCAACGCCGAGCCCGTCGCCGAGTACACCCTCGCCGCGATCCTGTTCTCCGGCAAGCGAGTGATGGACATCGCACGCGCCTACCGGCACTTCCCAGCCGCGGACGACTGGGCCGCTCGCTTCCCCGGCCTGGGCAACTACCGGCGCACGGTCGGCGTCGTCGGCGCCTCCAGGATCGGGCGCCGGGTGATCGAGCTGCTGCGACCGTTCACCCTGGACGTGCTGGTCAGCGACCCCTATCTCGACGAGGAGCTGCCCGGGGCGCGCCGCGTTGACCTGGACGAGCTGCTCGCCTCGTCCGACATCGTCACCCTGCACGCCCCCGCCCTGCCCGAGACGCACCACATGATCGACGCCGCGCGGCTCGCCTCCATGCCCGACGGCGCCACCCTGATCAACACGGCCAGGGCAGCGCTCGTCGACCAGGAGGCGCTGATCGCCGAGCTCGCCTCGGGACGGCTGTACGCGGTGCTCGACCTCACCCAACCCGAGGTCCTGCCCGCGTCCTCACCGCTCCACGACCTGCCCAACGTCCTGGTGACCCCGCACATCGCGGGCTCCCTCGGCGGCGAGCTCGCCAGGATGGCCGACCTCGCCCTCGACGAACTGGCCCGACACGCACACGGATTGCCGTTCATCCACCCGGTCGACCCCACGACCCTCGCCCGCTCCGCCTGACCCCTCCGCCTGACCCCTCCGCCTGAGCCCTCCGCCTGAACCCATGACCCACGCCCCACGCCCCCTCCGCCCGCACGGCGCCGCTGACCGACTTCGACTGGGAAGCGGGACGACGGGTGGGGCCTGCGGTGCACGTTCGGCAGGAACTACCCGGACACCCTGGCGTACTGCTCCTGGATGGCCAACGGGGTCATCCCGCGCTCGGTGTACCACCGCACCGCGTACCGCTACCACTACTCCATGGACGCGGACCACGAGGGGCGCATCGGCAGCACCGTCGCGGGCGACCGCGGCAACCTCAGCGGCCGTTACCTCGTCGGCTTCCTGTGCCGCCGCAACTCCACCGGCTGCCCGAACTGACCGCCGCCCGAGGGCGACTGACCACCGGACGGGGACGGGCGGGCCCACCGGTTCCCTGACACGGTCCTGACACCGTTCCACGGCCGGGCCCCGCGCCCGCCGCCCCGACCGCCCGCCGCCTCGGCCGCCCGCCGCCCGGATCGCCCAACGCCCCGACCGCCCGCCGCCCCGACCGCCCGCCGCCTCGGCCGGTCACCCTTCCCGGCGACCCCGTCCACGCCCGGTATGGCGGGGCGCGCCGCGGGTAGGGTGGCCGCTGGCACCGGACGGGTCACCGAGGGGAGTGGATGACGTCCTCCGCACGCGACGGCGACAACGGCGCGCCGCCCGAGCCTGACGGCGCCAGGACGGTGGACGACCTGGTGTGCAGGCTGCGGGAGTTGCGCGCCTGGGCGGGCGTGTCGGAGCGGGAGGTGCACCGGCGGGTGGGCCGCGCCAGGGCCGCCCGCGGGGTGCCCGAGACGCCCGCCTACGACACTGTTCACCGATGCTTCCAGCCGGGCCGCCGCCGACTCGACGCGGACCTGCTGGCCGATGTGGCCGAGGCGCTGGTGGACGGCGGGGCCGCCCGGTGGCGGGCGGCCTACGCGCGGGTGGTCGGCGCGTCGACCGGCGCCGGGGTGGTCACGGTGGCTGGCGCGCCACCGGACGACCTGCCCGCGTTCACCGGGCGCGCGGCCGAGTTGGAGGCGCTGCTGGCGCCGGGAGCGGACCCACGGGTGACGGTGGTCGAGGGCATGGCCGGGGTCGGCAAGACCACCCTGGCCGTGCGCGCCGTTCACCTGCTGCTGCGGCACGAACGGTATGGGGCCGTGCTCTGGGTCAACCTCCACGGCCACGCCCCCGACCTGCCGCCTGCCGCACCCGAGGCGGCGCTCGAGGGGTTCCTTCGGCGGCTGGGGATGTCAGCCGACCGCATCCGGCTGCTCGACGGGCCCGACCGGGTAAGGGAGTTCCGCCGCAGGGCCGCCAGGCTGCGGGCCCTTGTGGTGCTCGACGACGCGGGATCGGCGGCGCAGGTGGCGCCGCTGCTGCCCGGCGATGGCTGCCTGACCCTGGTCACCAGCCGCCACCGGCTGACGGGGCTGGCCGACGCCGGGCGGCTGCCGCTCGAGGTGTTCAGCCCCCGCGAGTCGCTGGACCTGCTGCGGAGGACCGCGGGCGCGGACCGGGTCGACGCCGACCCGGCGACCGCCGCCCTGATCGCCGACTCGGTCGGCCATCTGCCGCTGGCCCTCGGGGTGGTGGCGGGCCGCATCAGGGGCCGGTTCGGGTGGACCCTGGCCGACCACCTGGAGCTGCTGTCAGGGCACCGGGCCAGGCTGCGCTGCGAGGACAGCGTCGAGCTGGCGCTCCGGCTGTCCTACGAGAGCCTGGCGCCCGACCGCCAACGGCTCTTCCGGCTGCTGGCCTGCCACCCCGGCGCCCAGGTGGACTCCTGGGCCGCCGCCGCGCTCGCCGGGACCGACAGGGCGACCGCCGCGGCTGGCCTCGCCACCCTGCACGCCGCCCACCTGCTGCGCCAACCGGCGCCGGAACGCTACGAGTTCCACGACCTGGTGCGCGTCTACGCGACCGCCCGCGCCCACGAGCAGGAACCGGCGCACGCCCGAAGGGACGCGTTCGACCGGCTGCTCTCCTATCAGCGGCACGCCGCCGCGCGGGCGATGGACGCGTTCGCGCCCTATGAGCGCCACCGTCGTCCCGCGCCGGGGCCGGGTCGGCCCGCGTTGCCCGCGCCGCCCGACCGGCGGGCTGCCACGGCCTGGCTCGAAACCGAGAGGGACGGGCTGATCGCCGCCGCGGCGGCCGCCGCCGAACGCGGCGACACGGGGCACCCCGGCGTGCTCTCCGGGCTGCTCGCCCGCTACCTCGACACCGCGGGGCACTATCCCGAGGCCGAGGCGCTGCACGGCCTGGCCGCCCGCGGCCCCGACCCCGCGCCCCGGGCCGTCGCGCTGGCCCGACTCGGCGCGGTGCACTGGCGGTTGGGCCGCTACCCGCGGGCCGCGGCCAGCTTCAGGGAGGCGTTGACGGGGTTCCGCGCGCTGGGCGACCTAGTGGGCGAGGGCTGGGTGCTCGGCAACCTCGGCGAGGTGCTCCAGCTCCAGGGCCGTTACCCCGAGGCCCGCGACCACTACGCCGCGGCGCTGGCCATCGCCAGGGAGCTGGCCTCGGCGGGCGGCGGGCGCGAGCGGCTCGGCGCGCACGGGGTGCTGTACGAGCCGCTGGGCCGCTACGCGAACAGGTTCGTGACTGACGCCGAGGCGCTGGCCATGAACCGGGAGGTCCTGGCTATCGCGCGCGCGGTGGGCGACCGGGTCAGCGAGGCCAACGTGCTGGGCAGCATGGGCTCCATCCAACGGCGGACCGGGCGTTACCCGGCGGCCCTGACCGCCATCCGCCAGGCGCTCGACGTGGTCCGCGAGATCGGCCACCACAGCGCCGAGGTGGCGCTGCTCAACGAGCTCGGCACCGCGCGGCGGCTCTCCGGAGGGGCGGCGCGGGCGCGGGAGGCGCTCGAGTGCCACCGGCTGGCCGCCGACCGCGCCGCGGAGCTCGGCGACCGGTACGAGCAGGCGCGGGCGTTCGAGGAGAGCGGGCACTGCCACCGGCTGCTGGCGGAGCCTGGCGCGGCCCGCGCCGCATGGCGGCGGGCCCTCGAGCTGTTCGGCGAGCTCGGCACCCCCGAGGCCGCCGAGCTCGCCGCCCGGCTCGCCGACGACCCCGCGCCGACCGGCGCGGGACTCCGCCGCGGGCCGGGGTCCTGGGGTGAGCGACGCGACCGCTGAGCCGGTCGCCACGCGTGGGGCGGCCCCCGCTCAGGAGACGTACAGCCAGTAGGTGCCAGGAATGTAGGCGAAGACACAGCGGTAGTCGTCCCACGCCCCGGCGTACTGGCCGCGGTACCCGATGATCTCGCACGCCTGCCAGGTGTCGTGCTCGCTGTGGAACCGCTCCCCGGCGGCCGACACGGACGCCGCGCCGTGCGCCTGGGCCGTCGTTCCGGCCGTCCCCACCAGGCTCAGCGCGAGAGCGGCCACGCCGATGCCGACACGATGGATCGCCTTCATTCTTCCTCCTGTTGGTGCCCCGCGGCTCCAGGGTGGATCGAGGGCTGGGAAGAGCCTGGCAGCCGGTCCCCCGGCCGTCGCGCGCCTCGGTCAAAGTCGGTCAGGGACGACCGGGGACGGTCACCGGCCGAGACGGATCTTCCCGCAAGAGGATCGTGCAAGCACAAGCGAGAAAGATTCTACTGTTCGCCCAGGTCAGAGCGATTCAATGGAATCACCGATTCTTCCGCGAGGCAGGAAAGTGCCTGTCTCTCGCGGATCCCTCGACGTCGTTGGGACCACGCCATGAAGACGATTCTGATCACCGGCACCTCCTCCGGCTACGGGCGGGAGATCGCGCGCCACTTCCACGCCCAGGGGTGGAATGTCATCGCCACGATGCGCACCCCGCGCCCCGATGTCCTTCCCGCATCGGACCGGCTCCGCGTCATCGAGCTCGATGTGACGGAGCCCGGGAGCATCGCCGCCGCGTTCGAGGCGGCGGGACCCGTCGACGCCCTGGTCAACAACGCGGGCGTCCCCTCCATGGGCGTGTTCGAGAACACGCCCATGGACCGTGTGCGGGAGGTGTTCGAGACGAACACGTTCGGGGTGATGGCGACGACCCGGGCGGCGCTGCCGCAGTTCCGCGAGCGCGGCTCCGGCGTGGTGGTCAACGTCACCTCGAGCGTGGTGCTCGGGCACATGCCGCTCTCGGCCGTCTACAAGGCGAGCAAGATGGCCATCGAGGGGTTCACCTCATCCCTCGCGCTCGAACTCGCGCCTTTCGGGGTGCGGGCGAAGACGGTCGAGCCGGGCGCCTGCCTGACGACGAACTTCGCTGCCAGGGCGACGAGCGGCGCCTCGCCTGACGCCCTGGTCCCCGAGCCCTACGCCGAGTTCGCGAAGAAGGCGATGGACGGCTTCGCGGCCCAGGACGTCTTCACCCAGGAGAGCGATGTCGCCGAGACGGTGTGGCGGGCCGTGCACGACACGACCGGCCAGCTCCGCTTCCCGGCCGGTCCCGACGCGGTCCGGCTCGCAGAGGCGAAGTGATCGACCGCCAACGAACGTAATGCCACGCCGCCGCGGCGAGCCGACCCCGTGCCCCCACGGGGTCGGCTCGCCGTCCCACGCCCCCCACGTCAACGACGCATCGCCTGCGATGGACAACGAGATCGTCGATGGCGTTCGAACGACATCGACCGCACAGAAGTGATGCGCATCGAACGCGGCGGAGGCGGCGGCCCGCGTGCCGCGACGGGCGATTCGTCCCGAGGAAACGGGAACTCCCACCGGAGGGCGTCCCCGTCCCCGCGTCCCCGTCCCCGCGTCCCCGTCCCCGCGTCCCCGTCCCCGCGTCCCCGTCCGGCCCACGCCGGTCACGCGCTGGAACGCGCGACCACGCGGGTGGGCAGGATCAGCGGGCTGGGCTCCTCGCCGCCGATGAGCCGGACGAGCATGCGCGCCGTCTCGTGGCCCAGGCTCTCGATGGGCTGGTGGACCGTGGTCAGCGGCGGTTCGGTGATCCGCGCGATGTCCAGGTCGTCGAAGCCCACGACCGCGACGTCACCGGGGACGGCCCGGCCCGCGCCGCGCAGGGCGCGCAGGGCACCGGCCGCCATGTTGTCGTTGGCGGCGAACACCCCGTCCACGCCGGGGTGGCGCTCCAGCAGCGCGGCCATGGCGGTGGCGCCGCTTGGCTCAGTGAAGTCTCCGCTCTCCGGGCCGAACGGCTCCAGCCCGGCCAGGATCATGGCCTCGCGATAGCCGCGGTGGCGCTCCCGGCTCACATGGGTGTCCAGCGGTCCGCAGATCATGACCACCCGCCTCCGCCCGCGGTCGAGCAGGTGCTCCGTGGCCCTGCGCGCGCCACCGGCGTTGTCGGCGTCGACGTACCACGACGGCTCGAAGCCGGCCGGGCGCCCGCCGAAGACCACGGGTAGCTCCGTCTCGCGGACGATGTCGAGGACGGGGTCATTCTCCCGGACCGCCATGAACATGGCGCCGTCGACGCCTCGCGCGCGCAGCAGTTCCGCCAGGCGCCGTCGGCCGCGGTCGGCGGCCGCGAGGCACAGCATCAGATGAAGATCGGCCTCCTCCAGGGCGGCTGACGCACCAACGATCACCTTCGCAAAGAAGGGATCAGCGAAGATCGCGGGAGTCTCCCCCGCGATGACCAGGGCGGCCGAGCCTCGCTGGCGGGTCGCCAGGGCGCGCGCCGTCGGGTTCGGCACATAGCCGAGCTCCCTGATGGCCCGTCGGACCGCCTCGCGCTTGTCGCGGCTGACGTGGGGCGCGTTGTTGAGCGCCCTCGATGCCGCCGAACGGGAGACGCCCGCGCGCTCGGCCACCTCGTCGAGCGTGGGCTGCCGACGCGGCACATCTCTCATGGGCTGAGGCCCCCTTCCCCCGCGATCCCGGGAAGGCCCTGGGAGCGCTTCCAGTCTATGGCCGTTCATGACCCCATCACCCCCGGGCGCAAGGGGAGTTGACGCGGCCTCCCTTGACAGCCCTCATCAGCTCACACACCATATCGAAAGGCTCATCGGGTCGCCCTCTGCACTTTGGAAGCGCTCCCACCCCTTGGCACTCGGCGCCCCCACTCACGCCCGGTGCCACAGCCTGGCGCCACCCCACCCCACCCCACCCCACACCGCGTCGCGGTCCAGGACGAACGCCGCGCGGCGCTTCCCTCCCCACGATTGAGGTACATCCATGCGCAGACTCCTCCGCGGGGCAGTGGCGGGACTCCTCGCCCTGCCCCTGTTCCTGGCCTCCTCGCCCTCCGCGCAGGCGGCACCCGACCCACGCGCCATGACCAGCGGCTTCTACGTCGACCCGCATTCGGGGCCCGCCGCCTGGGCGGCCGCCAATCCTGGCGACGGACGCGCCTCGGCGATCCGCGACTCGATCGCCAGCGTCCCGATGGCCCGCTGGTTCGGGTCCTGGAGCGGCGACATCGGCTCCGCCACGGGGTCGTTCGTCGGCGCCGCCCAGGCCGCCGACAAGCTGCCGCTCCTGGTCGCCTACAACATGTACGGCCGTGACGCCTGCGGTGGGCACTCGGGGGGCGGGGCCGCGTCCCCGTCCGCGTACGCGACCTGGATCGCCGCCTTCGCCAGTGGCATCGGCAGCCGCCCTGCCGTCGTCGTCCTCGAACCCGACGCCCTCGGCGACTACAGCTGCATGACGCAGGACCAGATCAACGAGCGCCAGGGCATGCTTGTCAACGCTCTCTCCGAGTTCCGTTCGAAAGCGCCCAACGCCTGGGTGTACCTCGACGCGGGCAATCCCGGCTGGGCCGACGCCTCGACCATGGCCGATCGCCTCCACTCCTCAGGGCTCAGCCTTGCGAGGGGTTTCTCTCTCAACGTTTCGAACTACTTCCCCACCGCCGAGAACGCGTCCTACGCCGGGAGCATCAACCAGGCGCTGGGCCAGCGTCACGGCTACAGCAAGCCGTTCGTCATCGACACCAGCCGCAACGGCAACGGTTCGAACGGTGAGTGGTGCAACCCCGGCGGCCGCAGGATCGGAACGCCCTCCCAGGAAGGCGGCAGCGGCGCCGAGATGCTCCTGTGGCTCAAGACTCCGGGTGAGTCCGACGGCGACTGCGGTGTCGGCTCGGGCTCCACGGCGGGACAGTTCCTGCCGGAGGTCGCCTACAAGATGATCTACGGCTACTGACCCCTCACATCGCGGCCACCCCGTTGCGTGCCGCGCGAGCACGCCGTCGGGCGTGTGCGGGGTGGTCCGGTCGGGGCCGCTCTCCCGGCGAGACCCACCCGACGTCGAGGGGTCGTCGACATCGGTGGTGAGCAGCCAGAACCGCCCGCCGCGGTACCGGAACGCGAGGCGTGGGGCATGGATCCCGCGGCTCGCCGGGAGGACCGGCCCGCGGGGAACGGGCGTCGCCGCTCAGGGTGTTGGCGAGCTGGCGCCAGGAGACCGCCCGGGCCGGGGGCGGCGGCCAGGAGTTCCGCCTCCCGCCGAGGTCGGCATGTCGCGTCGACCGGTGTGCGCCACGGTGCTCCGCTCCTCGGGTGACGCCGCCCCACGACGCCTGACGCGGCGTGGCCTTCGCGCGCCCTACACCTTGAGCCAGGCCGTGGTGTCAGGGGGGAGCGTGCCGGAGGTCAGCGGTCCGGTCGCCAGGACGACCTCTCCCGCGGGGAGCCGCACGCTGGCGTCGCCGACGGTGGCCACGACGAGGATGTCGCCGACGCGAAAGGCGATCACCTCGTCGGCGGCGCCCGGCAGTTCGACCCAGTGGAACGTTTCCGCGCCCAGGTGGTACTTGGTGCGCAGCGCCAGGGCCGAGCGGTACAGCTCGTACGACGAGCCCTCCACGCCGCGCTGCGACTCGACCGCGTAGGGGCCCCAGTCCTCGGGCTGCGGCAGCCATGAGCGCCCGGTGGGCGAGAAGCCGTACGCGGGCTCGCCGTTCCGCCACGGCAGCGGGACCCGGCAGCCGTCGCGGCCCGCGGCCCTGCCGCCCGAGCGGGCGAAGATGGGGTCCTGGCGAGCCTCGTCGGGTATCCCGGTGTGCTCGGGCAGCCCGAGTTCCTCGCCCTGGTAGAGATAGGCGGCTCCGGGGAGCGCCAGCATGACGCCTGTCGCCGCGCGGGCCCTGCGGGCGCCGAGGGCGAGGTCGGGCTGGGGGTCGCGCGGGCCGATGCCGTCGTCGGTCGGCGTGCCGGTCGGGAGCCCGAACCTGCTGACGTGACGCACGTCGTCGTGGTTGTTGAGCACCCAGGTCGCCGGTGCGCCCACGGCGCCGTAGGCGTCAAGGGACTCCTGGATCACCAGGCGCAGGTCGGCGGCCCGGTAGGGGCAGTCGAGGTACTGGAAGTTGAACGCCTGGTGCATCTCGTCGGGGCGCACATACGCGGCCAGCCGCGACGGGGGCTGGAGGTGGGCCTCGGCGACCAGGACCAGGTCGGGGCCGAAGGCGTCGAGCACCGCCCGCCAGCGCCGGTAGATGTCGTGCACGCCCGGCTGGTCGAGCAGCGGGGTGCGGCTGCCGTCCGGCGCGGGGCGCCCGCTGTGCTGGTACTCCAGCGGGTGGTCGGGCAGCCCTTCGGCCTTGACCAGCCCGCGGGCGACATCCACCCTGAACCCGTCGACGCCGCGCGCGAGCCAGAACCGCAGGATGTCGTCGAACTCCGCGCGGACCTCTTCGTTGCCCCAGTCGAAGTCGGGCTGCTTGCTGTCGAACAGGTGCAGATACCACTGCCCCGGCGTGCCGTCGGGCTCGGTGACCCGGGTCCAGGCCGGTCCGTAGAACGTCGAACGCCAGTTGTTCGGCGGCAGGTCCCCGCCGGGTCCGCGGCCCTCGCGGAACATGTACCGCGCGCGCTCGGGGCTGCCGGGGCCCGCGGCAAGCGCCTCGCGGAACCACGGGTGCTCGTCGGAGCTGTGGTTGGGCACGATGTCGACGATCACCCGCAGCCCGAGCCCGTGCGCGCGGGCGACCAGGGCGTCGAAGTCGGCGAGGGTGCCGAACAGCGGGTCGACGTCGCGGTAGTCCGACACGTCGTAGCCCGCGTCGGCCTGCGGCGAGCGGTAGAAGGGCGAGAGCCACACGGCGTCGACGCCCAGGTCGGCGAGGTGGTCGAGGCGGGCGGTGATGCCGGGCAGGTCGCCCATGCCGTCGCCGTCGGAGTCGGCGAAGGACCGCGGATAGATCTGGTAGATGACGGCGTGCCGCCACCAGTCGGCCGCGGGGACGGGCTGGTGGGCGTGGTTCATGGTGCGGTCCTCGCTGTGCGGGTCTGCATGTCTCGGGTCTGCATGTCTCGGGTCTGCAAGTCTCGGGTCTGCAAGTCTCGGGTCTGCAAGTCTCGGGTCGTCATGTCGGGGATCGGGAGGCGGGGGCGGCTCACAGCGCGCCCACCCGCCGCAGGAAGAGGTCGAGGAAGGCGGGGACGTCCACCGTGTCCGCGATCTCGCAGTTGGGCTCGGGGGCGTCCCTGGTGCCCAGCAGGTCGGCCACGGTGATGCCCCGGGCGACGCCGTCGGTCGCGACCGCGACATGAGCCCGCCGCCAGCCGATCAGCTCGGGGTGGGTGACGGCCGCGACGGCGAGCGGGTCGTGCAGGTGGAAGCTGTCCCGGGTGGCCGAGCCGGGGTAACGGTGCCGCAGGGTCTCGATCCACGCCAGCCCGCACTCTCCGGCGAAGCGGCCGAAGTCGCCACCGTCTGACGCCAGTTCGGCCGCCTGGTCCCGGCTCATCCGCACCTGGTAGGTGACGTCGAGCCCGACGAGGCGCAGCCGCGCACCGGAGCGCAGCACGATGCGCGCCGCTTCGGGGTCGGCCCAGATGTTGAACTCCCCCGGCACCCGGACGTTGCCCTGGTGGCCGGTGAAGTAGCCGCCCATCACGACGATCTCGCGCACGTCGCGGGCGATCCTCGGCTCGAGCAGCATCGCCGTCGCGACGTTGGTCAGCGGCCCGATGGCCACCAGGGTGATCTCGCCGGGGCTTGCGGTGATGTGCCGGACCAGCGCCTCGGCCGCGCGGCCCGGGGCGGGGCGCCGGTGGCCGAAACGCTCCAGCACGTCGGCGGCCCGCTCCCGCGGCCGCCACGGATCGGCAAGCGGGCCCGCGGCGCCCCTGACCACGGGGACCTCGCCGCGCCCCAGACGGTGCAGCAGCTCCACGGCCAGCGCGGTGGCGCTGTCCACGTCGGTGTTGCCGTCGACCGTCGTCACCAGCTCGAGCCGCAGCGCGGGGTCGGCGACGGCCAGGGCGATCGCGAAGCCGTCGTCGATGTCGCTGCCTGGCGCCCCCATCGCGACATCGGTGTCGAGCACCAGGCGCCGCACTTCCGCGGCGGTGGGCGGGGTCATCGTTCCTCCAGGGTGGTGGGGCCGTTCGCGTTCGGTGGCTGTGCGCCGCGGTGCCCGACCGCGCGGGCTCCCGCGGCGTTGCCCGCCCGCACCGCCGCCATCAGGTCGTCGTCGGCGGCCAGGCGCGCGGCGAGCGTGCCGACGAACGCGTCGCCCGCGCCCGTGGTGTCCACGACGGGCACCGTCAGGCCAGGGACGACCGTGACATCACCGGCGCGGGCCACCACGGCGCCACCGGCGCCCCTGGTCACCACGGCGCTTCGGGCGCGCCGGGCCAGATCGATGGCGGCGTCGGCCGCGTCCGCGCCGGTCGCCACCCGCCGCCCCAGCGCCTGGCCCGCCTCCGACTCGTTCACGACGAGCGGGTCGCAGACCGCGAGCACATCGCCGGGAAGCGGGGCGTACGGCGCGAGGTTGAGCACGACCCGGGCGCCGCGCGCCGCGGCGGTGCGCACCCCGTCCACGACGGCGCCGATGGGGATCTCGCACTGGAGCAGGACCACGGGGGCGGCGCCGTCACGTTCCTCCGCCGCGGCCACCTCAGCCGCGACGACCCGCTCGACCTGTTCGGCGGTCAGCAGCTCGTTGGCTCCCGGCGCGACGACGATGGAGTTCTGGCCGTCGGTGGTCACCAGGACGACCGCGAGTCCGGTCGTGCTCCCGGTGATCTCGACCGCCGAGACATCGACGCCGCCGTCGCCGAGCGCGCGGACGAAGGGGGCGCCGTCGGGTCCGGCGCTGCCGACGAAACGCACGCGGGCGCCCGCGCGGGCCGCGGCCATGGCCTGGTTGGCGCCCTTGCCACCGGGCGCGAACGTCGCCTCCGTGCCCAGCACGGTCTCGCCGCCGTCCGGGCGGTGCGGGACGCGAAGCGTGAGATCGCGATTGATCGATCCCACCACCACAAGCGCTCGGCCGCCCTCCCCCGGCCGCCCGCCGCTCACCGTTCCCCTGCGCCGGACGCGCCGGGCGCGCCGGGCACGCCGGACGCGCCGGGCACGACGAGCGCGGCGGTGCGGTCGGCGAGCGCGGTGATGCGGGAGTAGTCGTAGCCGCGCACCGCGCTGCGGATCCGGTCATCCAGCGGGGCGATCAGCGCGTCGGGCAGCGCGTCGGCCCCGTTCAGGGCGCCGAGGACGGAGCCCACCGTCGCCGCGGACGAGTCGGTGTCGAGGCCCGCCTGCACCGTGAGGCCGAGCGAGAGCGCCACGTCGCCCTCGCCCCAGAGGAGTCCCGCGGCGATCACCGCGGCGTTGTTGAGGGTGTGGACCCAGCTGTGCCCGGCGAACGCCTCGTCCACCCAGGCGATCGCCTCCTCCCAACGCGCCCCTTCCGCGTGCAGATCGAGCACCGTGGCGAGGGTCGCGGACAGGCGGCTGCGCTCCGGGACCCAGTCCGCGGAGCGGCGCACGGCCGTGGCGGCGTCGGGGGCGACGAACGCCTCGGCGACCAGCGCCGCCGCCCACATCGCGCCGTAGACGCCGTTCGCGGTGTGGGAGAGGCTGGCGTCGGCGTGGGCGAGCCGGGCCGCGGCGAGCGGGTCGCCTGGGTTGACGTAGCCGAAGATGTCGGCGCGGATCAGCGCGCCGATCCACTCGCGGTAGGGGTTGTCGAACGTGGCGGCCTGGGCCGCGTCGACGCCCGAGACGAGGTTGCGGTAGACCGCGCGCTCGGCGGTGAACGTCTGCGTGAACGGCAGCTTGTCCAGCCACTCGCGGGCGACGTCGCGCGGCGAGAAGCCGCGCCCGTACCGTTCGAGCAGGTGCAGGCCGAGGACGGTGTAGTCGGTGTCGTCGTCCCGCGGCATCCCGGTGACCCGGCCGAGCGTGGCCTCATCCCACGAGGGGTTGAGCCGCTCGATGCCCTCGGGAAGGGGATCGAGGTGAGGCACATAGCCGCGCAGCGGCCAGGCGTCGGCGGCACGCAGATAGCCGCGGATCTGCTCGGGCCGCAGCCCCTCCAGCGGCTTGCCCATGCAGCACCCGGCGCAGCGGGCCTGCCACGCGCCCCGCACGCGGTCGCCGAGGTCTTCGGGGCCGCCGCCGAACGGCACGGGTCGGCGCCCCGCGGCGACGCCGGGCAGCCGCGCCTCGATCGCGGCGAGGTCCTCCGCGCCCGTCGGCTCGTCATAGGGCCAGTCGGCGCGGCGGCGTGCCGTGCCGGCCACGCGCGGCAGCAGCGCGCGCAGCGCGGCCCGGTCTCCCCGGTCGGCCGCCTCGCCCACCGCTTCGAGCAGCGCGGGGGCGATCTCGAAGCCGCTCGTGGTGAGTTGTTCGACCTCGTCGGGAACGGTGTCACAGGGGTCGAGTACGTCGTGCATGGAAGAAGCGGGCATGGAAGAAGCGGGCATGGAAGTTGTCCTCCGCCGGGTGGTCAGACGCGTCGCCTCGGCGTGCGGGGCACGTCCGGCGCCCGTCATTTCACGGCACCGCGCGCCACGCCGCCGATGATCCAGCGCTGGGCGAACAGGTAGATGACCAGCATGGGCGTGAGCGCCATGAGGTAGCTGGCGAAGGCCAGGTTGTAGTCGGTGCTGAACTGGCCCTGGAACGCGTACTGGACCAGCGGAAGCGTGTACTCGTCCTGGTCGGAGAGGATGACCAGCGGCAGCAGGAAGTCGTTCCAGGTGTGCAGCCCCGTGAGGATCGCCACGGTGGCGTTGACCGGGGTGAGCAGCGGGAAGATCACGCGCCAGAACGTCTGCCAGGCGCTCGCCCCGTCCAGGAGCGCGGCCTCCTCGATCGCCTGGGGGACGGTCCGCAGATAGCCGGTGTACAGCAGCACGTTGAACGCGAGGTTGTACACCACATAGAGCAGGACGAGGCCCCACCGGTTGTCGAGCCCGAGGAAGCTCATCTCCTTGACCAGGGGAAGCATCACGATGGGGAAGGGGATGAACAGGGCCGACAGGAAGTAGAGGAAGATGACTTTAAAGGGGGTGCGGTGCAGGTTGCGGGCTATGGCGTAGCCGACAAGCGAGTTCGTCAGGACCGTCAGGACGATGACGGCGCCCGTGATCAGCAGGCTGTTGAGCAGCGCCTGGCCGAATCCCGTGACCCTGATGGCCTCGCCGAAGTTCTCCCAGTGCCACTGGGTGGGGAGGGACCACAGGTTCCCCGCCATGTCGGTCCGCGACTTGAGCGCGGTGACCACGGTGAAGTACATCGGGATGAGAATGGTCAGGGAGCCGAGGAACAGCAGGCCCGTCAGCAGCCAGTTCGCCCTCTTGCGCGCGTTGTCCATCAGGCGCTCACCTCCCGTGCCCTGAGGAACCGCAGCTGGACCACCGATATCAGCGCGATCACCAGGAAGTAGATGACGGCGTTGGCCGACTGGTAGGCGAACTCGCCGCCGGTGAAGCCGTCGCGATAGATCTGGTAGGAGATCGACTGCGTCGCCGTGCCGGGGCCGCCCTCGGTCAGCGCGACGATCTGGTCGAAGACCATGAGGAAGTTCTTCAGCGACAGGACCATGTTGATGGTGAAGAACGGGGCGAGCAGCGGGAAGGTGATGCGCCAGAAGCGCTGCCAGGCGCTCGCGCCGTCCAGCAGGCCCGCCTCCCTGACCTCGTCGGGAATCGTCTGGAGCCCGGCCATGTAGATGACGATCGTCGTGGCGCAGCCCTGCCAGACGGCGACGATGACCACGCCGACCCAGGCCAGGTCGGGGTCGCCGAGGATGTTCCGCGAGAGGGTGTCGAAGCCGAGGGACTCGCCCACCTCGGGCAGCGGGTTGGCGAACAGGAAGTTGAAGATGTAGCCGACGACGATGGTGGCCAGGATCGCGGGCAGGAAGTAGACGCCGCGCAGGAATCCCCTGAACCGGACGTTCGACGTCAGCCCGACGGCGATCGCCAGGCTCACGACGTTCGCGGCGATCGTGGCGACCACGGCGAAGAGCAGCGTGAAGCGGTAGCTCTCCCGGATCTGCGGGTCGCGGAACAGCTCGGCGTAGTTGTCGAACCCGATGAACGACCAGTCGCCGTAGCCCCGGCTGTCGGTGAAGCTGTAGAAGACGCCCTGCAAGGCGGGCAGGGTGTGGAAGACGAAGAAGAGGAGGACGGCGGGAAGGGCCATCCAGTAGTAGATGTGGCGTCTTTGGGACATGGGATCACCGTCTCGGTGCGGGGGTGTCCGCCGGGGGGACCGGGCGGACACCCCCGGCTCACCGATCTCTCATTGGATGCCGTGCGACTGGAAGTCCGTGTCGAGCGCTTCGAGGAAGGCGCCGGTGTCCTCGTCCTGGAGGAACGTCTGCGTCAGCGCCGCCAGGTCGCTCGCCCCGGTGAACATGCCGTCGGGGTACATCGCCGTCCGCCCGGTGTCGATCCAGTCGGTCTTCAGCGGAGCCAGCACGTCCTCGGCGGACGTGACGTCGTCGCGCACGGAGAACAGCCGCTGGTCCTCGGTGAAGGTCGCCTGGCCCTGTGCGGAGAACAGGTAGTCGACGAACTCCTGCGCCGCCTCGGCGTTCCCGCTGTTCTCGGCGATGCCGACGACCGAGTCGGGGGCGGAGAGGATGACGCTGTCGTCCGCGGTGTCGCCGACCGGCATGACGAAGGCGCCGATGTTCTTGTCGGGGTTGACGGACAGGATCTCGGGGATGGCCCAGGTGCCCTGGACGTACATCACCGACTCACCGCCGGCGAAGGCGATGTTGCCGTCCTCGTATCCCCTGCCGAAGGGGTCGTCCTGCGCGTGCTCCTTCAGGACGAGCAGCTTCTCTGCGGCCTCCTGGTACGCCTCGCTCCCGGCGAACGTGGCCGATCCGTCCCGGAGTTCGTCCCAGAAGTCGGGGCCCTGGAGGCTGCCCGCGAGGGAGTTGAGGACCAGCTTGGCGGTCCAGGAGTCCTTCCAGGTGAAGTAGAACGGGTCCTGCCCCGCGTCCTCGACCGCCCGCGCGGTGTCGACGAACTCGTCCCACGTCGTCGGCACCGTCAGCCCCAGCTCATCGAACTGGTCCACGTCGTAGAGCACCACCTGCGCGTTGACCGACCACGGCAGCGCGGGGGTGGTGCCCTCGGTCTGGCCCGCCCTGGCCACATACGCGGTGGCGTTGTCGTCGGAGACGGCGTCGGCCGCCTCGGTGCCCGCGAGGTCCTTGAGGATTCCCGCGGTGGCGAGGTCGTTGTAGTCGGACACGTTGACCGCGATGACATCGGGCACCTCGCCCTTGGCCAGCCGCGACTGGAGCACGGTCATGGCGTCGGGGGTGTTGTTCTGCTCGACGTCGATGCCGGGGTGCTCAGCCTCGAAGTCCGCGATGATCTGGTCGACGACGTCGACCGCCTCGGTCTTGCTCTGGAAGAACTCGACCGTCGTGCCCCCCGAGCCGCCCGAGTCATCACCCCCGCAGGCCGCGGTGAGCGAGAGTATGAGTGCCGCGGAGGCGGCCAGCGCGACCCGCCGTGCTGTGAACGTGGACATCCGTGATTCTCCTTTGAACAGGATCTGTTGCGGTTCGCAGCGTTTCCTACGACTTTCTTGTGGTACGCCCGCGACAGGTGCAGTACGAGGCTTTGTACAACACGTGTTGCGAGGGTGTCAACACGAGTTGAGGAACTCGTTATCTCTCCGCTACAGTCAGGTCATGGCTGTCACCCGTGCCGAAGTCGCGCGTCTCGCCGGTGTGTCCCCCGCAGTGGTCAGCTACGTCCTGCGTCCCGGGCTGCGCCCGGTCTCGCGCGAGACCAGGGAGAAGGTCCTGGCCGCGGTCGAGGAGTTGGGCTACCGGCCCAACGCGATCGCCCAGGCGCTGCGCGCCGGACCGACCCAGACCCTGGGCCTTCTGGTGCCCGACCATGTGAACCCGTTCTTCTCCCAGCTCACCCGCGCCGTGGAGAACGCCGCGTTCGGCCGCGGCTATGTGCTGCTCTCCGGCTCGACGGCGGACGACCAGGACCGCGAGACCCGCTACATCCGCGCCTTCGTCGACCGCAAGGTCGACGCCCTGCTCCTCATCGCCGCGCAGTCCCACCCCGAGCTCGACGCGGCCGTCGACGCGGGCATCCCCACCGTGGTGCTCGACCGCGTTCCGGACGGCGTCAGGGTGTCAACGGTGCGCTCCGACGGCCTGAACGGCTCGCGGATCGGGGTCGAGCACCTGATCTCCCTGGGACATCGAAGGGTGGGGATCGTCGCGGGTCCGCGCAGCCTCGACGTCGCCGACGACCGGGTGATCGGCTGGCGGATGGCGCTCTCGGAGGCCGGGCTGCCCAGCGGCGACGACCTGATCCAGCACGCGCCGTTCTCCGCGGCCGGGGGCTACCGCGCGGCCTCGGACCTCCTGGCGGACCCCGAGGTGACGGCCCTGTTCGTGTCCTCCGACGTCCAGGCCACCGGCGCGCTCTCGGCCTGCCGGAGGCTGGGGCGTTCGGTCCCCGCGGATGTCTCCCTGGTGTCCTTCGACGGCACCGAGCTCGCGCCGCACACCAACCCACCGCTCACCGTCATCCAGCAGCCGATAGAGGCGATCGCCCGCGGCGCCGTGGACCGGCTCATGTCCCAGATGAAGAACCCATCCACCGAGCCCGTCCACGAGGTGCTCGACGTGGCGCTCGTGGTCCAGGAGTCGACGGCGGCGCCGCGAGGGGTGTCGTCGATCTGATCGGCGGGGCAGGGCGGCGGGCGGCGCGGGCCTGGTGCGGCAGGCGGCGCGGCCGCGGCGTCCGCGCCGCCGCGGCGGGCCGGGGTGGTCATGCCGGTCGGGCCGGGTGATGACCGCGTGCCCCCAGGAGTGCCGCCGGGGCCTGGGGGCGGCCTTCATCGTGATGGCGGCCATGCGGCGGACGGCGAAGCGCCTCAGGCCCTGAACGGCCAACAGCCTGACGACCAGGGGCAGAACGGCCCGCGCGGCGAGCGAGGTCGGGGCCAGCGCGGTGGTGACGGTGCCGTCGGGCGCGTCGCTGGCCCGTCACGCGGTCGCCGCGGACGCCGAGGAGCGCCGCGCCTGCCCGCTCTGGCAGCGGCAGGGCCGTGGACGATCGGCACGAAGTCGGACTGGTTCCAGCCGGACGCGATAGAAGAAGCGCCCTACGCCCCTGCTGAACACACCTGGCAGGACCGGACAGGCGAAGCCGGTGTCGACCGCCTGGGCCACTACGTGACTCCACTCGCCGGAGAGCTTGTGTTCCCTTACGCGGAAGCTCTCGCCGACGAGTGAACGAGACGGCCCGCCCCATGACGTGAGCGAGCGCTCAACTCACCAGTCGAACGCGCCGAAACGCTCATCGGTCAGTCGGGCTGCTTCTCCATGTGCGCGAGGACGCGGTCCGAGATCCGGGCGAGTGTGTCGAGCTCTTCCTGGGGGAGGGCGTTGATGAACAGCCGACGGACGTGTTCGACGTGCATGGGCGCGGCCTCTTCGATCGCCCTGTAACCGGCCGGGGTGGCGACGACGAACGCTCCGCGTCCGTCGTCGGGACACTCCTCCTTGGCCACAAGTCCGCGCTTCGCCATCCGCCCGACCTGATGGGACATGCGGCTCTTCTCCCACTCCACCGACTTGGCCAGCTCCAGCAGGCGCATCCGCCCGCCGCCACGTTCGGTGAGACTGGCCAGCACAAGGTACTCGGATGCGGACATACCGGAGTCGGCCTGGACCAGGCGGGAGAGTCGCCCGATGAGCGTCTCCTGCATGCGGATGAAACTGTCCCACACCGCCTTCTGCTCCGAGGTCAGCCAGCGAGGCGTCGCGTTCATGGACGGAGTTTGACGCGCTCCCTGGCCCAAAGTCCAGGGATTCCGGCCTGGGTGGTCTGCCCCTTGTGGAGGCTTCCCGCCGCACCGCGCCGCGCGGGCACGGGTGCCCGTCTTATCGGCGCTCCACCGGCGTTTGGCGCCTCCGCCCGTCCGGCGGCGACGATTCGGCGCCCTTCGAAGAGGACGTCGCGGGCCGCGTTGTGGTCGCGGTCGCGCACGGTGCCGCACGCGCCGCATGTCCACCCCCGGACACGGAACGCGATCACATCCACCTCCTGGCGCACCCGACGCTCCATGTCGCCGCGGGCGACCCGCCCCGGTCCGCGCCAGCAGGTCACCAGCCCAGGACGCCAGTTAACACATCAACTAGTGGCGCCCTGGCGTAGATGGCGCGTCAACCAGCCCGGTGATCGTCTTCACACCCGGGTGGAATCCGTTGCTCGCCACCAGCCAAGTGGATACGGTTACGACAACTGTTTTCAATAGCAGCGGGAGGGCGCGCCGTTGTCCGCTACGAGACAGGTCGCGAGCAAGCGGGGGCGACGCCGACCGCCTGGGGCGATGGTCGGCGCCCACCTCCTCCTCGCGCTCGGCATTCTGGCCGTTCTCGTCGTCTCCGCCGCCACCGGCCCGGCGGACGTCGGGGCAGCCGATGCCGTGCGCGTCATCATCGGCCACCTCGTCCCCGACGCCCCCTGGATGAGGGACGGTTCGATCACCCGGCTCCAGGACCAGACGGTGTGGCAGTTCCGGCTGCCGCGCACCCTGCTGGCCGGGTTGGCCGGGGCCGGTCTCGCGCTGGCCGGGGCGCTGATGCAGGCGGCGGTGCGCAATCCGCTGGCCGAGCCCTACGTACTGGGGGTTTCGGCGGGAGCGGGGGTCGGCGCCGTCGCCGTGATCACCCTGGGCTCGGCCGCGGTCGGCGGACTCCCGCTCAGCGGCGCGGCGTTCCTCGGCGCGCTCGGCGCGACCGCCGCCGTCTACCTGCTGGCGCGCCAGCAGGGGGTGCTGGCACCGACTCGCATGATCCTCGCAGGCGTCGCCCTCGGCTCGCTCCTCAGCGCGGTGACAAGCTACCTGACGCTGACCACCGAGGCGCAGAACGTCTTCAGCGTGCTCTTCTTCCTGCTGGGCAGCGTCTCGGCGGCCACCATGGACCAACTCGCGGTCCCGGCCGTCGCGCTCGCCGTCGTCGCGCTCTACGCCCTGGCGAACGCCCGGGCCCTCAACGCCCTGTTGGTCGGCGACGAGAACGCCACCGCGCTGGGCGTCAACGTCAACCGGCTGCGCGGACAGCTGGTGATCGCCGCCTCCCTGCTGACCGGCGCTGTCGTGGCGGTCAGCGGAGGGATCGGCTTCGTCGGGCTCGTCATCCCGCACACCGCCCGCATCCTCGTCGGCGCCGACCACCGCCGCATGCTCTCCGTCACCATCCTGGGCGGTGCCCTCTTCCTGATGGCCGCCGACGTGCTCGCGCGCACCGTCGCCGCGCCCACCGAGATACCCATCGGCATCGTCACCGCCGTGGTCGGGGCCCCCTGCTTCCTCTGGCTGATACGCCGGGGGCGCGCGGCCAGGGCGGGGGTGCTGCGATGAGGATCGACTTCACGGACGTCGTCGTCGCTCCCGGCGGCACCCGCGTCGTGCACGGCGCGACGTTCAGCGCGGCACCGGGCCAGGTCGTCGGTCTCGTCGGCCCCAACGGCAGCGGCAAGTCCACGCTGCTGCGCACCCTGTACCGGGTGATCAGGCCCGAGGCCGGAACGGTCGGCCTCGACGGGGAGGACGTGTGGCGGCTGCCGCCGCGGACCGTGGCGCGGCAGGTCGCCGTCATGACCCAGGAGACCACCGCCGACTTCGATCTCGACGTGCTCGATGTCGTGCTCCTCGGCCGCCTGCCCCACCACCGCGGCTTCGGGGGCGACTCCCCGCACGACCTCGCGCTCGCCGACCGGGCCCTCGCCCGGGTGGGCGCCACCGAGCTGGCCGGACGGCCCTTCGCCGCGCTGTCGGGCGGCGAGAAGCAGCGAGTGCTGCTGGCGCGCGCCCTGGTGCAGGAGAGCCAGGTGCTGGTGCTCGACGAGCCGACCAATCACCTGGACGTCTCCTTCCAGCTCGAACTCATGCGCGTCATCGGCGAGCTCGGCCTGACCACGCTCGCCGCGCTGCACGACCTGAACCTGGCGGCGGCCCACTGCGATGTCGTCGCCGTCATGCGGGCGGGGCGGATCGTCGCCCACGGCCCCCCGGCGGAGGTGTTGACGCCCGAACTGATCGGCGAGGTCTTCGGGGTCAGGGCACACCTGCTGAGCCACCCGGCGACCGGACGGCCCCTGATCGCCTTCTCCTCCCCGGCATCCCCCGCGTCGCACGACCCGACACCCGAGCACCAAGCCAAGGAGCGCGCGTCATGACCAGACCCCTGCCCGCCCGGTTCGCCGCCACCGGAACAGCCCTGGCCGCCCTCGGCCTCCTCACGCTGACCGCCTGCGGCTCGGGGGTCACGGAACCGGAGGCGGACAGCGAGGACGCCGACGGCCCGCGGTCCACCGTGCTGACCAACTGCGACCGCGAGGTCGTCCTGCCGGGGACCCCCGAGGCCATCGTGGGACTGAGCCCGTCCCAGACGGAGCTGCTGCTGCGCCTGGGTCTCGGCGACCGGATGGTGGGCCAGGCGCAGACCGCCACGGCGCCGCTGCCCGAGGAGCTGCGTGCCGAGGCCGAGGACATTCCGGTGCTCAGCGAGGACGCCCCGCCGACGCGCGAGGTGCTGCTCCAGGCCGGGCCCGACTTCGTGTTCGCGCCCACCGCCTACGAGTTCACCGCCGAGCAGGGCTTCGCCAGCGTCGAGCAGCTCGACGAGGCGGGCGTGGCCGCCTACATCGCCACCGGGGGGTGCGCGGATCGCCGGATGACCGGCACGGTCGACGACCTCTTCACCGACCTGGACGCCCTCGGCCGCGCCCTGGACGTGGCCGATGCCGCGACCGGGCTCGCCGATGAGGCCGAAGCGACTCTGGACGACGTCGCCGCCCGCGTCTCGGACCGGGACCCCGTGACGGTCGCGCAGGTCTACGTCGAGGGCAGCACGCTCTCCGCGATCGGTGCCGGCATCGAGTACGACATCATCCTGCGGGCCGGCGGGGAAAACGTCTTCGGGCCTGACGACGCCGCGTTCGCCGACTTCTTCGCCGCCCAGATCAACCCCGAGGTACTCGCCGAGCGCGACCCCGAGGCTCTCGTCTTCACGGCCAACAGCCCCGAGCACGAGCAGGCCACCCGCGACTACCTGACCCGCACCTTCCCCGACCTCGACGCGGTGCGCGACGACCGCCTCATCGCCGTCTCGGCCTCGGACGTCTACCCCGGCACCCTCGGCAACGTCGACGCGGTCGCGGACATCGCCGCGGCGCTGTACCCCGAGGCGTTCTGACCCCCGGTGCCGCACCGCCGCTCGCCTGCCGCGCCCCACGGGTGATCCCGTGGGGCGCGGTGTCAGGACGGGGTGGTGGCCAGGACGCGGTTGAGGGCGCTGTCGGGGCGCGCGGTGAGTTCCTCCCAGGTGCCCTCCTCAGCGACACGGCCGGCTTCGAGGACGGCGACGCGGTCGGCGCGGCGGATGGTCGCGCGACGGTGGGCGATGACGATCGTGGTGCGGTTCCCGGCGCCGAGCGCGGCGGCGAGCCGGGCGTCGCCCGCGTTGTCCAGGTGGGCCGTGGTCTCGTCGAGCACCAGGACCCGGGGCCCTGGCACCAGGGCACGGGCGAGCGCGATGCGGGCACGCTGGCCGCCGGAGACGGTGGATCCGCGCTCCCCGACGGGGGTGTCAAGGGAGCCGATCCCGTCGACGCCGCAGAGGCTGGCTATCTCGGCCAGCACGCGGTCGTCCGCGCCCGGCGCCCCGAGGCGCAGGTTGTCGGCGAAGGTTCCGTGGAAGAGGGGGGTGTCCTGGCCCACCACGGCGACGGCGGCGCGGAGTTGGGCGTCGGACAGGTCGCGGATGTCGATGGGCGCACCGCCGTCCGGCACCAGGAGCACGGCTCCGGCGACCGGGTCCCAGAATCGGGCCAGCAGGTGGGCGCAGGTCGACTTGCCCGCGCCCGAGGCCCCCACCAGGGCGAGCGTCCGTCCCGCGGGGACCGTCAGATCGACGCCGACCAGCACCGGCTGACCACCGTAGTCGAAGCTCACCTGCCGGAACCGGACGCCCAGCGGACCCGGCGGCAGCGTGCACGATGCGGCCGGCGGCGGGGCGAGTGCGGGGGCCCGCATGGCCGCGTCGACCCGGGCGGCCGCGGCGCGCAGGCCCATGGCCTGGCTCAACGCCCTGGCCGACTCGGCGACCGGGCCGAGCACCGACAGGGCCAGCGCCATGGCCGCCGGAGCCCACGCGCCATGCAGCCTCCCCGAGGTCACGGACTGGGCCGCGGCCGCCACCACACCAAGGACCGCGCACACGATGAGCAGGTCACGGACGGCGGCGGCCATCGCCTCCCAGGTGGCCTCGGCCCGCTGCGCCTCGCCCACCCTTCGGCCCTGCTCGGCGAGCTGGCCACGCCGACTGGCCAGCCCGCCGAAGGCCAGCAGCTCGCGCAGCCCGTCGACGGTGTCCACGGTGTCGGCCGACAGCTTCGCGGCGGCCGCCCTGGTGCGCGCCCCGCGCGCCGCGCGCCCGCGCGCGTCGGCGAAGGGGGCTGCGGCGAGCAGCGCGGCGACCGGCAGTACCGCCACAAGCAGCCACGGCTCCAGCATGGCCAGGGTCACCGTACCGCCGGTGAACACCACGCCGGATGCGAGGAGTTGGGCTGTGGTGTGGGCGTAGAAGAACTCCAGGGCCTCCACGTCGGTCATCGCGGTGGCGGCCAGCTCCCCGCTGCGTTTGCCGGCGACGCGGGCGGGCGCGCTGCGGGCAAGCCCGTCGAAGACCCGCACCCGCAGCTCGGCGAGCACCCGGTAGGCCAGGTCGTGCGAGAGGTCCATCTCACGCCAGGTGGTCAGGGCGCGGACGAGGACGAGGAGGACGAGAGCGGCGACCGTCTCGGCCGAGGGAGCGCGGTCCTCCGTGACGGCCGTTCCCACGGTGTGGGCGGCCAGGGTCAGCAGCGTGACCAGCGAACCCTGCTCGACGACGGCGGTGGCACAGGTGCGGGCCATCATGGCCCGGTGCCCGGCGAGCGCGGGCAGCAGGGCGCGCAGCGAGCCGCGCGGGGGCACCGGCGCCTCGGTCGTGCCGCTGCCCGCGGTGCCGTCCTGGATGGCGCCGCTCATGCCGCGGCTCCTTCGTGCGGACGGCCGGCCCTGACGAGTTCCGCGTAGATTCCGTCGGCCTCGACCAGGTGCGCGTGCTCGCCAACGGCGTCCGCCCGTCCGCCGTTCAGCACCACGATCCGGTCGGCGTGCTCGACCGCGGCGAGCCGGTGGGCGATCACCAGAATGGTCCGGCCTCCCGCGGCGGCCAGCAGCTCCCGAACGATGTCCGCCTCGCGACGCTCGTCGACCGAGCTCGTGGCCTCGTCGAGGACGAGGACCGGAGCGTCGGCCAACAGGGCCCGCGCGAGGGCAAGCCGTTGTCGCTGGCCGCCGGAGAGGGTGGAACCGCGTTCGCCTATGACGGTGGCGTAGCCGACGGGGAGGGCGGCGATCTCGTCGTGGACGCCGGCGGTACGGGCCGCGCTGACCAGTTCGTCGTCCGTGGCCGCGGGCCGGGCCAGGCGCAGGTTGTCGGCGATGGTGCCGTGGAAGAGGTAGGTCTCCTGGGAGACCACGGCGATGCCCCGCCGCAGCGAGTCGAGCGCGTACTCGGTCACGTCGCGGCCGTCGATCGTGATCCGGCCCCGCCGCGGATCGCGATGGCGCAGGAGAAGGGCGACGAGCGTGGACTTGCCAGCGCCCGAGGGGCCGACGATCGCGGTGGTGCGCCCCGCGTCCGCGGTGAAGGCGACGCCGTCGAGGGCGGGGCGCTCCGCGCCGTCGTAGCCGAACGTCACATCCTCGAAGCGCACCTGGGGCGGCCCCTGCCAGTCGGCCCGCGCGGTTCCCGTGTCGGGAACCGCGGGTTCCGCGGTGCGCAGCGCCGCGAGCCCGTCGGCGGCCGACGCGCCCAGATACCCCGCGTGCCACTCGCGGGACAGGTCGCGCACGGGCCGGAAGCACTCGGAGGCCAGGAGCAGCACCAGATAGGTGCCGGTCGCCGCGGTGGATCCGGTGACGGCCGACCAGCAGGCGAGCAGCGCGGCGGCCACGGTGCCGCCCTGGATCGCCAGGTCGGTCAGCCCGGTGTCGACGAGGGAGACCCGGAGCTTGGCGACGGTCGCCCGGTGCAGCGCTGCCGAACGCTCCTCGAGCCGCTCCCTGACACGCCCCACGGCACCAGCGGCCCGCAGCGCGGGCATGCCCTGAAGCGCCTCGAGGTAGTCGGCGCCAAGACCCTCGTAGGTGTCCCAGTGCTCCCTGCCGCGTTTGGCGAGGAGCCGGTCCCAGGCACGCGGCGCGAGCAGGCCGAACAGCAGCGCGGGGACGAGGCCGACGAGGGCGCTCGGCTCGATGGCGGCCAGGGCGACGAGCAGCAGGGGCGGCACGGTGAGGGTGATGAGGAGCTGGGGCAGGTAGCGGGCGACGTAGGCGTCGACGCCCTCCACCCCGTCGACCAGGGTCGTCCGGACGGCCCCGGCGCGCGCGGTGGTCAGGTGCGCGGGCCCGAGTCGGCCGAGGTGGGCGACGAGTTCATCGCGCAGTCCCACCCTGACCCGTGCCCCGGCCCGGGTGGCGGCGCGCCGCTGCCCGCACGTCAGCCCCGCGCGGGTGGCGACCACGGCCAGCACCGCCGCGAGGAGCACGGGGAGGCGGCCCGTCTCGCCCCGGGCCAGGTCGGCGAGCGCAAGGGCCAGGAGCGCGGCCTGCGCGAGGTGGGTCAAGGTGACGGCCCCCTGGAGGAGGGTGGCCGCGAGCAGGGTGCGCCGTGCGTGCCGCGCGGCGCGGCGCAGCTCGGGGTGGACGATCACGGGGTTTCCTCTTCCGAGCGAAGCGAGTGGGGGGTACCCCCGGCCGAAGGCTGGGTGGGGGTGCCGAGGGCCAGGCCGTGGACGATCCAGTCCCGGCCCGGGGCGGCGCCGAGCGCGGCGCCCAGGTCCGCCCGCTGCCAGGAGCCGACGGGGCGGCTGAGCAGCCCCCGTCGGCCGGCCGCCACCTGGGCAAGGCCCACGCCGAAGCCGGCTCGCAGATGCGCCCGGCGGATCCGCGGCGCGTCGGAGTCCGCCGGGCAGCCGTATCCGAGGAGGATGGCGCCCGCGTCGGCCATCCAGCCCTGGCCAGCCGCCCAGGCCCCGAGAGTCGGCCGCGCCTCGCCCGATGCGAGCCGTCGCAGGGTGCCATCGGACGCCAACTCGACGAGTTCGGGACTGGGTTCGCCGACCGCCGCGCACCACGCGACCTCGCCGGCACTCGCGTCGACGGCGGTGGCCAGCACCGTCCGCAGCGCGTCCCGCGAGGGGGTGCCCGTCAGCGGCGGCCGGGCGCTGCGGCGGGCCAGCAGCTCTCGCGGGGTGGGCGCGTCCGCGCCCCGGCGCGCACCCACGGGCGGCGGGAAGTGCAGTGCGGCGAGAGGGTGTTCGGCGAGCCCGTCAAGGCGGAGGATGGGCGGGGTGGTGCCGAGCGCGGCGGCCGCGAGCCACAGTGCCGCGGCGGCGTGTCCGGTGTCAAGCAGCAGCAGGGGCCAGGCGCGGTGGCCGTAGTGGGAGACCGTGCGCCGCGCGGTGACGGAGAGCTCGACGGTCGCACCGGGCAACGCGTCGTCGGGGGCGGGATCGAGCGCGTGCGCGCGGTGGCGCAGCGGGTCGTAGCCGTAGCGCCCGGGCGGCAGCGGGCAGTCGGCGCCCACCACCAGCTGGGCGTCGACCGGGTGGCGTCCGCCCGCGGACGGGGCGGGCCGCAGCCGTCCGGCGCCGTCCACGGCGGCCAGCGAGAGGCGGAGCAGCCGCGGGAGGTCCAGCTCCCCGGGACCGGCCTTCGGCAGGCAGTGAGCGCGGCCCGGCCAGTCGGGGACGGCGGCCCCGGCAGGCGTGTCGGGACCCGGCTCCTCAGCGGAGCGAGCGCGGGCGAGGGCGAGGGCGAGGTTCATCGGGCCGCCCTCACATGTGGGGAGGAGGAGCGAGCATGAAGTCCTCCGGCGCGCTCGGCGTGGTCGTACGCCAACCCCGGCCGATGGCAGCTTGCGCGAGGCGTGGGCAGCCGAAGTAGCCGAAGGCTGCGGGGGCGTTGGGGATGAGCCCGGAGACGAGGACCCGGGCCACGCGCAGCGGTGTCTCGGCCACGTCCTCGGTGGTGAGGTCGAACGTCATGACGCGGTGGCCGCCGTCGTGGAGCGCGCGCTCAAGTCGCTCCCGGCTGCCGCGTTCGACCGCTTCGACGGGCACGACGCCCCGCGCTGGCTCGGTGAACCGCCGTGCCTCGGCCGCCATCCGCTCGTCCAGCCACACCTGCACATGGGCGCCCAGGTCCCGCACCCGGGAGAAGTGCTCGCCGCACGCGTCGAGATAGCGCCTGTCCGCCCGGTGGTCCAGGTAGAGGCCGCGGGCGAGCAGCCCGGCCTCCACGGCCTGGAACACCCAGCCGTCGGGGTCGATGAGGCCCTGCGTGAAGATCCAGGTGTGGACGGCTTCCAGCACGGCCTTGCGGGCGGCCTCGGCCGGGTCGTACTTGCAGGCGAACCCGGCCGCGCGGACGCCGAGTCGGCGGTCGTGGACGAGCGCGGCCGCGCAGGGGGCGAACTCCGATGGCATCTCGACGAGATGGACGTCGAGTTCGGATCCGGCCAGGTCGTCGGCGAGGCCGGGCACGCTGGCCGGGTCGATGCCCCGGGTCGGCCCGTCGAGGTGCCACCACAACTCCAGCGCGTCGCGTTCGACGATCTCCAGCAGACCGCGCTCGACGGCGTCGTCGAACCCCTGCCCCGCGGCGATCCCCGCGTAGTTGAGGTGGTGCGTGCGGGGCAGCGAACGCAGCTCGCCCTGGCGCCAGTTGAGGTGGGTGAGCGCGACGGGTGCCCAGACCTCGGCCGTCTCCCCGTCAGCCAGGCGTTCCTCGCCGCGCGTCCACAGGCACGGGGTGTTGGGGGTGAGGGGGCGGTAGGGGAACTTCGCGCGGGCGTACTGCCAGTCGGCGTAGGCCGGCAGTTCCTCGGGGCCGTACAGCCGCAGGCCCTTGGCGGTCAGCTCGGCGGCCGTGGCGCGCAGCGGCGCGTCCTGGTGGCCCGGCGGCGGCACCCGGTTTCCGCAGTACCGCTCGATTCCCTCGGCTATGGCGGCCGTTCGGGCGCCCTCGGGGTCGCCGAAGGTGGTGCCGAGCGACACCCGGTCGGCGGGCCACAGGCCCAGCTTGCGGGCGTCGGCGATCTCGGCGGTGAGCGCGGTGTAGCGGGGCGGTGCGCCCGCGGGGTGTTCGACGGGCTTGACCTTGCGGACGATGCCGCAGACGGGGTCGACGAGAGCTTCGAGCGGCAGCGCCGTCATCGCGGGATCTCCTGTACGGGATCGACGGGTTCGGGTCGGGACGGGAGCACGGGCAGCCGGAGCGCCACGCCGTCGGCCTCGACCTCGCGTCGGGAGGCACGCAGGCGGGTGGCCAGGACCGGGTCGTCGCCGGTGTGCGGATTGCGGGCGTGGGCCGGGAAGTGGTGCCCGGCGATCTCCAGGCGGAGTCGGGTGCCCGTGGGGAGCCGCCGCGCGAGCCGACCGAGCGGCACGGTGAACTCGGCGGCCCGCCCCGGAGGATCCGCGCGTCGGACGACGCCGACGGCGAGCCGCTCGGCCGTGCCCTCGGGGTTGATCGCGGCGAGCCGGGCGAACCAGTCGGCGCAGGGCGTATCGGCGGTGGCCCGCAGCCGCACCTCGGCGGGGCCGATGACGTCCAGCGGGCGCGGCAGCGCGGTGGTGACGAGCAGACACCGATCGGGCGCCCCCTCGGTGGGGACGGCCAACTCCTCCGAGGACACCGGGCGTTGGGGATCGGCCGTGAACGAGGCCCCGTGCAGCACCCGTACGTCGGGGCGGTATGGCTCGCCCTCGGCGTCGGCGGCCACCCACAGCGGGCTGCCGCCCAGCGCGACCACGCCGTGGCGCCCGTTCCGCAGCTCGCCGGTGAGCGCGAGGCGAGCCCAGCGCGCGTAGAGGTCGCCGAGAGGCACCCGGTGCTCAGGGCAGGCGTCGCGCCCCGGCTCGGCCACCAGGCCGTGCCCCCAGGGTCCCATCAGCAGTCGCGCCGAGGGCCCGCCCCAGCCGTGCCACAGCGCGAAGGTCTCCGCGGCGAAGTGGTCGTGCTGGCCGCCCACCACGAGCAGGGGCTGCTCGCCCTGCCTCGCCCGCGCCCCGATCCGACCGCGCTCGCGGTGTCGCCACAGGCCCGGCCAGGAGGGCAGGCTCCGGCCCAGCCGCGCGGGGAGGCCGCGCACCGGCAGGTGGGCGAGCAGTCCTGGGTCGGCGGCGAGGGCCTTCCGCAGGGCGCCTTCGTCGGAGTCCCGCCGGTCGCCGTGCGCCGCCCACCAGCCAGCGCGGGACGCGAGGCGTTCCACGCCCGAGGGTTCGCGAGCGGTCTCGGCGGCGCCAAGCGCCGGCACGGCGACGATGACGGCATCGGGGCGCGCGCCCTCGGGCGCCTCAAGCGCGAGCGCGAGCGCGCAGTGCCCGGCGTAGGAGGCACCCGCCGCCACCAACCGCCCATCGTGCCAGGGCTGTCGGCGGATCCAGCGGGCGGTCGCCGCCCCGTCAGCGGCCTCGTTCTCGTATGGACGCCACCTCCCGGCCGAGGAATGCCGCCCCCGCACGTCCTGGGCCAGTGCGGCGAACCCGCGACGGGCCCACCCAGCCAGTTCCGCGTGGTGCCGCCGCCTGTCGTAGGGGGTGCGGATGAGGACGGCGGGGAAGGGGCCGCGGCCGTCCGGGAGCCGGACGTCGGTGGCCAAGCCGTCGATGGCCGAGCCGTCGATGGCCACGGTGCCCGGTGTCATCCGGCCTTCTCCGGCATCGGCGCGACATCGGGAACGGGCAGCAGGGGGTGCTCGGTGACGGTCAAGGTGCGCAGGTCGACCCGGCGGAGGCGGCGCCGAGCGGGCAGGCCGCCGACGTCCGGAGCGTCGGTGGCCCATCGGGTGAGGTCGTCCGCGAGCAGTGCGGCGAGCAACCCCGCTGCCGGGCGGGCGAGTTGGATGAGGGCCCCGGAGGTGCGTGGGCCGCTCCAGTAGGCGGCGAGCTCGCGGTGCGCGGGCGTGGCGGCGAGTCGACGTGCCCGCACATGGGCCGAGGTGACGTCGTCGGCGGCGGCAGCGAGCGGCTCCACGTACGCCTGCCAACCCTCGCGGTAGCAGCGCAGCCAGGCGATGCCGCGTTCGGGCAGCCGGTCGGCGTCGTCCCACATCCCTTCGGGCACGGGCCCGTCGACGCACCAGACCACGGCGGCGGGGTGCCCGTCGGTCACCGCGTCGGGCTCAGCCGAGCGCGGCTGCGCCCCTTCGGCCCGCAGATACGCGGCCAGCGGCTCGGTCAGCACCGGGTCACCCACCAGCCGAACGTCCCTGCGCTCGGCGGGCCATTCCGCGTGCCGCGGCGCCTCCACCAGATATCCGGCGTCCTCGAAGGCCCTGGCCAGCCTGGCGAGTTCGGCATCCTGCTCGCCCGTCGCCGCCCCTGCGAGTCGGGCCAGCAGCGCGCCCTGGTCCACCTCGCCGATCCGTACTCCGAGGAACTCCCCGTCGGCCGTGCGGATGGCAAGACCGCCCCCGGGCACGGCGACGACCTCGACGCCGCGGGCGAGCTGGCTGCGGGACACGTCGGGTCTCCTGTCGGGTAGGCCGTGGTTGGGGTGTGGGCCCGCGCGGAAGACGACCGGCGGGCCCACGGGCAGGGTTGTGGGCCCTTGGTTACTCGCCGTCGTCCTCGAAGGGGTTCTCAACGAGCGCGTTGGAGTGCGAGGCCGAGTCGTGAGCCAGCTGGCCCGGGTCGACGATCGGCGCGAAGACCCGCTCGTTTTCCATCTCGTGGTCCATGAACTCTCCTTGTTCGCACGGGAGTACGGCGATCGGACGAACGCCGCACAGGAGAGGCTAAAGAATATGATTATCATTTACTAGACCGGGGAGCGTGATCCAGGTAACACGCGGCGATGGAGGCCCAGATGACCGCCGACCCACTGCTGATCGTCTCCGACCACATCGGAGGATCCGTCCACGTACTGACCGTGCCGGACGGCACCGAGACCGGCCGCCTCACCCGCCGCCACCTCTCCGAGCACGCCGGGTTCCTGGCGCTGCCCGGCGGGCGCCTCGCCTGCGTCGACGACCGCAGGGGCGAACTGCTCGTGCTCGCCCCGTTCGGCCCTGAGCTGGTGGACGCCGCGATCCCGGTGGCCGCGCCGGCCGAGCACCTCGCCGTCGACCCATCAGGCCGGTGGGTCGCCGTCACGACGGGCCTTGGCAGGAACGACGAGCCGTGGTCGGATCTGCTGACCGTCGTCGACCTCGCCACGGGCGACACGTCCCGGGTGCGCACCCGGGTGGGCGAGCCAGGAGTCACCGTGCTGGGCGGGGGCGAGCCACTCGTCGTCCTGCGCCACAGGGAACCCGGCGCCCTGGCCGTCCACCGGTTCGCCGACCTGCTCGGGGCGCCGCCCGGCTGCCCACGGGCGACGCCCCACGCGCACCTCCCGCTGCCGGCCGACGGGCACGGAGACGCCCAGGACCCGGACGGCGGCGAGGTGTTCGCGGCCGTCGGCGAGGGAGTGCGTCGAGCACACCGCCACGGTGACGCACTCGTCGCGGGGCCGCTGATCCCCTGGGGTTCGGCCGCCCGGGGCTGGTATCTGCGGCTCGACCCACGGCGGCGGGCGCTGTGGTCGACACTGCGCGGCGGCCCCACCGACCCGCCGCGATGGCCGGAGTGGACAAACCACGCCTGGTGCCACGATCTCCCGACCGGGCGAACGACCCGGACAGAGCTCGGCCCTGGACTGGTCTTCCGGCTCGCCCTCGCGAAGGACCACACCGCCTTCGCCCGCATCCACCCGGACGGCGACGAACTGATCCTGCTCGACGCCGCCCGCGGGACCACCCGCCGCGCCCCCCTCCCGGCCATGGACGGCGCGCCCCGTCGCGGCAGCACCCCCTGGGAGGGCGTGCAACGCCGTGCGGTGGCGGCGTCACCCGGCGCGGGCTGGGTCGCCATCACCCGCGGCGGCCACGGCGAGGTCCACCTCTTCGACGCCGAAACGGGTACGGAGGCGGCCCGTCTGAAGCTGGACACGCCCCTGCGGCACGGCGGCCACGCGACGCTGCGCAGCAGGAACGACGGGGCCGAAGGCGACCCGGTGGGCCGCTAGGTGTGTCGATCACCAGCAGACACGCCCGCGCCCTGGGCGAACGCGCCGCCGCGGAACTCAGACCGCGCTGGCGCCGTCGCTGCACCGCCAGGGTCTGTCAGGCGAGCAGGGCCGTGGAATGGGTGAGGACCTGTAGGCCGAGTTCCGGCGGGCCCAGTGGCCGCGCGCGGAGGCCGGCCTCCGTGGCCTCCGCGCGCAGGGTCGTCTCGTCGAGGAGGTACCAGGGGTAGCTCACGGTCCGCTCGGCCACCAGCCGGCCGTCGTGGTGGGTGCGGTAGGTCATGTGCCAGGTCAGGATGGCGTCGCCGACCGGCTCCGCGCGGGCCCAGCCCTCGTAGCGGCGGCGTCCGACGTGGGCCGTGGCGGCCAGGGTCTCGGGGACGGCGACGGGCTCGGTCGGCGGTTGCAGGTTGAGCAGGGCACGGCCGCCGGGGGCAAGCCGGGTGGCCAACAGGTTCCAGAGGGCCCGGCGTTCGGCCGGGGGGAAGTGGCCGATAACGTTGAGGGCGATCACCAGGCCGAGTCGGTCGGGGAGTTCGGCCGCGGGCAGGGGTTCCGGCAGGACGGTGACCCGGGGGCGCAGCGCGTCGTGAGTGGCGAGCCTGGCGAGCAGGGCCGCGCGCAGACCGGGGGACGGTTCGACGGCGATGATCTCCGACTTCGGCAGGGTGTCACCGAGCAGCAGCGTGCCGCGGCCGCTGCCGGCGCCGATGTCGAGGACGGGGCCCGTGGCGGCGTCGGTGTCCCGGATGGCTTCGGCGAGGGCGGGCCCCGCCGCGTCCCAGAACGGGGCGATCAGGAGGTCGAGGTATTCGGCGGAGGCGGCGTAGGCGTCGGTCGCGTCGGTCATGGGATTCCTGCCGTGGACGAGGTGAGGTCGAGGGAGTGGACGAGCGGGTCGCCGCGCAGCGCCTCCATGACCTGCCAGGGGTCGAGGACATCGGCAGCGAAGTGGGCGCCGGGGGGTGACCGGTCGGCCAGGACTGCGTGGGCGGCGAGGGCCGCCGTGAGGCCGCTGACGTGGTAGGGGTCGCCGATGCGCAGGGTGAGCGAGCGGACGACTCCGCGGGCGGTGCGGGCCTGGAACGCCAGCACGTAGTAGGAAGTGCGGTCGCGTAGGTCGGCGCTGGCCGCGGCGGTCAGCGCGGCGGCGTGTTCGGGGAGGTGCCGGGGGTCGTCGGCCCAGGCGAGTGCGAGGGCGGTGGGGATGGCATCGGAGGGGTAGGCGGCGTGGGCGCGCAGTTCGGCGAGGCCGAGGTGGGCGGCGAGGCGGGCGCTCTCGGCGGTCAGGTAGGGCATGGCGTCGACGGGTTCCGGGAAGCCGGTTGGCTGGACGCGGCGTCGTGGCGCGAGGGTGCGGGGGGCGACCTGTCCGTGGCGCCAGGAGGCCATCGGCTCGCCGAAGTCGGGGCCTTGGGCGAGCAGGATGTCGATGGCGGAGGCCGGGGTGATGCGGACCGCGCCGCCGACGTAGGCGTCGAGTCGGTCGCCAGGTCCGGCGATCAGCCGGGGCAGCAGCCCGGTGAGGCCGGGCGTGACGCCGGCGGAGAAGAGGGCGGTGTGGCCGCCGACGTCGGGGTTCTCGTGGGCGAGTAGCGCGCGGTGGGCGGGGAGGTCTCCGGCGGCGTCGACGTAGTGGGCGCCGACCGCGCGGGCGGCGCGGGCGACCGTGTCGAGGAGCCGGTAGGAGGGTCCGGCGCAGTTGACCACGAGCTGGCTGCCGACGCAGAACTCACGGAGGGCACGCGGGTCTTCGGCGTCCACAGGGAAGGGTTGGGCGCCGGGCACTTCGGCGCACAGGGCGGCGGCCCGGTCCCGGCTCCGGCCGCCGACGCGCAGCCGACGGTGGCCGAGCGCGGCGAGTCGGCGGACGGCGGTGGCGCCGACCGCTCCGTAGCCGCCGAGCACGGCGATCAGGGGATCTCTCATCGTTCCTTCCCTCGCAACCGCATTCTAATGATAATCGTTTCCAATAGCTTGATCTGTTGGAGGGAGTCCCCTGTGTTCGAGGTGATCGTGATCGGCGGCGGCCCGGCCGGGTTGAGTGGGGCGCTGGTGCTGGGGCGGCAGCGACGGCGGGTGCTGGTGGCGGACGGCGGCCAGGTCCGCAACGCGCCGGCCGACCAGATGCACATGTATCTGAGCCGGGACGGCTTCCCACCGAAGGAGTTGCTCGCGCTCGGCCGTGAGGAGCTCACCGCCTACCCCGGCGTCGAGCTGCGGGCCGGGCAGGTGCGCTCGGTCAAGGGTGAACGTGACGACTTCACCGTCGAGTTCGCCGACGGTCGGCGGGAGCGGGCGCGGCGGGTGCTGCTGGCCACCGGGGTGGTGGACGAGCCGTTCGCCATCCCGGGCCTCGCCGAGCGGTTCGGACGCGGCGTCTACCACTGCCCGTTCTGCCACGGCTGGGAGGCCGACGGCCACACGCTCGCGGTGATCGGCCGGGACGTGCCCCAGGTCATGCTCGGCCTGTATCTGGCGGACCGCTACAGCGACGACGTGGTGGTGCTCACGGACGGCCCGCACGAGCTGCCCGACGAGGTCCTCGGCCGGCTCACGGCGCGCGGCGTGCCGGTGCGTACCGAGCGGGTGGCAAAGCTGACGGGCGAACCGGGCGCGCTCCGGCTGCGGTTGGCGGACGGCTCGGTGCTGGAGCGGCAGTCCGTCTTCCATCGAGCGCCGGTTCGGCAGCGGGCCTCGTTCGCGGCGGACCTGGGCTGCGAGGTGCTGGCGGACGGCTGTGTGCGGGTGGACGAGTTCCAGGCGACCACCGTGCCCGGGGTGTCGGCGGCCGGCGACATGGCCAGGCTGGCGGCGCTGCCGGACGCGTTGACGCTGGTGAGCCAGGCAGCGGCGGACGGGGTGCGGGCCGCGGTCTGGCTGGAACAGGGCCTGTTCCGGGCCGGGTTGACGGCCGGCTGACGGGGCCGGGGCGCGGGCCGCGCGCGGGCGGCCCGCACCCCGGGAGCTCCGGTCGGTCACCCGGCGGGCTCCGCCAGCCCGGCGAGCCCGGCGACCGTGGGCGCTTCGAGGAAGTCCCGGACGGTCACGGTGATTCCGGCCTCGCGGGCGAGCCGGCCGAGCACCCGTACGGCGAGCAGCGAGTCGCCGCCGAGGGCGAAGAAGTCGGCCGCCCTGTCCACCTCGGCCACGGCCAGCACCTCCTCCCAGACGGCCGCGATGGCCCGCTCGGCGCCCGGCCGCGGCGGCCCCGGCTCCTCCCCTGACGCCTCGGGCTGGTAAGCGCCGAGCCGCAACCCCTCGGCCTCGGAGGGCGGATCGGCCGGGGTCGGCAGCCCGACCACTTCGGACCAGCCCTCCGGGGTGGCCAACTCCCCCACGAGGCCGGTCAGTTCCGTGAACATCGCGTCCACGAGCGCCGCGTCGAACACCTCGTCCACCAGCGAGAACACCAGGAACATCTCGTCCCGCAGCTCGAACATCCGCACTTCGAGGGCGACCTGAGGGGTGCGCAGCTGCTGGTGGTGGTCGGCCATGTCGACACGACCCAACGGCCCGGCCGTCTCCGGCAGTCGGTCCCCCATGGCCGCGTCCATCCCCAGCGTGCTCTGGAAGACCACGGGGGCGACCGGGCGATGGGTGCCGCGGCGGCGGCCGAGCTCCCGGGACACCTCGACGCCGCTGATCAGGCTGTGGGCGGCGGACTCGCCGAACCGCCGCTGGCTGTCGGCGGCCAGCTCGGCAAACGTGGCGCGCTCCGCGAGCTCCACCGGGATCAGCGTGGTGGAGGCGAAGGCGCCGACGATCCGGTGCACGTCGGGGTGGAGGGGCAGCCGGTTGAGCTGGAGGGAGTTGAGCAGCATCCGCCGGTGCCCGGCCCGATGGGCCAGCACGATGGCGTAGGCGGTGAACATCGCGGCGGACGGGGTGACCTCGTGCGCCGCGCACCGTTCGCGGAACGCCGCCCAGGTGGCCGCGTCCACCCGGTGCTGGCGGCTGCCCATCAGCTCGGGCCGCGCCTGCCTCGGGTCGGCGGCCAGCGGCAGGGCCGGCGGCCGCGGCAGCCCATCGAGCCGGTCCCACCACCAGTCGCGATCGGCCTCCCAGGCGTCGGTGTCGGGCAGCCCGGCCACCGAGGTCACGTAGTCGCCGTAGTCGATCTCCAGCGGTGGCAGCATCGCGTTCCAGTCGGAGACCAGCGCGAACAAGTCCCGGTACAGGACGTTGGAGGACCAGCCGTCGATGATCAGCAGGCTCACGGCCGCGTGCAGCCGGGCGCGGTCGCCGGGCAGCAGGGTCAACCGGCACGCGATTCCCGGTCCCTTGGCGGGGTCGGGTCCGGTGGTCGACATCTCGGCGCGGATCGCGGCGACGGCGGCCCCGGCCGCCTCGGGTCCGGCGTCGCGGAGGTCGGTCACCGTCAGCTCGGGCACGGCGCCGGGCGCGTCGTCCGGCAGGATGTGCTGCCGGCCGTCCGGCAGCACCCGTGCGCGCAGGGTCGGTTGCCGCCGCACCAGGCGGGCGAGCGCGTCCCGCAGCGCCTCGGGGGCCTCGTCCGGGTCGACCTCGTTCAGGCCGATGTCGACATAGTGGTGCGCGGAGGCGTAGGACAGCTCCCAGCCGTCCTGCTGGCCGACGAAGTAGCCCTGCTGTAGCGGCAGGAGGGGGAACGGTGCGTGCGGATCGCTCCTCCTGGTCACCTCGACCGGGAGGGCGCGGCCGTCGGCGGAGCCGACGCGGCGGCGGGCGACCAGGTCGGTCAGCTCGGCGAGCGTGATCTCCACCCGGACGTCGGAGAGCGCCAGCACGACGCCGAGGCTCCTGCGCACCATGGCGGACATGCGCACCGCGAGCACCGAGTCCCCGCCGAGGCTGAGGAAGGCCCGGTCATCGGGCACCTCCTGGGGTGGGAGGTCCAGCAGTTCGGACCAGATACCGGCGAGCGTGGCGCGGAGGTCGTGCTCGGGTGCGGCGAGCGGGGGTCCTGGGGGCATGGTTCTCACTCCTGTGTCTGCGCGAAGGTTCTGGACTGCGGCCTGGCGCCGGGGGCCCGGGCGACGAGGAGCCGCTGGCCGAGCGCGGTCAATGGGTGATCGGGGTCCGGCAGGTCGAACAGCGGCCGGTAGCCGGCCTCGGCCAGCACGGCGCGCCACTCCGCCGCGGTGAGGAAGATCCGGTCGGTGCCGGCCCGGATGTCGCCGGTGCCGGGGCGTGGGGCGCCGTCCGGCGGCGACATCAGGAACTGCATGGAGGTCATGGCCTGGTAGTGCTCGCGGCAGGACTCGATCACCAGCAGCAGCCCGCCGGGCGCCAGCAGCCGGCGCACCCTGGTGAGGGTCGCGCCGATGTGCAGCGCGTTGTGCAGCACGTTGGCCGCCACGACGACGTCGGCCGCGCCGGGAGGGATCCGCGGCTCGGCGAGTTCGGCGTTGATGTCGAGGTGGCCATAGCGCAGCCGGTCGCCGAAGCGCCGCCTGGCCGCGTCGAGGAAGTACGGGGAGACGTCGGTGAACAGGTACTCCACGGGCCGGTCGGCGAGGGCGGCGAGCAGCGCGGTGGTGGTGCCGCCGATCCCGGCGCCGAGTTCGAGTACCCGCGCGGGGCGGGCGGCGGGCGCGGGCGTTCGGCGCAGCAGTTCGCCGGCGGCGGCGTTGAGGTAGCGGTTGATGGTGTTGTCGCGGTAGGCGCCCTCGGCCGCTGACGGGTCGTCGTCGCGGAACAGCAGGCTCTGGGCGGTCACCTCGTCGCGCAGCAGCCCGGGGAGTTGGTCGGCGGCGGTGAGGAAGAAGTCGGCGATCGCCTCGGGGTAGCCGAGGCCGCGGCAGGCGGCGTGCACGGCCGGCGCGGTCGCGGCGACCTCGGCGCGCCGCACGGCGCGCAGGTCGCGCACGTTCCCGGTGGCGGCGTCGCGGCGGAGCAGGCCCTCCTCGGCCAGTACGGCGAGCCAGCGGCGCGGTATCCACCGGTGGCGTGGCGCGACGCCGAGCCGGTCGGCGATCTGGTCCCAGCGGTGGGCGACGCCGGGCCGGAACAGCCCCTCGCGGCCAAGGGCACGGGCCATGGCGAGGAGCGCCGCCTCGTCGAGCCGGCGCAGGTGGCCGGGGAGCGCGTCGGTGTCGGTGCCCGTGATCGCCGCGAGGCCGGCCCGGTCGGCCCCCTCGTGGTCAGTGCTCATCGAGGTTTCCTGGCGCGGTCGGCGCCACGTCGATCGGCACCGAAGCGAGGCCGGCGCGGCGCAGTTCGCGGCGGGCCGCCTCGGCGAGCCGACGGCGGACGAAGCGGCGCAGCGGCTCGTGCGCCGTCCCGGGGCCGGCGAGCGCGGCGGCGGGGCGGGGTGCGGCGTCCGCTGGCGTGACCGCCTGGAGGAGTTCTGGTCGCCGCGGGTCGAGGAGCACGGCGGCGTCCAGGTCGGCCAGGGTGCGGCGCAGCTCGGCGGCGCTGACGCCGGTGCCGGGGGTCAGCAGCCGGTTGGGGATGCCGGTGACGCGCAGTGCCCGGCGCCCGGCCAGCTCGCGCAGGGCGGCGCGGCGGTCGCCGGCCGGCAGCTCCGCCCAGTCGAGCTCGTCGGTGGCCGGCGGTTCGCCGGTGGCCCCGGCGTCGACGCGCAGGACGGCGTCGAAGCGGTAACGCGTCAGCTCGGTGTCGGCGCCGAGGGTCTTGGGGTGGAAGGTGAGCGCCACCTCGCGGCCGGACTCCCCGGCGATCCGGGCCAGCAGCGGCGGGTCGAAGAGGAGTTCCTCGTCGCGGGCGGCCCGCTCGGCCGCCCTGCGGTCCACCTCCGCCGACGGGAGTCCGGGGTTGGCGGACGACTCGACCCAGCACCAGTGTGCGGTGAGCAGCCCGGAGTGTCTGATGTCGCCGACGACCACGGTGCCGCCCGGGGCGACCAGCGCGATGGCGTCGTGCACCACGGCGCGCAGGTAGGCGACGCCGGGGAAGCACTGGGTGACGGAGTTGAGCACCACGCAGTCCGGGCGGCCTTCGGGGAATCCCGCCTCGGCCAGGGCACGTTGGACAGCCGGGCCGTGCGCCTCGTGGGCGGCGGCCCGCACGACCGTCGTCCCCGGCGGGGCGGTGGCCGTCAGCGTGCCGACGGACTCGGCGGACACGTCGGTACCGACGTAGCCACGCAGCCGGGGCCGCAGGCGGTGCATCAACAGGCCGGTGCCGCAGCCGAGTTCGAGCACCCAGTGGGGATCGGCGCGCAGCACGAGGCCGGCGGTCCGCCGTACCCACTCCCGCATGTGCGCCACCGGCAACGGCTGGCCCGTGTCGGAGGCGCGCCAGCCCGAGAGGTCGAGTTCGGTGGAGTGCCGCCCGGCCGCCTCGGCGTAGGTGGCGTCGTAGACCTCGGCCCACTGCGCCAGGTGCTCGGCGAGCAGCGCCCCCGGTTGGGGGCGCACTGCCAGGGCCTCGGGGGTCGGCGAGATCCGGACCGTGCCGTCGCCGACGTCGGCCGTTCCGACCCACGGGTGGCGGCGCAGGATGTCGGCGGCGTGCCGCAGCCCGTCGTCGAGGTCAGCCGGCATGGTGGTGCTCCGTTCTGTACTGGCCGCTGGGGGTGAGCGCGCTCCGGTCGAACCGCAGGACGCGGTCGGCGCGTTGGGCGAGGCCCTGGTCGTGCGTGACGAGCAGGATCGCGAGTCCTTCGGCGCGCAGCGCGTCGAGGAGGTCGAGGACGCCGTGCCCGGCGTCGGGGTCGAGGGCCGAGGTGATCTCGTCGGCCGCGAGCACCCGTGGGTCGGCGGCCAGGGCGCGGGCGACGGCGGCGCGTTGGCGCTGCCCCCCGGAGAGCTGGGCGGGCCGTCGGCGGGCGACGGCCGGGTCGAGACCGACCGCCGTCAGGAGTTCGGCGGCCAGGTCCCGGGCGGCGTCCTGGGGGAGCCCGCGCAGCAGCCGGCCGGGACGCGCGACGGACGCCCCGACGCGGTGGGCGGGGTTCAGGGCGGTGGCGGGGTCCTGCGCGACCAGCTGCACCGCGCTGACGCGGGCCGGTCGGCGGTCCTCGACGCGCCAGGGCAGCGGCTCGCCACAGACCCGCAGGTGGCCGGCCGCCGGCGGCCGGAGCCCGGCGAGGGCGCGCAGCAGCGTCGACTTGCCGCAGCCAGACGGGCCGGTGATGGCGACCAGTTCGCCCGCGCGCAGCTCGAAGGCGCCGTTGTCCAACAGGAGTTGTCCACCGGGCGAGGCGAGCCGGAGACCGTCCGCCGACAGGACCACAGCCCCCGCACCCCGCATGGTCCCGGTGGGCGAACGCCCACCGACCGGTGGCGCGGGGATACGCCCGGCGGGCGTATCCGCCCGGGGCGCGCCCCCGGGCGCCGCCGCACAGGACAGCTCGGCGGGCCGCTCGGCCAGGCGGGCCTGGCCGAGGTCGAGCACGCGGTCGCCGATCCGGTGGACGAACTCCCGGTCGTGGGAGATCACGATCGTCACCGAACGGGCGTCGCCGCGCCGGGCCTCGATGGCCGCGACCACCAGGTCGAGCGCGTCGGGGTCGAGTCCCGTGGTCGGCTCGTCGAGCACGAGCAGCGGCGGGTCGCCCATCAACGCCCGGGCCAGCGCGACCCGTTGCGCCTGCCCGCCGGAGAGCTGTCCCGGATACCGGCGCCACAGCGCGGCCGGGTCGAGGCCGAGCCGCGTCAGCGCGCCGCGCACCGCCGTGTCGCCGACCCTCCGCCCGTCGGCGACCACCGCTGGCACCCGGCGCAGCGGGTGCAGCGCCGCCGCCGGGTGCTGGCCGACGACGCCCGCGGTGCGGTGGCGCCAGCGGCGGGCGGAGCGACCTGGCTCCACGGTCCCGCCACGCCAGCGCACCGCGCCGGCGGTGCGGCGCAGCCCGTCGGGCAGGGCGTCGAGCACGGCACGCAGCAGCGTCGACTTGCCGCAGCCGGACGGGCCGACCACGGCCACCACCTCGCCTGGCCAGGCGGACAGCGACACTCCGTCGAGCAGACGCCGGCCGTGCCCGTCCGTCACCGTGAGGCCCTCGACGCTCAGCGTGGCGCCTTCGGCGGGGCGGGCCGAAGGCCGGTCGACGCGGACCGGCGAACGACGACGCGCTGCCGACCAGGGCCGCCGCACGCGGCGCCCGGCCGTCGGCGGCCCGGTCCCCGCACCGGCCGAAGCGCCGCCGGGCAGCGCGCCGGAGGCCAGCGCGGCCACCGCCAACGCCACGAAGGCCAGCGCCAGCGCAGGGGCGATCACCCCGGCCGGGTTGAGCCCCGTCCCCGGCAGGTTCTCGCGGATCATCAGCGCCCAGTCCGGGCTCGGCGGCTGTGCGCCGAAGCCCAGGAGGCCGAGGGCCGTCGCCAGTTGGAGGGCCGTGACGAACCGAGCCCCGGCGTCCGCGGCGACCAGGCCGGCCAGCGCGGGAAGCACCTCGCGCGACAGCAGCGCCGGTGCGCGCTCGCCTCGGCCCCGGGCCGCCTCCACATAGCCGGCGTCGAGGGCGCCGCGGGTGGCGTCCCCGACGACCCGCAGGGTCAGCGGCGCGCCGCCGCACACCGTGGCGGCCACGACGGCGGCGTCGCCGGGCAGGGAGACGGCGAGCACCAGCGCGACGAGCAGCGGCGGGGTGGCGAGCAGCGCGTCCGCCACGCCGGTCAGCAGCCGCCCCGAGGAGCGTGCCGTCCAGCCGGCGAGGAGGCCGGCGGCGACGCCGAGCGAGGTGGCGAGCGCGGCGCCGAGCAGGGCGACCAGCGTCAGCTCGCGCCCGCCCGCCAACAGGCGGGCCAGCACGTCGCGGCCGAGGGCGTCGGCGCCAAGAGGCAGGCCGGGGCCGACCGCGGCGTAGGGCGCGGCGACGATGGCGGCCGGGTCGTGGGGCGCGGCGAGCGCGCAGAGCAGCGCGGCGGCGGGCACGGCGAGCGCCAGACAGCCGCGTAGGACGGCAGGGTTCATGCGGTCGCGTCCCGCCTTCCCCGGTCGGCGAGTCCCGCGGCCACGTCGGCCAGCAGCAGCCCGGCCAGCACGACCCCGGCGCCCAACACCGCCACGGCCTGCACCGCTGGCACGTCGCGGCCGGCCACCGAGCCGACCAGCAGCTCGCCGAGGCCCCGGTACCCGAAGACGGTCTCCACCACGGTGGTGGCCGACAGCAGTCCGCCGCCGACGACCGCCAGGATGCGGAGCGCGGGCGCGAGCACGAGGGGCAGCACATGGTGGGCGGCCACCCGCCACCGCGGCACACCGCGCAGCGTCGCGTCCTCGACGTGCGGCAGCCGGCGGGCGTCGGCGAAGGACCCGGCGAGCAGCGCGGCGGCGAAGGCGGCCGCAGGCAGGGCCAGGGAGAGCGCCGGCAGCACCAGCAACTCGGGCTGTGCCCAGGCCGGTTGGCCGATGGGCACCAGCGAGACCCGGGGCAGCCAGCCGAGCAGTCCGGAGAACAGGGCGACCAGCACACCGGCCACCACCACCTGCGGCACGGCGGCCGCCGCCGTGACCACTCCCGCCGCCCGGGGAGCGCCGCCGGCCCACCAGGCGAGGGTGAGCGCCAGCGGAACGGCGAGCGCCAGGGCGCAGCCGGTCAACACCAGGGTGGCTGGCAGCCGTTCGCCGATCAGCTCGGCCACCGGGCGCCCGCTGACCAGGGAGTGGCCGGCGTCGCCCCGCAACAGCCCGCCCAACCACCGGACATAACGCGTCCACAGAGGCTCGTCGAGGCCGAGTGCGCGGCGCAGCTCGGCCAGCTGCTCGTCGCTCGCCCGGCCCCCCGTCCTGGTCTGCGCCGCGTCGCCGGGCAGCAGCGCGGTGGCGGCGAACACCAGCAGGGAGACCCCGAGCAGCAGCAGCGCGGCGCGCGTCGCCTGGCGGATGAGAAGCGGGAACATTCAGCCGTCGACTCGCGCCTGGTCGATGAAGAGCCGCTGGAAGCCGGGGCCGATGGGCAGGCCCGCCACGCCGGGGCGTGCGAGGTCGAGTCCGTCTCCGGCGCCCCAGACCAGGTAGCCGCCCTCGTCGCGCAGCGTCTCCTGTAGCGCGCCGAGGGCGGCGGCGCGGCGGGGCTCATCGGCGGTGGCCAGCGCCTGGTCGAGGTCGCGTTCCCAGTCGGGCCGGTGCCAGGCGGTCTCGTTGGTGGGAGAGTCGGAGCGCAGCGCGACCCGGGCGACATCGAGGAACGGGATGCCGCCGAGGTAGCTGACGTAGCAGTCGGCCTGGGCGTATACCTCGGTCCAGAAGGTCTCGGGCGGCTCGACGGCGATCTGGACCCGGATGTCGACGGCGGCCAGCTGGTCGGCGAGCAGGGTGGCGGCGGTGTCCATGCCGGGGTAGGCGGTGGTGGTGCGCAGCGTGAGGTCCAAGCCGTCGCCATACCCGGCGGCGCGCAGCAGCCGGCGGGCCTCTTCCACGTCGCGCTCCCGCTGGGGCAGGTCGGGGGTGGTGGGGTCGGCGGGCGAGAGCAGGTCGTTGCCCAGGCGGCCCTGGCCGAGGAAGACGGTGTCGATGAGCTGCTGGCGGTCGACGGCGAGCTTGACGGCCTGCGGGACGCGCGGATCGTCGAACGGCGCCCGGTCGAGGCGCATGACCAGCGGATAGAGGGTCACGGCCGGGCGGCGGACCACGACGAGCCCGCCGCTCTCGGCCTGGGTGGCGGCGGCGGGGCTGACGCTGCCGGCCACGTCGGCCTGGCCGGCGGCGACCGCGTCGGCGCGCGCCTGGGGGTCGGCGACGGCCCGGATCTCGATGCGGCGCAGCGGCGGGCGCGGGCCCCACCAGGCGTCGTTGCGCTCCAGGGCGGCGTTGCCGGCGTCGCCGTCGGCCAGCAGGAAGGGGCCCGATCCGACGACCGGCCCGCTGAAGTCGGTGCTGCCCTCGGGGACGACGAACGTGGCCGACTCCAGGGCGCGGCCGACCTCGGCATAGGGGCGGTGGGTGACGAGTTCCACGGTGTGCGCGTCGACGACGGTGGCGGCGTCGAGGTCGAACATGCCCATCCGGCCGTAGTTCTCGGCGGCCTTCTCGCCCATCCGGCGCAGCGAGTACAGCACGTCGGCGGCCCGGACGGGGCGGCCGTCGGTGAAGGCGGCGTCGGTCCTGAGCGTCATCCGCCAGTGGGTGAGGTCGGCGTCGGGCTCCCAGGCGGTGGCGAGCCGGGGCTGGGTGGTGCCGTCGGGTCCTGGCGCGGTGAGCACGTCGTAGAGCAGCGCGAAGCGCAGCGCGTCGGACTCGTTGCCGAGGCCGCCGTGCGGGTCGTGGCTGGCGGTCGCCGGGGCGCCGACGGCGGCGTAGCGGAGGGTGTCCGTGGCGCGGCCGTTCGCGCCCGGGGCGTCGCCGGTGGTGTCTCTGGCGCAGCCGGCGGCCACGAGCGTGGTGGCCGCGGCGAGCAGGAAGCGTCGTCGGTGCATGGTGGTCCTTCGCGAGGTGGTGAGCTGAGATGCGGCCGGGTCGGCGTCAGGCGGGGCCGATCGCCCGGCGCAGGGCGTCGTTGAGTGCCTCGGCGACACGCGGCAGGGCCGGTGGCCGCAGCAGGGAGTAGTGGTGGGCCGGGACGCCGACCACGTCGAGTGGACCCGCCAGGTGGCGGCCCCAGCCGAGGTCGGCGACGCCGGGCGGGGTGTCGTCCACTCCCATGCCGATGCCGGCGTTGCGCGGCGCGGGCCGGTCGGCGCGGATCAGCAGCGTCCTGGTGGCGGGCGCTTCGAGCCGCGTGGGCCGGTGGTCGGCGAGGGCGCGCAGGTGTCTGGCGAAGACCGCGACCCGCCGCCTGGCGCTGTCGCGGCGTCCCAACAGCCCTGCGGCGCGGAGGCGTTCGTCGATCTCGCGCCAGCGTGCCGCGTCCGGCAGGTTCCGGACGGCCGTGATGGTCTCGGAGGCGGCCCGGTCCCGGCCGCCGCCGAGTGCGGCGCCGGTGAACGCCTCGAGCGCCCCGAGGAAGCGCCACACCACCTCGAGTTCCGTCTCGTTCTGACTGGGCCGGTCGACGGGGGTGATGTGGACCGGATCGTTGGAGTCGAGCAGCGCCAACAGCGCGGTGGTCTCGCCCTCCTGGTGGAGTCGGCGGGCCATCTCGTGGGCGAGGTCGCCGCCCATGGACCAGCCGCCGAGCAGATAGGGGCCGTGCGGCCGCCTGCGGCGCACCACGTCGAGGAAGCGCCGGACCATGCCGTCGATGTCCTCGGCGCCGGTGCCGCCTGCGAGTTCGGGATCGGTGAGCGCGACGACCTCGACGCGGGGGTCGAGCAGCCGGGCCAACTCGGCGTAGCAGACGATGTCGCCGCCCGACGGGTGCGTCAGGAACAGGGTGGGCCCCCCGTCGTGGCCGGGCCGGACGGGCACCGCGATGTCCTCGTCGGAGACGTCGGTCCCGTCGGGTGTCGCGGCTTCGGGCGCCCAGGCGGCCGGGTCGGTTGCCAGCCGTTCCACCCGGCGCACGTAGTCGGCGAAGGCGCGATCCACCTCCTCCGGCGGCAGCACCGGCTCCAGCGCGTCCCACTGGAGCAGCAGCCTGCCGCCCTGCTCAAGGGCCTGGTGGTCCAGCCAGGTCTGCGGCGTCTGGCTAAGCGCCGCGACCTGCTCGCCGACCCACTCGGGGTCGTGGTCGGCACCGATGACATCGGGCAGCCCGAGGGCGCTGGTGAACACGACGGGCACGGACACCCGCCGGCCGACGCGGGTCGACTTCTCCGCCAGCACCTCGAGCGCGGAGAACTCCCGGTGGTCGAGATCGGCGAACAGGGTCGCCTGCGCGGCCCTGGCACGCTCCACGAACGAGCCTGCCCGCGCCCGCTCCACGACGTGCGGGACCAGCGAGGTGAAGTCGCCGACCACGCCCGCCACGTCGGGGTGGGTGTCGGGCCGGTCGAAGAGAGTGAGGACCAGTGAGAACCGGTCGTCGCCCGACCAGGCGGCCAACGTCTCGGCGTAGGCGGCGAGCAGCGCGGCGGTGGGGGTGACGCGGTGCCGGGTCGCCTCGGCCCTGAGCGCCGCCCAGGCCCCGGCTTCGAGCCGGGCGGCGCGGCGGACGAACCGCGCGGGTCCGACCGGCTCGGCCACCGGCAGCGGGGGCGGCCCTGGCAGGGTGTCGAGCCGCTCCCGCCAGTAGGCGGCGGCCCGCTGTCCTGCCGGGCCGCGGCGCCGCTCCTCGACGGCGGCGACGCAGGAGGCGAAGTCCACTTTCAGCGGCGGCAGTTGCTCGTCGGGTGCGTGGTAGAAGCGGCGGAGTTCACGGTCGATGATCCACCAGCTGGCCGCGTCGCACACCAGCACGTCCACGCCGACGAACAGCCGGACCCGACCGCCGGGCAGCAGGGCGGCCTGGATCTGGGCCAGCGGCCAGCGGTCGGCGGGGCCAGGCTCCCGGCTGATCCGCTCCCGGAGCCGGGCGAGGCGCTGGCTCCGGCGTTCCTCGGGCAGCGTCGTCAGGTCGTGGACACGGACCCGGTAGGGCGGCACGTCGTCGAGGACCCGGACCCGGCCGGTCGGGGTGACGACGGCGCGCAGCATGGGGTGGCGGGCGAGCACCAGGTTCCAGGCCCGCTCGTAGCGGGCGACGTCCAACCGCTCGCAGTCGTACTCCAGGTAGAAGTGGCAGGGCACCTCGCCCCACTCGTAGCCCCCGTCGCGCCCGACCCAGTAGGCGTGTTGCACGCGGGTGAGCGGGAACGTGCCGTCGGCCGCGGCCGGTTGCGGGAGGTCGGCGGGCGGCCGGGCGGGCGCTTCCGGGACGGCGGCGTCGACGCGGGCGGCGAGGGCTCCGACGGTCGGCGCGTCGAGCAGGTCGCGCAGCCGCAGGTCCGTGCCGAAGCGTTCGCGGACAGCGGCCAGCATCCGGGTGGCGAGCAGCGAGTGTCCGCCGAGCGCGAAGAAGTCGGCGTCGGCCGAGAGCGCGGGGGTACCGAAGAGCCCGGCCCACAGCTCGGCGAGCCAGCGGGCGGTCGGCTCACCGGGGTCGGACCCGCCCGGCCCGGTCGAAGGCCGGTCGGCGGGGGCCGCCGCGCGCGCCATCCGGTCGGCGAGCGAGGTGGTGGCGACGGCCACCACGGGCGGCGTGGGGCCGGCCAGCAGCCGGTCGAGCGCGGCCAGGCCCGTCTCGGCGTCCAGGGCGCCGGCGAGCGCGACCGTGCGTTCGCCGCCCGCAGGACCCACCCGCCAGCCGTCCCAGACCGCGCTGATCCAGCGGGTCGGGCCGGGCTGTGCGGCGTCGGCGAGGGCGTCGAGGAAGCCGTTGGCGGCGGCGTAGGCACCCATGCCGATCCCGCCCACCAGGGTGGTCGCGGACGACATCAACACGACGGTGCTCGGCCGGAGTTCGGCGGGCAGCGCGTCCACGGCGGCGCGCAGCGCCAGGGCGCCATCGGCCTTGGCCGCGACATGGGCGCGCACCTGCTCGGGGGTGGTCTCGCGGAGGGTGGTGGCGCCGGCGGTGGCGACCGCGCCCGCCGCGTGCACCACCAGGCCGAGGCCGCCGTCGGCGGCGAGTTCGCGCACCAGCGCCGCCGTGCCCGCGGCGTCCGCCGCGTCCAACGTCCGGACCTCGACGCTCCGGCCCGCCGTGGCGAGCCGCCTGACGCCCTCGGCCCGCCCGCCGGTGCGCGAGGTGAGCACGACGCGTCGGCCGGCGCGGCCGAGGTGGTCGGCGATGGCCAGGCCGACGTCGCCGAGGCCGCCGGTGATCAGCACGGTGCCCGTCGCGGGCGGCGCCTCCCTGGTCCTGGCCGGCCGCCAGGGCACCAGGTCGCGGGCCCAGCGGACGCCGCCACGCACCGCGACCTCACGACCTGGGGCCGCGTCAGGACCGGTCAGTTCGCCGAGCTCGGCCATCACGAACCGCGCCCGCTCGGAGGCGTTGCCCGCCTTGACCGTGGGAAGGTCGAGGGTGCGCCAGGCGAGGCCGCGCAGCTCTTGGGCGAGGACGCGGGGCAGCGTGCGCACCGCACCCGCCACAGGCTCTGGGCGGTCGTCCCCTTCCACTCGCACGGCTCCCTCGGTGACCTGGAGCAACAGCCGGGGCGGCGCGGCCAGTCGGTCCAGCCTGGCAGCCAGCTCGGTGTGGCGCAGGACCGCGGCCGCGAGGTCGTCGGTCTGGTCGGTGGCGAGCAGGACGACGCCGTCGAGAGCCTCGCCCTGCTCGGCCACGGCCACGCACTCCGCGCCGCGCGCCGTCAACTCCCGGCGCACCGCGTCGGCCAGCGGGCGGTCTTCGCCGGCGACGACCAGCCAGCGCCCGGCCGGGGAATCGGCGGCATCGGCCGGGGGCAGCTGCCGCCAGCGCGGCAGGTGCAGCGGCTCGTCGCCGTCCGGCTCCGGCTCGCCCGGCAGGTCGGTGGCGGCGGCCGGGGGATCGATCCACAGCCGCCGCCGCTGGAACGCGTATCCGGGGGCGGCGACGCGCCGCCTGGGCGTGGCGTCGCCCAGGGCGAGGTCGATGTCGACGCCGTGCGCCCACAGCTGGGCGACGGTCTCGCGGATGGTGGTGGCGGCGTCGGGCTCGTCCTCGACGCAGGTGGTCAGCGTGGCGCGGAGTGCGGGCGGCGCGGTACGGCGGGCGAGCGAGGCCAGCGCGGCGCCGGGCCCGACCTGCACCAGCAGCGCCGGCTGTTCGGGCGGCAGCGCGGTGCGCAGGGCGTCCGCGAAGCGCACGGGGTCACGGAGTTGCCGGACCCAGTGCTCGGCCGTGCCGAGTTCGGCCCCGGCATGGTCGCCCGCGACGGTGGTGACCAGGGGGACGGAGAGCGGGCGGGCCCGCAGGCCGGCGGCGGCCGCCCGGACGGCGGGCAGCGCCGGCTCGACCAGGCGCGAGTGCAGCGCCGCGTCCACCCGCAGCTCGGTGGGTCGTACCGATCGGGCGGCCAGCGCGCTGGCCAGGGTGTCCACGGCGGCACATGGCCCGGACACCACGCAGGCGTCCGGCGCGTTGACCGCCGCCAGGTCCACCTCGGGATGCCCGGCGAGGAGTCGGAGGGTCTCGGCCTCGCCCAGGGGGACGGCGAGCATGGTCCCGCCCCGGGCGGCGCGTGCGGCCTCGGTGCAGCGGACGGCCACCAGCCGGGCCGCCTCGGGCAGGGTGAGGCCGCCCGCCACCACCGCGGCGGTGTACTCGCCGAGGCTGTGGCCGAGCACCACGCCGGGCCGCACCCCCCAGGACTCCAGCAGCCGCGCCACGCCGAGCGAGGCGGCGAACAGGGCGGGCAGCCCGTAGCCGGGGTCCTCGACCGGCGGCGCCCCCTCGCCCCGGATCGCCGCGCGGACATCCGCGCCGAGCAGCGGTCGCAGCAGCTCCGCGCACTCGTCCACCGCGTCGCGGAAGACCGGCTCTGCCCCGTAGAGACCGGCGCCCATGCCGGGGTACTGGCTGCCGGCACCGGGGAATGCGAACACCACCCGGGGCGCGCCCGGTTGGGCGCGCACCGCGCGCCGCCCGGCGAGTGCCGCTCCGGCGTGGCCGGGGCTGGCGGCGACGGCGACGCGGTAGGGCAGCGTCGGCCGCCCGGCGCGCAGCGTGTGGGCGAGGTCCGCCGCCTCGAAGGAGTCGGCGACCGTGCCGAGTTGGGCGGCGGTGGCCTCGGCCGCCGCCGCGTCGTGGGCCGAGACGGCGAGGATCACGGGGCGTCGCGGCGAGGGCTCGGGCGTCGGCCGCTCCGGGGCAGGGCCGAGCACCACATGGCAGTTGGTGCCGCCGATACCGAACGCGCTCACCCCGGCCAGCTCGGGTCCACGCCACGGGCGGCTGTCCTTCACCACCTCGAACGGCGAACCGTCGAGCCCCAGCAGCTCGTTGAGCGGCTCGGCGTGCAGCGAGGCGGGCTGGACTCCGTGCCACACGGCGAGCGTGGTCTTGATGAACGAGGCGATACCGGCGGCCGTGTTGGCGTGCCCGATGTTGCTCTTGACGGAGCCGAGGCCGCACCAGGCGGGTCCCTCGTCCCCGAAGACCCGCCGCAGCGCGGCGATCTCGACCGGATCGCCGAGCCTGGTGGCGGTGCCGTGGGCCTCCACGTATCCGACGCGGTCGGACGTCACCCCGGCCACCGCCTGCGCCTCGGCGATCACGCGCGCCTGGCCCCGGAGGGAGGGCGCGGTGAACCCGGCCTTGCTGGCGCCGTCGTTGTTGACGGCCGAGCCGTGCAGCACGGCGAGCACCGGATCGCCGTCCGCCAGCGCCTCGTCGAGCCGCCGCAGCACCACGGCGCCCACCCCCTGGGTGTAGACGATGCCGGTGCCGGTGGCCGAGAACGGCCGCACGCTGCCGTCCGCAGAGTAGATGCCGTCGGCCACGCGCAGGTATCCGTGGCCCTGCGGCACGATCAGCGAGACGCCGCCCGCGATGGCGGTGTCGCACTCCTCGGCGAGCAGCGACTGCGCCGCGGCGTGCACGGCGACCAGTGAGGTCGAGCAGGTGGTGTTGAGCGCGATGGCCGGTCCGGTCAGGTCGAGCCGGTAGGCGACCTGGAGCGGCAGGTAGTCGGCGTGCGTGGCGATCGCGGTCTGGAGGCTGCCGACCGGATCGGCGCCGCCGCCGGTCGGGCTCCAGCGGCCGGCGAGGTTGCTGGTCAGGTAGGCGCTGTGCGCGGCCCCGGCGAAGACGCCGACCGAGCCGGCTCCCGCGCCGCCGCCGTGGCCAGCCTGTTCGAGCGCCTGCCAGGCCACCTCGAGGAACAGTCGCTGTTGCGGATCGAGCAGCGCCGCCTCCGCGTCGGCGAGGCCGAACGGTGCCGGGTCGAACAGGTCCTGGCCCTCGATCAGGCCGCCGACCGGCACATAGTCGGGGTGCCTCCGCAGGCGACGCGGCACCCCGCTCGCCGCCAGCTCGGCCTCGGTGAAGCGGGTCAGGCCCTCCCGTCCGGCGGTCAGGAGCTTCCAGAAGGACGCGGCGTCGGGTGCGCCGGGGAACCGGCAGGCGAGGCCGGTGACGGCGATCATCGGGCGAGCTCCGCGGCTCGCGCGCGGGCGGCCCGCCGTCCGGTGGCGGGTGGTGCGGGCGCCCTGGCGGCGCGTGGCGGTGGCGGCGGCTGCCGGGCCGTTCGTGCGGAGATCACCGCCGCCAGGCCGCGCACCGTCGGGTGCGAGAGGAGGTCGACGACGCTGAGCGCCGGATCGAGCTCCGTGCCGAGCCGACGCTGTGCCTGGACGAGGGTGAGCGAGGTCGCGCCCAGCTGGAAGAACGGCGTGTCACCGGCCAACTCGGTCGGCGCGGCCCGCAGCAGCTCACCGAACACCCGCCGGACCGCCGCCTCGACCTCCGGCCGTGTCTCTGGCCGTGTCTCCGGCTCGGGCGACGCGCTCGCGCCGGGCGCGCCGGACGGGCCGCGTTCGCTGGCAGGGGCGGCGGGCGGGCTGGATGGGGCGGTGTCCTGGCTCGGCACGGCGGACTCGGCCGTGGTGGCCGGCTCGCCGAGCGCGAGCTCGATCAGTCCGCGCCCGGTCAGCCGCTCGGCCGGCCTGAACCCGGCCGCGGTGGCCGCCGACAGCAGCAGCCGGCCGCACTCCCCCGCCGCGATCAGGGCGTCCGCGGGCGGCAGCGTCCCCGCGGAGAGCGTGAGGGTCACGCTCAACCCGCGTTCACCGGCCGCGCGCAGCGCGCGATCCAAGGGGCTGGCACCCACCGCTGCCTGCTCCTCGGCGACCACCGCTGTCGGCACCGGCGCCGACGGCACGGTCGTCGGCACGGCGCTCGGCCGATCCGAAGCCCGCCGGTACGGGTTCGGCAGGGCGCGGTAGTCGATCTTGCCGTTGTCGGTGACCGGGAACTCGGCCATCGCCACCAGCCGACTCGGCACCATGTACGCGGGCACGTTCTCCCGCAGCCGGCTCCTGATCTCCTCGTCCGTCACCTCTGCGCCCTCGTGGCGCACCGCGTACGCCACGAGACGCGGCCGGTCGTCGGGCCCCGGCACGGACAGCGCGACGGACTTCCGCACCCCGGGCAGCCGGTCGAGCACCGACTCGACCTCGCCGAGTTCGATGCGATGCCCGCGGATCTTGACCTGGCGGTCGAGCCGGCCGAGGAACTCGATCGTGCCGTCCGGGCGCCACCGCCCGAGATCGCCCGTGCGGTAGAGCCGGGTGCCCAGCAGCGGATGAACGACGAACCGCTGGCCGGTCTGCTCCGGATCGCCGACGTACTCCCGCGCCAGGCCCCGGCCACCGATGTGGAGTTCCCCCGACGCACCGACCGGGCACGGCCGACCCTCGGGATCCAGGATGTGGAAGGACTGGCCGCGCAGCGCCCGGCCGTAGGGGATGCTGCGCCACTCAGGCTCCACCCGGTCGACGAGGTGGCAGATGGACCAGATGGACGCCTCGGTGGCGCCGCCCAGGCTGACGATCCGGGCGTCCGGCGCCAGCGCGCGGACGCGCTCGGGCAGGGTGACGGGTATCCAGTCGCCGGAGAGCAGCACCAGGCGGAGCGGGGCGAGGGCAGCCCGCGCCTGGTCCGGGGCCACCTCGGCGTACTCGACCAGCATCTCCATCAGGGCGGGCGCGGTGTTCCAGACGGTCACCCGGTGGCGAGCCATCAACTCAAGCCAGTGCGCCGGGTCGCGTTGCCGCTCCACCTCGGGCAGCACAAGCGCCCCGCCGACGCCGAGCACCGCGAAGACGTCGTACACGGACAGGTCGAAGCTGAACGCCGACAGGGCGAGCACCCGGTCGTCGGGGCCGATCGGGAAGCGGTCGACGAGGTCGTCGACGGTGGTGCGGGCGGCGCGGTGTTCGATGGCGACGCCCTTGGGCCGGCCGGTCGATCCTGAGGTGAAGATGACATAGGCCAACTCGTCCGGCTTCGGGCGGCATCGCCCCCCGGCGCTCTCGGGTCCGCTCTCCGCGGCGGGCGTGCCGTCCGGCCGCAGCGGGTGCGCGGTCACGCCGTCCGGCCAGGTCATGGCGGTCCCGTCGCCGGCGAGGGCGTGCCGGATGCCGGCCTGGGCGCAGACGGACGCCACGCGCCTGGCGGGCCAGGAGGGCTCGACCGGCACATAGCCGGCGCCGCTCGCGGTCACGCCGAGGATGGCGGCGACCTGCGCCGGGCCCTTCTCGGCCGCCACCGCCACCAGGTCGCCCGGGCCGACTCCGGCGGCGGCGAGCACCGCTGCCGTGCGCTCGGCGCGGGCCGCGAGTTCCTTGTGGCTGACCCGGTCGGCGGAGTCGAGCAGCGCTGGCGCGTCGGGACGTGCCTCCGCCGCGGCGCGCGCCGGGTCGTCGAGCGGCGGTCCCGCGTCGCCGAAGGGCGTCGCGTCGAGCGTCTGTGCTGGCAGGAAGGAGGGATCCCAGCCGAGTTCGGGATCGCGCCACGCCTCGTCCTCCCGCGCCAACCGGCGCAGCAGGCGGGCGTGGGCGTCGAGCATCCCGGAGACGAAGCCGGCCGGGTAGGCGCCGTCCACCGAGTCCCAGCACAGGATCAGCGCGCCGCCTTCGGCGTAGACGATGTGGTCCAGGAGGATCTGCGGGGTCTGGGATATGCCGAAGACCTCCGTGCCGAGCCAGCCAGCCGGATCGGCGTCGCCGTCCGTGAGGCCGAGCCCGCTGGTGAAGACGACGGGATGTCTCGGCGGGCCCGATGGCTGCCCGTTCGCCTGCGGCGCCTCCATGCCGGAGACCGCCCGGTGCTCCATGTCCGTCCAGAACCGCTCGTTCACCTGGCTCGCGTAGGCGGCGAACCCCTCCCAGCGCAGTGGGTCGAGCTCGGGCATCCCGACCAGCAGCGTGGAGGTGAAGTCACCGACCACGCCCTTGAGTTCCGGGACGTCGGGCCGGTCGAACAGGGTGGTGTTCAGGGTGAAGGGCTCGGTGGCGCCCCAGCGGGTCAGCGTGAGCCCGAAGGCGGCGAGCAGCATCCCGGTGGGGCTGAGTCCGTGGCGGGCCGCGCGGTCGCGCAGCGCGGACCACTCGTCCGCCGTCAGGTGTGTCCGCGCACGGGTGAAGCGGTGACCGCGCAGTTCGGCGACGTCCACGGCCAGGGGCAGCTCCGGCCCCGGCTGAAGGTTCGGCGCCCGCTCGGCCCAGTACGCCAGGTCGGCCTCCCGGCGCCGCCGTTCGGCCGGGTCACGCTCCCTGCCTCGTACGTAGTCGGCGAAGGTCGTTTGTTGCGGCGGAAGTTGGGCGTCGGGCTCGGCGACCAGCCGCCCCCACTCGGCCAGCACCTGGAGCCAGCCGGCCAGGTCGAGCGCGAGCACGTCGACACCCATGCACAGTCGCGTCCTGCCGTCCGGCAGGAGAACGGCCCTGACGTCGAAGAGCGGCCACCGGTCGGCGCGCCGCACCTGGTGCGACCACCCGGCCCGCAACCGCGTGGCGGCCCGTTCGGCCGACTCCGCGTCGACGTCGCGGAGATCGGTGACATCGATCCGGTACTCGGGCACCGTGGTGAGCACGCGCTGCCGCGCGTCGGGCCCGACCACCATGCGCAACATCGGGTGCCGGGCGACCAGTCGGTTCCAGGCGGTGGTCAGCCGCGCCAGATCGGCCTCGGGACCTTCGGCGCCAGGCTCGCGGTCGTACTCCCGGTAGAAGAACGTCGCGACACCCCCGAGCGGGAACGCGGCGTCCCGCCCGACCCAGTAGGCCGACTGAATCGGCGTCAGCGGGAACGACGCGCCGTCCGCGCCCGGTTGGCTCTCTGCCACCCCGACCGCGCCGGCCGGGTTCGGGACGAGTGAGCGGACGGTGGCGGAGCCGAGGAAAGCGGTGAGCGGCAGGTCGAGTCCGAGGTCCTCGCGGATCCGCCGGCGCAGCCGAACGGCGGTGAAGGACTCCAGCCCCAACTCGGTCAGTGGCGTGTCGAATTCCATCTCGGCCACGGGCGTGTCCAGCACGTCCGCCAGCGCCGAGGCCACGTCGTCGAGTGTCGGGGGCGCGTTCATGGTCCTCCTCCAGGCATGGCACCAGGGCCGGAAGTTCTGATAATCATTTTCATTAACCTTCCTGATCGCCCGCCTGTCAACCCCTCGACAGCGCACAGAGACAAGCCCGGAGGCCGCAGGTCGCCCCGGGAGACGTCTGCGGTGCCCGCAACGTCAGCGGCGTCACCGAGGTGCGCCTCTTCACCGCGCCCACCGACTGGACGCGAGCCCGACCGGAGCGGGCGGCGGTGTAGCGGAAGGCGCGGCCGGCCTTCTCCCTGGTCAGCCAGCCCTTGGCGCGCAGCCGGTCCACGACGGTCATGACGGTGGTGTAGGCGAGCGGGCGTCGTTCGTTGAGGGCGTCGGTGAGGTCCTGCGCGGTCACGGGCCCGGCCCTGTGCCACACCACGTTCATGACCTCGGCTTCCAGCTCTCCCAGCGGACGCATCCTCGTTCACCTTCGTCCTCGTGCGCGGTTCGGCGGCCGTGGGAGGCCACCGCAGCCAGCGTGCGGGGCGGCCGCGCGGCGCCGACGACCGGAGGTCCGGAACGCCCGCCTCCACGAACTCCTACAGAGTGGAGTAGTTTGCGGGTGGGGACGCCGACCCCCGCGCCGCCGCGCGATCCGACCCCGCCCCGCCGCGGAAACAGCCAGCCACGGACAGCTCGCACATTCCCGGGACGCGCGAGCAACTCCCCAACGAGCGGCGACTGTTCATCCTGCGCCCGATGACGCCCGAGGACCTGCCGTTCGTGGTGGAGGAACACCTCGGGCACTTCCCCGACGGGTTCTTCGCCCGCCTGGGCCCTGGGTTCATCACCTCCTACGCCCGGACCAACATCACCGGTCCAGCCGCCCGCGCCTATGTGGCCGATACCACGGGACGTCCGGTGGGCTTCCTGGTCGGGGTGCTCGATCCGCCGACCCACCGGCGTCATGTGCTGCGCTCCCACGGACCGCGGCTCGCCGGGCGCCCCCTGCTGGGCCTGGTCGTCCGCCCTCACCTGGCGTGGCACTTCCCGCGCACCCGACTGGGCCGCTACCTGCGAAAACTCCTCCCCGGCCGGAAGAAGGCAGCGGAAGACCCGGCGCCCGCCCCCACCCCGGAACCACCGCCGTGCTCTCCCACATCGTGGTCACCAGCTCCGCGCGTTCATCGGGCATCGGCGCCGTCCTGCTCCACCAGTTCGTCTCCGACGCGGCGGCCGCCGGCTGCGCCCGGGACAGCCTGGTCACCGCCGTGGGTCCCGATGGCGCCGGGGCCTACTACGAACGGCACGGTTGGCTACCCCGCGGCGAAACCCTCACCCCCGAGGGCAGCCGCCTGGCCACCGAGGAGATGGTCGCGGTCGGCATGTGGCGCGAGGGCTGCCCGGCCACCCGCGAGGACCTGCGCCGGGTGGAGATCAACCACATCGACTTCGACGGCGAGGTCTCCCGCGGCGTTCTCGTCGTCAACGCGGATGTCGCCGACAGCGTCGTCCGCATCTTCACGCGCCTCTTCGACGAGCGCTTCCCCATCCGCAGGATGCGGCCGGTCGAGGAGTACGAGGGCGACAACAACGCCAGCATGGCCGACGACGACACCGCCGCCCACAACTGCCGCCGCCCCGACCAGATCAACGCCCCGCAGGCCGCGAGGTGTCGCCCGAGCACGCCGGCCTGATCACCGGCACCGTCTTCGCCGTTTCCGCGCTCGCGGCGATCGCCAGCCAGGCCCGCCTCACCACGTGGGCCCAACGGCGCATTCCCGGACCTCCGGCGATCACCGTCGGCCTGTTCGTCATGGGGGCCGCGTTCCTGCCGCTGCTGCCGAGCCCGCCCGAGACCACGGTGGGCGTTGCGGCACTCGCCGCCTGCGCGGCGCTGCTCGCCCTGGGCGGCGCCCTGCTCTACCCGTTCGAGATGGACACCCTCGTCAGGTTCGCCGGCCCCGACCTCGTGGCCACCTACTACGGCGCCTACCAGACCGTCTGCGACGTGGCCGTCTCACTGGGCAACCTCGCCGTCGGGGCGCTGTTCGACGTGTCGGCAGCGAGCGGGGCCGCCTGGCTGCCCTGGGCCGCCCTGGCGTCGATCGGCGCGCTGTGCGCGGGCGCGATGACGCTCTTCGACCGCAGCGGCCGCCTCATCGCGGCCTGACCCGACGGACGCGGGTGTCGATCCAGACGCCGGCCGAGGAACCGCCGTCCTCGTCCTCCTCCGCAGCCGTCTCCTCGGACTCCGTCGGCTCACTCTCCGGCGCGGCCTCCGCCTCAGGCGCGGCGGCCGCGAACTCCTCCTCCACCGGCTCCTCCTCCACCGGCTCCACCGGCTCCAGCGGCACGGCGTCGGGGGCGGCCGGTTCGAGCGCCAGGACCGGCGCCTCGTTGCCGTGGCCCGAGCCCGCGGACTAAAGCTCGATCCAGCGGTCGACCCGGCCGCCTTCGTAGGTCTGGAGCGTCTTGGTCACCACCTCCTCGGCATCCGGCAGCTGCCGCACTACGACGGAGTGGACGGCGTCCTCACCGGCCGGAACGGCCGACCCGGCGACGGTGTAGCCGTCGTCAGCGGCGGTGAACTCCCACCCCTCGGGACCGTCTCCCCCGGAGGGAACGAGGTCTCACGCGCTGAGCTCGGTCCTGCCGGAAGGCCCGCGTCGCACCACCACGTCCGCCAGCACCCGCCACGCGGGTGGGGACCGCTCCACTCCTCGACCACGCCGCCACTCCGGCGTCCCGAGGTCGATCAGCGAACGCCCGCGCGGCGGAACCCGTCCGGCCCACCGCCCAGCACACGGCGTCCGCACGATGGAGCAGCACGGCGACCACGGCCGCCACCACCACGTGCCCGACCGTTATCGCCATCGCACCGCGCGCCCACTCATGCCACACCGTGTGCGCCTCGACACCGGGCGCCGAGTGCCCGGGCGCGTGCGCCCCACCCATGCCATGGCCCTGATCCACGCCCAACCACGCGTGCAGCGCTGCCTGCGTCAGGCCGCTGAGAGCGAGCGCCACAGGCAACGACGGAGGCCACCTCGCCCCGACAAGGCCCACGAGGAACAACGCGGCGGCCCCGACGAGCACCCGCCCCGCGGCCAGACGAGCACCCGCCCCCGCGGCCACCGGCCCATCGGCCACCAGGTGGTGCGCGCACACCCCGAGCACCGTGCCGACCACGCGAAGACCGGCGCCCTTGCAAAGCGCAGCGGCAAGCCAACGGCACGTGCCGACACCAGGAGCCGAGCGATTGGGGGCGATGACATGACTCACTCATCATCCTCCCCAGGGCGGCCACGGAAAGGGAGCCCGGCAGCGGCCCGCTCCTCGAGGTTCGTTCGAGGTCCGCGCCGCTCAGCGACCGGCCGGTGCCGTGGCGGGCCTGGAGGACGGCGCGGATCACCCGGTCGCCCTCCACGGCGACGTGCTCCAACGTGCCGCCCGCGCTCCATGAAGTGCCCCAGCTCCCCGGCCAGGTCGGTGACGCGGAAGAACACGTGGCGCTGCGCCCGGGCGTCGGCCAGCAGGTAGTCGGCCAGGAGGTAGCGGTAGGGGGTGAGCGGCTCGCCGTCGGGACCACGGTGGGTTCCGATCAGGTCGCGGGGGACGGCGAGGCGGGTTGCCGCGGCCTGGAGGTGGTCGGCGGGTTCGCCGGACGGACCGCTGATGATCAGCACGCGGCGCAGGGCGTCGGCGAGGTGGCGGTCCGCCACCGCGAAGTGGGCGCGGATATCGGCCAGGGCCCGGTTCATGAACGATCCGGGCCCGGGCGCCCGGGCGGCGTCGCGAGCGAAGGTGTCGGGGGAGGTGCGAAGGCCCGCGAAGAACTCCTGGGTCTGGAAGAGGAGGGTGCGCACCTGTCCCGGTTCGGGGATGGCCGGGACGGCGCGCGTGGCGGCGCGCAGCGCGTCGATGGATGCGTCGAACGCCGCGCCGAGCGTCGACGGCATACGTCAGGACACCCGGATCGACTCGAACGACTGCGCAGCCTCCTCCGCCACGGCAGCTGCGTCAAGCACCGAGTCGGCTGGCACCTGCGGGTGACCCCTCAGCGCGGTGAGGGCCTGGTGGACGTGCCTCAGCTGATTCCCGGGGAGCCAAGGGGGAGGTCGGTGGAGCTGGTGGCGATCCGTGTGCGGGGCCGAGGGCTTCGATGAGTCGGCCTCAGGTGATCGGCGCCCAGGCGCTGGTCGAGAGCCTGCTGAGGTGGGCCGCGGCTGTTTTGGTGGCTTCGATGGTCCAGGTGGGGGCTCCGGGCATGGCGATGGTCGGTTTGAGGAGGAGGACGGAGTCGTTGCGCATGATCGGGGCCGCGCAGCTGTTCCAGCGGGCCATGCGTTCCTCGTGGCCGAGGGCGTGGCCCTGGTCGCGGATGTCCTGGAGCGATGCGAGGAGTTCGTCGTTGTCCCGGTAGACCCCCGGTCCGGCTTCCGCGGGGACGGGCTCGGCGAGGACGCGTTGCTGGATGGGTTCTGGTAGGGAGGCGAGGATGGTGCGGCCGCTGGCGCCGGTGCGCAGGGAGCGGGTGACGTTGAAGTTCGTGGAGGTCGGAGTCGCCGACGGCCATGTCGATGCACTGGCGTTGGGCTCCGCCGAACGGCACGAGCATGACGAGGCCGCCGTGGCGGAGTCGTTCCAGGACGGCGTGGGCGGTGGCGGTGGAGTCGACGACGGCGTCCGCGCCGAGCTTGCTGGCGAGTTGGCGCTTCGCCTCGGTGCTGGCGAGTGCGACGACCTTGGCTCCGGCGCGTTTGGCGAGTTGGACGGCGAGGGTGCCGAGGCCGCCGCCCGCCGCCGGGATCACCACGGTCTCCCGGCCTTCAACCGGGCTGCGGTGAACAGCAGATGCCACGCCGACTGGCCCTGGAGGGCGAGCGCGACGGCCTGGTCGTCGGTGATGCCGCCGGGACCTCCCAGGCGGTGCGGCGGTGGACGAGCGCCTGCTCGGCGTAGCCACCGCCGCGGGTGAGGCCGACGAGTCGGCGCCCTTCGTTCGTGGTGCCGACGACCTCGTTGCCCGGGGTGTAGGGCAGGTCGACGGGGGCGAAGTGAATAGTGGTGCGCACGTGGACATCGGCGGCCGCCCTGTCCGCCTGGCTCGCCGCAGGCGCGGACCCACAGACCGTCGCCAAACGAGCCGGACACACCGTCGCGGTCCTGCTCCGGGTCTACGCGAAGTTCATCGACGACAGCGACGACGCCACCAACGCCAACATCGCCGCATACGGCAACCGACGGTCCTGAGTCAGGCCGATCGGACTCCTCAGATCTGTCCCACGCATGTCCCACACGCGCTGGTCAGCACGCGAAATCCGGTGGGACAGAATGGAACATAGGGCGCATTGCACCCGCGGGGTGTTCGTCGGAACGAGAACGGCCCCCGGCTGCGTATCCGCAGATCAGAGGCCGTTTCACCAGGGTGGCGGCGCCAGGATTCGAACCTGGGAAGGCTGAGCCGGCAGATTTACAGTCTCCCCCGCACAAGCCCCTGACCAGGCGCGATGCGGCTTCTGGCGTCCGCCACCCCACAGATGTCCCACAAGACCACGGACGCCACTCCGCCCCTCACATCCGTCCCTCGCCGGGCACGAGGGTTGTCACCCAGAGCGCACATCAACGCACCGGAAGAAGGAGCGCTTCCGCAACAGGCACCGAACGACAGCGCGCACTTGATCACCTTCCCCCGGCACGACACGGGCCGCGCCCTCACCACATCGGGACTGCGCCAGTACGCAGCCGAGACCTCATGGTAGGTATGGAGAGCATCGCCTCCTCAAGGATGACCGCACGAAATGCCCGATTCTCGAGAAGCAAGCAAAACTCGCCCCCCGACGCCATAAAGCTCCAGTTCACGCCCTCTGCTCCCCGCACGCGCGGGGCTGTTCCCTCCGCGCCGCCCCACGCCTGTTGGCCTGGGCTCTGCTCCCCGCACGCGCGGGGCTGTTCCCGTTCCGGCGCGCGCTTCGCCCGCGGGTTCGGCCTGCTCCCCGCACGCGCGGGGCTGTTCCCTGCGCCGCATCCGCCGCGGGTCCGGATGGTGCCTGCTCCCCGCACGCGCGGGGCTGTTCCCGGCACCCGCCAGGACGACGCCGAGCTGGCCTCCTGCTCCCCGCACGCGCGGGGCTGTTCCCACCGCGAACGCCAGGTGCCCCACGCCGTCGACCTGCTCCCCGCACGCGCGGGGCTGTTCCCAACTCGGCCGCCCGCACACGCCGCGCCTCGGCCTGCTCCCCGCACGCGCGGGGCTGTTCCCGCGAGGTAGGCGTAGGCGGTGGCTTCGGCGTACTGCTCCCCGCACGCGCGGGGCTGTTCCCGCATCCCTCCCATATGCACGTTCCCATAAGACCTGCTCCCCGCACGCGCGGGGCTGTTCCCCAGGGGAGAGAAGACACGTGAAAACTCAAACACTGCTCCCCGCACGCGCGGGGGTGCTCCGCGCGGTAGATTCTCTGCACCGTGTTCCTCGTCATTGCACGAGGCTGACCCCTGAGTCGACTGCGCCACATGGATGCTCCCCGCGCCTGCGGGGTTCCGCCCTCCCTTACGGGCAAATGGGGCGAATTCTCTCTGGTCCACCGCTCAGCGCGGGCCGTGGCTCTCAATCCCGCCGTACTCATGCGCATCAGAGCGCTCTCGCGACACACCGCGCCTTCTCAGTCTTCGCGGATCAGCGAGCGGCGAGCGGCGCCAACCTGGCAAGGCGCCGGATCGCACCTCGTAGTTGGCCTCACTGGCAAGATTCGGCAACACAGCCAGGGGCGATGCGCGTGAGGGCGCTCCCCCGCCGCCGGGGCCGGGGGAGTCGAGCGTCCGCGAAGATCCAGAAGGCCAGCCAACTGCGTTGCGCTGCGCAACAGCCAGGCACCGCCAAGCATCGGGGAGCTCAGCCCACTCAGTTGCCGAACTGAGTCGAACTGTGCCACAAGTCCATTGCCCACCGAACCGTGTTGCTGCTGACCCGCGGGTCGGTCTATCTTTGTCCCGCGGATCACCGGCCACGCCACCGCGGCCGTGGTCTGCTCGCGGACGGCCCTGCTCAAGGCAGAGGCCGGGCCCATCACACCTCCGTTGCCGCGGAGATCGATCGACCCGGCCGTGTCTCCGTCCAACGTCAGTCGCATCGACAAGAAGGAGAACGGACCGATGTTACCGAGGAACGCGGAACCCGGTCGAGGCGGATACGGAGCGGTGCTCGTGGCGCTGCTCGCGGCTGGCGCCGGTGTCGCGTCGCCCGTCGAGCAGATGATCCGCGTCACCGTGCTCGCCGTGGTGGTCATCGTGATCGTGATGGGTCACCCTCGGTGGCGCCGCGACCACGGTGGGGTCTGCCAGCCCTCGCCGCTGTAGCCGCCGCTGAACTGCCGCCGTGAGCGCTGTGGAAGCAGCGCGCAAGCCACGGCCCCGGGTGTGGGGCCCGCCGTCGGGCCCCACACCCCGCGGCGTTGAGAGTCCCCCATCGATGCGCACCGACAGGAGCGACGACGATGTCCGTATCGCGCCCGCCAGGCTTCGCCCACCTCTCGGAGGCGGCCCGCAGTGTCTGGGGCAAGTCCGAGGATCCCGAGGGGGATTGGCTGCCGCTGTGGCAGCACATGGTGGACAGCGGCGCTGTCGCGGGGCGGCTGTGGGACGCGTGGGTTCCCGGTCAGGTGCGGCGCCTGGTCGCCGAGGCGCTGCCGGACGGCGAGGCGGACGCGCGGCGCCTCGTCGTCTGGCTGGCGTCGAGTCACGACATCGGCAAGGCGACGCCCGCCTTCGCCTGTCAGTTCGGGCCGCTTGCCGAGCGCATGCGCGCCGCGGGCCTCGACATGCCCTACCGGCAGGCGTTCGGCGAGGACCGGCGCTTGGCCCCGCATGCCCTGGCCGGGCACGTTGTCCTCCAGGAGTGGCTGGCGGAGCGGCACGGGTGGACGGGGCGGAGTTCGGGTCAGTTCGCCGTGGTGATCGGCGGGCACCACGGCGTTCCCCCGAGCCACGGCCAGCTCCACCAGCTGCACTTGCGTCCTGACCTCCTCCGTACGCCCGGCCCGAGCGAGGGTCTGTGGCGCGCGGTCCAGTTCGAGCTGCTCGCCGCCTGCGCCGAGGCATCAGGCGCCGAGGAACGGCTGTCGGACTGGCGAACGGCGCGGCTGACGCAGCCGGTGCAGGTGCTGCTGAGTGCCCTGGTCATCCTCGCGGACTGGGTCGCGAGTTCCCGGGAGCTGTTTCCCTATGGGCTTCCGGCCCCTGACCGTCTTGAGAGGGCCTGGCGCGGCCTTGACCTCCCGGGGCCATGGGCCCCGGACGAACCGGGCGGCTCCGCCGACGAGTTGCTTGGCGCGCGGTTCGCCCTGCCCGAGGGAGCGACGGCCCGCCCCGTGCAGGTGGAGGCCGTGCGGGTGGCCCGGTCCATGAAGGCCGGTGGGCTGCTGGTGATCGAGGCGCCGATGGGCGAGGGCAAGACGGAGGCGGCTCTCCTGGCCGCGGAAGTGCTCGCCGCGCGGGCGGGTGCGGGCGGTGTGTTCCTGGCGTTGCCGACCCGGGCGACGGGGGACGCCATGTTCGGGCGGCTGCTGGGCTGGCTGGAACGTCTGCCCGCCGGTGGGGACGATCGTCGCTCGGTGTTCCTGGCGCACGCCAAGGCCATTCTGAACGAGCGGTGGGCCGGGCTGGTGCGCGCAGGTTCCCGGACCGTCGCGGCCGTCGAGGTGGACGGAGGGCAGGGCATCAGTCGGCCGGGGGTCGCGGAGCGTTCCCACCCGGGCGAGTTGGAGGCGCACCAGTGGCTGCGGGGCCGCAAGAAGGGGGCGCTGGCTTCGTTCGCTGTGGGCACCATCGACCAGGTGCTGTTCGCGGGGCTCAAGAGCCGACACCTCGCTCTGCGGCATCTCGCGCTTGCGGGCAAGGTCGTCGTGATCGACGAAGTGCACGCCTACGACGCCTATATGAGCACCTATCTGGAACGGGTGCTGGGGTGGCTTGGCGCCTACCGGGTCCCGGTGGTGCTCCTGTCCGCGACCCTGCCCGCCGCCCGGCGCCGCGCGCTGGCCACGGCCTACGCGGGCGAGCCGGTGGACATCGATCAACCGGCCGACGCCTACCCCTTGCTCACCGCGGTGGCTCCCGGTGAGGCGCCGTCGAGCGCGCGGCCGGTCCCCTCGGGGCGTGGCTCCGCGGTCCGTGTCGAGCGCCTTGACGACGGCCTCGACGCGCTTGTCGACCGCCTTGAGGCCGAACTGGCCGACGGCGGCTGCGCGTTGGTCGTGCGCAACACCGTGGACCGGGTGCAGGAGACGGCGGAGCGGCTGCGCGAGCGGTTCGGTGAGGGGAACGTCACGGTGGCGCACGCTCGGTTCCTGGCCGCCGACCGGGCGCGGAAGGACGCCGAGCTGCGGCGGTTGTTCGGGCCCGGGGGCGAACGGCCCGCGGAGCGGCACGTCGTGGTGGCGAGCCAGGTCATCGAGCAGTCGCTCGACATCGACTTCGATCTCCTGGTGACCGATCTGGCCCCGGTGGACCTCGTGCTCCAGCGGATGGGCCGTCTGCACCGGCACACCCGGGTGCGGCCCGCTCGGCTCCGCGAGCCGCTGTGCCTGGTGACCGGCGTCGACTGGAACGGCGACCGCAACGGTGACGGGAACGGCGACCGCAACGCCGACCCACCGTGGCCGGTGCGCGGCTCTCTCGGGGTGTACGAGGGCGCGCACACGCTGCTGCGCGCCCTCGCCGTGCTTCGACCGCATCTCGAAGGGCGCCCTCTGCGGCTCCCCGAGGACATCAGCCCGCTCGTTCAGGCAGCGTACGGCGACGATCCCGTGGGCCCGGAGACATGGCGCTCGGCGATGGACGAGGCCCGCGCCGCCCACCGGAAGCTCCTCGTCGACAAGCGGGAGAGGGCCGAGACGTTCCGGCTCGGGCCGGTCAGGCGGGCCGGAAGGCCCGTGGTCGGGTGGATCGACGCGGGAGTCGGCGAGGCGGAGGACAGCCGCGCGGGCCGGGCGCAGGTGCGGGACGGCGAGGAGAGCGTCGAGGTGCTCGTGGTGCGGCGGCGCCGGGACGGAACGCTGACCACCGTCCCCTGGCTCGACCGCGGGCGGGGCGGACTGGAGCTTCCCGAGCACTGCCCACCGCCCCGGCACGCCGCGGAGGCCGTCGCCGCCAGCGCGCTCACCCTGCCGTGGCATTTCAGCAAACCCTGGGCGATTGATCGAACGATCGCCGAACTTGAGCGTTCCTATATAGAAGGGTGGCAGAACAAGCACTGTCCTTGGCTGGCCGGTGAACTGATTCTGATTCTGGACGAGAATTGTCAGACCCGGCTGGCAGGCTACGACCTCGAGTACAGCGAGTCGGATGGGCTGTTGATCAGGCCCGCCGGTGAGCGTGACGCGAGAGTGGTGGATCTTGTGCCTGCCTTCGACCTGGTGTCCCGTCCGTGGATTCCCGTCCAGTTCCGTGACGGGACGACCGGTGAGCTTTCGCTGCGCGATGTCTTTCTCCGGGCGGAGGACGTGCGGCGGCTGGTCGGTGACCTTCCCACACAGGAGTTCGCGCTGCTCCGGCTGTTCCTTGCCGTCGCGCACGACGCGCTTCACGGCCCCGCGGATCTCGACGCGTGGGAGGCCCTGTGGCGGTCCGCCGAGCCGTTCGCCGACGTCCCGGACTATCTGGACCGTCACCGGGAGCGTTTCGATCTCCTCCACCCCAAGCGCCCGTTCTACCAGGTGGCCGGGCTGCACACCGAGAAGAACGATGTCTCCTCGCTCAACCGGATCGTGGCGGATGTGCCCAACGGAGAGCCGTTCTTCTCCATGCGCCGTCCCGGAGTCGACAAGCTGAGCTTCGCGGAAGCCGCCCGTTGGCTGGTGCACGCCCACGCGTTCGACCCTTCGGGCATCAAGTCGGGCGCGGTCGGCGATCCGCGGGTCAAGGGCGGCAAGGGCTATCCGCTCGGCGTGGCCTGGGCGGGGAATCTCGGCGGCATTCTCGCCGAAGGCGACAGCCTGCGCGAGACGCTTCTGCTCAATCTGATCCCCCGGGACAACGACGGAATCCTCCGCGACCCCGAGCCCGACGACGGCGACGACCTGCCCATCTGGCGCCGCGAAGCGCCCGGCCCAGGGCCCTCGGTCGATGGGGAGGACCCGGGCACGCGCCGCCCTTCGGGCCTGTGCGACCTCTACACCTGGCAGTCCCGGCGGCTGCTGCTGCACCACGACGGGAGCGCGGTCACCGGCGTCGTCCTCGGCTACGGAGACCCGCTCACCGCGTATAACAAGTTCAGGGACGAGCCGATGACCGCATGGCGCCGAAGCCCGGCCCAGGAGAAGAAGCAGCGTAGGTTTCCCGTCTACCTGCCACGTCAGCACGACCCGACGCGCGCGGCCTGGCGCGGCCTCGAAAGCCTTCTTCCCGCGACACCGCACGAGGCCCCTTCGGGCGGCAAGGAGCCCTCCACCATGTGGCCGTCGGGCGTGGTCCGCTGGCTGCACCTGCTCGCCGAGGAGAACCTGCTGCCCCGGGGCGGACTGGTCAGGACCCGGACCATCGGCGCCCTCTATGGCACCCAGCAATCGGTGATCGACGAGGTCGTGGACGACGCCCTGACCCTCCCGGTCGTCCTGCTGCACGCGTCCCTGCCGGAGTACCAGGGCGTGGCGCTGGCGGCGGTCTCCGAGGCGGAGGACGCGGTGACCGCGCTGGGCCATCTCGCCGGGAATCTCGCGCGCGCCGCGGGCTGCGACGCCTCCACGCCCACGGCGACCGCCCGTGACCAAGGCTTCGGCGAGCTGGACGGACCGTTCCGCCGGTGGCTCGTCGGCCTAGGCGGGCCCATCCCCCCGGAGCGAGCCCGCGAGGAGTGGCGCCGCACGGCACGACGGATCGTCATGGAACTCGGGGAGAAGCTGCTGGACTCGGCGGGCCCGGCCGCCTGGGAGGGCCGCCTCGTGGAGAGCCGCGAGGGTGGCTCCCGCTGGATCGACCTTCCGCAGGCCGAGCAGTGGTTCCGAGCCCGGCTGAACAACGTCCTCCCCGTGGCCCTCCCCGTGGCCGCACAGGCGCCGCCATCACCCGGTACCGACATCACCGATGAATCCCCGGAGCCCTCCTCATGACCAGCACCGTGCCGCGGCAGGCCAAGCCCGCGGAGCCGACCTCCTCCCCGCCGCCTCGACGCGACAGCCCGCGCGACAGCCCGCTCCGCACCGCCGTGGCCGCTCACATCCGCGGCCTCTATGTCGGCTACCAGGCCGACCGGCCCCAAGCGGTCGCGACCCTCGCCCGGCTGCGCCGTGGCCTCGGGCGCCCCCTGCACACCCAGCCCGATCTCTGGGGCCTGATCGGCATGGACGCCTTCCAGCAGGCGGCGGAGAAGGCATCCCCACCGGCGGACACCGGGTACTGGAGCAGCGACCGCACGCTCGACCGCGTCGAGGCGGCGCTGCACTCCACCCTGACGCTGTGGTCCCTCCACCAGCAGGCGCACCGCGGGGTGTCGATGCACGCGAGGGGCTGGGGCCTCGGTCGGGCCGTGCGCGAGCTGATGCGCGCCGAGGGCACGGACGAGCTCGACGAGCGATTGCGGAAGCGGTTCGTGCGCACGGCCTCCGCCACCTCCTTCGACGTCATGACGCTGCGGCTGCGCGAGCTGGTCCTGTTGCTCAGGTCGGCCGGGCTCCCCCTGGACTACGGCCTGTTGGCCGATCAGCTCCTCCGGTGGCAGGAGCCGGGCGGACGAGGCCAGGTCCACCGTTCCTGGGGAAGGGACTTCCACCTCGCCGGGGCACAACGTCGCCGCGCGGCCGACCCCGAGGGAACGGATGCCCCCGTCGCCCAAGGCCAGCCGAGCCCTCCGGACGACCGATATCCCTCGGCCGACTGATCGCACCGGGACCGTCCGCCTCCCGCACCACAGAGCCACAGAGCCACAGAGTCTTCACCACCGTTTCGCCGAAAGGGAGTCCATCACCGTGGCGCGCACCATCCTCGACATCCATGTGCTCCAGACCGTCCCCCCGAGCAACCTGAACCGGGACGACACCGGCCAGCCCAAGACCGCCGTCTACGGCGGAGTGCGCCGCGCCCGTGTGTCGAGCCAGGCGTGGAAGCGCGCCACCCGCCGCGCCTTCGACGACCTGCTCGACCCCTCCCACCTGGGCGTCCGTTCCAAGAAGCTCGTCGACGAGCTGGCCGGGCGCATCACCGCCGCCGAGCCGTCCATCGAGCGGGCCGCGGCGTGGAAGGTCGCCGCGGAGACCTTGCAGACGGCGACCAACTCCAAGCTGGAGGTGCCGCGGCGCAAGAAGGACGCGGACGGCGAGGCGGAGGAGACGGCCCCCGAGTCCTCCTACCTCATGTTCCTCAGCAGGCGGCAGCTCGACGCCCTGGCCGCCCTGACGCTCGAAGGCACCAAGGGCACCGACGATGTCACCGCCCTCAAGGCGTTCCTCAAGGCGAAGGAGAACAAGGCGCGGGCCCGCGCCCTGGTGAACACGGGCCACTCCGTGGACATCGCCCTCTTCGGCCGCATGGTGGCCGACGCCACCGACCTCAATGTCGAGGCGTCCACCCAGGTCGCCCACGCCCTCAGCGTCCACGCGGTCGACAACGAGTCCGACTACTACACCGCCGTCGACGACAACAACACCGACGCCGAGAAGGGCGCCGGGATGATCGGCACGGTCGAGTTCAACTCCGCGACCCTCTACCGCTACGCCGCCCTCGACGTCGACCAGCTGCACGCCAACCTCGGCGCTGGCCTGCGCGAGGACGAAGCACCCGGCACCCCGACCCGCCGCGCGGTCGAGGCGTTCATCGAGGGTTTCATCGCCTCGCTGCCCACCGGGAAGATCAACACCTTCGGCAACACCACCCTCCCCGACGCCGTGATCGTCAAGCTCCGCACCAAACGGCCGGTCAGCTTCGTCGCCGCCTTCGAGAAGCCGGTGGCCCAAGACCCGGAGAACGGCGGCTTCCTGGCCCCGAGCTGCGAACGACTCGCCCGCTTTGTCCCGGACCTGGAGGAGAAGTTCGGCATCGACGACGAAGGCGGCTGGGTCCTGCGGGTCGGATCCGGCACCCGGGCACTCGCCGACCTGGGCACCGAGGTCGGCCTCCGCGAGCTGATCGACGCCGTGGGGGCGGCGGTGGCCGAGCGGCTGGCACCGGAGGCGGCATGACCAGCGTCCTGCTGCTCCGGCTGGCCGGACCCCTCCAGGCATGGGGCTCCGCGGGGCGCTTCGCCCGGCGCACCACGGAGAACGCCCCGACCAAGAGCGGCGTGCTCGGCCTCCTCGCCGCGGCCGATGGCCGGGAGCGGGACGCGGACCTGTCCGACCTGGCCGCCCTGCGGTTCGGCGTCCGCGTCGACCAACCCGGCACCCGCCTGCGCGACTTCCAGACCGCCCACCACGCGGACTCCGGCAAGGCCATGCCGCTGTCAGAGCGCTTCTACCTCGCGGACGCCGTGTTCGTCGCGGGCCTCGAGGGCGACTCCTCCTTCGTCGACGCCCTGCACACGGCGCTCCTGACCCCCGCCTTCCTCCCCTACCTGGGACGGCGCTCCTGCCCACCCGCCGAGCCGCTCGACCTCGGAGTCCGCAGGGATACCGACCTGTTGACGGCGCTCCGCGACGAGCCCTGGCACGCGAGCGACTGGTACCGCCACCGACGCGACGCCGAGCGCCCCCTGGAGATCTTCCTCGACAACGCCCCGGGAGAGCCACCGCACTTCACCCTCAGGGACACGCCGCTCAGCTTCGACCCCCGCCACCGCCGTTACGACCTCCGCGCGGTCACCACCACCTCCGTCGACCCACAGCGGCCCGGCCACGAGCCACCACCGTCCCACGACCCGACCGCCGCTCTGAGGACGAGCTGATGTACCTGACCCGCTTCCGCGTCAACACACGTCGCAGGGACGCCCGGCACCTGCTCGCCTCTCCCCACCGGCTGCACGGCGCGGTGAACGCGGCCTTCCCCACCCCACCCACCGCGGACGGCGCGAAGCCCCGCGTACTCTGGCGCCTTGACCGCAACCCCCGCGACGAGATCCTGCTCTTCATCGTCAGCCCCTTCCGCCCCGACCTCACCCACCTGGTGGACCAGGCGGGTTGGCCCGCCGCCACCGACGCGCCCGGCTGGCAGACCTACGGCTACGACGACTTCCTCACCGCCCTGGAGCCGGGCACCACCTGGGGCTTCCGGCTCACCGCCAACCCGGTGCACAGCATCCGCCGCAAAGACGGCGAGCCGACCAAACGCACCGCGCACCTCACCCCGCGCCACCAGGCCCGTTGGCTCCTCGACCGCCAGGACAAGCACGGCTTCGAGATCCTGGCCAAGCCCGAGGAACAACGGCTGCTGCCCGAGGGCGACGAGCACCAGCTGATCGTGCGCGACCACCGCCCCCTCCAGTTCACCAAGCCGGGCCAGGACAGGCGGCCGGGCGTGAGCATCACCCAGGTCACCTACGACGGCCGCCTGCGCATCACCGACCCGGCCCTGCTGCGCCGCACCCTCACCAACGGCCTCGGCAAGGCCAAGGCATACGGCTGCGGCCTGATGACCCTCGCGCCGGTCCGGTGACCCATGTCGACCATCGGCCGACGCAGAGCGTCAACTCCCCGTGAGCTCAGCCGGGTCGGGGACCGGCTGTCCTTCGTCTACCTCGAACGCTGCACCGTCCACCGCGACGACAACGCCATCACCGCCGAGGACGCAGCAGGCGTCACCCACATCCCGTCCGCCACCATCGGAACCCTGCTGCTCGGCCCGGGAACCCGTGTCACCCACCAGGCGATGAGCGTCCTGGGCGAATGCGGCGCCGGAGTCATCTGGGTCGGCGAGCACGGCGTCCGCTTCTACGCCGGAGGGCGCGCACTCACCCGGTCCTCGGGCCTGGTCGAGGCCCAGGCCACCCTCTGGGCCAACCGCCGCACGCGCCTCGACGTCGCCCGCGACATGTACCGGCTGCGTTTCCCCGACGAGGACCCGTCGGGCCGCACCCGGCAAGAGCTTCTCAGCGCCGAGGGACGCCGCCTGAAGGACTGCTACCGCAGGGAAGCCGCGCGCACCGGCGTCCCTGGAAGCGCAGGGAGTACAACCCCGGCGACTTCTCGGCCGGAGACGCGCCCAACCAGGGCATCACCGCGGCGGCCCAGTGCATGTACGGCATCGCCCACGCCGTCGTCGTCGCCCTCGGCTGCTCACCCGGCCTCGGCTTCGTCCACTCGGGGCACGAGCGTTCCTTCGTCCTCGACATCGCCGACCTCTACAAGACGGATGTCGCCATCCCTGCGGCGTTCGACGCGGCGGCCCAGGGCGACGACGACATGGGCGCCCGCACCCGAAGGGCACTGCGCGACCGCATCAACAAGACGCGCCTGCTCGACCGCTGCGTCCAGGACATCAAGACCCTGCTGCGCTACGAAGGGACGCGGGACACCTCCGACGCCGAGGACCGCGTCACCGTCCAGGGCGACCGGGACACCCATCTCGAAGCCGGGCGCAACCACGCGGAAGACGAGATCATCTGGTGACCGTCATCGTCCTCACCAACTGCCCGGCCGGGCTCCGCGGCTTCCTCACCCGCTGGCTTCTCGAGATCTCCCCCGGCGTCTTCGTCGGTGCCCCCACAGCCCGCGTCCGAGACCTCCTGTGGGACGAGGTCCGCACCTATGTCGGCCAAGGCAGGGCACTCCTCGCCCACCAGGCCGACAACGAACAGGGCTACACCTTCAGAACCCACGATCATGGCTGGCACCCCTTGGACCACGAGGGCTTGACCTTGATCCACCGCCCCACTCGAAGAGACCGTCCCCTCACCGGCAACGAGCCACCGACATCAGGCTGGAGCAAGGCAGCCAAACGCAGAAGGTTCGGCGGCAAGTGAATCGGCCGGCCGATACGGAGGGAAAGGCCCGCCATGACCGTTTCCCCGGAAGTAAGTAAAAACGGCCTCCACATGAAATAAACCCGCAGGTCAGCCCCTCCGCTCCCCGCACCCGCGGGGTTGTTCCCGGCACCGGGTCGGTGGTGACCGGCAGCACGGCCCGCTCCCCGCACCCGCGGGGTTGTTCCCACCACCAGGAGCACACCGTGACCCCGACCCGCCCGCTCCCCGCACCCGCGGGGTTGTTCCCAACCCGGTGCAGGTGGCCCGGTGAACGCCCGACCGCTCCCCGCACCCGCGGGGTTGTTCCCCTACTCTTCACCGCGTCACCTGCCCTCTCCAGCCGCTCCCCGCACCCGCGGGGTTGTTCCCCGGTCCCACGCCACTGGCTCAATCGACGTCGCCCGCTCCCCGCACCCGCGGGGTTGTTCCCTCTCTCGGCGCCCTCACGTCGCTCGCCCCGGGCCGCTCCCCGCACCCGCGGGGTTGTTCCCTCCGCCCAGCCGCGGGCCTCTCGGCGTCCCCGCCGCTCCCCGCACCCGCGGGGTTGTTCCCCGTGCACTGGCTGACACAGGCATCGGTTTGGCCCGCTCCCCGCACCCGCGGGGTTGTTCCCGGCAGCCCGCCGGCGGCCGACCGCATCGAAGACCGCTCCCCGCACCCGCGGGGTTGTTCCCGTTTCTGTTCATCCTCTTCGGCCCGGCCCGGCCCTGCCCGCTCCCCGCACCCGCGGGGTTGTTCCCCCCTCCCGGGCTGGTCAGAGGCGCTGACGGTGCCGCTCCCCGCACCCGCGGGGGCACGAGGCGACTGAGCACCAGAAAGCTCGTCTGTTCAAGGGGAGGTCGGTGGAGCTGGTGGCGATCTGTGTGAGGGGCCGAGGGCTTCGACGAGTCGGCCTCAGGTGGTCGGCGCCCAGGCGGTGGTCGAGAGCCTGCTGAGGTGGGCCGCGGCTGCCTTGGTGGCTGGTCCAGGTGTGGGGGTTGGGGCGGGGGAGGGTGAAGGCGCAGTCGTCGACCGTTTCGGTGCTGGCGATCAGGGCGGCCTGATAGCGGGGCACGAGCTCCCTGATCCGGTGGATGTAGTCGCGGGTCTCGGGGAACGGCGGCGGCCCGGCGAAGGTGCGCACGGCGGCGGGCCCGGCGTTGTAGGCGGCCAGGGCGTTGGTGACGGGGTCGCCCGGGATGTCGGCGAGGTCGTCGGCGCGGGTCCACAGACCGTCGCCAAACGGGCCGGACACACCGTCGCGGTCCTGCTCCGGGTCTACGCGAAGTTCATCGACGACAGCGACGACGCCACCAACGCCAAGATCACCGCATACGGCAACCGACGGTCCTGAGTCAGGCCGATCGGACTCCTCAGATCTGTCCACGAATACCCCACACGCGCTGGTCAGCACGCGAAATCCGGCGGAACAGAGTGGGACATAGGGCGCATTGCGCCCGCGGATTGTTCGATGGAACGAGAACGGCCCCGCCTGCGTATTCGCAGATCAGCGACCCAGGGCGGCTCCGCCGCCCACCGTGGGACGGGCAAATCGAAGGCGTCAGACCCTTGATGACCTTGGAACCGATCTATTTGCGCGTCAGAGGCCGCTTCACCAGGGTGGCGGCGCCAGGATTCGAACCTGGGAAGGCTGAGCCGGCAGATCTAACAGTGGGCTCAGCCTCACTCCGCCACACCACCTCTGACCTGCGCCTTCCTGCCCAGAGTCGGCCGAGCCTGCACCTCTGGGGAACACCTGGGGGATGAACACCGCGCCGCGGGGACCACCGCCCCTTCCCAGGACGTGGCAGTCAGGGATCGCAGGCGATCAGTGGCCGGGCGATGGGCCTTCGGCTGTGCGGGCAGTCGCCGACCTGTTCTCTGCCGGACACCGCCCTGTGCCGTGGCGGCGCTGGCCGCCCTGCCCGCCTGGCTCCACACCCGCAGCCCCGCCGGGCGCGCCCTCAACACCGAACCCGCCTGACGGTCTTCCCTGCCGGGGTCGCCGATCAGTCCTCGCCCTCACCGCCGTTCGCGACGTGCGGGTCGCGAAAGGGGCGCAGGCCCTGGCCGCGCGCGAGCTGGGCCAGATGTGCGCTGGCGTCCTCGGTCAGGGACAGGCCCGCCAGGACGTCCCCCGCCGGTGTAGCGCCTAACCGAGCACCCGAGGCCGAGTGAAGGTGGCCAGGGAGCTCAGGGTCACGTCGCAGACCGGTGCTTGAGGAGTTGACCCGGCCGCACCCGATCTGTCGGACTCTGCTCCGTACGGGGCGAAGGCCCGCCGCTATGCCGTGGACAGGGCGGCGGTCGGGGCATGCGGGCGGCCGGGTACGCGACGACAGGCACGGTCGCCCCGGCCGCGCCGCCGAGCACCCACAGGGGGAGGGCGAACGGCCACTCGCGACTGGCGGCGAACGCCATGGTCACCCCGCCGCCGATGAGCGCGCCGCCGATCCCGCCGAGACCTGCCAGCAGCACCGACTCGCCGAGGAACTGACGCCGGATGTGGGCCCGGGTGGCGCCCAGGGCCCGGCGCAGGGCGATCTCGGAGCGCCGTTCGAGCACCGCGATGACCATGGTGCTGGCCATCCCGATGCCGCCGACCAGCAGCGAGACCCCGCCGAGGGCGAGCAGCAGCGTGGTGAGGGTCTCGTCCGCCGCCTCCTGCGCCGCCAGCGCGTCCGAGGGGCCGGAGATCACGACCTCCGATGGCAGCTCCGGGTTGACGGTGGCGGGCAGCAGTTCGGCGCCCTCCTCCACGGCGGACTCCTCCGACCGCTCGTACAGCGTGGACGGCGGCACCTCGTCGCCCGTCAGCTCCTCGGCCGCCTCCCAGCCGATCAGCGCGGAGGCGTCAAGGTCGGGCGCGAGCGCCACCGGGTCGAGGCCGAGACGCGCCCCGGGGTCCCGGTCGGCGACGGGAGGGGTCAGGCGTCCCGGAGGCGGGCGATCCGCTCGATGAGGGTGTCGGCGATGCGCTCCCCGGGCCAGGGGAAGATCCGCGTCGCGGCGTGCTGGTGCGCGAGGCCATGCAGGGCGACCCAGAGGGCGACGGCGTCCTGCTCCGGGTCGGTGATCGCGGACTGGCCCGCCGAGACGCAGTCCGTCAGCACGTCCGCGAGCAGCCGCATGGCCGTCGCGCCGAGGTTGACCAGATCCTCCTCGGTGAGGGAGCTGTCGCCGAGCGTCGGGATCCACAGCCCGCCGAACATCGTGCGGTAGCGCTCGGGGTGGCTCTGCGCGTAGCCGAGGTAGGCGTGGCAGAGGGCGTACAGCCTGCCCCGCGGGTCGTCCCCGGCGTCCCGCACGGCAGTGCGCAGACAGGCGTCCAGCGCGGCGAACTCCCGCTGCACGACGGCCAGCATGATGGCCGGCTGGTCGGGGAAGTGCGGATAGATCGACGGGGCGGCGATGCCGACCTTGCGGGCGACCGACCGCAGGGTGATCGCCTTCTCGTCCCCGGTCTCGTCCAGGAGTGCGGCGGCGGCGGAGATGATCTCTTCGCGCAGGCGGCCGCCCTCGCCGCGGCGATTGCGTACACGTGCCCGCTTTGCTGCGGCCGGGCCTGCCGTGTTGGTTTCGTTCACCCTTGTGACCTTACATTCCGAAGCTTACCGACGGAACGCACTTGCGGGCGTGAACTTACGAACGTAGCCTTACGATCGTTAGCTCGCTTGCCCGGGATCCTCGTCCACGCGGCACCGCTCGCGCGGGCCCGCACGAGGACCGTGAGCGGTTGGACGCGAAAGCACAAGCCCCCAAGGAGACCAGCCATGGCACGTTCGTCCGATACCGTCGCACGCGAGGAGCGACGCACCCCTCTGGTGGTGACCGTCCCCGCCTGGATCGCGCCACTCCTGGTGCTCACCGGATTCGCCTTCATCGCGTTCGTCCCCGTCCTGATCACGCTGGTTGGCGCCCTTACCCGGGCCCGCGACACGGTGGTCAAGGCGGCCGCCACGATCCTGGCCCTCGTCTACGCCATCCCGTTCGTCATCTGGCAGACCCGACCCGACGGCGCGCCGAGCCTGTCGAAGGACATCCACCCGGGCTTCGTCGCCCTCATCGTCACCGCGGCGGCTTTCCTCCTCCTCGCCATCCACCGGGTCCAGCGACGCTGAGGGCCACCCCGGCCAGCAGCCCCTGCACCCCGCACCCCCGTCCACCACCTCGACGAAAGGCCTTCTGATGACCGCCGCCCCGACCTCCGACCTGGAGTTCGCCATCGAGGTCCCGCCGGTGATCGACGGCGCCTACCTGTCCGTGCGCTGGACCGCCACCGGCACCTACGCCGGCGGATTCCCCGGTGCCACCGCCGAGCCCGGCACCGCCGTCACCTTCACCGGAACCGACACACTCCTCATGCGGGACGGCAAGTTCGTCGAGTACTAGCTCAACTCCGACAGCCTCCACCTACTCAGGCGGCTCAAGGCGCTCTGAACGTTTTCGGGGCGCGTCACACCTCGCCCACGCCGCCGCCGACCACGGCTCACCGTGGTCGGCGGCGGCACCCCCACACATCCCGCGTCGCACCGCCCCCGCCGCCCGCATCGTGCCCGTGTCCCCGGGGAGGGGCGGGGCGGCGGACAATTGACCTCCCGGAAGTCTCCGGCCGCGATCCAGGTCGGGATCTCTGCGGCGGGCTCGTGGCGGAGGTGTGCCGACGCTGTGTGTCGGCGATCTGGCCTTTTTCACGCGCCGCAATTCGGGAGTCACGCGTCACTGGCAAGCGCTGGCGCGCTGGCGTTCAGGAGTGGGGTGCTCCGAGAGGGTGGTGCCGCCGTCACCCTCGCGACGGGTCGAGATCACCTCCTGGCGAGACGCCCCCTGTGACGGTCTGGTCATGCTGAAGCCGTGAACGTGACAGAGGCCGAGCCGCCCGCCCCTACCTGGCCCACCGGGTCGCCCACGCCATCCCAGTCGTGGCGCTCCCCATGTGCCTGTGGCGCCTACCAGTCATCGGCCACGGCATGGGCGGCGAGCCACTCTCGCCGACCGCGGGCCACATCACCTACGTCATCACGCTCAGCGTTCTCTCCGAAATCGCGGCGCTCCTCAGCTTCGGCCTGGTGCACCCCGGTGATCGGCTCCCTGCACAGGTCCCCCCGGCTCGCGCCGGGGTGTGGCCCTTCCCTGCGGACGATCAGCCGCCCTTCGGCCAGCCCTTGAGGACGTCGCCGTCGAGTTCTGCGACCCAGGTACCGTCGCGGATCTCGCCGTCGGGCTCGACGGCCACCGTCCACGCGGCGGTGTGAACCTCGAGGACGGCTTGGTGGACTGCGTCGGTGAGGTCCTGCCGTCCGAGTACGACAGCCATCCGCCCCGCTGGGCGAGTCAGGCGACCAGCTCGTGGGTGCCGCCGCCGGAGTCGGTACGCATCAGCGTCTGGCGTCCACGCCGGTGATTCTTCGGCAACTGGGCCAGGGCAAGTTGGGCGGTGGTGATGTGGTCGGCAGCGGTGTCACTGAGCTCTTTCAGTACTGCCGCTCCAGAGTGAGGACCGCCGCGGAGATTGACGAC
>NZ_QEST01000093.1 GCF_003311645.1 Streptomyces sp. PT12 | reverse complement strand
CATCAATAAACTGGCATTGACTTTTGGCACGCTGTTGAGTTCTCAAGGAACGGACACTTCCTTCAAGCCCATCTCAGGACCCTCCGGGCGTTTCCCTTCGTGTTCCCCGACTCTATCACGCTCGATTTCTCGAACTTCCACTGAGCCGGGGGGAGTTGCTGGGCCCTTCGAGAGCTTCCGCTTTCTTTGGGCAAGCTCGAAGGAGGTTACGGACCGGCCCGTGCGGTGTCAAGTTGAGACCTGGGCGGGGGCGCCCGGAAAACCGGTGGCCCCTGGGTGCGGGCGCCAACTACGCTCTGGCGCTTTGTGCTTACGGGATCCGGGGAGCGAACGCGAGGGGGGAGAGCCATGCGGCCGTCCGGGCTGTACGGGGCCGTGGCCGTCAGCGGCTTCCGGCGCTACGCCACCTACCGGCTGGCCACCTTCGCCGGGGTCTTCACCAACACGGTCTTCGGCTTCATCCTCGCCTACACCTTTGTCGCGCTGTGGACCGAGCGGCCCCAACTGGGCGGCTACGACCAGGCGGAGGCGCTGGCGTTCGTCTGGATCGGGCAGGCGATGATCGGGGTGATGTCGCTGCTCGGGGGCGGCTTCCAGGAGGAGTTGCAGGAGCGGATCCGCAGCGGGGACGTGGCCATCGACCTCTACCGGCCCGCCGACCTCCAGATGTGGTGGCTCGCCTCCGACGTGGGCCGGGCGGCGTTCCAGCTGCTGGGGCGCGGGGTCGTGCCGATGGCGGCGGGGGCGCTGGCGTTCGATCTGGCGCTGCCGGTCGGCCCGTTGCCCTGGCTGCTCTTCCTCGTCGCGGTGGCGCTCGGGGTGGTGGTGAGCTTCGCGATCCGCTATCTCGTGGCGCTCGCGGCGTTCTGGATGCTGGACGGCTCGGGGGTGAACACGCTGAGCACCCTGCTGTCCATCTTCTTCTCGGGGATGCTGCTGCCGCTGACCGTCTTCCCCGGCGCGTTCGGCGCGGTGGTGCGGTGGCTGCCCTGGTCGGCGATGCTCCAGGTGCCCGCCGACGTGCTGCTCGGGCGGCACGAGGGCGCGGGGCTGCTTGGCGCGCTCGGCTTCCAGGCGGCGTGGGCGGTGGCGTTGCTGCTGGCCGGGCGGGGGCTCACCGCGCTGGCGACGCGCAAGGTGGTGGTCCAGGGTGGTTGAGGGGCTGCGGATCTACGGGCTGATCGCGGCGATGTGGGTGCGCTCGCTCATGACCTACCGGCTGTCGTTCGTGCTGACGACGCTGAGCTCGGCGGCGGGGTCGTTCCTCGACTATGTGGCGATCCTGATCATGTTCGCCCATGTCGAGGCGCTCGGTGGCTTCTCGGTGGCCGAGGTGGCGCTGCTCTACGGGACGACGAGCGTGTCACTCGGCCTCGCCGAGCTGCTGCTGGGGAATCTGAGCGGGCTCGGGCGGCGGATCAGGGACGGGACGCTCGACGCGCTGCTGGTGCGGCCAGCGCCGCTGTTCGCGCAGCTCGCGGCCGACCGTTTCCAGCTGCGGCGCATCGGGCGGATCGGGCAGGGGCTCGGGGTGCTGGTCTGGGCGGCGACGCGGCTCGACCTCGACTGGAGCGTGGGCCGGGTGCTGCTGCTCGTGATGACGGTGGTGGCGGGCGCGGCGATCTTCTGCGGGATCTACACGGCGGGCGGGGCGTTCCAGTTCGTGGCGCAGGACGCGGCCGAGGTGCAGAGCTCGTTCACCTACGGCGGGAACACGCTGTTGCAGTACCCGCCGACGATCTTCGCGCAGGATCTGGTGCGCGGGGTGACGTTCGTCGTGCCGCTGGCCTTTGTGAACTGGCTGCCGACGCTGCGGCTGCTCGGGCGTGACGACCCGCTGGGGCTGCCGGGCTGGGTGGATTTCATGTCGCCCGTGGTGGCGGCGGTCGTGTGCGGGATCGGCGCGCTGCTGTGGCGGGCCGCCGTGCGGAGCTATCGGAGTACGGGGAGCTGAGGAGCGGCATGGCGGAGCGGGACGGCGGGGCGAAGCGGGACGGCATGGCGGAGCGGGACGGCGGGGCGCTGGTCGAACTCGTGGGCGTGGAGAAGGTGTTCGAGGTGCGCAGGCGGGTGGGACGGCTGCGCAGGGTGCGGGAGAGCGTGCGGGCGGTCGACGGGATCTCGTTCACCGTGGAGCGCGGGGAGATGGTCGGCTACATCGGGCCGAACGGCGCGGGCAAGTCGACGACGATCAAGATGCTGACGGGGATCCTGACGCCGTCAGGGGGGCGGCTGCGGGTGGCGGGGCTCGACCCGGCGCGGGAGCGCACGCGTCTCGCGCGGCGGATCGGGGTGGTGTTCGGGCAGCGGACGACGCTGTGGTGGGACCTGCCGCTGCGGGACTCATACGGGCTGGTGCGGCGCATGTACCGGGTGGAGGAGGCGCGTTTCCGCAGGAATCTGGACCGGTGCGTGGAGCTGCTCGACCTGGGGGCGCTGCTCGATGTGCCGGTGCGGCAGCTGTCGTTGGGGCAGCGGATGCGGGGGGACATCGCGGCGGCGCTGCTGCACGACCCCGATGTGCTGTACCTGGACGAGCCGACGATCGGGCTCGATGTGATCAGCAAGGGGAAGGTGCGGGAGTTTCTGCGGGACCTCAACGCCGAGCGGCGCGTGACGGTGCTGCTCACCACCCATGACCTGACCGATATCGAGCAGTTGTGCCGTCGGGTGATGGTGATTGATCACGGGCAGCTGATGTATGACGGGCCGCTGTCCGGTCTGCATGAGATCGGGGAGAGTGAGCGAACGCTTGTGGTCGATCTCGAACGGGAGTTGCCGCCCATCGAGGTCGAGGGGGCGCGGACGGTGCGCGTGGAGGGGCCGCGGCAGTGGCTCGCGTTCCCCGCGGCGGCGAGCGCGGCGCCGTTGGTCGCGCGGGTGGCCGAGGGATATCCGCTGGTGGACCTGTCGCTGCGGGAGCCCGACATCGAGGAGGTGATCGCGCGCATGTACGCCCTGGGGTCAACCGGGGGCGCGGGGGTGGGGTAAACCCCCGGGCGGATACGGCCCCGCGCACCATCGTGTGAGGTCCCCCGTGAACGGCACTGTTGCCCGTGTACAGACAGCCAGTCCGTTCAACGCTGAGGAGACCTACCGTGGCAACGGCTGTATTCGAGACGCGCACCGCGGCTGCCGCGCGGACGGAGGGCGTCGTGAAGGCGTACGGGACGGGCGAGACGCGCGTCCTCGCCCTGGACA
>NZ_QEST01000070.1 GCF_003311645.1 Streptomyces sp. PT12 | reverse complement strand
CGAGTGGAAGCCCCTCACCGACCGCCCCACCCAACCCCTCACCGGCACCTGGCTGTTGATCGGCGGCGACGACGCCGACCGCACCGCCTGGGCCGAACGCCTCACCGCCGCGGGGGCGCACCTCCTCACCGCATCCGCGGACACGCTGCCCGATGAGCCGCTTGACGGCGTGGTATCCCTGTTCGCCTCCGCCCCCGCAACGGTGGAGCTGGTCAAGGCGTTGGAGCGGCACGGCGTCAACGCGCCGCTGTGGCTGCTCACCCGGGGCGCCGTGCTCGGCGTCACCGAGCCCGAACAGGCCCAGGTCTGGGGCCTCGGCCGCGTCATCGGCCTCGAACACCCCGACCGCTGGGGCGGGTTGCTCGACGTTCCCGAGGCCATGGGCGACACCGAGTGGGCCCGCGCGCTCTCCGCGCTCGCCGGGATCGACCACGAGGACCAACTCGCCGTCCGCGAACGAGGGTTGCTGGCCCGCCGCCTGGCGCGCGACCCGCTGGGCGGCCGCGAGGCCGAGACGCCGTGGCGCCCGCGCGGCACCGTCCTGGTCACCGGAGGCACCGGCGCGCTCGGCGCCCACACCGCCCGCTGGCTCGCGGGCGCGGGCGCCGAGCACCTGGTGCTGACCAGCCGCAGGGGCGAGGACGCGCCGGGCGCGCCCGAACTCGCCGACGAGCTGCGCGCGTTGGGCGCGCGGGTCACCATCGCGGCGTGCGACGTCGCCGACCGCGAAGCGCTCGCCACCCTGGTGGACGAGGTGCCCGGCATCACCGCCGTCGTCCACACCGCGGGCGTCGCACCCATGGTGCCGCTCGTCGACACCACCCCCGAGGACTTCGCCGCCACCCTCGCCGCCAAGGTCGCCGGGACCCGGAACCTCCACGAGCTGATCCCAGGACCGCTGGACGCGTTCGTGCTGTTCTCGTCCAACGCGGGCGTGTGGGGGAGCGGAGGCCAGGGCGCCTACGCCGCAGCCAACGCCTACCTCGACGCGTTCGCCGAGTGGCGCCGCGCCCAGGGCCTCGCCGCCACCTCCGTCGCGTGGGGCGCCTGGGCCGGGGGCGGCATCGCCTCTCTCGGCGATGCGGAGGAGAACCTGCGCCGCCGCGGCGTGCGTGCCATGGCGCCCGAGCTGGCCATGCGCGCCCTCCAGGACGCCATCGACCACGACGAGACGTTTGTCGCCGTCGCCGACGTCGACTGGGAGACGTTCCTCCCGGCGTTCACCGTCGCCCGCCACCGCCCGCTGATCGCCGACATCCCCGAGGTCGTCGCCCTCCTCGACGCCGACGCCGACGCCGCCGATGACGAGCCGCTGTCCGAGCTGGCCCAGCGCGTCGCGGGCCGCCCCGCCGACGAGCAACACCGCCTCGTCCTCGACGTCGTCCGCGCCCAGGCCGCCGCCGTCCTCGGCCACGCCTCGGCCGAAGCGGTCACGCCCGCACGGGCGTTCAAGGAGCTGGGCTTTGACTCGCTGACCGCCGTCGACCTGCGCAACCGCCTCTCCGCCGCCACCGGGCTGCGGCTGCCCGCCACCCTGGCGTTCGACTACCCCACCGCCGAAGGGCTCGCCACCTATCTGCGCGGCGAGCTGCTCGGTACCGCCGACGACGCGCGGCAGGCCCCCACCGCCGTGGCGAGCGACGAGCCGCTGGCCATCGTCGGCATGACCTGCCGCTACCCGGGCGGCGTCGCGTCCCCCGAGGACCTGTGGCAGCTGGTCCTCGACGGGGTCGACGCCGTCACCGAGTTCCCCGACGACCGCGGCTGGGACATCGCGCGCCTCTACGACCCCGACCCGAACCGGCCCGGCACCACGCATGTGCGGGAGGGCGCGTTCGTCGACGACGTCGCCGCGTTCGACCCCGCGTTCTTCGGGATCTCCCCGCGCGAGGCCACCGCCATGGACCCGCAGCAGCGGATCCTCCTGGAGACCGTGTGGGAGGCGTTCGAACGGGCCGGGCTCACCCCCGACACCGTGCGCGGCAGCCAGACCGGCGTCTTCGTCGGCGCCTCGGGATCCGACTACGCCACCCTCGTCCAGCCAAGCGAGGGCACCGAGGGCCACCTCGCCATGGGCAGCGCGTCGGGCGCCGTCTCGGGCCGCGTCTCCTACACCTTCGGCCTCGAAGGCCCCGCCGTCACCGTCGACACCGCGTGCTCGTCGTCGCTCGTCGCGCTCCACCTCGCCGCGCAGTCCCTCAGGCAGGGCGAGTGCTCCCTCGCGCTGGCCGCGGGCACGATGATCATGTCGCGCCCCCACCAGTTCGTGGAATTCGGCACGTTGGGCGCGCTCTCGGCCGACGGCCGCTGCCGCGCCTTCGGCGCCGAGGCCGACGGCACGGGGTGGGGCGAGGGCGTGGGCGTCCTCGTCCTCGAACGCCTCTCCGACGCCCAGCGCAACGGGCACCGGATCCTCGCCGTCGTCCGCGGCTCCGCCGTCAACCAGGACGGCGCGTCCAACGGCCTCACCGCACCCAACGGCCCGGCCCAACAGCGCGTCATCCGCGCCGCGTTGGCCAACGCCGGGCTCGCGCCCTCCGACATCGACGTGGTCGAGGCCCATGGCACGGGAACGCGCCTGGGCGACCCCATCGAGGCCCAGGCGCTGCTGGCCACCTACGGTCAGGACCGCGACGACCAACGCCCCCTGTGGCTCGGCTCGTTGAAGTCCAACATCGGCCACCTCCAGGCCGCCGCTGGCGTCGCCGGGGTCATCAAGATGGTCATGGCCATGCGCCACGGCATCATGCCCCGCACCCTCCACGCCGACGACCCCACGCCGCACGTCGACTGGACGGCGGGCGCCGTCTCGCTGCTGGTCGAGCAGCGGCCTTGGGAGCGCGGCGCCGCGCCACGCCGGGCGGGCGTCTCCGCCTTCGGCGGCAGCGGCACCAACGCGCACCTCATCCTCGAAGAGGCCCCCGAGCCCGAGAACGCCCCCGCCACGGCCGCCACGCCGTCCGGCACCGTCGTTCCGCTGGTCCTCTCGGCCAAGTCCGAGGCCGCCCTGCGGGACCAGGCCCGGCAGCTCAAGGCCACCGTGGAGAGCGGCGCCGACCTCGGCGACATCGCCCACTCCCTCACCGCGTTCCGCGCCGCGCACGACGAGCGCGCCGTGGTCGTCGGCGCCGACCCCGAAGAACTCGCGGCGGCGCTCGACGCGTTCGCCGCGGGCGCCGCCGCCGACGCCGCGGGCATCGTCTCCGGTCGGGTGGTGGCGGGGGCGGGGCGTCCGGTGTTTGTGTTTCCGGGTCAGGGGGCGCAGTGGGTGGGGATGGCGTCTGGGCTCCTTGGTACGTCGTCGG
>NZ_QEST01000128.1 GCF_003311645.1 Streptomyces sp. PT12 | reverse complement strand
CATCCCCACCCACTGCGAACCCTGCCCCGGAAACACAAACACCGCACGACCACGAGGGCGTGCCACACCCTCGACCACGCCCACGGCCGGCTCGCCGCGGGTGACCGCGTCAAGGTCACCATTCACGATGACGGCACGGTGCTCAAGGAACGGGCGCGACAGCAACGTCGCGGCGATGTCGCGCGCGTCCACGTCGTCGGCCAGGGGCGCAAGGCGTCCTGCGGCCTGGCGCAAAGCGGCCTCGGAGCGGGCCGTCAGCACCCAGGGCACAGGGCCCGAGGCATCGGAGGGCACGGGCTCGGAGGCGGGTGTCTCCTCGGGCTGCTCCAGGATGATGTGGGCGTTGGTGCCGCTGATGCCGAAGGCCGAAACACCCGCCCGGCGTGGCCCGTTGGACTCCCACGCCCTGGCCTCGGTCAGCAGCTCGACCGCGCCCGAGGACCAGTCGACGTGTGACGACGGCGCGTCCACGTGGAGGGTGCGCGGCATGATGCCGTGGCGCATCGCCATGACGGTCTTGATGACCCCGGCGACACCGGCCGCGGCCTGGGTGTGGCCGATGTTGGACTTCAACGAGCCCAGCCACAGCGGCCGTTCACGGTCCTGGCCATAGGCGGCCAGCAGCGCCTGGGCCTCGATCGGGTCGCCCAGGGCCGTTCCCGTGCCATGCGCCTCCACCACGTCCACATCGGACGGCGAGAGCCCCGCCGAGGCCAACGCCTGCCGTATAACGCGCTGTTGAGAGGGACCGTTGGGCGCGGTCAGACCGTTGGACGCGCCGTCCTGGTTGACGGCCGAGCCACGCAGCACCGCGAGCACCGGATGGCCGTTGCGGCGCGCGTCGGAGAGGCGTTCGACCAGGAGGACGCCCACGCCCTCGGACCAGCCCGTTCCGTCGGCCGCCTCGGCAAACGGCTTGCACCGCCCGTCAGCCGCGAGGCCGCGCTGGCGCGAGAACTCCACGAACACGCCGGGCGTCGGCATGACCGTCGCGCCGCCGACCACGCTGAGGTCGCACTCGCCGCGCCGGAGCGCCTGGGCGGCCCAGTGGAACGCGACCAGCGCGGACGAGCAGCCGGTGTCCACCGTGACGGCCGGGCCCTCGAAGCTGTAGGTGTAGGAGAGGCGCCCTGAGGCGATGCTTGTGGTGGTGCCGGTCAGCAGGTGCCCGCTGAAGTCCTCGGGTGCCTCGTGCAGCCGGGGCCCGTATTCCTGCCACATGGTGCCGACGAAGACGCCGGTGCGGCTGCCGCGCAGGGTGGCGGGGTCGATCCCTGCGCGTTCGAACGCCTCCCACGACGTTTCGAGGAGGAGCCGCTGCTGAGGGTCCATCGCCAGGGCCTCGCGGGGCGAGATCCCGAAGAAGGCCGGGTCGAAGTCGGCGGCGTCGTGGAGGAATCCGCCCTCGCGCACATAGGTCTTGCCCGCCTGCCCCGGCTCCGGGTCATACAAAGCCTCGATGTCCCAGCCGCGGTCGGTGGGGAAGGGGGTGATGGCCTCGCCCTCGCCGACGACCAGGTTCCACAGGTCCTCGGGCGAGCTGATCCCCCCGGGGAAGCGGCAGCCCATCGCCACGATCGCGATCGGCTCGTCGACGGCGACGGGGGCCACGACGACCTCGGCCTCGGCCTTCACGCCGAGGGCCTGGGCGCGCAGGTGCTCCGCGAGGGCCACGGGGGTCGGGTGGTCGAACACCGCGTTGGGCAGCAGCCGCATCCCGGTGGCGCCGGTCAGCCGCTTGACCAGCTCGACCGTCATGAGGGAGTCGAAGCCGAAGCTCTTGAACGCCTTGTCCGTCGCCACCCCGTCAACTCCCTGGTGACCGAGGACGGCGGCGGCGTGGGCGCGCACCAACTCGAGGACGAGCGCGCGCTGTTCGGCCTCGGGCAGTCCCGTGAGCCGGGCGGCGAGACCGTCGAGGGCACCCGCCGTCGCGGGGTCGCCGGTTTCCGTCAGCGGGGACAGCAGCTTGCTCGGGCGACCCGCGGTGAAGGCGGGGGCGAAACGGTCCCAGTCGACATCGGCGACCGTGACCGCGACCTCGTCGGCGGCGAGGGCCTGGTCGAGCGCGGCGATGGCGAGCGCGGGGTCCATCGGTGCGAGCCCGAGGCGTTCCCAGTGCGCGGTGTCGCCGTACTGCGTGGCCATACCAGCGCCACGCCATGCGCCCCAGGCGAGCGAGGTGGCGGGCAGGCCCTGGGCGCGGCGGTGGGCGGCGAGCGCGTCGAGAACGGCGTTGGCCGCGCCATAGGCGCCCTGGCCGCCGCTCCCCCACACGCCAGCGCCCGAGGAGAACAGGACAAAGGCGCGGAGGTCGCGGTCGCGGGTCGCCTCGTGGAGGTGGCGGGCGGCGTCCGCCTTGGGGGCCAGCACCTCGTCGATGCGGGCGGGCGTCAACGCGCCGATGGGGCCGTGGTCTTCGACTCCGGCCGCGTGGATGACGACGCCGAGGTCGGGGATGCCGTCAACGAGTTCGGCGACGGCGGCCTGGTCGGTCATGTCGCAGGCCGCGAACGTGAGGCGGCCTTCGAGATCCGCCCTCAACTCGGCGGCGCCCGGGGCGTTGTCGCCCCTGCGGCTGGCCAACACGATGCGCTGGGCGCCGCGTTCGGCCAGCCAGCGGGCGACATGGGCGCCAAGGGCGCCGGTGCCTCCGGTGACCAGGCATGTGCCGGTCGGCTCCCACGTCCCGGCGCGTGCCGCGCCCGCGCGGACGAGGCGGCGGCCGAACGCGCCCGATCGGCGGATCGACACCTGGTCCTCGTCGCCCTGGAGGACGGCGATCAGGCGGGTGAAGGCCCGCTCGTCGTCGGGGCCTTCGATGTCGACCAAGCCGCCCCAGCGATCGGGGTGTTCGAGGGCGGCGCCAAGTCCCAGGCCCCAGACGGCCGCTCGGGACGGGTCGGCCTCCCAGGCGCCATGGGTCAGGCACCACAGGGTCGCGCCCGAGTCGTCGGCCAGCAGGGCCACGACATCGGCGGGGGCGGGGTCGACGGCCAGGATCGCCGTGATGCCGTCCTGGGGCTCGGTGACGACGCGGGCGCCATGGGCTCTGAGCGCGGCGGCGTAGGGCTCGGGTGCGGTGCCGGTGACCAGCCAGGTGCCGGTGAGGGGTTGGGTGGGGCGGTCGGTGAGGGGCTTCCACTCGACGCGGTAGCGCCAGGAATCAATCGCCGAGCGCTGCTTCTTGCTCTCGCGCCAGGCGGTGATGGCCCGCTGGGCGCTCTCGTCGAGGGCCAGCTCGCCGCGTTCGACGGCAGCCCAGAACTCACCGTCCACCTCGTCACGGGCAGCGGTCGTCTCGGGCCAGTAGCGCTGGCGCTGGAACGGGTAGGTCGGCAGGTCGACATGGCGA
>NZ_QEST01000180.1 GCF_003311645.1 Streptomyces sp. PT12 | reverse complement strand
TCAACCAGTTCAGGTTCTGCGCCGCCTGGCTCATCGGGCTCACACTAACGCTCCTGATCGTCGTTCCGCGTGCCGCGGGCTGAGCCGCGGCCTTGCTGTACCCCGCGGTGCAGGCTGCTCAGCCTGCCGCGGACATCATGGGGATCCCGGGAGACGGCCGGTCCGCCCGGGGTGGGCTCGGGGGTGGTGGGCTCGGGGGTGGTGGGGTGCTCGGTCAGGTTGGCGCGGGGCACCCGGCGCGGGAGCCCCGACGAGGTCACCCCTCCGGTGCGCGCCTCCCTGCGCGGCCCGCCCTCCCACCGCGGCTCCTCGGATGGCTCCGCGGCCTGCGGCGGCGTGGGCCGGGGCTCGGGCTCCCCGGGTCGCTGTGCGGGCTCCTCCTCGGGGCGCGGCCGGTGTCGTTCGCGACGGGGAAGCCCCGCGCTGGTCGTCGAGCGGTACTCCGCGGCGTGCGGATCCGGTCCACTGAAGCCTACGCGCTGCGCGCCGATCCCGGGACCACCGCGGGGAGATTCCGCGGTGGGCCGGAACATGTCGAACGCCGGGGGCGCGGCGGGCGGTTCAGGCGCCGGGGCGGCGGGCGGGTCGTACGGCTGGCGCGCGTCGTAGGAGTCGTAGGAGGGCACCGGCTCCTCGCGCCGCGGCGTCCCCGCCCCCGGTACCGCGGGGCCCTGGTCGTAGTCGTACGCCGCGGGCGCGGGCGGCGGGTCGGGGACGGGGCCGTAGCGCGAGTCGTCGAAGCCGAACTCCGCGGCCGAGCGGGCGTCCGTGGGCGGCAGCGGCTGGGGCGCCGCCGCGGGCTCGACGGGGGCCTCGGGGGAGATCCGGGAGACGGTGAACTCGTCGTCGGGCGCGGGCGCGCCGCCGCCCTGGGTGATCGCCGAGGGGAGCATCACGAGCGAGGTGGTCCCCGCCTGTTCGCCCGACGGCCGCAGCTGGACGCGTATGCCGTGCCGCTCGGCGAGGCGGCCGACCACATAGAGGCCCATGCGCCGGGATATCGCCGCGTCGACGGCGGGCGGGTCGGCCAGCCGCTTGTTGATCTCGGCGAAGTCGTCGGGGCTCAGGCCGATGCCCTTGTCGTGGATCTCGATCATGACCCGGCCGTCGGGCAGCAGCGTGCCCATGACCTTGACCTTGGTGTGCGGCGATGAGAACGACGTGGCGTTCTCCAGGAGTTCGGCCAGCAGATGGACCAGGTCGTTGACGACGCCGCCGTGGATGTCGTTGTCAGGGACACCCGAGATGTCGATCCTGGCGTACGCCTCGACCTCGGAGGCCGCGGCGCGCATGACGTCGACGAGCGGCACCTGCTGGTTCCAGCGGTGCTGCGGCTCGCGGCCCGCGAGGACCAGGAGATTCTCGCCGTTGCGGCGCATGCGGGTGGCCAGGTGGTCGAGCTTGAAGAGGTTCTCCAGCTGCTCGGGGTCGGCCTCGTTGTTCTCCAGGTCGCTGATCAGGGCGAGCTGGCGCTCGATGAGACCCTGGTTGCGGGCGGAGAGGTTGGTGAAGATGGCGTTCACGTTGCCCCGCAGGAGCGCCTGCTCCGCGGCGAGGCGCACGGCCTCCCTGTGCACCTGGTCGAACGCCCGCGCCACCTCGCCGATCTCGTCCTGGCTGTGCACGGGGGTGGGCGCGACGCGGGTGTCCACGTCGCCGGGGTCGGTGCGGGAGAGCTGGTCGACGAGGGCGGGCAGCCGCTGCCCCGCGACCTCGAAGGCGGCGCCGCGCAGCCGTTGCATGTTCCGGCTCATGGAGCGGGCCATGAGCGCGGCCAGGACGAACGCGAGCAGTAGCGCGGTCACCACGACGGCGGCGTTGACGACGATGTCGCGGCGGGCCGACGCGGCGATGTCGCCCGCCTCGGTCACCGTGCGGTCCACCAGCTCCTGCTCGACCGTGCGGTAGGCGTCGAACTCCGCGGTGGCCGCGCGGGACCACGTCTGTTCGCTGAGGCCCTGCGCGCGCAGCTGCTGCGGGGTCGCGCCCGAGGCGATCAGCTGGACCATCTCGTCAAGCGGCGGAGCGTCGGGCGCGTCGGCGGCGACCGCGGTGGCCGCGTCGGTCATCGCGCGCGCGAGCCGTTCGGTGTCCTCGGGGGTGGCCCCCGCGGTGAACTCGGCGCGGGCGATGTTCTCCAGGTAGGCGTAGCTGCCGAACGCGGTGAGCTGCGCCGCGGTCGTCTCGTCACCGGGGCCCGGCGCGACGAGCAGGTGGGTGCCGATGGCGCGCTGGAGCGAACTGGCCGCCTTGGACAGCGAGATCGCGTAGACGGTGCGGCCGTAGGAGGTGATGTTGTCGGTGCCGAGGCCGATCTCGTTGGTGAGCGACATCAGCGGGTGCTGGACCTCGACATAGCCCTCCTCGGTCTCCACCACGGTCATCTCGTCCGTGTACGCGCGCTGCCGCAGCCCTTCGAGCTGCGGCTCGACGGCCTCGAACGCCGCGATCCTGCGGCGCAGGCTCTCGCCGAGCGGCGTGACCTCGGCCCGCGCGTGGAACGCCTCGGCGGCCTCGTCCGTGCGCAGGCGCGCGTCCGCGACCTCGGGGCTGTCGGTCTGGCCGCGCAGCAACGGGTCGGCGCTGATGTCGCGTTCGTCGATCAGGGCGTGCGCGTACGCCGTCGAGGCGCGCACCAGCTCGGCGACGGCCTCGGCGTCGTCGGCCTCCTGCCACGTCTCGTACGCGTCCCACACGCGGAAGCCACCGAGCAGGAGCGCGACCAGCACCGGGGTCAGCAGGATCGCGTAGAGCTTGGTCGCCACCCGCCAGTTGCGGGGGGCGAATCTGGAGCCTGTGGAGGCGGGTGCGCCGTCGTCGCCTGTCGGCACGCCGACCGAGAGGGCTGGCTCCCCCGGCGGCGGGGAAGTCGCGCTGCTGCGCCTCACTGGGATCTCACCTCTCGGCATCGGCACACGGTCGCTGCTGTATGTCACGACTGCGGAGTTGTGTGGATTCCAGCATGATGGGAGGCGACTTTCCAATCCCCTTGGCGGTCCCGGTTCCCGCGCGTGAAGGGCTCGCGAATCGGGGCATTGCGGCCGAGCGCGACAAAACACCGGCACTCTGTGCGCGGAGCGGAGCGAGCCACTCGCCGCCCGTGGCGGACTCGTGAAGGATCTCGCTCGAATTGTTATGACGCTCGGGAGAGGACGTGTTCAACGCCACAGCCCCGATCCGGGCCCGACATCCGGGAGTTGCCCGGGGGCCTTCAGTGCAGGCGGGCCAGCAGCGCGTGCTCGACCAGGGTGATCAACGCGCTCTTCGCCTCGCCCCTCGCCCTGGCGTCGGTCGTGATGATCGGCACGTCGGGCCCGATCTGCAACGCCTCGCGCACCTCCTCGGGAGAGTACGGCTGGTG
>NZ_QEST01000078.1 GCF_003311645.1 Streptomyces sp. PT12 | reverse complement strand
CGCGCGGCAGCCTCGCCAACGAGGCCCGCCATCGCATCGCCCAAGCCCAGGAGGCGGCGCCGGATCATCGCAGGCGCCAGCGCGGGCCATGGTCCGTGGGCCAGACGGGTACGGCCCCACGCCCCCGCAGCAGCCGACCGGGCAGGCCACCGTGCCTAAGGGCTGTCCCGCCGCGGAACATCTGCCGCCCGCTCCGTCGCCGTTGGACGACGACGCGCCGATCACGGTGATCGTGGGGCGGGACTGCCCGCCCGCGACGCCGCTCGACCCGTGCCTCGGCTGTCACGACCGCGTTCCTTCGCTGGCCACGCACGTGTGTTCCGGTGGTGGGTCGTGACGGAACGGTGCGCCTCGTGCGGGACGACGGTGCCGCCGCTGGTCGTGGTGGCGGTGCACCATGCCGGGTCGGGGGGCGGGTGGACGCACCGCGCGTGCGCGAGCTGCCTGATCCGCGAGCGGCTGATCCCGTTCACCTTCCACCCGCTGCGCCACGACGGGACGCGGCTGACGTACCCGGAGATCGTTCCGGGCGAACTGGTCGCCACGCTCGCGCCGTTGGGCGAATCGAATCCCCCGCGCTCGCCGCCCCGGTCGGGCGGCTGCTGGCCGCCGTGGCCCGCACACAGGACCACACCCTGAGCGCGGACGAGCTGCACGCCGCCCACGACGCCGCCCGCGCCGCCGTCGCACACCTGCGCAAGGCCGCCCGACGAGCGAGCCACGCCGCGCGGGAGGCGCGGTGAACGGCGCGATCGACCTCTCCCTCCGCGACCCCGACCGAGGCAACGACCAGCCCGTCAACGGCCGCTGCTGGCTCGGCTGCGACCCCGGGACCGTTCAGCCCGTGGTCTGGATCGGGCCCGTCTCCATCGCGGGCCCCGACGGGATCGCCACCGCACCCGCCTACGCCTGCCCCCGCTGCGTACGCCGCCGCTACGCCATGGCCCGCGCCGACGACACCGAACACGACCGCCCGCCGCACCTGACCGAACGGCCGCGCGGCCACCCCTGAACCCCCCTGACCGGGACGGCTGGTCCCGGGCGGCCCGCCCACGGCGCGGCGCCCGATCCCCTTGCGGGCGCCCCAGGGCCACCCCTACGACACGGAACGAGAGAAGGAGTTTTCATGGGGGAAACGATGCCGGGATCGACCGTGCCCAGGCGCCAACTCGGGCGCCACCTACGGGAGTCGCGCACCGACGCGCGGCTCACCCTCAAACAGGCGGCCAGCAGCCGGGCACGCGCGGAGGAGCCGTTCAGTCGGCGTCGAGCAGCAGCGCGGTGAGCTCGCGCGGCACGGTGATCATGCAGTCGTGGCCGCTGCGCAGCTCCCGCACCCGCGAAGGGGCACCGTTGGGCTGCACCGGGGGAACAGGGCGGCGCATGACGCCCTGCGCCGCGCCGCCGACGCAGTGGATGTGGGTGCGGGGGATGGCGTCCATGGCCGGGTTGTCCAGCCGGACGGGCTGCTGAAAGCAGCGGACCGACTCGTCCGAGAGCATCGTGCGCAGCCACGCCGCGTCGGCCGGGTCGGTCACCCCGAACAGGCCCATGGGCTCGGGTCCCTCGGGCATGGGCGGGATGCGCCAGGGCGCGCCGGAGGCGGCGGCCGCGTCGATCAGCCGCTGGGTCATGGGGATGACGTCGAGCACGGTCTCGCCGTCGGCCGGGACCATCGCGTCGACGTAGACGAGGCCCGCGATCCGCTCGGGGACCTGGGCGGCCACGGCGGAGACGACCATCCCGGCGTAGCTGTGCCCGACCAGGGTCACCCCGGTGAGGTCCCCCTCGACGAGGACGGCGACGACGTCGGCGACATGGGTGTCGAGACCCACGTCGGGGCCGAGCAGGTGCTCCTTGTCGCCGTGGCCGGTCAGCGAGGGGGCGAACGCCCGGTGCCCGGCCCGTCTCAGCAGGGGGACCACCCGGTCCCAGACGCGCCCGTTGTGCCAGGCGCCATGGACAAGAACGTACGTTTTCGTGTGCCGCGTGCTCATGGAAAAGACGCTAATGGGCCAAAAGGAACCTCTCGGTGACGTTCGGCTCGTGGCAGGCCCCGTGGGAGGCGCCTTCCTCACCGGCCTCACCGGGCGCCCCTCGACGGGGCGGCGTCAGGCGAGCTCGAACGGGCCGATGTCGATGGCCGCGCCCCTGACGCGTGGCGCGCCGTCGACGTCCCGGACGAAGCCGGGGCTGTGGGGGGTGCTGCCCTCGTCGACGACGTCGGCCTCCTGGGCCACGGCGCGGAACCGGGTGAGGTCCTCGGGGTTGATCGCCCGCACCGGCGCGTCCGGATTGCCCTCGAACTCGCGCCAGTCGTCGGCCACCGAGGGATCGAGCGGTTCGACGTTGTCGGTGTCGTCGGCCAGCGCGTCCCTGCTGCCGTCGGCGTAGGTGGAACCCCCGGCGCTGACAAGGATGTTGTTGCGCAGCCTGACATCCGTCGTCTCCAGGTCGTCCACCGTGCCATGGAACGTCAGGACATGGCCGTCGGCCCCGCCGAGCAGGATGTTGTTCTCGATGACGGCGCCGGGGACGCTGCCAAGCTCGATGTTCTGGCTGCCGAACGACTCACACACGTTGCCGCGGTAGGTGAAGTCGCGGACGTCGGCGGTGGGGCGGTGCCCGTTCTGCATGATCAGGCACTGGCCCGAGACGCGCACGCAGTAGTTGTTCTCCACGGTGACGTCATGGGCTTCCACCGTCCTGCCGCTGTTCTGGTACGTCTGGAGGCAGTCGGCGTGCGGCTCGCCCTCGCCCTTGTTGGCGTTGAGGTCGTGCACGTAGTTGTTGCGGATGGTGTGGCCGCCGCCCCAGACGCGCATGCCGTCGACGTCGTCGTTCCCGTCGTTGGACCACAGGTCGTAGATGTTGTTCCACTCGACGGTGATGCCGGAGCCGCCCCAGAGGTAGACGCCGAAGTTGTTGGTCCCGGTCACGGTGTTGCGGGAGATCAGCGCGTCGCTGGCGCAGTCGTCGTAGTCGCACGCGATGGCGTAGTGGATCCGCTTGCCGGTGACCAGGTTCCCGGTGATGGTGTGCCCGCTGCCGGAGAACTTGATCCCCGTCGACGGGTCGTCCAGCGCGTCGCCGACCACCGTGAAGCCGTCGACGGTCGCGTCGCTGCCGCTGACGACGATGTTTCGCACGGTGACGGGGCCGTTGGCGCGAACGGTGATCGGCTTGTCGACGACCAGCGTCGTGCCGGAGTGGTCGCCAGGGCTGACGCAGACGATGTCCCCGTCCGACGCGTCGTCGACGGCGCCCTGCGGGTCGGAGTCGGCGCGGACCGTGCAGTCGTCGGTCCTGGGGTTGCCGTTGCCGTCGGTGCCATAGGGGAGTTCGGCGCCACCGCCGTCGCCGTCGCCGTCACCGTCACCGTCGCCACCGCCGTCGCCCCAGATCTCGACCTCGGTGAGGCTGTTCCAGTCGCCCTCGCCATCGCCCTCGTAG
>NZ_QEST01000058.1 GCF_003311645.1 Streptomyces sp. PT12 | reverse complement strand
CCGTGCACCGGGAACGCCTCATACACCTCCCGGCCCATCCCGATAAGCTGACAGCAAGGAGGGTAGCGGCGCCCTGTGAGCGCGTTACATAATTGAGGGAACGAGTAGCTATGCTCGGCACTTTCTAGGTCAGCTTCCTCAAATACCGCTCTGAACTGGTGTTTTACTCTATCCGTCGAGGGATCGATTGATCTGGCCGCAGCCGGCTTGTTCCCTCTAGGCGCCCTCCGGGCGCCTTCCCTGTGCTTGTTTCGGTCTCAGTCTGTCACAGGCGGTACAGATTCGCAAGCGATCCGGATATGACTCTCTGTCATCAGACACAGTGCCTGCTGGTCTAGACCTCTTTGAATAGGAAACCCTGCCTGAGTCTCTTTAGAAAGCCTCTAGATTGGCCTTTTTACAGCTCGGTTGATTGCCCCTCAGTTCCCCTACATCTGGCTAGCCTTACGCGGGTACAGATCTCGACCACGGCCGAAAATTGTACCGAACCCCCTTGGCTCTGTCGTAGACTCAGAATGTACTAGCAAAAGGCCCCTTCACTTGCAGTCTCGCCCGCTGCTCGCATTCCTCCGCTATGGGAACTGGGAATGGAGTCGGCTTCTCAAAACATGTACGCTGTGCTTCTGAAGATAATTCACCGAAACGGACTGTCGGCGCGCGGCGCAGCGGGTGAGGGGCCGAGGGCCCAGCTGGCGGGCGCCTGGTGGAGGCGCGAGGCGCCGCAGGTCCGGGGGTGCCGGCTGGCCTGGGTGCCTCGGGTACCCGGTCGACCGGGTACCGGTCAGGCGCCGAGGCCGATGTGGGAGACGTAGGTGTACGCGCCCCAGTCGCTGTCGAGTTCGGCGATGATGTCGTCCCAGATGTCTTCGAGTTGGTCGACATCGCTGGCGACCATGGCGTCGACGGCGTCGTCCCAGATGTAGCGGACCTGGAAGCGGCGGACGCGCAGGTTGTCGCGGCGGCGGGTGGGGATGACAACGCCCTGGTTGATGGGGTGGATTTCGACGGCGGAGCCGCGGCCACGGTTGTTCAGGTGCTGTTTGAAGGCGCCGGGGTTGGCCATGATGTTGTGTGCGCGGAGGTTCCAGTAGGCGGTGTCGATGGCTTCGAGGCTCGCGGCCTTGGGGGTCTGGGTGCCCTTGGTCCAGCGGCGGATGGTGGTGCGGCTGGCGGTGATGCCGGCGTCGGCCATGGCCTGGGGGCCGCCCTTGTGGGTGGTGAGGTACTTCATGCGGGCGAGGAAGCCTCGGCGGGTGGTGGCGGGGGATTTGATGCCACCTTCGATGATCAGGCGTTCCAGGGCGTCTTCGAGGGCTTGGCCGAGGGCAATTTTTCCGTGGATGTTGCCGGGGTCGAGGTTGGCGCCGTATTTTCCGAAGTTCTTCCAGCCGTCGGTGGACATTTAACGGGCACTCTTCCTGGAGCGGGGGAGGGTGTATTGGTCCTTGTTTTTGAGTTCGGTGGTGAGGCGGCCTTCGTTGAATACGGTGCGCCAGTCGGTGTCTGTGGCGGTGATGTGGAGTTCGTCGGTTCCGCGGAGGCGGACGATGGTGAGACCCTTTTTGTGGGCGCGGTGGGCTTTGTACCAGAGGTTGGCGAAGGCTTGGCTGCGGATGATGTGCATCCAGTCGGGTCGGCGGATGTCACGGTTGACGCTCGATTCTCCGATAGTCGAGACGAACTTGGAATACATCGCCTTGATGTATTCGTAGGTGACGTCGTCGTCGTTGAGGATGGCGGTTTCGCGCGCCTGGGTGAGGACGCGGCGGAATTTCTCTAGCAGGCCTTCGGTGGCGCCGGAGGTCCACGATTCGGTGATGTGCGGGGGCTCGCATAGGCCGAGTTTGGCGCAGCGGATGAGGAGGCGGATGGTGGCGTCGTCGAGGAGGATGGGGCCTTGTTCGCGGCGGTTGCCGATGGGGTCGGGCAGGTCGGGGTGGTTCCAAGTGGGGCGGTCGGGGAGGCGGTAGATGCCGGAGCGTTTGGGGTCGAAGCCGCCGTTGGGGTTGTGTTGGAGGGCGCCGATGGGCAGGTGGGTTTTGAATGCGGAGAGGTAGGAGGCGTTGGTGTCGAGGACGGTGACGGTGAGGTCGGTGAGGGTGCCGCGCCCGATGGCGTCCATGATCTGGGTGTGTTCCCATTTGTGGCGGCCTTCCCAGATTTCGTCTGCGCCGTCTTTGGTTTTCTTTCGGAGGAATTCGAGGGTTTCCGGGTAGACGGTGTGTTCGTAGTTTCCGCCGACGCGGGTTGCTTCGAAGAGGGCCATTCCGTTCGGAATTGCTTGCTTGCTCAGGGCCTCGGTGGCGGCTTCGGGGTCGCCGCCGTGTTCTTCGAGAGCTCGCTGGACGGCGGTGGTGATCATCTGGGTGAAGTGGCTGTAGTTCCGGCCGGCGTAGGTGGTGTTGCGGGGCGCAGCATCGGATGGGGTGGCTGGGCGGGGCGCCGGGCCGGGTACAGCCTGGGTGGGCTCGGGCGTCTGGGACGGGAGCGCGGAAGCGGGTCGAGGGGCTGTGGGCGGTGGTGTGGGGGGGGCGGCGGGCGGGGCGTAGCCGTGGGCGCGGGCGTGGGCGTAGAAGGCGTCCAGGGCGGCCTGGAGGTGGCGGTTGGGGGCGGTGGCGGGCAGGCGCGGGTGGCAGGCGGCCGCGCCTGTGACGGCCTCCTGGACGGCGGAGAGGGGCGAGCTGTTCCGCTGGTTGCTGGCGGCCGGAGTGTCGAGGAGACGGACGAGGGTCGGCAGGACGTCGCGCAGGTCGGGTGGCAGCTGCTCGAGCGCGGCCGGCTGGTCGAGGTAGGGGCGTACGGCGGCGGCGAGGTCGGCGGTGACTTGGCGGCCTTGGTCGCTGGAGAAGGCGTGCGCCGGGTCGAAGCCGGGGGTGCGGCCGGTGCTGGAGTAGTCGTCAGTGTTGGGGAAAGGCGTGATGGCGTCGATTTCGGTTTGAGTGAGCGGCTTGATCCCGGCGTAGGGGTCGGACTCGACGTAGTCGGTGAAGCGGGCGTGGGTGAGGTCGGCAGTCAAGACGACATCGGCGAGGTCCCCCAAGTCTCTTTCCCTGATGGTGAGTTGGGTGCGGGTGTTTTTGCGGGTGAGGGTGAGGGTGAGGTCGGCGGCGAGGGCCTGGAGGAGGGCGGGGTCGTCGGTGTCGAGGGCAGCGAGGACCGACAGGTGGCGGGTGCGGGCGAGGTGGGCCAAGGCCTGGACGGCGTCGGTGATACCCGCGGCGCCGGACAGGGGCAGGCGGGGGTCGTGGGCTGCCTGGAGGCGGTCGATGACCAGCAGCGCCAGGTGGGGGACGTCAGGGACTGTAGAGGCGATCGCCGTGGTGTCGAGCTCGGTGCCGTCGTCGATGAACAGCGGGGCGTTGTTGAGGAGTTGGGTCGTGTCAGCGACGGCCTGGCGCTCGTTGGGGTCGAGGGTGCCGGCTCTGAGACGGCGGTAGTCGACGGGGGTGTGCGCGGCGATCACGCGGGCAAGGACGTCGGCGCTGGTCAGTCCCGAGGCGGCGTACAGGACGGGGAGATTGCCGGTGAGGGCGGTGGTGCGCGCCGCTGTGGTGGCGAGGAGGCTGGCTCCGGCGCCGGGCGCGCCGGCGACGAGGTAGAAGCGGCCGGGCTGCAGGCCGCCGAGGGCTTGATCGAGGGCGGTGATGCCGATGGGCAGGCCCGGCAGGGTGGGGGGGAGGGCGGCCAGGGCCTCGGCAAGCGAGGCGAGGTGCCGCCGCGGCGGCGCGGCGGCCGGCTCAGCCCC
>NZ_QEST01000118.1 GCF_003311645.1 Streptomyces sp. PT12 | reverse complement strand
TTTCTGTCTTCGTGATCAACCTCTGGACAGCCCACCTCGTGAAAGCACGAGGTTAGAACCGGGTGGGCCCCGGGCCGGGGGGATACGGAATGGATCAGGTGCCGCCGGTCGACCAGGAGACGGCCAACTTCCTCAAGGCGCTGGCGAGCGAGACCCGCTGGGGGTGCCTCCCGCTTGCAGGGGAGCGTGATGATGCTGTTCGCCGGCGGCGCGGAACTCACCGTCAGCGAGGTCGCCGCCCGCAGCGGCCTGGCCTCTCGACCGCCTCGGAGCACCTGGCGCTGCTGCGCCGGAGCGGGCTGCTGCGGGCCGAGCGCGACGGGCGGCAGGTCCGCTACCGCGCCGACGGCACCCGGACCACGCAGCGGCTGGACGCCCTGAAGGGCTACCTCACCGGCTGCTGCCCACCCGACTGACCGCCGGGCCTGCGCCGCATCCGGTCACCGCCACCGCGAGGGCGGGGTCAGGTGGTCGTGCGCAGGTCGAGCATGGCGGACATCGCGGCCACCGCCGAGGGGGCGACGGCGTAGTAGACCCAGGTGCCACGGCGCTCGGAGGTCAGCAGCCCGGCCTCGCGCAGTTTCTTCAGGTGGTGGCTGACGGTGGGCTGGGAGACGCCGACGTCGGCGATGTCGCACACGCACGCCTCGCCGCCCGGATGGGAGGCCACCTTGGAGAACAGCCGCAGGCGCACCGGGTCCGAGAGCGCCTTGAACAACGCGGCCATCCGCTCCGCGTCCTGCGCCGACAGCTCCGCGGCCGTCAGCGGCGGGCAGCAGGGCACCACCACGTCGTCCGGTTCGAGGACCGGGAGCTCCACCGTCTTCTGCTTCGACATGCCTCTATGTTGACACTCGTCAATACCACATGGCAAGCTCCCGGATATCGACAGACATCGAAACAGTGAAGGAGTGCTGATCATGCCGGAGCCCGCCCCTCTGCCCGTCGCCGTCATCGGTGCCGGCCCCATCGGCCTTGCCGCCGCCGCCCATCTGATCGAGCACGGCATCGAGCCGCTGGTCCTGGAGCGCGGCGACCACGCCGGCGCCGCGGTGCGCGAATGGGGGCACGTGCGGCTGTTCTCCACCTGGGCCGAGCTGGTCGATCCGGCCGCCGAGAAGCTGCTCACCCCCACCGGCTGGACCCGGCCCGAGGACAGCCGGTACCCGACCGGCGCCGAGTGGGCCGCGGACTACCTCCAGCCGCTGGCCGACGCCCTCGGCGAACGCGTCCGCTACGGCGCCACCGTCACCGGCGTGGCCCGTGCCGGACGGGACCGCGTGGTCGACTCCGGCCGCGACACCCAGCCCTTCACCGTGCACCTCACCACCGCCGACGGCGCCGAGGTGGGGGCACCTCCCGGCGTCAGCCGGGGGAGGATCGCGGTCCGCGCCGTCATCGACGCCTCCGGCACCTACGCCACGCCCAACCCGCTGGGCGCCGACGGCTACCCGGCCGCCGGGGAACGCGCGCTGGCCGCCCAGGGCCGCATCACCTACCGCGTCCCCGACTTCAGCGACCCGGCCGTCCGCGCCGCGTTCGCCGGCAAGCGCACCGTCGTCGTCGGCGCCGGCGCCTCCGCCTTCACCGCCCTCGCCGGCCTGGCCAACCTCACCAAGACCGAGCCGAGCACGCACGCGGTGTGGGTACTGCGCCGCGGCATCTCCGGCTCCACCTTCGGCGGCGGCACCGCCGACCAACTCCCCGCCCGCGGCGCCCTTGGCCTGGCCGCCAAGGCCGCCGTCGACAACGGTCACGCCGCCGCCGTCACCGGCTTCCGCACCACCGCCGTCGAACGAGACGGCGACAACCGCCTCGTCCTCGTCGCCGACGACGGCCGCCGCACCGAGCCCGTCGACCACATCGTCGTCCTCACCGGGCTGCGCCCCGACCTCTCCTTCCTGTCCGAAGTACGCCTCGGCCTGGACGAACGCCTCTCCGCCCCCGTACGCCTGGCACCCCTGATCGACCCCAACCAGCACTCCTGCGGCACCGTGTACCCCCACGGCGTCAACGAGCTCTCCCACCCCGAAGAGGACCTGCACCTGGCCGGGATGAAGTCCTACGGCCGCGCCCCCACCTTCCTCGCCATGACCGGCTACGAACAAGTCCGCTCCCTCGCCGCCGCCCTCGCCGGAGACATGGAAGCAGCCCAGCGGGTGGAACTGTCCCTCCCGGAGACTGGGGTGTGCGGAGGCCCCAGCCTCTTCGACCAGGCCACGCCCGAGGACGCGGCGGGCGGATGCTGCGCCCCCGCGCCGCAGCCGGTCCAGCTCGGCGTCAGCGCCCCGGCCACCACCGAGACCGCGCCCCGGGGCGGCTGCTGCGGCTCCTGAGCGACCGCACAACTCAGACGGACGGGGCCGCGACCGGCTTGGAAGATGGCTAGCGGCCCCGCTACCGCTGACTTGTATCGCCCACCTGCCACAACAACAGTCAAAGAGCGCTACCTGTGATGTGCCCCGAGTTTTATGGAGTCGGCTCGCTTGGTTTCACGCTACATGTGCTGAGCGGAGTTCGTACTCGATCGGGGTGAGCATGCCCAGCGCGGAATGTCGACGCTGTCGGTTGTGGAAGATCTCCAGGTACTCGAAGAGGGCGTTGGCCAGCTCCAGTCGGGTGCGCCACCGCTGACGATTGAGGAGCTCGGTTTGAACCCGTCCCCAGAAGGACTCCATCAGGGCGTTGTCGGCGCAGTCCCCGACCGAGCCCATCGAGGGCACCAAGCCGGAGGCGTGTGCCCGCTGGGTGAACGCCCAGGAGGTGAACTGCGTCCCGTGGTCGGAGTGAATGATCGTGCTGCCGGGCTGTGGGGTGCGGTTGCCGATGGCCATGCTCAGGGCATTGGTGGCCAGGGCGGCGGTCTGGGTGGCGTCGATGGACCAGCCGACCACTCGGCGGGAGTAGGTGTCCAGGACGACGGCGCAGTACACCTTGCCTTCCCGGGTGGGGTGTTCGGTGATGTCGGTGACCCACAGCTGGTCGCGGGCGGTGCGGGTGAAGTCGCGTTCCACCAGGTCAGCAGCTGAGGGCGTCTCGTGCCGCGGTCGGGGGCGCCGGCTGCCGGGCAGACCGCGGATACCGGCGCGCTGCATCAGCAGCTCGACCGTGCCGTGGCTGACGTGGATGCCCAGCCCCAGGGAGAGTTCGGCGTGGACGCGGCGGAAGCCGTAGGTGCCGCGGGAGGCGGTGTGGATCCCGGTGATGGCCTCGGTCAGCTGGAGGTGCCGCAGCGAGCGGGCCGAGGGCGGTCTGCTGCGCCAGGCGTAGAAGCCGGACTCGGCCACGTGCAGCACGCGGGTGGCCAGCTGCACCGGGAGGTGTTCGCCGGCCATCACCGCGATGGCCTCGAACCGTCTTTTGGGGGCACCACCTGCCCCAGGAGCTCGGCGGCGCGGCGGTGGATCGCAAGCTCCGTCTCCAGTTCGGCTATGCGCCGGCGGGCGGCGACAAGCTCGGCTTGGTCACTGCTGGTGATCCCCGGCTCCTGGCCGGCGTCGATGCGGTGCTGACGGCGCCAGGTATAGATCGTCTGGTCGCTGATCCCCAGGAGCTGGGCGACCTCGGCGACGGGGCGGCCGGACTCGACCAGGTCGAGGACCTTGCGGCGGAACTCGGGTGGATAGCTGCGGGGCATGTGGGCCTCCAGGGGCGCTGGATGACTGATTGTCCAGCAACCCGACTCCACCGACCCCGGGGCACATCAGGGACTCCACAAGACTCAGTACAGCTCAGTCGGCTCCGAACTGATCTACCTGACCAAGGCGTTGAAGGCCCCGGCCCTACGGG
>NZ_QEST01000185.1 GCF_003311645.1 Streptomyces sp. PT12 | reverse complement strand
CAGCTGGCTGCCCCAACCCCCCGCCTGGGCGGCGCTCTCGGTCGCCCGCCAGACCAAAGACCCCGCCTCCACCCTGGAGTTGTACCGCTCGGCGCTCGCCGCCAGGCGCGCGCACGCGGCGCTGGGCGCGGGCGACGCGGTGCGCTGGCTTGAGGCGCCCGATGGCGTCCTGGCCTTCCGCCGCGAGGGCGCGGACGGCTCCGCCGTGGTGTGCGCGGTCAACACCAACCCCACCCCCGTCCCGGTCCACGGCCTGCTCCCCGAGCCAGGCCGCCCCCTCCTCACCAGCGCCCCGCTCCCCGACCCCGTGGTGCTGCCAGGGGACTGCGCGGTGTGGTGGGAGAGCCTGTGAACGACGCGCGCGCAGACGTATCCCAGGGGGCCAGGTGACGGATGCCGGGCCCGCGCGGCTCGCGGACATCGCCTCGCAGGCGCGGGTCAGCGAGGCGACCGTCAGCCGGGTGCTCAACGGCAAGACCGGCGTCGCCGCGGCCACCCGGCAGAAGGTGCTCGCCGCCCTCGACGTGCTGGGCTACGAGCGCCCGGTGCGGCTGCGGCAGCGCAGCGCTGGCCTGGTCGGGCTGGTGATCCCCGAGCTGACCAACCCGATATTCCCCGCGTTCGCCCAGGTCATCGAGCAGCTGCTGGCCGGGCGCGGCTACACGCCCGTGCTGTGCACCCGCAGCCCAGGCGGCGCGACCGAGGACGAGCTGGTGGAGCAGCTGGTCGACCGTGGCGTCACCGGGATCATCTTCCTCTCGGGGATGCACGCCGACACCACGGCGGATCCGGCGCGTTACGCCAGGCTCACCGGGCGCGGCGTGCCGTTCGTCCTCATCAACGGCTTCCAGGCCGCCATCGCCGCGCCCTCGGTCTCGCCCGACGACGCCGCGGCGACCCGGATCGCCGTGCGCCACCTGCGGGCGCTCGGCCACCGGCGGGTCGGCCTGGCCGTCGGGCCCGACCGGTTCGTGCCGGTGCGGCGCAAGGTCGCGGGGTTCCTGCGTGAGACCGCGGGAGACGGGGTCGACGGGGTGGTGCGGCACTCGTTGTTCGGCGTCGAGGGCGGCCAGGCGGCCGCCGCCGCGCTGCTCGACGCCGGCTGCACGGGCATCGTGTGCGGCAGCGACATGACCGCGCTCGGCGCGATCCGCGCGGTGCGGCAGCGCGGCCTCGACGTGCCGCGTGATGTCTCGGTCGTCGGCTATGACGACTCCTACATCTTCGCGTTCACCGATCCGCCGCTCACCACGCTGCGCCAGCCGGTGCGGGCCATGGCGGGCGCGGCCGTGGACGCCCTGCTCGAAGAGGTGGGCGGCACGCTGGCCCATCCCACCGAGTTCGTCTTCCAGTGCGAGCTGGTCGTCAGGGGATCGACGGCCCAGGCGCGCGCCGCGGATGACGCCTGATCGCCCACGGGGTTCGTGGCCGTCGGCCACGAACCGGCGCTCACCTTGGCATTGACGACCGGCCGGTGTCCTTGAGGGTCACCCGGACACCGGCATCAGCCAGCTGTTGAGGACCACGGCGCCCTCGCCGAAGCGCTCGTCCACCGTCTCCTGCAACTCCGGCGTCGCCAGCACCACATCGGCCTGGACCACGCCCTGCTCCTCGTCGGGGAACGACGACAGCACGTCGTCGGGGAAGTCCTCCGTGAGGTCCCGCTGGATGTCCGCGAGCTCATCGGGGTCCCGCGCCGCCCGGTCGCCGCCGCCCGGCTCGTCGGGCGCGGGCGCCGCTGGCCACTCGGCCGGTCTTGACGGCGGCCCCGTCCCGGTGACCGTGAACGTCTCGCCGTCCCACGTTCCCGTCAGCTCGAAATCTCCCCAGGTGGTGCCCTGTTCCGACTCCGCCTCCACCGCGTCCCAGTCCCAGCGCGCCAGTTCGACGCCGCCGCCGCACTGCGGCGGGAAGGACTCCGCGACCCCGGCGCACAGCACCGGGCCGCGGTCGGGGGACTGGAGCACCGTGCCCGAGGCCCGGTACTCCTGGTCGACGGGAGGAGGGTTCTCGGGCGGCGCGTCGCTCCGCGCCGGGTCCGAGCCGCCCTCCTCGCCGCACGCGGTGAACAACAGCACGGCGGGGAGCACGCCCAGCAATGCTCGTTTCCTCATGGCCCTGTGACGCGGCCGCCCGCCGAGGGGTTCCGGGGGCCTGGGGTCTGTTGTGAAGGTCCCGCCTGCTCCGGGACGCCTGGCACGCACGCTCGCCGCGTTGTCGGGATCGCCCGAGTACGCCCGGGGACGTTCCCTGACGCCCGTAGCGTTGTTCCGGCTCCTGCACCAGGTATCCGGACAGGTCGGGAAGTGTGCTCCCCGTAGGCGCGGGGGTGGCCCCCGCATTGGTCCGAGCGACGTCGCTCGGACCAATGCGTGACGGCGGCCGTTCAGCGGCCGAGATCGCCCGCGCCCTCGTTGCCGACGTGGACCAGGCCGTGCTCGACGATGCGCTGGCCTGGCTCACCGACCAGGAGCACCCCGGGCCGTGGTAGGCGTACACCGTCTGTGGTTCCCGGGCGATGCCAGCACTGGCAGGATCGCGGCATGCGGATTCTGGTGGTGGGTGGTACCTGGTTCCTCGGCCGGGCGGTAGCGGAGCAGGCGCTCGCGCGCGCGTGGTCAGTGACGACGTTCAGCCGCGGCCGGTCCGGCTCGGCGCCAGCTGGCGCCGAGACCATCCGCGGGGACCGGACGGTCCCGGAAGACCTGGCGCGCCTGGCCGACAGCGGCAGGTGGGACGCCGTGATCGACACGAGTTCGGCGGACTTGGCGCCGCGTCATGTGCTGGCAGCGGCACGGGCCTTGGAGCCAGTCGCACGACGGTACGTGTACGTGAGCACCGTGAACGCGTACCGCGGCTGGCCGGACGAGCCGTTGACGGAATCGTCGCCGTTGCTCGACGCCCCACCGGACGCTGGCGAGGAGTACGGCCGGGACGGTTCTCCTGCGGCCTACTACGGCACCCAGAAGGCCGGTTCCGAGCGAGCGGTTGCCGAGACGTTCGGCACGGTGCGGACGGTGGTTCTCCGGCCGGGCGTGATCCTGGGGCCGGGCGAGTACGTCGGGCGGCTGCCCTGGTGGCTGCTGCGTGCACGTCGCGGCGGCACCATCCTGGCGCCGGGGCGGCCGGAGCGGACGATTCAGCCTGTTGACGTGCGCGATGTCGCGGCGTTCGCGCTCGACCAGGCGGCCGCGCGGATCGGCGGCGCCTACAACATCACAGCCCCGCTCGGGCGCGAGACCATGGGCGATCTGCTGAACGCCTGCGTGGACGAGACCGGTGGCCGTGGCCGCCTGGAATGGGTACCGGATGCCGTGCTCGATCAGCACGGCGTTCGGCAATGGACCGAGCTGCCGCTCTGGCGCACCGCGGCCGGGGCTTGGGCGGTGGACTCCACGGGCGCGCACGCCGTCGGGCTGCGCTGCCGCCCGCTCGGCCAGACCGTGGCCGACACCTGGGCGTGGCTGCACACCGGTGGCATGCCGGTCGACCACCCCCGGTGGGCCGAGCACGGCATCGCCCCCGAGAAGGAGGCGGCGATTCTGGCCGCACTCGGCCGCTGATCAGGCCCCCAGAGCGGGGCGCGCCGCCGAGTTGAGGGGATGCCTCGGCGGCACCGGCGACAGCGCTACGAACTCCTCCACCTCCTCGCCGAGCTGGCGCGCGGCCGAGGCGTCCGGGAGGTCTCGACGGGTCAAGTCGAGGCGCAGGCTGGCGACGCGTTCCATGAGGCCGAGCGTGCGCCACTGGCCGTTCAGTGGTGATGGAGGGGCCGTTCGCTGTTCCCGCTCATCGGGGCGGGGGTACCGTCCTGAATGCCACACGCAGGACGAACACGGAGAACATCATGCACCAAGTGCTGGCCCCGCACACCGCCGCCGACGCCGGGATGCCGCGATGACCGAGGCGCAGGAGATCGGGAGGCGCATGCGAGACGCGCGGCTCCGCCTGGGCTACACACAGGCCGATGTCGCTG
>NZ_QEST01000291.1 GCF_003311645.1 Streptomyces sp. PT12 | reverse complement strand
CCGTGGTGGTTTCGGGTGCCGAGGAGGCGGTGGACGCGGTGGCCGCACGCTTCTCTGATCGTAAGCAGACCCGGTTGAGGGTGTCCCATGCGTTTCATTCGCCGTTGATGGATCCGATGGTGGAGGACTTTCGCAAGGTGGCGGAGTCGGTGGTGTATCGCGAGCCGAGGGTTCGTTTTCCCAAGGAGGTGGCTTCGGCTGGCTATTGGGTGCGGCATGTGCGTGATGCGGTCCGATTCGCCGATGATGTGCGTCGGTTGGCGGATGAGGGTGTGACCCGTTTTCTGGAGGTCGGGCCTGATGGGGTTCTCACCGCTATGGCTCAGCAGAGCGTCGATGGCGTCATGGCGGCGACGTTGCGTCGTGAGCGCCCTGAGGTGGAGGGCGTGTTCACCGGTGTGGGGAGGCTTTTCGCGGCGGGTGTGCCTGTGGACTGGGCGGCGGTGTTCGCCGGGCGCGGTGCGCGTCGTGTCGATCTGCCCACCTACCCCTTCCAGCGTCAGCGTTACTGGGTGAGTGAGCAGCCCAAGGCCGCCGCGGGGTTGGACGCGGTCGAGCACCCGCTGCTGACCGCGATGGTGGAGCTCCCCGATACCGGGGGCGTGGTGTTCACCGGGCGGCTCTCCCTCGACTCCCAGCCCTGGCTCGCCGACCACGACGCCTTTGGCGCGCTGGTGGTGCCGGGGGAGGCGTTGGCCGAGCTCGCCCTGTTCGCCGCCGAGCGGACGGGCCGCGGCCGGGTCGAGCGGCTTGACCTCCACACGCCGCTGGTCCTCGCCGACGCCGACGACGTCAGCACGCTGCGCGTGATGGTCGCCCAGGACGGGACCCTGACCGTGCACGCGCGCCGTCACGACGAGGAGCCCTGGCTCAAGCACGCCGAGGGCGCGCTCACCGCCGAGCCCTCCGAGGCCGCCGAGCCGTCCTTCCCCCGCGACGACGAGACCTACGCCGCCCTGCTCGCCACGGCGGCCGAGGCCGCCGGGCTGCCCGCCGAAGGCGAGCCCGCGCTCGCCCACGCGTGGCGCGGCGCCTCGGTGCGCCTCGACGGCGACGGCCGCCCTGCCCTCTCGGCCGAGTCCGTCGAGACGCGCCCCCTGACCGCCGAAGAGGTGCGCGCCCACACAGGAGGCCGCGAATCCCTCTTCCACATCGAGTGGGTCCCCGCCCCCGCGCCCACCGGCGCGGAGCCCGCCCCGCACGTCGTCCACGAGTGCCCCCCGCTCGACGGCGCCGCACCCGACGGCTTCCGCGCCCTCACCCGCGGGCTGCTCACCGTCATCCAGGACTGGCTGGCCGACGAGCGCGCCGCGGACTCTCGGCTCGTGGTCGTCACGCGCGGCGCGACGGACGGCGCCGACCTCGCCCACGCCGCGGCGTGGGGCCTGGTGCGCTCGGCCGAGGAGGAGCACCCGGGCCGTTTTGTCCTGGTCGACCTCGACGCCGACGCCGAGCTGCCCGAGGAGGCGCTGCGCCTCGACGAGCCCGAGATTGCCGTGCGCGAAGGCCGGATCAGGGTGCCAAGGCTGGCCCGCGTCCCCGCGACGGCGGCGCACGCCCCGTCGTGGAACGCCGAAGGCACGGTCCTGATCACCGGTGGGACGAGCGGCCTCGGCGCCCTGACCGCCCGCCACCTGGTCACCCAACACGGCATGCGCGACCTGCTGTTGACCAGCCGCCGAGGCAGCGCGGCCCCCGGCGCCGCCGAACTGGCGGATGAGCTGACGGAGTTGGGCGCCAGGGTCGAGATCGCCGCATGCGATGTCGCCGACCGCGACGCCCTGGCCGCACTGCTGGCCGAGCGCCGCCTCGCGGGCGTCGTGCACTCGGCCGGTGTCGTGGACGACGTGCTGATCGGCGCGTTGACCCCCGAACGCCTCGACGCGGTCATGCGACCCAAGGTGGACGCCGCCTGGCACCTGCACGAGCTGACCCGCGACCACGACCTGTCGGCGTTTGTCATCTTCTCGTCCGTCGCAGGCACGCTCGGCGGCGCGGGCCAGGGCAACTACGCGGCCGCGAACGCCTGGTTGGACGCCCTCGCCCGGCATCGCGCCGCCCAGGGCCTGCCCGGCCTCTCCCTCGGCTGGGGCCCATGGACCGAGGTCGGCGGCATGGCCGACCGCCTCGACGACGCCGAGCTGCGCCGCCTGTCCCGCACGGGCATGCCGCCGCTCGCCCCGGACGAGGGCCTTGCCCTCCTCGACGCCGCGACCCTGCCGGGGCGGCCGCCGGTGACGCTCCCGGTCAGGTTCGAGCTCGCGGTCATGCGCGCCCAGGCCGAAACGGGCACGCTCGCCGCCAAGTTCGGCGGCCTCGTGCGCGTCACGACCCGGCGCGCGTCCACCGGCCCGGCATCGCTCGAACGGCGGCTCAGCGAGCTGACCGAGGCCGAACGCCAGCGATTCCTGGTCGAGTTGGTCCGCGGCCATGTCGCGCGGGTGCTGGGACACGAGGGCATCGACGCGGTGCCGCCCGACCGCGCGGTCAACGAGCTCGGGCTCACCTCGCTCGGCGCCGTCGAGCTGCGCAACGCGCTCAACGCCGAGACCGGACTCTCGCTGCCCCCGACCCTGGTCTTCGACCACCCGACCCCCCTCGCCATCGCCGATCTCGTGCACGGCGGGCTGCGGCCCGCCGAGGCGGACCCCGCCGCGCCGCTGCTGGCCGAACTCGACCGCATCGAGGCGGCGTTGGCGGACCTCGCGCCGAGCGACGACGACGCCCACGCCAAGGTCACGGCCCGGCTCGAGGTGGCGCTGCTGCGGGCCAGGGACGCCAGGAGCGGGGCGGCGGACGCGACGCAGGCCACCGGCCTGGTGGCCGCATCCGACGATGAGCTGTTCGAGGTGCTTGACAAGGAACTGGGCCTGTCCTGACGGGACCCCGCCACTGATCGTGGACTTTCACGGATGGGTTGATGTCGATGTCGAAGGACGCGAACGACGACCGGCTGCGCGAGTATCTTCGGCGCGCCACCGCAGAGTTGCAGCAGACCCGGCGTCGGCTGCGCGAGGCGGAGGACCGGGATCGGGAGCCGATCGCGATCGTGGGAATGGCGTGCCGCTTCCCCGGTGGCGTGGCCTCGCCCGAGGAGCTGTGGGACCTGGTCGCCGAAGGCGTGGACACCGTGGGCGAGTTCCCCACCGACCGCGGCTGGGACCTGGACGGGGTGTACGACCCGGACGGGACGCGGGAGAACACCACCTATGTCCGCAGCGGCAGCTTCCTTGCCAACGCCGGTGACTTCGACCCCGAGTTCTTCGGCATCAGCCCCAACGAGGCGACGCTCATGGACCCCCAGCAGCGGCTCCTGCTGGAAACCTCGTGGGAGGCGATCGAGCGGGCCGGGATCGACCCGTCGTCGCTGAGCGGCAGCGCCACGGGCATGTTCGCCGGGCTCGTCTACCACGACTACCCCAACAGCAGCATGACCGGCGCGCTGGTCTCGGGCCGCGTGGCCTACACCCTGGGCCTCGAAGGCCCCGCGGTCACGGTGGACACCGCGTGCTCGTCCTCCCTTGTCGCCCTCGACCTGGCGATCAAGGCGCTGCGCGGCGGCGAGTGCTCCCTGGCACTCGCCGGTGGGGTGACCGTGATGTCAACCCCTGTCACCTTTCTGGAGTTCAGTCGCCAGCGCGGCCTGGCCCTTGACGGCCGCTGCAAGGCGTTCGCCTCGACCGCCGACGGCACGGGCTGGGGCGAGGGCGTCGGCGTGCTGCTGGTCGAGCGCCTGTCGGAGGCGCGCCGCAACGGCCACCCCGTGCTCGCCGTGGTGCGGGGCACCGCCACCAACCAGGACGGCGCGAGCAATGGCCTCACCGCGCCCAACGGCCCGGCCCAACGCCGGGTGATCAGGCAGGCGTTGGCGAACGCGGGCCTGTCGGCGTCCGATGTCGACGTCGTCGAGGCGCATGGCACGGGCACCACGCTGGGCGACCCGATCGAGGCGCAGGCGCTGCTTGCCACCTATGGCCAGGGCCGCCCCG
>NZ_QEST01000277.1 GCF_003311645.1 Streptomyces sp. PT12 | reverse complement strand
ACGCCCCGGCCAGCTCAAGACCCATCCCCACCCACTGCGAACCCTGACCAGGGAAGACCAGGACCACCCGTTCGGTGCCCTCGCCGATCTCGCCGCGCACCACCCGGGGGTCGTCCTCGCCGCGTCCCAGCGCCCGGAGTCCGCCGAGCAGCGCCTCGCGGCCCTCCCCCACCACCACCGCGCGGTGGTCGAGAGCGGCGCGCGCGGTGACCAGCGAGCGGCCGATGTCCGTGGTCGATGTCTCGGGGTGTTCGGTGGCGAAGGTGGCCAGCCGGTCGGCCAGTTGACGCAGCGCCTCCGGGTCGGCGGCCGAGACCGGCCAGACGGTCGGCCCGCCGGTTTCGTCGGTCGCGGTCTCCTCGGCGGCCTCGGTCTCGGGGGCCTGCTCCAGGATCAGGTGCGCGTTGGTGCCGCTGACGCCAAACGCGGAGACGCCGGCGCGGCGCGGTTCGCCGGTCTCCGGCCAGGGCTGGGCCTCGGCGAGCAGCCGCACCGCGCCCGAGTCCCAGTTGACATGCGGGGAGGGCGCGTCGACATGGAGGGTGGCGGGCAGGGTGCCATGGCGCATGCCCATCACCATCTTGATCACGCCAGCGACGCCGGCGGCGGCCGCCGTGTGCCCGATATTGGACTTCACCGAGCCGAGCCAGAGCGGCTGGTCGTCCTCCTTGGCCTGGCCGTAGGTGTTGAGGAGCGCCTGGGCCTCGATCGGGTCGCCCAGCGAGGTGCCGGTGCCATGGGCCTCCACCGCGTCGATCAGCTGGGGCGACAGCCTGGCGTTGGCCAACGCCTGCCGGATCACCCGCTGTTGGGAGGGACCGTTGGGCGCGGTCAGGCCGTTGGACGCGCCGTCCTGGTTGACGGCGGAGCCCCGGATCACGGCCAGCACCCGGCGCCCGTTGCGGCGCGCGTCGGACAGCCGTTCGACCAGCAGCAGGCCGACGCCCTCGGCCCAGCCGGTCCCGTCGGCACCGGCCGCGAACGCCTTGCAGCGGCCGTCGGGGGCGAGCCCTCGCTGCCGGCTGAACTCGACAAAGACCTCGGGGCTTGGCAGCACATTGACGCCGCCGGCGATGGCCAGCGAGCACTCCTCGGCGCGGAGCGCGGTGACGGCCTGGTGAAGCGCGACCAGCGAGGAGGAGCAGGCGGTGTCGACGGTGACGGCCGGGCCTTCGAGGCCGAGGGTGTAGGAGATCCGACCGGAGAGGACGCTGGTGGCCTGGCCGGTCAGGGCATAGCCCTCGATGGCCTCGGCGTCCTGGCCCTCCGCCCGGCCGTAGCCGGAGAAGCCGGCGCCGACAAAGACCCCGGTGTCGGTGCCGCGCAGCGTCGAGGTGTCGATGCCGGCGCGTTCGACGGCTTCCCAGGCGGTCTCCAGCAGCAGCCGCTGCTGCGGGTCCATGGCCAGCGCCTCGCGCGGCGAGATCCCGAAGAACGGGGCGTCGAAGTGCGCGACCTGGTCGAGGAATCCGCCCTCGCGGACATAGCTCTTCCCCGAGGCGTCCGGATCCGGATCGTAGACCGCGTCGACGTTCCAGCCCCGGTCGGTGGGGAACGGGGCGATGGCGTCGCCGCCTTCGGCGAGCAGCCGCCACAGGTCCTCGGGGGACCGCACCCCGCCCGGGTAGCGGCAGGCCATGCCGACGATGGCGACGGGCTCCCGCAGTTGCTCCTCGATATCGGATATCCGCTTGCGCGCCTTGTGGAGATCCGTCGTCGCCCGCTTGAGGTAACTACGAAGCTTCTCTTCGTTACTCATCTTTCGTCACCTTGTCCAGAGCCTCGTCACGGGGTTTCGAGTTGATCGTCGAGAAGGTCGAAGAGTTCGTCGTCCGTGGCGGACTCCACGGTGTCGGCGATGGCCTCGTCCTCTCCGGAGCCGGCGGGTCCGTCCAGCCGGGCCAGCAGAACGCGCAGCCGGGCGGCTATCTCCTGTTGGGCGTTGTCCTCCTCGCTCAGCGAGACCAGGGACTTCTCCAACCGGTCCAGTTCGCCGAGGACATGGGCGGCGCCGCCGGTGTCAGCGCCGACGATCTCGCTGAGCACATGCTCGGCCAGCGCGGTGGCGTTGGGATGGTCGAAGATCGCCGTGGTGGACAGCTGGACGCCGGTGGCCTCGTTGATGCGGTTGCGTAGTTCGACGGCGGTCAGCGAGTCGAACCCGGCCTCCTGGAAGGGGCGTTCGGCGTCCAGGCTCTTTCCGCTGCCGTAGCCGAGCACCAGCGCGGCGTGTTCCCGCACCAGGTCCAGCACGATCCGGCGGCGTTCCGGCTCCGTCGCCTTGGCCAGACGTTCGCCCAACTGCTGGGCCTGGGAGGTGATTTCGCTTGCGCCGTTGCCGGCCTCGGCGCGTTCGGCGAGCGCCCGCATCTCGGCGAGTTCGCTGAGCAGCGCGCTGGCCCGCTGGGAGGTGAAGCCGGTGGCGAACCGTTCCCAGTCCACATCGGCGACGGCGACCTGGGTTTCGTCCAGCTCGACGGCGCGCACCAGCGCGGCGACGGCGTTGGTCGGGTCCATTGAGCGCAGGCCGTGCCGTGCCAGCAGGTCCTCGGCCTCTCCGTCGACGGCCATCCCGGCCTCGGCCCAGGGGCCGAAGGCCACGGCGGTGGCGGTCAGGCCCCTGGCGCGGCGCTGTTCGGCCAACTCGTCCAGATAGGCGTTGGCGGCGGCGTAGATGCCCTGCCGGCCGCTGCCCCAGACCCCGGCGATGGAGGAGAACAGGACAAACGCGTCCAGCTCGCGGTCGCCCAGGACGGCATCCAGGTTGGCCGCGCCGGCGACCTTGCCGCGCATCACATCGGCGCATTCGGTCAGGTCCGACTCGGTGAGGAGGCCGACCTGCGCCAGCCCTGCGGTGTGCACTACCACCCGGATCGGCGGGCCTTCCCGCTCGACGTCGGCGACCAGGGCCCCCAGCGCCGAACGGTCGGCGACATCGCAGGCGGCGATGGTCACCTGAGCGCCCAACTCCGTGAGCTGATCGTGGAGTTCGGCGGCACCCGGGGCTTCGGGCCCACGTCGGCTGGTCAGCACCAGGCGCTCGGCGCCGTGCTGTGCCGCCCAGCGGGCGACGCGGCCGCCGAGCCCGCCGGTGCCGCCGGTGATCAGCACGGTGCCGGTGGGTCGCCAGCCCTCGCCCTCGCCCCAGGGCCGGGCGGCGGGGCGCACCACGCGGCGCACCCAGATCCCGTCGGGCCTGAGCGCGACCTGATCCTCGTCCTGTGCGGCGATGGTGCGCGCCGCCTGGGCCCAGATCGCGTCGTCCGCGCTGTCCAGCGGGAGGTCCAGCAGACCGCCCCAGAGGCGCGGGTACTCCAGGCCCACCACGCGGCCGATGCCCCAGATCATGGACTGCGACACTCCGTCCCGCCGTTCGTCGGGGCCGACGGTCACCGCGCCGTCGGTCAGGCACCAGAGGCGCCCGCCGAAGTCGGCTTCGGCCAGGGCCAGGGCCAGCGCGCGGGTGGCGACCCAGCCGCGCGGCAGCACGGGATGCGCCTCGTACGGGGCCTCGTCGATGGCGAGCAGCGAGACGACGCCGCCGGTCTCGCCCTCGACCGCGTGGATCTGCTCGATCACGCCGCCGATGTCCGCGCCCTCCACGGGGATGGGCAGCACGGTCGCCGCGCCTTCCGCGCGCAGCGCCTCGACGCACTGGTGCACCGCCTCCTCGGCCAGCCCCTTGGGGGCGACGACCCACCAGGTGCCGGTGAGCGAGCCGGTCAACCCTCCGGCGAGCGGGCGCCATTGGACGCGGTACCGCCAGGCGTCGACGGTGGAGCGTTCGCGGTTTTGGCGGCGCCAGGAGGAGAGCATCGGCAGCACCGAGGCCAGCGGCCGCTGAGCGAGGTCGTCGCCCGACTCGCCCAGGGTGCCGGCGAGTTCGGCCGCGTCGCCCTTCTCCACCGCGTCCCAGAACCTGGCCTCGTCCGCGTCCGGCACCCGGCTCTCGCCGACGGCCGTCTCGGTGTCCGGCTCCAGCCAGTAGCGGTCGCGTTGGAACGGGTAGGTCGGCAGCTCCACGGGACGCCCACCC